>NZ_BAAANC010000001.1:812014-1236499 GCF_039529595.1 Kribbella lupini | reverse complement strand
GGTGGTGCGGCGGAGAACGGGAACCGGCCGCGGGGTGGTGCGGCGGAGCACAGGAACCGGCCGCCGGGTGGTGCGGCGGAGAACGGGAACCGGCCGCCGGGTAGTGCGGCGGAGCACAGGAACCGGTGAGGGCTGGCCGTCCGGCGACGTGATCCGGCGGTTGCGCGGCATCCGGCGGTTGCGCCGCGGCCGGTGGTTGCGCGGCATCCGGCGGTTGCGCGGCAGCCGGCGGTTGCGCGGCGGCCAACCGTCCCTGCACCGGCAGGCCACCTGCCCGGGCGTGTTCCCGGCAGGTGTAGAAGCCGGGCATCAACCGGTCGGATGTCCCGTCAGCGGAAGCTCGTTTTCAAACCGGCCAGATGCACCTCAGCGGAAGTCTCGGGAGGTGGTTCGGGCGGCCAGGGGGAGGCGTTCCAGTTTGTCGGCGACGAGGTTGGTGACGCCTTGGGAGCGTTCGAGGCGGCCTCGGATGATCAGGGCGCTGGATTCGCTGGCGATGCGGCGGTAGCGGTTCCAGACGCCGCCGGAGCAGATGATGTTGATCATGCCGGTCTCGTCCTCGAGGTTGAGGAAGGTGACGCCGGAGGCGGTGGCGGGGCGTTGGCGGTGGGTGACCACGCCGCCGACCAGGACGCGGGTGCCGTCGGGGGCGGTGGCGAGTTGGTTGGCGCGGAGGATGCCGCGGGTGTCGAGGGCGGCGCGGACGTGGCGGATCGGGTGGTCGTCGGGTGAGATCCCGGTGGCCCAGAGGTCGGCCATCGTGGTCTCCATCTCGCTCATCCCGGGCAGCGTCGGGGGCGGACCGACGCTGCTCACGCCGGACAGGTGACCGGGGCGTTCCTCCGCGGCCCGCCCGGCGTCCCACAGCGCCTGCCGGCGCGACAGACCGAACCCGTCGAACGCACCAGCCGTCGCCAGCGCTTCCAGCTGTACGGCGGTCAGCCCGGTCCGGCGTACCAGATCGGCCATGTCGGCGTACGCGCCGTTCTTCTCCCGCTCCTCGACGACGAGCTCGGCCGTGCTCTCGCCGATCGACTTCACCCCGGCCAGCCCGAGCCGCACCGCCAACCGCCCGTCCCGCCGGTGCACGTCCGAGTCGAACCGCACCGTCGGATCGAACTCCCCCACCTCCGGCTGGTCCTGCTCCAAACACCCTGCGTTCCCAGTGGCGGCAACCACTGTCGAAGATCCACCGGAGTCCACAACGGATTCAAGACTCGCGTGGACCTGGGACAGGTGCAGGTCGGGCCGGTTGACCTGTACGCCGTGGCGGCGGGCGTCGGCGGTGAGGGACTGCGGGGAGTAGAAGCCCATCGGCTGGGCGCGGAGCAGGGCGGCCAGGAAAGCGGCCGGGTAGTGCAGGCGGAGCCAGGTGCTGGCGTAGACGAGGAGGGCGAAGCTGATCGAGTGGGACTCGGCGAAGCCGAAGTTCGCGAAGGCCTCGATCTTCTCGTAGATCTGGTCGGCCAGCTCGCCGGTGATGCCGTTCCCGGCCATGCCGTCGTACAGCTTGGCGCGCAGCGACGAGATCTTCTCGACGCCGCGTTTGGACCCCATCGCGCGGCGGAGCAGGTCGGCGTCCTCGCCGCTGCAGCCGCCGACCGTCATCGCGATCTGCATCAGCTGCTCCTGAAACAGCGGCACCCCGAGCGTGCGCGCGAGGACCGGTTCCAGCTTCGGGTGCAGGTAGGTGACCGGCTCCTCCCCCAGCTTGCGGCGGATGAACGGGTGCACCGCGCCACCTTGGATCGGGCCGGGCCGGATCAGCGCCACCTCGATCGCCAGGTCGTAGAAGCTGCGCGGCCGCAACCGCGGCAGCGTGCTCATCTGCGCCCTGCTCTCCACCTGGAACACGCCGACCGAGTCCGCGTGACCGAGCTGGTCGTAGACGCCGCGTTCCTCCTTCGGGATGCTGTCCAGCGTCCAGTCCTCGCCGAGGTGCTCCCGGACCAGGTCCATGCAGTACTGCAGCGCGGCGAGCATGCCGAGCCCGAGCAGGTCGAACTTGACCAGCCCCATCCAGGCGCAGTCGTCCTTGTCCCACTGCAGAACGGTCCGGTTCTCCTTGCGGGCGTGCTCGACCGGTACGACGTGGCCGACCGGGATGTCGGTCAGCACCATGCCGCCGGAGTGGATGCCGAGGTGCCGCGGGAACTTCAGCAGTTCCTCGGCCAGCTTCACCACCGGCTCGGGGATGTCGTGGTCCACGCTGCTGCGGACCGCGCCCCACGCGTCGACCTGTTTCGACCACGCGTCCTGCTGCCCGGTGCTGAAGCCGAGCGCCTTGGCCATGTCCCGGACGGCGAGCTTCGGGCGGTAGGTGATCACGTTCGCGACCTGGGCCGCGTTGCGCCGGCCGTACTTGCGGTAGACGTACTGGATCACCTCCTCGCGCCGGTCGGAGTCGAAGTCCACGTCGATGTCCGGTTCCTCGTCGCGGGCCGCGGACAGGAACCGCTCGAACGGCAGGTTGAAGTAGACCGGGTCGATCGCGGTGATCTCGAGCGCGTAGCAGACCACGGAGTTCGCCGCCGAGCCACGGCCCTGGTAGAGGATGCCCTGGCGCTGGGCGAACATCACGATGTCGCGCACGATCAGGAAGTAGCCCGGGAACTCCAGCTCCTGGATCACCTTCAGCTCGCGGTCGACCCGCGCTTCGGCCTCGGCGCGCAGCTTCGGCTTGCCGGCGTACCGCTTCTTCACGCCGTCCTGGCAGAGTTTCCACAGCCAGCTCATCGGGGTGTACCCGGGCGGGACCTCCTGGTGCGGCAGGTTCGGTTTGGCGGCGCGCAGGCTGAACGCGAGCTGGTCGGCCAGCTCGACCGAGCGCGCCACGGCGCCGTCGTACCGGTGGAACCTGGCCAGCATCTCCTCCCCCGACCGCAGGTGCGCCGTGCCGGCCGGGGGCAGCCAGCCGTCCATCGCGTCCAGCGAACGGCGCGCCCGGACCGAGGCGACCGCGGCCGCCAGCCGGTGCCCGCGGGGCTGGGCGTAGTGAACGTTGTTCGTGGCAACGACCGGGAGACCTTGCTCGGCGGCGAGACGAGCCAGTACGGCGTTGCGGCTGCTGTCGGTCGGCAGGCCGTGGTCGATCAGCTCGACGACGACCCGGTCCTTGCCGAACAGCGCGGTCAGCCGGTCGAGCTCGCGCGCCGCGGCCGCCGGTCCGTACGCCTGCCCGCCGAGCTCGAGCGCGCGCCGGACCAGGCCCTTGCGGCAGCCGGTCAGGATCAGCCAGTCGTCCTTGCCGTGATCGGCGAGCTCCTCCAAGTCGTAGACCGGACGGCCTTTCTCCTGACCGGCGAGCTGGGCCTCGGTGATCGCTCCGGCGAGCCGGTGGTACCCCTCCTGGCCTTCGGCCAGCACCAGCAGGTGACTGCCTTCGGGGTCGGCCGCGCCGTTCTGCGGTTTGGTCAGGTCGAGCGACAGCTCGGCGCCGAACACCGTGCCGAGATCGCCGTACTCCTCCGCGGCCTCGGCCATCCGGACCACGCCGTAGAACCCGTCGTGGTCGGTCAGCGCGAGCGCGTGCAGGCCGAGGCGAACGGACTCCTCGACCAACTGCTCCGGAGCGGAGGCGCCGTCGAGGAAGCTGTAGTACGAGTGGCAGTGCAGCTCGGCGTACGGCACGACCGGTCCCTCGGGACGGCGTGGGCGCAGCGCCGGGTCCGGGTCGTACGGCGGGCGGTGGCGCGACCAGGCCGGGCCGTCGCCGCCGTCGGCCTCCAGCAACTCGTCGGCAGGCTCGGGCGGGCGCGTCCGGCCCGACAGCTTGCGCTCCAGCTCCGACCAGGGGACGGCTGGGTTATTCCAGCCCATGAGTGGCTCCCCTCTGCAGCTGCCGGCGGGCTCGATGGAGATGCCGGCAGGCGGACAGGCGGCGATGATCGGGCAGGCGGAGGTGCCGTGCGCCGGGCAGGGAATGCCTTGCAGGACAGGAGATCCGGTACGACGTGAGGTGGCGCCTGGTCGCTCGGGCCGGGTTGGGTGTGGTGGGTGGACGGAGGTCGGGGGCGAGGTCCAGGACGCCGGGGTGGGCCGCCAGGAGGTGGCGACGGGCGTAGCGCAGGTGGCGGTGCGCGGTGAGGCGGTGGCGTTGCCGATGCGCGGCGAGGAGGTGGCGACGGGCGCAGACCAGATGCCCTTCGACCGGCCGGCAACCCGGGGTGGTGCCGCCGGGGGTGGTGGAGGCAGCGGAGGCAGCAGCAACGTCAGTGGGTGTAGCTGCGGAGGCGGCACAGGACGCGGTGGGGTCAGTCATAGCTGGCCTCGATCCACCAGTGGGTGTTCTGGATGGCGGCCAGCCAGGCTCGGCCGTCGGCGGTGACGAGCTGGAAGCGGGCCAGGCGGTTCTCGGTGTCGGAGTCCCACCAGCGTTCCTCCACCGGCCAGGGGCCGGCCCAGGCGGTGATCGGGTACAGCTTGTTGCTGTCGGCAACTTGCGGGGCGGGCAGCAGGCGGAAGACCGAAGGCGCGCCGGAGAGGGCGCCCCGGGCGCTGACCGTGACCGGGCGTCCGTCGGCCGACAGCACTTCGGCGGGGTGAGGTGTGGGGTAGACCAGCGTCGGCACCGGAACCGGCCAGCCGGAGGTGGAAGGCAACGGCAGCGGAGTCGTGGTGGGCAAAGGCCGGTGAGTCGCCGGCGCGGAGGGCTTGGAAGGAGAAGGTGCGGGCGCAGGAGCCGAGTGAAGAACAGAAACAGAAGCTGCCCGAGGTGAGGAAGCCGCGCGCACGGGCGGCACAGGCGTGGGGCCTATGGGCATGGAGGGTCCGGCCGCCGGGGCAACGGACACCGACGTGGGGCCCGCGGGCATCGAGCCCCCGGGCGCGGGGGCGGCGTGCACTGGCGCGGATGCGGCCGACACCGGCGTGGGTGCGGCGGCGACGGGTGTGGGTGCGCCGGGCACCGACGTGGGCGCGGAAGCGATGGGGGCAGGTGCGGCAGCGACGGGTGTGGCAGTGGCAGCAGCCGGCGCCGGTGGCGCAGTAGGACCGGGGAGGGAGCCGGGCCAGGGACTGTCGGGTGAGCGGTCGGGGGTGAGTGGGTCGCCCCACGGGATCAAGGTCTGGCGGTCGGCGTAGCCGCGGCCGCCGCCGATCACGGGGGTGACCACGGCTCCGTGGCCGAGCATGCTCTGGACTCGGGACAGTGCGCGGTGGATGCGTTCGTCGGGGCCGCTGCCCCACAGCGTGTCGACGTGGGCGCCGACCGGGTCGACGCGTTCGGGGACCAGGCGCAGTCGCACCACCGGGGAGGTCAGCTCGCTGGTCGCCGTACCGCTGCCTTGGAGTTGCCAGCGGACCCGGTCGACCACGTCACCGGGCGCGAACCAGCGCGGGTGCAACCACTCCCGCTCGTGCACCCGGCCGGACTCCGTCCCAACCTCGACGCGCAGGGTGGTGCAGACCAGGCCGAGCGCGGTCAGTCGGCCGACCAGTTCGTCCGCGACCGTCCGGACCGCGAACGCGACCTGGTCGACGCGGTCCACGGGCGGTTCGAAGTCAAGGGTCCGGGTCAGCTCGGGCGGGACCTGCCGGGCCACCACCGCGCGGTCGTCGTCGCCCCGGGCCAGCCGGTGGGCGAACGCGCCGTCCGGTCCGAACCGGGTCAGCACCTCGGTCGCCGGGAGCCGCGCGAAAGCGCCGAGCGACCGCAGCCCGAGCCGCCGCAGCAGGTCGGTGAGCTCCGGCCGCTCCAGCGTGTCGACCGTGAGCGGCGCCAGGAACTCGGCCGACCCGCCGGTCGGGATCACCTTGACCCGCGTCTGCGCCGACGCGGCCCGCGCGGCCTGCTCCGCGGCGAACGGGCCGTCGGCGATCCCGACGCGACCACCCGGTACGTCGTACGTCTCCAGCCGGTCAAGTAGCTTCTCCGCGGCGGCCGGCTCGCTGCCGTAGAAGCGGCTTGGGCCACGGGCTTTCAGCGCGCACATGCCGGGCCGGATCACCTGGACGCCCGGGGTGAGCGCCTCCAGGCAGCCGATCACCGGGTCGAACGCCCGCGCGTCGATCACCGGGTCGTACTTGAGCACGAGCAGCTCCGGGCAGCGGGACTGAGCATCCCGGGCCCGCAGTCCACGGCGTACGCCTTCGGCACGGGCCGCGGCGGAGCTGGCCAGCACGCGCCCCTTCAGCAGGACGGCCAGCGGAGCGTCCGGCGAAACCCCTTCCACCGAAGCCGCCGCGAGCACCGGCCAGTCCGGCACCCACACCACCATCGTCCGCATCCCCACCTGCCGGGCTGAGCCGCTGCCCGCCGAGCGCCGACCACCCTGGACCGGCTGCTGAGAAACCGCCATCAGCCGACCGCCTCCTGCAACCAGCCGTCGCCCACCGGCCGCCCCTCGGCCGCAGTCTCCTCCACCGGCCGAATGGTCCCGTCGAGAGCCGGCAGCCACAGCTGATGCTGCTGAGGCCGTACGGCGGCACCGCGGCCGGTGACCGCGATGGTCGCCTGCCGAGCGGTGAGATGCCCTTCGCCGGCACCCAAACCGCTCCACGCGTTGGCCTGCACCTCCAGCCGCGCTTCACTACCGGGCCAGGAACCAACGGCGATCAGCATCGCGCCCCGAGTCCGCAGCCGGGCCGACAGCCGAGAAGCCTCGCCAGGAGTGACCTCGCCCGGCGGACGAACCACCACCACGGTCAGGGCGTCGACCAGCGCGGCGACCACGCTCAGCCAGTCGTGCTGAGGATCAGGAACGAGCACCAGTCGCTCGAGATCAACTCCGAGGCCGCGCGCCGCCTCCGCACCGAACGACGGCATCCCGACCACGCCGCACCAAGCCCCCTCGGCCGACGGCCCGGCCATCATCGCCATCACCAGAGCGCTCGATCCACGCACCGAATACACCGCGCCGCCGCGCAGATCACCGGACAGCAGCTCGGACACCGCCGGCAGAGTCGGCAGCGCCCGCTCCGTACTGGCCGTGTCGAGCGCCTGCTGAACCCGCGTCTCCGTGGTCCGAGGAGCCGGCACCGTCCGGGAACGCGCGGTGTCCAGCGTCGGAAGAGCCGTCAGCACGGACGCCGCCGCGGCAGACTCCTCCGCCTCAGCGGCCCGGGCAGCCTTCTGAGCCTGCGCCCGGGCGAGCAGCTGACGAGCCTGGTCGAGCGCAGTGATCCGCCCGGCCCGGACCGTCGTGTCCCCGGCCGGAATCGGCGATGCCTCGTCGGCTGCAGCTGTCCCCGTCACACCCCCATGTTCGAACACCTGTTCGACTCATGTCAATCGGACCGTCCACAGCCTCACGATCCCCGAAAGCCTAAACTCCCTGACATGCTTCGAGTCGACCACCCGCGCTTCCGGGCGGCGGTCCGTGAGGTGGAGGAGAGCATCGACGCCGCCTGGCGCGCCTTCTGCGCGGAGGTCGGTACGACGGACGAGCAGGATCTGGCCGAGGTGGTCCTGCAGGATCCGGCCGAGTTCGACTGGCGTGTCGTCGACGGCGCCCTGAAGCAGCTCCGTTGTCCGGATTGCGGCGAGCAACGAGGAGCCGGCCCAGTCGACTGCCACACCTGCGAGCTGGCCAACGGCTACCGGTTCGCGGCACGCGAGACCGACCGCCCCAACGTTGCTCCTGGCAACGAGCATGCGCTCCGCGTCTCCTCGGCGGTCGCCCGGACGCGCCACCGCTACACCCCGAGAGCCCGCTGCGGCTACGAGCTGTTGCTCCCCGACGTACTGGCAGGTGCGCTGCCGACCACACCGCAGGCCCAGCGCTTCAAAGCGCTCATCAACAAGCTGACCGACGACGAGCTCGAGCAACTGGTCCACCCGGACGACCTGCTGAGGAAGAACGAGACAGCGACCGGACTAGGGTGAGTGGCATGCCACGAACGATTGCCACCAACACCAAGGTCGACCTCGACGGGCTGCTGGAGTTCGTCCGCCCGCGTCACCACATGCTGCTGATCACCACCCGCCAGGACGGGTCCCCGCAGGCCTCGCCGGTGTCGGGTGGGGTCGACGCCGAGGGCCGGATCGTCATCTCCTCCTACCCCGAGCGGGCCAAGAGCACCAACGTGAAGCGCAATCCGCAGACCAGCGTCATGGTGATGTCCGACGACTGGAACGGCGCCTGGGTCCAGGTGGACGGGACCGGCGAGGTGATCGAGCTGCCGGACGCCGTCGAGCCGCTGGTCGACTACTTCCGCTCGATCTCCGGCGAGCACCCGGACTGGGACGAGTACCGCGAGGCGATGCGCAAGCAGGGCAAGTGCCTGATCCGCATCACGCCGACCCGCTGGTCCCCCATCGCTACCGGCGGCTTTCCGGCCCGACTGGCCGACTGACACCGGACGCCCCAGCCAGCACGGGCAGCTGAGTCAGGTGAGCGTTCACCCGGCTCAGCACCGCCTGGCAGGCTCCCTCTCCCTCCAGCGCCCAAGCGCGCATCCGCGCGAACTCCCGCAGCGGATGCAGGTAGTAGTACCGGTCGTCCCCACGCGACTCCACCAGATGCGCGTCGACCAGCGACTCCACCAACGCCTCGGTCTCCCGATCAGGCATCTCCAGTACGACGGACGCCGTGCACAATGTGAAGTCGTCCAGCAGCGCCAGCAGCCGGAACGCCCGCGCCTGCTCCGGCAGCAGCTCCGCCATCGCCACCTCGTACGCCGAATCGACCGGTCCGCACTCGCCGTGCCGCCGCTCGAGACCGCCACGCAGCCGCATCCGCTCGTACGCCGTGGCGAGGCTCCAGCCAGGCCGGGACTGCAGCCGAGACGCCATGGCCTGGATCGCCTGCGGCAGACCGGAGCTGAGCGCCAGCATCCGCCGAGCCTCCACCGGCTCGGCCTGCACCCGCCGTACGCCGACCAGCGCTCCAGGAGCTCCAGCGACTTCTCCGGCGACAGCGGCTCCACCTTGACCCAGTCCGCGTACGGCAACCCGAACAGCCGCTGCGACGCGGTCACCATGACCGCGGCACCACCAGGACCTGGCAGCAGCGGCAGCACCTCGCGGGCGCTCTTGGCGTTGTCCAGCACCACCAGCACGCGCCGACTGTCCGTCAATGAACGCCACAGCGCACCACGCTCCGACAGCGACTCCGGCAGCGCCGCCACACCGGCCGCTCGAAGCAGCGCGGACAACGGATCATCGGCGGACATCATGTGCACGTAGTACTGGCCATCGGGGAACCGACTGGCCAGCCGGCGACCGAGGTGGACCGCCAACGACGTCTTGCCGACTCCGGGAGCACCCGTGAGACCCAGTACGGGCAGGTGGTCGCCAGTCGGCTGCAGCAGCATCGACAACCGGACCAGGTCCTCACTGCGACCCGTGAAGTCCGGCAGATCAGGCGGCAGCTGCTCTGCTACGACAGCAGCAGGCGCCGACAGCACTACAGGATGGTGCACAACACCAGCCAGCGAAGCATCCGACGACAAGATCCGCCGCTGCATCTCACGCAGCTCCGGCCCCGGATCAACGCCCAGTTCGTCGGCCAGCAGGTGCTGCGTCTCCTGGTACAGCCGCAGCGCATCAGCCTGCCGACCGGACCGGTACAGCGCGAGCATCAGCAGCTCACGCGGCCGCTCCCGCAACGGATGCTCGATCACGATCGGTGCGAGCACCTGCGCGGCCTCCTCCGGCCGGCCCAGGTCCAGATTGGCCGCCGCGAGGTCCTCGACCGCGGCCAGCCGGTGCTGGTGAAGCCGCTCGCGCTCCCAGTCCGCGAAGTCACCGCGTACGCCGGCCAGCGGCGTACCCTTCCACAGCTTGAGCGCGGCCCGCAGTGCGTCCGCCCAGGCCTCCAGCCGGCCCTCCTGCCGAGCAGCTCGCGCCAGCTCGATCAGGCGGAGGAACTCGTTCAGGTCGAGCGCACCCGGCGCGACCGGCAGCACGTACCCACCAGCGACCGACTGAATGACCGAGCCCGACAGCGCGCGCCGCAGCCGCGACACGTACGACCGGATCATCCCCGCCGCGGCCCGTGGCGTCTTGTCGGCCCAGAGCGCCGTGAGCAGCTGGTCCGAGGTCGCCAGGGCGCCGTCCCGGAGCAGCAGCAGACCGAGGATCGCCCGCTGCTGGGGAGCGCCGAGGTCGATCTCGGTGTCACCGTTCCAGGCCCGGACCGGGCCGAGCAGCTCGTACCGCAGCTCCAACTGAACCAACCTCCCGACACTGAAGGGCTCAATAGTAACCCCTCAGACCGGTGACGCTGGCCGCTACTCCTTCGTGTACCGCCGGGCCATCGTCTCGCTGATCCGCTGGAACGCGCCCTCCAGGTGCTCGCGCAGCGCATCGTCCGCACCCTGGACGTCGTTGGCCAGGCAGGCGTCCAGGATCGCCTGGTGCTCCCGGCGGGTCTGCTCGATCCGCGCCTTGGTCTGCCGCGAGCCGAACCGGTACCGCTCGCTGTTCTGCCAGACCGGCTCGATCGCGCGCGGCAGCCAGCGGGAGCCGCCGGCCCGGTAGATCGCGAAGTGGAACTCGGTGTGCGCCTGCCGGGAGGCGATGATGTCGCCCACCTTGGACAGCCGGACATGCTCGGCCAGGGCGGCCTTGGCGACCACTCCGTCGGACTCGGCGAACCGCGTCGCCGCGGCCCGGACCGCCAGCGTCTCCAGCGCCAGCCGGGTCTCGTGGGTGTCGCGCAGGTCCTCCATCGACAGCTCGCGGACCCAGGCCCCCTTGTGCGGGACGATCTCGACCAGGCCGAGTGCCTGCATCCGGCGCAGCCCTTCCCGGATCGGCATCTGGCTCATGTCCAGCCGCTTGGCCAGCTCCTCCAGCCGCAGGGCGGTGCCGCTCGGCAGCTCGCCGGACAGGATGAGCTCATGCAGCTCCGCGGCGGCTTCCTCGGCGAGAGTACGCCGGCCGCTGGGCCCCCCGGGCGTGAGCTCGAGTCGTCGGGTCATTGAGTGTGGGCTGCCTCTCTCGTCCACTACGCACACGTCTGGGAGGTAACCGTAGCGGTGCCGCGGGCGTTCCGGCGACGGATCGCCCGCCGCGTCCCCACGCAGCCATGCGCCGCACCGGCGGTCCAGCCTGTCACCGGAGTCACCTCCCGTCCACTACTCAGCGCAGCCGAGTGAGGTCGAGCAGTACACGCCGCTCCGCCGTACCGCCGACCAGGCGGTCCAGTGCGTCGTCCACCCGAGCCGCCGGGAGCACGTCCAGCTCCGGTGTGATCGGGGCGGGTGCGATGTCGGCCAGCACCTGCGCGACCGTCCCGGCCTCGATCGTCGTCCGCTGCATGTTGACGGGGAGCACCCGCAGGTCCCGCCCGATCAGCTGGTGCAGGTCGAGCGTGGCGAACTCCCCGGCCGTGTAGCCGAGGATGGCGATCCGGCCGCCCGGGGTGATGTGACTCATCACCCCACTGGTCACCGGGCCACCCACGGTGTCGATGACCGCGTCGCACCACGGCAGCTCCCGGCCGACCTGGCCCAGCTCGTCCACCCGGACGATCTGGTCGACCAAGCGAGTCACCAGGTCGACGGACTCGTCCGACCGGACCAGACCGATCACCTTGCCGGCTCCGGCCGCCCGGGCGACCGCGGCGCACAGCCGAGCGACCAGGCCGGTCGCACCGGTGATCACGACGGTCTCGCCCTGGCCGACCCCGGCAACACGTCGTACGGCGGTGTGGGCGGTCAGCGCGGGAGCCAGCAGGGCCAGCGCCTCGGCGGTGTCGAGTCCGATCGGCAGAGCGTGCACGGACGAGTCCGGCACCACCGCCATCGAGCCCCACGCCCCCGGCCGTGCCACGCCGACCCCACCGCCGCGGATCACCACGCGGGTCCCCGACGGGTACACGGCCGAGTCGACCACCACGCCGGCGCCCTCGGACCCCGGGACGAACGGCGGCTGCAACTGCTGCGCGAGCTTGCCCGCGAGCACCGTCCGGTCGAGCTGCGTCACCGAGGCGACGTCCATCTCGACCAGCGTCTCCCCCGGCCCGGCGGCCAGTTCGATCTCCTCGGCCTTCAGCTGCTCCCCAGGTCCGTAGCAGCGCAGCACGATGCCCTGTCGCGCGCTCATCCACCCACCCCGTTCGAGACCGTGAACCCCACCTGCATTTGATATCTGATCACATCTACCCGCTCAGCAACAGTCGGTCTCACGCTGACCGGCCTCCTTCACCGAGCGGACGGGTGAGCTCGCCGGCCGCCGTCGACCGGCGCGGATCGACCCGGTCGCTGCCCATCGGGAACGGCCAGTCGCTCCCGGCCAGCACGTCCCCGAACGTCGACTCCAGCAACGGCAGTACGGCGGGATCGTGCACCAGGTCGTCGGCCACGAACCGCTGCAGCGCCTCCGCCACCGCCAGCGACGGCGCCTCGATCCCCGGCCGGTCCGTGTCGATCCCGCGCTGCCACCGCCCGGCCAGCGCGGCCGTCACCCCGCCACCGTGGCACAGGCAGAACTTGATCCCCGGGAATCGGGCCGGTACGTCGGTGAAGACCAGCTCGGCGGCCGCAAGCCCTGTTTCGTAAGGGTTCCCGAGCAGGTTCGACAGGTAGAACGCGTCGAGCCGCCGGTCCGAGCTGTGCCCCGGGTGGACCAGTGTGAACGCGTTCAGCTCGTCCAGCACCTTCCAGACCGCGTCCAGCCCGGCGAAGCCCGGCGTACCGAGAGCGAAGCCGCCGAATACGCCCTCCTGCCCAAGCGCGGCAGCGACTGCCGGTGCGCTGGCGTGCAG
Organism: Kribbella lupini; assembly: GCF_039529595.1. Classification (NCBI taxonomy): domain Bacteria; kingdom Bacillati; phylum Actinomycetota; class Actinomycetes; order Propionibacteriales; family Kribbellaceae; genus Kribbella; species Kribbella lupini. Next base: position 1,223,846 of record NZ_BAAANC010000001.1, on the reverse strand, counting down.
CAGCGGAATGTGGGCCAGCACCCGCAACTGCGGTCCGGCCAGCTCACGGAGTCCCTGGTTGAGCAGGGCGGTCCACTCCACGCCCTGGTCGTACCGGAACAGCGCAGGCGGCACCGAAACCACCGCGCCGTCCAGGTCCTGGTCGCTGACCCACTGCAGCAGCGCAGCCGGGTCGGCGAGCTTGCCGAGTGGCAGCCGGTGCTCACCGTCGACCACGAGAGACCCGCCCTCGATGGACAGGCCGAAGGAACCACTGCGGGCAGCGGCCAGCACAGTGGGCGGTATCAGGTGCGTGTGGACGTCCCAGCCGGCCATGTCAGCGCGCGTCCTCGTCGTTGTCGTAGAAGGACGGCCGCTCCGGGTAGTGCGGGCCGTCGTACACCTCCAGCAGGACGGAGGTCTCCTCTGCCCGCGTCGGGCCGTGCACGACACCCTTCGGGTTCCAGTAGAAGCTGCCCTTGGTCAGCGTCGTCCCGGTCGGCAGGTACACGTACCGGCCGGACAGGCAGAACATGAACTGGTTCGACGCGTGCTTGTGCTCCGACGGGATCCCCGACCCCTGCTCGAACCTCACCAGCGCGATCGACGCCTCGGTCTCCGGGTCGCGCCACAGCATCTTGTGCGACAGGCCGTCCAGGGACTTCTCGACCCAGTCCAGGTCGTCGGTCTGCAGCAGGATCTCCCGCAGCGGTTCGTCGAACGTCATGACGCCTCCCGAGGAACAGGGCGACCGGTCACCCGTGTGTAGAGCTCTTCGGCCACGCCGGGCGCCATCGGGGCCACCGCGGCGATGTGGCCGTCGGGCCGAATCAGTACGACGCTGCCGGCCGGTACGCCGTACCGGTTGGTCGCGACGCTGCCCGGGTCGAACAGCGAACGGTCCCGCAGCCCGGAGTCGTGCGGCGCGTCCCAGCGCGAGACGGCGTAGTGCCGCAGCGCGGGCGAGTCGTTGACCGGGATCTCCGGACGACGGCGTACGTCGGTGAAGTACAGCGCCACGAACGAGTCCCGGCACAGGTCGTGGATCGTGGTTCGTCCGGTCGGGCTCTGCAGCGCGAGGTCCGGCGCCCGGTCTCCTGCCCGCACAGCCGGCGGGGCGGCGCTGGTGGCGACCATCGACCAATCACCCACACCGTCCACGTCGAGCCGGACGCTGAGCAGCGTGCGGTTGTACGCCGTGGCCCACGCGCCGGTGTCCTCGGTGACAGCGCCACGCTGCTGCGCCATGTACTTGCGGGCGGCCTCGGCCATCTCTCCGGAGCCCTCGATCGCCACCGGCCGCTGCTCCTGCTCGTACCCGTCCAGCAGCTCCGCGTCGGCCCAGCCGCGCAGGACCCAGGCCAGCCGCCACGGCAGGTTGGACGCGTCCAGCGCACCGGTGTTGAGGCCGAGCGCCCACATCGGAGTGATCAGGTGGGCCGCGTCACCCATCAGGAACACCTTGCGGTCCTTGGTCCACTGCTCGGCGACCCGGTGGTGCACGTTGTAGATCACCGTGCCGAGCAACTCGATCCGGTCGACCTCGCCGATGAACTGCTTCACCTTGACCAGCAGGTCCTCGGTCCCAGGCTGCTCGGCACCGGGCGCCAGCGGGAACAGGAACCGCCAGTTGTCGGGCTGGCGGATCAGCACCATCCACTCGGTCTTGTCCGCGAAGTAGGCCAGGTACGGGTAGTCGCGGGCGTTGTCGACGTCCAGGTCGACCGCGACGTCGATCAGCATGTACCGCTCGGGCAGCGTCTCCCCGACCACCTTCACACCGAGCGCGTCGCGGATCTTGCTCCGGCCGCCGTCACAGGCCAGCAGGTACGACGCCTCGAGCTCCTGCGGGCCGTCCGGGGTCTCCAGCTGCAGCACGACCCGGTCGTCGCGGACCTCGAACGACGTCAGCCGGTGCTGCGTCCGGACCGGCTGCGGCAGCGCGCCGGCGAGGATCGGTTCCATGATCTGCTGCGGCAGGTTGATCACGAACGGGAACTGGGTGTCGTTGACCAGCTCGGCCAGCTGGACCGAGGCCCGCGGCGTGTTGGTGGCCCGGTCGATGTCACCGATCTCGTCGATCCGCACCGCGGACGCCAGGATGCCCTCCACCGCGCCGTACCGGTTCCAGATCTCCAGGGTCCGGCTCAGCGTCGTACCGGCCTTGGTGTCGGACGACAGCGTCGCGTCCTCCTCCAGCAGCACGTACGGCACGCCGTAGTGCGCCAGGCCGAGTGCTGTGGTCAGGCCGATCGGCCCGGCGCCGACCACGGCGACGGGCAGTTGCTGGTCAGTCGAGGTCACTCGTCACTCCGTGAGGTCGGTCAACCGGGCGAAGGCGCGCTCCCGGGTCAGCATCGACCCGGTCATCGCGGCCGCGTCGGACAGCAGGAACAGCAGCGGTCCGACCACGTCGGCGGGCTCACCGATCCCGGTGGTCTCCCGCCAGTGGTCGAAGTCGGCGCCGGCGTTGGCGGCCCGGAACTGGTCGGTGTCGATCACTCCGGGCGCGACGATGTTCACCCGGACCCGGTGCTCGGCCACCTCGGCCGCCAGCGTCCTGGCGAAGGCGGTCAGCGCCGCCTTGCTCGCCGAGTACGCCGCCGCCTGCGGGAAGCCGGTCGCGGCCAGGCCGGAGGTGAACACGACGACCGATCCGGCCGATCGCTCCACCATGTGCGGTACGACGGCCTGGCACACCCACACCACGCCGTCCAGGTTCACCTGCAGCGTCCGGGTCCAGTCGGCCGGGTCCGTGTCCAGTACGGCGGACCGCGGCTGCACGGCCGCACCGGCGACCAGACCGTCGATCCGGCCGTGCCGCTCGACCACCGACCCGACCGCCTTGAACACCGCGGCCCGGTCGGACACGTCGACCTCGACGTACTCGACCCGCTGGTCGGCCGGCGCGCTGACGTCCAGCACCACCGCCGTACCGCCGTGGGCCACGACGGCCGACGCCAGCGCGGCACCGATGCCGTGCGCTCCACCTGTGACGACCACGACCTCGCCGGTCGCGTCGAAGCTCACCTTCATGTCGACGTCCCCTTCTGCTTCGAGGTCATCGTCTCGGTGATCCGCTGCACCGCGCCAGCCAGGTGGTTGCGCAGGGCCTGCTCGGCGGCGTCCGGGTCGCGCGCGACACAGGCGTCCAGGATGGCCTGGTGCTCCTTGCGGTTCTGCTCGATCTGGAACGGCGTCTGCCGGCTGCCGAACCGGTAGCGCTCGCTGTTCTGCCAGACCGGCTCGATCGCGCGGGCCAGCCACTGCGAGCCGCCGGCCCGGTAGAGCGCGAAGTGGAAGTCGGCGTGCGCCTGCCGGGCGCCGATCGAGTCGTCGGCCCGGGACAGCCGGAGGTGCTCCTCCAGCGCCACGATGGCCTGCTGCTCGTCGGCCGCCGCGAAGTGCTCGGCAGCAGCCCGTACGGCGAGGCTCTCCAGCGCCAGTCTGGTCTCGTGGGTGTCGTGCAGGTCCTCCAGCGACAGCTCGCGGACCCAGGCGCCCCGGTGCGGGATGATGTCGACCAGGCCGAGCGCCTCCAGCCGGCGCAGCCCCTCGCGGACCGGCATCTGGCTCATCTCCAGCCGGTTCGCCAGCTCCACCAGCCGCAACGGCGTACCGCTGGGCAGCTCGCCGGACAGGATCAGCTGGTGCAGCTCGGCCGCGGCGGTCTCAGCGAGCGTACGGCGGCCGCCACGGCCACCGCCGGGCAGAAGCTCCAGCCGGCTGGTCACGTCAGCTCCTGGTAGGCCAGCGTGTTGCGGAGCTCGCCGATCTTGTCGGCCCGGGTGACGACCTCGTCGCCCTCCTTGAGGAACACCTGCGGCTCCCGGGCGTTGCCGATGCCGGACGGCGTACCGGTCAGCAGGAGGTCGCCAGGCCGCAGGGTCATCCCGAAGGAGAGCTCACTGATCAGCGTGGCGATGTCGTAGGCCATCTGCTTGGTCGAGGCGTCCTGCATGACCTCACCGTTGAGCAGACAGGTCAGCCGCACGTCCTGCGGATCGCCCAGCTCGTCCGGCGTGACGATCCACGGCCCGAGCGGCATGGTCGCGTCGATGCTCTTGCCCTTGAGCCACTGGCCACCGTGCGCCCGCTGCAGATCCCGCTGGGAGACGTCGTTGGCCAGCGTGTAGCCCCACACGTGGTCCAGCGCGTCCTCGACGTTGATGCTCCGGCCGGTCCTGCCGATCACCAGCGCCAGCTCGGCCTCGTAGTCCCACTTGGCCGACAGGGCCGGGTCGTAGGCGATCGGGTCGTTCGGACCGACCACCACGTCCGGGCCCTTGGTGAAGAACGTCGGGTGCTCGGGCCGGTCGACGTCCTGGCCCTCCCGCTTGCCGCGGCTCTCCTCGAAGTGGTCCCAGTAGTTCCAGCCGGTGCACAGGATGTCGCGGCGGAACCGTCGCAACGGCGCCCGCAGGTCCTGCTCCCGGAAGGGGATCCGCTCACCGGTCAGCACCGCGTCGGTACCGGCCTCGATCACGGCCACCACGTCGTCGTACGGGAGCAGGACGACCTCGTCGCCGTCCAGTACGCCGGGCCGCTCGGCTCCGGCGTACACCACTGTCACGAATCTCATCTCACACCCACTCCACTCCGCGCACGCCGACCACCTCCCGTCCTCTGCGTCACGCGATCACGGCGATCGCCGAGATCTCGATCAGGTAGTCCGGGTGGGCCAGCTTGCTGACCTCGACCATGGTCGAGGCGGGCAACGGCTCGTGGAAGTAGCGCGCCCGGACCTCGTGGATCTTGGCGAAGTCCTCCATGTTGCGCACGTACACGTCCACCCGGCAGACGTCGTCCAGCGTGCCGCCGGCCTCGCGGACCGCGGCCTGCACGTTCTCGCAGACCTGCCGGGTCTGCTCGCCGACGTCGCCGACGCCCGCGATGCTGCCGTCGGGCCGGCGGGCGGTCATCCCGGAGACGAACACCAGCCGTCCGGTCGCCTCGATCGTGGTCGCCTGCGAGAACACCCCGTTCGGGCTGCGCAGCTCGGCGCTGGTCAGTTGGGTCTTCGGCATCAGTTCTGCACCCCTCCGGTCGGAACCACGGCGCCCACCGCGCGGGCCGCCGCCAGCAGACCGTCCAGACCCGACCGCTCGATCAGGACCCCGGTCCGCCGCTGCTGCCGGGCGCGATCGGCCTCGATCTCACCCGGCAGGTACAACCTCTCGACGCCGGGCGCGGTCGCACTGCCGCGCACCCGCTCGGCCAGCGCCGACGACCGCTCCCGGAACCCCTCGATCCCACCCAGCAGCTCCGGGTCGATCGCGAGGAACAGGTGCGCGCAGTCGTTCGGCCGGTCCGGCTCGCGGTACAGCGGCCGCACCTGGTCCCCCCAGCCGCCACCACTCAGTACGCCGGTCAGTACGTCGATCATCAGCGCCAGCCCGAAGCCCTTGTGGCCCGCGGCCGGCAGCAGCATGCCCAGGACGGCGGCCTCGGGGTCCGTCGTCGGTACACCGGACGGATCGGTCGCCCAGTCGTCCGGGATCGACCGCCCGGCCGACGCCGCCAGCCGGATCTTGCCCAGGGCAACGGCCGACAGGGCCATGTCCAGCACGATCTCCGCGCCGGCCTGCGTCGGTACGGCGATCGCCAGCGGGTTGTTGCCGACGATCCGCTCGGCTCCGCCCGGCGCGGGCATCAGCGGGGTCGTGTTCGACATCGCGATCCCGAGGCAGCCGGCCTCGGCGGCCTGGACCGCCCAGCGGCTGGCCGCGCCGAAGTGGTGCGCGTTGCGGACCGAGACCAGGCCGATCCCGTACCGGCCGGCCCGGTCGATCGCGAGTCGCATCGCCTGCGGGCTGGACAGCTGGCCCATCCCGCCGCGCGCGTCGGCGACGATCGCGGCACCGGCGTCGTGCACGACGTCCAGCTCGCGTTCCCGGGTGACTCCCCCGGCGTTCAGCCGTTCGACGTACATCGGGACGAGCATGATGCCGTGCGAGCTGACCCCGCGCAGATCGGCCTCGACCAGCGAGTGCCCGATCTGGGCCGCGTCGGCGGGCTCGAAACCGAGCGCGGTGAACACCGCGGAGACGGTCGCCTCCAGCCAGGCCGGGCGCACCAGCACGCGCCGGTCGGCGTCCGACGCCTGGGTGGTCACCGGGTCTCCTCGGCCCACGGCAGCAGCAGGTGCTCCAGCAGGACCAGGAGGTAGAACAAGACGATGCTCATGATGCTCAGCAGGCCGATCGCGGCGAACGCCAGCGGGGTGTCGGCCGACGAGCCGGAGTTCCAGATCACGTACCCGAGGCCCTCGGTGGAGTTGGCGAACTCACCGATCACCGCCCCGATCACGGCCAGCGAGATCGCCACCTTGAGCCCGGTGAAGATCTGCGGCAGCGCGTAGGTCAGCCGGAGCTTGAAGAACTCCTGCGTCCGGCTCGCCTTCAGCGAGCGGAGCAGCTCGACCAGCTCGGCCGGGGTCGACTTCATGCCCTGCGCGGTCGAGATCACGATCGGGAAGAAGCAGACCAGCAGCGCCATCGCCACCTTGGGGACCTGGCCGAAGCCCATCCAGATCACCAGCAGCGGCGCGATCGCGACCTTGGGGATCGCGTTCACCGCCAGCAGCAGCGGGTACACCAGGCGCTCCAGCACCGCCGAGCGGACGATCACCAGCGCGATCGGGATCCCGGCCACGATCGCCAGGCCGAACCCGGCCAGCGCCTCGATCAGCGAGATCCAGGTCTGCTGGAGCAGGTAGACCGGCTGGTCCAGGAAGCGCTGCAGCACGTCGTACGGGCTGGGCAGCAGGAACTGTTCGATGTCGAAGGCAACGATTGCCAGCCACCACAGCGCGATCGTGACGACCACGCCGAGGATCGGCAGCAGGATCGCGCTGGTGCGAGAGGTGGTCAGCCAGGAGGCACGACGGTTCATCGCGTCGCCTCGGGAGCGTCCACCGGGTGCGTCTTCTCGGCCAGCAGGCCGTGCAGGCGGCCGCTGATCTGTGCCACCTCGGTCAGGTGCGCGTTGGTGCCCAGGCTGCGCGGCCGCGGGATGTCGATCTCGACGACCTCACGCAACCGGCCGGGCCGCGGAGTCAGTACGACGACGCGGTCGGCCAGCAGCACGGCCTCCTCGATCGAGTGCGTGACGAACACGATCGTGGTGGCCAGTTCCATCTGGATCCGCTGCAGCTCGTCCGACATCTCGGTCCGGGTCAGCGCGTCGAGCGCCGAGAACGGCTCGTCCATCAGCATCACCTGCGGCCGGCGGATCAGCGACCGGCACAGCGACACCCGCTGCTGCATGCCACCGGACAGCTCGTGCGGCAGCCGCTTCTCGAAGCCGGACAGGCCGACCAGCTCGAGCAGCTCGTGGGCGCGTTCCTTGTACTCCTTGCGGCCGGTGTCGTCGCCCGAGATCTCCACCGGGAGCATCACGTTCGACAGCACTGAGCGCCACGGCAGCAGCGCCGGGCGCTGGAACATGAACGACACGTCGCGCCGCGGCCCGGCGACGGGCTCGCCCGCCACCGTGACCGCGCCGTACGTCGGAGGGAGCAGCCCCGCGATCAGCCGGAGGAGTGTGGACTTGCCACACCCCGACCGGCCGATCAGCGTGACGAACTCGTTCTGCCGGACGTGCAGGTCGATCGCGTCGAGCGCCTGGACCTGGCCGCCGCGCCCCTCGAAGACCTGACCCACTCCGTCCAGCTCGATCATGGTCAGCCCTTCGGAGCCAGCGCGTCGTTGACCACGTCGGTCGGCTTCATCGCACCCTTCGGCTTGACCGCTTCGGCCTCCTCGAGCAGGTTGATGACCTTCTGCACCCGGACGGGGTCGACCTCGCCGAGCGGACCGGTGAAGGTGTCCGGCTTCACGTACGGCTTCATCAGCTGGAGCTCGGCGGTGGCCACGTCGACGTTGGTGTTCGGCACGTACTTGGCCAGGATCTTGGCCGCCCCGGCCGGGTCGTCGATCGCGTCCTGCAGTCCCTTGAACAACGCGGTGGTGAACTTCTTCACCTGGTCCGGGTGGTCCTTGGCCAGGTCGTCCCGGGTGATGATCGCGTTGCCGTACAGGTCCGGCAGCAGGTTGCCGTACGGCAGGACGACGGCCTTGCGCTTCTTCGAGTCGGCCTTCTCCACCAGCGGTACGCCGACCACGAACTGGCCGATCCCGTCCACCTTGCCGCTGGACAGCAGCTGCGGCAGCGCGGGCGGCGGGTTGGCGACGAACTTGGTCAGCTCCGGGTTGATCTTCGCGGCCTTGGCGTAGACCGGGAACATCACCTGGTTGGTGGAACCCGGCTGGTCGCCGATCTTCTTGCCCGGCAGGTCCTCCGGACGGTTGATCGAACCACCCTCCAGGGCGACGATCGCGGCCATCGACTTCTGCTGGACCATGCCGACCGTGGTGACCGGAAGCTTCTGGTTCCCCAGCGTGATCACGGTGGCGGTGAAGTCACCGATGCCGTAGTCCGCCTGACCACCGGCGACCAGCTTCAGCACGTCGACCGTGCCGCTGCCCGGGGTGATCGTGACGTCGAACCCGGCGTCCTTGAAGTAGCCCTTCTCGAGGGCGACATAGGCGTAGGCCTCACGGCCGAAAGTTCCGAAGGAGGTCAGGTAGTTGACCTTCTCGAGGGATGCGTCCCCGTTCTGGCCAGTCTTGCTGTCGTTGCACGCGCTCACCAGAGCAAGTGCGAGGACCGCCACCCCAGCGACGGCCGAACGTCTGAACCTCATGCTGGATTTCTCCTCTCCGATATTTGATCAAACATCAAATATGGAAGAGCGGTCAATCGGCCCCCGGGGACTTCACGGGGACTTTACGTCCACCGCACGGGTCCCCTCAGAACCCTTGTGCCGCCCGTCCTGGAGCCGTTTCCCCATGCCTGTCCGGTCCGGACGGGCAACCCGCCCCGACCACAGACCGTACTCGGTCGAACAGCAGATCGCGACGTCCGATCGGGACGAATATGCCCCTTCCGCGACAAATTTACGTAAACCCGCTACGGGCTGTGATCCAGGTCATGCAACCGCTCTCAACACTGGTCTGGTCCGCCTCCGCACGCCGGAGCTTCGGGCCGGCGGGTTTCCGCCTCCCCGGAGGCGACCAGCTGCTCGGCGCTGGGCGCTGGGCGCTGGGTGCTCGGCGCCGGGTGCTGAGCGCTGGGTGCTGGGTGCTGGGTGCCGGGTGCTGAGCGCTGGGTGCCGGGTGCTGGGTGCCGGGTGCCGGGTGCTCGGCACCAGGTGCCAGGTGCTGGGTGCTGAGCGCTGGGTGCCGGGTGCTGGGTGCCGGGTGCTGAGCGCTGGGTGCCGGGTGCTGGGTGCCGGGTGCCGGGTGCTGGATGCCGGGCGCGGACGCTGGGCGCCGGACGCTGGGCGCCGGGTGCTGAGCATTGGGTGCCGGGTGCCGGACGCTGGGTGCCGGGCGCCGGGTTCACTCCCCTCGACTCCCCCTTCTACCTCTTTCCGGCCGCCGCCACCTCAGCCACCGACAGCCGTGCCGGCCGCATCCCCACCAACCTCAACCCACGCGCCTACTTCTCTTCCCGGCCGCAGCCACCTCAACCACCGCCGACCGTGTCCGGCCGCATCACCACCCACCTCAGCCCGAGCACCCCAAGATCTCCCCCTCCCGAGGGACCACGTTCACCCACCAGAGGGAGGCCCACCGACCTACCCCTTTGACAGGATGGACAAGTGACGAACGTGCTGTTCCGCGGGTCCACATACCTGCGCTGGGTCTACCTACTGCTAGGTGCTGCCCTCGTACTGGCGTTCGTCCTCGTCGACAGCGCCCTGGTCTCCCTCATCCAAGACCTCCAGCTCCCCAACCTCCTGACCATCATCATCGTCACCCTCGTCGTAGTAGCTCCCCCAGTCCTCCTAGGCGTCCTCCCCGCCGTCCGCGAGGTCGAGGGCATCGCCGTCGAGTCCCTCCTCGGCGTCAAGTTCGACGAACGCCCCCTGGGCCCCTCCCGCACCTGGCCCCAACGCCGCCGTACGACGCTCTGGTTCTGCCTCCACCTCATCACCGGCGGCTTCGTCGGCGTCCTCAGTACGGCGGTCGTCGGCTTCGGCGCGGTGTTGCTCGCGGCCCCCTTCCGAACCCCCGGCGCCCACCAACTGATCCCCGGCACCGACTACCACGTCGCCGGCAACTGGACCGACCTCTGGATGCCGTTAGCCGCCGTGGCGGGCATCGTCCTCATGCTGCTGCTCTCGGCCCTCGTCGGCGCTCTGCTCGCCTACTCGGCGCCCCGCGTCCTCGGCCCGACCCCGGCCGAGCGGATCGAGCTGCTCGAACGCCGTACGGCGACCCTTGCCGAGCGCAACCGCCTGGCCCGCGAACTGCACGACAGCGTCGGCCACGCGCTCAGCCTCGTCACCATCCAAGCCGCCGCAGCCCGACGAGTCCTCGCCACCGACCCCGCCTTCGCCGAGACCGCCCTCGCCGCCATGGAGACCTCAGCCCGCGCCGCGCTCGCCGACCTCGACCACGTTCTCGGCCTCCTCCGCGACGACCGCCGCCCCGGATCCGCGACCGCTCCCCAGGCAACCCTCGGCGACGTCGCCCGCCTGGTCGAGGCGACCCGCGCCGGCGGCATCACCGTCGAGGTGCACCGCTCAGGCGACCTGTCGACCCTGCCGGCCGCCGTCTCCCGCGAGGCGTACCGCATCGTCCAGGAAGGCCTCACCAACGCCATCCGGCACGCCGGCCGCCCTGCCGGCGACGTCGAGGTGGACCTCTCGATCAGCCTGGACTCCTCCGGGCTCCTGCTCGAACTGACCAACCCGGTCGATCCGTCCCCCGCCGCCCTGGATGGCGAGTCCACCCGCGGTGGCCGGGGCTTGGCCGGGATCCGTGAAAGGGTCGCCGTACTGCGAGGGACGGTCGAGGCCGGCCTCGACGGCAGCCGCTGGCGCCTCGCGGTCACCCTCCCGGTGGCGGTGACGACGAAAGGATGAGCGTGGACATCTCGGTGGTCGTGGTGGACGACGAACCGCTGATCCGCAGCGGGCTGCGCGCGATCATCGACGCGGAGCCCGACCTGACCGTGGTCGGCGAGGCAGGCGACGGCGCCGAGGTCCTACCGCTGGTACGCCGTACCGGCGCGGACGTCGTCCTGATGGACGTCCGCATGCCCGCCCTCGACGGCATCCAGGCCACCCGGCTCCTGCTCGACGCCCTCGACCCCGCGCCACGGGTCCTGGTCGTCACCACCTTCGAGAACGACGACTACGTGTACGACGCCCTCCGCGCCGGCGCGTCAGGCTTCCTGCTCAAGCGCACTCCCCCCGACGACATCATCGCCGCGATCCGCACGGTCGCCGGCAGCGAGTCCCTCTTGTTCCCGGAAGCCATCCGCACCCTCGCGCTGGCCCACGTCGACCACCAGCAACGCAAGCCCCCCGGCCTAAGCCAGTACGACCTCACCGACCGCGAGCAGGAGGTCCTCCGCCTGATGGCCAAGGGCCTCTCCAACGCCGAGATCGCCACCGAACTCGTCCTGGGCGTCCAAACCATCAAGACCCACGTCGCCAACCTGCTGTCCAAACTAGGCGCCCGAGACCGAACCCAAGCCGTAATCCTCGCCTACGAATCCGGCTTCGTCCCCCTGCACTGACCGACTACAAGGCGCAAAACACCGCAAGCACCCATCACCAGCCGCCTACCGCTGTCCCCTCCGGCTCCACCCCGCGCCCGCCGGACTCCACGCCACCACGCACCGACCTGACCCCTCAGCACCTGACGCCTCCCACGCAGGTCCCGGCCGCAGCCACCCCAACCACAAACCGCGCCCCCGGCCACATCACCACCGGCCCGCAGCACCACCGGCCTGATCCCCAGCCCGGCCCCACCCACGCACTTCCCGGCCGCCGCCACCCCAACCACAAACCGCGCCCCCGGCCACATCACCACCGGCCCGCAGCACCACCGGCCTGATCCCCAGCCCGGCCCCACCCACGCACTACCCGGCCGCAGCGCCCCAACCACAAACCGCGCCCCCGGCCACATCACCACCGGCCCGCAGCACCACCGGCCTGATCCCCGGCCCGGCCCCACCCACGCACTACCCGGCCGCAGCGCCCCAACCACAAACCGCGCCCCCGGCCGCATCACCGGCAGCCCGCAGCACCACCGCGCCACGCACGGCCCATCCCCGCATGCCCCTCAGCACGCTGGGCCTCACAGGCACTTCCCGGCCGCAGCGACCTCAACCACAAACCGCACCCTCGGCCGCATCACCACAGGCCGCAGTACAGGACAACCAGCCCTAGGAATCCCTCAGGACTCGGTGATCTCCAGCTCGCCCTGCTCCACCAGCGTGCACGCGTTGTGGACCGGGTCGATCGCGTTCGCTTGGCGGGCGACGCGCTGGAGCAGCATGCGGAAGACCAACCGCTCCCCGTCGTCCAGCCCGCCCATCACCTCGTCCTCGGTCGCGCGCAGCCGGCGCTCCAGGTCGCAGAGCAGCTCAACACCCTTCGGTGTGGCAACAATCAGCCGCGCGCGGCGGTCCGCCGGATCCGGCTGGCGCTGGACCAGACCTTCCTTCTCCAGGTCGTCCAGCAAGTACGTCATCACAGTCCGGTCGATCTCCAGCTGCGCGGCCAGGTCGAGCTGCCGCTTCGGCCCTTCGGCCTGCGCGGTCGCGAGCACCTGATACCCCCGCGGCCCGCCCGGAACGTCCTCGAGCGCCTGCCCGCTTTGCTTCGCGTACCGGCGGAACACCACGCCGAGCGCCCACCCGAGGTCTTCCTCGACGGACGTGCCGCGGACCCCCTGGGTCGTACTCGTCTCGGGCGATGAACTGGTCACGCCTCCCATCGTACGTCGTGTACGCCCCCCGGAATACGATCTGACTTGAATATGTTCTGCTCAACAGACTATCTTCGAGACAGCTCACTTGAGCCTGCCCCTTCGGAAGGAACGACATGACCACCCTGCTTCGCATCGATGCCAGCCTCCGGCTCGACGGCTCCGTCAGCCGCGCGCTCGCCGACAGCGCCGAGGCGGCCTGGAAGTCCGAGCACCCCAACGGCGTCGTCGTCCGGCGCGACCTCGGTCTGCACCCGATCCCGGCCGGCGTCTGGCCCGCGCTGGTCACCGAGAAGTTCGGCGCGGAGGTCCCGGCCGGCGCCGACTTCACCGACCCGGTCGAGGCCAAGGCTCTCGCCGCCGACATCATCGGCGAGTTCAAGACCGCCGACGCGGTGCTGCTCGCCGTACCGCTCTACAACTACGGCATCGCCCAGCATGTGAAGGCCTACATCGACCTGCTGCTCACCGACCAGGACCTGCTGACCGGTACGGCGGTCGCCGGCCAGCCGATCATCTTCACCCTGGCCCGCGGAGGCGGCTACGCCCCCGGTACGCCGAAGGAAGGCTGGGACCACGCCACGCCGTACCTGAACCGCATCTTCGGCGAGGTCTTCAACATGAACATCCGTACCGCGGCCGCCGAACTCACCCTCGCCCCGGTGACCCCGGGCATGGAGGAGCTGGTCGACCTGTCCAAGGTGTCCGAGCAGGACGCCCACACGACGGCCGGCGAGCACGCCGCCGAGGTCGCCCGGTCGCTCACCAGCAACGCCGCCTGACCTTCAGCCTCGCCTGATCCCATTCCGAGTGCCGAGCTCGAGCCGGCACCCGGGCGGTCAGGCCGTCCGCCAGGACGACACGGTGACCGACAAGGTCACCTCCGTCGGATCAGCCAGTACGCCGATCCGCTCCGCCCGCGCCCGCCGATCCACGTGCCGCGCGCTGGGCGTCATCCCCACCAGCTGCTCGATCGCCTCGTGATCGAGCCGCATTGCCGTCTCCACCACCCGCTGCTCGACCCGCTCGAACCCAGCCAGCGACTCCACCAGCCGCCGCTCCTTCTCCCCGTCGACGCTAACCATCCCCAGTACGTCGATCAGCTCCGTCAGATGCCGCTGGTTGGGCGTCACCACCAGCAACGTCCCACCCGGCGCCAGCACCCGAGCCATCTCCCCGGCATTCCGCGGTGCGAACACATCCAGCACGACATCCGCGACCCCGTCCCGCAAGGGCAGCCCGCGCCAGGCATCCGCCACCACGGACCCGATCCCAGGATCCACCTTCGCCGCCCGCCGAGCCGCGTACCGCGACACATCAACAGCAATCCCCCGCCACCCCGCATCGATCACCCCGGCGAGGTAGTACGCCGTACCAGCCCCCACCTCAACCGCCAGCGGCCGCGGCCCGCCGCCATCCACCGGAGGCCGCAGCGTGTCTCCGTCGACCACCGGCCGTTGGGCGTCGCCGCCCTCCGCCGGATCCTGCAGATCAGAGCCACGGCCAAGAAAGGCATCCGCCGACGCGCGCTCAACCTTCGGCAAGCTGTCCACCAGCGCCTCCCGAATCGGCGCGTACCAGCCCCGGCTCAGAAACTCCGCGCGGGCATCAACCATCTCCGCACTGTCCCCGTCGATCCCAGTCGATGCCGACGGCAACAGATTCAGATACCCCTGCTTGGCCAGATCGTAGGCATGCCCCAGCCCGCACCGCGCGGTACGGTCGCGCAACTCCAGCCCGTCACCACAGACCGGACAACGCAGGACGGACACCAAGTCAGCACGCACGGCCCCATTCTCCCCCGGCGTTCGTCCATTCCCCCCGCCGGGCACAACAGCTCGCGCCACCGGGTTGACTGATCTCTTGTTCGACGACTGACGCGGTATACCGGGGGCGTCGAACGGCGCACTAGTCGCCGCACGGCGGAGACTTGAGCACCGCCGCCAGGTGCCAGAGCACGGGCAACCTGAACACGCCGAGGCCACCCACCACCGCGCGGTCCACGCCCAACATCACCATGGCCCGCCGCCAACGATCCCTGCGCTGCCCGGTCTCGGCGGCGCTGAACCGAAGTTCGCGGCGAACCGGAGACGACAGCGCACCGGCGGCTGGAGTGAGCCGGAGGATTGGCGGCGCGCGGGGCTGCTGGTCCGCCAGCGCTCGGCTGGACGACCGCGGCGGCGGACCGCCCGTGGCGACAGACCCGCGGATCGGCAACGCGGGCTCCTCGTACGGCGGCGCTCCAGCTGCACGACCGCGGAGGTGGACCCACGGCGGTCGACCGTCGGTGGCGGTGCACCGGAGGATCGGTGGCGCGGGTGCCGCTTGCGCTCCGGCGCTCGGCTGGCCGACCCACGGCGGCGTCTGAAGGCGGAATGACGTCGTTGGCGCGTCGGGGTGGGTCGTCCGCTGTGGGCGGTCGGCGTGGGTTAGCCGTTGATGTCTCGGCTGGTGAGGCGGGCCCAGGCGGCGGCGTAGAAGACGGCCAGGTAGGCGCCTTGCATGAGGAGGTTGCGGATGATGGCGTCCCAGTACGGCGGGTCGCGGAGGAGATCGGCGAAGGACGTCCAGCCGTACATCAGGAGCCAGGGGTGGATCTCGTCGATCTGCGGGATGGCTCCGAGGATGCCGAAGACGATGAACGCGCCGAAGGTCGCTGCCATCGCGGCCAGTGGTGTCGACGTCAGCGAGCTGACGAAGAGGCCGATTCCTGCGAGGCCGAGCAGTGAGGCGGCGATCAGGACCGCGATGCCGAGGGCTCGGAGTAGTCCGTCCGCGAGTGACACGGTCGAGCCCGACAGCAGGACGACGTCGCCGACCGGGAACAATACGAATCCGGCGATCAAGCCTCCGAGCCAGACTGTCAATGTCGCGGCCAGGCAGAAGACCGCGAGGGCGACCATCTTTGCGGCGAGCAGGCGGGATCGGCCGGCCGGCGCGGTCAGCAGGGTTCGCAGGGTGCCGAGGCTCGACTCGCCGGCGAGGGATTCTCCCGAGATCACCGTGACGGCGGTCGGCAGGAAGAACGGTAGGGACAGCGCGAGGCTCGCGACGATGAGGAAGAAGCCGTTGCCGGCGACCTGGCCGATGAACCCCTCGGCGTCGCCGGACGACCCGGACAGCCGGATCGCGACTCCCACCAGCATCGGTACGACGCCGAGTACTCCGAGCAGCACCCATGTCCGAGCGCGTCCGAAGACCAAGTGCAGCTCGGTCCCGAACAGCGCCAACGTGTGCCGAGCGCCACCGACGCCTACGCCGCTGCCCTGTCCAGCGCCAGGCCGCTGGGGCTTCTCAGTACCGACAACCTGTACGTCATTCAGCGACATCGAAGCCCTCCCCGGTGAGCGCTACGAAGGACTCCTCGAGGCTGGGGCGTTCCAGGCCGAAGCCGTGCAGCCGTACGTCGGCCGTCACCAGCGCCGCGGCCAGCTTGTCTATCGGGAGTTCACCGGGATCGCCCTCTACAGCTGGTACGCCGTCCCGGTCGTCGGCGGGGTGTCCGCTCGGTCTACGGAGGTCGCGGACCCCTAGTGCGGCGAGGGTCTGCTCGGCTCGCTCGAGGTCTGGTGTTCGCACGACCAAGCGAGGTCGGAGCTCGGAGCGCAGTTCGGCCATCGTCGACTGGCGCAGGAGCTGGCCGCGGCTCATCACTGCCGCGTGGGTGCAGAGTTGCTCCACTTCGGCCAGCAAGTGCGTGGACGTGAAGATCGTCGTACCGTCGTCGGCCAGTTCGCGGATCAGGGAACGCACTTCGCGCGTGCCCTGGGGGTCGAGGCCGTTGGTTGGTTCGTCCAGGACGAGTAGTTCGCGCCGCTGCATCAGCGCTACGGCGATCGCCAGTCGCTGCCGCATGCCGAGCGAGTAGGCGCGCACCTTCTTCTTCGCTGCGTTCGACAGACCGACACGTTCCAGCGCCTCGCCGGCTCGCTGTTTCCGCGTTCGCGGGTCCGCGGTCCGGTCGGCGGCGTCGAACCGCAGCAGGTTGGCCTGCCCGGTCCAGAACGGGTAGAACGCCGGTCCTTCAACCAACGCGCCGACCCGCGGCAACACCGCGAGCTGAGCGTTGGGCATCGCCTGCCCGAGCAACTCCACCGTCCCCGAGGTCGGCGCGATCAGCCCCAGCAACATCCGGATCGTCGTCGTCTTTCCCGAGCCGTTGGGCCCGAGGAATCCGAAGATGCTCCCCGCGGGAACCTCCAGATCGATCCCCGCCACTGCCACCTGCCCACCGCGAAACCGCTTGGTCAGCCCCCGAGTGACAATCGGAGCCGAGGCACTCCCGACCGCAGGCAATCCAGCGGTCGAAGACGACACCGAGTGCGCATCCGCAGACCCGCCGGACTTGCCTGCCGTTGGGTTCGACGCAGCAACACCAGCACTCGGCGGGACCGCTTGCGTCAACGCAGCTTGCTCTTCAGCAAGTACGTCGGCAGCGGCCGACGGGGTGCGAGGCGCGGCGTGCTCGCCATCCTGCGGCTCCGGCTGAGCGGTGGGCCTGGCAGCAGAGTTCGGCGTTGACGCCCGGGCGGGAATCGCAGTCTCTTTCGGCGTGGGGGTCGCCGGCGCCGAGAACGCGTTCACCTCGGCGCCAGAGCCAGTGGTCGCCTCCGGCGTAGAAGACCCGATCGGCTCCGGCGTGGTGGGCGCGGTTTGCTGCGGTACCGAGCCGGCAGCCCCCTGGCCCGGGTGCGCGGTGGTACGCGGCGCAGGGCTTGCGGTCGACCCCGGCACCGGGGCAGCCGGGGGCTCCGGTGCTGGGTCGGTGGGTCTTGCGGGGTCGTCCGTGGGGGCTTCGGCTTCTGGGTCTTGAGGGGCTTCGGAGGCGGAGCCGGCCTCGGCGAATTTGGAGGGGTCTACGTCGACCGAGGGGCAGCCGTCGAGGGACTCCGGGGTGGTGGGCATGGTCAGCGCGGGGCCGTCGGGGCGGCTGCGGCGAGGGTGTCGGCGGTGACCAGGCCGACGAGGACTCTGCCGTCGTCGGTGATCAGGACGCTGACCATCTTGCTGGTGAGGATCTTGCCGGAGCCCCACGAGCCCTGCACCGTGCGCGCGTTGGCGAGCAACTGGTTCAGCGGGCCGTTGTCGGTGGGGAGCTTGACGCCGCGGATCACGGCGATGGACTCCCAGCCCTGGCCGATGACGGTCGGGCGGTCAGCCTTTGCGGGCCTCTTCGGGTCGGCCTTCGGCAGTGCCTTCGGGGTGTCGTGCTTCTTCGGCGTGATCGCGGGGAGCTTCTTCTCGCTCACCTTGACGCCGGCCGGCGGGATGAAGGCGAAGGTACTGGCCGCCGGTACGTCGAACGACACCGACGAGAAGCCCACCTGGACGGCCGGGTTCTTCCCGGTCCGCGGCAGCACGGTCACCTCGAGCGGGACCCAGGTCTTCGCGTCGATCGCCAGCGTGACGGAGCCGACGGTCGTCTTGTCCGTCTTCGGCACCAGGCGCAGCTTGTAGGCGTCGCGGCCGGCGACCGACTCCGTGCCGGTGACGTCGACCGCCGTACTGGGGTCGATCGCGGCGAGGAACCTCTTCGCGACCGCCTGCGGGTCGTAGGCCTCCTTCTCGGGCGCGACCTCGGGCTTCGCGGGACGGGCCGGCAGGGCCAGCTTCACGGCCTCGCGCTTGGCGGAGTCGTACGCCCAGGCGGTCTTGCCGTCGGTCGTCCAGACCCGCTCGGCCATGTCGTCCAGCACCGAGACCCGGGCCTTGTCCGGCCCGGCGAAAGCGACGCGCGCGGTGTGCTCCCCGGTGAGCAGGTCGGGCACCTGGCTGCCACCGTCGACACCAGGAAGGGCGGGCAGGCCGAGGTCGGTCGCCGAGCGGACCGTGCCGCTCAGGCCGTCGACCTTGGCGGTCTGCACCTTGGCGAGCAGGTCCTGCGCCGTGATGCCGGGCAGGTCTGGAGACGCGTCCGCGACCACGGGCCCGAGCGCACCCACGCCCGCGACCACCGCGACTGCTGTGACCGGAACCAACCACCGTCGACCGCGCCTCGTTGCTGCCATGTCTTCAAGACTCGCACCGGCACCGGCCGGAACCAAGGGTTCTCAGGGTCAGTTCACCCAAAAGAGTGAGTCCCCCGGGCGCGAACCCGGGGGACTCCAGCAAAACCGGCAGAACTCAGGCTGAGGGCCGACACAGAAGCCGACCCGCCGCCGAGGTCACGCTCCCGATCGAGGACACGGAGGCGCCGGGCGCTGCTGGTCGCGGCAGCGGACGAACTCGGCGGCTCTGCGGCGCGTCCAGCGCGACCGTCCACCGCCGCGGCAGCGGACGAACTCAGCGGCTCTGCAGCGCGTCCAGCGCGACCGTCATCGCCGCGGCGACCCGGAAGTCCACGCGCGAATCGTGCACCGAGACCCGGTACCGGTCGCGGACCGAGACCTTGCGCTCGACCGACAGCACCGGCTGACCGCTCGCGCGGTCGGTGAAGTCGAAGTGGAAGATGAACGGCAACGGGATGTCGCCGACGACCGGGACGAAATCCCAGACCCGCCGGACGATCGCGATCGTCGCGTTCCGCTCGGTGCCGTCGGCCTCGAATCCCGGCCCGGTGAGCTGCCAGCTGGACCGCAGCAGGCTCTTCCCGAACTCCTTCTTGAACCACCCGATCGCCTGCCCGGAGGCGTCGAACACGTCGTACCCCGACCCCAGGTCGAGCCGCTTGCGCGCCTTGAACGAGAACACCACCTCCGCCTTGCGGTCGTCGGTGTAGAAGGTGACCTCTTCCTTGAACGCCATCCGCTTCTGCTGGGCGAAGGCCAGCAACGGCCCGTCGGTACCGTCGGGGTTGGTCGCGATCAGTTCGTACTTGTTCGCCATCATCGTGATCCGCTGCTTCATCGAGAAGGCGGGTACGTGCATCGGCGCTGGGCCGTTCGGTGGGACCGTCATGCGGGTGAGTCTGTCACCGCCGCGGGCTCATCCACGCCTTTCACTGCCGCTCCGCACGCAAGTCCACCCCATCGGATGCCCTGGGTAAGCCTTTCGGCCAGCACCGAGTCTCCGACGGACGACACCTGAAGCTCTCCGACGCCCTGCAGCACCAGGTCGCGCGCCACCTCGACGCCGAGCTCGACGGCCTCGTCAGCAGTCCTGGCCGGTCGCCACAGCACGCCGAAGTCCGCAGCAGGCTTCTCAGCTCCCACCTGTACGACGAGAACGTCCGCAGCCCCCAAGTGCTCAGCACCTGAGCCACCGTCCACCACCACGACCCGCGCCACCTGCGAGCCGCCACCGACCCGAACAGACGAACCAGCAGCATCCCGAAGCGCCGCAGTAGTGCTCGGCTCCGCACCCGGCAACCCGCGGTAACCCCACTGCTCCTGGTGAACCGCCCACGACAACGGACGCCGCGCAGCCCACCCCGAACGCACCAGCTCCGGCGCAGCCGCAAACTCCGAGACGTGCCCGACGCACAAGTACCCCAGCAGGTCCACATGAGCAGGTAGTCCCAGCACCGCCCCGACCTCAGCCGGGTCGAAGAACGACACCCAGCCAACCCCCAGCCCCTCAGCACGAGCAGCCAGCCACAGGTTCTGCACAGCAATAGCAGCCGAGAACCAGACCGTCCGCGGATCCGCGTGCCGACCCAGCACGTGCCGGCCACCACGCGCAGGGTCGCAGGTGACCGCGATGTTCAGCGGGGTGTCCAGGATCGCCTCGATCTTCAGCCCGTCGAACACGGACCGCCGATCCGCCGGCAGCGACGCGGCAAACGCGTCCCGCTGGGCCGAAGCCAGGTCATGGATCTTCCGCCGCGTCGCCACGTCGCGGATGAGCAGGAAGTCCCAAGGCTGGCTGAGCCCCACGCTGGGCGCCCGGTGCGCCGCCTCCAGCACCCTGGTCAGCAGCTCGTCGTCGACAGGCTTGTCCAGGAACCCACGGCGTACGTCGCGACGCTCCGCGATCACCCGGTGCACCACCTCGCGATCCGCACTCGAGTAGCCCGGTGCAGCTGGACCCAACACGCCAACGGCCACAGTCGCCCCGGCCGACTTCAGCTTCGGTACGACGAGCTCCGCACCGCTCAGCACGACCGCAGCCTCCGCCACACTCGCCGTACCGGCCAACTCCCCCACGTGCTCTCTCGGCGAAGGCACCTGCTGATCGGCGAGATCTACCGACGACGCGACCAGCAGCTGCGCCCCCAGCGAGGCCACCAGCCGCTGCAGCCCCGGCTCGTTCTCTCGGCCCTCGACAGTCACGACTGACTCGACCGCACCCACCACACCGGTCAGCGCACGATCCACCAGGTCCCGCAGCTCTCGGTACGACGTACCGGCGCGCAGGCCGATGCCCAGGACGAGCGTCACTTCTCCAGCCCCACGTGGACCCGTGCTGCAGCCACCAGCCGAGCAGGGACGTCCGGAGTGGCCGTCCAGTGCAGGTGCAGGTACGACGCGTGCACGGACGGCCGGGTGACCCCCTCGACGCCGTCCGGCAGGTACCAGGCCGGCTCGGCGTCCGCGTCCAGCGTCACCGCAGTCCGGTGGAACTCATGGCCCCGGACGCGTCGCCCCTCGTCGAAGAAGGCCGTCGTACTGGCTGCGATCGCCGTGCGGTACCCCAGCGTCAGCTTGCCGGTCATGCGTGCCGTGGCCGGCAGTACGCCGGTCATGGCGTGGCCGTCCAGCTCACGGCACAGGTAGAGCAGCCCGGCGCACTCAGCGATCACCGGCATGCCACCGGCTACAGCCGCCGCCACCTGGCCACGCAACACCTCGTTGCTCGACAGCGCCTCGGCGTGCATCTCCGGGAAGCCACCGCCCAAGTAGAGCGCAGCAGTGCCGTCCGGCAGCGAGTCGTGCAGCGGGTCGAAGGTCGCCACATCGGCACCGGCAGCAGTCAGCAGCTCAGCCGTCTCGGTGTAGCGGAAGGAGAACACCGGTCCCCCGGCCACAGCAACCACCGGTCGGCCCTCCGGTGCCGGAGTCACCTCGGCTGCCGGGTCCCACGCCACCGTCTCCAGAGGACTGGCAGCGGCAGCCGCGGCGACGAAGGCCTCCAGATCGACGCCGGCCTTGACCAGCTCGGCCGCAGCATCCACAGCAGCCGCCGCCTGCTCCCGCTGCTCGTCGGCAGGCACCAGTCCCAGGTGCCGACTCGGCACGGTCAGCCGGGTGTCCCGACGCAGCACGCCCAGTACCGGTACGCCGGTCGGCGCGACGCCCGCCCGGGCCTCCGCCTCGTGCCGATCCGTACCGACCTTGTTCAGGATCACGCCGACGATCCGCACACCGGTGTCGTAGGCAACGAACCCCTGTACCACCGCGCCGACGCTGCGGCCGGCCGCGGACGCGTCGACGACCAGCACGACCGGTGCCTGCAGCAACTTCGCGACGTGCGCGGTCGAGGAGAACCCCTCGGTGCCGAGCGCGCCGTCGTACAGGCCCATCACGCCCTCGACGACGGCGATGTCGGCGCCGGCCGCGCCGTGCGCGAACAGCGGCGCGACGCGTTCCTCGCCGGACAGCATCGCGTCCAGGTTGCGGCCCGGGCGGCCGGTTGCGACGGCGTGGAACCCGGGGTCGATGTAGTCCGGGCCGACCTTGAAGCCGGCCACGGTGTGCCCGGCGCGGCGCAGCGCCGCCATCAGGCCGACCGCGACCGTCGTCTTGCCGGCACCCGACGCGGGGGCGGCGACGACGATCCGTGGGATCACCACTCGATTCCCTTCTGGCCCTTCTGGCCCGCGTCCATCGGGTGCTTCACCTTGGTCATCTCGGTGACCAGGTCGGCGGCGTCGAGCAGCCGCTGGTCGGCGTTGCGGCCGGTGATCACGACATACTGGTGACCGGGGCGGTTGACGAGCGTATCGACCACCTCGTCGACGTCGATCCAGCCCCACTTCATCGGGTACGTGAACTCGTCCAGCACGTAGAGGTCGTGCGTCTCGGCCGCGATCCGGCGCTGGATCTCACGCCAGCCCTCGAGCGCGTCCGCGGCATGGTCCTCGTCGGCGCCGGCCTTGCGCGACCAGCTCCAGCCCTCGCCCATCTTGTGCCACTCGACCGGGCCGCCCTCGCCCGTTGCCTCGTGCAACTTCCCGAGCGCGCGGAACGCGCTCTCCTCGCCGACCTTCCACTTCGCGCTCTTGACGAACTGGAAGACGCCGAGGTTCCAGCCCTGGTTCCAGCCGCGCAGCGCCATCCCGAACGCCGCCGTCGACTTCCCCTTCATCTCCCCGGTGTGCACCATCAGCAACGGCCGGTTCCGGCGCTGCCGCGTGGTCAGTCCGTCCTTCGGTACGACGCTCGGCTGTCCCTGCGGCATCAGTTCGTTCCCTTCCCGGTCCGGCTGGCGGTCATGCGGCGCTCCGGTCGGTGACCGCGCGAATGAGGTTGCCCGCGGCAACCTCTCCCAGATCGAGGTACTCGGCGCGCAAGGTGGTTGCCAGTTCCGCGGCCAGGCCGAGGCGGACGCCGCGCCGCGGTTCGCAGTCGACGACGACCGTCGGGATGCCTTGGTGCGCGATCCACCCGGCCGCCTGCTGAGCCCGCGCGAACGCGCTCTCCCCGTGCGTCGCGCGGCCGTCGGTGACCAGCACCAGCAGCGGGCGCCGGCGCGGGTCGCGGATCGCGGCGATCCGAAGTACCTCGGCGGTCTGCAGCAGCCCCTCGGCCAACGGCGTCCGGCCGCCGGTGGGCAACGACTCCAGGCGGCGTACGGCGGTCTCGACGCTGCCGGTCGGCGGGAGCGCGACCGTCGCGTCGGCGCGCGCGAACGTGACCAGGCCGACCTTGTCGCGGCGCTGGTACGCGTCGAGCAGCAGCGAGACGATCGCGGTCTTCACCTCGCCCATCCGCCGCTTGGTGCCCATCGAGCCCGACGCGTCGACGCAGAACATCACCAGGTTCCCCTCGCGCCCTTCGCGCACCCCGAGCCGTACGTCGGAGGCGCGGACGGCGAGGCCAGGTCCTGAACGGCCGCGCGTGTGCTGGTGCGGCGCGGCGGCGCGCAGCGTGGCGAGAAGGTGCGGACGACCGGACTCGCGACCGACTCGGGCGCGGTCACCGACGACCCGGCCGACCTCGGTGATCGCGCGGGAGCGGCGGCCGGCGACGCCGGTGCCGGCCGACTGGATGCTGAGGAGGCGAGCCTTGTACGGCGTGGAGCTGGTCGCGACGTCGCCGGTGGGAGCGGCGCCGGAGAGCGCGTTCTGCGGGTTTCCCGGGTTGTCGGGGTCGGCGGGTTTGCCGGGGGGCGGGACCTGGTCGGCGCCGTCGAGCTCGGCGTTGTCCGGCTGGTCCGCGGACGACGTCGGGCCGTCCGACGCCGAGGATGACGGATCAGAGGATTCCGAGTCCGCGGATCCTGGGTCGGACGATCCCTGGCCCGAGGAACTCCCCTCCGGACTCGCGCCGTCGGGTACGCCGCCCGGGCCGCCCCCCGGCCCACCCTCGGGATCGTCGTCCGGATCCTCCGGCGGCGTGCTCTCGTTGATCACCTGATCGAGCCGATCCTCGTCAAGCCCCGGAGCATCGAACGGATTCCGCCGGGTCCGGTGCGGCAGCGCGAGCTTCGCCGCCGCGCGGACGTCCTCGACCTCGACGACGGTTCGCCCGGACCAGGCCGCGTGGGCGACCGCCGTGCGCGCGGTGACCAGGTCGGCGCGCATCCCGTCGACGTCGAACGCGGCGCAGATCTCCGCGATCTGCCGCAGCGCCGAGTCGGTCAGGATCACGTCGGCGAGCAGGCTCTGCGCCTTGACGATCCGCTCGGCGAGCTCGCGCTGCGCGCCGTCGTACCGGCTCACGAATCTGGCCGGGTCGGCCTCGTACGTCAGCCGCGCGCGCATCACCTCGACGCGGACGGCGGGGTCGCGGCTGGCGACGACGTCCACGGTCAGGCCGAAGCGGTCGAGCAGCTGCGGGCGGAGCTCGCCTTCCTCCGGGTTCATCGTGCCGACCAGGACGAAGCGCGCCGGGTGCGTCACCGAGACGCCGTCGCGCTCGACGGTCGCGCGGCCCATCGCCGCGGCGTCGAGCAGGACGTCGACCAGGTGGTCGTGCAGCAGGTTGACCTCGTCGACGTACAGCAGCCCGCGGTGAGCGGCCGCGAGCAGACCAGGCTCGTACGCCGTGACGCCCTCGGCCAACGCCTTCTCGAGATGCAACGAGCCGAGGACGCGGTCCTCGGTCGCCCCCACGGGCAGCTCGACGAGCCGAGCCGGGCGGGAGACGGAGGTCGGCACGGAGGAACCCGACGCGATGGATCCGGGAAGATGGCCCAGCGGCGCACCTTCGCCGGACGGCGCCAGGGCTTCAGCCGGCGTGATGCCCTCACGCGGGGCTCCGGGCGCGGGAGACGCCGCCGACCGGCTCGACGGCGACGCGGCGGCGCTCCCCCCGTCTCCGGGGCGGTTGTCCACGGTCGTGATGGCGGCCGCGTGTGGCCCGTCCGGACAGGTGGGGTCCGGGTTCGCCGGGTCGCAGGAGAAGCGGCAGTTCGGGACGACGTCCACCGCCGGCAGGATCTCGGTGAGCGCCCGGACCGCCGTCGACTTGGCGGTGCCCTTCTCGCCGCGGATCAGGACGCCGCCGATGGCCGGGGAGACCGCGGCCAGGATCAGGGCGAGCTGGAGGTCGTCCATCCCCACCACCGCGGTGAACGGAAAACCGGTCGAGGTCGGAGCAGGCCGCATCGGCGGTGGGTCCCTTCGTCCTGCGGGTGTCCACGCCCGCGTCGGCAACGGTCGCCCGGACCGCGGAGAAGCGTTTCCGGACGGACGGCGGGAGATGTCCTGGCTTCCGGATCACGTCCGGTCACAGTGGCGGGACCGCCCCGGACTCCGGCCGTGCTGGCCGTCACCGGTGTTCCTCTCCTGCCGTCCCGGCGATCATTCCACATCCCCGCCGTCGGCCCGCCGCCCGGAGACCAACCTCACCCGGCGGGAACGGACGGCGGCTCGTCGACCGCCGCGAGAGGGCGAGCCGCTGGAGCGTGGCCGACGGCCGATCGACCTCGGGTGGGACGTGTTCGGGGTGAGTACGCGAGGCTCAGCCCTTAACCAGATGCTGGGACAAGTAGTCAGCCGCCGCCGACGAGTCGACCTCGCGGATGCCCACGATCGGGGTGACCGTCACGAAACCCGCGGCGAGCAAGGCCTCGTCGGTGTCGGCTTCCGCACCGGCGGACGGCGGGGCAAGGGTGATCATCGGCTCACCGGTCGGCGCTTGAGCGCCGACGATGCGCGAGCGCCCGATCGGCGCCAGCCGGGCCCGGCGTACGCCCTCCAGCTCTTCCAACGGGCGATCGGGGACGTTCACGGTGAGGACCGTGCCAGCCGGCTCCGACGCCAGCCAGTCGAGTGCCCGCGCGGCGACGCCGCCCGCGGTGTCGAGATGCTTCGGGTCCTCGGAGTCGATGCTGACGGCGATCGCCGACGCCCCCTGCCCGGCGGCCGTCAGCGCGGCCGCGACGGTGCCCGAGTGCAGGATCGGTACGCCGATGTTGTGCCCGTGGTTGATCCCCGACACCACCAGGTCCGGCACGTCGCCGAACGACCCCACCAGCGCGAGTGTCACCGCCAGCGCCGGCGTCCCGTCGACGCCGATGTAGGTCACCCCATCAACAGTCTCCGAGGCCGTCCGGATCGGCCGGTCGACCATCCCGGCCCGCGCCGACCCGACGCCGCTCTGGTCATCCAGCGGAGCCACAGCCAGTACGTCGTACCCAGCCGCGGCCAGCGCCGCTCCGAGGGCCCGAATGCCCCGAGCCCGGTACCCGTCGTCATTGGTGATCAGAACCCGCGAAGCCATACGACTACCCAATCAGCCGCGGTCCTCGATGTCACCCTCGGTCTCCAGTACGGCGGTGCGCAGCGTCTCCAGCGCCTCCTCGGAAGGCTCCGACCACAGCCCCCGCTGCGCCGCCTCGAGCAACCGCTCCGCGATGCCGTGCCGTGCCCACGGGTTGGACTTGCGGAAGAACTCGGCGACCTCGGGGTTGGCGACGTACTCCGTCGTCAGCGTCTCGTACATCCAGTCGTCGACGACGCCGGCGGTAGCGTCGTACCCGAAGAGGTAGTCGACCGTGGCGGCCATCTCGAAGGCGCCCTTGTAGCCGTGGCGCTGCATCGCGGCCATCCAGCGCGGGTTGACGACGCGGGCGCGGAAGACGCGCTTGGTCTCCTCCTCCAGCGTGCGGGTCTTGACCTGGGCCGGTACGGCGGAGTCGCCGATGTAGGCCTTCGGGTTCGACCCGGTCAGGTGGCGGACCATCGCGACCATGCCGCCGTGGTACTGGAAGTAGTCGTCGGAGTCCATGATGTCGTGCTCGCGGGTGTCCGCGTTCTTGGCCGCGACCTGGATCCGCGCGTAGGCGCGTTCCATCGACGGGCGCGCCTCGGCGCCGTCGAGGTCCTTGCCGTAGGCGTAACCGCCCCAGACCGCGTACACCTCGGCCAGTTCGGCGTCGGTGCGCCAGTTGCGCGCGTCGACCAGCGGCAGCAGGCCGGCGCCGTACGAGCCGGGCTTGGAACCGAACACGCGGGCCGTCGAGGATCGCAAATCGTTGCCCGTAGCAACGTCATCGAGGACGTGCGCCCGCAGGTAGTTGTCCTCGGCAGCCTCGTCCAGCGCCGCGACGGTCCGCACGGCCTCGTCCAGCCAGGCGACGACGTGCGGGAACGCGTCCCGGAAGAAGCCCGAGATCCGCACCGTCACGTCGACCCGCGGCCGGCCGAGCTCGGACACCGGCACGACCTCGAAGCCCGACACCCGTCGCGACGCCTCGTCCCACACCGGCCGGCAGCCGAGCAGCCACAGCACCTCGGCGAGGTCGTCGCCCTGGGTCCGCATCGCCGACGTACCCCAGACGGTCAGCCCGACCGATCGTGGCCACTCCCCCGTCTCGGCCTTGTGCCGGGCCAGCAGCGAGTCCGCCAGCGCGACGCCGACGTCCCACGCGTTCCGGCTCGGGATCGCCTTCGGGTCGACGGCGTAGAAGTTGCGGCCCGTCGGCAGCACGTTGACCAGACCGCGCGTCGGCGAGCCCGACGGCCCGGCCTCGACGAAGCGGCCGTCCAGCGCGCGCATTACGTTCGTCAGCTCGTCACCGGTGCGTGCCAGCCGCGGCACGACCTCCTCGCAGGCGAACCGCAGCGACGCCTCCACACCCTCGGACTGCCGGCCCAGCACCTCACCGACGACCACCGGCACCTTCGCGGCGTCCCAGCTCAGCGTCTCCAGCCCCAGCACGAGCTTGCGCGCCACAGCCTCCAGCAGGTCCACACCGTCGGCCGCACT
The DNA here is from genome assembly GCF_039529595.1 of Kribbella lupini. Lineage (NCBI taxonomy): Bacteria > Bacillati > Actinomycetota > Actinomycetes > Propionibacteriales > Kribbellaceae > Kribbella > Kribbella lupini. The sequence continues at coordinate 1,195,822 of NZ_BAAANC010000001.1, read as the reverse complement.
CACCGCAGGCAGGTCAGCCAGCTCCGACAGGGCTGCCAGCTCAGCAGGCACCGCACGACCCGGATCGGCGAGCAGAGCCGCCTCGTCCACGCCGTACGTCGCACCGAGCGCAGCACGCAGCCCCGGTACGGCGCCGGACGTGCCGCCCCACATCTGCGCGGCCCGCAGTACGGCGAGCACCAGGTTGACCCGGGCCTCACCGACCGGACCGCCACCGAGGATGTGCAACCCGTCGCGGATCTGCACGTCCTTGATCTCGCACAGGTAGCCGTCGAGGTGCAGGACGAACTCGTCGAACTCCTCGTCCTCCGGCTTCTCGCTGGTGTGCAGGTCGTGGTGCAGCTGAGCGGCCTGGATCAGCGTCCAGATCTGGGCCCGCAGCGTCGGTACCTTCTCCGGGTCCAGCGCCTGGACGGTGGCGTACTCGTCCAGCAGGTACTCCAGCTTCGCCATGTCGCCGTACGTCTCCGCTCGCGCCATCGGCGGCACCAGGTGGTCCACGACGACGGCGTGCCCACGCCGCTTGGCCTGCGTGCCCTCACCCGGGTCGTTGACGATGAACGGGTACACCAGCGGCAGGTTGCCCAGTACGGCGTCCGGCGCGCAGTCCGCCGCCATGCCGATCCCCTTGCCCGGCAGCCACTCCAGCGTCCCGTGCTTGCCCAGGTGGACCACCGCGTGTGCGCCGAAGCCGCCTTCCTCGACAGGGGCCTCCAGCCAGCGGTACGCCGCCAGGTAGTGGTGCGACGGAGCCATGTCCGGGTCGTGGTAGATCGCCACCGGGTTCTCACCGAACCCGCGGGGCGGCTGGATCATCAGTACGACGTTGCCGAACCGCAGAGCGGCCAGTGCGATCGCCGGCTCGGCACCGGTCGTGTCGACGTACAGAGAGCCCGGCGCCTCGCCCCACGCCTCGGTCATCGCGTCCCGCAGCGTCTCCGGCACCCGGCCGAACCACTGCTGGTACGTCGACAGCGAGATCTTCGCGACCGCGCCGGACAGCTGCTCGTCGGTCAGCCAGTCGACGTCGTGGCCGCCAGCCGCGATCAGGCGGTGGATCAGGCCGTCGGCGCCTTCGGCTCCCTGCAGCTCGTCCAGGTCGAGGTCAGGGCCCAGGTCGTACCCGGCGTCCTTGAGCTGACCGAGCAGGACGACCGCGGACGCGGGAGTGTCCAGGCCGACCGCGTTGCCGATCCGGGCGTGCTTGGTCGGGTACGACGAGAGCACCAGCGCGAGTTTCTTCTCGGCCGGCGGAACGTGCCGCAGCCGGGCGTGCGCGACGGCGATGCCGGCCAGCCGCGTGCAGCGCTCCGGGTCGGGCTGGTAGCTGGCGATGCCTTCGGCGTCGTACGCCTTGAAGGAGAACGGGATCGTGATGATCCGGCCGTCGAACTCCGGGATCGCGACCTGGGTCGCGGCGTCCAGCGGGCTGATCGCAGCATCGCTCTCCAGCCACTGCTCACGGGTCGAGGTGAGCGCGAGGCCCTGGATCAGCGGGATGTCGAGCGACGCGAGGGCACCCGCGTCCCAGGAGTCGTCTCCACCCGCACTCGCACTGGCCGCGACCGTGCCGCCGGCTGCGAGCAGCGTGGTGACCAGTACGTCGCAGCTGCGCAGCAGGTCGAACAGCTGGGCGTTGTCGTCGCTGGACGGGTCCAGGCCACGCAGCGTGCCGCAGTAGACCGGCAGCGGTTGCGCACCGGCCGCGTCGACGGCGTCGGCGAGCGCGTCGACGAACGCGGTGTTGCCGGAGATCTCGTGCGCGCGGTAGTAGACGATGCCGACCACCGGTCGACCGTCCGGCGCGGTGGAACGACCAGCCCGTACGCCGTACGCCGGAAGGCTGTGCGGCGGGTCGAACGTGTCGCCGGTGAGCAGGATCGTGTCGCGGAGGAAGCCGGCCAGGTTGCCCAGGTTCTCCGAGCCGCCCTCGCGCAGGTAGGCCAGCGCCTCGGTCACCGCGCCGGCCGGGACCGTCGACAACGACATCAGCTCGGCGTCCGGCGCGGCCTCACCGCTGAGCACCACCACCGGCAGCCCGGAGGCGACGACGGCGTCGAGCCCCTCCTCCCAGGCCCGGCGACCGCCGAGCAGGCGCACCACGACGACCTCGACACCGTCGAGCAGCGCAGGCAGCTCGCCGACCTCGACCCGCGCCGGGTTGGCGACCTTCCAGCCCGCCTGGGCCTGTGAAGCGGCCAGCAGGTCGGTGTCGGCGGTGGAGAGCAGCAACAGGTTCGCGGGCATGCGCGTCCGGTCCTTCCTCGGGGTGTCCACGCCCCGGGTGGGCAGTTCGACGGCTGCAGTTCCTGACTCCCACGCGAACGTGGTCACAGTGGCGGGACCGCCCCGGACTCACACCGGGTTCCTGCTGACGACCGTCGATGACACCGAGACTCTAGCCGACCGGTTCGCATCGCCTGCGCATCTGTTTCAAGCGCCACACGCGGTTGACCGGCCCGACCGGCTCGGGTGGGCCGGAAGAACAACGGTTTGTTCTGTGGACGCCCTCCGGCTCACCGCAGTCTCTTTCAGTACAGGCCACCCGGCACACACTGAAGGAGACAGCCATGCGCCGCACCGCACACTCGCTGCCGGCGATCCTGGTCGCCGCCGGCCTCACCGCTTCGGTCCTGACCGCCCCGGTCCAGGCCGCCGGCGGAACCCGTTCGGACCCAGCGGTGATCATCAGCTGGAACACGATCGCCACTCGGACGATCTTCACCGAGAACGCCACTCCTATCCCGGCGGCGCCGCTGTACTACAGCTTCGTCTCGCTGGCCGTGTACGACGCGGTGGTCGCGATCGAGGGTCGCTACCAGCCGTACCTGCGGCAGCCGCGGGTGCACGGCCGGGCTTCGTCCGAGGCGGCCGCCGTCACCGCGGCGTACGAAGTGCTGCGGTACTACTTCCCTGCCTCGGCCGGACACCTCACGACCGACCACACCGCCTCGCTGAACGCCGTACCGGACGGCCGTGCGAAGACGGCCGGAATCGCCGTCGGGCGGACTGCGGCCGCCAAGCTGATCCGCGCGCGGCAAGGCGACGGGCGGGGAGCGGCGATCACCTTCGACCGGGCTCCGGCCATTGGCGTCTGGCGTCCGACACCGGAGGCCTTCGCGCCGATGGCTGTGCCCTGGCTCGGCTTCGTCCGGCCGCTCGTGCTGAACTCGCCGACCCAGCTGCGGCTGCCCGGACCGGATCCGCTGCGCTCGAAGGACTACGCCCGGGAATTCGCCGAGGTGAAGGCGATGGGTTCGGCGACCGGCTCGCACCGAACGGGTGCCCAGACCGAGACCGCGATGTTCTGGAGCGCCAACGCGGTGCTGCAGTACCAGGTGTCGCTCGGCCAGGAGCTCGGTGCGCGGGGCTGGAGCTTCCTGCGCACCGCACGGGCCTTCGCGCTGCTCGGCACCGGAACGGCTGACGCGTTGGTCTCCTGCTGGCGGGCGAAGTACGACTACGGCTACTGGCGGCCGATCACCGCGATCCGGCTGGCTGGTGAGGACGGCAACCGGGCGACCAAGCCCGACCCGACCTGGACCCCACTCGTGCCGACGCCGCCGTACCCCGACTACGTGAGCGGGCACGCCTGCGTGACCGGCGCCGCGACCGAGACGTTCGGCCACCTCTTCGGTCGCCGCTCGATCGACGTCGACATCGCGTCCTCGGTCACCGCGACCACCCGGCACTACCGGACCACCGCGGCTTTGGACGCGGAGACGATGAACGCGCGGATCTGGCTGGGGCTGCACTTCCGGCAGGCCATGGTCGACGGCAACCGGCTCGGCCATCGCGCTGCCGCGTGGACCATCGCCCACGAGCTGCGCTGATCCCTAGTGGCCGCCCGCTGAGTAGTGGGCGGCCAGGAGGTCCTGGCCCCAGTCGTTGTCGAGGTCTCGCCAGACGGAGTGGATGTGGTTGGCGTCGGACTGGGTGTTGTCGTACTCGGCGAGGAAGGTGGGGCCGGCGATCGAGTAGTAGTGGCCGGCGCCGGGCTGGAGGGCTCCGGCCCAGGCGAAGGTGAGCCGCTCGAGGCCCTGGTCGCGCAGCCTTGCCCAGGCTCGTTCGGCGATCGGCTGGGCGGCTCGGCCGACGTACTGGTCGAGCAGGCGGGTGAAGAGGTCCCGCTGGGAGTCCTGCAGGTCGCCGTACGCGATGCCTCGGTGCAGGAGAGAGCCGTCGGCCACCGGGTCGTGGCGGGTGAGGATGTCGTCCGGAGCGTCGGCGGAGACGACCGCGGCCTCACGCTGCGCCGGGTCGAGGGCGTGGAGGAGCTGGAAGCCCAGGTCCTGCTCGGCGGCCAGGAAGCGGCGGCCGGCGTACGGGCCCTGGAGGACCTCGGCCGGGTTGGAGCCGATGAAGTTGGGGACGAAGGAGACCTGGTCGCCGACCAGTGTCACGTGCAGAGCCAGGTGGTGGCCGTTGAGCCGCCAGGCCCACGGGTCCGTGCCGGACGGGTCGCCGAGGATGCGCAGGAAGTAGCGCTCCCCCACGACCGTGCCGTGCCAGCCGCCGGTCGCACCGACGTCCGGCAGCTCGCGCAGGATGATCTCGGCGGCCATCGTGGCCAGTGCGTCACCCACTCCGCGCCGGCTGCAGGCCAGCTCCAGGAGGCGATGCACATGCTGCTCCTGCTCAGGAGTCAGCTCCGCGAGCTGCACGCCGGGCCGCTCCCCCGGCAGATAGGTCCACTCCCGATGGTCCGGTGTGTCGAACGGCGCCGTGGCCTTCGCCCGCTGCTCCGGCGTCAGCGCCTCCAGCAACTCCAGCGCGGTCTTGCGGGTCTGCTCTACAACCATGCCGAACGCTCCCCATCCTTCGGTTCGTAGTGCGTCCATTGCTCGAACGGCCGATCCAGCTTGTACCGGAAGTTCGGCTGCCGCAGCAGCACGCGCGTCTCGGCGTTGCCCGGGTTGCGCAGCGTCTCGAAGAACTTCACCGACCAGTGGAACCACCGCATGCAGAACAGCCGCATCGTCAGCCCGTGCGACACCAGCAGCACGTTGCGCGGCGAGTCCGGCTGCTCGAAGTCGCGGTGCATCGTCTCCAGGAAGCTGGACACCCGGTCGTACACGTCCGAGCCCGACTCACCGTGGGTGAACCGGTAGAAGAAGTGCCCGTACGAGTCGCGCAACTGCTCCTGCCGCTCGATGTCCTCGGTGTCCTGGAAGTTCGCCCAGTCCTGCTCGCGCAGCCGCGGTTCCTCGCGCGCGATGCCGATCAGGTCGTCCAGCCCGAGCGAGTCCAGCGTCTGCAGCGTCCGCAGGTACGGCGAGACGTACACCCGCACCGGCTCGCCCTCGAACAGCGTGCGCAGGTACTTGCCCGCCTCGGCCGCCTGCTCGTGCCCGTGTGGCGTCAGCGGCACGGCGTGGTCGGGCACCGTCTCGTAGATCTTCTTGTCCAGGTTGGCGACCGACTCGCCGTGCCGGATCAACGCGATCCGCAGCGGCCGCTGACTCAGATGCATCATGCTCCCCGTCCTGTACGCCGTGAGTTGCTCCCGGCGCCGGCCTGTCGCCCGAGCCGCGTCGCCGCCACCGCCAGGATCGCCGCGGTCCCCGCCGCGCCGTACGAGACGCGCCGGGCCAGCAAGGCCGTACGGCGTACGTCCGTGACACCCGGCCGGAGTCCGTCGCCGAGCGTGCCGCGGTCCTCGACCTCCTCGCCGTACGTGTTGGTCCCGCCGAGCCGCAGGTCGAGCGCGCCGGCGAACGACGCCTCGACCGGTCCCGCGTTCGGGCTGGGATGGCCGCCGGCGTCGCGCCGCCAGATCCGCCAGACCTCGCGCGGCCGGCCGGACGTGAGTCCGGTCAGCACCGCGCACACCCGGGCCGGCAGCAGGTTGACCAGGTCGTCGAACCGCGCCGACGCCCACCCGAACCTGAGGTACCGCGCCGACTTGTAACCGACCATCGCGTCGAGCGTGTTCGCCGCGCGGTAGCCGATCAGCCCCGGTACGCCGAGCAGCCCGCCCCAGACGAGCGGCGCCACGGTCGCATCCGAGGTGTTCTCGGCGATCGACTCCACGGTCGCGCGGGCCAGCTCGTCGGCATCGAGGTCCGTGGCGTCGCGACTGCACAGGTGGCTCAGCCGCTCCCGCGCCGCCGGGAGGTTCTTCGCCTCCAGCAGGCCGGACATCACCGAGGCCTCGCGCTCGAGGCTTCGCCCGCCCAGCACGGCCCAGGTCGCGGCGGCCGTCACCAGCGTGCGCGCGATCGGCCGGTCCTTGGTGAGCCGCTCGGCGACCACGCCCGCGGCGGTGACCGAACCGACCAGCACGGCCGCGTACGCCGTACCGGCTGCTCGTGAGTCGGCGTACGCGACGCCCTCGAGCCGGGCGGCCGCTCGGCCGAAGCCGGCGACCGGATGGAAGCGCCGCGGATCGCCGAGGACGCGGTCGGCGGCGAAGCCGAGGATCAGGCCGAGTGCTCTGGACACGGAACGCAGTCTGCCATTCCGGTCCGCTCCGCAAGCCCGCTACATCAGATCTGCCCGGGATGTGGAAAAGTAACCACCATGGGAATTGCTGACCTGCTGCGCGGGGTGGAGGGCCAAGGCGCGTTCGGCGTCTGGCTCGGCCGGGCGGACGGCACCGCGGTGTTCACGCACGAGGCGGAGCGGACGCACTACTCGGCGAGCACGATGAAACTGCCGGTCGCGATGGCGATGCTGCGCAAGGTCGACGCGGGCGAGCTCGCGCTGGACCAGCCGGTGACCGTGCACAACGACTTCGCGTCGGCGGCCGGTGGCCGGTTCGGCGTGAACCGCGCCGAGGACGAGGCGCCGGCGACCTGGGAGAAGCTCGGCTCGGACGTGCCGCTGAGCTGGCTGGCCCGGGAGATGATCACGCGCTCGAGCAACCTCGCGACCAACCTGGTGCTGGAGCTGGTCGGAGCCGAGGCTGCCAACGCGGTGCTGGCCGAGTACGGGAAGGACGAGAGCGTGATCCGGCGCGGGATCGACGACTCCCCCGCGCAGCAGGCCGGGATCAGCAACCTGATGAGCCCGGCCGGCCTGGCCGGCGTACTGGTTGCTGTCAGCAACGATGAGTCCGGGCAGTACCTGCGCGACCTGCTCGCCGCGAACGAGTGGAACGGCGAGATCCCCGCGGGCGTTCCCGCCGGCACTCGCGTCGAGCACAAGAACGGCTGGGACCTGCGGATCCGGCACGACGGCGGCATCGTCCGCCCGGCCGACGCCGATCCCTTCGTCCTGGTCGTCTGTACGACGTCCGAGCTGGCCGATCGCGACGCGCAGCAGCTGATCGCGGCGATCGCGGCTGAGGCCTGGCAGCACCGGCACGACCTCGGGGCGGTGCGGTAGATGAAGCTCTCCACCCACCTGGTCTCGGCTCCCCTGCACACGCCGTTCGTCACGGCGCTCCGGACAGCGACGCACGCCGAGTCGCTGCTGGTGTCGATCAGCGACGGCGAGCACACCGGCTGGGGCGAGGCCCCGCAGGTCTGGAAGGTGACCGGCGAATCGCTGGCCGGCGCGCAGGCCTGCGTCGAAGGCCCGATCGCCACCGCGCTCGACGGGCTCGGGCCCGACGACCTGACCGAGGCACTGCGGCGTCTGCAGGGCGCGGCGCAGGGCAACTTCGGCGCGAAGGCCGCGGTCGACGTCGCGCTGCACGACCTCGCGGCCCGGCGCGTCGGGCGGACGCTGCACGGTTTCCTCGGCTCGACCGCGACGACCGTACGGACCGACGTGACGCTGTCGGCCGGTGACCCCGACGCGCTCGTCAGGGCGGCGCAGGACCGGGTGCGCGACGGGTTCGACGTACTCAAGGTGAAGGTCGGGACCGGCGATGCGGCCGCCGACTTCGAGCGCGTACGCCGGGTGCGCGAGGCCGTCGGGCCCGAGCCGCGGATCCGCCTCGACGCGAACCAGGGCTGGAACCGCCGCGACGCCGTCACCGCCATCCGCGCGCTGGAGGACGCGGGCTGCGCGATCGAACTGGTCGAGCAACCGGTCGCCGCGGCCGACCTGGAAGGCATGGCCTGGATCACCGACCGGGTCAGCACGCCGATCCTGGCCGACGAGAGCGTGTACGGCGTCCGCGACCTGGTGAACGTGATCCGGCTCGGCGCGGCCGACCTGGTCAACGTGAAGCTCGCCAAGTGCGGCGGGCTCGGGCCGGCCCGGACGCTGCTGGAGCTGGCGCGCGAGCACGGGCTCGGCGCGATCGTCGGCTCGATGATGGAGAGCCACGTCGGCGTCGGCGCGGCGGCCGCGCTGGTCGCGGCGTACCCGACGACCGCCGTCAACGATCTCGACGCCGCGTGGTGGCTTCGGCAAGCGCCGGTCGACGGCGGGATCACCTATGCAGGGTCCACCATCCACCTGCCCTCGAATCCTGGGCTCGGCGTGACAGGCTTGATCGCATGAAGGTAGTAGCCGCCAAGGTTCCGGTCAGCACCGTATGGACCTCCCCCGAAGCACCGCGCGACATCGACGCCCCCGCGGTCGCCGCCGCGCCCGACGTCGCCGCGTGGGCCCAGTCGATGGACACCGAGACCCGGCTCGGCCTGCACGGCCGCACGCTGACGCAGCTCCTGTACGGCGAACCGGTGATCGTCCGCTCCGAGCGCGACGGCTGGTCGGAGATCGTCGCCCCGTGGCAACCGTCGTCCCAGGACGACCTCGGCTACCCGGGCTGGGTCCCGTCCGCGCACCTGGGCGAACTGCCGGAGTCCGCGACCGCCCCGGTCGCTGTGGCTGTCCCGGTCACGTCGCTGACCGCTGAGCCGGGCACCGGAGCCTTGGCCGAACTGTCTTTCGGCACGGTGCTTTCGTCTGTCGAGCACGTCGACGGCTTCACCCGCGTCGCTCTCGCGGACGGAAACTTCGGCTGGTTGACCGACGAATCTCTTCGGGTGGTCAACACTCCGGCCACCTCCGAGGAGCGCCTGCGACTCGGCTCGCTCTTCCTCGGGCTCGAGTACCTGTGGGGCGGCACCTCGGCGTACGGGCTGGACTGCTCGGGTCTGATCCACACAGTCAGTCGCGTGCTCGGCCAGCGCATCCCCCGCGACGCGCACGACCAGGCCGACGCGCTGGAGTCGGTGCCGATCGACGAGGTGAAGCCGGGCGACCTGTACTTCTTCGCCCGTCCCGGCAAAGAGGTCCACCACGTCGGCTTCGTCTCCGCCGAAGGAATGCTGCACGCCTCGGAGACCGGCAAGGTCCTGGAGAACGAGGCTCTTCTCCCCGAACGCCGTGAAACTCTGGTCGCCGCCGCTCGACTCTGAAGAACAACAAATAGCCCTCACCAATCGGTGAGGGCTATTTGTCTGTCAGGTCAGGGCTTCTTCGAGTCCGTCTCGTGCGGCTCCGGCTCGGACAGGCCGTCGATCTCGGCCTTGGTCGCCGGGTGGACCGCGTCCTGCGGGCGCTGGGTGGTGGTGGCCTCGTCCAGCTCGCCACCGCCGGCCTCTGCGGCCACGGCGTCGCCACCGGTGGTCCCGTTGGCCGCCTCGTCCGCCGCGATCCTGCGGGACTTCCACAGGCTCAGCACCGTGGTGATGCCCAGCGTCACGATGATGAAGCCGAGCGACACCGAGATCGGGATCTCCGGCGCCCACTTGATGTGCTCGCCACCGTTGATGAACGGCAGCTCGTTCTCGTGCATCGCGTGGAAGACGAGCTTCACCCCGATGAACGCGAGCACCACCGACAGGCCGATCGACAGGTAGATCAGGCGCTTCAGCAGGTCACCGAGCAGGAAGTACAGCTGCCGCAGGCCCATCAGCGCGAAGACGTTGGCGGTGAAGACCAGGAACGGCTCCTGGGTCAGGCCGTAGATCGCCGGGATCGAGTCCAGCGCGAACAGCAGGTCCGTCGTACCGAGGGCGACGATGACGATCGCCATCGGGGTGACGAGCCGCTTGCCGTTCTTGACGACGGTCAGCTTGACGCCGTTGTACTCGTCGGTCGCGTTCAGCCGCTTGCGGGCGAACCGGATGACCGCGTTCTCCTTGTAGTCCTCGTCGTCGTTCTCGCCCTGCATCGCCAGGTGCACCGCGGTGTAGACCAGGAACGCGCCGAACAGGTAGAAGACCCAGGAGAACTGGTTGATCGCGGCCGCGCCGACCGCGATGAAGATGCCGCGGAAGAACAGCGCCAGGATGATGCCGATCAGCAACGCCGTCTGCTGGTACTTCCTGGGCACCTGGAACCTGGACATGATGATCAGGAAGATGAACAGGTTGTCGACGCTCAGGCTGTACTCGGTCAGCCAGCCGGCGAAGAACTCCCCGGCGTACTGACCGCCGGAGAACGCCCAGACCCCGAGGCCGAAGACGACCGCGAGACCGACGTAGAACGCGATCGCGGTGGCCGATTCCTTGGTGGTGGGCTCGTGCGGGCGCCGGCCGATGATGAAGACGTCGAACGCCAGCAGGGCGAGCAGGACTCCGACCGTGATGTACCAGACGTAATCGTGGACGTGCACAGGCAACCTCCGGAGCGCAAGCGAAAGTGGACTCCGAAGGTCTCTTCCGCCGGGCTCGAACTCTCGGGCCTGGCCGGCGGTACCGGGCGAGGAGACGAACTCCCTGACCGTGATGACGATACCGTCGCGAAGGAATACTCCCCTTCAAACTGCCACCATTCTGGCGGGTCGATGTCCGAGTTTCCAAATCGGCGGTCCGGTACCCGTATGTCGGTCTGATCACGCTCCGGAGCGGGAATAACCTCGCTGCGTGATCAGGTTGGTGTCTGGGTGGTGTGCCCTGGTGGGCGCCGGCTCTTCGGCAGCTTCCCGACCACGGTCGTGTACGACGCGTCGACCAGCTCGAGAATCTCGTCATCCGGTACGGCGCCGCCCAGGCGGACCGTGTTCCAGCCCGACCGGCCGATGTAGGCCATCTTGCTGACGTCCTCGGGATAGGCGTTCACCAGCTCGTCGGCCTCGTCCCGGTTGGCCCCGCACTTGATCCCGACCGTCTGGTCGCCGAGGAAGGCGAAGATCTTCTCGCTCACCTTCGCGACCACGTCGCCCTCCCACGGCTCGTCCTGCCACGCGCCCGGCTTGGCCAGACAGTGCTCGAGCAGTTCCTTCCCGGTCAGTCGCATCGCCCACCTCCTGGGCTGAACGATACGACCGCGAGCTCAGAGCCCGAAGCCGCCGGACGCCTCCAAAACCTGGGCGGTGACCCATCGGGTCTCGTCGGAGATCAGCGCCGCGATGACCTGGCCGACGTCGTCGGGGTCGCCGACACGACCGAAGGCGGTCTTGGCGGCCAGGGCCGGGATGACCTCGGGGTACTTGTCGAACGCGTCGCCGCCGAGGCGGGTCAGCGTGGAGCCGGGCGCCACGGCGTTGACACGGATCCCGCGCGGGCTGAGCTCCTTCGCGAGGAAGCGGGTCATCACGTTGAGCCCGCCCTTCATCGTGGCGTAGCCGCTGTAGCCCGGCTCGGCGTTGGTGTGCATCGAGGAGTTGCTGCTGACGTTGACGATCGCGCTCTGGTCCGCGAGCAGCGGCAGCAGGGTCTGGGTCAGGAAGTACGGCCCCTTCAGCAGTACGGCGTACAGGCGGTCGAAGACCTCCTCGGTGGCCTCGCCGAACGGCTCGGTCTGCGCGAAGCCCGCGTTGTTGACCAGCGCGGCGAGCGTCTCCACCTGCCAGGTCTCCCGCAGCGCCCGGGCGACGGCGTCGCGGAACGCCGGGAAGGTCTCGACCCGCCCGAGGTCGAGCGGCAGCGCGACGGCCGTCCCGCCTTCTTTCTCAATCGCTGAGACAGTGTCGAGCGCGCCCTGCTCGTTGCCGCCGTAGGTGAGAATCACTCCCATCCCCCGCGCGGCGATCCGGAGCGCCGTGCCCCGTCCGATGCCTGAACTGCCACCTGTCACCAGTGCGACCTGCATGAGGTGTCCACCTTGTCCAAAACTGGAGCGCCAGCAGCGCTCTTCCGGAAACCGACACCTCCATTCCACAATCTGACCTGCGGGAACGGTAGAACAATGCGAGCGACCTCTTGCACGATCCTCTCCACCTTCGACTCGGAGCCGCGGCGATGAGCCCGGTCCTGTTCCGCTCCGCCGGCCCGGCCGACGCCGGATCGGTCGCGGATCTGCACGCGGACAGCTGGCGACGGCACTACCGCGGCGCGTACGCCGACGCGTTCCTCGACGGCGACATCGCCGTCGAACGCACCGCGGTCTGGGAGTCCCGGCTGGCCACGCCGACCGGTACGGCGACAGTGCTCGCGGAGTGCGACGGCCGCCTGGTCGGCTTCGTCCACGTGATGCTGGACCACGACCCGGAGTGGGGCAGCCTGGTCGACAACCTCCACGTCCGCCACGACCAGCACCGCCTCGGCATCGGCACCGACCTGCTCACCCGCGCAGCCGCCGCCGTCACCGAGCAGGCGGCGACCAACGCGATGTACCTGTGGGTCCTGGAGCAGAACACCTCCGCCCAGCACTTCTACCGAACCGCCGGCGGCACCGCCGTCGGGAAAGCCCCCGTCCCACCCCCAAGCGGCGACCCGAGCCGCCTCACCGGAAACCCCCACTGCCTCCGCATCGTCTGGCCCGACACCAGCACGTGGGGAGCTATCGCCGACTAGCCGCCCACGCGGCTGGCCCGTGGCCCACGAGCCCACCGTCGCCGCCCGCGCCGATGCCTCCCCAGCGGCTCGATCGTCGCTCTCACCTCCCCCGCCGCTGGACCTGACAGCGTCCGCTGCCGCCTAGGCTGCTTGCCATGACGTCTGTTGTCGTTGCCGCGGTCCAGGCCGGTTCCACGCTGTTCGACACCCCCGCAACCCTGGCCAAAGCCGAGCGGTACCTGCGGGAGGCCGCGTCGGCCGGTGCTCGGCTGGTCGTCCTGCCGGAGGCGTTCCTCGGGGGCTACCCGAAGGGCCTCGACTTCGGGGTCACCGTCGGGTCGAGGTCGCCCGAGGGACGCGACGTCTTCCGCCGGTACTACGACGCCGCGGTCGCGCTCACCGGCCCGGAGATCGAGCGGCTGGCGGAGCTCGCGGCCGAGCTGCGGATCCATGTCGTGGCCGGCGTGATCGAGCGCGATGGTGGGACGTTGTACTGCACGGCGGTGTTCCTCGACCCCGTCGACGGGCTGGTCGCGAAGCACCGCAAGTTGATGCCGACCGCGGCCGAGCGTTTCCTCTGGGGTCAGGGCGACGGCTCGACGCTGCCGGCCGTACGGACGCCCGTCGGCGTGCTCGGTGCGGCGATCTGCTGGGAGAACTACATGCCGCTGCTCCGGCAGACCATGTACTCCAAAGGCGTCGAGCTCTGGTGCGCACCTACGGTGGACGACCGCGAGCAGTGGCAGGCGACGATGCGGCACATCGCCCTCGAGGGCCGCTGCTTCGTGATCAGCGCGAACCAGTACCTGACCCGCGCCGACCTCCCCGACGACGTGCACCCGATCCAGGGCGACGCGCCGGACACGGTCCTGATCGACGGCGGCAGCGTGATCGTCTCACCACTGGGCGAGATCCTGGCCGGCCCGTTGCGCGGCGCCGGAGGAGTCCTGCTCGCCGAACTGGATCTCGAGGACCTCGCCCGCGGCAAGTTCGACTTCGACGCCGCCGGCCACTACGCCCGCCCGGACATCTTCACCCTGCACGTCAACGAAACCGCGCAACACACCGTCCTGCGACCCAACTGACCGCTCCGGCCCCGCAGAAGAACGGGTCAGGAGATGGTTTGGCCGCCGTCGGCGACCAGGACGGCGCCCGTGACGTAGCTGGCTCGCGGGGACGCGAGGAAGAGAACCACTTCCGCGATCTCCTCCGGGGTGCCTGGGCGGCCCAGGGGCCAGGGCACGCTGACCTGCGCCAAGCCTTCTTCCGGCACGAGCTCCAGCAGTTTGTCCGTCCGGATCATGCCGGCGCACACGGCGTTCACCCGGATCCCCGCCGGACCGAACTCGACGGCCCACGACCTGGTCATCGACTCGAGGGCGGCCTTGGTTCCGCTGTACCCGGCCGCGATGGCCATCCCGATCTGGGCGCCGGTCGAGGAAACGTTGACGATCGCGCTGCCCGCGACCATCCGGGGAGCGATGGCGGCGGTCAGGAAGTACGCGCTCCGCAGGTTCACGTCGTACATCAACTGGTACTCCGCGGCCGGCAGCGCCGTCGTCGGAACCATCGGGTAGAACCCGGCGTTGTTGACCAGAATCCCCACCTCGCCGGCCTCGCGCGCCAGCCGTTCGACGTCGTCCAGGATCCCCAGATCAGCCGGTACGAACGTCGCCCGCCCACCGTCGGCTTCGATCAGCTCCACCGTCTCGGCTCCGCGCTCGGCCCGGCGCCCAGTGACGACAACCTCTGCCCCCGCCGCCGCCAGACTGCGGGCAATCGCTCGCCCGATCCCCGACGTCGCCCCGGTCACCAGCGCCCGTTGCCCGGCCAGCTCCTCAGTCATCACCCGATCGAGAATATGGCCGCCATCCCGTCCCCGTACCGACGCGCCGCGCACCCCCACCGAACTGCCTACTGACGCGCCGCGCACCCCCGCCGAACTGCCCACCGACGCGCCGCGCACCCCCACCGAACTGCCCACCGACGCGAACGCCCGGTGTACCTGAACCGGTCTGGCACCCTCGACGGCAAGCCGGTCAAGTCGCGGTCAGGTCGAACCCGGCGACGGCGAGGATCGCGAACGGTGCTCCCGGCCGGGATTGGCGGCGCACCCGTCCGGATGCCCTCGAGTGGTGTCGGCGCTCACCCCTCGTGTGGGTGGCGCCGACGCCTACTTCGCTCCCGCGTTCACCATCTGGCGCAGCTCCTTCTTCAGTTCCGAGATCTCGTCGCGGTACCGCGCCGCGACCTCGAACTGCAGTTCCGCCGCCGCGGTGTGCATCTGATCGGTGAGCTGCTGGATCAAGTCGGCCAGGTCGGACGACGGCAGGCCGCCGGCCAGTTCCTTCGCCTTCTCGCCGGCCTTCTTGCCGCCGCCTGGCACCGGCGCCTTGCCCCGCGACTGCGTCCGGCCGTTGCCGAGCAGCTCGGCGGTGTCGGCGTCCTCGCGGGCCAGCATGTCGGTGATGTCGGCGATCCGCTTGCGCAGCGGCTGCGGGTCGACCCCGTGCGCGGTGTTGTACGCAACCTGCTTGGCGCGCCGCCGGTTGGTCTCGTCGATCGCCATCTCCATCGACGGCGTGATCTTGTCGGCGTACATGAACACCGCACCCGACACGTTGCGCGCCGCACGGCCGATGGTCTGGATCAGCGACCGGCCCGACCGCAGGAAGCCTTCCTTGTCCGCGTCGAGGATCGCGACCAGCGACACCTCGGGCAGGTCGAGGCCCTCCCGTAGCAGGTTGATGCCGACCAGCACGTCGTACTCGCCCATCCGCAGCTCGCGGAGCAGCTCGACCCGGCGCAGCGTGTCGACCTCGCTGTGCAGGTACCTGGTCCGGATGCCCATCTCGAGCAGGTAGTCGGTCAGGTCCTCGGACATCTTCTTGGTCAGCGTGGTGACCAGGACGCGCTCGTTCTTCTCGACCCGCAGCCGGATCTCGTGGATCAGGTCGTCGATCTGGCCCTTGGTCGGCTTGACGATCACCTCGGGGTCGATCAGGCCGGTCGGCCGGATGATCTGCTCGACGAACCCGTCGGACTTGTCCTGCTCGTACTGCCCCGGGGTCGCGGACAGGTACACGGTCTGGCCGATCCGCTCCAGGAACTCCTCCCAGCGCAGCGGCCGGTTGTCCATCGCCGACGGCAGCCGGAAGCCGTGCTCGACCAGGGTCCGCTTGCGGGACATGTCGCCCTCGTACATCCCGCCGATCTGCGGCACGGTGACGTGCGACTCGTCGATCACCAGCAGGAAGTCCTCGGGGAAGTAGTCCAGCAGGCAGTGCGGCGCCGTCCCGGCCTCGCGGCCGTCGGTGTGGCGGGAGTAGTTCTCGATGCCCGAGCAGGTGCCGATCTGGCGCATCATCTCGATGTCGTACGTCGTCCGCATCCGCAGCCGCTGAGCCTCCAGCAGCTGGCCACCGCGCTCCAGCTCGGCCAGCCGGTCGGCCAGCTCCGCCTCGATCGAGTTGATCGCGCGCTCCATCTTCTCCGGCGCGGTGACGTAGTGCGTCGCGGCGCCGATGTAGAGCTCGGTCTCCTCGCTGAGCACCTCGCCGGTGACCGGGTGCAGCGTCATCAGCCGCTCGACCTCGTCGCCGAAGAACTCCACCCGGACCGCGAGCTCCTGGTACACCGGGAAGACCTCGAGCGTGTCGCCGCGGACCCGGAACGTGCCGCGGGTGCCGGCCAGGTCGTTGCGCGCGTACTGCACGCCGACCAGCTTGCGCAGCAGCCCGTCGCGGTCGGTCTCGTCGCCGACCTTCACGTGGATCATCCGGTTCAGGTACTCGTCGGCGGAGCCCAGGCCGTAGATGCAGGACACCGTCGCGACCACGATCACGTCGCGGCGGGTCAGCAGCGACCAGGTCGCCGAGTGCCGCAGCCGCTCGACCTCCTCGTTGATCGAGGAGTCCTTCTCGATGTAGGTGTCGGTCTGCGGGACGTACGCCTCGGGCTGGTAGTAGTCGTAGTACGACACGAAGTACTCGACCGCGTTCTCCGGGAAGAACTGGCGCAGCTCGTTGGCGAACTGCGCGGCGAGCGTCTTGTTCGGCTGCAGGATCAGCATCGGGCGCTGGATCCGCTCGGCCAGCCAGGCCATCGTCGCCGTCTTGCCCGTACCGGTGGCGCCGAGCAGGACGACGTCCTGCTCGCCGGCGTTGATCCGCCGTTCGAGCTCGTCGATCGCGGCCGGCTGGTCACCCGCCGGCTCGAAGTCGGACACCACCTTCAGCGGCGCGACCATACGCTGGAGATCCGAGACCTGTCTCATGCCCTCCACGGTACGACCCCGCGCCGACAGTTTCCGAAATCGCGATCCGTACGCCGTACGGGAAAGCGGTCAGAAGGAGCGGACCAGGGTGCCGTTCATGTTCAGGACCTCCTGCTTGCGCCGCGGCCAGACCTCGCGCTGCAGCGCCGCGTCGGTCGCCGTGGTCTGCCCGGTGAAGTCCTCGAAGGTCTGGACGAAGCCGGAGAAGACCACCGGCTTCTTGCCCTTGACCGGGACCACGGCGGAGTAGTTGGTCGCGTAGCAGAGCTTGAGCGCCTTGTTCGGGCAGGGCCGGAAGCCGCCCTTGCCGATCACCACGTGCTCGAGGTTGTTCGACTCGACGTCGACCAGGTGCTCGGCGAACTGCTTGGCGCCCATCAGCTTGGTCTGCCGGATCCAGAACCACCCGTCGATCGCGCTCGGGCGGCCCGGCTCGGGCAGCAGGTAGTTGTGGCCGGACCGGGTCTTGTCCGGGTCCTTGACCCAGCCCTTGGCCGGCGTGAACCAGACTCCCCCACCGATCTCGACGCCCTTGTCGTACGGGCCCTTCGTGATCTGCGTGACGGTCGGCGACGGCGTGGGCGGGGTGTACATCGTGCCGACCGGTGCCGGTGTCAGCGTCTCGCCTGCGACGGGCGCGGTCGGGGTGTCCTTCTTGCCGCCGGTGACCAGCAGCACCGCACCCGTCGCGATCAGTACGACGGCCAGCGCCGCGCCGCTGATCACGATCCACTTGGTCTTGCGGTTCTTCCGTCCACCCGGCTGGTACTGCTGCGGGTAGCCGGGTCCCGGACCCCAGCCGCCCGGGCCGGCCGGCGGGAACGGCTGCTGGGCGGGCGGCTGGTACTGGTTCTGGGGAGGTCCGTACTGCTGACTCATCAGGGCCTCTCGCGCTGTCTCGTCTGGTGCTGTGTCGTCTGGTGGGGGCGGGCGGTCACAGACTGTCGATGACCGACTGCTTCATCGGGGCCGCCTCGGACTCGGCCTTGGCGGCGTACGTCGCGTTGCTGCGGAAGTCCAGCGCGGTCACCACGCCGTCCTTGCGCCGGTACACCTCGACCGAGCCCTGGACCTTCCCGGTCTTGGCGACGGTGGAGGTGTAGCTGATCGCGACGCACTCCACCAAGACGTCCTTCGGGCACGGCAGGTTCCGTACGGCGCCCAGCTGGGTGGTCTCGTTCTCGGTCTCGCCCTCGACGATGCCCAGCAGGTAGGTGTTCGCGGACACGTTGAGCTTCTGCCGGACCCACAGGAACGCCAGCGGCTCGCGGTTCGGTGCGTAGGTGACCAGCTGCTTGCCCTGCGTCTCCGTGGTGAGCAGGCTCCAGCCGTTGGCCGGGACGATCGAGACGCCGTGGTCGACGGCGATGGCGTTCGCCGGCGGCGTGTACGTCGAGGCCTGCGGAGTGGTCACCGTGGGAGTCGGCGGCTTGGCCTTGTCGTCGCCGCCGGTCAGTACGACGAGCGCCACCGCGACCAGGAGGACCACCGCCAGCCCACCCGCGATCGGCAGCAGCAGCGGCGGGACCGGTGGCTTCTTCTTGACCGGCTCCGGGCGCCGCAGCGACGGCGGCCCGACCTTGTCGCCCCAGGAGGAGCTGGTCTCGGTCGCACCGCCGGCACCCCCAGCGCCCGCCGCGGACCCGTCGGCCTTGCCCCAGCCGCCCGCTGCCGGCGTACCGGCATCCGGAGCGGCCGGTGTGGTCGGCTGGTCCGGCGTGGCCCGGCCCCAGCCACCGTTGGCCGGTGCGGCCGGAGCGGCCGGGTCCGTCCACGGTGACGGGCGTGGCGGGACCTCCAGCGACCACGGGGACGGCGGCAACTCCTCCTCGGGAGCCGCGCCCTCGTCGTCGGCCGGATCGGTCTTGCGGACCCAGGGGTTGTCGGCCGGGCCCTTGTCGCGCTTGTTACTCACTGGCTCGCGATCACCGACCTGAACATGGCAGTGGTGTCCGGCTGCAACGTCGCGGACTTGTCCTGCCGGCCGTACACCTGAACGATCGTCATGATCCCGTCCTCGCGCTCGATCACGCCGATGAACCCGACCACGCCGAAGCTGCCGCCCTGGCCGGTCGCGGTGGACTTGAACGCCTGGGTGGACACCTGCTTCACCGGGGTCTTGTCGTCCGCGTCGGGCGTGTCCTTCTGCACCGGCTTGGCCTCGAACCCGGTCGGCCGCGCCTTCTTCTCACTGGCGATCAGGATGGGCAGCACCGTGTCGGCCGTGTCGTTGCCGGCCTTGACGGTCTGCACCATGAAGTAGCCCTCCCCCTGCTTGAGCAGGTAGACGCCCTTGAAGCCCTCCATCGTCTTGCGAAGGTACCCCGCGGCCGGATCGACGAACACGCCCTCCCCGACCTCGATGCCCTTGTCGAGGTTCTCGCTCGGCTGGCCGGTCGGCTGCGGGTTCGGGTCGGGCTGGACGTTGTTGTCGTCGTTCCGGCCGAAGACCAGCGCCAGTACGACACCGATCACCACGACCAGCGCGAGCGCGCCACCGGCGAGCGCCAGGATCTTCTTGCTGCCCTGGCCTCGGCCACCGCGCGGCTGGAACTGCTGCTGCCCCTGCGGACCCCACTGCTGCTGCGGCGGGTACGGCTGCTGGAACTGCGGCGGAGGCCCCTGCTGGTACGGCGGCTGCTGCGGCGGGCCCTGCTGGTACGGCGGTCGCTGCTGCTGCGGCGGCCCGTACGGCGGCTGGCCCTGGTAGGGCGGCTGACCCTGCGGCGGCCCCTGGTACGGCGGCTGGCCCTGGTACGGCCGCTGCTGCGGCGGAGGGCCTTGCTGGTAAGGCGGCTGCTGCTGGTGCGGCGGCTGACCCTGCGGCGGTCCCTGGTACGGCGGCTGCTGCGGCTGGCCTTGGTAGGGAGGCTGCTGCGGAGGCTGACCTTGGTACGGCGGCTGCTGCGGCGGCCGGCCCTGGTACGGCGGTTGCTGGTTGCTCATGCCACGACCCCTCGCTCCGACTTGGGCACCGACCGCACCGCGTTGCCGCAGGCGGAGCAGAAGTCCGAGTGCGGCAGCAGCGGCATCTCGCACCGCGTGCAGAACGCCTGCTCACCCGACGCGTGGTTCGACCCACCGCGAGCGGCCGACTCGAGCGCTGCTTCCAGCAGGCCCTTGTGCAGCACGGTCCGGACCAGCACGATCAGCGCCCCGAGCAGCAGCAGGCCCCAGATCACACCGAGCACCGCTCCGATCCAGGAGCCCTGTCCGCCGACGAAACCGAGCAGGTACACGCCGCCCTGGAACAGCGCGTTCACCGCGATCGCCTGCAGCACACCGATCACCCAGCGCGCGGTGAACCCGTCGTACTTTTCGCCGAGCCCGGAGAACTCCGCCACGGCCAGTCCGGCCGCCGACCCGTAGATCAGCGGCTTCACGAAGCCCTGCAGCACCACGATCGAGATCCACGTCCCCGCGCCGGAGCCCGGACCGGCGAACCCGCCGCTGATCCAGCCCCAGTGCAGCACCAGCGTCTCGAAGCAGGCGAACCCGACACCGGCGACGACACCGAACGTGAAGCCGTCCATGAGGTCGTCGTACCGGGGCCTGGAGGCCAGGTAGAGCGGGCCGACCTGCTGGATCAGCACCGACACGACTGGGACGAGCAGCAGCAGGATCAGCAGGTCACGGCCGGCCGGACCGGCGTCATTGCTGCCGATGGTGTCCAGCGACAGACCGATCTGGTCCGACCAGAGCCAGGTGAACACCGCCGCGAGGACGCCGGTCAGCAGGAACGCCGCCACGACGACCGGGATCGGCTCGTCCTCCCAGAGGTTCACGTCGTACAGGTAGAGGATGTACACGATCGGGATCGCGAAGGCGGCCACCATGATCGCCACCGGCAGCGCGCCGAGCGCCGCGGTCACCACGGTGAGCAGCAGAGCGACGCCGAGCGCCACCTTGTAGGTGTACGGCTGCTGGCCGGAGCCCTGCGGCATGATCGTCGACACCAGCTTGAACGAAGCCACCGGCTCGTCCGGTCTGGCGGCGTACGCCTTCTTGCGCCCCGGGTCCGCCGACCGCAGTCCGTTGCCACAGTGGTGGCAGAACTGCGAGACGTCGGGGACCTCGGAGCCGCAGCGGGGACACTCCACGCTCTCTCCCTAACTAGGAACTGCGGGACCGGCGTGATTCTCGTACAGGCCGGCCGGGAAACATCATTTCCCGCGCAAGGGTCACGCTTTCGTGTCCGTTCCGTGCCCTGTCAGCCGGCTCCAGACCTCGTCGATCCGCCGGTCGAGGTCGTCGAGGCTGCCGGAGTTGTCGATCACCACGTCCGCGGCCGCCAGCCGCTGCTCCCGCGTCGCCTGGCTCGCGATCCGCCGCCGCGCCTCGTCCTCGGCCATGCCGCGCTGCGTGGTCAGGCGCTCGACCTGTACGTCGACCGGTACGTCGACCACCAGCACCAGGTCGAACTTGTCCGCCTGACCGGTCTCCACCAGCAGCGGGATGTCGTGCACCACCACGGCGTCGTCCGGCGCCGCCCGCTCGATCTCAGCCGCTCGCGCCCGGACCCGCGGGTGAATGACCGCCTCCAGCTTCCGCCGAGCCGTCTCGTCACCGAACACGAGCTTGCCCACGGCGGGCCGGTCCAGCTCGCCATCAGCCGTCAGTACGCCGTCGCCGAACACCGCAACCACCTCGGCCAGCCCGTCGGTCCCCCGCGCGACCACCTCCCGCGCCAGCACGTCGGAGTCGATCACCACGGCCCCCCGCTCCCCCAACCGCCCCGACACCGAACTCTTGCCTGACCCGATTCCCCCGGTCAACCCAACTCTCAGCACGCCTGCACCCTACCGAGTGAGAACCGCGCGCTCCGACGGGTGCTGCGAGGAGCGCGGCAGCGCCGGGCGGGAGCCAGCCAACACGGGCGGGAGCCGGGCACCCCACGGCGGGCCCCAGGCCATGCCAGGCGGGAGCGGGGCAACGCAGGGCAGCGTCGACAACGCGGGACGGCACGCGCGGGCCGCGCCCCGCAACACCGGGCAGGGCCGGGCGGGAGCCGGCCAACGCTGGGCAGTGCGGCGGCGATGGCCCGGCCTGATCACGCTACCGCCCGCCATATGCCCCGGACCGGCGCTGGCCCACGCCGTGTCCACAACACGAGGGCGGCGCGCGGCCGCCGCCCCGCAACACCAGGCAGCGCGGGCCCGCCCCGCAATACCGAGCAGGCCTGGGCGAGGCATCAGTGCGTCCGGCTGACGAGCGACCCACCGGCTCGCGCGGACCCTCGCCCCTGGTGTCCCCGAGAATGGGCGCACGTACACAGGAGGAACGACTTGGAGATCCGGCTGCTGGGGCCGTTCGAGGCGCTGCGCGACGACGAGCCGCTTCCTGGCCTGACCGGTCGCGTCCGCACCCTGCTGGCGGTCCTCGCGCTCGCCGTACCGGACTCTGTCTCCGTCGACGCCATCGGCCAGCGCCTGTGGGGCGACGACCCGCCGGCCAACCTGCGGCCCAGCGTGCACACCTCCATCGCCCGGCTCCGCACGCTGCTCGCGCCGAACGTCAGTGTGGACACGACGCCAGGCGGCTACGCACTTCGCGTGGACCCGCAGCAGGTCGACGCACTCGCCTTCACCCAACTGCTCGAGCAGGCCGCCCAGGCGACCGATCCGGCAGCCGAGCGTGACCTGCTGACCGCCGCGCTGGACCTGTGGCGCGGTGAGCCGTTCGGCGGCATCCGCTCGGACTGGCTCGAGCGCGAACAAGCACCCCGCCTCACCGAGGCCTACCTGTCCGCCACCGAACGCCGGATCGACCTGGACCTCGCTGCCGGCCGCCACGACGTCGTACTGCCGCCCCTGCGCGAGCTCACCGCCAAGCACCCACTGCGCGAGTCCCTGTGGCTCCGCCTGCTCACCGCACTCAGCCGATCCGGCAGACCAGCCGAGGCACTCACCCTGTACGACGAACTGCGCCGCCGCCTCGCCGACGAACTCGGCGTCGACCCCGAAGCCGAACTCCGCGGCCTACACGCGGAGCTGCTGGAAGCAACCGAGCCCAAGCGCCCGACGCAGGCCACAACCACCCGGTCCGCCCCACGCCAGCTCCCACCCGCCCCAGCCCGCTTCACCGGCAGAACCGCCGCCCTCAACCGCCTCGACACCCTAAGCGGCATCAGCAGCGGCAGCGCTGGCGGCAGCGGAAGCCCCGACGGAAGCGGCGGCGCCCGCAGCACCGGCCGCGGCAGCGACACCGCCCATAGCAGCGCCGACCCTCGCCCCCTGGCGATCCTCGCCGTCCACGGCCAAGGCGGTGTCGGCAAGACCTCCCTCGCCCTCCACTGGGCCCACCGAGTCGCCGACCAGTTCCCGGACGGCCAGCTCTACCTGAACCTCCAGGGCTACGGCCCCGGCGACCCGATGGACCCAGACACCGCGCTCGACCTCCTCCTGCGCGGCCTCGGCGTCTCCGGCAACCAGATCCCCGAGCGCGGCCCAGCCCGTACGGCGATGCTCCGCACCGTTCTCGCAGACCGCCGTGTTCTTCTCCTGCTCGACAACGCCCGCGACGCCGAGCAGGTGCGCCCACTCCTGCCCGGCTCCGGCTGCCTCGTGCTGATCACCAGCCGCAGCCAGCTGCGCTCGCTGGCCGCCCGGGAAGGCGCTCACCGAGTAGCACTCGACCGGTTCGGAGCGGACGACGCCGCGGCGTACCTGACGGCGACCTTCGAGCCGCACCACGTCCAAGCGAGCGCCACCGAGATCGCCGAGCTGAGCGAGCTGTGCGGCCACCTCCCGCTGGCCCTGGCGATCGCGGCCGAGCGAGTCACCAGGGAGCCGGCGGCCGGCGTACGGGCCCTGATCACGGAGCTGCGGGATCACCCCGACCGCCTCGGCGTACTGGATGTCGACGAGGACGACGACGGCGCGCTCAGGGTCGTCTTCGACTGGTCGTACCGGGTGCTCGCGCCTCCGCACGCACGGATGTTCCGCCTGCTGGCGTTGCAGCCGGCGCAGGACCTCGGGCTGGGAGCTGCTGCCGCACTGGCAGGTACATCCGAGCATGAGGCCGCCCGGTGCCTGGATGGGCTAACAAGTGCTCACCTGCTGGAGCAGCCGGGCCACCGGTACCAGCTGCACGACCTGCTGCGGCTCTACTCGAACACTCTGATCCAGCAGACCGAGGAACCGGTCGAGCGCGAGGCGGCGAGGGCCCGGCTGCTGGACTGGTACGCGCACACAGCTCGGAGCGGCAAGGCGATGCTGGAACGATCGCAACCGCTGCTGGACTTCGGCTCGCCGCTGCCCGGTGTCACGCCGTTGACGTTCGAGGACACGCCTGCGGCGGCCGGCTGGTTCACCTCCGAGCGACACGTCCTGATCGCGGCGGTGCACGACGCCGTACGCCACGGGCACGACCAGGCGGCGTACCGGATCGCCTTTGGTCTCTGGCCTTACCTGATCTACCTGCGGGCGCTCGACGACCTCTTCGAACTGCAGCGGGTCGGCCTCGAGGCGGCCCGCCGTACCGGCGATCTCCTCGGAGAAGCCGCACTGGCGCAAGGCCTCGGCATGGCCTTCATCCAGCAGAACGACTACCAGAAAAGCTCCGAGCAGCTCACCCACTCACTGAAGCTCTTCGACTCGATCGGCCACGCGCGCGGCAGCGCCGGCGTCCTCACCGACCTCGGCCGGTTGTTCCGGTACTCCGGCGACCTGAAGGCCAGCGTCCAGTCCCACCTGCAGGCGATCGAGGCCCTCGACCCGAACGACGAGCCGGTCGAGACCGCCCGCAACCTGGCCAATCTCGCCGAGACCTACCTGTCCGACGGCCGCCCCGAGGAAGCCGCCGAGGCCGCCGCCCGCGCGGTCCACCTCAACCGGGCCTCAGGAGAACGCCGCGCCGAGGCCTTCGCGCTGAACACCCTGGCCACCGCCCACCTGTCCCGCGGGGACCACGCCACCGCCGTCGGCCATTACCAGGAGTCCCTGGCGATCAGCCAGGCCCTCTCCGACCGCTGGGCCGAAGCCAGAGCCGAGGCCAACCTCGGCGATGCCTTCCAGCAATCTGCCAACCTCCCCCAGGCCCGCACCCACTGGCGCCGTGCCCTGGACATCTTGACCCAGGCCAATCTCCCCGGCACCCCCGCCCTCAACCGCGAAAAACTCCAGGCCCTGCTCACGTCCTGAACAGGCGCAGGCTCAGGAGCGAGAGCCCGAGGGCACGTCCGGCGACAGCTTGCCCAGGTGGATGGCCAGGATGTTGCCCACGACAACCACCGCGTAGAGCACGGCCACCAGCGGATGGCCGAGATCCCAGAGGGCCAGCGCGGCAAGGCCGAAGACCAAGGTCTTCACCATCGCGCGCGGCACCTGCCCTCGTCGCGCGGTGGGAGCGGCGAAAAGCCCCCACAGTACGGCGGCCGCCACCGGCAGGCCGATGGCCAGGATGAGGCGGCCGGCGAGATCGTCGCCGGTGTGCCAGCCCCACCAGCCGAAGACGATCAGGGCGCGCCCAGTTCGACCAGGAGCGCCACCGCGAGATTTCCCCACCGCCACAGTTCGTGCACGGCTCAGGATAAAGGCGAGACCCCCGCACCCAGTACGGGGGTGCGGGGGTCTCGGGTCCTGCTAGGGAAGTGCTCAGCCCTGGCCGGTCAGCTTCTCGCGGAGAGCCTGGAGCGCCTCGTCGGAAGCGAGCGCGCCCTCGGCGGGAGCGTCGTCCTTCGGAGCCGCGCCGCCACCGGTCGCGGAGGAGTACGTGGAGGCCTCGCCGGCCTCGACGTCCGCCGTCTTGGCGTCCTCGATCTGCTTCTTGTGGGCCTCCCAGCGCGCGTGGGCCTCGGCGTACTGCCGCTCCCACTCCTCACGCTGCTTGTCGAAGCCCTCGAGCCACTCGCCCGTCTCGGGGTCGAAGCCGTCGGGGTAGACGTAGTTGCCCTGGTCGTCGTACGTCGCCGCCATGCCGTACAGCGTGGGGTCGAAGTCGTCGGAGACCGGGTCCAGCCCCTCGTTGGCCTGCTTCAGCGACAGCGAGATCCGGCGACGCTCGAGGTCGATGTCGATGATCTTGACCATCGTGTCGTCGTTGACCTGGACGACCTGCTCCGGGATCTCGACGTGACGCTCGGCGAGCTCGGAGATGTGCACCAGACCCTCGATGCCCTCCTCGACGCGGACGAACGCACCGAACGGCACCAGCTTGGTGACCTTGCCGGGCACGATCTGGCCCATCTGGTGGGTCCGGGCGAACTGCTGCCACGGGTCTTCCTGGGTCGCCTTCAGCGACAGCGAGACGCGCTCGCGGTCCATGTCGACGTCCAGCACCTCGACGGTGACCTCCTGGCCGACCTCGACGACCTCGGTCGGGTGGTCGATGTGCTTCCAGGACAGCTCCGAGACGTGCACCAGACCGTCGACGCCGCCGAGGTCCACGAACGCACCGAAGTTGACGATCGAGGAGACGACACCCTTGCGGATCTGGCCCTTCTGCAGCTGGGTGAGGAAGTTCATCCGCACCTCGGACTGCGTCTGCTCCAGCCACGCACGACGCGACAGGACCACGTTGTTGCGGTTCTTGTCGAGCTCGATGATCTTGGCCTCGATCTCCTGGCCGACGTACGGCTGGAGGTCGCGGACCCGGCGCATCTCGACCAGGGAGGCGGGCAGGAAGCCGCGCAGGCCGATGTCCAGGATGAGACCACCCTTGACGACCTCGATGACGGTACCGGTGACGACGCCGTCCTCTTCCTTGATCTTCTCGATCGTGCCCCAGGCCTTCTCGTACTGGGCGCGCTTCTTCGAGAGGATCAGGCGGCCTTCCTTGTCCTCCTTCTGGAGAACCAGGGCCTCGACGTGATCGCCGACGTTGACGACCTCGTTCGGGTCGACGTCGTGCTTGATCGACAGCTCGCGCGAGGGTATGACGCCTTCGGTCTTGTACCCGATGTCGAGGAGAACCTCGTCCCGGTCGACCTTGACGATAGTCCCTTCAACGATGTCGCCGTCGTTGAAGTACTTGATGGTCTGATCGATCGCCGCGAGGAAGTCTTCCTCCGACCCGATGTCATTGACCGCTACCTGCGGGGTGGTGCGCACTGCGGGGTCGAGAGGTGCCTCGATGCTGGCCGTCATGTGGTGGGTTGCTCCGTGGGCTGATGGTGTCGTACGGCTGCGCACGGGCCGTTGGATCGCACCACACCGCTGGAAAGCTCTGAGAGGACAGATTCACCACCGACTGCTGCGAGCACGAGCCTGCTCCGTCCGAGGTCGCGCGGGCCCATAGCGCATCTCACAGAATACGTGTTCCGGCTGGGGCAGCACAACCCGGGGCACCCGGTCGCCGCCGGCCGCCCGCCGAGGTCACCCGACGTCCTGCTGATCTCAATGTACGACGTCCGGATCGGGACGGCCCGCCGACAGCTCGCCCGTGTCGGCCATCCGGGTGATCAGGCCGTGCGCGGCGGTCGCGACCGGGTTCTGCCCGGTCCGCGCGGCGAGGTCGATCAGCGCCCACAGGTCCGCCGCCCGGCCGCGGTCGACCAGGCGGTCCCCCAGGTCCGGGCCGGTCTCCCGGACGACACGCAGCACGGCCCGTTCGAGCACGGGATCACCACCGAACCGCAGCAGGTTCCCCAGGTCGCCGTACGGCGAACCGCTGTGCGCGAACTCCCAGTCGATCAGCCCGGTGACCGTCGCCGTCGCCGGATCGACCAGCAGGTTCTTCGGATTGAAGTCGCTGTGCACCAGGCAGAACCGGTGGACCCCACTGTCGGTCAGGTCTCCGGCCTCGGCGACGACGTCCCGCAGGTTCTCCACCTGATCGCGTGAAAGCCCGAGCGCTTCGACATGACGATCCAGCCACTCGTCGAGCCCGTCGCCCCCGAACGACTCGATCGCCAACCCGCTCCCGACGAACTCCCCGAACGTCAGGAAGGGCATCCCGCTCAACCGGACCAGCAACTCCCCCAGCTGCTCGCCGATGCGCTCGCGCTGCCGGTCGTCGGCATCGACCAGGAAGATCTCGAGATTCACCCCCGGCAACCGCTCGGTCAGCACGTACGTCGGGTTGCCGTCGACCTGGTCCACCTGCGCGTCGAGCACCCGCGGCACCGGCAGCAGCCCGCGGACCAGCCGCAGCAACGCCGCGTCGACGGCCGCCCGGCCCGGCCGTTTCGCGTACAGCTTGAGCACGGCGTCCTCGCCGGCCGCGCTGACCGCGAACGTCTCACCGCCGTACCCGCCGGTCAGCGGTACGGCGCTGGCAGCGATCGCCTCGAATCCATCCACCCGGACGATCCTGCCAGCACCGACCGACAAGGCCATGTCAGACCTTCGCGGGAGTACCCATCGCCGCCAGGACCGTGGGTACGGCGTTGCGCAGCCCGGCCGCGTTCGGGTGCAGCGGCACCAGGCCGTTCGTCGTGACGCTCGGGATCAGGCCCTCGATCCACCGCGTCCCGGCGCTCTTGCACATGTCGTGCCCGACGCTGGGCGCCGCCAGGTCGACGTACGTCGCGCCGTGCGCGTTCGCTTGCTCGGCCATCCGCAGGTTCAGCCGGGTCAGCGCCGACTGCAGGTAGTCCGCGTCGCTGCCCCAGACCGGGACGACCGGCCAGCAGCCACCCTTCTTGATCCCGGTCGGGTAGCCGACCATCAGGATCTTCGCGTGCGGCGCCCGCGCCCGGATCTGCTCGATCACCGTGCCGTACGTCGCCGCGAACGCGTCGATCTTCTGCGCGAGCCGGTCAACGCCACCCGCGGTGTTGGTCGCCTTGCAGGACGTGCCGATCGGCTGCGGCAGCAGGTTCACGCACGAGACCGCGAGCCCGACCAGGCCGATGTCGTTGCCGCCGATCCCGACCGAGACCACCGTGGTGTCCTCGCTCAGGGCGTCGTACTGCGGTGCGGCCGTCCCCGCGATGATCCCGGACTGCGGGTTCGCGAAGTGTGCGGTCGTCGCGCCGCCGCAGGTCACGTCGCGGAACTTCGCGGGCCGCACCTGCTGGGCGATCAGGGACGCGTAGTTGACCGCCGAGCGCGCGCAGGTGAGCACCTCCTTGGCCGGCAGCACCAGCGAACCGGCGGCGAACGAGTCGCCCATCGCCACGTAGACCACCGGCGCGGCCGCGGCCGCCGGCGTCGTCACCGACCCCGCCACCACCAGACCCGCCGCGGCAACGGCGGCGACCACTCGGACCCGTACTGATCTCATCTGCATCGCGCTGCCCTTCGACGTTAAGTGACCGGCCAGTAACAGTTCGCAACAGCATGAGCAACTCTCACCTTCGAGGCAAGACCTCGGACCGCTCGACTTCATTCCGATACTGCGGTAGCGTAATTGCATGGCCCGTCCCAGGAACGCCGCGATCGACGGCAAGGTGCTCGCCGCCGCAGCCGAGGAGCTGCGGCGTGGTGGGTACGAAGGCCTGTCCGTCGACCGGGTCGCCGAACGCGCCGGCGTCGCCAAGACCACGCTGTACCGGCGCTGGGCGTCGAAGGCCGAGCTCGTCGTCGCGCTGATCACCACGCTGCGCGAGGACGTCCCCTTCGAACCGAGCGACGATCCCCGTCGCGACCTGACCGAACTGGTCACGGCGATCGCCGCCAACCTCGCGGCCACTCCCCCGAGCCTGGTCGCCGACCTGGCCGCCGCGGCCGCCCGCGATCCGCGCGTCGGCGAGGCCGTCCGCGCGCTCTGGGCCGGCCGCCACCAAGCCGTCACCGCGGTCGTCGCCAAGGCGCAGGAGGCCGGGCTGGTGCTCGACCACGTCGCGCCCGCCGTACTGGTCGATCAACTGGCAGGCCCGCTCTACTACCGGCTCCTCGTCACCGGCGAGCCACTCACCCCCGACTACGCCCGGACGCTGATCGACAGCGTTCTAGGACCTGAGGAGCCCCGATGACCACCGCCACCGCCACCCGGAAGAGTCCGGTACGACGCCGCCGCCTGCTGACCAGCCTCGGTGTCCTGCTCGTCCTGCTGATCGGCTACACCGTCTTCAGCATCGCCCGGCCGACCGTGCTGCACACCGAGGTGGAGATCGACGCCTCCCCCGACCAGGTCTGGAAGGTCCTCACCGACCGGTCGACCTACCCCGACTGGAACCCGTTCATCGTCTCGTCGACCGGCGACCTCGTCATCGGCGAGAAGATCACGAACGTGCTCCGCGACACCAAGGGCTCGGAGACCGAGTTCACGCCGACCCTGCTCGCCGTCGAGCCCGGCCGCGAACTGCGCTGGATCGGCAAGATCGGCTTCGGCGGCGTCTTCGACGGCGAGCACGCCTTCCGGATCGAGCCGCTCCCGAACGGCCGCAGCAAGCTGATCCAGGAGGAGACCTTCCGCGGCGTCGCCGTCCCGTTCACCACCGGCATGCTCCGCGACACCATCGAGCCCCAGTTCCGCGCGATGAACCAGGCGATCGCCGAGCGGGCCACCAAGGTGTAGTCCGGCCGGAAAACCAGCTTGAAGTTGACCTAGTGGCAGCCTCTACCGTCGAGCGGGAGCTGCTGAAGTTGCAGCAGATCCTGCTGCTGCGGGACCTCGGGCTCAGCCTCGACGTGGTCGCCGAGGTGCTCGCGCACCGCAGTCCGCGGGACACGGTCGAGGTGCTCGGCAAGCACAAGGAGTGGCTGCTGCGTGAGCAGCTGCGGCTCGGGCGGCTGGTCAGGACCGTCGAGACCACCATCGAGAACATCGAGAACGGAGGAGAGATGGCACCCGACAAGGTGTTCGAGGGCTTCGAACACAACCCGTACGAGGCGGAGGCGCGGGAGCGCTGGGGTGACGAGGCCGTCGACGCGAGCTACCGGAAGATGCGGTCCTGGTCGCCGGCCGACGCGGAGAAGGCGAAGACCGGGTACGTCCGGGTTCACGAGCAGCTCGCCGTACTGAAGGCCGACGGCGCCGATGTGTCCGAGCAGCGGGTCCAGGACGTCGTCCAGCTGCACTACGAGGTGACCAGCCTGTTCTGGACGCCGACGGCCGAGGCCTATCGCGGGCTCGGGCAGATGTACGTCGACGACGAGCGCTTCCGGCAGACCATCGGCAACGGTGACGACTCGCTCGTCGAGTACCTGCGCGACGCGATGGAGGTCTACGCCGCCGCCAACCTGTGACCAACTCCCGGGGCCCCGGGGTTAGGGTGGCGGCGTGGTCGAGCCGCAACGCATCGAGCTGACCGAGGCGCAGACCTCGAAGGCCAGCAGGACCTACTGGGACTCGGCGGCGAGCGAGTACCTCGAGGAGCACGGCGCCTTTCTCGGCGACGACCGTTTCGTCTGGTGTCCCGAAGGGGTCGACGAGGCCGACGCCCAGTTGCTCGGCAGCGTCCGTGGCAAGCGGGTCCTCGAGATCGGCTGTGGCGCCGCGCAGTGCGCCCGCTGGCTGACCCAGCAAGGCGCCCAGGCCGTTGCCTTCGACATCTCCGTCGAGCAACTGGAGATCGGCAAGGCGCTCGACCGCAAGACCGGCACGGCGGTCCGCACGGTCGCCGCCGACGCGACCGCGATCCCGTTCGCCGACGGCACCTTCGACATCGCCTGCTCGGCGTTCGGCGCGCTGCCGTTCGTCGCCGACGCCGAGGCCGCGCTGCGCGAGATCGCCCGCACGCTCAAACCCCAAGGCCTGCTGGTGTTCTCGGTCACCCACCCGATCCGCTGGAGCATGCCGGACGACCCGACCTCGGCGGGCCTGCGGATCACCCAGTCGTACTTCGACCGCACGCCGTACGTCGAGGTCGACGAGCACGGTGTCGCGATCTACGCCGAGCACCACCGGACCACCGGCGACTGGATCCGCGCGCTCACCGGCGCCGGCTTCGTGGTCGACGACCTGCTCGAACCGGAGTGGCCGGCCGGCCACGACCAGGTCTGGGGCGGGTGGGGACCAGACCGCGGCCGCCTGATCCCAGGCACCGCGATCTGGTCCGCCCACAAGGCCTAGGCGGCGCGGCGACCCTTCGGCCCCATCGACAGGAACACGGCCAGCCCGAGCAGCAGCAGTCCCAGGATCAGCGACAGCAACGGCACCCAGAAGCCGATCAGGTGCAGCTGCGAGGCCTTCTCGGCGTACCCGCCCTCGGCCTTGCCGTCGACCGTCGCGCCCTCGACGTTCTTCTTCACCGTCGCCTCGTCGTACCCGATGGTGGCGTCGGTCGCGACGATCTTGGTCTCACCCTTGTAGTCGATCGTGGCGAGCTGCTTCTCCTCGCCCTTGATGATCGCGCCGGTGACCGGCTCGATCCACAGCGTCCGGGTGTTCTCGTAGCTGCGGT
The DNA here is from genome assembly GCF_039529595.1 of Kribbella lupini. Classification (NCBI taxonomy): domain Bacteria; kingdom Bacillati; phylum Actinomycetota; class Actinomycetes; order Propionibacteriales; family Kribbellaceae; genus Kribbella; species Kribbella lupini. The sequence goes on along the minus strand of NZ_BAAANC010000001.1, from coordinate 1,163,751 downwards.
CGACCACGACCGTCGGCTGCCCCTTCTGGCCGATCAGCGCACCCGGCACCTTCAGCTTCTCCGCCTGCGGCACCTCGGACTTCGGGATCTTCTGGACGAACTTGTAGACCTTCAGCCCGAGTAGGTGGGTCTCGCCCTCGAACTCGATCGGGAAGGCCTTGCGCAGCGTGCTGTCCCAGAACTTGTACGTCTTCTTCTCGGTGCCGAACGGGAACTTCAGCACCAGCCCCTCGTGGCCGTCCTTGAAGACCGTGTCGCCCGGCCGCTTGCGGTCCGCGGACTTCAGCGTCGTGGTGATGTACTCGCCACTGTTGTCCTTGGCCTGGTCCGGGTTCCAGGGGATCGCCTCGCCGGTGTGCGCGTCCAGCACCACCCGCTCCTGCACGAAGCTCAGCGGCAACTTCTCGTCGCGCTTGGCATCGTCCTCGCTCGGGAACTCGTACGCCGGGTCGTCGTCGGTCACCACCGCGGTGTCGAACACGACCACCTTGCGGTTCAGCGCCTTGCCGATCTTCTCGGCCGCGACCACGTCACCGCGCACGGTCCGGGTCGACGTCAGCGGCAGCTTGGTCGGCTTCTGCGTCGCGACCACGAACACCGTGCCGTCCTCCTTGGTCTTCGACGTCGTGTGCGCGACCTGGTCCGGCGGCGCCACGGCGAGCGTCGGATAGGCGTAGAACCTGGCCATCACGGCCACCCCGACGAAGAAGATCCCCAGTGCCAGCAGCACGATTCGACTGCGATTCCCCACAACAACCCCTCCCGGTCTGTCCGCGGGACGCTACCAGCGAGTAGCGTTCTTGAACAGAGTCAATCGAGGTCGTCCTCGACTGACATATAGTCCGGCCCCATGAGGGGGATCCAGCCGACGCTCGCGCGCCGCCGCACCGCGCCCGAAACAGCGGTACGCCGGGCACTGACGGGCAGCCTGTCCGCGCCCGATCCAACAGTCCTGCGCGCGCTGGTGATCGGCGTCGCGATCGTCCAGTCGGTGGTGCTCGGCCTGCTCGCGCGACGCGGTCACTGGCTGAGCGACGACCTCGAGTTCCTGGTCCAGGGCGGCCAGGGCTTCGCCCCGCGCGAGCTGCTGACCCCGTTGAACGACCACATCGCGCCGGGCCTGCGCTTCGTCTACGCGACCTTCGCCGAGCTCGCGCCGCTGAACTGGGACTTCACCGTCGTCAGCCGGGTTCTCCTGCAGGCGTTGGCGATCGCACTCCTCGGCCTGCTCCTGCTGCGTCTGCTCGGGTCGAGCTGGTGGGTCCTGACCGGCACGGTCGTCTACGCACTGACCCCGCTCAGCATGCCGTCGTTCATGTCGCTGTCCAGCGGCGTCAACAACCTCCCGGCCCACGTCTTCGGCCTCCTGCTGCTGCACGCGACCGTCGACTGGTCCACCGGCCGCCGTCGCCGAGCCGTTGCCTACGGCCCTCTTTCGGTGCTGATCTCCTTGGCCTGCTGGGAGAAGTCGGGCCTGATCCTGGTCACCGCGCTGGCCCTGTCCCTCTACCTGCGCGAGATCCCGCTGAAGCTCTGGCTGCGCCGCACCTGGCCGTACGCCGCCGCCCTGACCGTCCCGATCATTGCCTTCGGCATCTTGTACGCCGTCAACGGCAACCCCTCGGCGGGCCACCTCCCGGGCTTCGGCACCCTGGTCGAGCTGGCCGGCAAGTCCTTCGCCGTACCGCTCGGCGCGCTCGCCGGCGGGCCCTGGAACTGGAGCCCGGTGGCCGGCGTCTTCGGACTCGCGGACGCGCCGGCCGTCGTACCGGTCCTCGGCGGCATCGTCGCCGTCGTCCTCCTGGTGACCGCGTGGCGGCAGGACCGGCGGGTGCTGCTGCTCTGGGGTTCGGTCGCCGTCTACACCCTGGTGACGCTGGTTCTCGTGTCGTACGGCCGGTTCGACGGATTCGGTGACGTCTTCACCGTGCACTACCACTACTGGTCGGACCTCTCGATCCCGCTGACTCTCGCGGTGGTGCTCACCGCCAAGTCTCTCCGGATCCCGCCTCTGGTCGCCGTCGGCGTCGGGCTCGCCTGGGCCGCCGGCAGCGTCGTCTCGCTCGCCACCTTCGCCCAGACCTGGGACGACAACCCGTCCCGCCCGTACTTCACCACCCTGCGCGCCGAGCTCGAGAGCGCCGGCCCGGCGGTGAACCTGTGGGACACGCGGCTGCCGGAATCGCTCTCGATCGCGCTGTCGGCCGATCCACGGATCTCCCCCGTACTCCGGACGGCCGGCATCCCCTTCCAGCTGCAGTCCTCGGCCAGTGAGCCACGCATGGTGGACGACACCGGCCGGATCCGTCCGGCGCACTTGAGCGCGTGGGCCAAGGACGTCATCCCGCCCAAGGAGAAGGGCATCTGTTCGGTGGTACTGCAGGGCGCCGAGACGATGACCTTCCCGTTGCGGGCGACCACCGCCGAGCATCCGACGGCCAACTGGTTCGTCAAGATCGGCTACCTGAGCAGTCGGGAGGACACCGTCGCGGTCGAGCTGGTCGGCACGGACGGCCGCGCCGTCGCCGTACCGCCGGCCGCACGCGCGGCCTGGCCCGCCGGACTGGCGAACAGCTACCTGGGTCCGGCCCCGATGACCGATCTGGCCGCGGTCCGGATCCGGACCACCGACCCGAGGACCAACCTCTGCATCGGCAACATCGAAATCGGCCTTCCGCAGGTGAGTGAATGACACAGGTGACCGGATGAGACGGACGCGCTTCCCCGCCCTGGACGGCCTGCGGGCCTTCGGTGCCCTCGCCGTGCTGACCACGCACGTCGGCTTCCACAGCGGCGACGCGCTGCACGGACCCTTCGCCGGCCTGCTGGCGCGGCTCGACGTCGGCGTGGCGATCTTCTTCGCCATCTCCGGCTTCCTGCTCTACCGCCCGTACGTCGTCGCCTGGTTCGGCGAGACCGAGCCGCCGCTGACGCTGCCGTACCTGCGCAACCGGGCCCTGCGCATCTTGCCCGCGCTGTGGGTGGCCGTCGTGCTCGCGGCCCTGCTGGTCCCCCGCCAGGACGGCATCACCTGGGCGACGTACCTGCGGCACGCGTCGTTGAGTCAGATCTACGTCGACAGTCCGGCCGCCGACGGGCTGACGCAGATGTGGAGCCTGGCGACCGAGGGTGCGTTCTACCTGCTGCTGCCGTTCCTGGCCCGCCTGCTGATCAGCTACGAGCGCCCGACCCGCAAGGCCGTACGACGCCGGCTGGCGGTGCTGACCTGCTTCACGTTGCTCGGCCCGATCTGGATGGCCGCCGTCAACGCGACCGACCAGCCGATGGCCGGGCTCTGGCTGCCCGGCTACCTCGGCTGGTTCGCGGTCGGCATGGGCTTCGCGCTCTGGCAGGTCGCCCGCAGCAGCGGACGGCTCGGGACGTCCGCCCTGGACACGCTGGCCACGATCCCCGGCACGATCTGGGCGGTCGCGGCGGTCCTGCTGGTGATCGCGTCCGGCCCGATCGCCGGGCCGTACGACCTGACGTCGTCGAGCGCCGGCCAGGCGTTCATGAAGAGCCTGCTCTACACCGTGATCGCCGCCTGCGTGGTGTTCCCGGCGATCACGCCGTCGGCGCGGACCACGGCGATCCTCGGCGGCCGGATCGGGCACGTCGCCGGAGACATCTCGTTCGGCGTGTTCTGCTACCACCTGATCGTGCTGAGCCTGGTCGAGCAGCTCTTCGGCATCAAGCCGTTCCAGGGCCACTTCGCCTTGCTGTTCTGGCCCACGCTGGTCGTGTCGGCCGCGGTCGCCGCCGCGAGCTACTACCTGATGGAACGGCCGATCATGCGGCTCGGACGGCGGGACCGCTCCTACGACGTCTCGCCGGTCGGCCTGGACAGCGCGGCCAACACGATGGCGAGCAGCACGGATCCCTGGACGACTCCGGAGGTCAGCCCCGCGTCCCCGTCCGGCCAAGGCTGAACCGCGGCGATCGCCGTACCGAGCAGAACCGCCGCGACGACCGCACCGATCAGCGTGATCCTGCGGCCGTCCAGGTACCAGGCCAACGCGGCACCGACGACCGTGACGACCAGGCCGATCCAGCCGGCCATGAAGACGCCGGCCACCACCAGCAGGACCGAGGCCGGCCAGGGGCCGAGCCGCTGAGCCTCACGCAGCCGGTGGCCTGAGTGCCGCGACCGGCGACGCGAGAAGATCGCCAAGCCGGCAACGAGGATCAGCGCAACCAGTCCGACCAGCAGCCCGGCTCGATAGTCGCGGTCGGGTGTGAAGCGCGCGGTGACCTGCTGCTCGGGTCCTGCCGGTAGCAACCAGCCCTGCTGCCAGCCACCGACCCGGATCGGTACGAGCTTGCGGCCGGTACCGTCGTACGCCTCCCAGCCCGTGCTGAAGTTCTGCGCGACGGTCAGCACCGAGTCCTCGGTGGCCAGCGGCGCCTCCAGCGTCAGCTCGGACGGGCTGGGCCGCCATACGTTGACGCCCTGCGCCGATCCGTTGTCCGGCTGCACCGCGTCGGTCTTGGTCAGCGCCAGCTCGATCGGCGCGAAGTCCTTACTGGCCACGACATCCAGCGTGTGGCGACCGGCCTGCAACGGCAGGGACGGCTGCTGGCACAGCGAGTACTTCACCGGCCGCCGCTGCAGCACGTCCAGAATCGTCGCGGTCACCCTGGTCGCTGCGGGCACGCCGTCGACCAGGACCGTCGGGCCGAATCCGCACACCGCTCCGGTGACCGCCTTCGGGTTGATCGCCTTCCGCAGGTCGTTGGCACCGAGGACGCGCAGCTCGGCGACGCCGACCGGCAGTCGGCGGGACAGACCGGTCGCGGAGTCCACGTCGATCACGTCCTGCGTCCCGGTGAAGGCCAACTCGAAGGTGCGGACGTACTTGAACCGATCGGGGAACGTCACGAACCCCTCCGGAGTCACCGGCAGGGTCGTCGGCTTACCGCCGTCGAAGCGGACCTCCACCTCACTCGGCCGGGAAGCGGCCAGGTACGGGTCGCTCAGGAACTGCAGGCCTTGCAGCTTGCGGAACCCCGGCAGCTTCAAGGTCAGCGTCGGGTGCTCGTCCTCCGGCGCTGCCACCCAGCCGGTACCGAGGTCCTGGTCAACCACTGCACCCGGCCGGCCCTCAGGCGCGGTCACTGCTCGCGAGGACGCCGACGCGGTGATTCCACCCGGCACCTGCAGCAGTCGCTCCAGCGAGGCGCCGTCGCGCGGCAACGCCGTGCCTTGCAGCTTGTACGACGCAGCGTCGGGCAAGTCCACGCTGCGGTAGAGGCCGGTCGCCTCCTCCGAGTCCTTCGCAACGGCCTGCCGGCACAGCGGGCGGATCCCGACGTGCAGGCACGCTGACCGGCCGATCTGCTCGTTGCGGAACACCAGCGCGTCCGGCTGCTTGCCGAGCCCGCCCGGCACCTCGAGCCGGCTGACCGGTGTCAGTCCCGGCAGCACGACCTCGGAGATCGCGACGCCGTTCGGGTTCTTGCCGTCGGTCACGCCGACACTCAGCCGCAGCCGCTGGGTGAACCCGTCCGGGGCCGGGACGGGCTGCGGCTTGTCGGTGCCCTGCACCACGGTGGTCAGCGAACCCGCGTCCGTGTCGACCTTCAACGTGCGGACCGGATCGGTCGTCGGCGCCTGCAGCGAGAACTGGACCTCCAGGTCGGACACCTTGCGCGGCGAGGTGAAGTCCAGCTCGAGCCACTCGCCGCTGCTCTTGCCGAAGGTGCCGGAGATCCAGCGGGTCGACGGATCGCCGTCGACCGCCGCGAAGGGTCCGTTGCCCGGCCCGGTCCGCAGGGTCGCGTTGGCATCGGCTGCCGACGAGGAAGCGCGGACGTCGGCCACTCCCTCGGCCCAGACTCTGGTCGTCGGCGGCGACGGCGGGTCGAGCAGGTAGTCGAGCGTGCGGCGGCCCAACCGGCCTGGATCGTTCGAGGTCATCACCGGCGAGTAGTTGTCGGCAGGGCGGCCTACGGACACCTCACGCCGTTGCGGGCCGTCGGTCTGGACCAGCGGCAGGTCGAGACCGTCTGTGTCCGTGCTGAGCACGGCCTCGCGGTTGCCGCCCAGTGCGGTCAGCACGGACGGCACGTCCTCGGGACCGCCGCGCACAGCGACCAGCTGGGACTGCGGGACCAGCCGGGCCGGGGTGACGTCGGCACCGACGTCGTAGATTTCCACGCTCGGGTAGGGCAGCCGGGTCCGCTCGTCCAGCGTGACGTTGGGCGACTCGATCGAGCTGCCGGTCGCCGGGCCGAAGTACGCCGCCCGCGCGATGCCCGCCTCGGCCAGGCTCTCGTGCACGGCGACCGTCGGACTCACCTGCGCGTCGTACCGGAGGTCGTTGCGGACGACGACGTACCGGACTCCGGCCCGGGCCAGCGCCTGCTGCAGGGTGCGATCGCCGACGCCGGAAGCGAGTCGGCGTTCGACCTCGTCCAGCCAGCGCGTCGTACCGGCTGATCCGAGCGGTACGGCGTCGCGAACGGCCATCGGTCGCTTGAGCAAGGCCTGGAACGGCTCGTCCTTCGTAGAGCCCCAGGTGAAGTCGGCGAACGACGCAGCCGGTACGACGAGGACGCTGCCGTTCGTCTGCTGGCCGTCCAGCCAGGCCGCCGCTTGGCGCCAGTGCGCGGGGATCGCCTGGTAGCTCTCGGTTCTGGGCAGCTGGGCGAAGATCGCGGGCGTCGCCACAGACAGGACCAAACAGGCGGCGAGCGCCGGCACCAGACGACGCTGTACGCCGCGGGCTGTCGCCCAGCTGCTCAGCCGGGTCAGTGCGTGAGCCGCGGCGAGTGCCAGCGGCAGCCGCACGACCAGCTCGAACTTGTGGGTGTTGCGCAGTGCAGCGAGCGGTCCGTCAAGGAGGCCCTGAACCTGACCGGACAGCGGGGAGCTGTGATGGCCCAGCGTCAGCAGGAGCAGGCCGACGAGGACCGAGAGCTGCAGGAAGCCTCTGTGCTTGAGCGAGCCCATCGCCAGGCCCGCCAGGCCCAGCAGCGCGACGGCAGCGGTCGCCATGATCAGCGCGGGCTGAGTGACGAACAGCCAGCCCGCGGGCCAGCTGGGTCCGCCACCGGTGGCCAGGAAGTTCAGCCACTGCGAGGTGCCGCGGAACGACTCGAAGATGCTCGCGGTGTTGGTCGTGGTCGCCGCGTTCTCGATCCAGTCCAGGAAGGGCGGGCTGTACCGGCCTAGCAGCAGCAGCGGGACCAGCCACCAGAACGACACCGCGACGATGCAGCCGAACCAGCCGGCCGCCATCTTCAGCGTCGACCGGTCCAGCCGGCGGGTCAGCAGCCACAGCGCGGGCAGCACCAGCGTGGCGCCGGTCGCGACCGCGTTCACTCCCCCGACCAGCCCGAACGCCACGGCTGACCAACCGACCCGCCACCATCCGGAGCGGGCTCGCGGTGTCACCAGCGGCAGCAGGACCCAGGGTGCCATCGCGAGCGGCCAGACCTCGATCGAGGTGATCGCCACCTCGCCCAGCATCCGTGGGCTCAACGCGTAGAGCAGCGCGACCGCGAAGCGAGCCCAGGGCGCGCCGTACCCGAGTGCGCCGGCGAGCTTCCACACGCCGAGGAACGCCGTACAGAGGACCAGTGCCCACCAGGCTCTTTGGATCATCCAGCCAGGAACGTTCACCAGGTCCAGCAACCAGTGGAACGGTCCCATCGGCAGCAGGTAGCCGTACGCCTGGTTCTGCAGCTGGCCGAACGCGCCCTGCGGATCCCACAGGTGCAGTGCCCGGGCCAGGAAGGCGCCCGGGTTGGCGGTCAGGTCCAGCTTGGTGTCGGGCACGACCTTGCCCGGCGCCTGGTGGAACGCCAGCGCGATCAGCAGCAGGCAGCCCAGGACGAGACGTGCTCGCCAGACCACCTGCTCCGGGCTTCCTGCTCTCAGCCGCTTGAGTGGTCCTCGCAACAAGCTGCTCATAGGCGCCGGAGCACCAGGACGAGGTTCCAGGTCACGACCTCACGCACACCAGGCACAGCCAGTACGCCGTACGCCCAGCGCGGGTGGTACCTCGGCACGGTCGCCACCAGCTCGGCGTCCGCGCACTGCCGGGCCCAGCGCAGTCCGCCGGCCACGGTGATCGGGAAGAGCGACTCACCGAACCTGTTCTTCGGCGGGTGCCCCTTCTGCTTCTCGTACCGGCGTGCGGCCCGGTCACCCCCGAGGTAGTGCCAGGGAGCGGTCTCGTGGCCGCCGTGCGGACCCCACCAACCGGTGTAGGACAGGAAGACCGTGCCACCGGGCTTGGTGACCCGGACCATCTCGTCCGCCATCAACCACGGGTCCGGCACGTGCTCCAGCACGTTCGAGGAGAAGCAGATGTCGACCTGCTGGTCGCCGACCGGCAGAGCCATCCCGCTGCCGAGCACCGTGCCCGGTGAGGGCTCGCCGCGGCCGCTGAGCTCGCCCAGGTCCGAGTCGATCGCGTAGTAGCGAGCACCGGCCGCCCGGAACGCGTCGGCGAAGTAACCGGGCCCGCCGCCCACGTCGAGCATCCGTGCGCCGCGCAGATCGGCGTACGCCGAGAGCTGGCCGACCGAGTCCGCGGCGAGCGTTCCGTAGAACGTGTCCGGGTCGCTCTGCTCGACCCCGAAGGCCCGGAACAACCGCAGCGCGCGGCGAACGTCCGGGGTCCACCGCAGGGTGGTTTCGGAGTCCGGAATCGATGCGCGCACAGGCGGGACGATAACTGATCTCGCGACCTCTGGCGGACATCGTTACTGCCTGGTAACCTCGCGCCCCATTACCCGGGGGTAAGTTCGTCGAGGGTGGGGGTTGTGGAGTGCGTGCTCAGAGCGTGCTGTTGCTGAACTGGCGGGACACCACGAATCCGGAGGGTGGTGGCTCCGAACGGTACGTCGAGGAAGTCGCGAGAGGCCTTGCGGCACTGGGCTGGAGGGTCACCGTGCTGTGCGCGGCCTACCCGGGCAGTCCGCGCGAGGCCACGCGGTACGACGTCCGGTACGTCTACCGGGGCAGCAAGGTCACCGTGTACCTGCGCGGCCTGCTGCACACGGTACTGCGCGGGCCCGACCGCGTCGTCGACGTGCAGAACGGATTGCCATTCTTTACCCGTCTCGTACGTCGTACCGGGGTGGTCGTGCTGGTCCACCACGTCCACGAGGAGCAGTGGCAGGTGGTGTACCCCGGTTGGCGCGGCCGGTTCGGGTGGTGGCTGGAGTCGCGGGTCGCTCCGCGGCTGTACCGGGACTGCCGGTACGTCACGGTCTCGTCGGCGTCCCGGGACGAACTGGTTGCCCTGGGCGTCGACCAGCAACGGGTCGACGTCGTGCACAATGGCACCGACCCGGCACCGGCGCGACAGGTCCAGCAGGCTGCCGTACCGACGGTGGTGTGCGTCGGCCGGATCGTGCCGCACAAGCAGGTCGAGCACGCGGTCGACGCCATCGCCGCTGCTCGTGCGGTGCTGCCCGACGCACGGCTCGTCGTCGTGGGCTCCGGCTGGTGGGAGGTCTCGCTGCGCGAGTACGTCGATTCACTGGGCCTGCAGGACGCGGTGGAGTTCCGGGGCCACGTGAGCGAGGCCGACAAGCACGCGGCGTACGACGAAGCGTGGGTGCAGGCCCTGCCGAGCCTGAAGGAAGGCTGGGGGCTGGTGGTCGGCGAGGCGGCGGGCCACGGCGTACCGACTGTCGCCTACCGCAGTGCGGGCGGGCCGACCGAGTCGGTGCAGGACGGGGTGTCAGGTGTGCTGGTGGACGACCCCGCCGAGTTCAGCGCGACGATCACCACGCTGCTGCTGGACGAGAGCCGGCGGCGGGCCCTGGCGGCAGGTGCGCTGGCCAGTGCGGGCAACTACACCTGGACGGCCACGGCGACCGCGTTCGACCGGGTCCTGACCGGCCGGCCGGCTCTCGAGCAGCAGAGGTCCTACTTGTTCCCGTAGTTCACGATCGGCACGTCGGCCTGGCCTTGCGCCGCCTCCGGGCCCGGCCGGGCCGGCTCTTCCTGCACGTTCTTCACCACGCCGATGACCGCGGCCGACGCGATCCCCGCCCCCGCGAGCACCGCGATGACAGCACCGATCAAAGCTCCCATGAAACGTGTCCCCTCCTCGAAGTAAACCGAAGAGTAACAACGAGCCGGGCGCTCGGCTAGGGGGTAGGGAGAGCTGTCCCTTGAGCGATAGCGGTGGTCAGGTGCGTGCATCGCGGTGCTTGGTCAGTGGCCTCGATGCGGAGCATCGTGGGCGCTGGGCAAGTGCCGCGAGGTGCGTGCCTGGGCGCCGCTAGCGCCAAGGGACAGCTCTCCCTACCCCCTTACAGCTTGGATCGGACGCGTTGGACGGCGGGTGCCGCGCTCAGCAAGGCCACGGCCAGTACGGCGCCCGCCGCGATCCAGGCGGCGGCGATCAGGATCACTCGCCAGGCCGGGAGCTGCTGCTGCGCGGGCGTTCCGTCGAGGCGGTACACGCTCACCGTCGGACCGGTGAACTCCTCGGTCAGCCGCGGAATCAGCTGCCGCGGCTGCGGCCCGCCGGCCTCGCGGTCCACGACGATCCAGCCGATCCCCTGCCGCAGGAGCTCCGGCGACGGATCGGCGCCGGTCCGTACGGCGGTGCGCAACGCGTTCGCGACGGCCGCCGCGCGCGGGTCCTCGCCGGCCAGCCGGTTGCCGCCGACGATCAGCTCGTCCGGAACCACGGCAGGCTTGTCGAAGTAGCGCGGCATCGGATCGAGCACCGGGCGGCGGTTGTTCCAGCTCGGCGCTCGGTAGCTCTCGAACGGCCAGGGCATCAGGTCACCGGTCTGCGAGTCCGCTCCGAGCACTTGGCGCGCCTGCTCCCAGTCGGCCGGGTACTGCGAGGTGTGGAAGGCGCCACCGACCAGCTGTGGCAGGGCGGCCAGCGGCATGATGGCTGCGGTCGCACCGACCAGCCACGTCAGCGGGGCCACCCGCAGCAAGGCTGCGATGGCAGCGCCGAAGCCGATCGCCTCCAGCAGCACCAGTGGACCCAGGTAGCGCTGGCCATCCCGGAACAGACCTGCTCCGGGGACATGAGCCACCGCCCACGAGAACGGCTCGGCCGCCACCACACCGGCCATCGCGATCACCAGTACGACGCCGGCCGCTACGACCAGGCTCGCGGCCAGCCTTTCGAGTCGGCACCACAGCACGACACCGACGCACGCGATCAGAAGCATGGCGAAGGCCACCACGAGCGGCACCAGGTCACCGCGCCGCGAGGGCACCACGTTGGCGTTCCACACCCCACCGAGCGTGAGCAGCGTCGGCAGCACTCCCCCGAAGCCCTCGTCGCGGGCGGCGAAGGCCGCTACCGAGGCGGGGTCAGTGGTGGCGGCCGACGTACGGGCCAAGCCGGCGACGATCCACGGCAGGTTGAGCAGGACGGCGCCGACGAGCGGGCCGGGCCTGCTGCCGCGTGGCCAGAGCAGGATGAGCCCGGCGACCAGTAGACCAACGATGCCGCCGGACGCCGTCAGCGCGCAGAGCGCTGAGGCCAGCAGGAAGCCGACCCAGCCCTCACCCTTGCGGAGGCGCAGAGCCGACCGGACCAGCCACGGCAGGGCGGCGTACCCGAGCAGCAGAGCCCAGGCGCCGAGGCGGAAGCGCTCGGCGACGAACGGGTTCCAGACGTACAGGGTGGCCGCGGCCGCGCCGGCCAGTGGTCCACCCAGTCGCAGCTCGCGCCACAGCGCTGTCAGGCCGAGCCCGGCCAGCAGCGGTACGGCGACCAGGACCACCTTGTTGAGGACCGCGCCGCCGGTCAGCTCGTCGAGCAGCGCGACCACGACGTCAGAAGGAACCGCGCGCGGTAAGGCAGTTGTGACACCGAACAGATCACGCCGTAGCGTGAGGTCCGGCACGAAGACCAGGTCGTAGCCGACCACGTACCCCGGAGCGAGCAGCGGAGCGGTGATCAGCACAGTGAGCAGCACCGGCCAGGCCCACGGCATCAGCCGGGCCACCCGGTTGGTTCCCCCCTCCACGACCGCCTCCTAGCAGTACTGTTCCAGCGCAACCTACTCGCCGACCCACCAGCAGAACAGAAGCCGCATGACCTCAGAGACGACTCCCGACCAGCAGCCGGCCGCACCGAAGCTGGCGTTCCTCCGCAGCGCCACGGTGGTCGCCGTCGGTATGGCCATCATGAACGTGGCCGCCTACGGTTTCACCTTGATTGCGGTCCACCGGCTGATCCCGGAGCAGTTCGGAGCCGTCACGGCCCTGCTCGGACTGCTGCTGATCGGCAACGTCGCCTCCTTGGGGCTGCAGGCGTCCGGCGCCCGCCGGATCGCCACCCACACGGGTCCGGGCGAGGCCGCGCTGGCCGACAGCATGCTGAAGGCCGGCCGCCGGGCCGCGGTGGGACTGACCGCGGTCTGCCTGGTGGCGACGCCGCTGATCATGTGGCTGCTGCACATCGACTCGATCATCGCCGCTGTGATGGTCGCACCGACACTGGGTTTTCTGACCGTGATGGGCTCGCAGCTGGGCGTGCTCCAGGGCGGCCAGAACTGGACCGAACTGGCGGCCGTCTACACGTCGACCGGAGTGGGCCGGTTGGTGTTCGGCGGCGGCGCGCTGTTCATCCACCCGAGCGTGGCGTCGGCGATGATCGGCCTGGCGCTCGGCGCCGCCGTACCGGCTCTGCTCGGGACGTTCCTGCTGCGGGGATCGACCGGCGGGAGCATCGAGCAGGTCAAGGAAGTGCTGCGCGAGACCGTGCACGGCACCCACACGCTGCTCGCGTTCTTCGTGATCGCGAACGCCGACGTGCTGCTCGCGCGCGGTCTGCTCGACTCCAAGGACAGCGGGTACTACGCGGCCGGCGTGATCGTGGCGAAGGCGTGCCTGTTCCTGCCGCAGTTCGTGATCGTCGTCGTGTTCCCCTCCCTGGCGACCAGTCCCGGCGACACGTTGCGCCTGCGCCGCGCGATCCAGGCCGTCGCCGCCCTCGGTGTTTGCACCGTCCTAGGCGCCCTCGTCCTGCCCGACCTGGTCGTCAAGATCGTCGGCGGCCCCGACTACGCGCCCGTCGGCCCGATCGCGTGGCTGTTCGCCCTGGCCGGTTCGTCGTACGCCGTACTGCAGCTGGTCGTGTACGCCGCGATCGCCCAGCAGGAGAAGCGCGCCGCCCTCCTGATCTGGATCGGCCTGGCCAGCCTCGCGATCGCCACCCTGATCATCCTCGGAGCCGACCTCGCCACCGGCATGACCGGCGTCAAGGTCCTCGTAGCCATGACCAGCACCTGCGCCCTGGCACTGTCCATCGCCCTGGCCTCGGGTCTGCACAGGCAGAGCAGTGCGGCCGAGAGCACTCCTTCTTAGCCACCAACCAGATCCGCATCCGGCAACTAGCTAGCTTTGCCGGATGCGGACACCTACCTTTTCGTCGTGTGCTTCGTTGCCGATGGCACCATCGATGCGCTGGCCGCAGCACTCGCCGCCGATCCGGAGGCGTTCGCCGTACAGGCTCGGTGGTTGACGCACGACGGTGGTGAGCTGCCCGCGTCGGGTGAGGACTTCCACCCGACGTCGTACGTCCGTGAGTCCGTGCGCCGATCGCCCGACGACGACTGGTCCGACCCGGTCGAGTACTCCGTCACGCTGCAGCTCACCGATCGGGTTCACCCCTTCTGCGCTCTGATCCGCAATGACGAGGCGTTCCGCCGTACGGTCGAGCACGTGGGCCTGTCCCCCGCTGTCGTGCAGGCCGAGCGTGGCGGCAAGTGGTGGGACACGCTCGGCCTGCTGACGCAGGTGATGAAGACGCACGGGCGGCACTGGACCCTGTCGGACCAGGGCGTGATCCACTTCGGCAACGTCAGTTGGAGCTCGGACTGGGCGGCCGAGAAGGCGGCCGCCCGGGACCGGCTGCTGGCTACCTACTCACCAGAGGCTGGACTTGGCGAAGCGGCGGGCGAGGGTGTTGGCGACGACGAGCAGGACCAGGCCGACCAGTGAGCGGAAGAGGCCGATCGCGGCGGCGTAGCTGAACTGCGGGATCTGGGAGACGAAGCCCAGCTTGTACACGTAGGTGTCGATCACCTCCGAGGTCTGCAGGTTCAGCGGGTTCTGCAGCAGCAGGACCTTCTCGAAGCCGACCGACAGGATCGAGCCGATGTTGAGGATCAGCAGGATCACCGCGACCGGGCGGATCGCCGGCAGGTCGACGTGCCAGACGCGGCGCAGCCGGGAGGCGCCGTCGACGATCGCGGCCTCGTGCTGCTCGGGCGAGACCGAGGTCAGCGCGGCCAAGTAGATGATCGCCGAGAAGCCCATCGTCTGCCACGCCGCCGACCACACGTACAGGTGCCGGAACCAGTCCGGGTTGCTCAGCACCTCGACCGGCCCGACGCCGAACAGCCCGAGGAACTGGTTGAGCACGCCGGTGTTCGGGTCGACCAGGACGACGATCAGCCCGACCACCACGACGGTGGAGATGAAGTGCGGCGCGTAGGTGATCATCTGCACCGACCGCCGGTACCAACGGCGCCGCGCGAGATTGAGGCCGAGGGCAAGGATGATCGGCAGCGGGAACGTGACCAGCAGCTCGTACCCGTGCAGGACCAGCGTGTTCTTGATCAGCCGCCAGAACTGGTACGACTCGGCGAACCGCTCGAAGTGCTTGAGCCCGACCCAGCGGCTGCCGATGATCCCGTCGATGACGTTGTAGTCCTTGAACGCGATGATCGCGCCGTACATCGGCCAGTAGGCGAAGATCGCCAGCCAGATCAGCGGCAGCGCCAGCATCGCGTACAGCTGCCAGTTCTTCTTCATCCGCGCGCCGAGCCCCTGCGCGTGCTTGCGGGGCTTGGAGGCGGTCGTGGTCGCGACCCGAGGCCGCTCGATGGTTGAGGTGGCCATGGGTTATCCCTTCAGCGAGCCGACCATGGCCCCCTTGACGAAGTGCTTCTGCACAAAGGGGTAGACCAGCAGGGGTGGGATGGTGGCGATCACGATCAGCGAGAACTTCAGCTGCTCCTGCAGCTCCTTCATCCGCAGCAGCTCGGCGACGTCGCGGACCTGCGACGGGTCGACGTTGCTCTGGACCAGGATCTGCCGCAGCACCAGCTGCAACGGGAACAAGTGCTCGCTGGTCAGGTAGATCAGCGCGTTGAACCACGAGTTCCACTGCGCGACGGCGTAGAAGAGCAGGTTCACCGCGATGATCGGCTTGCTCAGCGGCAGGACGACCCGCCAGAAGAAGCCGATGTCGCTGCAGCCGTCAACCCGGGCCGACTCGTGCAGCTCCTCGGGGATCGTGGTCTGGAAGTAGGTCCGGGTGATGATCACGTTCCAGACCGCCATCGCGGTCGGCAGGATCATCGCCCAGCGGGTGTCCAGCAGCCCGGTCCGATCGACCACCAGGTAGTTCGGGATCAGCCCACCGTTGAACATCATCGTGAACAGGAACAGCCCGAGGATCAGCCCCTTGCCCGGCAGGTCCCGCCGTGACAGCGGGTACGCCGCCAGCAGGGTCAGCACGGTCGCCAGCAACGCGCCGCCGATGGCGTAGACCACCGAGTTGCCGAAGCCGCGGACGATCCCGTCGTAGTCGAAGATCGACCGGAACGACTCCAGGCTGAGCCCGACCGGCCACAGCCAGACCTCGCCGGACTGGACGTTCTTCGGTTCACTGAACGCCGCGCTGAGCACGTAGACCAGCGGGTAGAGGACCGCGAGCGAGAACAGCCCGAGCGCGGTGTAGTTGCAGATCAGCACGACCCGGTCGGCGCGGGTCTCCTTGACCGCGGCCGGCAGGTAGTCGTCGGAATCGCGCTCCGGTGCGGCCTGGGTCGTCGTCATCGCGCTCACCCCTGGAAGCTCTCGTAGGCGGCCTGCTGGATGTCGAGGTACGGACGCAGCCCGATCTTGTCGAGCCGGCCCAGGTAGTCGTTCCACTGCCCGTCGTCGGCCGGGTCGGCCTTGCCGGTGACGAAGCGGGCCATCGTCTGCACCACCTCGCCACTCAGGTCGAGCATCAGCGACGCGTCGAGCGCGGCCTGGTCGCCTTCCAGTGCGACCGGCGGGAACTGCTGCTCGATCGGTTCGCGGTACGGGAAGTACCGGTCGCGGGTCTGCTCGTACAGCGGCTTCTCGAACGTCGGCTTGGTCGGGTCGACGCGCTCGGACAGCCGGAAGTCGCCGGACCGGTAGTTCGGGTTGCGCTGCGCCCAGGTGTCCTTGGTCTTGTCCGGCGCCCACGTCCCGGAGATCCCGAACAGCGCCTGCTTGCCGCTGATCGCCTTGTCGCCGCGCTTGGCGAAGCTCCAGCTGCCGGGCCCGGCGTACGCCGCCATCATGACCTCGAGGTCGAGCTGGAAGTCCGCCCACTTCACCAGCAGGTCAGGGCGGCGGCACTTGCGGGTGATCACCAGCCGCGGATCGAAGCCGGTGTAGTGGTCCCAGTTGGCGACCCGGAAACCGTCGGGGCCTTCCAGCGGCGCCAGGGCTTCGTAGTCGTGCCAGCGCGCGTTCGGGTCCTCGACGTCGACGTCCATCGCGCTGCCCCAGTAGTTGCCCTGGAACACGCCGAGCAGGGAACCGTCCTTGTTGTTGCCGGCGCGCTGCAACTGCTCCGCGGTCATGCTGAACGCGTCGCGGTTCAGCAGGCCTTCGGCGTACAGGGTCCTGAGGTACTTCAGTCCCTCGCGCCAGCCGTCCTGCGAGTACGCCGCCTTGACCTTGCCGCCGTCGACCACCAGCCAGGGCGAGGTCGGGTTGTAGAGGAACGCGTTCATCACGAACTTGTCGACGGTGACCTGGTTGCTGCCGTCCTCCTTGTAGCCGACGAACGGCAGGGTCCGTCCGCGGCCGGCCGGGTCGGCTTTCTTGAACGCCTGCAGGACTTCGCGAAACTCGTCGGTGGTCTTCGGCATCGCCAGGCCCACCTGCTTGAGCCAGCGGGTGTTGATCCAGGTCCGCGACTTGCCGGCCCGGCAGTGGTAGCAGTCGTTGAACGACGGGTAGACGTACACGTTGCCGTCCGGGGACGTCGACAGCTTCTTGGCCAGCGGGTAGTCGTGGAACATCTGCTGGAGGTTCGGCGCGTACTTGTCGGTGTACGGCGCCTGGTCGACGAACAGGTTCTGCGCGCCGTACAGGTAGAGCTGGGACTTGCTGAAGTTCACGCCCATGAACGCGTCCGGGATGTCACCGGCCGCGATCATCGCGTTCACCTTGATCATCACGTCCTCGTCGGCGCCGGCGATCTGGCGGAACTCGATCGTGATGCCGGTGCGCTGCTCGAGCCACTTCGTGAACTTGTTCTTGGCCCAGTCGCCGACGGTCAGGTCCTGCGGGACCACGACGACGAACTTCGTCGGCTCGGTGACGATCGGTCCGAGCTTGCGGGCCACCGGACCGACGTAGCCGTCCGGGTACGGGATGCCGCCGGTCTTCGGGCCGGGCGTGACCGGCGGAGCCGCGAGACTCTCCGGACTCGCCCCGACCGCCTCGTCCGGACCGCAGCCGCTGAGCAGACCGCTGGTGGTCGCCGCGGTCAGGCCCATCGCGCCGGCGACGAAGCTGCGCCGCCGGATTCCACCCGTCCTCACTGCTGGTTGCATGCCGCCTCCCAGTCGAAGCCCTCCGAGGCTTCATGAGATATCCGATAGGATCCAGGATCTTTGGCAGGTGAGGATGGCACAGATCCCCGGTGGCCGAAAGGGGTAGCGGTCACTCCCCGTCGATTCGATGTCCACCTTCGGTGATTTTCAATGAAACGTTCACCTCATACGCCGAAACGTTTCGATTTCTTGCGTCAAGTAACTGTGTCCTGACTAGGCTCGGAGGATGACGACGCCGAAGTTCATCCTCGCCCTGCGCGAGAAGATCGGTCACGATCTGTTGTGGATGCCCGGGATCACCGCGGTCGTTCTCGACGAGTCCGACCAGCTTCTCCTCGTACGCCGCGCCGACAACGGCCGCTGGAGCCTCCCCGCCGGCATCCTCGAGCCCGGCGAGCAGCCCGTCGAGGCGATCGTCCGCGAGATCCACGAGGAAACCGCCGTACGGACCGTCGTCGACCGCCTGGTCCGCGTCGAGTCCCTCCCCCCGACCGCCTACCCCAACGGCGACCAGGTCCAGTACCTCGACCTCTGTTTTCGCTGCCACCCGATCAGCGGTGAGGCCGCGGTCAACGACGACGAGTCCCTCGAGGTCGGATGGTTCCCGCTCACCGACCACCCCGAGCTCCACCCCCGCGAGGAGCTCTGCATCGCCAACGCCCTCACGGACGACCCGGCACCCGTCCTGGTCACGAGCTGAGCCGCGCCGGCCTCCTGGTCACCGGCTGAGCCGCGTCGGCCGTCATCCCTCCGCCGTCCCGATCGATTAGTCCGACGGCGCGTTCGCCGGCGCGGGTGACGGCGAGGCTGCAGGAGTCGGCGCCGCCCGCTGTCGAATCCGGTGGTCGATCGGAGTCATGGTGATGACAGCACTTGTTCTCACCCCGCGAAAGGGGACCGATGTTCACCTCCGACCTGACCCGCTTCCTGATCCTGCTGGCCGAACCCGACCACTTCGCCCGCTGGGACGCCGCCGACGACGCGGAACAGGAGAGAGTCTTCGCCGCGTACCGGGCGTTCACCGCGGCGGTCCGCGAGCGCGGCCGCTTCCGCGGCGGCGAAGCGCTGGCCCATCCGCGGGACGCTCGCACGTTACGGCCCGACGGCGAGGGCCGCCGGGTCACCGAAGGCCCGTACGCCGAGACTGTCGAGCAGCTCGGTGGGTTCTACCTGGTCGAGCTGCCGGACTTCGCCACCGCGCTGGAAGTCGCGGCACTGCTCCCCCGCGAGTACCACGTCGAGGTCCGCCAGTGCCTCGACGTCGGCGTCCCGGACGAGTGATGGGCGCGGCGCCGATCCATGGGTCACGTTGCTGCTCCCTCGGAGCGCCTCGGCGCGAACGTCCCCGACGGGACGAGCGGCGCCGCCGGCCGCCGAGCCACCAAGTGTCGGTGGCCGGTCGGCGAGGCTCTCGCGCACGGTGCGGCCCCACCACGCCGGGGGCAGCGCCTTGTCCTGGCAACTCACCGGCTGGTCCGCCAGTGCTGCGACCGCGGCACGACGCCGATCCACGAGTCGCAGTGCTCCTCCCCGCGAGCGCCTCGGCGCGGGCGTCCTGCACCCGGGCCGGGCGGCGCCGCGGGCCGTCGACCGCCGAGCGGCGAGCGGCGAGCGGCGAGCGGCGAGCGGCGAGCGGCGAAGTGTCGGTTGCGCGGCGCCGATCCACGGGTCGCCGTGCTGCTCCCCCGCGAGCGCCTCAGCGCCGACGTCCCGTTCCACGGACGGGCGGCGCCGCTCGTGGTGGATCGCCGAGCAGCCAAACTGTCGGTGGTGAGGCGCCGATGAGATCTGCGGGCGGGCCGGCGGGGACTGTGCCGTCGGGTTGCGGTTCGTGAGCGGGGCGGGCACGCCGGGCGACGGGGTGTCGAGCGTGTTGGAGAGCGTTCTGCGGGACGAGTGGGGGCGGTTGCTGGCCTTGCTTGTGGCGCGGTTTCGGCGTCTTGACCTTGCCGAGGACTCGTTGGCCGAAGCGTTCGAGGCTGCGGCGCGGACCTGGCCGCAAGACGGCGTACCTAGCAACCCGCCGGCGTGGTTGCTGACGGCGGCTCGGCGGCGCGCGCTCGATCGGTTGCGCGCGGAAGCCGTGGCGGCCAAGGCGTTGCCGATGCTGGCCGTCGAGGCGGGCGTCGCCGCGAACGCTCGGCGCGTGATGGTCGACGCCTCGGGGTCCGGTGAGGACGGGGTGGTGGACGAGCGGCTGCGGTTGATTCTGCTGTGCGCCCATCCGTCGCTCGACCAGGACGCCGCGGCGGCACTGACGTTACGGCTCGTCCTGGGGGTGCCGACCGCGGACATCGCGCGGCTGTTCCTCGTCCCGGCGACGACGATGGGCGCCCGACTCACGCGGGCCCGGAAGCGGCTGGCCGGCGCGACGTTCGAAATCCCGACCGGACCGGCGCTCCAAGCGCGGATCTCGGCGGTCGCGGAGATCGCCTACCTGGCGTTCACCGCGGCGTACGCACCCGGCTCGGGCGACGACGTCGTACGCGCGGCCGAGGCCGGCGAGGTGATCCGGTTGGTCCGGGTCCTCCGCGAGGTCTGCCCGGCGTCGTCGTACGACGATGTCGACGCGCTGCTGGCGCTGATGCTGTTGCAGCACTCGCGGCGCGACGCCCGCGTCGACCGCGGACGGCTGGTCCTCCTCCCCGACCAGGACCGCACCCGCTGGCACACCAACGAGATCGCCGAGGCCCTCGCCCTGCTGACCCCGTTGGCGCAGCGGGCTCCGTCGAGTGCTTACTTGCTGCAGGCACTCATCGCGGCCGAGCACTCGATCACTCTCCGCGCCGTCGACACCGACTGGCACCGCATCGCCAGCTGGTACGAGGAACTGGAGGCCCTGACCGGTTCACCGATCGTCACCCTGAACCGCGCAGTCGCGGTCGCCGAGGCCGAGGGCCCCACCGCCGGCCTCACCCTCCTGCAGGGGCTGGATCTCCCCGGTCACCGACTCCCCGCCGTACGCGCCGAACTCCTCACCCGCGCAGGCCGCCTCGACGAAGCCGCGGCCGCCTACGACACCGCCCTGCTCGCCTGCGCCAACGAAGCCGAACGAATCCACCTGCTCCAACGCCGAGCCGCCTTGACCGGCTCCTGAAGTCGCTTCACTCCTCAGCCGGGCCCTGCTGCAACAGACGGTCCCGGAGCACGTCGGAGACCGGCCGCCACGGGCTTGCTCCGGCGCTGAACGGCAACAGGCTCCCCACCTCACGATGGGGAGCCTGTTGTTGCCTTCAGCAGATCAGTGCGCGGCTTCGTGCCAGGTACGGCCTACGCCGACCGAGACATCCAGCGGGACGGCCATCTCGACCGCGGCGCCCATGTCCTTGCGGACAAGGGCTTCCAGGGCTTCGCGCTCGCCCGGGGCGATCTCGAAGACCAGTTCGTCGTGGACCTGGAGGAGCATCCGGGACTTGAGGCCGGAGGCGCGCAGGGACGCGTCGACCTTGAGCATCGCCATCTTGATGACGTCGGCGGCCGAGCCCTGGATCGGAGCGTTCAGCGCCATCCGCTCGGCCATCTCGCGGCGCTGGCGGTTGTCGCTGGTCAGGTCGGGCAGGTAGCGGCGGCGGCCGAGGATGGTCTCGGTGTACCCGCTCTTGCCGGCCTCGAGCACGATGCTGCGCAGGTAGTCCCGCACCCCACCGAAGCGCTCGAAGTACTCGTCCATCAGGCCCTTGGCCTCGTCCACGCCGATCTTCAGCTGCTGGCTCAGCCCGTACGCCGACAGCCCGTACGCCAGGCCGTAGTTCATCGCCTTGATCTTGGCGCGCTGCTCCTGCGTCACCTCGCTCGCGTCGACCGAGAACACCCGCGCGGCGGTCACCGAGTGGAAGTCCTCGCCGGAGTTGAACGCCGAGATCAGCCCCTCGTCCTCCGACACGTGCGCCATGATCCGCATCTCGATCTGGCTGTAGTCGGCCGACATCAAGGCCTCGAAGCCTTCGCCGACGACGAACGCCTCGCGGATCCGGCGGCCCTCCTCGGTCCGGATCGGGATGTTCTGCAGGTTCGGGTCGGTCGAGCTGAGTCGCCCGGTCGCCGCGATCGTCTGGTTGAACGTGGTGTGGATCCGGGCGTCCCTCGGGCTGATCGTCTTCAGCAGCCCCTCGACGGTCTGCCGCAGCCGGGTCGCGTCGCGGTGCGCGAGCAGGTACGCCAGGAACGGGTGCTCGGTCTTCTCGAACAGCGACTGCAGCGAGTCCGCGTCGGTCGTGTACCCGGTCTTGGTGCGCTTGGTCTTCGGCATCTGCAGCTCGTCGAACAGCACCACCTGCAGCTGCTTGGGCGACCCGAGGTTGATCTCCTTGCCGATCACCTCGTACGCCGACGCCGCCGCGTCCCGGACACCGGTCGCGAACCGCTCCTCGAGCTGCTCCAGGTACGGCCGGTCGACCGCGATCCCGTCGCGCTCCATCGCCGCGATCACGTCGATCAGCGGCAGCTCGACGTCGGCCAGCAGCGCTGTACCGGCTTGCTTCTCCAGCTCCACGTCGAGCGTGTCCGCGAGGTCCGCGATCGCCCGCGCGCGCAGCATCGTCGCGTCGGCGGCCGGGCCGCCCTCAACGTCGTCGAAGCTGAGCTGCCCGTTGTCGGCCTCCTCGGTGCGCAGCTCGCGCTTGAGGTACCGCACGGTCAGGTCGGAC
Source organism: Kribbella lupini (assembly GCF_039529595.1). Lineage (NCBI taxonomy): Bacteria > Bacillati > Actinomycetota > Actinomycetes > Propionibacteriales > Kribbellaceae > Kribbella > Kribbella lupini. The sequence goes on along the minus strand of NZ_BAAANC010000001.1, from coordinate 1,141,552 downwards.
AGGTCGTACGACCGCTGGTCCGGACGGGCCAGGTACGCGCTCAGCTGGGTGTCGGACGTCAGCCCGGCCAGCGTCCAGCCGCGCTCGAGGAACCCGAGCAGCGGACCCTTCGCGTCGTGCAGCGCCTTCGGCTGCGCGGCGTCGGCGAGCCAGGCCTGCCAGGCCGCGTCGTCGTCCGGCGTCAGCGTCGCCGGGTCGAACCAGGCCGCCGCACCGGTCGACGTCGCCAGCGCGAGCCCGGTGATCTCGCCGGTCCCCCGGCCCCAGCTGCCCTGCACGGCCACGCCGGTGCGCGCGCCGGTCGACACGTGCTCCTTGATCCAGGCCGCGACCTCGCCCGGCTTGAGCTGCGTGCCCTCGAGGTCGAAGCCTTCCTCGATCGTCTCCTCGACCTGCTCGTGCTCGGCGACCAGCCGCTCGCGCAGCACCCGGAACTCCAGGCTGTCGAACAGCGTGTGCACCTTGTCGCGGTCCCAGGGGTGCCGGACCAGGTCGTCGACCGAGACGTCCAGCGTCAGGTCGCGGACCAGCTCGTTGATCTGGCGGTTCCGGATCACGTCGGACAGGTGCTCGCGCAGCGACTCACCGGCCTTGCCCTTGATCTCGTTGACCCGGTCGATCACGTCGTTGAGCGAGCCGAACTGGTTCAGCCACTTCGCCGCGGTCTTGTCACCGACCCCCGGTACGCCGGGCAGGTTGTCGCTCTTCTCGCCGACCAGCGCGGCGAGGTCGGGGTACAGCCGCGGGGGGATGCCGTACTTCGCCTCGACCGCGGCCGGGTCCATCCGGGCGATCTCGGAGACGCCCCGCTTGGGGTACAGCACGGTGATGTTGTCGTTGATCAGCTGGAAGGAGTCGCGGTCGCCGGAGCTGATCAGCACCTCGAAGCCCTGCTCGTCGGCCTGCGTCGCGAGCGTGGCGATGATGTCGTCGGCCTCCCAGCCGTCGATCTCGGTGGTCGGGATCCGGAGCGCCTCCAGCACCTCCTTGACCAGCGAGACCTGCCCCTTGAACTCGTCCGGCGACTTCGACCGGCCGGCCTTGTACTCCGTGTACTGCTCGGAGCGGAAGGTCTTGCGGGACACGTCGAAGGCGACGCAGATGTGCGTCGGCTGCTCGTCGCGCAGCATGTTGATCAGCATCGAGGTGAACCCGTACACCGCGTTGGTGTGCTGACCCGTGGTGGTGGAGAAGTTCTCCACCGGCAGCGCGAAGAACGCCCGGTACGCGAGCGAATGCCCGTCCAGCAGCAGGATCCGCGGCCGGGGCGAGTCGCCCGTCACCGGCTCGGGGTCCTTGGTCGTCGTAGTCGTGTCAGTTTCTGGAGCCACGTACCGACTCTAGTGGTTGGCAGGGACAGTTTCTCTCACGCCGGGCGAAGGTAGGGTGCGCCCTGTGACTGATCAGAGCAGTGAAGGGACGGCGCTGCCGCCGGGCATGGACGTCGCGGGCACTTTGCTCAGCGTGATGGGCATCGCGGTCAGCGAGGCGTCCCCCGAAAGGGTCGTGGCGACCATGCCCGTCAAGGGCAACACCCAGCCGTACGGGCTGCTGCACGGTGGCGCGTCCTGCGTGCTCGCCGAGAGCCTCGGGTCGATCGGGTCGGCCCTGCACGCGGCGCAGTACGGGAAGGTCGCGGTCGGCGTCGACATCAACGCGACCCACCACCGGGCCGTCCGGGAAGGGACCGTGACCGGCGTGGCCACGCCGATCTACCTGGGCCGCACCACCACGTCGTACGAGATCGTCGTCACCGACGAGCGGGACAAGCGGGTGTGCACCGCCCGGATCACCTGCCAGCTGATTCAGGCTCCGCCGGAGAAGTGAGATCGGGGTGCCGGCCGAGCTGGGCGCGCCGGGCGATCACCGACCGGCGTGACGACAGCATCGCCAGCAGGTTGGGCGCGTGCTCGGCGGCGAGCCGGCGACGGACCGTGTGCGTGCCGGCGAACCGCAGTACGGCGGCCTGGCCGAGCCCGAGCCGGGCGAGGAACCGGTTCGCCTCCCGGGCCAGGGCGGGCGCGACGACCCCGAGGTACGGGCAGTTCTCGTGCTCGGCCCACGCGGCGGACTCGGCGACCAGCGCCTTGCCCAGACCGTGCCGGCGGGCGTGGTCGGTGACGTGCAGGTACTCGACCGTCATCGTCTCCTCGGCGTGCAGCGGGGAGATCGGCGTCCGGCGCAGGTAGACCATCCCGCTGACGTGGCCGTCGAGCTCGCCGACCACCAGCCGGGCGCCGGGATCCTGGCCGAGCCGGGCGATCGAGGCCCGGACCGACGCCGGCGTCGGCGCCGCCAGCGCGCGCTGGTGACCGGTGCCGATCGACATCTCGCCCCACAGCGTCACCAGGGCCGCGGCGTCGTCGGGCCGTGCGTCGCGCACCTCGATGGCTGCTGCCACGTCGGCCTCCTGGTCTTGATCCACCCCCGAGGTGAACAGGACTGGGCGGATACGCTCGTCCCCGCGCAACAGTAGGGCTTCGGAGGTCGCTTGCAAAGCGACGCGACCACCCCCACACCGGCTGTGATCGCCGGCGATCGGAGAGCACGCTTGTTCATCGGAATCGGCACCGTCGTGAACGTCGCGACGGTCCTCGTCGGCTCGGTCCTCGGCGTGCTGATCGGGCACCGCCTGCCCGGCCGGACCCGCGACCTCGTCACCGACGCACTGGGTCTGGTCACACTGCTGATCGCGATCACGTCGGCACTCACGGTCGGCGATGCCGCCCTCAGCGACGCGGTCGGCGACAGCGCGCCGGTGCTGATCGTGCTCGGCGCGATGCTGATCGGCGGTATCGCGGGTTCGCTGCTGCGGATCGAGCAACGCCTCGAGGGCTTCGGCAGCTGGCTCCAGCACCGGTTCAGCCGCGGGGACGGCGAGAGCACGTTCGTGGAGGGCTTCGTCACCGCGTCGATGGTCTTCTGCGTCGGGCCGCTCACCTTCCTGGGTGCGCTGTCCGACGGTGTGGGCCGCGGCGCCGACCAGCTGTTCCTGAAGGCGGTCCTGGACGGCTTCGCCTCGATCGCCTTCGCCGCTTCGCTCGGCTGGGGCGTCGCGGCGTCCGCGCTCGTCGTACTGGTCGTCCAGGGCCTGATGACGGCCGTCGGCGCCCTGCTCGGCGACGTACTGCCCGAGGCCCACGTGACGGCTCTGGGCGCCACCGGCGGCCTGCTGCTGATCGGTGTGGCGCTGCGGCTGCTGAAGATCAAGCAGGTCGCCGTCGCCGATCTCCTGCCGGCGCTGATCGTCGCGCCGCTGCTGGTCCACCTGCTGGTTGTCGTCCGCAACTGAGCGGTTGCCGACAGCAAAGAGCCCCGGCTCCCACGCGGGGACCGGGGCTCTTCGTCGTACGGGTCAGTCCTCGCCGAGGTACGCCTTGCGCACGTCGTCGTTGACCAGCAGCTCGCGGCCGGTGCCCTCGACGACGATCTTGCCGACCTCCAGGACGTAGCCGTAGTCGGCCCGCTTGAGCGCCGCCTGGGCGTTCTGCTCGACCAGCAGGATCGTCGTGCCCTGCTTCTGCAGCTCGGTGACGGTCGTCATGATCCGCTTCATCATGATCGGCGACAGGCCCATCGACGGCTCGTCGAGCATCAGCAGCTTGGGACGGCTCATCATCGCCCGGCCCATCGCCAGCATCTGCTGCTCACCGCCGGAGAACGTCCCGGCCGGCTGCTTGCGGCGCTCCCCCAGGATCGGGAACAGCGCGTACGCCGCCTCGAGGTCGGTCCGGATCGCCGACTGGTCGTTGCGGGTGAACGCGCCGAGCAGCAGGTTCTCCTCGACCGACAGCCGGGGGAAGATCCGCCGGCCCTCGGGCGAGTGTGCCAGCCCCATCGTGACGATGTCGTGGGCCGGTACGTCGTCGATCCGCTGCCCCTGGAACAGGATCTCGCCCGACGTCGGGCGCAGCAGCCCCGAGATCGTCCGCAGCGTGGTCGTCTTGCCGGCGCCGTTGGTGCCGATCAGCGACACCACCTGCCCCTGCTCGACGGAGAAGCTGATCCTCTTCACCGCGACGATCTTGCCGTAGGCAACCTCGAGGTCGCGGACCTCCAGCATCGCGGTCATCGTCCCTCCTCCGGAACGTCCTGCGGACGGTCGTCGTCCTCGTCGTCCTCGCCGGTGCCGATGTAGGCCTCGATCACCCGCGGGTCCGACTGCACCTCGCCGGGCGAGCCCTCGATCAGCGTCTCGCCGCGGACCAGGCACAGCACCCGGTCGCACAGGTTGAAGATGAACCGCATGTCGTGCTCGATCACGACCACCGACAGGCCCGAGTCCCGGATCTTGAAGATCAGGTCGCTGGCCTGCTTGGTCTCCTGCGGGTTCATCCCGGCCGTCGGCTCGTCCAGCAGGATGAGCTTCGGGTCGGTGGCCAGCGCGCGGGCGATCTCGAGCCGCCGCTGGTCGCCGTACGGCATGTTCCGGGCCAGGTGCTCGGTGGACTTGCCGAGGCCGACGAACTCCAGCAGCTCCTGGGCACGGGCCCGGGTGGCCGCCTCCTCGCGACGGTACTTCGGGCCGTGCAGCACCGACGTCAGCGCACCGGCCGACGTCCGGCAGTACCGGCCCACCATCACGTTCTCCAGCGCGGTCATGTTGGCGAACAGGCGGATGTTCTGGAACGTCCGCGCCATCCCCGCCTTGACCACGGCCCGCGGCTTGGGCGGCAACGGCGTGCCCTCGAACCGGACCTGACCGCTGGTCGGCTTGTACAGCCCGGTCAGGCAGTTGAAGAACGTCGTCTTGCCGGCGCCGTTCGGGCCGATCAGCCCGACGATCTCGCCCTCGCGGACGGTCAGGTTGACGTCGTTGACGGCCAACAGACCACCGAAGCGCATGGTCACGCCGGAGGCCTCCAGCACCGGCCGGCCGGTGGTCGGCGCGCTCGGCGCCGGTTCCGTGACGGTCATTTCGCCTCCTCGACGAGTTCCTGCTCGACCGCGACGGCCAGCTCCTCGTCCTCTTCGTGGAACTCCAACTGCCGTCTGCGGCTGGCCACCAGGCCCTCGGGGCGGAACCGCATCATCAGCACCAGCAGCAGACCGAACAGCAGCAGCCGGTACTCCGAGAAGAACCGCAGCTTCTCCGGCAGCAGCTTCAGGATCGTTGCACCGAGCAACACACCGGCGATGGTGCCCATACCGCCCAGCACGATGGCCGCCAGCAGGAAGGCCGACTCCAGGAAGACGTACTGGTCGGGACTGACCGCGCCGTCCTGGTGCGCCTTGATGGTGCCGGCCAGACCGGCCAGGAAGGCGCCGACCGCGAACGCCAGCAGCTTCAGGCCGAAGACGTTCACACCCATCGCCTCGGCGGCCTTCTCGTCCTCCCGGATCGCCACCCAGCCGCGCCCGATCCGGCTGTTGTTCAGCCGGGCGAAGACCAGGATGATGCCGCCGATCAGGACCAGCAGCAGGAAGTAGTAGTTCGAGAAGCGCCCGAGGTCGATCCCGGCGACGTTGTGCTCGTCGCCGAAGTTGAAGCTGCCGACCTGCAGGTCCGGGATGCCCGGGATGCCGTTCGGGCCGTTGGTCAGGTTCGGGCCGTTGTTGCCGTCCAGGTTGGCCATCGCGAGCCGGAAGATCTCACCGAACCCGAGCGTCACGATCGCCAGGTAGTCGCCGGAGACCCGCAGCGTCGGTGAACCGATGATCAGGCCGAAGGTCGCCGCGACGCAGGCGCCGACCAGGACCACGACCAGGAACGGCGGGGTCCAGCCGATCGTCGCGAACGCCGAGTTCGACAGCATCGCCGCGACGTACGCGCCGGAGCCGAGGAACGCGATGTACCCGAGGTCCAGCAGGCCGGCCAGGCCGACCACGATGTTCAGGCCCATCGCGGTGGCGGCGAAGACCAGCACCTGGGTCGCGATCGACATGTTCGCGTCCGAACCGTTCTGGGTGAACGGGAACAGGAACGCGACGACGAACGACGACAGCGTCAGGACCTTCTTGTGCCGCTGCGCGGCGTGCCCGACCCAGCTCATCGTGCCGGTCCGGAACAGCACGGCCACGACGGCCGCGATGAACACCAGGCACAGCACGAACGCCCAGGCGTCGTCCAGCCCCAGCGCGTACGCCGAGACGAACAGCACCGACGCCATCAGGACGGCGATCGCGACGATCTCCGACCAGCCCGGGAGCTTGGCCCGGCTCATGTCGTTCAGCGTCCGCAGCGGCAGCATCCGGGAGGAGACCAGGAGGGCGACCGCGCCGACGAAGGAGATCCAGCCGCCGGGGTTGACGTTGATCAGGCCGTCGGACTCGACGGAGATCGCGATCAGCACCAGCAGCATGTAGAACGTCAGGCCGATCCCCAGCGCCCGCAGGCCCAGGGTGGTGTCGAGCCAGGCGTTGAGCCGGCTGAGCGGACCCTGCTCGGCCAGCAGCAGCACCAGCGCGAGCACGGCGGCGATGATCGCCAGGATCTGCAGCCCGCCGGGGTAGAAGTTGATCGACAGGTCGCCCAGGATCGAGCCGTCGTAGCTCCAGGACAGGAAGGAGCCGACGACCACCAGGAGCACACCTGCCAGGCCGAGCGGCCAGGCGGCCTTCGACGGCGGCGTCGCCGCCGGTTCCGTCGTACCGGTTGTCGTGTCGACCTGCGTCATGCGCGATCCACCACCCTCGCCCCGAGCAGGCCCTGCGGCCTGAAGACCAGTACCAGAATCAGGATGACGAACGCCCAGACGTCCTTCCAGGTACTACCACCGAACTGGCCGGGGATGTACTGGGTGGCCATCGCCTCGACGACGCCGAGCACCAGACCACCGGCGACCGCACCGTAGATGTTGCCGATTCCACCGAGCACCGCGGCGGTGAACGCCTTCAGACCGGCCAGGAAGCCCATCCGGAACTCGATGTTGTTGTTCTGCAGGCCCTGCGAGACACCGGCGACGGCGGCCAGTACGGCGCCGAGCGCGAACGCGACCACGATGATCCGGTCGACGTTGATGCCCATCAGGCGGGCGGTGTCGGGGTCCTGGGAGACCGCGAGCATGCCGCGGCCCAGCCGGGTCCGGTTGATGAAGTACCACAGGATCGCCGTACAGACGACCAGCGCGGCGACGGTGAAGATCGCCGACCGCTGGATGGTCACGCCACCGAGCTGCAGCGCCGACCCGGTGACCACGTCGATCTGCGGGAACGGGATGCGCTGCTTCGCGCTCGGCCACTCGATCGAGCTGAGGATCTCGCGGTAGACGACCCAGAGGAGCTCGAGCAGGACGACCGCCCCGCCGGCCAGCTGCAGGGACGGCATGAGCAGGAGCTTCGCGCGCTCGCTGCCGGACCCGAACCGGGCCAGCAACCACGCGACGCCCACACCGACGGCCACGCCGGCGATCAGTACGACGGGCGTGAACGCGTAGCCGGGGTCGACGAGCCGCCGGACCACGATCCAGACCAGCAGCGCACCGACACCGGCGCCGATCAGCGGCGTCCGGTCCTGCCACTTGGTCACGGGGTGATTCAGGTTGAGCTTCAGCCCGCGGGTGGCCGCGACGTACGCGACCCACACCACGGTCGGCGCGATCACGACCAGCGTCCACTGCGGCCGGTCGTACAGGAGCCGGATGAACTCCTGCAGGAACACCGAGATCCCGATCGCGGTGATCAGCGGTGCGAGTCGTGGCGCGTTCCGCAGGGGACGGTACGCGACACGTTCCATCGCCACCGCGGTGGCGGTCGAGGCGATGATCGCCCCGATGATCATCACCGGCAGGATCCACACACTGGTGTGCCCGTCGAAGAACAACAGGTACGTCGTCAGCGCGCCGAACGCGCCGATCATGAAGATCTCGCCGTGCGCGAAGTTGATCAGCTGCACGATGCCGTAGACGACGGTGTACCCGACCGCGATCAGGGCGTACAACGACCCGAGAGTCAGCCCGTTCACGAGCTGCTGGAAGAACTGGTCCACGTCGACCTCCTAACTACCTCTGTGCCGACATGCCACGGGGGTGGGAGAAACGTTCACTCCCACCCCCGGACACGAGGCCGACTAGTTGGCTACGAAGTCCTTGGTCTCCACGGTCGCCCACTTACCGGCGTCGACCTTGTAGACGGTCAGGACCTTGGAGGTGGTGTCGCCGTACTGGTCGAAGGAGACCTTGCCGGTGACGCCGTCGAACGAGACCTTGCCGAGCGCCTCGACGGTCTTCGGACGGGCCGACTCGACGTCGGAGGCGTCCTTCAGGGACTCCTTCAGCGCGTTGATGATCGCGTTCGCCGCGTCGTAGGAGTAACCGCCGTAGGCGGCGTACGGCTCCGGGAAGTTCGCCGCCTTGTAGTCCTCGACGAACTTCTTGGCCGACGGCAGCGCGTCGGTCGGCGCGCCGACCGAGGTGGCCAGGTCGCCGGTGGAGCTCTTGCCACCCAGGGAGATGTACTTCGGGTCGAAGATGCCGTCGCCGCCCATCAGCGGGACGTTCAGACCGGCCGCCTTCATCTGCTGCGACAGCGGCCCGGCCTGCGGGTACTCACCGCCGTAGTAGACCGCCTGCGGGGCGGACGGCTTGATCGCGGACACGACCGCGGTGTAGTTCGACTCGTCCGCGGTGATCGTCTCGGCCGCGGTCACCGTACCGCCGAGCTTCTTGAACTCGTCGGTGAAGGTGCCGACCAGGCCCTGGCCGTAGGCCTTCTTGTCGTGGATCGTCGCGACCTTGGTGATCTTCGCGGTGTTGTACAGGTAGCGCGCCGCGAACGGCCCCTGGACGGCGTCCGTGGTGCAGGTGCGGAAGTACGTCGGGTACGGCCGCTTCGGGCTCTTCTGCCAGTCCGCGCCCTGGGTCAGGGCGGGGCCGGTGTTGGCCGGCGAGACCTGGACGATGTTCTTCGGCGCGAGCACCGGCTGAACCTGCAGGCTCGTGCTGGTGTTCAGGGTGCCGACGACACCGATCACGTCCTTGTCACCGGCGAGCGCGGTGGCCGCGTTCTTGGCCGGGTCCGTCTTGCCCTCGTCGTCCTTGGCCGAGACCTCGAACTTCCAGCCCGGAACGGCGTTGGAGTCGTTGGCCTGCTTCACGGCCAGCTCGACCGAGTGCTGGATACCCAGACCAAGCGCGGACAGGTCGCCCGACAGCGGTGCGATCACGCCGATCTTGGCGGTCTTCGTCTCATCGCCGGAGCCCCCGCCACCGTTGTCGTCGCTGCGTGAACCGCAGGCAGTCAGGGCCAACGACGCAACGATCAGCGACGCGCCGACCCGTACTACGGAACGCTGGTGCACTGTTCCTCCCATGTCTGGATAGTCCGAGCGATCCCCGGACCCCCGCGATTGCCGCGAGCACCCGCAGGTTAGACCCCGCCGAGCAGTCAAGGCGAACGTGACCCAGCGTGTGTTGTGAGGTCGTTACCGCTGTAAGCACCATCATGATCGGACACGACTGGCTTTGCTCAGCGTCGTCACCTGCTGTGATGGTGCGGCGTACTGAGAGCCACATTGACAACCAACGGGTGCCACCGGTATTCGGCCGGGTTTTACGCTGTGTGACGGCCGTCTCGTTCCTCGGACGGACGGGCGCTGGCGCCACGCCGTACAGGTGGCGAAAGCCTGCCTTTCGTGGCATGTGCCCGGGGCTGGGACCGGCCTCAGGAACCGGCTTCGTCGACCACCAGTTCGGCGACCTGGCGCATCGAGACGCGCTTGTCCATCGCGGTCTTCTGGATCCAGCGGAACGAGTCCGGCTCGGACAGCCCGAACTTGGTCTGCAGCACCGACTTGGCCCGGTCGACCAGCTTGCGGGTCTCCAGCCGCTCCGACAGGTCGGCGACCTCGCGCTCCAGCTCCGCGAGCTCGACGTACCGGCTGGCCGCGATCTCGATCGCCGGCAGCAGGTCGGCCTTGGAGAACGGCTTCACCAGGTACGCCATCGCTCCGGCGTCGCGGGCCCGCTCGACCAGCTCCCGCTGCGAGAACGCCGTCAGCATCAGCACCGGCGCGATCCGCTCCCCCGCGATCTTCTCCGCCGCGCTGAGCCCGTCCAGCTTCGGCATCTTCACGTCCAGGATCACCAGATCCGGCCGATGCTCGACCGCCAGCCGAATGGCCTCCTCCCCGTCCCCGGCCTGCCCGACGACGTCGTACCCCTCCTCAGCCAGCATCTCGGCCAGATCCATCCGGATCAGAGCCTCGTCCTCAGCGATCACCACACGCTTAGCAGTCACACCCGACACCATATCGACCCCGCACTCAGCTCTTCGGCCCGACGAACCCGTCGAGCGCCACAACCGCCTCCCGCCGACTCACCGCGACCACGTTCGGCCGCGGGCACCGCCAAGGAATGCCCAGCTGGTCCAGTGCGTCGGTGAGGATCAAACGGATGTCCGCGGACTCGTTGGAGAACACGTAGCGCAGGTACTCGTACCGCTTGCGCCCTCCGTCGCGGGTCGGCTTGGTCGCCCAGTTGACGAACCGGCAGCCGTCGGAGTGGAACAGCCCGCGCAGCAGCAACTCCGGCTCCCGCCGGACGATCTCCCGCTGCCACCCGCGCAACTCGATCCGCCGCTGGTGCTTCCGCCCGGGCCCGTGCTGCGGGAACACGCACGGCCAGTGCTTCCACCGCGCCTCGATCCGCACCGCCGCCGACCCACCCCGCAGACAAGGACTCGCCGTCGCCTTCACCCGCCGGATCGTTGCCGCGATCTCCTGGTCGAGCACCGGGTACTTCTGGTCGTTCGCAATCTGCAACGTGTAGACCCCACGTCTGGCCGCGACGATGTGCCCGTCCCCCAGATACCACCCCAGGAGCAACGCGTACGCCGGTTCGTCCAGCTCGGCCCCGTCGCACCTCGGGCACGGGGTGCCGGGTCCATCGGTGCGGACCCGCCCCTCGAGCCGGTATCGCCGTCGCCACGTTCTGATCGTTCGCAACGCCACGCCGTGAATCTCGGCGTTGACCCGATCGAGCACGCCGTCGTCAGACATCCGCAACGCCGACTCGACCGTCTCCCGTGACCTGAACCGACCCATGCCAGATGATCCGACCTGCCGCCGACAATTTTCTGATCGGGCGGCCGGGTAGGCTACGATCGTCGAGCGCAAATTGCCCTGGTAGCCCAATCGGCAGAGGCCGTGCTCTCAAACAGCATCCAGTGTGGGTTCGAGTCCCACCCAGGGCACCTCAACTTCCCAGATCTGTCGGTCCCGGCTGCGAGGCTGTCCTCGTGTACGACGCCCGCACCCGACGATCCGCGCTGGAGTCACTGGCCGCGGGCGAAACCCTGAGCTCGGTCAGCCGCCGGCTTTCCGTCAGTCGCAGCGCGATCCGTGCCTGGCGGGACGATCCGCCGCCTGCGGTCGATCCCACCGCCTGCCCGCGGTGCGCCGACTCCCCGCTCGCGGGTCCGGAGTACGCGCTGTTGCTCGGTTTCTACCTGGGTGACGGCTGCCTGTCCGAGCATCGGAGGGCGGTCTTCGCGCTGCGCATAGCGTGCGACGTCGCCTACCCCGGCATCGTTTCCGAGGTTGCGGAGGTCATCACCGCGGTGAACCCAGGACGGCCGGTGCACAGGGTGCGGGCGCCCGGATGCACTCAACTGGTGTCGTACTGGAAGCACTGGCCGTGCTTGTTCCCTCAGCACGGTCCGGGGCGAAAGCACCAGCGGCGGATCGAGCTGGCCGACTGGCAGCGGGAGATAGTTGCCCAGCGCCCCGAATCGTTCCTCCGCGGTCTGTTCCTGTCCGACGGCTGCCGGGTCGCGAACTGGACGACCCACCGAGCGCGCGGTGAGGTCCGCCGGTACGAGTACACCCGCTACCTGTTCTCCAACGAGTCCGCCGACATCATGCGGTTGTGCCAGTGGGCTCTGGACCTGCTCGGCGTCCCCTGGCGGATGCCCCGCCCCAACGCTCTCTCGGTAGCCCGCCGCGAAGGCGTAGCAGCACTCGACCGGATCGTAGGCCCGAAGGCCTGACGAACAACTGCGGCCGGTCAGTCGACCGGCCGCAGCAACTCTCTCGGTACCTGCTCCTACTCCCGGTACGCCGGGGCGATGCCGGCGATGGCGTCGCCCATGCGGTGGACGCGGAGGGCGTTGGTGGAGCCCGGGATGCTGGGTGGGCTGCCGGCGACGATGACGACCAGGTCGCCCTTCTCCAGCTTGCCCAGCTCCAGCAGGCGCTGGTCGACCTGGCGGACCATCTCGTCGGTGTGGTCGACCGTGGGGACGATGTGGGTCTCGATGCCCCAGACGACGCTCAGCCAGGCGCTGACGGACGGGACGGGGGTGAAGGCCAGTACCGGGATCTCGGTGCGGTAGCGGGCCAGGCGGAGCGCCGTGTCGCCGGACTGGGTGAAGGCGACCAGGTACTTCGCGTCCAGGGCCTCGGCGACGTCCGCGGCGGCCTTGGCGATCACGCCGCCCTTGGTGCGGGGCTCCCAGTCGATCTCGGCGACCCGGCCGAGGCCGTGGTCCTCGGTGGACTCCACGATCCGGGCCATCGTCTTGACGGTCTCGATCGGGAACCGGCCGACGCTGGTCTCGCCGGACAGCATCACCGCGTCGGCGCCGTCGAGGACGGCGTTGGCGACGTCGGAGGCCTCGGCCCGGGTCGGGCGCGGGGCGGAGATCATCGACTCCAGCATCTGGGTGGCGACGATCACCGGCTTCGCGTTCAGCCGGGCCTGGTCGATGATCAGCTTCTGGACCAGCGGGACCTCCTCCAGCGGGAGCTCCACGCCGAGGTCGCCACGGGCGACCATGAAGCCGTCGAAGGCCTCGATGATCTCGTCCAGGTTGGCGACCGCCTGCGGCTTCTCGATCTTGGCGACGACGGGGACCCGGTGGCCCTCCTCGTCCATGATCTTGTGCACGATCTGGATGTCGGAGGCCCGCTGGACGAAGGACATCGCGATCATGTCGGCCGGCAGGTGCAGGGCCCAGCGCAGGTCCTCGACGTCCTTCTCCGACATCGCCGGCACGCTCACCGTGGCACCGGGCAGGTTGATGCCCTTGTTGTTGGACACCGGCCCGCCGACGGTGACCCGGCAGATCACGTCGGTCTCGGTCACCTCCTCGGCGACCAGGGCGATGCGGCCGTCGTCGATGAGCAGCGGATCACCCGGGCTGACGTCGCCGGGCAGGCCGTCGTACGTCGTACCGCAGATGGTCACGTCACCGGGGACCTCACGGGTGGTGATGGTGAAGCGCTCGCCGTAGGTCAGCGTGACCTTGCCTTCGGCGAACTCGGCCAGCCGGATCTTCGGGCCCTGCAGGTCGACGAGGATGCCGACGTTTTTGCCGGTCTCCTCCGCTGCAGCGCGAATCCGGTGGTAGATGCGCTCATGCTCGGCGTGGGCGCCGTGGCTCAGGTTCAGCCGAGCGACGTCCATACCTGCTTGGACAAGTTCCAGGATGCGCTCCGGGGCGGCCGTAGCCGGGCCGAGCGTACAAACGATCTTTGCGCGACGCACGTCACAAAACCCTACTCCTACAAGACCACTGGCCCGCTGGTCCGCCCCCGTTACCGACCGGTCAACATCGCGTGACCAGCGTGAGAACGCCTGACCAGGCAGCGGATTTCAGGCGGGCAACGGCCGGTAGGTCCCCACGGTCACCTCGCCGGTGAGCTCCGCGGTGACGGTCTGCAGGCCGGTCGGCTGCCCGTCGGCGTACGTGATCAGCGTGACCTCACCCGGCCGCCGCAGCGTGTAGCCCAGGGCGAACGCGTACGCCGCCCCGCCCGTCGTGCCGTTCGTGTACGTCGTGACGGACCGCCCGTCGACGGTCTTCGTGTCCGGCCCGACCTGCCGGTGCAGATGCCCGGACACCAGCAGCGAGGCGCAGCCGCGCGCGGCGGTCTCCTGGTACGACGACGGGTCGTGCACCACCATCGTCGAGATCGGCTCGTCCTCGGCCTGGGCGCAGGCGACGTCGGCGAGCCGGGTCGACTGCTCGCCGGTGGTCTCGTCGCCGGGGGTGTCGGCGCTGCCGAGCCCGGTCCGGGTCGGGTCGCTGTCGCCGAGGAAGCGGATCCCCTCGACCTCGACCGGTTTGCTGTCGAGCACGGTGAACTTGTTCCGCCGCATCGTCTCCTCGACGAATCCGCCGGAGTCGTGGTTGCCGGCCACCGCGACGACCTTGAGGTCCTTGAAGTGCTGCGCCAGCGAGTTGATGCTGAACGCCTCCCACGACTGCCCCGACGACGTGTCGTCGCCGGCGTCGATCAGGATCTTCGCCCCGGCCACCTTCGCGACCTCGGCGGCGAACGGGTCCATCCCGATGTTGTCGTGCCGGTCCGAGACCAGCAGCGCGACGGTCTCGCCCTCGCCGGCCGGACGGATCCGCCCGCCCACGCGGCTGACCCGGTCGCGCAACTGCCCGTAGAACTCGGTCGATCGCTCGTAGGTCTCGAACGCCGTACGGATGACGCCCACTCCCCCGTCGGTGGAGAACCCGGACGCCACCTCGACGGTCTTCAGCCGGTCGTCGAACGACACCTCCGGCAGCAACTCACCCAACGGCCGCCACGCGGTCGGCGGCGCCTGCGCCTGGCGCATTTGCGCGGGCCCGATCACCGACGCGACCGTCACCAGCAGCGCCACCAGTACGACGACCGCCCGGTGCTGCACCCGCCGTTCGCCTCGGTGCACCAGCGCGAACAACTCGCGCCGCCGAGCCGGCCCGAGCATCGCCCACACCGTCGTGACGAGCACCGTGACCAGCAGCCCCGACCCGGCCCCGGCGACCGCGTTGTCGACCGCCATCTGCTGCACGACCTCGCGGATCCGCGCGATCTCACCGTCGGGCTGGGAGGCGATCAACGCGTCCCGCTGCAGCAGGTCGTTCAGGTTCGTCGCGTCGGTCTCCTGGATGTCGAGATTGACGCCGAGCCCGAGCGGCAGGTTCATGTCCAGCCGCAGCCGCGGCAGCACCGCGCCGAGGTCGAGGGTCGCGTGCGAGTCGAAGGTCGGCGAGACCTGCGCGGTGTGCGCGCCGATCGTGACGCGCTCGGAGTCGTTGGCGAACCCGAGCAGCCCGACCACGACCGACACGACGAACCAGAGCACGACCAGCAACGCCCACGGCACCGCCTTGCGGAGCCGCGCGCGGGTCAGGAGTCGTCGAGGCACGACCACCAACTTATGGGTCGGAGTCAAACCCTCGCTTGACCGGGCGCGGCGTTTCGGTGACCACCACGCCCGGTCAGCAGGGTCAGACCACCAGCGGGCGCGCCGTCGGTGGGATCGGGGTGGGCAACGTCGACGATCCGGTGAGGAACGCGTCCACGCCGTTCGCGCAGGACCGTCCTTCGGCGATCGCCCAGACGATCAGCGACTGGCCGCGACCGGCGTCACCGCAGGCGAAGACACCGTCGACCGAGGTCTGGTACGCCTTGTCCCGCTTGACGTTGCCGCGCTCGTCGAGCTCGACGTCGAGCTGCTCGAGGAAGCCTTCCTTCTCCGGCCCGAGGAAGCCCATCGCCAGCAGCACCAGCTGCGCCGGGATCGTCCGCTCACTCCCGGGAACGGGCGTGAACCGCCCGTCGACCAGCTCGACCTCGACCAGGTCCAGCCCGGCGACCTGACCGTTGTCGTCGGCCACGAAGTTGTTCGTCGAGACGGCGTACACCCGCTCGCCGCCCTCCTCGTGCGCCGAGGCGACCCGGTAGATCATCGGGTACGTCGGCCAGGGGTGCGCCTCCGGCCGCTCGTCCGACGGGCGCGGCATGATCTCCAGCTGGGTGACGCTGCGCGCCCCCTGGCGGTGCGCCGTACCGAGGCAGTCCGCGCCGGTGTCACCGCCGCCGATGATCACAACATCCTTGTCGGTGGCAACGATCTGGTTCTCGACCGTCTCGCCGAGCGCGACCCGGTTGGCCTGCGGCAGGTACTCCATCGCCTGGTGGATCCCGCCGAACTCACGGCCGGGCACCGGCAGGTCCCGGGCGGCGGTCGCGCCGGTGGCGATCACGACGGCGTCGTACCGCTGCTTGAGCTGGGTCCCGGTGACGTCCACGCCGACGTTGACGCCGGAGCGGAAGACCGTGCCCTCCTCCTTCATCTGCTGGATGCGGCGGTCGACCTGGATCTTCTCCATCTTGAACTCGGGGATGCCGAAGCGGAGCAGCCCGCCCGGCGCCGAGGCGCGCTCGTACACGGCGACGGTGTGACCCGCCCGGGTCAGCTGCTGGGCGACGGCCAGACCGGCCGGGCCTGAGCCGACGACCGCGATCGTCTTGCCGGTCAGCCACTCCGGCGGCTGGGGCCGGACGTCGCCGGCCTCCCAGGCCTTGTCGATGATCGCGACCTCGACGTTCTTGATCGTCACCGGTTCCTGGTTGATGCCGAGCACGCAGGCCGGCTCGCAGGGCGCCGGGCAGAGCCGGCCGGTGAACTCGGGGAAGTTGTTGGTCGCGTGCAGCCGCTCGATCGCCCCGGTCCAGTCGTCGCGCCAGACCAGGTCGTTCCACTCCGGGATCAGGTTGCCCAGCGGGCAGCCGGAGTGGCAGAACGGAATCCCGCAGTCCATGCACCGGCCGGCCTGCTTGCCGATGATCGGCAGCAGCGCCTTGCCGGGTCCGCCCGGGTAGACCTCTTTCCAGTCCTGCTTGCGTTCCTCGACCGGGCGGCGCTCGGCCACCTCCCGCGGGGTGGTCAGGAATCCCTTCGGGTCAGCCATCAGATGGCCTCCATCATCGCTCGCGTGGTGGCGTCCTCGTCCAGCCCGTCGCGCTCGGCGGCCGCCTTGGCCGCCAGCACCCGGGCGTAGTCGCGGGGCATCACCGTGGTGAACCTGGCCTCGGCGGCGGTCCAGTCGGCGAGCAGCTTGGCCGCCCGCTCCGAACCGGTCTCCTCGTGGTGACGGCGGACCAGGTCCTGCAACAGGTCGGACTCCTCGCCGGTGAGCGGAAGCAGGTCGACCAGCTCCGGGTTCACCAGCGACGGGTCCAGGTCGAGCACGTGGGCCACGCCGCCCGACATGCCCGCCGCGAAGTTCCGCCCGGTGGCGCCGATCACGACGACGCGGCCACCGGTCATGTACTCGCAGGCGTGGTCGCCGACCGCTTCGACGACCGCGGTGGCACCGGAGTTCCGGACGCAGAACCGTTGCCCCGCGCCACCGTTGATGAACAGCTCACCGGACGTCGCGCCGTACGCGATGACGTTGCCGGCGATGATCTGGTCGGCCGCGTCGAACCGCGCGTCGCGGTCCGGGCGGATCACCACGCGGCCACCGGACAGGCCCTTGCCGACGTAGTCGTTGGCGTCGCCCTCCAGCCGCAGCGTCACCCCGCGCGGGACGAACGCCGCGAACGAGTTGCCGGCCGACCCGGTGAAGGTCAGGTCGACGGTGCCGTCGGGCAGCCCGGCCGCGCGGTACTTCTTGGTGATCTCGTGGCCGAGCATCGTGCCGACCGTCCGGTTCACGTTCCGGATCGGGAGCTGGGCCCGGACCGGTTCGCCGTTGTCGATCGCCGGCGCGCAGATCCGGATCAGCTCGTTGTCGAGTGCCTTGTCCAGGCCGTGGTCCTGCGGCACGGTCTGGTGCAACGACGCACCCTCCGGTACGGCGGGCACGTGCAGGATCGGCGACAGGTCGAGCCCGTCGGCCTTCCAGTGGTCGACCGCGCGCTTGATGTCCAGCACCTCGGCGTGGCCGATCGCCTCGTCCAGCGTGCGGAACCCGAGCTCCGCCAGGTACTCGCGGACCTCCTCGGCGATGAACTCGAAGAAGTTCACCACGAACTCCGGCTTGCCGGCGTACCGCTCGCGCAGGACCGGGTTCTGCGTGGCGACGCCGACCGGGCAGGTGTCCAGGTGGCAGACGCGCATCATGATGCAGCCCGACACGACGAGCGGCGCGGTGGCGAAGCCGTACTCCTCCGCACCCAGCAGCGCCGCGACGACGACGTCCCGGCCGGTCTTCAGCTGGCCGTCGGTCTGGACGACGATGCGGTCGCGCAGCCCGTTGAGCAGCAGGGTCTGCTGGGTCTCGGCCAGGCCGAGCTCCCAGGGACCGCCGGCGTGCTTCAGCGAGGTCAGCGGAGCCGCACCGGTCCCACCGTCGTGACCGGAGATCAGTACGACGTCCGCGTGCGCCTTGCTGACGCCCGCGGCGATCGTGCCGACCCCGACCTCCGAGACCAGCTTTACGTGCACCCGTGCGGACGGGTTCGCGTTCTTCAGGTCGTGGATCAGCTGGGCCAGGTCCTCGATCGAGTAGATGTCGTGGTGCGGCGGCGGCGAGATCAGGCCGACGCCCGGCGTCGAGTGCCTGGTCCCGGCGACCCACGGGTACACCTTGTGGCCGGGCAACTGCCCGCCCTCGCCGGGCTTCGCGCCCTGCGCCATCTTGATCTGGATGTCGTCGGAGTTGGTCAGGTACTCCGCGGTCACGCCGAACCGGCCGGACGCGACCTGCTTGATCGAGCTGCGCAGCTCCGGGTCGTGCAGGCGGTTGGCGTCCTCGCCGCCCTCACCGGTGTTCGACTTGCCGCCGAGGCGGTTCATCGCGATCGCCAGCGTGGTGTGCGCCTCGGCGCTGATCGAGCCGTAGCTCATCGCGCCGGTGCTGAACCGCTTGACGATCTCCGACACCGGCTCGACCTCGTCGATCGAGATCGGCTCGCGGCCAGAGTCGAAGCCGAAGAGACCGCGCAGCGTCATCAGCCGCTCGGACTGCTCGTCGACGCGGCTCGTGTACTGCTTGAAGATGTCGTACCGGCCGGTCCGCGTGGAGTGCTGCAGGCGGAACACGGTCTCGGGGTCGAACAGGTGCGGCTCGCCCTCGCGCCGCCACTGGTACTCGCCACCGATCTCGAGCTTGCGGTGCGCCGGCAGGATCCCGCTGGCCGGGTAGGCCCGCAGGTGCCGCCGACGGACCTCCTCGGCGACGACGTCCAGGCCGATGCCGCCGAGCTTGCTCGACGTACCGGTGAAGTAGGCGTCGACCAGGTCCGGGGACAGGCCGGTCGCCTCGAAGATCTGCGCTCCCGTGTACGACGCGACGGTGCTGACGCCCATCTTGGACATCACCTTGAGCACGCCCTTGCCGAGCGACTTCACCACGTTGCGGACCGCCTGCTCGGGGTCCACCCCGGGCAGGTAGGTGCCGCGCCGGGCCAGGTCCTCGGCGGACTCCAGCGCCAGGTACGGGTTGACCGCGGCAGCGCCGTAGCCCATCAGGACCGCGACGTGGTGCACCTCGCGGACGTCACCGGCCTCGACGACCAGGCCGACCTGGGTGCGGGTCTTCTCCCGAACCAGGTGGTGGTGCACCGCGGAGGTGAGCAGCAGCGACGGGATCGGCGCCTTCTCGGCGTTGGAGTGCCGGTCGGACAGGACCAGGATCCGGGCGCCGTCGGCGATCGCCGCCGACGCCTCGGCGCAGATCTCGTCCAGCCGGTCCTTCAGCGCGTCGCCGCCACCCTCGACGTCGTACACGCCGCGCAGCACCATCGTCGCCAGGCCCGGCATGTCGCCGTCCAGGTTGATGTGGCGCAGCTTGGCCAACTCGTCGTTGGTGATCACCGGGAACGGCAGCACCACCTGACGGCAGGACGCCGGGCCGGGGTCGAGCAGGTTCGCCTCCGGGCCGAGACTCGACGACAGCGAGGTCACCAATTCCTCACGGATCGCGTCCAGCGGCGGGTTCGTCACCTGGGCGAACAGCTGCACGAAGTAGTCGAACAGCAGGCGCGGCCGGTCGCTCAGGACGGCGATCGGGGTGTCCGTGCCCATCGAGCCGATCGGCTCGGCGCCGGTCTTGGCCATCGGGGTGAGCAGGACCCGCAGCTCCTCCTCGGTGTACCCGAAGACCTGCTGGCGACGCGTCACCGACGCGTGGCTGTGGACGACGTGCTCGCGCTCGTGCAGGTCCTCGAAGCGGATCAGGCCGGCGTGCAGCCACTCGTCGTACGGGTTCTCGTCGGCCAGCGCGGACTTCACCTCGGCGTCGGTGACGATCCGGTGCGCCTCGACGTCGACCAGGAAGATCCGGCCCGGCTCGAGCCGGCCCTTCTGGGTGACCGTGGCCGGGTCGATGTCCAGGACGCCGGCCTCGGAGGCCAGGACGACCAGGCCGTCTTCGGTGACCCAGTACCGCGAGGGACGCAGGCCGTTGCGGTCGAGGACCGCGCCGACCTTGGTGCCGTCGGAGAACACGACGCTCGCGGGGCCGTCCCAGGGCTCCATCAGCGTGGAGTGGAACTCGTAGAACGCGCGCCGCTTCGGATCCATCGTGGTGGCGTTCTCCCACGCCTCCGGGATCATCATCAGCATCGCGTGCGGCAGCGACCGGCCGCCCAGGTGCAGCAGCTCGAGCACCTCGTCGAACGACGCGGAGTCGGACGCACCCGGCGTACAGATCGGGTACAGCTGCTCCAGGTCGCCCGGGATCAGGTCGCTCGCGAGCAGGGCCTCGCGGGCGCGCATCCAGTTCCGGTTGCCCTGGACGGTGTTGATCTCACCGTTGTGGGCGATGTACCGGTACGGGTGGGCCAGCGGCCAGGACGGGAACGTGTTGGTGGAGAACCGGCTGTGCACGACGCCGATCGCCGAGGCGAGGTCGGGGTCGGTCAGCTCGGGGAAGAACTTGTCCAGCTGGTCGGTGGTCAGCATCCCCTTGTAGGTGATGGTCCGCCCCGACAGCGACGGGAAGTACGTCGCGGTCTCGCGCTCGGCGCGCTTGCGCAGCCGGAACGCCATCCGCTCCAGCGCCAGGCCGAGCACGCGGCCGGCCTTCGACGCGACGAACAGCTGCCGGAACACCGGCATCACCGAGCGCGCGGTCGCGCCGAGCAGGTCCGGCGTGGTCGGCACGTCGCGCCAGCCGAGGACGGTCAGGTTCTCCTCGTCGGCGAGCTCCTCGATCCGGGCCACCGCCTTGGCGGCGTCGTCCGGGTCCTGCGGCAGGAACGCGATCCCGGTCGCGTACGCGCGCGCGACCGGCAGCTCGAAGTCGCACACCTTGCGGTAGTACGCGTCCGGGACCTGGATCAGGATGCCGGCACCGTCGCCGGAGTCGGGCTCGGCACCGGAGGCGCCACGATGCTCGAGGTTGCGCAGGGCGGTCAAAGCCTTGGCCACGATGTCGTGGCTCGGTTCACCGGTGAGGGTGGCGACGAAGGCGACACCGCACGCGTCGTGCTCGTGCTTGCCGTCGTACAGACCCTCACTCGGGAATGGGGGGCGACCAAACATTCAGGGGCTCCCGTCGTCCTACGGTCAACAACTGGCCGCGGGACAACACTGGCCCAAGCCGGGAGTCCCGAGACTACCTCATGACGCCCGACAGGTGGACAGTCGTTTCACGCCCGGGCGCCCTTTCACCGTTGAGTGTCACGCCCTGTAAGCAAGCGCTCACTCCGTCGCTCTATCTTCGCAGGTGGGACCGTCTCCCGACCACCCGAAACCAGGTGAACATCCGGCGTGTTCTGGTCCAGGCTGGTCGGTGTGCATCCTTCGTGGACCCCGCTCACGCTCGGCACCGGCCAGCACAACGGCGGTGTTTGGCGTACGTCGGAGGGCGCGGTGGTCAAGCGCCTCGTGCGCGGGGCCGAGGAGCCCCGTCACCACGCGTACTGGCGGCGGCAGGCGCTGGTGGCCGAGTCCGGGGTCGTACGGCGTACGTCGGGGCTGAGGGCGCCGGAGACGCTGCGCGTGGAGGAGGACGCCGAGGGGATCACGTTGTGGACGGAGTGGGTGGAATCTGTCACCTTCGATGATCTCTTCGTGGCAGCTGCCTTGGGTCGCTTCGCCGGCGTTGAGCTGTCTGAGCCGTCGTGGGGTGCTCGCGACGTCCTGCCGACTCGGTTGGAGACTGTTGCCCGGCGTGGCGGGTGGTCTGCGCTGGGTGACGCCGGCCTGAGCGATTCGTTGCTCAAGGCACTCAACTGGCTGTGGACGCACCGCGAGGCCGCTCTCGCGGAACTCGCGGCCTTGCCGCGGGTGCCGACGCACGGGGACGCGCATCCGGTGAACCTGCTCGGTCGTGACGGTGACGACGTGATCGCGATCGACTGGGAGCAGTTCGGGCTCGGGCCGCTCGGCTTTGATCTCGGGTACCTGTTGCTGGCGTCGATGCGGTCCTTGGACGACCTGGTCGACGCCTTCGGCGATCCCGGCGTACGGCGTGGCGCCGTACTGGTTGCCGCCTTCACCGCTGCCTCGCGGGCAGCCTGGTCGCTCAGCCAGCCGGAGCCTGGCGAGCACGTCCGGCGGCTGGTGGAGCTGGAGGAGGTCATCTACCTCGCCTGCGACCAGGCGCCGTGGAGCGTCGGGCTCAGCCGAGGCCGGGGCCGGCGAGGGTGCCTACGAAGTAGGTGAGGGCTGCGGCGGTGCCGCCGAGGAGGAGTTGGCGGAGGCCGGAGTACCACCAGGAGCGGGTGGTGACACGGCTGACGACGGCGCCGCAGACGAAGAGGGCGGTGAGGGACATGATCAGCGCGGGGAGGACGTTGGAGGCGCCGAGGAGGTACGGGAGGAGCGGGATCAGGGCGCCGACGGCGAAGCAGACGAACGACGAGGCGGCGGCGACGACCGGGGACGGGAGGTCGTTCGGGTCGAGGCCCAGCTCTTCGCGGACGTGCTCCTCGAGCGCCTGGTCGGGGTTGGCGTGGAACTGCTTGGCGACTTGGTCGGCGAGCTCGGGGTCGAGGCCCTTGGCGCGGTAGGTGTCGGCGAGCTCGTGCTCCTCGTCCCTGGGGTGCCGCTGAATCTCCAGCCGTTCGACCTCGATCTCGGCCCGCGCCAGCTCGCGCTGGGAGGCGACCGAGGTGTACTCCCCCGCCGCCATCGAGAACGCCCCCGCCGCCAGTCCGGCCAGCCCTGCCAGCACGATGAACCGCGAGCCCGACGCGGTGCCGCCGTCCATGCCCGCGATCAGCGCGAAGTTGCTGACCAGCCCGTCCATCGCGCCGAACACCGCCGGCCGGAGCCACCCGCCGGTCACGTCCCGATGGACGTGGTCCCCGGAGTGCTCCGCGGAAACAGCAGCAGGAGACGAAGTGCGCGGCACTCCATCTCCTGCTGGGGTTGTGCTTTCGTCAGTCACGAGACCCGTCGGCGGGCGTGGTCGAGTCGCTCTGGGAGGCGCCACCGGAGGGGACGCTCGCAGCCTCCGGCTGCTTGCCGGCGGCCCCGCTCGCGCCTTCGGCGTTGAGCGACGCGTTGCCAGCCGGCTGGTCGCCGCCGGACTTCGCCCCCTCGCCCTTGGCCGGCAGCGAGCGATCCGCGTCCTCTGAGTCGTCGGAGGAGGTATCCGGCGTGGTGCCTTCGACGACCTCCGGCGCGTCGGCCGGAAGGGCCTCACCCGGAGTGTCGTCAGCGGCCGCCGGAGTGACGCGAATGTCCTCCTGACCCGGCCGCGTGCGGGCGCTGATGACGAAGAAGACCACCGCGGCGGCGAAGACGATCAGCGAGGTCCAGACGTTCAGGCGCAGGCCCAGGACGTGGTCGGCCGTGTCGATGCGGAGGTTCTCGATCCAGGCGCGCCCGACGGTGTAGCCCGCGACGTACAGCGCGAAGGCTCGCCCGTGACCGAGGCGGAAGCGACGGTCGGCGAGGATGACCAGGGCCACGACGCCGAGGTTCCAGAGGGCTTCGTACAGGAACGTCGGGTGGAAGGTCGCGTACTGCTCGAAGCCGGCGACCCGGTGCGCGGGGTCGATCTCCAGGCCGAACCAGTGCGTGGTCGGGCGCCCGTAGAGCTCCTGGTTCCAGTAGTTGCCGAACCGGCCCAGGACCTGGGCCAAGGCGATCCCGGGCGCCATCGCGTCGGCGACGGCGAGGAACGGCACCTTGTGCCGGCGGCAGGCGATCCACGCGCCCAGGGCACCGAACGCGATCGCGCCCCAGATGCCGAGCCCGCCGTTCCAGATCTTCAGCGCGTCGATCGGGTCCAGCGGCGAGTCCTTGCCGAAGTACCGGCCGGCGTCGGTGACGACGTGGTAGATCCGCGCGCCGACCAGGCCGAACGGCACCGCCCACATGATGATGTCGGCGAGCACCTCCGCCGAGCCGCCGCGGGCGACCCAGCGCTTCCGGCCGAGCCAGTAGCCGACGAAGATGCCGGCCAGGATGCACAGCGCGTACGCACGCAGCGGCAGACCGAACAGGTGCCAGACACCCTGGCTGGGACTGGGAATGAAGGCCGGCACGATCACGGCGGGCAGCAGACTAGACATGGCAAGGACGAACGCTACTCGACCCTCCCCACCGCGACCACCGACCGGCGGTCACGATGGGGACTCGGAGTGCGACCGGATCAGCCCTTCGCCTCGTTGACGGCCGCGGTGATGCCTTCCGGCGTCAACGCGTCGGCCGGCAGCATCTTGTCGTTGACGAAGACCGTCGGCGTGCCCTCGACCTTGCGGGTGTTGGCCTCCTGGCCGACCGACTCCAGCCAGCTGCCGTACTTGTTGTCCTTGACGGCGGCCTCGAAGGTACCGTCGTCGATCTTCAACTGCTTGCCGAGCTCGATCAGCTGGTCCTGCGTCCACGACTTCGCGAAGTCGGCGTACAGCTCGTCGGCGTAGCTGCGGGCCTTGCCCTCGGCGGCGGCGGCCGCGAAGGCGTTCGCCAGCCGCGGCGAGTTGTCCGGGTTCACGAACATCAGCGGCCAGTAGGTCAGCGTGACCGTGCCGTCGTCGACGAGCTGGTTGATCGTGTCGCCGGCCTCGTCCTCGAAGTCCTTGCAGTGCGGGCAGCGGAAGTCCAGGTACAGGTCGATGTTGACCTTGGCGCCGGCCTTCCCGACCTTGACGCCCTGACCGTTGGTCCCGGGACCGGTGATCACGGTCGGCTCCGGGCCGCCGGTCGAGCTGACCTCGACGCCGGAGTTGCTGCGCCAGTACTGGACGCCGACACCCGCGCCGAGCGCGAGGACCAGGATCACCACCACGACGACGCCGGGTCCGATCCGGCGCTTCTTGGTCTCCAGCAGTGGGTTCACCGGGGTTTTGCTCTTGCTCACGACGCCGTGGCTCCTGTCGGTACGTGGGGATCGGATTCGAGGGCGAACTTGCTGAGCGGGCGGACGAACAGCCAGCCCGCGAGGACCAGCAGACCGGTGTCGCGCAGGATCTCCTGCAGGTACCTGGTCGGGCCGGCCGCGACCTCACCGCCGCCGCCGAAGCAGCCGCAGTCGATCGAGAGGCCGCGGGCCCAGGCGGACGAGACCGCGGCGATGAACACCACCATGAAGACCCCGGCGGCCGCTCCGGCCGGCCGGGTTCCGAAGCCGACGATCAGCAGCAGGCCGATCGCCATCTCGAGGAACGGCAGACCCCACCCCACCGGGGTCACCAGTGCATCAGGCAACAACTCGTAGGCCCGGACGGCCTGCGCGGCCGTCGCCGGGTCGGCGACCTTGAGCGCGCCGGCCACCAGCATCACGGCGCCCAGCGTCAGCCGGGCCGCCGTCGACACCCAGGGCAACCAGGCCCGCGGAGTCACCGGTTGTCCTCCACCAGCTTGCCGAAGTCGTGCGCCATGTCACCGATCGCGGCGTTGTCCAGCCACAGCACGGTGGCCTTCTCGTCCTTGCCGAAGCCGAGCACCTGGGCGCCGTGGCCGACCTCGTACCCGCCGGACGGCAGCTTCTTCATCCCCTCGACCGGGACGCCGACGGCCTTCGCGATGTCCTTGATCGAGGTCAGCGAACCGGTCAGCCCGACGAACGACGGGTCGAACCGGTCCAGGTACTTGCGGATCACCGGCCCGGTGTCGCGCGCCGGGTCCGTGGTGACGAACAGCATCTGGACGTCGTCGCGGACCGGCTCGTCGAGCTTGGTCAGCGCGGAGGCGACGTCGGCCATCACGGTCGAGCAGACGTCCGGGCAGTTGGTGTAGCCGAAGAAGACCAGCGTGACCGGCTTCTTGGTCGACGTCCGCAGGTTGAACTCGTTGCCCGCGGTGTCGGTCAGCGACTTGGCCGGCAGCGCGTACGGCCGCTCCAGCACCGCGCCGCGCAACCCGTTGGGGTCGCCCGAGGCGGTGCGGATCACCGCCCCGCCCGGATTGTCGGCCTGCTGCTTCTGCCCGCTGCTGCACCCCGCGAGGGTGAGCAGAGTCACCGCGGCGAGGAGAACGGCCGCGTTCCTGGTTCGACTCACGGGCGTACTAACGAGCGGCGGGAGCCGTGGGTTCCCGCCGGACGCCCGCGGCCAGACTTTCGGTCAGTTCCCGTACGCCGGCCGGCCCGCCCGCGGTCAGCGCCTTCACCAGCGCCGACCCGACGATCACCGCGTCCGCGTACGTCGCGACCTCGGCCGCCTGGTCGCCGTCGGACACCCCGAGCCCCACACCGACCGGAATCGCCGTGGTCGCCTTGGTCCGGGCCACCAGCGGCGCGGCCAGGTCCGAGGCCTGGTCGCGGGTCCCGGTGACGCCCATCACGGCGGTCGCGTAGACGAAACCGCGGCAGTTCGCCGTGGTCATCGCGATCCGCGCGTCGGTCGACGACGGCGAGACCAGGAACACCTTGTCCAGCTCGTGCTTGTCGGCCGCGGCGATCCACTCGGCGCCCTCGTCCGGGATGAGGTCGGGCGTGATCAGCCCCGCTCCCCCGGCCGCGGCGAAGTCGGCGGCGAACCGGTCCACGCCGTACCGCTCGATCGGGTTCCAGTAGGTCATCACCAGCACCGGTACGTCGGAGTACGCCGCGAGCTTCTCGACCGTCGCGAGCACGTCGCGCGTGCGCAGCCCGGCGGACAGCGCCGCCTCGGCGGCCCGCTGGATCGTCACGCCGTCCATCACCGGGTCGCTGTACGGCAGGCCGAGCTCGACCACGTCGACCCCGCCGTCGATCATCGCCTTCACCGCATCGACGGCCAGGTCGATCGTCGGGTAGCCGGCGGGGAGATACCCCACCAGTCCGGTCCGCCCGGCGTCCTGCGCCTTCCGGATCGCGCGTCCCGCGTTGCCCAGGGCAACCAGCTCGTCACTCATGCCCGGTGGCCCTTCTCGATCAGGCCGAACCACTCGCCGGCCGTGTCCATGTCCTTGTCGCCGCGGCCGGACAGGTTCACCAGCAGCACGGCCTCCGGGCCGAGCTCCTTGGCGATCTCCAGCGCGCCGGCGATCGCGTGCGCCGACTCGATCGCGGGGATGATGCCCTCGGTCCGCGCCAGCAGCTTGAGCGCCTCCATCGCGGCCCCGTCGGTCACCGGCCGGTACGACGCCCGCCCGGTCTCCGCGAGCCACGCGTGCTCCGGGCCGACGCCCGGGTAGTCCAGACCGGCCGAGATCGAGTGCGACTCGATCGTCTGGCCGTCGTCGTCCTGCAGCAGGTAGGACCGGGCGCCGTGCAGCACACCGATCTGGCCGGCGGTGATCGTCGCGGCGTGCCGGCCGGTCTCGTACCCGTCGCCGCCGGCTTCGATCCCGTACAGCTTCACGTCCGTGTCCGGGACGAACGCGGCGAACAGGCCGATCGCGTTCGAACCGCCACCGACACAGGCGATCGCCGCGTCGGGCAGCCGGCCGAGCAGCTCGAGCGACTGGGCCCGCGCCTCGTCGCCGATGCCGCGCACGAAGTCGCGCACCATCGCCGGGAACGGGTGGCCGCCGGCCGCCGTACCGAGCAGGTAGTGGGTGTTGTCGACGCTGGAGACCCAGTCGCGCAGGGCCTCGTTGATCGCGTCCTTCAGCGTCCGGGAGCCGGTCTTGACCGGGATCACCTCGGCGCCGAGCAGCTTCATCCGGGCCACGTTCAGCGCCTGGCGCTCGGTGTCGACCTCGCCCATGTAGACCACGCACTCGAGGTCCAGGTAGGCGCACGCGGTCGCGGTCGCGACACCGTGCTGGCCGGCGCCGGTCTCGGCGATCACGCGGGTCTTGCCCATCCGCTTGGTCAGCAACGCCTGGCCGAGCACGTTGCGGACCTTGTGGGCGCCGGTGTGGTTGAGGTCCTCGCGCTTGAGCAGGATCCGCGCGCCGGCGACGTCGGACAGCCGGGTCGCGTCGTACAGCAGACTCGGGGTGCCGGCGTACTCGCGCAGCATCCGCTCGAACTCGTCGGTGAAGGACTTGTCGGCCATGGCGCCCTGCCACGCGGCCGTCAGCTCGTCCAGCGGGCCGATCAGGGCCTCCGGCATGAACCGGCCGCCGAAGCGGCCGAAGTGCCCGAGCTGGTCGGGGAGCAGTGCAGTCATCTCTTCGCCTTCCGACCCCGGGTCGGCCAAGGCCCGGAAACCGCGCCGCGGGCTCAACCGGAGTTGAGCCCGCGGACGGTCACAGGACCCTGCCGAAGCAGGGTTCTACGTCTCAGTGACGCTGCTGGATGGCGGGGTGCGATCCGGCAGCGACCAGATCGGCGACCGAGGAGCGGGGATCGCTGCCGGTCACCAGGGTTTCACCGACGAGGACGACATCGGCCCCGGCGCGCGCGAACTCGATTACATCACGCGGGCCGCGGACACCGGACTCCGCCACCCGGACCAGGTTGGCCGGGATGCCGGGCGCGACCCGGGCGAAGGTGTCCCGGTCGATCTCGAGGGTCTTCAGGTTGCGGTTGTTCACGCCGATCAGCTGAGCCCCGGCGTCCACCGCGCGCTTGGTCTCCTCCTCGTCGTGCACCTCGACCAGCGGGCACAGGCCGATCGACTGGGCCCGCTCGATCAACGAGACCAGCGCCTCCTGCTCCAGCGCCGCCACGATCAGCAGCACCATGTCCGCACCGGCCGCGCGGGCCTCCCACAGCTGGTAGGAGGACACCACGAAGTCCTTGCGCAGCACCGGTACGTCGACCCGGCCACGGACCGCGCGCAGGTCGTCGAGGCTGCCGTTGAAGCGCCGCTTCTCGGTCAGCACCGAGATCGCCGCCGCACCGCCCTGCTCGTACTCCCCGGCCAGCGCGGCCGGGTCGGTGATCTCGGCCAGCTCGCCCTTGGACGGGCTGGACCGCTTCACCTCGGCGATCACCGCGATCCCGTCGCCGCGGAAGACCGGCATCGGGTCCTTGGCGTCGGGCATCCGCTGGGCCTCGAGCTTGAGGTCGTCCAGGCTGACCAGCGCCTGGCGCTCCGCGAGGTCCTCCCGGACCCCGGCGAGGATGTCGTCAAGCACAGTCATGTCGTGGTCCGTCCGTCAGGAGTGGTCGCTGGACTTGGCACCGAAGCCGAGCAACTGCATCACCTTGCCGACCAGACCGCCGGCCACCGCGATCGCGGCGGAGATCCAGAACAGCACCCAGTTCGGCCCCATCACCATCGCGATGGCGCCGAGCGTGAAACCGACCAGCACGATCACCACGGCGGTCCAGGCCGCCGGAGTGCTGCCGTGCAGGCCGCCCGCGTGGGCGTCCTCGCTCTCGTACGTCGCCGGTACTTCCGTGCTGGTTTTATCCGTCACCTGCGCCACTCCTCGTCGTCGTCCCGTCCTATTGTGGCGGTAGCCCGCCGCGATCAGATCGTCGGGTCCTCACCCGCGTCGATCGCCTTCCACTGATCCGCGGGCGTGGCGGCCGGATCACGCTCGTAGCGCCGGGTCGGGCGCCGCCACCGGTGCGCCGTCAGTACGCCGACCAGCCCCGCCGCGACCAGCGCCACGCCCCCGGCCAGCGCCAGCCAGGGAGCCGGTCCGGTGCTCAGTCCGACGTGGTCGGTGACCGCCTGGCTGAGCTCGGGACGGATGCGGCCCAGCTCGGTCGTGCTCGGCCGGACCTGCAGCGCGACCCAGACGGCGGCGACCCCCATCAGCAGCACCAGGACGGACAGGATCCGGCGGACCGCCGTACCGGCGAGCTTGACGACGACCACCGCGACCACGGCGGCCAGTCCCATCGTCAGTGGAGCGCGGGTGACGGCGTACCCGTTGAAGTCGACCGACGGGCGGCCTCCACCGGGGTCGGCGGTCGACCAGGTCAGGTACGCCGACAGCGCGAGCAGCGCCAGCGCCACGACGGCGAGCAGGTCGACGAGTCGTTGCGGCTTCTGCATCAGACCTCGGTGAAGGTTCCCGCGACGGCGATCGCGTTCAGGACGGCCGCGGCCTTGGTGCGGCACTCGGCGTCCTCGGCGGCCGGGTCGGAGTCGGCGACGATGCCGGCGCCGGCCTGGACGTAGGCGGTCGATCCGCGCAGCACCGCCGTACGGATCGCGATCGCGGTGTCGACGTCACCGGCGAAGTCCAGGTAGCCGACGACGCCGCCGTACACGCCGCGGCGGGTGACCTCGAGCTTGTCGATGATCTGCATCGCCCGCGGCTTGGGGGCCCCGGACAACGTGCCGGCCGGGAACGCCGCGGTCAGCGCGTCGAACGCGGTCTTGCCGGCCGCGAGCCGCCCGGTCACCGTCGACTCCAGGTGCATCACGTGGCTGTACCGGCGGACGTCCATGAAGTCGACCACCTCGACCGTGCCCGGCGCGCAGACCCGGCCGACGTCGTTGCGGCCCAGGTCGACCAGCATCAGGTGCTCGGCGCGCTCCTTGGCGTCCGCGCGCAGCTCCTCCTCCAGCGCGTGGTCCTCCTCCGGCGTCACACCGCGGCGGCGGGTGCCGGCGATCGGGTGCAGGATCACCTTGTTGTCGGTGACCTTGACCAGTGCCTCGGGGCTGGAGCCGACGATGTCGAAACCGTCCAGGCGGACCAGGTACATGTAGGGGCTCGGGTTCGAGCGGCGCAGCACCCGGTAGATGTCGAGCGCGCTCGCGGTCGTCTCCAGCTCGAAGCGCTGGGACACGACGATCTGGAACGCCTCGCCCGCCCGGATCTCCTCCTTGGCGTGCTCGACGGCCTCCCGGTACTCCGCGCTGGAGCGCTGCCGGTGCGGGTCCGCCTGAATCTTGCGATCGGCCCGGACGACGTACGACGGCGTCGGCCGCGCCAGGTCGCGCTCCATCGCGTCGAGGCGGCGGACGGCGTCGGCGTACGACTCGTCGACGCGCTCGTCGGAGTCGTCCCAGTTGACCGCGTTCGCGATCAGCCAGATCTCGCCGGTCTCGTGGTCGAGCGCGGCCAGGTCGGTGGCGAACAGGAACGTCAGCTCGGGCAGGCCCAGGTCGTCGACCGTTGTGTCGGGCAACTTCTCCAGCCGGCGCACGGCGTCGTACCCGAGGAAGCCGACCATGCCGCCGGTCAGCGGCGGCAGGTCGGGCAGGCGCGGGGTGTGCAGGATCTCGAGGGTCTCGCGGAGCGCCTGCAGCGGGTCGCCGGTCTCCGGCAGGCCGACCGGCGGGTTGCCGGTCCAGATCGCCTCGCCGTTGCGCTCGGTCAGCGTCGCGGCGCTGCGGACGCCGATGAACGAGTACCGCGACCAGACGCCGCCGTTCTCCGCCGACTCCAGCAGGAACGTGCCCTCGCGCTCGGCCGCGAGCTTGCCGTAGACACCGATCGGCGTCTCCGCGTCGGCCAGCAGGCGGCGCGTCACCGGGATGACGCGCCGGTCCTTGGCGTACTCGCGGAAGGTCTCGATGGTCGGAGTGTTCACGCCGTGACCTCGATCTCGCCGTGCTCGAAGCAGCTGCGGGTGCCGGTGTGGCAGGCGGGACCTTCCTGGTCGACCAGCACCAGCAGGGTGTCGGCGTCGCAGTCGACGAGGATCTGCTTCACGTGCTGGCGATGCCCGCTGGTCTCGCCCTTCACCCAGTACTCCTGACGGCTGCGCGACCAGAACGTGCTCCGCCCGGTCGCGGCGGTCCGGCGGACGGCTTCGGCGTTCATCCAGCCGACCATCAGCACCTCGCGGGTGTCGTACTGCTGCACCACCGCCGGGATCAGCCCGGCCGCGTCGAAGGTCAGCTCCTCGATACTCACCGCCCCATTGTCCCTCAGCCCGGGTGGCAGCCTGACCAGGAGGTCAGGACCGGACGCCGAGGTCGGCCTGACAGCCGCGCGCCGGGCTGACAGGATGTGGGAATGACGACGAGTGTGGCGCGGGTGCAGACGCTGTTGCAGAACCATCCGCTGATCGACGGGCACAACGATCTGCCGATCGCGTTCTACGAGTTGTGCGACTACGACCTGGACGCCTACGACCTCAGCGTCTCGGTGCCGAAGCTCAACACCGACCTGCCGCGGCTGCGGCTCGGGCAGGTGGCGGCGCAGTTCTGGTCGCTGTGGGTGCCGCAGGACGACGACGCCGTACGGCGGACGTTCGAGCAGCTCGACTTCGTGCACCGGCTGGTCGCGCGGTTCCCGGAGTCGATGGCGCTGACGCCGACCGCGGACGAGGTCGAGGCCGCGTTCAAGGAGCGCCGGATCGCGTCGCTGATGGGGATGGAGGGCGGGCACTCGATCGGTGAGTCGCTCGGCGTCCTGCGGGTGATGCGCGCGCTCGGCGTCCGGTACATGACGCTGACGCACAACAACAACGTCTCCTGGGCCGACTCGGCCACCGACGAGCCGGTGCTCGGCGGGCTGAACGAGTTCGGCGAGCAGGTGGTCGCCGAGATGAACCGGATCGGCATGCTGGTCGACCTGTCGCACGTCTCCGCCGACACCATGCGGCACGCGCTGCGCGTGACCACCGCGCCGGTGATCTTCAGCCACTCGTCGGCACGCGCGGTCTGCGACGTCCCGCGCAACGTGCCGGACGACGTCCTGACCACGCTGGCCGGGAACGAGGGCGTCTGCATGGTCACCTTCGTGCCGTACTTCGTCTCGCAGCCCTTCGTCGACTGGGTCGCCGAGGCGCGTGAGCTGGCCGAGTCGATGGACCTGGACCCGCTGAAGCCGGCCGACCAGAAGAAGATCGCGGCGGCCCACCCGAAGCCGGCGCCGAAGGCGACCCTGGAGGACGTGGTCGCGCACGTCGAGCACGTGCGCGAGGTGGCCGGGATCGACCACATCGGTCTCGGCGGCGACTACGACGGGTGCCCGCAGTTCCCGGTCGGGCTGCCGGATGTCGCGTCGTACCCGTCGCTGTTCTACGCCCTCGCCGACCGCGGCTGGTCCGACCAGGACCTGGCGAAGCTTGCTGGAGGCAACATCCTGCGGGTCCTGCGCGCGGCCGACGAGGTCTCCGGCTAGGCCTTCCGGTACTGGTCCCGGCGCTGCGGGAGCAGCTCGAAGCCCGCGCTGCGGTAGGTCGCGATCGCCCCTTCGTTGAAGCACGGCGTCAGCACCTGCGCCCTCGACGCGCCGAGCTCCCGCAGCGCCGCGGCCCCGGCGAGCGTCATCGCCCGCCCGTACCCGTGCCCGCGATGGTTGCGGTGGACCCCCAACGGCTCGATCAGCCCGGGCCGCCCCTTCCCCGCCGACCACACCGTGATCGCCCCGACCGCCTCGCCGGCCGCGTCCCGCCCGATCAGGCACCGCGCCCGCGCGTACGGCGTACCGCCGGCCATCGCGTGCCACCGCTCCTCGCTGAACGTCGACCCGTCGAACGACGCCCGCTGAACCCCCACCCGCACCGCCGCCGTCTCGGCCGTCACGATCTCGACCGCCAGCCCGGAGTCCTCCACCGGCTCGGCCAGGTCCCGCTCCAACGGTTGCCACGGATCATCCAGCTCCCACCCCGCGACGAACAACAGGTCCCGCACCCGGGAGTCGTTCGGCGTCTCCAGGTACACCTTCCCCTCGACCAGTACGCCGGCCGCCGGGTCGGCCACATCCGCGGCGATCCGCCGCGCCAGCTCCTCGTCCTCCTGCGCGCCCGGAGCGATTGCCACCCGCAACAGATCCGGCTCGTCCAGCATCCCGACCGCCAGCAACTCCCCGTCCCGGGCCCACGTCCGCACCGCCGCCGCGGTCTGCTCAGCGCCGTACCGCCAGAACCACCCGAGATCCCCCGGATGCAGTTGCACCGCCCCGCCGTCCACCTGCCACTCCGCCAACCGCGCCACCACCAGCTCCAGCCCACCCACCGCCGGAGTCTCCACCTCGATAGTCATCCCCAGATCCCACACCACGCGTCCCCAAAACGCACGCGACTGTCCGCCAGCCGCCCGAGGAGATCTGCACGGATTCGCCGACAACCCGCCCCCCGAACCCTCACCACCCTTCGCCTCGCTCCGCTCCTCGTCACATCCCGACTTTGTGCACCGGCCAGCCACCAAACCGCCGATGACATGACGGAGTCGTGCTCAAACTCGCCCAGCGCGGCCTGCCTCTCAACCCACCTTGAGCACGGTTCGGTCGCCGTACGACGTAAGACGTGGCTGAGGGGTGCTCAAAGTCGAGATGACGACCGAGTGAACCCGAGCGGGTAGGCGAACACCGCCGCGACGTTGTCCACAGTGGAGGAAGTCGGCGGGGTGCAGTGACGGCGGCCCGGCAGCTTGTAGGTATGGAACGGTTAAAAGACGAAGTTCGGTCGCGGCTGGCCGAAGTACGGGCGGTGCCGCAGGGGCGGGCCGCGCTGTGGGAGTTCGGGCTGCGGGATCACGACCTGAGACGGCTGGTGCGCAACGAACGACTCCGTCGCTTTCACCACCACTACCTGGACGGCGGATGGGATGAACTGACCGCCCGCGCCGCGTGTGCCCAGGCCGCGTACTCCGGCTCGGTGATCAGCCATTTCACAGCAGCGGAGCTGGACGGTCTGTCCGTCTGGTGCGA
Organism: Kribbella lupini; assembly: GCF_039529595.1. NCBI lineage: Bacteria > Bacillati > Actinomycetota > Actinomycetes > Propionibacteriales > Kribbellaceae > Kribbella > Kribbella lupini. Next base: position 1,107,098 of record NZ_BAAANC010000001.1, on the reverse strand, counting down.
TCAGCGGCGGCCCGGTGCACCAGCGGTCGGCGCGATCTGGCTGACGAGGCAGCCCGCAGCGCGCCGGAATCAACGGCGCAGCGACATCGTCGTACGACGGGCCGGCCTTCCCCGCGACGAACAGCTCGGCGCGCTCGACTTTCCTCGTACGACGACCGCCAGGACGGTCGTGGACCTCGCCCGGGAGCTACCGTTCCGCGAGGCCGTCGTCACCGCCGACCACGCCCTGCGTCGTGGTGTGGATCCAGACGCATTGCAACTCGTCCTGGATCGCCAGCACCAGTGGCCGGGCGTCCGGCGTGCCCGCGAGACGATCGCCTTCGCCGACGCCAGATCCGAATCTGCACTCGAATCCATCGCGCGTGCTGCCTTCGCGAGCGGCGGGCTACCGGCACCGATCCTGCAGGCGAGTTTCTGGACCGGCTCCGTTTGGATGCCCGAGCGGGTCGACTTCTGGTGGCCGGAGTTTCGCACTGTCGCCGAAGCGGACGGGCTGGCCAAGTACGACGGTTCCACAGCCGAGGACCGCCGCTGGCAGCTACGCCGTGGTCATCTCCGCGACCAGCGGCTGAGCGACCGCGACGTCGAGCTGGTGCACTTCGGCTGGGAGGACGTCGCCGGCGACCCGGGCCGGTTGATCCATCGCCTGAGAACTGCCTTCACCCGAGCCGAACGCCGTACCGGCGAACCTCCGGTCTGGTCTGCCCCATCCGCGCACCAGTCGCAGTAGCAACGCCCCCACGCCCACGCCGACCACCACCACGGCGGACCTCGCCGTCTACGCCACTTTGTGCACCAGCCAGTCGCCGTACGGCGGAATTCGTGGCCGAGCGGTGCACAAAGTCCGATTCGGACGGCTGGGCGGTGCACAAAGTCCGATTCGGAGGGGTGAGGGCGTGGCGGGATAGGGGGCTGGGGGATGGAGGGTTCGGCTCGTTGCGGACGGTTCGGGCCGCGCGAGTCCGCACAGCGGACCCCTCGTGTTTGGTGAATTCGGCATCGGGCACGGGGCGGGCTCACCGTGTTGATCGACAACGAGGAGTAGTTGTGCTGACCTTGACGGAGAACGCGACTCTGGTCATCAAGTCCATCACCGGCGTCGACGGCGCGCCGGAGGGTGCCGGCGTGCGGATCTCCCAGGAGAACCCGACCGACCCCTCCCTGGCGGTGACGACGACCGAGGCCCCGGCGCCGGGCGACCAGGTGGTCGAGGAGAGCGGCGCGCGGGTGTTCCTGGAGCAGAACGCGGCGAGCACGCTGGACGACAAGATCCTGGACGCCGCCGTGGACGACAAGGGTGGCGTGGAGTTCCTGCTGGTGCCGCAGCCGGGGGCCGGGCAGGAGAACGGCGCCGCGCCGACGCCGTCGTAGCACCATGAGCTGGGCGTGCTGCCTCAACAGCACGGCCCCCTGAACGACAGGGCGGTCCCGGAGCCTCTTTCCTCCCTCTCCGGACCGCCCTGTCGCACGTCTCAGGAAGGGAAGGAAGGAAAGCGAGGGAGGAGGCGGCCCGCCGGGATCAGCGCAGGCCCTGTCAGCCGGCCGAACGCTGGGCGATCCAGCTGGCGTGCAGGCGGGAGTAAATTCCGTTCAGCACCAGCAGTTCCGCGTGCGGACCGCGTTCCACCACGCGGCCCTCGTCGAACACCAGCACCTCGTCGGCGGCTTCGGCGGTCGACAACCGGTGCGCGATCGTCACCGACGTACGGCCGGCCATCAGCCGCTCGAGCGCGGCGTTGACCCGCACCTCGGTCCCTGGGTCGACAGCGGACGTCGCCTCGTCGAGCACCAGCAGGTCCGGATCCGCGATGTTCGCCCGCACCAGCGCGACGAGCTGCCGCTCACCGGCCGACAGGGACTCACCCCGCTGACCCACCGGCGAGTTCAGCCCGTCGGGCAGCGACTCCAGCCAGTCCGTCAGCCCGAGCGACTCGAAGGCCTCCAGCAGCTGGGCATCAGTCACGTCGGGCCGCCCGAACCGCACGTTGTCCGCCAGCGACGAGTCGAACAGGTACCCGTCCTGGGGCACCATCACCACCCGCTCCCGCAGCGAGCTGAACGCGATCGTCCGCGCGTCCGCGCCGTCCAGCAGCACCGCGCCCGACGTCGGGTCCATCAGCCGCGTCAGCAACTTCGCGAACGTCGTCTTGCCCGAGCCCGTCTCGCCCACGACCGCGACCCGCCGGTGCGGCTCCAGCCGCACGTTGACGTCGCGCAGTACCAGCTCCCCTTCCGGGTAAGCGAAGTTCACGTCCGCGAACTCCACCGTGATCGGCCCGCGCGCCTGCGTCACCCCGTCGTCGCCCGGGTCCACCACGTCGGCCGGCGTAGCGATCACGCCGAGCACCCGCCGCCATCCGGCGAAGGCGCTCTGCGCATCCGTCAGCACCTGCGTGGCGATCTGCACCGGGTCGGAAAACAGCGCGACCAGGAACATGAAGGCCAGGATCTCCCCCAGCGTCGCGTTCCCGTCCACGCCGAGCAGCACGCCCGCCGTCAGGACACCGGCGTTCGCCAGGCCGGCCGCCAGACCACCGATCGAGAACGTGATCCCGGTGATCGCCTGCGCCCGCGTCGCCGTCCGCCGGTAGTCCTCGATCGACGCGTCGATCCGCTGCTGGGTGCGCCGCTCGATCGCGTAGGCCCGGACAACCTGCGCGCCGACCACCGGCTCGGCGATCGCGGACAGCATCTCGCCGACCTTGGCCCGCACCACGCCGTACGCCGCGGACATCAGCCGCTGCAGGGACTTCAAGCTCGCGAACAGCGGGATGAAGCAGATCAGCACCACCAGCGCGAGCTGCCACGAGTAGACGAACATGACGACGGTCGCGAGCAGCATCTGCCCGATGCTGACCAGGAAGATGAACCCGCCGAACTGCAGGAACTGCGACACGGTGTCGACGTCGGACGTCACGCGGCTCACCAGCGCGCCGCGCCGCTCGGTCGACTGGGTCAGCACCGGCAGGTCGTGCACGTGCCGGAACGCCTTGATCCGCATCGTGGCCAGGCCGCTCTCGGAGTTGACCGCGAGCCGCACGGTGGTCAGGTACGACGCGAAGGCGGTAACCAGGATCCCGCCCGCGCACGCCACACACATCCACGCCACGAACGACATGTCGGGACCGCCCGGCCCGGACAGCCCCTTGTCGATGGTCTGCTGGACCGCGATCGGTACGACGATCCGCCCGGCCGTCATGGTCAGCGCGAGCAGCCCGGTGATCCACCACCCGCGGGCCAGCTCCGGCGACACCCGGATCCCCTGGCGCAGGGTCTCCAGTCCTCCGGCGTTGTCCCCGGCGTCGAGCCGGGTCGCCTCGGCGGCACTCACGCGCTTGCTCCTTCGCTGTCCAGATCGTCCAGTTCGGCGGCCAGCTCGGCCTCTTCCTCGCGCCGCGCGGCGTCCTTCTCGTAGGCGTCGACCAGGTCGCGGTACGCGAGCGACTTCTCCTGCAGCTCCAGGTGCGTGCCCTGCGCCGCGATCCGCCCGTCGGCCAGGAACAGCACCTCGTCGGCGAGCGAGATCGTCGCCTTCCGGTACGCGATCACGAGCACGGTCGTGTCCGACCGCCCACCCTGTACGGCGCTGCGCAGGCCGGCCAGGATCCGGGCCTCGACCTGTGGGTCGACCGCGCTCGTCGCGTCGTCGAGGATCAGCAGCCGCGGCCGCCGGACGAGTGCCCGGGCCAGCGCGATCCGCTGCCGCTGGCCGCCGGACAGCGTCGTACCGCGTTCGCCGACCTTGGTGTCGAGACCGTCGGGCAGCGACCGGATGAAGCCCTCGCCCTGCGCGATCCGCAGCGCGTCCCAGATGTCGTCGTCGGTGAAGTCGCCGCCGAGCGTGATGTTGCCGCGGACCGTGTCGTCGAACAGGAACGCGGTCTGCGCGACCAGGGCGACCGACCCGGCCAGCTCGTCGCGGGCCAGCGTCCGCAGGTCGACGCCGTCGATCCGGACCGCGCCCTCCTCGGGGTCGACGAGCCGGGTCAGCATCGTGGTCAGCGTCGACTTGCCGGCGCCGGTCGGGCCCACCACCGCGACCGTCCGCCCGGGCTGGACGGTGAAGTCGACGCCGGCCAGGACGTCGCGCTCGGGCAGGTACCCGAAGCGGAGGTTCTCGACGTCGAGGCGCGCGGCCTTGATCGAGGTGAGCTTCTGGTCGCCGTACTCCATCCCGCCCTCGGCGGTGAGCACGCGCTGGACGCGGTCCCAGCCGACGACCGAGCGCGGCAGCTCGCCGAGCACCCAGCCGAGCGCCCGGATCGGGAAGCCGATCAGCGTGAACAGGAACGCGACCTGGACGACGTCGCCGGCGTCCGCGGCGCCCGACCGCACCCGGCCGACGCCGACCAGGAGGACCAGCAGGACGCCGATCCGCGGCAGGCCCTCGATCACCGGGTCGAAGGCGCCGCGGGCCCGGTTGACCGCGATGTTCGCGTCGCGCAGGGCCGTCGTCGGCCCGGTGAAGCGCTCGGTCTCGGCGGCCTCGCGGCCCAGCGTCTTGACCACCAGCGCACCGTCGAACGACTCGTGCGCCACCTCGGACACGTCAGCGCGCAGCTCCTGCGCGCGGGTGGCGAGCGGCTGCAGCACCCGCTGGAAGATCACGTTGGCGACGAACACCAGCGGGAAGACCAGGCAGCCGACCAGCGCCAGCCAGACGTCGGCGGCGAACATCGCGGCGGTCGCGAAGGCGAGCATCGCGATCACGCCGACCGCCATCGGCAGCGGTGCGATCGGGTACCAGGTCGACTCGACGTCGGCGTTCGCGTTGGACAGCAGCTGGCCGGTCGGGTGCCGGTGGTGCCACTCCAGCGGGAGCTTCAGGTACTGCCGGGTGACGCGGCGCCGGTACGTCGCCTGCAGGCGGAACTGCATCACGCCCGCCCCGACCCGCCGGCCGACGACGCCGATCGCGCGCAGCACGGCGATGCCCAGGAACAGCGAGACCAGTGACGCCAGCGCGCCGAAGGTGGTGTCGCCGCGCTCGAGGGCCGGGCGGATCACGTGGTCGGTGGCCCAGCCCAGCGCCCAGCCGTCGGCGACCGTCATCGCGCCGTACAGCATGCTCGCCAGCACCGAGAGCGCGAAGACCCACGGCTCCTCGGCGATCGCGACGCGCAGGACCGCGAACCCGCGCCGGGTCACGCTCCCCTTGCTGGGGACTTTCGGCAACGGCACGAGGCATCCTTCGTCACGACGGTGTGTCAGGTGTGTAGGCAGCTGGCGAGGCTGACAACGAATGACATTCTGCCATTGGGTCCCGACAACTACGATCGAGTTGTGACCGACTACAGCCGGACAGAACGACTCGCTCTGTGTGACCTCTTCGATCAGGTAGGGCCTGATCGGACGACTCTGTGCGAGGGGTGGCTGACCCACGACCTGGCCGCTCACCTGTACGTGCGGGAGTCGGACCCGATCGCCGCGCCGGGCATCATGCTGCCCGCGCTGGCCGACACCACCGAGCGGCGGATGGCCGCGGTCAAGACGAAGTGGACCTTCACCGAGCTGGTCGACAAGATCCGCAGCGGGCCGCCGTCGTTCTCGATCTACGCGCTGCCGCTGATCGGCCACCAGCTGAACACGACCGAGTACCTGGTGCACCACGAGGACGTCCGCCGGGCGGTCCCGGACTTCCAGGTCCGCGCGCTGCCGGCCGAGCAGCAGGAGGCCCTGTGGAAGGGGTTGAAGCTGGCCTCGCGGTCGATGGTCCGGAAGGCGCCGAGCGGCATCGTGCTGCGGCTGCCGGACGGGCGGGAAGCGGTCGCGAAGAAGCCGACCGCCGCGGGGTCGGTGACCGTGACCGGCGCGCCGGTCGAGCTGGTGCTGTTCTGCTTCGGCCGGCAGTCCGTCGCCCAGGTCGACCTCGACGGCGACCCGGAGATCACCGCTCAGCTGCAGACCAAGTCATTCGGTTTCTAGCTGCGCCGCGGCCGCCTTCTTCTTCCGCAGCCGCTGGACCAGGCTGCTGACCACCGTGGTCAGCAGCACCAGCACGATCGCGGCCACCACGCCCTGCCACGGCTTGTCGAACAGGGCGTACCCGAGCAGCCCGATCGCCATGTAGACCGCCGCCCACAGCGACGACGCAGCCAGGTCCACGACGGCGAACCGGTGCCACCGGTACCCGGCCAGTCCGGCCGCGAGCAGCACCGGCACCCGCCCGCCCGGGATCAGCCGGGACGTCAGCAGCACGGTGATCTCGTGGTTGGCCAGCCGCTCCCGCAACGCGTCGAGCGACGCGTTCTCGCGCAGCCAGCCGATCCGCTTGGCGAGCCGTTCACCGCCGGCACGGCAGGCGGCGTACACGATCAGGTCACCGAGGTACGCGCCGCCGGCACCGGCGATCAGTACGCCGACCAGGCCGATCGGGTTGCTGTGCGAGGCGAGCACCGCCCCGGCCGACACCGCCGCGCCGGTCGGCAGCACGGGCAGCACCGCGCCGATCAGCACCGCACCGGCCAGCACGATCAGGTACCAGAGGTCGAAATCGGCGCTACCGTTCACGGCCGCACCACCTCCGTCGAGTCCCCCGGCACCAGGACCTCCACCTTCACCTCGGCGTCCACCGCCGCCATCTCCGCCTTGAACCGGTCGCCGGGCGGCAGGAACAGGTCGGGCTTCATCCAGTCGCAGCCGATCGGCCAGAACGTCCCGAAATGTACCGGTACGGCGTACCGGGCGCCGACCCGCCGAACCGCCTCGGCAGCCCGAACCGGATCCAGGTGTCCGTCCCCGAGGGACGGTCCCCAGCCGCCGACCGGGATCAGCGCCAGGTCGACCGGACCGACCTCGGCCGCCATCGCGTCGTACAGGCCGGTGTCGCCGGCGAACCAGACGCTCGGCGAGCTTTCGATCCGGTACCCGAGGGCCTGGGCGCGGTACTGCGACCAGGGCAGCCGGCGGCTGTCGTGGTCGGCGGTGACCGCGGTGATGTCCAGCCCGCCGATCTTCAACTGGTTGCCCGGGGCAACCTCGATGCACCGGTCCGAGTACGCCTTGCCCGCCTCGGCGTGGATCAGCCGGGCCGCACCGCGCGGGACGACCAGCGCGGCGTCCGGCGAGACCAGCGGCAGCGACGTCAGGTGCAGGTGGTCGGCGTGCAGGTGCGAGATCAGTACGGCGTCGCACTCCCCCGCCTCGGGCAGCGGCAGCGGGCCGCGCCGTCGGCGCAGGTGCGCGATCCGGGCCGTCAGCACGGGATCGGTGAGCAGCTTGGCGCCCCGGTCCTCGATGGTGGTGGTGGCGTGCCCCCACCAGGTGATCCGCACGCCTCAGGCCTCCACACTCGCGTCCGTCGGAGCCACGGCGACCCCGGCGGCGTCCTCGTCGACGGTCTCCACCTCGGGGCGCTTGCGCTGGCCGAGCTGGTCCAGCCAGCTGATCAGCAGCTCGTGAACCGCGTCGGAGCCTACGGGAGCCTCGTCGACCGCCCAGCGGCGCGGGTGCACCAGCACGGCCTCGGTCTGCCAGCCACCGATCCCGCCGTGGCACCCGACCAGCTCCTCGAACGCCGCCACCTCGTGGGTGTACTCGTCGAGCCGGCTGACCACCACGAGGTCCCCGTTGTGTGGCATCTCGGCCTGCCGCAGCAGCGACGCCTGCGCCATCGGCCCGTACGGCGTGAGCGGGTCCTCGCCCTCGACCCGTCCGCTCCGCAGCACGTGCACGCCGGCCCGGCCGATCGCGACCGGCCCTTCGGCGAGCGAGTCGATCACGACGAAACCAACGCCGGGGTGCGTCGCCAGGCCGGGAACGAGCCGTGGGTGCAGCAGCTCGATCTCCTCCAGCGGGACCCGGCCGGGCGTGGTCGCCAGGTAGATCAGCGCGAGGTTGCCCGAGGCGGTGACCACCATCTGCTCGTCGGCCGCGACCGGCGGCTCGCAGTCGCGCGGCCCGAGCTCGACCTCGCCGCGGGTGGCCTTGCCGTGCAGCGCCTTCCGGGTCACCGACCCGGCGACGCTGCGGCGCAGGCTCAGCTCGGTGAGGAACGCGTTGACCGGTCCCCAGCCCTCGGACCGGCCGGTCGCCGCGACCGGCTCCTTGGTGGTGTCGACCAGGTCGTCGACGACCTGGGTCAGCGTCCGCCCGTACCGCTGGAGGAACGTCGATCCCTGGCTCTGGCCGTGGTCGGACAGCACGACGATCTCGTACGAGTGCGGCAGCGTGTCGATGATCCGCTCGAGCGCGCCGAGCACCCGGTCGAGACCCTCCAGCGTCTGCAGCGACTCGGGCCGGGTCGGTCCGGCGTGGTGGGCGACCTCGTCGTAGTCGACGAAGTCGCAGTAGATCACCGGGGTGCCCTTGACCAGCTCGTCGGTGATCAGCGAGACGTTGAGGTCGCGCAGCAGCACGTTCGAGATCGCGCGCAGGAAGATGTACGAGCCGCCGCGGTTGACCCGCGGGACCAGCTTGCGCCGGCGCTGCCGCCGGGCCTGGTGCAGCTCCTTGATCATCTCGCCGACGCACAGGACCAGCCCGCGGGCGGCGCCCTGCGGGCTGGTGAAGAACCGGACGTACCCGCGGCTGCGGGTCGGCGGCAGCGCGGCCCGGCTGAACACGAGCACCGAGTTCGGGGCGTCGCCGGACCAGTTGTTGCTGATGCTGACGCCGCCGTCGGCGAGCAGGCCGCGGCCGGTCGACATCCGCGCCTCGATCTCGGCGGCGTCGCGGGACCGGTTGGTGACCATCACCCGGCCGGTCTCCTTCTCGTACCAGCGAAACGCCGGGATCTGCCCGGAGCCGCCGTGCAGGATGCCCGCCTGGCTGGCCGGGGTGGTCGCCGGTACGCCGGTGTGCCAGCCGAGCATCGAGTGGCTGCCGTCGCGGATCCAGCCGCCGAGGTGCGGCAGGTTGCCCGACATCACCATCCAGTTCAGCAGCGGCGCGGCCAGGCCGTCGATCTGGATGATCAGCATCCCGGTCTTCGGCGCGGGCTGGATCCGGCGGGCCTTGCGGCGGACCCCGCGCATCACCTCGGCGACGTACGCGTCGTCACTGCCGGCGTACGCGACCCAGCCGACGAAGGCGCTGATCGACGACATCACGATCGAGACCAGAACCGGCGCCTCGACGCCGCCGTGCAGGTTGACGCCGGGGTCGAGGGTGACGCCGAGGTAGACCACTCCGAACTGGGACAGCAGCCCGCCGACCAGCACGCCGATCGAGCCGATCAGGATCGCGAGCCCGGCCAGCACCCACCTGACCAGCAGCCCGATCACGGCCAGCAGCACGACCAGGCGGAACACCGGCAGCGGCCCGTCGCTGCTGATCTGCGGCAGGGTCCAGAAGGTGATGACGAGCGAGACCAGCGACGCCAGACCGCCCAGCAGCATCGCCTGCAGGCCGCGGGTGGTCCGGCGGACGTCGAGCCAGATCGGTCGCCGGCGCCGGTCGCCGGAGACCTGCTCAGGTGGTTTGGCCAACCTTCGGACTCCCCGTTCGAGTAGTTCACCGCTTGCACTACTGGAACGAGACTACGAGGCCCGGCCCGGGACCCGCCCACTGCGCCACGCAACGGACGGGTGCTTCCCGGGTCGTCCCTGAGCTCCCGGCGGGGTGAACCCCTACTGCAGCTCGAAGTAGTCGACCTCGGCGTAGGAGTTGCCCTTGGTCAGCCGGATCGTGTTCCAGCCGGCGTTCAGCGTCACGTTCACCGACGACTGGCGCCAGTTGTCCCAGCCGGTGACCGGGTAGCTGACCGCGCCCTGGCTGTTGCCGTTGACAACCACACCGTGGGTGGCGGTACTGCCGGTGCCGTTCGCGTACCCGACCCACAGCGTGTAGCTGCCCGCCCGCGGGGCGTAGAAGGTGTTCTCGACCCAGGAGTCCGCGAAGTCGATGTACGCCGCCACCGCGCCCTGCGAGGCACCGGCCGCGCCGGTCCGGACCCGGCAGTTGTTGAGGGTGCCGCGCTCGGCCTCGGTCCGGACCCGGCTGCCGCGGACGACCGGGAAGTCGCCGGCCCAGCCGAGATCGGCGACGTACAGGTGACGGGAGCCGTTGACCCAGCCGTGCAGGAACACCTTGTCGCCGGTGAAGTCGGCGCCGCCGGGGCCGCAGACGTGGTTGTCGAAGGAGGCGGTGGTCATCAGCGGGCGGTACGCCGTGGTCCACGGGCCGCTGAGGCTGGGCGCGACGGCGTACGAGGTGAGGTACTCGCAGCCGGTGTAGCTGCCGCCGGAGTAGAAGAGCACGTACTGGCTGCCGCGCTGGACGAGGTCGGGGGCCTCGATCACGCCGCCGGAGGAGATCAGGGCGGTGTTGCCGCCGGTCAGGGCGGTGCCGTTGTTCGTCGTCCGGGTGAGCCAGAGGGTGGAGTTGACGCCGATCGCGTTGCCGTCGTTCTTCCAGAGCAGGTACCGGGTGCCGTCGTTCGCGACGAAGGTGTTCGCGTCGATCGCGCCGCCCAGATTGAGCGGGCAGATCAGCGGCTGGCTGCCGACCGGGGTGAACGGGCCGAGCGGTGAGTTGGCGGTCGCGACGCCGATGCACTGGCGGCCGGAGGCCTTGTGCCAGGCGGTGTAGGTGAGGGTGAAGCTGCCGTCGGGGTTCGGGTGGACGTCGGGGGCCCAGGTGCGGCCGGACTGGGCCCAGCCGGCGGACGGGCCGCCGGGCATCGCGTCGCCACGGATCGTCCAGGGGCCGTTCGCGCTCGGGGCGGAGGCCGTCGGGACGTGGCCGCGACCGTTGTTGGTGGAGTAGGCGTACCAGGTGCCGTTGACCTGGATGACGTCCGGATCGGGGAAGTCCTCGCCGATCACCTCGGCGGGGAAGACCGCGGCGGTCGTTCGCTGTTCGGCGGCGGTGGCTGGGCTGATGGCGGTGGCGAGCGCGGTCAGGACGACCAGCGCGGCCAGGACTCGTCTGCGCATCTCTGGGCTCCTCAGGTGGGGCGGTACCTGTGGGCAGCTACTTTTCCATCGATTCACCTTGCTGGCGAGAGCTTGTTTGCGGTGATCCCTCGACCCCGGCCGCGCCGGGGTGTTGACTCCGTTTAGTTGTTTTCCGCCAGAGGGGTTGGAGTTCCCGTGAAGTTCTTACCAAAGGTGTCCCCGCGGGGGATGCTCGCCGCCGCCGCGGCGGTCGCCGCGACCGCCGGGCTGGTCGGTCAGTCCGTGGCCGGGCCGGCGCAGGTGCAGGTGCAGGCGACCGGGTTGCAGCAGCAGCTCGACGCGTTGCTGTCCGACGCGCGCTTCCAGGGTTCGCTGGTCGGGCTGGTGGTGCGCGACGCGACCACCGGCGAGACGCTGTACGACCACGACGGCTCGACCCGGTTGCTGCCGGCGTCCAACACCAAGCTGTTCTCGTCGACCGCCGCGATGCACACGCTCGGGCCGTCGTACCGGTTCCACACCGACGTCCTGGCGACCGCGCCGGTGCGCGGTGGCAAGCTGCGGGGCGACCTCTACCTGAAGGGGTACGGCGACCCGACCGCGCTCGAGGGCGACTACGTGGCGCTGGCCAAGCAGGTCGCCAAGTCCGGCGTACGGCGGATCGCCGGTGACCTGGTCGCCGACGACACCTACTTCGACCACGTGCGGCTCGGCGACAGCTGGGCCTGGGACGACGAGCCGTTCTACTACAACGCGCAGATCTCGGCGCTGACGCTGGCGCCGAACACGGACTACGACTCCGGGACGGCGATCGTCGAGAGCCGGCCGGGCGCCACCGCCGGAGCGCCGGTCGGGTTGAAGCTGGTCCCGGCCACCAACGTGATCAAGCTGGTCAGCACCGCGACGACCGGCGCCGCGGGGTCGGCGAACACGTTGACCATCGAGCGCGACCACGGGACGAACGTCGTCCGGGTCAGTGGATCGGTTCCGCTCGGCGCGTCCGTCGGCCAGGAGTGGGTGACCGTGTGGGAGCCCGAGGTGTACGCCGCCGACGTCTTCCGGCGCGCACTCGCCGCCGAGGGCGTGCGGGTCGACGGGCGGATCAAGGTCGCCGCCTCGCCGGCGCAGGCCCGGCGGCTCGCACGGGACGAGTCGATGACGGTCGGCGAGCTGATGAACCCGTTCCTGAAGCTCTCCAACAACATGCACGCCGAGACGCTCGTCAAGGCGATGGGCGCGGTCGCCGAGGCCAGTGGCACGTGGTCGGCCGGGCTCGGCGTGGTCACCGACTACGCCGCCAGCGTCGGCGTGGACACGTCGACGATCCGCTTGTCGGACGGCTCGGGTCTGTCTCGCAAGGTCAACGTCACCGCGAAGAGCGTCACTGATCTGCTGATCGCCGCGCAGAAGGAACCGTGGTTCCAGCAGTGGTACGACGCTCTGCCGATCGCCGGCAACCCGGACCGTTTCGTCGGCGGCACGCTGCGCTCGCGAATGGCCGGGACTCCCGCCGCCAACAACCTGCACGGCAAGACCGGCTCGCTCACCGGCGTCACGGCGTTGTCCGGGTACGTCTCCACCGCCGACCACCGCAAGCTGGTCTTCTCGATGATCAGCAACAACTACCTGACCAGCCCACGCCCGGTGGAGGACGCGGTAGGCGTCACCCTCGCCTCCTGGTCCGACACCGCGCCCCCGGCGGCGATCGCGCCGTCGAGCAAGCGCTCGGCCGTCACCGCCGACACGGAGTGGACCAAGTAGTCGACTGCTCCTCCGCCCTGCAGACCAGGGCGGAGGAGTAATCGGTTGGACAGGCACCTCGTGGGTGCCGACGATGTGGGCATGACCGCAGCGTTGCCCTCCGGGCTCACCGTCCGGCCCGCCGAGCTCGCCGACGCTCCTGCGATCACCGCGCAGATGGCGTCGTACACCACTCCCCTGCTCGGGTTCCCCAAGCACAGCTACGAGAACGTCGCCGACTACCTGCGGGACCCGGCGATCGACCTGCCGACCGGGAGTTGGCTGGTCCACGACGGCGACGAGCTCGTCGGCAGTGCGACAGCGGTGAAGGTCGGCAACCGGGCACAGGTGGACCTGGACGTGTTCGCGGCGGATCCGGCGGTCGCCGCCTGGTTGCTGGCGACGGCGTCGGCACAGGCTGCGGAGCTGGGCCGTACGGCGGGACTGACCGACGTACTCCTGCACATGGGTCAGCTGGAGCAGGACGGTCCAATGGGCCGACTGCTGGCCGAGGACGGCTTCACCCGGAGCACGTCCATCCACCTGATGCGCATCGACCACACCGGCCCGACGCCCGCACCGGAACCACCCGTAGGCGTGAAGCTGCAGGTCGGCGCGCCGAACGACGCGACCAGACGCGCCGCCCACCAGGTGATCGCCGAGTCCTTCGCGACCCAGCCCGGCGCGGTCCCCCGCCCGTACGACGAGTGGGTGGCGTCGCGGGAATCGCGGTCGGCGTTCGACTGGTCGCAGCTGACCGTGGCGGAGCTGGACGGCGAGGCGGTCGGCGTCCGCGAGTGCAGCGATCACTTCCTGAGCAGCGACAACTGCAACTACATCGGCCGGCTCGGCGTACTGGAGTCCGCGCGCGGTCGGGGGCTGGCCAAGTACCTCCTCCGCGACCAGTTCGCCCGTGACGCGGCCGCCGGTCGCGCCGGCACGACGCTGCACGTCGACACCAACAACCCGACGCCCGCGCTCGGCCTCTACGTGTCCGTCGGCATGCACCCGATCGTCGTCACCCACATCTGGGAGAAGCGGCTCCACCTCGTCTGACCGCAGGCGTCGGGCGGTCAGCGAAGGTCGACGGCCTCGCCGGGGCGGTCGCGGTCCGCCCCGGCGAGGCCGTCAGTTCAGTAGCACCCGTTCGCCGGTGGTGCCGGCGACGATGCGGCGGGTACCGATCGCGGTCCTCAGGTCGAGCTCGACCTTGACCGGACCGGCCTGGGACTTGAAGCACTCTCCGCCGGCCGGCTCGTCCGGCGCCACCACGTAGCGGTACGCCGCGATCCGGACCTTGGTCGCGTCCTGATCGAGGATGCGAACCATGGTGTGCGGGTAGCACCCCTCTCCTGACCCACTGGACCGAGGAGCCTCGACCTGCAGCACCGAAGGCGATCCCGGCAGCGGCCGCACAGCCGTCACCGGAATCTCCTTCTGCAGCAGCATCAGGGTGTTACCGAACTTGAACTGGGCCGGCGGCGGCCCGTCGTCCAGCACGGAGGTCGTCGGCGTACCGACCGGGGCGGACGGCTCGGCGCCGCGCTGGACGTCCTGGGTCACCACCGTGGCGACCGTCGCGACTGCCACCACAGTCGCGACGGCCAGCAGGTTGCGCTGCCGCTTGCGCCGGCGGGCTCCCCGCTCGACGCCGGTGAAGGGCGGGGCCTGCTCGGGGGTCTGCTCGTCGACGTACTCGACGAGCAGCTCGGTCCTCAGCTCAGCCATGGGGCACCTCCTCCTGAACGGCGAGCAGCGGGGCCAGGGCCTGGCGGGCCCTGGCCAGCCGGGACTTGACGGTGCCCGGCGGCACTTGGAGTTCGTCGGCGATCTGGTCGACCGGTAGATCCATCACGTGGTGCAGCACCACCACTGCCCGCTGGGCCGGTGGGATCCGGGCCAGCGCCGCCGCCACGTCGAGTGCGTCCCCGTCCGGTTCACGGACCTCTCCTGTTCTGCCGAGCAACTTGGCGGAGGCCTTCTGCGCGACCTGCTGCCGCCGGAGCCTGCTGATCAGGGTCCGGACGGCGACCGCGCGGACCCAGGCCTCCGGATCGTCGTACCGGCGGATGCTGTCCCAGCGGCCGAGCAGTTTCACGTACGCGTCCTGCGCGACCTCCTCGGCGTCCGGGCGCGATCCGCCGATCGACACCAGGACACCGATCAGCCGCGGCCAGGTCCGGGCGTAGAGCGCCGCGACCTCCGCGTTCGGATCGGTCTCGTTGTGCCTCACACCGCTAACACGCGCTGCCACCGGATCAGGTTCCATCTTTTTCCGGGCTCTTGCATCAGCGAGATGTGAGAGATTACTCTCGAAACATGTCTCTCAGAAATCCGTACGGCGACTTCGAGGTCACCGACCCGCAGGCCATGCGGGCGCTGGCGCATCCCGTCCGCCTCGCGGCGCTGAGCTACCTGCAGAAGAACGGCCCGGCGACCGCGACCCAGCTGTCCGAGCACGTCGGCGCCTCGCCGTCGGTGACGAGTTGGCACCTGCGGCACCTGGCCGGCTTCGGCCTGGTCACCGACGGACCGCCTCCGGACGGCGTCGCGGACCGGCGGCAGCGCTGGTGGCAAGCGGTCGCCCGCGGGTTCCGGTACGAGATGCCGGACACCCCCGAGGGCGCCGAGGCCGGACGACTGCTGCGCGCCGAGATGATGAACCAGGCGCTCGAGGCGGCCCAGCACTGGCTGGCCGAGACCGAACCGACGCTCGACCCGGAGTGGAACCGGGCCGGCGGCGGGTCGAACACCCTGCTGCACGTCACCCAGGACGAGCTCGAAGCCCTGGAGAACGCCATCGAGGACCTGATCGCGCCGTACGTCCGGCGTGGCCCGGCGGGTGCGCCCGCGGAAGCCCGTCCGGTCCGGCACCTGCGCATGTTGTTGCCCGAAGCAACCGACAGCTGACCTTCGACCGCACCGCACCTCACCGTCCCGACGCCCGCACCAGCTGCGGGCCCCCGCACCGCCCGCAGCGCCTGTCGCGCGCCGGGACGCTGCGCCCTGCCCTGATTCACCCTGCCCTGATTCACCCTGCCCTGATTCAGCCGGCCCGGCTGACCCGAACCGAGTGAGGCCCGATGAAGTCCTTGTCCGCCGGCAGTCTGCTGCGGGACCGGCAGTTCCGGATGTTGTGGTCGGCGCAGGCCGTCTCCGAGTTCGGCGACCGGGTCAGCGAGCTCGCGCTCCCGCTGATCGCCGTCACCCTGCTCGACGCGAACGCCTTCCAGACCGGGCTTCTGACCGCCGCGGTCTGGCTGCCCAACCTGCTGTCGCTGTTCATCGGGACCTGGGTCGACCAGCACCGGGACAAGCGGCCGCTGATGATCGCGGCCGACCTGAGCCGGACCGTCATCCTGCTGTCGCTGCCGGCGGCGTACTGGCTGGACGTGCTGACGCTCGGCCAGCTGTACGCGATCGCGATCCTGGCCGGTACGGCGCACGTCGTGTTCAACACCGCCAACGCGGCGTTCTTCGTCCGGGTGGTGCCGCGGCCGCAGTACCTGGAGGCGAACAGCAAGCTCTCGGCGACGCGGTCGTTCTCGTTCATGGCCGGGCCGGCGGTCGGCGGCGCGCTGGTGCAGTGGCTGACCGCGCCGGTGGCGATCGTCGTGGACGCGTTCTCGTTCCTGTTCTCGGCGATCCAGGTGTCGCGGCTGAAGGTCGAACCGGGCGCGGCCGACGAGACGACCGAGTCCCTGTGGCGGCGGGCGGGCGAAGGCATGGGGTACCTGATGCGGCACCCGTACCTGCGCAGCAGCCTCGCGTGCGCGACGACGGTGAACTTCTTCAACATGATCGGGATGGCGCTGCTCGTGCTGTTCGCCAGCCGGAACCTCGGACTGTCCGCCGGGGCGATCGGTCTCGCGTTCGGGATCGGAGCATCCGGCGGACTGCTCGGCGCGATCGCCGCCGCTCCCCTGTCGCGCTGGCTGGGCGCCGGTCGGCTGATCGCGATCGCCGCGGTCGTCTTCCCGGCCTCGATCGGCATCCTCGCCTTCGGCGGCGGTCCGCTCTGGGCCAGGGCCGGCGTACTGGCCGCGGCCGAGTTCGTCGGGTCGTTCGCGGTGATGTGCTTCGACGTCCCGCTCAACTCGCTGCAGGCCGCCGTCATGCACGACCACATGCGCAGCCGCGTCGTCGGCGCCTTCGCCAGCATCAACTACGGCGTACGGCCGCTCGGCGCGGTCATCGGCGGTGCGCTCGGGACCTGGATCGGAGTCCGGGAGACGTTGATCATCTCGGCCGTCGGCGGGGCGTTGTCGGTGCTCTGGCTGCTGCGGTCGCCCATCATCACCACCAAGACCCTGGACGACCTGCAGCCACCAGAGGGGGTTCTGGTGGCTGCAGGTGAGGTCCGTAGCTAGTCCAGTTCGATCGGCTCGTCGAGCTTGGCGACGGTGGTCCGCAGTGGGACCTCCTTGATGAAGAAGACCGCGATCAGGCTGACCACCGCGCACGCGGCGGCGATCAGGAAGATGCGACCGGTGGCGTCGCCGTACGACTGCCGGACGAGCTCGGCGAGCTGCGGCGGCAGGTGGTTGACGTCGAGGAGGCTGGTGCCACCGCCGTCCTGGAGCTTGCCTGCCGCGGCAGCGCCGCCCGGACCGTGCAGGACGCCGGCGATCAGCAGGTCCTTGACCCGGGTCGCGAGGACCGCGCCGAGGACCGAGACGCCGACCGCGCCGCCGAGGCTGCGGAAGAACGAGACTGACGCGCTGGAGGCGCCGATCTGGCTGACGTCGACGGTGTTCTGCACCGCGAGCACCAGGTTCTGCATCATCATGCCCATACCGATGCCCATCGACAGCATGCCGAGACCGACGTACCAGTACGGGCTGGTGTGGTCGATCGTGCCGAGCACGGCCAGGCCGGCCACCAGCAGCACGCCGCCGGCGATCAGGTACCGCTTCCACTTGCCGTACCGGGTGATCATCTGGCCCGAACCCACCGAGCCGATGAACGACCCGAGCATCATCGGGATGGTCAGCAGACCGGCCTCGGTCGGGCTGTACCCGCGGGCGATCTGGAAGTACTGGCCGAGGAACAGCGCGCTGCCGAACATCGCGACACCGACCGACAGGCTGGCCACGATCGCCAGCGCGGTGGTCCGCTCCCGGACGACCTTGAGCGGGACCAGCGGCTCGGCCGCCCGGTTCTCGACGACGACCGCGAGGACGCCGAACAGGACCGTGCCACCGACGAACAGCGCCGACTGCCAGGAGATCCAGCCGAAGTCGTGACCGGCGAAGGTCACCCAGATCAGCGGCAGGCTCGCGGCCGCGCTGATCAGGACCGCGCCGAGGTAGTCCATCTGCACGCGGCGCTTGATCACCGGCAGGTGCAGGTACTTCTGCAGCACCACCAGGCTGACCACGGCCAGCGGGACGCAGACGTAGAAGCACCAGCGCCAGCCGAGCCAGCTGGTGTCGACGATGACGCCACCGATGAGCGGACCGCTGACGGTCGCGACCGCCATCACCGCGCCCATGTAGCCGGAGTACCGGCCGCGGTTGCGGGGCGGGATCGCCGCGCCGATGATCGCCTGCGCGAGGGCCATCAGACCACCCATCGCCAGGCCCTGCAGGACGCGGGCGCCGATCAGGAACGACATGTTGTGCGCCATGCCGGCCAGTGCGGAGCCGACCACGAACAACGAGATCGCCAGCTGCACCAGCAGCTTCTTGCTCATCAGGTCCGACAGCTTGCCCCAGATCGGGGTGGACACCGTCGTCGCGAGCAGGCTCGCGGTCAGGACCCAGGTGTACTGCGTCTGGCTGCCCTGGAGGGCCGCGGTGATCGTCGGCAGGGCGTTGCTGACGATCGTCGAGCTGAGCATCGCCGTGAACAGCGCGGCGAGCAGCCCGACCAGGATCTCCAGGATCTCGCGGTGGGTGAGTTCCGGCGCGGCAGGGGCCGGCCGGGTCTCGGTGACAGTCATCGTTCTCCAGTCGAAGTGGTGGGACGCCTCACGGACGTGGAAGCCGCGGTGACCGCGCCGGCCACCCGGTGCAGGACCTCGGCGGCGGCAGCCATGTCGTCGTCGTTCCAGTCGGCCAGGGCCGAGCGCAGCTGGCGGGTGTAGTTGGCGTACAGGGCCTCGAGGCGCTCACGCCCGGACGGCGACAGCGCGACCAGGGAGACCCTGGCGTCGGCGGGATCGGGCCGACGGCTCACCAGGCCGTCGGCTTCGAGCGCGGTCAGCTGGCGGCTCACGACGGACGCGTCGACGCCGAGCTTGGTCGCGATCTCTCCGCCGCGCTGCTCGCCGTCCTTGGCCAGGACCTTCAGCACGCTCGCGTCGGCCCGCCGCAACCCGGCGTCGGGCCACAGCTGCCGGTGCTCGATACAGCGCACGGCGCGGATCAGGGAGCTGACGCCCTCGAGGACGTCCTGCGCCGGAGTGTCCCGTTCAACCCCCGGGACCAGGGCTTGGTGGGCTAGTTGCATAACCCAACTATATAGGTAATTGGTTGGTTTCCACAACCATCTGTGCGGAAAGAGGTGAACCGATTACGGAGGGTGAGCCAGATCAGATGGAGGCGGCTGCTGAGGCCGGCAGTCGGCCCAGCCGGAGGTCGGGATTCACGGGGCCGCGCGGCTCAGCTCAGGTCGGTGTTCAGGCGGCCGAGGAGGCGGGCCAGGTCGGTGAGGTCGGCGCTGTCCCAGCGGTCGAGGATCGCGCGGAACTCGGCCTGGCGCTGGGCCCGCATCGCGTCGTACCGCTCGGCGCCGGCCGTCGTCATCCGCAGCAGACGGGCACGTCCGTCGTCGGGGTCGCCGATGCGCTCGATCAGACCAAGGGTCTCGAGCTGGGACAGCCCCCGGCTCACCGTCGACTTGTCGAGACCGAGAGCCTGGGCGACATCAGAAGCCCGTACGCCGGCGCCGCCGCCCGCCGTCCCCAGGTCGATCTGCGAGATCAGCGCGTAGCCGGCCGCGTCCATCTCCGGGTGCACCCGGCGAGCCAGCAACATCTGGGCGGAGCGCGCCCGGCGGAGCAGGATCGACAACTCCTGCTCGACATCGGCAATCAGCTCCGGCGGGCGCCCGGTCGCCCGGCCCGCGGTCGGGCCGGCACCAGAACCCGCGAGAGGACTCGCACCGGAGGCGGCGGTCGGGCTCACGCCGGAGGCAGCGCCCGGGCTCACGCCGGAGGCGGCGGCCGAGCTCGCGCTGGATGCGGTACCGCGGACGGGCGTCGGGCCGGCTTTCGGTTCGGGGCGCTGGGCGACCATTTCGTTCACCGGACCACGATGCCGGCGTCGCGGAGGGCCTTCTTGACGTCGGCGATCCGCAGGTCGCCGAAGTGGAACACGCTCGCGGCGAGCAGCGCGTCGGCGCCGGCCTCGACGGCGGGCGGGAAGTGCTCGGGCGCCCCCGCTCCCCCGCTGGCGATCAGGGGAACGTCGACCACCGCGCGGACCGCGCGGATCAGCTCCAGGTCGAAGCCCTGTTTGGTGCCGTCGGCATCCATCGAGTTCAGCAGGATCTCCCCGGCGCCGAGCTCGGCGCCCTTGCGGGCCCACTCGATCGCGTCCAGCCCGGCCGACTTGCGCCCGCCGTGCGTGGTGACCTCGAACCCGCTCGGCTGCTCGGCCGACCGCCGGACGTCGAGCGACAGCACGAGCACCTGGTTGCCGAACCGGTGCGCGATCTCCTCGATCACCGCCGGCCGGTTGATCGCGCCGGTGTTGATGCCCACCTTGTCCGCGCCGGCCCGCAGCAGCCGGTCGACGTCCGCGGCCTCGCGTACGCCGCCACCGACGGTCAGCGGGATGAACACCTGCTCGGCCGTCCGCCCGACCACGTCGTACGTCGTCTCGCGCGACCCCGACGACGCGGTGATGTCGAGGAAGGTCAGCTCGTCGGCGCCCTCCCCGTCGTACAGCTTGGCCATCTCGACCGGGTCGCCGGCGTCGCGCAGGTTGACGAAGTTGACACCCTTGACCACCCGCCCGGCATCAACGTCCAGACAGGGAATCACACGCACGGCAAGGCTCACGGGGACAAGGCTAGCGAGCACGTCCAGCACCGACCGCATCCGACCCGGAACAAGCAGCCCGTACGAGGCCAAGGCCGGTCCGGCTCAGAGCAACCGGTCCACCAGGGGCCAGGCGATCAGAATCCCCGCGCCCGCACTCACCAGCATCGTCACCGCATACGCGACCGGTCGGCGACGAACCGCCGGATCCACACCGAACTCGCGGACCAGGTCCACAGGTCCCATCGTGGGCCGCTGCTCCAGCGGTACCTGGTCGCCCGCCAGCGCGCGGGCCAGCGCATCGCCGGTCTGCGAGCCCCACAACCACTCGGCCGCACCGATCCGTCGCCCGTCCCGCGCGAGCGCCAGCAGGACGCCACCGGGGAGCGATCCGCGCAGACGACCGATCGAGACCACCCGGACGAGTTCGTCCCGCCGCAGCGTCGTGGAGGTGCCCACGGCGCTGATCGAGGTCACCGCCTCGTCGTCGACGACCAGCGACGTCCGGGCGAAGATCACCCTCACCGCCACCGCGATCAGCAGCAGCCAGGCGGCGAACGCCAGTACGGCGGCGACGCCGCTGATCGCCCAGGTGCTCAACGACCAGCACAGCAACGCGCCGATGGCGACGTAGACCCCGGCCAGGATCCAGAACGGCGCACCGGCCGCGGAGAACCGCGGCCGGTGGACCGAACGACTCACTTCCAGGCTCGGCGTTTGCTCGTGGATGCCTTGACGGGGGTGGTCGACTCCCACACGCGGCGCCAGCGCGCGGCGTCCGGGCCGGACTGGGACGGAGACGCGCCGGTCGCGACGCGACGACGGGCCTCGTACCAGGTGGTCGACTCCTCGTCGAGCAGCGCCGACACGGCGGCGGAGATGCGCGGCGCGAACTCGCGGGCGCTCTCCCCCGGCTTGGCGTGCAGCGGGTCGCCGTACCGGACGGCGACGGTCGGGCGTCCGGGCACCGGCCAGCCGCGGCCGCGCGGCATCGCGGCGAACGAGCCCTTGATGCCGACCGGGACGATCGGCACGTTGTGCTCGACGGCCAGGTACGCCGCACCCATCCGGAAGCGTTCCATCCAGCCGTCGGGCGAGCGGGTGCCCTCGGGGAAGACCACCACGTTCCACCCGTCGGCGAGCAGGTCGCCCGGCGTCGCGCTGAGCTTGCCGCCGCGGCGCTCGATCGGGAACGTGTTGAACACGATCGCCGACGCGGTCGCCCGCCACCAGGTGTCGAAGAAGTAGTCCGCGGCCGCCGCGACGGCGGTCTTGCGGCGCATCGCGTCGGGCAGCGTGCAGAGCACCAGCGGGGTGTCCAGGTGCGACGAGTGGTTGGCCACGATCAGCGCCGGGCCGTCCAGCTTGAGCAGCGAGTCCAGGCCGCTGACCTGCGGGTTCACCTCGAACCGCAGGACCGAGTTGAGCGCGCCCTTCTGCAGCACCTCACGAACGGCGATCGCGGCCGGCGTCCGGGCCCACCGGGTCGGGAAGACCGTGGACTCCTTCGGGATCACGTACGGCTCGGCCGAGCGCGGGACCTGGGTCCGCCGTCCCCACCGCCAGCCGCGCGCGACCTGCTTGACGTCGCGGGCGGTGTCCCGCCCGAACTTCACCAGGTTCGTCCCCATCAGCGAACGTCCGCGAGCAGGTGCGGCGGGTTGTGCAGGTAGGTGATCGACGGCGACCGGCCGACCGAGTGGCTGACCATCTCCAGCGCGTCCTGCAGCGTCGAGGCGGACCGGAAGCCCATCCGCTCGACGGTCTTGCGGTTCGCGCCGACCCAGACGATGTCGCCGCAGTGGTCGAGGGCGTGGCTGATCCAGTACCACATGTAGAACGGGTGCACGCCGTGGTAGGCGTACGACGTCCGGTACAGGTGGATGTACCACGGGTCCTCGGCGTACTGCTTCTCGAACTTCGCCTCGATGGTGGCCGGGTCGGTCGACTCCGACAGCACCTCCTCGAAGAAGTCCACGTACGACGGGTGGTGCAGCTGGCTGAACTCGTAGTCGACCGGGTGGTACAGGATCACCGCGCCGTCCTTGCGGACGATCGGGTTGCCCCGGTAGGAGTTGAAGTAGTAACCCAGCCCCATGCAGGCGGCCAGGATCGGGTTCATCACCGAGTTCACGTTGTACGGGCCGACGAACGGCACGCCCATGATCGCGACGTCGGACTGGCCCTGCACCTCGACCAGGTGCTGCTTGTGCACGTTCTCGATGGTCTTGTCGTGCACCGGCTCGATCTTGCCGGCGTGGATCCCGGTCAGTCCGTAGTTGGCCCGGACGTCCTGGAAGATCTTGCGCCGGGCCTTGGCCGGGGCCAGCGCGAGGCCGCGCTTGGCGCCGAGCATCGCGGCCTGGTCCTTGATCGACCACTCCCACTCGCGCTTCTGCAGGAACTCCAGCGGACCGCCGAAGATGTCGTTGTTCAGCGTGGTCTCGATCTGGAAGACCTTGACGTGCTGGGTGAGGATCTCGCCCATCCGCCAGGCCGAGTGGTGCATCTTCGAGGCCTTGTGGTCCATGAACGACCGCGAGTGGATCATCGTGTGGCTGTTGTGGTGGTGCTTCAGCGACTTGTACGACGCCAGCCCGATCGACGTCGACTTGTGGCCGCCGTCCATCGCCACCAGGTTCACATTCACGTAGACCAGCAGGTCGGACTCGGCGGCCCGCTTGGAGATCTCGACGTCCTCGCCGTGCCGGGTCTGGCCCAGGTGGGTCAGGTTCTCGGTGTCCTCGGCGTCGAAGTTGTACAGCTTGCCGTCGGGGAAGAACGACCGGAAGACCCGCTCGCCGACGATGTCGCGCAGCTCGTTCGGGGTGAGCCGGCGGTGCAGCGCGTTGGCCGAGATCAGCTCGACGTCGTCGACGCCGGCGTCGGCGGCCATCGTCAGCACAGCCTCGATGATCCGCTGGCGGATGTCCGGCTTCTTCATCGGCGGCAGCGGCAGCGAGATGTCGTCGAACGCGATCGTCAGCCGCATCCCCGGCCGCAGCAGCTCCGGCAGCGGCTCGGACTCCAGCGGGTGCAGCAGCGCGTTCTGGATCGCTTCCTCGACGTCGCGCACCGGCGGCAGCGCCTCCGGCGGGTACACCACCCGGGTGCCGAGCGGAAAACGCTCCAGCAGGAAGCCCTCACCGTTGTGCACGAGCAGCGGCGGCGTCCGGTCGTCCACCTCAAGCACAAACCCTGGCCGAGACATGTCAGAACCTCTCTCGTCGTACGTTCAGCAGCGGAGCCGTCATGAGGCCCTCACATCGAAGGCCACCTTCACGGTGCCCAGGCGGCCGGCGGACTGGGCGTGGTCCAACGCCTCGCGCCACCGGTAGAGCGGGTACCGCGCGCCGACCACGCCGTCCAGCGGTGCCTTGGCGGCGATCTCCAGCGCGGTCTCGAAGGCGGGCCGGTCGTTCGGCTCCTCCCGCGAGGACGCGTACGTGCCGGTCAGCTCCAGCTCGCGGAACCACACCGGCGACAGGTCCGCACCCGTGGACGGCATCCCGGCCAGGACCACCCGGCCACCGGCCTTGGTGACCCGCAGCACGGTGTCGATCGAGTCCTTGCTGCCGACCGCGTCGACGGCGATGTCGACGCCGCCGAGCAGGAACTCCTTGGCATTCAGCTCCGGCTTCAGCCGGAAGGCGCCGGTCGCCCGGCGGACCCCCCGGAAGACCTCGTCGGGAGCGACCACGTCGCTCGCGCCGAAGGCCTTCGCGAGCTCACGCTGCTTGGCGTGCTTGGCGACGACCGTGATCCGGCCGGCCTGCGTCAGCTCGCGCAGCGCGAGGGTCGCGAACAGCCCGACCGCTCCGGCGCCGCTGACCAGGACCGACTGACCCGGCTCGACCTTGGCGCGCAGCGCGGTGTGCACGGCACCCGCGAGCGGCTCGGTCAGTACGGCGCGCTCGTCGGACAGACCGTCCGGTACGGCGTACAGCTGGCTGCGGTGGGCGACCATCACGTTGCCCCAGCCGCCACCGGTGTCCTGGCAGAACCCGGTCTGCAGCCCCGGCGCGACGTGGCCGACGGTGATCCGGTCGCAGCGGTTGGTGCGGCCCGACACGCAGCTCTCGCAGGGCTCGACCCCGCGGGCGGCGCAGGTCAGCACCGAGTCCATCACCACGCGGGTGCCCTTGGGCAGGTCCTCGCAGTCGTCCAGCAGCTCGCCGACGATCTCGTGACCGGGCACGAACGGCATCGACACCAGCGCCGAGAAGTACAGCTTGGTGTGGCCGGTGACCATGCCGAGGTCGGAGCCGCAGATGCCGGACAGGATCGGCCGGATCCGGGCCCAGCCGTCGCGGTCGGCCTTCGGCTCGTTGATCGTGACCAGGCGCAGCGGCGCCGCCGGGCCGGTGAGCACACCGGGGATCCGGCTGCCGACCGCCTTCGCGGCCAGGTACTTGGCCGGCGAGCGGTACATCTCCAGGGCCAGCATCATCGGGCGTTCACCCCAGGGATCTCCAGACGCGAGGACGTGGTGGGTGTCTTCCAGTCGACGATCTGCCAGCGCGCGGCCCGGGCGGCCCGGAACAGCGAGACGTCCGGCGAGACGGCGACCGGGTTGCCGACCGTGGTCAGCATCGGCAGGTCGGAGTGGCTGTCGGCGTACGCGTAGGACCTGGACAGGTCGATGTTCGTGCCGCGGGCGCGGTGCTTGATCCAGGCCGCCCGGGACTCGCCGACCAGCGGCGGGCCGGACAGGTACCCGGTGCAGCGGCCGCGGTCGTCGACGGCCAGCTCGGCCGCGACGATCTCGTCGAACAGCGGCTCCAGCGGCCGGGTCAGCGGCCGGACGGCGCCGGTGATCAGGATCGTCTTGTGCCCGGCCGCGCGGTGCTCGCGGATCCGCCGTACGGCGTCGCCGCTGAGCCGCTCCAGCACGTGCTCGGCCAGCACCTCGTCGACGATCCGGTTCAGCTCTTCCAGGTCGGCGCCCTCGTAGCGGCGGTAGATGGTCCGCAGGAACGTGCCGCGGTCCTTGCGCTCGGCCGAGATCAGCTTCGGCAGCTTGCGCAGCATCGCGCCGATCTCACCGACCCGCTGGTGGCTGTCCAGCTCGGGCAGCCGCATCCACAGGTAGGTCTCGATCACGTTCGACGAGAGCAGCGTGCCGTCCATGTCGAAGGCCGCGATGATCTCGGCGTCCTCCGAGGGCTGCACCTTCTTCAGGACACCGGCGTTCTCGGCCAGGGCCTTGTTGCGCTTCTTCCGTACGACGTCCAGCCGGCGCATCGACTCGGTCACGCTCGGGCAGTGCAGCTCCTGCAGGTAGTACTGCCAGTCGACGACCGAGGTGTCGCAGGCGAACTTCTCCTGGTCGTCACCCTCCAGCGCGTGGTGCAGGGCGAGCACGTTGTCGTCGATGAACTGCAGCTCGGCCTGCGCGTACTCCGAGTACAGGTCCATGTAGCGGCGCAGGAAGTCGAGCCGGCGCTTCTGCACGTCCAGCTCGCGGGCGTACTTGCGGACGCGCTCGCTGCGCGGAACCGTGGTGATGATCCGGTCGGCGATCGAGTGCGCCTTCTCGCCGTAGCGCAGCATACTCTCGACCGAGTCGCCGCCGGGGAACTTCCAGACCGGCAGCCGGACCGCGCCGCGCTCGCCCAGGTCGAACGGGTGCTTGGAGAAGTAGGCGCGGACGCCGGCGTACAGCTGCTCGAAGGTCAGCGGGTTCCGGGCGCCGGAGCTGACGTGGTAGTACTCCGGCTTCGACAGCTCGGGCTCGGTCGCCATCACCGCGCAGATCGCGCCGACCACGTGGTCGACCGGGATGATCTCGACCACCGAGTCGGGGCTGGCCGGGAACTCCGGCAGCTCGCCGCGGCCGTAGGCCAGGATCAGCGGCTCGGCCATCTTGAAGCCCTCGATCCAGCCCGGGTGCGGGCTCTGGAGCGCGGACTCGATGATGGCCGGGCGAACGATCGAGGTCGGGAACTTCGACGCGAACTCCTCGACCACCCGCTCGCCGAGCGCCTTGGTGAAGGTGTAGCAGTCGGTCCAGCCGAGGCTGCGGGCCCGCTCGGTGCCGGTCTCGACCAGCTTCTTGGCGACCCACTCGGTCCGGCGGCGCTCGGTGTCGGCGGCCGCGGTCAGGTGGCCGGCGCGGCGGTGCAGCTTCTCGGAGTCCTTGCGGAACTTGGTCAGCATCGCGGCCGAGCGCGACATGCCCTCGATCCGGGACTTCATCTCCATGCCGGCCGCGGCCTCGCTGCGCCAGTCGACGCTGTGCTCGACCGGAGCCTCCGGAATCGCGCCGCGACGACGGCCGGCGGTGTACGCCGTGGAGATGTGCACGTAGTGGATCGAGTGGCCGTCGACGGCGCGGCTCTGGTCGATCCGCTCCAGCAGGCTCTTGGTGCCGAGCACGTTGGTGGTGAACGCCTCGTGGATCGGCGGGTCGAAGCTGACGTCGCCCGCGCAGTGCACGACGATGTCGAGATCGTTCGGCAGCTCCGGGACGTCGGCCAGGTCGCCCTCGACCACCTGGACGCGGGCCGCGGACAGCGCCTCGGCGTCGGCGTACGGGGTGCCCTCGCCGTAGAACGGCTTGAAGATGTCCTTCTTCAGCAGCTGGGCCATCCGGTCGGTGCCCTTGAGCGAGCCCTTCGGCCGGATGATCGCGACCACCGTGGTGCCCGGCAGCTCACCGATGATGCGGTGCAGCAGCGCCTCACCGACGAACCCGGTCACACCGGTGACCAGGACCTTCTTGCCGTCCAGCTTGTCGGCAAGCCTCACTTGTCGCCTCCACGGGTGAGTTCGAGTGCCTCGGTCAGGGTGAACGCGCCGGCGTACAGGGCCTTGCCGACGATGACGCCCTCGACGCCGTCCTTGACCAGGGTGCTGAGTGCCTTGAGGTCGTCCAGGCTGGAGACGCCGCCGGAGGCGACGATCGGCTTGGCGGTGCGCGCGCACAGGTCGCGGTAGAGGTCCAGGTTCGGGCCCTGGAGCATGCCGTCCTTGGTCACGTCGGTGACGACGTACCGCTCGCAGCCGGCCTTCTCCAGGCGGTCGAGCACCTCGTAGAGATCGCCGCCCTCCTTGGTCCAGCCCCGCGCGGCGAGCGTGCGGCCGCGGACGTCCAGGCCGATCGCGACCCGGTCGCCGTACTGGCTGATGATGCGGTCGCACCACTCCGGGTTCTCCAGGGCGGCGGTGCCGATGTTGACCCGGCGGGCCCCGGTCGCCAGCGCGGCCTCCAGGGAGTCGTCGTCGCGGATCCCGCCCGACAGCTCCACCTGGACGTCCAGCTGGGCGGTGACGTCGGCGAGCAGCTCGCGGTTGCTGCCGCGGCCGAACGCGGCGTCGAGGTCGACCAGGTGGATCCAGTCCGCGCCGGCCTCCTGCCACGCCATCGCGGCGGCCAGCGGGTCGCCGTACGAGGTCTCGCTGCCGGCCGCGCCCTGCACCAGCCGAACCGCCTGCCCGTCCGCCACGTCGACGGCAGGCAGCAGCACCAGGTTCTCAGACATGGGCCACACCCTAGATGCCCGAGGTTCTGGTTTCGTAACCCACTGCCCCGCTGAGTCGTTGAGATCCGATCTGTCTCAGCAATACCAGTACGGCGTGTGGTCTGCCTCGTAACATCGTGGTCGATGGTCACCTTGGCGGAGTTGGAAGAGTCGCCGCACGCGGCGCTGGCGGCGGTGCGGCCCGTGGGCTGGGTGGACGCGCTCGGCGGCTGGGTGGTGAGCGGACGCGAGCTCGCCATGCGGGTGATGCGGGATCCCGCGACGTTCACCGTCGACGATCCGCGGTTCTCCACCGCGCAGGTCGTCGGGCCCTCGATGCTGTCGCTGGACGGCGCCGCGCACACGGCGCACCGGGCACCGTTCGAGCACGCCTTCGGGCTGGCGGAGACGCGAGCGCGGTTCACCGGGCCGGTCACGGAGACGGTTGACTCGCTGGTCGCGGCTTTCGCTGCGGACGGCTCGGCAGATCTCCGCCGTGCGCTCGCGGGGCCGCTGTCGGTGGCCGTGGTCGCCTACTCGCTCGGGCTGCCGCCGGCCTCGTCGGACACGGTGCTGGGCTGGTACGAGGCGATCTCGGACTCGGTGACCGGCGTCGCGGCCGGGCGGCGGGTGACCGCCGCTGGCGCCGAGGCGTTCGGGCGGCTGCACGCGCACGTTGCCTCGGGCATCGAATCGTCGGACTCGCTGGTCGCCGAGGCGGCCCGCGCCGGGCTCGGCGTCGACGAGGTGGTGGCGAACGCGGCGGTGCTGATGTTCGGCGGGATCGAGACCACCGAGGGCATGATCACGAACTGCCTGTGGCACCTGCTGACGTCCCCGTCGCAGCTCGACGCGGTGCTGGCCGATCCGTCGCTGCTGCCGAACGCGCTGGAGGAGTCGCTGCGCCTCGAGCCCGCGGCGGCGGTGGTCGACCGGTACGCGACTCAGGACGTCGAGCTGGCCGGCTGCTCGATCCGCCGTGGTGACCTGGTCACCGTCTCGCTGGCCGGCGCGGGACGCGATCCTTCGGTCTTCCCGTCGCCCGACGAGTTCGACGTACGGCGTACGAACGCCCGGCGGCATCTGGCCTGGGCCAGTGGTCCGCACATCTGCCTCGGCATGCACTTGGCCCGGCTCGAGGCTCTCACGGCGTTGCGGGCCGCCTTGGCACTGCCCGGATTGCGGCTTGCGCCGTCGTCGCCTCCGCCGCGCGGGCTGGTCTTCCGCAAGCCGTCGGCGGTGAAGGTGCACTGGGACGTCTAGTGCTCCTAGTACTCCTAGTGCTCTTGGTGCCAGTAGGAGGCGGTGGCTGAGGTCTGCTTG
Source organism: Kribbella lupini (assembly GCF_039529595.1). NCBI lineage: Bacteria > Bacillati > Actinomycetota > Actinomycetes > Propionibacteriales > Kribbellaceae > Kribbella > Kribbella lupini. Next base: position 1,077,747 of record NZ_BAAANC010000001.1, on the reverse strand, counting down.
CGGATCACGTCGGGCGCCGGTTCGGCGGGCCACAGCTGGAGCAGGTAGCGGTCGACGACGGGCTCGTCTGCGCTGACCACGTCGACCTCTTTGCCCTTGTCCATGTCGGCCGCGCTGTAGCGGGCCCGGTAGCTGACCACGGGCAGTTCGGTCGACACGTACATCCCGGCATCCAGCCCGTGCAGCACCAACTCGGGGCCGACCGGCTCGAAGGAGACCTCGACGATCTCCTCCCAGGTGTCGTCCAGCGCCGGTTCCTCGTCGAGCCGCTCGACCCGGAGCCCGACCTCGCCGGTGTGCAGGCCGGTGATCAGCAGTAGCCGCCCGGACTGGGCACCGCCGCAGAGGCCGTTGACCTGACCGCGCCGAGCGTCGTCGACATCGGGCCAGTCCACCCCACCGGTCATCAGGTAGATCTGGCCGAACGTCAGGCCCATCCGCCCGTCGAAGATTGTCGTCATGTCGCGACCCTAGGTCGGGGAACCGTTACGCAGTACAGGATCTGCACGAACGGGCAAGGCCCCCGCCCGGTCCTGGCAGCGTCAGGCGACCCGGCGGAGCACCATCACCGTTGCCGGGATCACCGGTGTCGGCCGGTCCGGCTCCGCATCGGCGTCGCGGCGGAACTCTTCGAAGCCGGCCTCGATCTCGTCGGCCGGCAGGTGCTCGAACGTCGACAGCGCTCTCGTGCTCACCCGCTCGTACAGCGTCTCGAGGGTGCGCTGCTGCTCGGCCTCGACCACGAGCACCTCCGCGTCCGGGACGAGGTTCGCGGCGCGCGCCATCCGCTCGGTCTCCCCGACCGTCCGGTACATCGCGGCGTCCGCGGCCGGGGCCGACGGGAAGTACCGGTACCAAGGCAGCTCGGGCATCCGGTCGGCGAACTGGCTGCGCAGCAGCACGACTCCCCCGGGCCGCAGGACGCGGTGCAGTTCGTGGAACGCCTGCTGCTGGTCGGCGAAGTGGTGGAAGGACAGGAACAGCAGCGCCACGTCGCACGACGCGTCCGGCAGCGGGATCGCCTCCGCGGATCCTTCGAGGTAGGTCACCTCCGGATGCGCCGGCGCCTGCTCGCGCATCCGTGCCGACGGCTCCACGCCGTACGCCGGTCCGCCGAACGTCTCCGCGAGCGCCCCGGTGAAGCGGCCGGTCCCCGAGCCGAGGTCGAGGACCGTCAGCGGGCGCTCGGGCCGGACGACGTCGGCGTACGCGCGCATCCAGGCGTCGACGGTCGCCTGGTCGACGGCCCGGCCGGCGGCGTACACGCTGTGCAGGCGATCGTCGTAGTCGACCATGGCTCTAGTCCTTCCAGGCGTGGTGCCAGTACTCGGCGACCTCGGCGGTCTGCTTGAGGATCGCGTCGGGCTGCGGCGTCGCCGGCCAGAACTGGAGCAGGTACCGGTCGATCGGCGGCTCGTCGTCCTTCACCGTGTCGGCCTCCGCGGCCGCGTCCATCCCGGTCGCGCAGTAGCGGACGCGGTAGTCGTCGACCGGCAGGTCGAGGTGGTGGACCGCCTCGCCCGCCCACTCGACCAGCGCGATCTCCTGCTCGACCGGGCGGAACGACGCCTCGACGATCTCCTCCCACGTGTCGTCCAGGGGCGGTTCAGTCGTGTGCAACTCGATCGTGAAGTGGGTCCGTCCGGTGTGCAGGCCGGTGGTCAGGAACAGGGTTCCCGGCAACGCGGCCCCGCACAGTCCGTTGGCCTGGCCCTGGTTCGACTCCGCCGGATCGCTCGCGAACGTCCCGCCGGACATCACGTAGATCTGGAAGTAGGAGACGTGCACCGGGCCGTCGTACAGGACCTTCATGCCCGAGACGGTAGTCCATCCGGAGTCAGTACGACGGTGGCGCCGGACTCGGCCGCGGCCTGGACCAGACGCAGCGTCGCGAGGGCCGGGTGGTCGTCGAGCAGCTTGGCCGAGTTCGCCAATGAACGCAGCGCGGCCGCCTCGCCGCGGGCGCGCTCGAGGGCCGCGCGACCGCGCTGCTTCTCGATCGCGGTCTCGGCGAGGGCGCTCCGGAGCTCGCCGACGACGCCGAGGTCGCGGACGGCGACGTCGAGCACGGTGATCCCGAACTCGACGGCCGTTGCCCGGAGACCACCGGGCGCGCTCGCGCCGTGCTCGGGTGCGTTCGTGCCCTGAACGCGCGCGCCGCTGGCGTGATCGGGCGCGTCCGTGCCCTCATCGGGCGCGTCCGTACGGACGAGCGCCGGCGCCGCGGCATCCGCCTGTGGCGTAGCCGCTCCGGCGAGCGCGGCCGCGACGGCGTCGCGGCCTTCGGGGCGGAGCAGCTCGTCCAGCTCGTGGCGTCCGACGGCGTCCCGAATCTCCAGCTGCAGTGCGACGTGCAGCAGGTCCTCGGGGTTCTCCGCCTTCTCGACGAACGCGCGGGCGTCGGTGACCTGCCAACGCGCGATGGCGGTGACGCGCACGGTCACGCCGTCCGCGGTGAAGATCTCCTGGCCGGAGACCGACAGCTGCCGGACGCGCCGGTCGATCCGCTCCTGCCGGGTGCGACGGACCTGGCGCACGGTGTGACGACCGGGCTCGAGCCGGGACTCGAAGACACCGTCCCGGTACACCAGAACCTGCTCGTGCGTCTGCACGGTGATCTTCGCCATCGTCCACTTCCTCTCGCCGGTCGTCGGTCGCTGGGTCGGCCGTTGCGGCGGACGATCTGTCCCGGGGTCACCCCGGACCGTGGCGGAGGTACCGGCTCGTGACGAGCAGCCGGGCCTGCAGAGCGTTGGGCCGGGACAGCGTGAACCCGGGACAGATCTCTTGGTCCGTTGCAAAGCGGCTGCCGGGTACAACGCGCAGGACGGCTCCGGAGATCTCCGGTTCCGCTGCTGATCCGGCGGTGCCTGCTCAGTGTGGGGGCAGGCGGTGGCCCCGGGCAAACGCTTTGCGGCCTTGCCGGGTTGTTGCCTCAGGCAAAGACATCGTAGCCGAGGCGGAGGATCAGGGCGCTGACCACGACCAGGAAGATGATGCGGACGAACTTGCTGCCGCGGGCGACCGCCGTACGGGCTCCGAGCAAGCCGCCGACCATGTTCGCGGCGCCCATCGTCAGGCCCAGTCCCCACAGCGGCGCGCCGTGCGCGGCGAACACGGCGATCGCGCCGAGGTTGGTGGCGACGTTCGCGATCTTCGCCTTCGCGCTGGCCTGGAGGAAGTTGTAGCCGAGCAGGCCGACCAGCGCGAAGATCAGGAACGAACCGGTGCCGGGCCCGACCGCGCCGTCGTAGAAGCCGATCATCAGCCCGACCGTGCCGGCGGCGACGTAGTGGTTGCGGCCGTCCCAGCGCAGCGCGGTCCGCGCGCCGAGCGACGGCTTCAGCGCGGTGTAGATCGCGACACCGATCAGCAGCACGAGCACGATCGGCTTGAACCAGCTCATCGGGATCTTCGTCGCCACCAACGCCCCGGCGGCCGCGCCGAGTCCGGCCAGGATCGTCAACGGGATCACGGTCCGCCGGTCCGGGCGGACCTTCACGCCGAACGTGACCGCGCTGGTCGCCGTACCGCACAGCGAGGAGATCTTGTTGGTCGACAGGATCTGCGCGGGCGAGGCGTTCGGCAGACCGAGCAGCATCGCGGGGAGCTGGATCAGCCCGCCACCGCCGACCACCGCGTCGATCCAGCCGGCCGAGAAGGCCGCGACCACCAGGAACACGACGGTCCACAAGGAGATATCAGGCACGACGCCCCCGGAATGCACTCACGGCTCCATGATCAGGTAAGGACGTAGTACGTGAGAACCCTTACCGGGTTGGACGTGACCGGCTCCACAAAACCAGCGGACGTGAACCGCTCGACTCTGGACAATGGGGTGGTGAAGTTCCTGCTGCTGATCCACAACAACCCCGAAGCCCTGGAAGGCCTGACGCCCGACCAGCGCCGCGCGCTGATCGGCGGCGACGACCTGGTCGACCGCATCGGCCGGCTGCGTGCGAACGGCGAGCTGGTGCAGATCCTCGCCCTGCAGCCCCCGTCGGAGTCCAAGACCGTGCAGACCGTCGCCGGCACACCGGTGATCTCCGACCGCCCGTTCCTGGAGACCAAGGAGTTCCTGGCCGGCGCGCTGGTGGTGGAGGTCCCGTCGATCGAGCGGGCCCTGGAGATCGCCGCCGAGGTGCCGTACGCCGCCGTCCAGCGCATCGAGGTCCGGCCGGTTCGAGACCTGGACGAGGACGGCCTCGCCCGGTTGGACCCGGGCGAGTGAGCTCGCGCTCGTGATCGCAGACGACGCGCACGTGCGGGGAGCTCAGGCCAGCACGCCGGGCGCGGATGCGGGCGCGGCGTGCGACGCCACTGGCTCGATTACCCGCGAGCCGGCAGCCCGGGCCAGCGCACCCACCCCCGAGGAGGGCTTGGCGTCCGGCGCCAGCAGATCGACCACGCCCGACCAGGAGCCCAGGGCCGCCGTCCACTTCCCCACACCCGACGGGGAGCTCGAGGCGGCGATTCGGGCCGGGGCGCCGAAGGCGTTGGCAACGCTGGTCCGGCGGTACGGCGTGTTCGACCAGTGCGAGGACGCCGTCCAGGAGGCGTTGCTCGCCGCCTCGACGCAGTGGCGCGAGCACGGCGTACCGGAGCAACCGGTCGGCTGGCTGATCAGCGTCGCGACCCGTCGGCTGATGGACGGCTGGCGCCGCGACAACGCCCGGCGGCAGCGCGAGGTCAACGACTTCCTGCGCACCCCGGCCGAGGCCGACTCGACCGAGGACACCGACGACACGCTCCGACTGCTCGTCCTGTGCTGCCACCCGACCCTGACTCCCGCGTCCCAGATCGCGCTCACCCTGCGCTCGGTCGGCGGCCTGACCACCGCCGAAGTCGCCGCGGCTCTCCTCGTCGCCGAGTCGACGGTGGCCCAGCGCATCAGTCGCGCGAAGCGCCTGATCAAGGAGTCCGGTGCCAGGTTCGAACTACCGACCGGCGCCGAGTACGACGAACGTCTGCGCGCCGTACTGCAGGTCCTCTACCTGATCTTCAACGAAGGCCACACCGCCAGCTCCGGCGACCAGCTGCAGCGACTCGACCTCGCGGTCGAGGCCCTCCGGATCACGCGCATGCTGCACGCCTCACTTGGGCCCCGCCCGCGGCACCCGGCGGATGCGGCGCCGGCTCACCACCGCTCGGCGGTGCCGGTGCCGGCTCACCACCGCCCGGCGGTGCCGGTGCCGGCTCACCACCACCGCCCGGCAGATGCGGCGCCGGCTCACCAGGACCCGGCGGTTGCGCCGGCTCACCGCGACCCGGCGGATGCGGCGTCGGCATCCCACCACCCGCCGGATGCGGCGCCAGCTCACCACCACCCCACCGCGCCGACCGGGGAGGTCGCCGGGCTGCTCGCCCTGATGATCCTCACCCACGCCCGCCGCGACGCCCGGACCGGTCCCGGCGGCGACCTCGTCCCGGCCGACCGCCAGGACCGCACCCGCTGGTACACCGCGGAGATCGCCGAAGGCACCGCCCTCGTCGAGGCCGCCCTGCAATCCGGCCGCGTCGGCCCGTACCAGCTGGAAGCCGCTATCGCCGCGGTCCACAGCGAGGCCGACTCGGTCGAATCGACCGACTGGGAACAGATCGCCGGCCTGTACCGCATCCTCGCCGAGATCGACCCCGGCCCGATGGTCCGCCTCGGCCAGGCCGTCGCGGTGGCGATGACCGACGGCCCGGACGCCGGGATCGCGATCGTCGACGCGCTCGCCGACGACCGCCACCTCGGCGACCACCACCGCCGCCTGTCGGTCCTTGCCCACCTCCACGAACTCGCCGGCCGGTACGACGCCGCCCGCGCGCAGTACGAGGCGGCCCTCGACCGCACCCGCAACACCGCCGAGCAGAACTACCTGCGCGACCGCATCGCCCGCCTCAGCTGATCCGCCCGGCCGGCGGGACGGTCAGCGCCGTACTGAACACCTCGGTCGGGTCGACCTCCTGCTTCAGCGCCGCCAACCGGTCCCGGTGCGACTTCGGGAAACACCGGTCCAGGTCCTCGGCCGTCGGGTGCGAGAGGAAGTTGCCATAGGCCCCTTCCGGCTGCAGCCCCTCCCACAGGCTGTCGAACCCGTCGACCTGCCCGCCGTGCATCGCCGTCGACCCGAGCAGCACCGTGTTCACCATGAACCGGGCGTCGCGGCGCCCGAACGCCGTCGCCTCCGGAGCGACCGCCCCGAACGCCCCACTCAGCGCGCGAACGTCGACCGCCATCGCCGGCATCCGGCGCCGCGCGTCGGCCAGCCGCTCGACCAGCTCCGGCACCCACCGGTCGAACAGCCCGTTCCGCATCCGCGGCGTCCACTCCGGCGGCATCTGCTCGGTCGTCAGGATGTCGCCGTACGGGATCTCCGCCACGGTTTCGGTGATGACCGTGCCCAGCGCACGCAGCGGCGCGAGCAACCGCTCGGCGTCCACGAGATCACCCGAGACGCACACCATGACCGCGACCGGCGCCTGCCCCTCCGCGAACATCGTCGGCGGCAACTGCACCGACGACGACAGCTCGACGGGCGCGTTCGCCATGTACGCCGCCCAGCCGCTCACGACCTGCTCCAGCTGCGCCGACGGGAACAACAGATTCCCGAACAGCACCGTCGGCTGATGAACCGCCACCACGTCGTACGACGCCACGACGCCCAAACTCCCAGCGGCACCCCGAACACCCCAGAACAGCTCCGGCTCGTTCACCGCGTCGACCCGGCGAGCAACACCATCGGCGGTCACCACCTCGGCCCCCACCACACTGTCGAGCGCCAGCCCGAGCCGCCGCACCATCCACCCGATCCCACCGCCCCCGAGCAATCCACCCACACCAACCGCGGCGGTATCCCCCGACGAAATCGCCAGCCCTGAACTCGCCAGCTCCCCAGCAACCCGCCCCCACGTAGCCCCGGTCCCGACCCGAACCGTCCGCCGGCCGTCCTCCTCCGGCACCACCGTCACCTCGTCCAGCAGCCCGACGTCGATCACCACTCCCCCGTCATTGGTCCCGAACCCAGCCGGATGGTGCCCACCACTCCGCACGGCCACCGGCAACTGATGCTCGCGCGCATACCGCAGCGCCGCCGCGATGTCGTCAGCCCCAGCACACCGAACCACCACCGCCGGATGCCCTTGCACGGTGAGCGTCCTGCTCGACACCGCGTACGCCGGGTCCCCGTCGGTCAGCACCTCACCCTTCACGACCTCCCGCAGCCCGTCGATCCCGAACCGCCCTGCCGAAGTTCCAGTCATGGTGTTCCCACCCATTCCGTTCACCGGGCACCCCCTGATGGGCGCCACACCCCCTGATCGCAGCGACCGGCCGATCCTCGACATCACCCGACGAAAGAACTTCGGATCTTTTCTGTGCGAGCCGTGCGACAGTCAGAGACAGCGACTGCGGACCCGAAGCGGCGACTGCGTGTCGCGGCAGAGACAGCCGCGGTGCAGCTGCGGGCGCGAGCAAGCACGGTGCTGGGTGCGGGTGAAGGTGCGGAGTGCGGATGTCCGGGTGCTGGTTCGAGTGGTTGAGGAGTGAGTGCGGATGAGTTCATCGATCCTGCCGCCGCAGGACGAGCACCTCAGCACCGGCTGGGAGCCTGACGTGCCCGCCGCTGACTCGCTCGTCCGCCAGGCAGTCCTTGCCCACGCGTCCTGGGCCGTCGCTCCGGCGAGACGGGCCGGCCAACCCTGGTACGACGGCGACACCTGGGCCGGAGGCATCCTCGGCGACCGCGGCCCGATCACCAACTGGATCATCCCGAAACAGCCGGTCGACCCCGCCGAGGTCATCGCGTCCGTCGACCGCGAGCTCCCCCGCGACGTGCCCTACCTGTTCGTCAGCGCCTGGCCGACCGGCGATCTCACGCCGTACGGCCTGGCCCTGGCCGGCCATCCCCCGCTGATGATGCGCTTCCCCGGTACGCCGATCACTCCGCCGGCCACCGACCTGGAGATCCGCCGGGCCACCGACGAATCCACCCTCGTCGACGCCGAACGAGTCCTGATCGAGGGCTACCCGCTACCCGAGCTCCAGCCCTACGAACCCGGCTCGCTCTACTCCCCGACCTTCCTCGCCGACGACACCGCTGTCTGGGTCGCGTACGACGGCACCAGCCCGCTCGCCACCTCGGTGGCCCACACGGCCCACGGCCTCACCGTCGTCGAGAACGTCGCAGTCCTCCCCCAAGCCCGAGGCCGAGGCGCCGGCGCCGCAATCACCTGGGCGGCCACCATCCACCACCGCACCCAGCCGGCCGCCCTCACCGCCAGCGACGCCGGCCAACCCGTCTACGAACGCCTCGCCTACCAGCGCCTGGAACGCTGGACGGTCTGGGTCCGCCCCTGACAGCCGTCCCGGGCCACCAGTCCCGGCCCACCAATCCCCGGCCACCAGTCCCGGCCCACCATCCCCGGCCACCAGTCCCGGCCCACCAATCCCCGGCCACCAGTTCCGGGCCACCAGTCCCGGCCCACCTGCCCGGCACCGACGCGCACCACTGTCCAACCCACGCGACACGCCGTCGTAGAGCCCTTTCTTCCGGCGTGTCGCCGACTTGGACAGTGGTGCCCGTCGGCGAGCGGTCCGGCGGCGGCTCGATGAGCGGCTTGTGCAAGTCGGGCGGGGACTCGTTACCCACCACGAACCCGTCGCTGCAGCCGGGCGCGCTCGGGCTGGAGGCGACGGCGGAGGCCCGGACACGGCGAAAGCGGCCGGCATCGCGTCCGGGGCAGTGGCCGACGCGCAGTCGCCGACCGGTCAGGAACCCGGCGGAGCCAGCTGCAGGTGCAAGTCGTCCAGTGAGACGCTGGCGTCCGCGGCTGGGGTCCAGTTGTTCAGGGGACAATCGCCCGCCCACCGTGGAACGAGGTGGAAGTGCAGGTGCAGGACCTCCTGCCCAGCAGCCGATCCGTTGGCCTGGAGGAGGCTGACGCCGTCAGCAGGAAGGCGGTCGATCAGCAGTCGGGTGGTCTGCTGGAGGACGGGCCCAACCGCAGCGACGGCCTGCCCTGCCTCTTCGGCGGTCAGGTCGACGACGTGAGCACGTGGCACGACCAGCGTGTGACCGCGGCGCAGCGGACGGATGTCGAGGAACGCGACCGCGGAATCGTCCTCGTACACCACCCGCGCCGGAAGCCGCCCCGCAACAATCCCGCAGAAGGTGCAGTCGACCTGCGCCTCACCCGCGTCACCGAGTTGCAGACGGCTGGTGCCACCCGGACCATCCGGCCCGAAGCGATCGGCGCCACCAGCATCACCCGGCCGGAGGCTACCCACGCCACCCGCCACCTCCGCCCCGGGGCGACCAGCACCACCGGCGCCCTCCGACCCGGGACGACCCGCGCCATCCCCACCCTCCGACCCGGGACGACCCGCGCCATCCGAATCACCCGACCCGAGGCAACCGGCACCGCCCGAATGCCCCGACCCGAAGCGGCCGGCGCGACCCGCATCACTCGACCGGAGCCCATCGCCTTCGCCCATTTGTTCTCCAGGAAACGCAGCAGCCCCTCGCTGGAACCAGCGAGGGGCTGCTGACAGACGAACCAGAACTAGCTGCGGACAGCCTCGACCAGGTGCGCGACGACCTCGTCCACCGGGACGTCCGCGCGCTCGCCCGAGCGGCGGTCCTTGACCTCGATGGTGCCGTCGGCGAGGCCCTTGCCGACCACGGCGATGGTGGGGACGCCCAAGAGTTCGGCGTCCTTGAACTTCACGCCGGGCGACACCTTCTCGCGGTCGTCGTACAGGACCGTGAGGCCCTGCGCCTCCAGGGCGGCGGCGATTTCGGCGGCCTTGGTGAAGACCTCGGCGTCCTTGCCGGTGGCGACCAGGTGGACGTCGGCCGGCGCGATCTCGCGGGGCCAGATCAGGCCGAGCTCGTCGTGGTTGCCCTCGGCGATCGCGGCGACGGCGCGGGTGACGCCGACGCCGTACGAGCCCATGGTGACCGTGACGAGCTTGCCGTTCTGGTCGAGCACCTTGAGGTCGAGCGCCTCGGCGTACTTCTGGCCGAGCTGGAAGATGTGTCCCATCTCGATGCCGCGCGCGGTCGACAGCGGGCCCGAACCGTCCGGAGCCTCGTCGCCGTCGCGGACCTCGGCGGCCTGGATCGTGCCGTCGGCGGTGAAGTCGCGGCCGTGCACCAGGTTGATGACGTGGTAGCCGGACTTGTCCGCGCCCGTCACCCACGCCGAGCCCTCGCCGACCCGCGGGTCGAGCAGGTACCGGATGCCGGAGGTGTTCTCCTTGCCGAGCACGCCCGGACCGATGTACCCCTTGGCCAGCGCCGGGTTCTTGGCGAAGTCGGTGTCCTCGAACGCGACCACCTCCGCCGGCTCGACCTGCGCGCCGAGCCGCTTCTCGTCGATCGCCCGGTCGCCCGGTACGCCGATCGCCAGCGGCTCGCGGGTCCCGTCGGGGTGCACCAGCATCACCAGGACGTTCTTCAGCGTGTCGGCGGCCGTCCACTCCCGGCCGTCGGTCCGCGGGTGCTTCGCGTTCAGCGCGTCGACCAGCGTGTCGATGGTCGGCGTGTCCGGGGTGTCGACGACCTCGGCGGCCGGCACGGCCGAGAAGTCCACCGGCGCGGTCTGCGGCACGACGACGGCCTCGACGTTCGCCGCGTACCCACCCGGGGAGCGGACGAAGGTGTCCTCGCCGTTCTCCGCGATCGCCAGGAACTCCTCCGAGGCCGACCCGCCCATCGCGCCGGACATCGCCTGCACGATCACGTAGTCGAACCCGAGCCGGTCGAAGATCGCGATGTAGGCCTTGCGGTGCAGGTCGTACGACGCCTGCAGCCCGGCTTGGTCGATGTCGAAGGAGTAGGAGTCCTTCATCACGAACTCACGCCCGCGCAGCACGCCGGCCCGCGGCCGCGCCTCGTCGCGGTACTTGTTCTGGATCTGGTAGATCGACAGCGGCAGGTCCTTGTACGACGAGTAGAGGTCCTTCACCGCCAGCGTGAACATTTCCTCGTGCGTCGGCCCGAGCAGCATGTCGGCGCCCTTGCGGTCCTTCAGCCGGAACAGGTTCGGCCCGTACTCGGTCCAGCGGCCGGTCGCCTCGTAGGGCTCGCGCGGCAGCAGCGCCGGGAAGACCAGTTCCTGCGCGCCGATCGCGTCCATCTCCTCACGGACGATCTTCTCGACGTTGCGCAGCACCCGCAGGCCCAGCGGCAGCCAGGTGTACATCCCGGGCGCGGTGCGGCGGATGTAGCCGGCGCGGACGAGCAGCTTGTGGCTCGGGACCTCCGCGTCCGCCGGGTCCTCGCGAAGGGTGCGGAGGAACAACGACGACATACGCAGAATCACGGGAATCTCCAGGCAATGACCAGTAGGACAGAAACTTCGGACACCAAGGAGGATATCCGTCCGGCGCATTCCGTCCGACCAGTTATCCCCAGGCCTCCCTCAACGACTCTCCCGGGACGCCTTCAGCGCGGCCCGGATCAGCGGAACCTGCAGCGGCAACCGCCCGAAAGCGATCGCCTTGGCGTGCCCGGATCCCTTGCGGTTGACGTCCAGCGCCATCTGCACGTTGGCCGGGAAAACAGCTGCCAGCAGCGCCGCACTGGCCAGTCCGGCGGCCCGCCGCGTCCGCGGGTGGAGCAACCCCGCGGCGCAGGCCAGCTCGGCCACCCCGGAGGCGTAGACCAGCTCCTTCTTGGCCGGCAACGCCTTCGGGACGATCCGTTCGAACGGTGTCGGCCTGACGAAGTGCAGCACGCCCATCACCGCGAACATGCCCGCCAGCCCGGTGGTGCTCCTGCTCCGTCGACTCATGAGCACCACCTTATTACCTGCCAGTAAAAACTACGGCAGCGTCCCGTACGGCGTGGCCGCCGCCTTCGCGGCGTACAGGAAGGCGCCCTTGTTCTTCGGCCAGAACGTCGAGTCCATGCACGAGTACGCCGGGAAGAACCCGCTGCACGCCCCCGACCCGGCGCCGACCTCGAACGTGTACGACGGCACGCCGCGCGTCCCGTACAGCCAGTCGTCGGTCGCGCCCGGCGCGAAGTACCCGACCCCGCCGTCCCCGGTCGACACCGGGTACCCGTTGAACGCGCCCATCTTCTTGCCCAGGGCAACCAGCGCGGCCCGGTTCGGCGCGGCCGTGTTGGTGTACCCGTACGGCGCGAGGATGTCGTTGCCGTAACTGTGCAGCGACAGGAACACCCCGGTCGTGTCCGCATCAGCCGGCGAGCCCACGTCGCCCTTGGTGTCACGGAACAACCGGTCCAGCAGCCCCTGGATCGCGGCCGTCTCCGGCTCGGACTCCGCCTTCGCCCCCGGGTAGGTCTCGTCGCACGGCCCGCCTTCCTGCGGGTCCCACTGGAAGCCCGAGTTCCGGTTCAGGTCGACCCCGGCCGACGAGGCGGGACATCCACCCACGGCGTTGTTCACGTTCTTGCGCTGCAGCACCGGCCGGCTCGGCGAGGACGCGACCACGTCGACGCCGTCCGGGTTGGCCATCGGCACCACCCACAGCTCTCGCGTGTCCATCAGCCTGGTGATCTCCGCGTCCTTGCCGTACGACGACACCAGCTGGTCGATCCACCTGTACGCCAGCTCGCCGGTCGACAGTTCTCGCGCGTGGATCTGCGCGTGCAGCACGAACTTGGGCTTCTTGCCGGTGCTGCTCAACGCGCAGTCGCCGGCCACGAGCTTGGTGATGCACAGCGCCTGGATGTCGTGACCACCCTGGCCCTTCGTCTTCTTCCACGAGTCGCCGATGTCGTACAGCTTGACCAGGTCCGGGTGCGCCGAGGCGACGGCCGCGTTGTGCTCCTCGTGCCCGGTCGACGTGTGGTAGCCGCCGTAGAACGTCCCCGCGGCGTCGACACCACGGTCGACCGGTTGGTAGACGTCACCGATCTTGCCGAGCTCGACCCCGCGATCGCGCAAGCGCGCCACCTCGGTGGGAGTCGCGACGACGACCGGGCGCGAGCCGTGACCGTGGCTGATGTCGTAGCCGTCACGAATCAGTCCGGCGACCGTCGTACCGGCCGGAAGCTTGAGCGAGTAGTACGCCGGTTCAGGTGCGGCCACCGGCGGCGCTGCGCTGCCCGAAGGGGCGACGACGACGGCGGCGGCAGCGAGGGCCAGGCAGGCCAGGGGGACAGCGATTTTCCGCATGGGTTTCCTTCCGCGGGGCGGGGCGGTTCGGAACAGCAAACCTCACCCACGGTCGCCGTACCATCACAGCGAGCGCTCAGCCTCAGAACAGGATGGTCGCGAAGGTCTCGACGGTGCGGAAGCCCACCCGCTCGTACGCCGCCCGCGCGGGCGTGTTGAACGCGTTCACGTACAGCGTCACCACCGGCGCGATCTGGCGGGCCAGCTCGACCACGGCGGCCATGCCGGGCGCGGCCAGCCCCTGACCACGACGCTCCGGATCGACCCAGACGCCCTGGATCTGGCACACGCCGGTCCCGACCGACCCGACCTCGGCCTTGAACACGACCTTGCCGTCCTCGATCCGCGCGAACGCGCGCCCGGCACGGATCAGCTCGGCGACGCGCGACCGGTAGAACGTGCCGTCGGGCCCGGTCTGCGGCGGGACGCCGACCTCTTCGGTGTACATCGCCACGCAGGCCGGGTAGAGGATGCCCAGGTCGACCGGTTCGACCGGGCGGACCAGCGGATCGGGCTCGACCTGCGGCGGTCCTTCGATCACCATGAACGGCTGCTCGCCACGGATCTCGCGCGCCGGGCCCCAGTGCGGTTCGAGCGCGGTCCACAACTGGTCGACCGCGACGGCCGGTCCCAGGATCTGGAAACACGTGCGCCCACGACGCAGCGCGTACGCCGCGAACGCGCGCAGCGCGGCCTCGCTCGCGCCGACCGGGACCATGTTGCCGCCGGCGTGGCACAACGACTCGAGCACGCCCTTCTCGACGTACCCCCAGACCTCCGCGCCGCGGCGCGGATCCAGCCCGGACGCCTGCACGAGGCTGTCCACGAACACGTTCACGACAGGGTCGCGGGCGATGACGGCCCTCGCCGCTGAGAGGTCGCGAGGACCCAGAACCCGTACGCCCACGCGGAGAACCTAGCTGATCACGGCCGTTCTGGCGTGTAGCGGGTCGATTCAGGCTTTCGCCGGGTCGGCTTCGGATGCGAGGCGACGCAGGGGCGAGGTCCAAGCGACCAGTACGCCGGTGAACGCGAAGACGCCGAGCACCAGCATTCCGGTCCGCACACCGAGGTGGCTGCCGAGCACACCACCGGCGACCGAGCCGAGCGTCCAGCCGACTCCCCACGACAGCATCCGGCCGGCGGTGTTGACCCGGCCGAGCAGGTGTTCGGGGGTGACCTGCTGTCGGTACGAGATCGAGTTGACGATCACCAGCACGTACGCCGAACCCCAGACCAGCAAGGCGATCGCGGCCAGCGGCCACGTCGGCATCAACGGCGTCACCACCCCGAGCGCGGCCGAGGCCGGCAACGCGTACAACGTGATGCCGGCGGGCTGCATCCTGCGCAGCAGTCGCGGCAGACCGGACGCGGCCGCGAGCGCGCCGATCCCCCACGCGCCGTACACGAGACCGAAGCGCAGACCCGACGTACCGATGTGCAGGACGCGATCGGTCCAGACCACCATCAGCGCCATGAAGCCGCCGCCGGCGAACGACTGGATGCTGCCGATGATCGTCATGGTCCGCACGCCGGGATGCCGGACCAGGTAGCGCACACCCTCGGCGATGTCGGCGAAGACCACGCGCGGCCGCAGCGGTGGACGTCCCGCCCGCTGCTCCGACATCGCGCGGACGATGCCGCGGATCGCCAACGCCGACGCGGCGAAACTCAACGCGTCCAGCGCGAGCAGGGTCGCCGGGTTGATCACCGCGAGCGCGAGCCCGACCAGCGCCGGTACGAGCAGCTCGATCAGGCTGGACGCCGACCAGACCGCCGCGTTCGCCTGCGCGACCTGGGCGCGGCCGACCAGGACCGGGAGCGCGCCGAAGTTGGCGCCGTCGAAGAACGTCGCGACGCCCTGGACCAGGAACGCGACCACCAGGACCTGCGCGACCGTCAGCCCGCCAAGCCAGTAAGCGATCGGCACGGAACCGATCAGCCCGGCGTTGACCAGATCCGCCGCGACCATCACCCGTTGGCGGTTCCACCGATCGGCCAGCGCGCCCGCGAACAAACCCGCCAGCAGGTACGGCGCCGCCTCGAGGGCGGTAACCAACGCGGTCAGCAGCGGCGATCCGCTCAACCGGTAGACGAGCACCGGCAACGCGATCGCCGTCACCATCGACCCGGCTGTCGACAGCACCCGGCCGAGCCAGTAGCGCCGGAAGTCCGGATCGTCGCGCAGGCGCACCGGCGTACCGGCGTCGGCGGTCATCCGTGCACCCGGACCGGCTGACCGTCGGGGTCGGTGATGTGGATGGTCGTGCCGTCGAGCTCGGCGGAGTAGCCGGCGGCCTGCAGGCGAGCGGCGACGCCGGTCAGCGTCTCGGTCGTCCGGAAGTCGAGCCGGACGGCGAAGTCGCCGGCCTGGTCGAGGGCGACCGGCTGACGGACGCCGAGGAACTCCAGGAACGGCGTCCAGTCAGGCGTCGCGCCGGAAAGGTGCGGTGCGACCGTCAGCCGGGGGTCCGGCGGCGTCCGGTGGAGCTTGTAGCCGTACAGGTCCTCGGAGCGCTCGTCGATCCAGATCACCAGCCCGCCGGGCGCGGTGACCGACAGGACCCGGCCGTACGCCTCGTCCCAGGTCGTCGCATCTTCGTGGCCTGCGGCAACCAATCGGTCCCTGAGCCGGTCGATGTCCTCGGCCTCGAACGACAGCCGGGTGTCGCCGTGCTTGCCGCCGGTCGACGACGACGCGGCGTCGTGCAGCGCGACCATCCCGTCGCCGGCCACCATGTCCACCCAGCTACCCTGCTCCCCCTCGACGCGCGGCGCCAGACCGAGCGTCTCCAGGAACTGCCGCATCGCCTGCACGTCCGCCGTGAACCGCAACGGCCGGATCACCACGTCGTTCATCCTCGCGCCTCCCCGTGCTTGGCCAGGTACTCCGCCAGCGCCTGCTCGACCAGCGCGGACAGGCTGGCCCCCTCGTCGATCGCCTTGTGCTTGACCCGGCGAATCAGCTCGGGCGGCAGGTAGACGTTGAACTGCGCCTTCTTGGCAGCATCCTCGGGCATGGTTAGGATGCTAGCAAGCTAACGAGGAGGACGGCAATGTCGTTGCACCTGAACCACCTGAGCCTGCTCACCGACACCAACGAGAAGAACCAGGAGATCGCGGACTTCTTCGCGAACGTGCTCGGCCTGCCGGTCCGCGGCAACGCCGGAGAGGGGTACGCCGAGGTCGACGCCGGCGACGTCGTCGTCTCGCTGCACCGCGGCGCGCTGATCGACGACTACGGAGCGCTCGGCGGGACGCTCCTGCAGTTCGAGTCCGAGGACGTCGCGACGGACATCGAAGGGATCCGCGCGCGGGGCGGCAAGGTGGTGCTGGAGCCGATGGAGACCGACTGGGGCAGCACCAGCGCGTACGTCGCGGGGCCGCACGGCGTACTGGTCGAGGTCTGCAAGATGCACGGATGAGGCCGCGGCCCCCGACTGGGGGCCGCGGGTTCTCAGACCGTGGTGAGCAGGGCGTCGTCCAGGTTCTTCAGCAGCCACGCCTTCGGGCGGGCGCCGACGACGGACCAGATGAGTTCGCCGCGGTGGAACAGCATCAGCGTCGGCATCGCCATCACCCGGTAGCGCGCCGGGATCTCCGGGTTCTCGTCGGCGTTGAGCTTGACCACGCTGAGCCGGTCGGCACGCTCGACGGCGATCTGCTCCAGGACCGGCACGATCTGGTGGCACGGCGGGCACCACTGCGCCCAGAAGTCCACCAGCACGGGCCGGTCGGCCCCGAGGACCACCTCGTCGAAGTTGCCTTGATCAACTGTCTGCAGGGGCATGCGATCTCCTTCTCCAGTTCTCGGCATCGGCGAGGAGTCCGGTGAGCTTGCCGCGCAGGTCGGTCAGCTCGGCGATCCGCCGGTCCACCTCCGCGATCCGCAGCCGGTACGCCGACAGCGACGCCGGGCACACGTCGGCCCGGTCGTTGCCGGCCCGCAGGCACTCGATGAACGGGTAGGTCTGCTCCGCGGTCAGCCCGAGACTCAGCAACGCCTTCACCTCGCGGACGATCACGACGTCCTCCGCGCTGTAGCGGCGGTAGCCGTTCGGCTCCCGCTCGGGCTTCAGCAGTCCCTGCGACTCGTAGTACCGCACCGCCTTGACCGTCACACCGGCCTCGGCCGCCAGATCCCCGATCTGCATCCCGCCTCCTCGTCCCCGACGCTAAACCCTGCCCCTGGGGTCAAGGTCAAGCCTACGGTTGCCAAGGCCATCAGAATGGTCCGCATGATGCTCGGGAGCTTTCGGCACGACCCGGACCTGGACCTGACCGGGCGGACCCTGCAGCGCACCGCCGTACGGGGTGCGCTGTTTCGCGGGGACGAGCTGCTGATGCTCGGGTCGCGGCACGGGGACTACAAGTTCCCCGGTGGCGGGGTGGAGGCGGGCGAGGACCAGGCGGCGGCGTTGCAGCGCGAGTACGTCGAGGAGTGCGGGCTGGCTGATGTCGAGGTCGGGCTGTCCTTCGGCAGCACGGTCGAGTACCTGCGGGCGATCGAGCCGGAGTACCGGGTGTTCAAGATGACCTCGCACTACTTCTACTGCTCGGCTCCTGCTTCGGGCTTCGCCGAGCAGCAGCTGGAGGGCTACGAGGCGGAGCTCGAGCTGACTCCCCGCTGGATCACCGTGGCCGACGCCCTGCAGGCCAACCGAGCCGTGCAGGAGCGAGGCGTCGGCGTCATGCGGTGGCTGGTGCGGGAGACGAAGGTGCTTGAGCATCTGCTGACTGCCGGGCCACCTTCGCCAGCGGGCGCGTGAGCGCTGCCGAAGCGAGCAGCGACAGTACGGCGAGGCCGGCCATCGCTGGGGCCGGGCCGATCAGGTCCGCGGTGGCACCTGCGATGACAGCGGTCACGCCGAAGGTGGTCATCCGCAGAGCCGACTCCAGGCCCAGCACCTGGCCGCGCAGCTCGACGGGAGTCGCGTCGGTCAGCAGTTCCTGCTGAGCCAGTGAAGCGCCGTACCCGGTGCAGGCCACGGCAACGAGCGCAGCCAGTACGCCGAGCGGCAGGTGAAAGGCGAAGCCCAGGAACGGCACGGCGAGCAGGAAGCGCAGGTACGCGCTGACCGTCCGGCGTGAGTTCCGGTTGAGGAAGCGGCCGACCACCAGGTCGCCGGTCATCATGCCGGCGGCACCTGCGGCCAGGAGCAGCCCCGCACCCGCACCGGCGTACGGGACGAACAGGGCCTCGCAGCCGACGATCAGCCCGTTGGGGATGCACAGCGCAAGCAGCAGCGGACGGGTGCTCGGCCGCTGGAGCAGAACGCGATTGCCGCGCCAGGTCTCGCGCAGAGTCGTCCGGGCCATCCGACGCGGCGCGCGGTCCTCCAACCCGTAGCGGAGGACCGGGATGGCCAGCGCGGCGAAGGCTGTCGCCAGCCAGAACACCTGGTTGGGGTTGAGCACCTGGAGCAGCAGTCCGGCCGCGCCGAAGCCGGCGATCTGCATGGCGCCGACGGAGAGGTTCATCGCCGAGCGGCCGAGGACGAACTGGTCCGGCGCGACCACCTCGTTCAGCAGGCCCCACCGCACGCCGGCGCCGATGCTCAGGCCGTAGGCCACGGCCAGGGTGAGGATCACCCGGGCGGCCGAGGAGAGATCGAAGGCGGCCTGGGCGGCGACGGCTGCCGTCGAGAGCGCGGCGAGCAAGACCAGGATCCGCCGTGGGCGGGCGGTGTCGGCGGCCGACATCAGCGTCGACGCACCGACCACCTGCGCCAGCGACGGGCCGAACATCACGAACGCGGTCAGCAGCGCCGACCCTGTCTGGTCGTTCACCACGATCGCCAGGGTCAGGCTCGTCATCGTCGACGACGC
The DNA here is from genome assembly GCF_039529595.1 of Kribbella lupini. Classification (NCBI taxonomy): domain Bacteria; kingdom Bacillati; phylum Actinomycetota; class Actinomycetes; order Propionibacteriales; family Kribbellaceae; genus Kribbella; species Kribbella lupini. The sequence goes on along the minus strand of NZ_BAAANC010000001.1, from coordinate 1,058,781 downwards.
GTTGCCCAGCGCACTGCTGAGCCACAGGCTGCGGAACTCGGAGCGGCGGAAGATCTCGCGGTAGGTGCTCATGCTCAAACCCTCGCCGTACGGCGGCCGGCCGCCTACAGTTTCGCCTGGAGCCGAAACGTCACGGATCCAGCAGTCGGGAGGAGGTGCACTCGTTGTCCGAGTTCCTCGTCGACGCCGACGTCCTGGTCAACGCCCGCTTCGGCACCTCCCAGCTGACCGAGACGGTCTCGGCCCTGAAGATGCTCCGGCAGCCCTCCCAGCCCTGGTACCGAGCGTGGCGCGACCTGCACCTCCCCGGCTGGCAGGCCGAACTGGCCGCTCACCCGCTGGGAGCCGCCATTCTCGACGCATCGTTCGGCCCTCGCTGGACCGCCGACTTCCTGACCGTCCCGCCGCTGGCGCCCGACCTCACCTTCGAGGAGGAGATCGCCCCGCTCGCTGCCCTCTCCGACGACCACATCCGCGCCGACCTGCTGGTCACCCGCTCCCCCGACGAGTCCAACTTCGCCGGCACCATCCGCAACGCCCGGGTGTCAGCCGACTCCGGGGCGGTGCGCGGAGCCCGCATGCCCTCCGCTGGCGACGACACCTCGCGCCGGTCGCCCGATCCAGGCGCCGCGCGCGACGCGCTCTCGCCCGCCGACGGCCACGGCGCGGCCTCACCCGCGCCCACCGGCATTTCGGCTCCGGCCGCCCTCTCACCCGACGACCTCCGCGCGCTTCCGTCCTTGGTTGCCGAGGGCCACAACCTCGCCGCCGAGGTGGCCGGCCTGCTGCGCTGGATCTGGACGACAACCATCGAACCCGACTGGCCTCGCCGGTACCGCGTCCTCCAGGCCGACATCGTCTCCCGTACGTCGAGCCTCAGCGCGCGCGGTTGGTCCGGCGTACTGGAGGGCCTCGGCCCCGACATCCGCTGGCTCGGCGACGGCCGCCTTCAGGTCAACCGCACGAACTTCCCGCCGACCGACGTCCGCGGGCACGACCTGATGTTCATCGCCACCCACGCCCTGCGCTCCAGCGTCACCTGGCGCCTGCCCGACCAGTTCGCGATCACCTACCCGGTCAGCGGCATCTTCGCCGCCGTCCAGCCCCTGGCCGAACCGCTCGTCCGCCTCCTCGGCCGCAACCGCGCCCGAATCCTCGTCGAAGCAGCGACCCCGGTCAGTACGACGTCGCTGGTCGCAACCACCGGTCTGTCCCTGGCCAGCGTCGCCGACCACCTGCGCGTCCTGTCCGACGCGGGCCTGCTCCACCGCCGCCGCTCCGGCCGCCAGGTCCTGTACTGGCAGACCACGACAGGCCGCGACATCACCACCGGCCAACCGGACTAGCTGATCCCGGTCTCCTGCCGAACCCACTCGGCCAGCACCTTGGCGGCCGCATCGACCTGAGCAGGCCAGTCCAGCGCGCTGTCGTCAGCAGAGTCCGACACGTACTTCACCAACCGCACCGGTACGCCGAACTCCCGGCACGCGTACGCGACGCCGTACGCCTCCATGTCGACCAGGTGAGCCCGCTCGGCCAGCCGATCCCGGACCACGGGATCGGTCACGAAGACATCGCCGGACGCCAGCACCGTCCCGTCGCCGCCCTCGATCGGCAGCGACTCCTTCGGGTCCAGGCCGATCGCCCGGACCGCGTCGGCGTTGACGTCGTGGTTGATCACCTCGCTGGGCAGAAACAGCCCGGCCAGCCCGTCGCGCAGCGCGCCCGTCGTACCGACGTTGAGCACGACGAGCTCGGTGGTGTCCGTCGCCGCGAGTGCCTTCGCGGTGGCGACCGCGGCCGCCGTCTTGCCGACCCCGGTCAGCACGACCGGAATCCCCTCGGGCACGTACTTCGCCTCACCCGCGATTGCACTGACCACCAGGTACCGAGTCACAGGCGGAAGCGTACTGGCGCCGGACGACGAAAGGTGCCACCGCCGGGACGGTGGCACCTTCGCGACAACTTCGCTGACGGCTTCAGGTCAGGGCAGGTTCACGTACAGCGCCAGGAAGGTCCGGGCCGACACGGTGTCGAGCCGGTACGCGACGTTGGTGGCGTAGCAGGGGGTGTCGCCGGTGATCGTCGTGGCGGCGAGCACCAGGCGGCCGTTCAGCGTCACGAAGTTCGGGCCGCCCGAGTCGCCGTAGCAGGCACCGCCGTTGCCCTGCGGGGCGGTCATCGCGAGCCGCACCCAGGTCTTGTTCAGGGCGTTGAAGCCCTCCGGAGCCTTGAGGCGTACGCCGCCACCGGGATGCGTGTGGCCACCCGGGCCGCGGACCGCTTCCTGGGTGCCGTAGCCGACAGCGAGCCAGGGCGCCGCGTCGAGCGCACGACTGCCGAGGGCGCTCAACTGGCCGGCCGTCGGCAGCGTGGCCGGGGTGAAGGACCAGACGTCGGCCGGTGTGGTCTGCCGGTCGGCGAAGTCGATCACGCCGATGTCGTGGGCGTCGGCTGAGGTGCCGGGGTAGGCGGCGTCCTGGTGAGGGTCGCCTTCGACCGCGTGCCCACCGGCGACGAAGGCGGCCGCGGTCTGCGCCGGGGTCAGTCCGGCCGCGGCGGCCTGGTCCAGCCGGGACTGGACGTCCTGGTCGAGCGACACGTAGAACCGCGTGCCCGCGGGCCAGTCGTCGGTGCAGTGCGCGGCGGTCAGGTAGGTGTCGTCATCGACCATCGTCCCGCTGCAGACCCAGTCGAACCGGTCCGGCACCGCGTCACCGGTGGTGTCCCACAGGGCCAGGAACGCGCCGACCTCGGTGCGTTCCGGCGCGGGGCTGGAGTTGTAGGAGTTGATCGCCGCGGCGGGCAGCGTGGCCGCACAGGCAGCGGCGCCCACCGTGAGCACGGCGAGAATCTTGCGGATCATGGTGTGCCTCCGAACGGCCCGCCGCAGGGAAGGCGAGCCGTTTCGCACACTATGCCGCCCCCCGAACCGGGGGAAGACGATGCCGTCCGCCCGCGGGAAACCACTCACCGCGAGATGCCGGCCCCTTCGTCCTGACCGTCACCAAGACCCGCGCCGACAAGCTGGGCCTGTACGGCGCCCGTCCGTCCTCCGGCACCGTCGCCCGGCCTCACGCGGCCGCGAGTTGCGCGGCCGCCATCGACAACTGGTCAGCCGACGGTGACCGTCGGCTCGCCGCCCTCGACGCCCTCGCCCATCTCCTCGGCGATCCGCATCGCTTCCTCGATCAGGGTCTCGACGATCTGCGACTCGGGCACCGTCTTGATCACCTCGCCCTTGACGAAGATCTGTCCCTTGCCGTTGCCGGAGGCAACACCCAGGTCGGCCTCGCGGGCCTCACCCGGACCGTTCACCACGCAGCCCATCACGGCGACCCGCAGCGGCACCTCCATGCCCTCGAGCCCGGCGGTGACCTGCTCGGCCAGCGTGTACACGTCGACCTGGGCGCGCCCGCAGGACGGGCAGGAGACGATCTCGAGCTTGCGCTCGCGCAGGTTCAGCGACTGCAGGATCTGCAGACCGACCTTGACCTCCTCGACCGGCGGCGCTGACAGCGAGACGCGGATCGTGTCACCGATCCCCTTCGACAGCAGCGCGCCGAACGCGACCGACGACTTGATCGTGCCCTGGAACGCCGGCCCGGCCTCGGTCACACCGAGGTGCAGCGGCCAGTCGCCGCGCTCGGACAGCATCTCGTAGGCCTTGACCATCACGACCGGGTCGTTGTGCTTGACCGAGATCTTGAAGTCGTGGAAGTCGTGCTCCTCGAACAGCGACGCCTCCCAGACCGCGGACTCGACCAGCGCCTCCGGAGTCGCCTTGCCGTACTTCTGCAGCAGCCGCGGGTCCAGCGAGCCGGCGTTCACGCCGATCCGGATCGAGGTGCCGTGGTCCTTGGCGGCCGCCGCGATCTCCTTGACCTGGTCGTCGAACTTGCGGATGTTGCCCGGGTTGACCCGGACCGCCGCGCAGCCGGCCTCGATCGCCGCGAACACGTACTTGGGCTGGAAGTGGATGTCGGCGATCACCGGGATCTGCGAGTGCTTGGCGATCTCCGGCAGCGCGTCGGCGTCGTCCTGCGACGGGCAGGCGACCCGGACGATGTCGCAGCCGGCCGCGGTCAGTTCCGCGATCTGCTGCAGCGTGGTGTTGACGTCGGACGTCAAGGTCGTGGTCATCGACTGCACCGACACCGGCGCGTCGCCACCGACCAGCACCTTGCCCACCTTGATCTGGCGGGTCTTGCGGCGCGGGGCGAGGGTCGGCGGAGGCAGCGCGGGCATGCCCAGGGAGATGCTCATTTTTCCTTTAACCGTTGAGGACTTATCCGTTGAAGAGCTTGATCGGGTTGACGATGTCGGCGATGACGAGCAGCACGCCCATCACCACGATCACACTGGCCGCGACGTACGCGATCGGCAGCAGCTTGGCGACGTCGACGTAGCCCGGGTCGGGGCGGCCGAGCAGCTTGGCGAAGCCGCGCTTGACGCCCTCCCAGATCGCGCCCAGCATGTGCCCGCCGTCCAGCGGCAGCAGCGGGATGAAGTTGAACAGGGCCAGGAACAGGTTCAGCGAGGCGAGCAGCGAGACCAGGAACGCGATCCGCGCACCGCCCGACAGGTCCTGGTTCGACGCGACCTCGCCGGCGACCCGGCTGGCGCCGACGACGCTCATCGGGCTGTCCTGGTCGCGGTCGCCGCCGACGATCGACTTGGCCACCCCGACCAGCTTCTCGGGGAAGTTGCCGAGCGCCTTGACGGTGGCCACCGTCAGCTCGCCCATCTTGTCGACCACGAAGCCGAAGTCCTGACGCTCGACCTTCTGCTCCGGCGAGACGCCGAGGAAGCCGACCTGGACGAACTTGTCGGAGTTGGCGTCGTCGCGGACCTGGTTGACGATCGTGTTGGTCTTCAGCTCGGTCCGGGCACCGTTGCGCTCGACGACGATCGTGGCCGGCTTGTCGGTGTTGGCCCGGATCAGCGGGGTCAGCTGGTCCCAGCTGTCGATCGTGGTGCCGTTGAAGGAGACGATCTTGTCGCCGACCTGGAAGCCCGCCACCTTGGCCGGCGACTTCTGGTCGCCGTCGGTGCACTTGCGGTCGGCCGAGGCCTGCGAGGCCGGGATCACACAGTCGGTCACGGTCGCGACCGTGGTCTGCGCCACGTTCGCGCCGTACAGCATGAACAGGCCGCCGAACAGGACGAACGCGATCACCACGTTGACCAGCGGGCCGGAGGCCATCACGATCAGCTTCTTCCACCACACCTTCTGGTAGAACAGCCGGCCGTCGTCGCTCGGCTCGATCGTCTCGTATTCGGCGGAGCGGGCGTTCTCGACCATCGACTGGATCGGTCCGGTGTTGGCCTTGCGGACCTTGGTCGGGTCCTGGCCCTTGGCCGGCGGCATCATGCCGATAATCCGGACGAACCCGCCGGCCGGGATCGCCTTGATCCCGTACTCGGTCTCGCCGCGCTTGACCGACCAGATCGTCCGGCCGAAGCCGACGAAGAACTGGGTCACCTTCATCCCGAACAGCTTCGCCGGGACCATGTGACCGACCTCATGCAGGCCGACCGAGACGAGGATGCCCACGACGAACAGAACCACGCCGATGAGGGTCAGTAGAGCGGTCATGCCGGTGGGGTCTCCTGGCCGTTGTCGTTGCCGCCGCCGGTCAGCTCGCGGGCCCGGGTCCGCGCCCAGGCGTCCGCGGCGAGCACGTCGTCGATGGACAGTTCCTCGTACGAGGGTACGTCGTGTTCGGTCACCACCCGGGCGACGGTGTCGACGATCGCCAGGAACGGCAGCCGGCCGTCCCGGAACGCCTGGACGCAGACCTCGTTCGCCGCGTTGAACACCGCCGGGGCGGTGCCGCCCCGGGTGCCGGCCTCGCGGGCCAGCTGGACCGAGGGGAACGCCTCGCCGTCGAGCGGCAGGAACTCCCAGCTGCTCGCCTCGGCGAAGTTCCAGGGCGGCGACGCGTCCGGTATCCGGTCGGGCCAGCCGAGCCCGAGCGCGATCGGCACCGTCATCGTCGGCAGGCCGACCTGCGCGATCGTGGCGCCGTCGGTGAACTCGACCATCGAGTGCACCGCCTGCTGCGGGTGCACGACGACGTCGACCCGGTCGATCGGTACGCCGAACAGCAGGTGCGCCTCGATCAGCTCCAGCCCCTTGTTGACCAGCGTCGCCGAGTTGATCGTCACGACCGGGCCCATCGCGAAGTTCGGGTGCGCCAGCGCCTGCTCGACCGTCACCTCGGCCAGCTCCGACCGGGCGCGACCGAGGAAGGGGCCACCGCTCGCGGTCAGCACCAACCGGCGTACCTCGTCAGCGCTGCCGCCGCGCAGGCACTGGGCGATCGCGCTGTGCTCGGAGTCGACCGGCACGATCTGCCCCGGCTTGACTCGGCGGGTGACCAGCGGCCCACCGATGACCAGGGACTCCTTGTTGGCCAGGGCCAGCGTGTTGCCCGCGTCGAGCGCGGCCAGCGTCGGCCGCAGCCCGAGCGAGCCGGTGATGCCGTTCAGTACGACGTCGCACGGCAGCGCGGCGAGCTCGCTGGACGCGTCCGGCCCGGTCAGGATCTTCGGGATCCGGAACTCGCCCTGCGCGTACCCCTTCCGCTGCGCTTCGGCGTAGAACGCGAGCTGCAGGTCCTGGGCCACCGTCGCCTTGGCGACCGCCACCACGTCGACCTCGAACTCCAGCGCCTGCCGGGCCAGCAGGTCGACGTTGCCACCGCCCGCGGACAGCGCACTCACCCGGAACCGGTCACGGTTGCGCCCGATCAGCTCCAGGGCCTGAGTGCCGATGGAGCCGGTCGAGCCGAGGATGACGACGGTACGCGGATTCACAACGCCATTGTTTCAGGTCGGCCCCCTCGCCAGCGATTCGCCGTACGACGTCCTGTGGACAACCGGTGACCGCCGGTACGCCGAACACCGGCGCGGCGGACCGCGGGCGGCGATACCTTTGGCCTCATGAGTCTGGAACAGCCGCCGCCCGCCCGCCGCGCGTCCGATCGGGACCGGGAGCAGGCCGCCTCGGTGGTGCAGGAAGCCCATGGCGACGGACGGCTGGACTTCCAGGAGCTGGACGAGCGGCTGACCCAGATCTACGCCGCCAAGACCGATATCGAGCTGCGCGCGGCGACCGCCGATCTCGTCCCGGTCGAGCCCGCCGGCGCGGCCGAGCTGACGATCCGGGCCAAGCACAGCGCGCAGAAGCGGGAAGGCGCCTGGCAGGTCCCCGAACGGGTGGTCACGCTCGCCGAGCACTCGAGCATGAAACTCGACTTCACCGACGCCGTCGTCCGGCGGCCCGAGGTGCACGTGGCCGCCGAGCTGAAGCACAGCTCGCTGACCATCATCGTGCCGAGCGGCTGGGTGGTGAACCTCGACGACATCGACGTCATCGGCAGCTCCGCCAACAACAAGACGGGCCCGGCCACGCGCGACGGTGTCCGGCTGGTCGTCACCGGTTCGGCGAAGTGGAGCTCGGTCACCGTCCGGCACCCGCGCAAGCGGCGCTGGTGGTGGCCGTTCTACTCCAAGTGAGGATTCCCGCACCCCTCGAGGTGAGGCGTTCCACAGTCGGATGTGTGGTTTGCCCCAAGGACTGACAGGCCCGCTTGCGGATAGTTTGACGGCATGACCGTTTCCCTGGACCTCGTCGACGTCGACTCGCTGCTCACCGAGGAGGAGCTCGCCATCCGGGCAACCACTCGCCGGTTCGCCGACGAGCGCCTCCGCCCCTCGCTGCCCGAGTGGTTCGAGTCGGCGACGATCCCGGCGCGTGAGCTGGCCAAGGAGCTCGGCGCGCTCGGCCTGCTCGGCATGCACCTGACCGGGTACGGCTGCGCCGGGCTGGGACCGGTCGCGTACGGGCTGGCCTGCCTGGAGATCGAGGCGGCCGACTCGGGCATGCGGTCGCTGGTGTCGGTGCAGGGCTCGTTGGCGATGTACTCGATCTGGAAGTACGGCAGCGAGGAGCAGAAGACCGAGTGGCTGCCGCGGATGGCCGCCGGTGAGGCGATCGGCTGCTTCGGGCTGACCGAGCCGGACTTCGGGTCCAACCCCGGCGGGATGCGGACCAACGCACGGCGCGACGGCGACGACTGGATCCTCAACGGGTCGAAGATGTGGATCACCAACGGCTCGGTGGCCGACGTCGCGGTGGTCTGGGCACGGACCGACGACGGCGTACGCGGCTTCGTCGTACCGACGTCGACGGCTGGGTTCTCGGCACCGGAGATCACCCGCAAGCTGTCGCTGCGGGCGTCGGTGACGTCCGAGCTGATCCTGACCGACGTCCGGCTGCCGGCCTCGGCGATGCTGCCCGAGGCGCGCGGACTGTCGGGTCCGCTCGGCTGCCTGAACGAGGCGCGCTTCGGCATCATCTTCGGCGCGATGGGCGCGGCCCGCGACTGCCTCGAGACCGCTGTCTCGTACGCCGGTGAGCGGCAGGTGTTCGACAAGCCGCTGTCCGCGTACCAGTTGACCCAGGCCAAGCTGGCCGACATGGCCGTCGAGCTGAACAAGGGCGTCCTGCTCGCCGTCCACCTCGGCCGGCTGAAGGAAAAGGGCTCGCTGCGGCCCGAGCAGGTCAGCGTCGGCAAGCTCAACAACGTCCGTGAGGCGATCGCGATCGCCCGCGAGTGCCGCACGATCCTGGCCGCGAACGGGATCAGCGGGGAGTACCCGGTACTTCGGCACGCCAACAACCTCGAGTCCGTACTGACCTACGAGGGCACGTCGGAGGTGCACCAGCTGGTGATCGGCCAGGCGTTGACCGGACAGTCCGCCTTCCGCTGAGCCGTCCGCGGCGCCGGAGAGCCAGTCGGCTGGATGTCACACCAGGCGGGCGCCGCCGTCGAGGTGCAGGACCGTGCCGGTCAGGAACGGGTTGGTGATCGCACTCAGGACGGCCTGCGAAATGTCCTGGGTACTACCGATCCGCCGGGCCGGATTCTTCGCGGCCACGCCGCTGAAGAACGAGTCGCGGTCCGCACCCATCCCGTCCCAGGCCCCGGAGTCGACGATGCCCGGCGACACGGCATTGACCCGGACCGGAGCCAGCTCGACGGCCAGTGCTTGCCCGAGGAAGGCGACCGCGCCGTTCGTCGTCGCCGTCACCACCATCCCCGGCTTCGGCCGCCAGCCGACGATGCCGGAGAAGAGCGTCACGGAGCCCACCGGCCGCAGGTGCTTGACCAGCAGCAGCGCACCGATCACCTTCGCGTCGAACGCGCGAGTGATCGCCTCCCGCTCCAGCTTCTCCACCGGTCCCTTCGCCGGCGCGTTGGCCAGGGAGATCAGGTGCTCGACCACCACATCGCGCCGCGTGAGTTCGGTGGCCAGCTCGGCGATCGACTCCTCGTTGCCCAGATCAACGACCGCCGTCGCCACCGAGCCCTGGATCGAGTCCGCCACCGCCCGGACCGCGTCGGCGCTGCGCCCGGTGATCGTCACCAGTGCGCCCTGGTCGACGGCGTCCTGCGCCAACTGTCTGCCGATCCCGGAACCACCCGCCACGATCACCACGTGCTTGCCCTTGAGTTCCGTCGCTGTTGTCATGCCTCAACCCTGGCGGGACGAAGCCATCCACACAAAGACCGATTGTTGATCCCTGCCATAGGATCCTTCTATGCCTACCTTGCGGGCCCTCGAGTGCTTCGTCGCGGTCGTGGAGGCCGGGTCGATCACCGGCGCGGCGGCACGGCTTCACCTGTCGCAACCCGCGCTCTCGCACCAGATCGCAGTCCTGGAGCACGAACTCGGCTCCCCGCTGCTCGAACGACTCCCCCGCGGTATCCGCCCGACCTCCGCCGGCCGGGAAGCGTTGCGCCACGCTGAGGATGCTCTGGAGGCGGCCGACCGCGTCGTGCGAGCCGGCCGTGCCGTCAGCGCCCTGGATGAAGGGCAGCTACGCATCGGCTGCGCGGGTTCGATGACCGCCACTCTGCTGGCACCTCTGCTGCGCGCCTGGCGACGGCGCCATCCGGGCGTGCGACTGGTCCTGCAGGAGCAGAACAGCGCCGACGCGCTCGCCATGATGATCACCAACGACGAGATCGACGTGGCGATCAGCCCGCGCCCGACCCGCTGGGACGGCGCCGTCGACCTGATCGCGAGCGAAGAGCTCGTCGTCGTCTTCCCCACCGGCGACCCACTCGGCAGCACGCCGGGCCCCATCCCGATCAGCGCGCTGCACGGCTACCCCCTGATCCAGTACGCCGGTCCCTACGGCTTGGCCAGCTGGCTCGACGGACTCCTCACCGAGCATCAGGTGGTGCCCGAGACCGTGATCCGCACCCGCCAGATCACCTCGGCGCCGGCGTTGGCCGCGGCCGGACTCGGAGCGGCCGTCGTACCGGTGAGCAGCGTCCCGGCCGGGTTCGCGGGGACCGTGCACCGGCTCGACCCGCCGCAGGCGCGGGACGTCGTCGCGCTGACGACCGGACGGGCCGACGTACTGGTGGCGCAGTTCGTGACGAACGCCAAAGCGACCGGTCTGCGCATTCCGGCAGCCGTCGTCCGCCAGTTGGACGCGGTACGAGCCTGACGCGCGGCGCCGGACCGCGCCGCCAGCCGATCAGTCGTTAAAGTTGACAGGTCCCTCCCAGGCGGTTGTGCATGGCAACTGGACTAGATGGGTACTGGGAGTGAGCAAGGACAACGCAACGTCACCCCATCCCCCGCCCAAGCGACCGGCCGCGTGCGGCCAGGAGACGGAGGCACAGGATGCGAATCGGCGTCGGAATCTTTCTGGTCACCGTGGGCGCGATCATCGCGTTCGCCGTCCGCGACACCTCGGGCCCCATCGACTTCACCGTCGTCGGCGTGGTCATCATGCTGGCCGGCCTCGCCGGCATGTGGCTGTCGTACCGGGTCGCGAACCGCAACCACCTCGAGCACGACGACACCGCGATCATCAAGCCGCGCGTCGAGGAGCAGTACAGCACCGAGCCCCACGCCTACCCGCTCGACCACGAGATCGACGTGACCCCGACGGAGTACAAGGACCACCCGAGCGAGCGCCGCTGACCCTTCCGTACGGCGGCGTTCGACGCGCATGCTGAAGCACGGGAAGGGGGTGGGTCGCGATGACCGATCGCAATCGCGAGGTGCTGGAGGGGTTGTGGCCGGTCGACGGGGTCGTGACGCTGTCGGCCGAGGACGAGCACGCGCTGCGCGCCGAGGACTACGTGTTGGAGATGCCGCAATCCGGTGAGCGCCTGGTCGGCCGGGACAAGATGCTGGCGCTGCAGTCGGAGTACCCGAACCCGCCGTCGATCGAGATCCAGCGGATCGTGGGCGAAGGTGACCACTTCGTCGTTCTCGGGCGCTCGGACTACGGTGGCGACATCTACTACGTGGCGAACGTCGTGGAGTTTCGCGACGGGCTGATCGCCCGGGAGACGCGGATCTACGGTTCGCCGTTCGACCCACCGGCCTGGCGAGCGTCGTACACGAGTTGACCCACACCACCGCTGAGCCGTTCGCGCACTACAGTCCCCGGCATGAATCGATGGGGCAAGGCCGTTCTGGTCTGCGGGGCGGTCGCCCTGGTCGGAGCGGTCGCGGTGGTCGTCGTGCGGCGTACTGATGGTCACGACCCGGCGGCTACCGGGACGCCCTCGTCCTCTCCCTCGGCTTCATCCACACCGACGCCAACGCCGGCTCCGACGCCGGCTCCGACCTCCCCTTCGCCGAGCACTCCCGCAACCACCCGCCCGGTGACCGAGCGGTACGACCGCGACGTGACCTTCAACCCGCTGTACCGAGTCGGCCGGATCGCCGCGTCCCAGTGCAAGGAGCCGGCCGTCCGCCCCACGTCGGTCGCCAACGTCCGTGCGTACTACACCCAGTCCGTCGCCTGCCTGAACAAGGTCTGGGGGCCGGCGATTCGCAAGGCGGGCTACCCGTTCACACCGCCGGAGCTCGTCGTCCACGCCGGTCAGCAGCCGGCCAACGTCTGCCAGGTGAGTGACAAGGCGGCGTACTGCGCCAACGTCATCTACATGGATGCGAACGCCGACATCGCCGACTACCGGGCTTTCGACCGGATGTGGGTCCGGACCCGGATGTCGTTCCTGATCGGGCACGAGTACGGCCATCACGTGCAGGATCTGGTCGGCATCATGCGCTCCTCCTACAGCCGCGCGAGCTACGCCGCCAGTACTGATGGCCGGCTGACCGAGAGTCGTCGCCGCGAACTGCAGGCCTCGTGCCTGAGCGGCGTCTACCTCGGCGGCGACCGATCCTTCTTCCCCGCCAAGGGTGCCTGGCTGACGAAGTGGCGCTGGCTGGTGCGCAACCGCGGCGACGCCTGGAACCCGACCCGCTCGCACGGCAGTCCGACCAACCACGCGTACTGGTCGCTGCGCGGCTTCAACACTGCCGACCCGGCCGCCTGCAACACCTTTACTGGTCCTCCGGCGCGCGTCGCCTGACCCTCGGCTGCGCCTGGCGCGGCTCAGGGCGCCAGGGATTTCAGCAGGTAGTCGCAGGGATCCGCGTGCGCGACGAGAACGATGCCGTCGGCATCCACCTCGGTCCACTCGTCGATCACCCTGAGGGATGCGGGCCGATAGCCGAGCCGCACGTACAACCGCGTGGCACCCGAGTTGTCCAGCTCCACCGCAAGACCGATCGCATCCCGTTGCCAGCTGCGCGCAAGGTCCTCGGCCGCCGCGATCAGCGCGGACCCGACGCCGGCGCCCTGGACGAAGGCGTGCAACCCGTTGATCTCCGCCGGATCGTGAGCCGCCACGACCTCCGCGTACTTCGACGTACGCAGCAAACTGGCCTGACCGACGATCCCGCTCCCGTCGTACGCGAGCAGGAACGCCGCATCGCCGCGCTCCTGCTCGACCCAGCGACTCTCCAGATGCGCCCGCCGAGCAGACGATCCCGCGACGGCGAGCAGTCGGTCAACGTCCTGGCGCGTCGCGGGTCTGATCTCGGGCACGCCACGACCGTAGCCACCTCGGCCTATCTGCCGCAGCCCGATTTCCGGCGCGGCGCCGTCGGAATGACGGCTGTCAGACCGGCCTCCTACTTGGCGACCTCGGTCGCGCGTGACTCGCGGACGACGGTGACGCGGATCTGGCCGGGGTAGGTGAGCTCCTCCTCGACCTGCTTGGCGATGTCGCGCGCCATCACCTGGGCGGCGATGTCGTCGACGGCGTCCGGCAGCACCATCACGCGGATCTCGCGACCGGCCTGCATCGCGAACACCTTCTCGACGCCGTCGTGGTGCATCGCGATCTCCTCGAGCCGTTCGAGCCGCTGCACGTACGCCTCGAGCGACTCCCGTCGCGCACCCGGCCGGCCACCGCTGACCGCGTCCGCCGCCTGGGTCAGCACGGCCTCGACGGTCCGGACCTCGACCTCGTTGTGGTGCGCCTCGATGCAGTGCACGACGTCGTCGTTCTCGCCGTACTTGCGCGCCAGGTCGGCCCCGACGATCGCGTGGCTGCCCTCCGACTCGTGTGTCAGCGCCTTGCCGATGTCGTGCAGGAACGCGCCGCGCTTGCACAGCTTCGGGTCCAGCCCGAGCTCGGCCGCCATCATCGACGCGATGTGCGCCGACTCGATCAGGTGCTTGAGCACGTTCTGCCCGTACGACGTCCGGTAGCGCAGCAACCCCATCGTCCGCACCAGCTCCGGGTGCAGGTCGGTGATCCCGACCTCGGCCATCGCGTCCTCGGCCGCGCGCATGCACAGCTCGGCGACCTCACCCTTGCTGCGCTCGTAGATCTCCTCGATCCGGCTCGGGTGGATCCGGCCGTCCAGCACCAGCGAGTCCAGCGTCAGCCGCGCGGTCTCCCGCCGTACCGGGTCGAAGCAGGACAGCAGCACCGCCTCGGGGGTGTCGTCGATGATCAGGTTGACGCCGGTGGTCTGCTCGAACGACCGGATGTTGCGGCCCTCGCGGCCGATGATCCGGCCCTTCATGTCGTCGCTGGGCAGGTGCACGACCGAGACGACCGACTCGCTGGTCTGCTCCGACGCGAGCCGCTGGACCGCACCGGTGATGATCTTGCGGGCCTTGATCTCGCCCTCGTCCTGGGCCTGGCGCTCGATGTCGCGAACGATCGTGTGCGCGTGCCGCTTCGCCTCGGCCTCGAGCGCGGCGACCAGCTCGGTCTTGGCCTGCTCGCTGGTCAGGTTCGCGACGCCTTCGAGGATTCGCCTGCGCTCGTCCTCGAGGTCGCGGATCTCGGCGCGCTGCCGGTCGAGCTCGGCGAGTTGGGCCGTGAGCTCGTTCTGCCGTTCCTCGATCCCGCGCAGCTGCTCGTCGAGCCGCTCCTCCCGCTCGGTCAGCCGGTGCTCGCGCCGTTCCATCTCGAGCCGCTGCTCGCGCAGATCGTCACGAATCGACTGCGCCTCGGTCTCGGCATCCCGCCGTACGACGGACGCCCGCTGCTCAGCCTCCCGCCGGATCTCCGACGCGCGGTCCTCGGACTGCCGGCGTACCTCGTCGGCGCGCTGCTCGATCTCCTTCGCCCGCAACTCGGACTGACGACGCAGCTCCTCGGCCTGCTGCTCCGCCTGACGGCGAACCTCCTCGGTCCGCTGCTCGGACTCCTTGGCGCGGGTCTTGATCAGCGCGGCCTCGTCCTCGGCCTCGCGCCGGATCCGGTCGCCGACCGACTTCGCCTCGGCCACCGCGGTCGCGGCCTCGAGCTTCGCGTTCGCCTCGGCCGCGGCCACCTCGGCGCCCTTGCGCCGCGTCAGCGTCAACCCGATCCAGGCGAGCAATCCGACCACGAGGAGACCGACGACCACCAGACCGACGGACGTCGCCGTCAGCGTCGCGGCGTACGAGATCACGGCGTACGGCCCGGCCGAAAGCTGCGGCACCGGCGTCTCCCCTCATCGAGTCACGCCTCGGGCGTGACCAGCTCTGGTCGAAGGGAGCACCACACAGCGGCCAGAAGCCAGAAGACGGTACGCCGGAACGCGCCAACCGGGATTGAGCCGTCGGCTGTCCGCCGATGGCGTTCCTCCCCGGTAAGCGCCGGGTCCGTTCCTATGCGGCGGTGGGCAGTACGCCCGCCACCGGCAAGCTCAGGAGAGCTCTGGTCTCGTATCCCCGGTCCGCGCCTGCGCGCGTCCCGGCCCTCGGCCAACCGGCCGACCTCTGCGATGTCATCAACCGTCCGGGTGGACGGTCCCCTTACTGATTCCGAGGCTAAGCGCGCCTATCCACAGGGTCAAGACGGACACACTCCCACCACGACCCGCAAACGCCGGCACCCCGGCCCGGAGGCGCGTACGCCGTCCGTGAGCCGGGGTGCGGGGGACTGTCCCGCCGGGTACGACGCATCCGGCGGCGTGCTGAGCGCCGCTGGCTACCTGGGGCTGGGCGGCCCGCCGGTCGCCGTACCTCGCGGCGTACTGAGCCGTCGGTTACCCGGGGCCGGGAAGCCCGCCGTCCGCCGTACCGGTCGCCGTACCTCCGGTCTCGGCTCCCTCGGTCCGAGAACCGGCCGAGCTGGCGTCGCTCTCACTCACATCAGGCGCCTGCCCACCGACGACCCGGCCGTCCGCGGATGCGGCGCCCTCATCGTCTCCAGTGGGATCGACCGGATCCGGGTCGACCGTTCCGGCGTCACCCGCCGCGGAGTCGGCGCCGTCCGGGGACTGGGTCGCCGCGTCCGGGGCGCCGTCGTCCGGCCCGGTCGGCGGCTGAGCGTCGGCCTGGCCCGCTGGGCTTTCGGTCTGGCCCGCGGGGCTTTCCGCCTGATCAGTCGTCGCTTGGGTGCCGGCTGTGTCTCCAGCCTGATCGCCCGCGGCCCCGCCCGACCCCGCCTGACCGTCCGGCCCCGCCTGGTCGCCCGGCCCAGCCGGGTCGCCCGCGGCTCCGCCCGACTGCGAGTCGACGTAGCTGCCGACCTTCTGCTGGACCGAGTCGACCTTCTCCGCGTACTTCCCGCCGGTCTGCTTGTCGATCAGATCGCCGGCCTTCTCCACACCTGCCTTGATCTTGTCCGGGTTCTCCTTGACGACGTTCCGGAGCCAGTTCTTCGCCTGTTCCTGGAAATCGTTCATTGCACCCTCCAAAGAGGTGTCAGGGGCGGATCTCAACGAAAAATCCCAGCCTACGACCGGCGCCAAGCCGATCTCTCCTTCGGATGACACACCCGTCACCGACACCCGTCAACATCCCTCGCCGTCCACCCCCCGCATTGCAACCCGCGCCTCCATCACCCCGCGACCTGCGATTTTCCGCCCGAAACCGCCGAAAATCGCCCATCTCCGCGTACCAACGAACGGCATCTCACCGCCCTTGGAACCGCCCGGTCGCCAGGTACGCCTGATAAAGCCCGAGCACCACCTCGGTCTGCGGCTGCAACTCCCCCGGCGGCTGGTCCACCGCCCAGAACCCAGCCTCGATCACCTCCTCCGGCTCCACCTGCACCTCCCCCTCCCACACCCGAGCCTCGAAACACAGCGCGAAACAGTGCATCCGATCGCCGTTCGGATACGTGATCTCATGCACCTCCGGCTCGGACAACGATGCGAACGGCACCAAATCCTCCTCCCGCACCCGCAACCCCGATTCCTCGAACAACTCCCGCGCCGCGGTCCCCCGAAAACTCGACCCCGGCTCCGCCGCCCCCGCCGGAATCTCCCACAACCCCGAATCCCGCCGCCGCTGAAACAGAACCCGCTCCCCCACCCCAACCACCACCACCTGAGCCCCCGGCATCAACAACAACCCGTTCCCCACCTGCTGCCGAAGCTGCCACGTGTAAGACCCCACATATCCCATCCCAGCAGTCTGCCGCCCCACGCCCAGGCGCAGCACACGCTCAAGGCGTGCCACCTCCGCGCAATGCCGACCCCGATCCCCACGCGCTCCCCGCATTGCCGACCCCGATCCCGACGCGCTCCCCGCAATGCCGACCCCGATCCCGACGCGCTCCCCGCAGTCCAAGGCCACCCGCCCGCACAATCTGCTCCGGCAACCTCCGCAGTGGCGCCCCGCCCCACGCCCGGACACAGCACAAGCTCAAGCCGCACCAGTTCCGCCGCGGCGTGTGCTTGAGGGGTGCGAATGGTGGTGCGGGTGGTTAGTCGGTGCCGCATCAGCTCCGCCGCAGCGTGTACTTCGGGGGTGCGAATGGTGGTGCGGGTGGTTAGTCGGTGCCGCACCAGCTCCGCCGCAGCGTGTACTTCGGGGGTGCGAATGGTGGCGCGGGTGGTTAGTCGGTGCCGGCCCCGCTCGTCGGGCCGGCTGTGTCGAAGAGTTCGTCGCGGGTGCTCAGGCCGGCTACAGGCCGCGGACAGCACCGGGGTAGTAGCCGCCGCGCTGCCGCCCGACGAGCTTGGCCTCCAGGCCGTCGGCCGCGTCGACGCTGCCAGCTCCACCGCCAGCGCGTGCGCCTCCGCACTGGTCAGCCCGCCGGTCAGCTCGAGCCGCCGTCGTTCAGGCCGGATCGCGGCGCGTTTCCCCACAGACCACCGTCCCAACGCCAGGCGCCCGCGCGATCTGCTCTCCGCCACCCCACAGAGCGCGCCACCTCACCCCAGCCCGCGCACGAACTGCTCCCCCACATGCAGGACGCCGACCCCGACCACCTTCTCCCAGGCTCCGTCCCGGCAGGCCGTCAGCGGCACTCTCGTCGGCGACCTGGACCGACGGATGGCTCGGCACAGGCTGCGGGGTCGGGCGGCGCGGCTTGTCCGTGGGGCGTCGTAGGGTTGGCGCGATTGGGCCGGGTCGCTGCCGTGGATCGCGGGGGTGACCGGCTCGGGCTGCTACCCCTACTCAGCCAGTAGTCGGTTGCCGCAGGCCCCGACAAACTCAGGTTCGGGAGCGCGGGTGATCCCCCGCGACTAGTTGCTGCCAACAACCGATTGAACCGGTACGACTCACCGCCAAACGCGAGCTCCCGCTCGGAATGGTCAGCGCGGTGCAGGAGCTCGGCTCGGTCCTCGGCCCCTCCTGGCTCGACTCGCGCAGTACGCCGACGCCTGACGATGCTTCTGGAGCGTGTCCAGGTCAGGGACGAGGGTGACCGCGAAGTCGCCGTGCAGGCAGAACGCGAGGTTGCCGTCGGTTCGGCAAGAAGGCCGACTGACCAGCACTGACTCGAACACCTTGCAGCCTGCAACAGGTTGCAAGGCGTTTCGGCTGTCGTGCGGCCACAGCGTCAGGGCCCTCGCGATAGCCAGCCCGTTCGGCCTGCCGACCAGGCACCGGCACCGACGCACGCGCCAACCGGCCCACAGATTTGACGGCTTTCGCCGGTCGCCACCAGTTCATGGCCCGAACTGCAGTGTGTGCCCTACCTACTCGGCTTCGAGCCCCGAGTCGTTCAGGAGGGGAAGCTCCTCGTCCGAGGCAGCCAGTTCCTGCTTGACGACGGTCATCGCCAAACCACCCGGGTACCCCTTGCGCGCAAGCATGCCGATCAGACGGCGCATAGCGACCTGCCGGTCAAGGGAACGCATCGAACGCAACTTCTTGCGCACCAACTCGCGCGCGGTCTCTTCCTCCTGGGTCGAGTCAAGCTCTTCCAAGGCATCGCGAGCCAGTTCGTCGTCCACCCCTCGGCGGCGAAGCTCCTGCGCCAGCGCCCGCTTGCCCAGCCCGCGCCCTCGATGCCTGGACTCAACCCAAGCTGTGGCGAACGCCGCGTCGTTGATCAACCCGACCTCGGTGAACCGATCGAGCACCTCGTCGGCGACCTCGTCCGCGATCTCCCGATCAGCCAGTACGTCGGCCAACTCGGCCCGGGTCCGCGGTTGCCCCGTGAGCTTGTCCAACAAGATCGTCCGCGCAACCTGATGCGGATCAGCATCCCGATCCAGCGCCGGGTCCGCCGGCGAACCCGGTCCGTCCCCGTCCCGCGCCCCTCGCCGCGACCGCCCGCCAAACCCACGAGTCGGCCTCCGCCCAGAACGCCCATTCCGACTCGAGCGGCCAGCCGACTCACGCTCCGACGACGAGCCGGGTTCCGTACTCCGAGCATCCGTACCGCCATGCTCGGCAACCTGTTGCTCTGCCGCCCGATCTTCAGCGACCTGGTGCTCCGCCGCCCCACGCTCACCAACCTGGCGCTCTACCGCTCCGCGTTCAACGACCTGCCGCTTAGCAGCCGCACGCCCTCCAGCCCCGTGCTCGCCAACATGCCGCTCAGGACCCACACGCTCTTCAGTCCCGCGCTCCGCGGCAACGCCTGCAGGTCGGCGTCCCACAGACCCAGCTCCCGCAGACCGCGGCTCCGCGACCCCACGCTCTGCGGCTCCGGCCTCCGCAGGTCGGCTGGGGACAGGCGTAGTTTCCTTGCCCCCACGGCCGGTGTTCGCCGACTTCGCGGCCTGGCGTTTCACAAGTTCACGCTCGGTCGAGACGACTTCTGCCGCCGGCTCAACTCCCACTTCCTCGGGCGCAGCGGTGGTGGAGTTCGAGGAGCCGCGGGCCGGACCCCGGCTTCGGGTCGCCGCATTGCCACCACGCACAGCATGCTCATCGCCACGCGCCCCGTAAGCGTCGCCGCTCGTGGTGCGTTCATCGTCGCTCGGCGAGCCCAGGCGTCGACGCCCGCCAGACTTCGCCGGAGCGCTCTCGCTGTCCAGCAGATCCCAGGGATCGACCTCGTCGCCCGCGGGCTTGGCCTTGGCGGACTCAGCGTCCAAGGCATCCCACGGGTCCGCTTCTTCCGACGTCGCCTCCTGCCGGCTGGACGTCGTACCGGACTCGAGCGAATCCCACGGATCGGGCTCTTCGTCCGCCGAACCACGGCGCGACTTCTTACGTCGGGCCTCTTCCTCGAGCGTGTCCCACGGGTCGGGTAGCTCGGGAGCGCTCGCCCGAATGCCGGAGACGGCACCGGAGCGGCTCTCGTCTGACGGCCACGAGAAGTCGTCATCGTCAGTTGTTCGCCGTACGGCGGCAGACCTACCGGACGATCGACGGTTCGCCCCTGCAGCCGAGCGGGAGGATGAACGGCCAACGCCCGACTGTCCCACCGGGTCGTCAGGCGACGTGATTGCTGCGGGGGCGCTATCGACTGCCGGAGTTGAGGTCCCCGCCCCGGAGGCTTCCGCCGCAGCAGGCTTGGGAGTGCTGGACTCCCCTGCGGTGCTGTCGGCACCGTCGGGGGTCCAGAGGGTGGAGCCGGTTGGCCCGTCGGCGAGGAGCCGGCGGGCCAACGCCAGTCGCTCGGCCTGGCTCAGGCCGGTGGCGGGCTGGGGATCAGAAGTCGACATCGACCTCGACCGGCGGAGTCGCGTCGGCCGCGACCTTGTCCTGGCCGATGCCCATCTTCTCCTTGATCTTCTTCTCCAGCTCGTTGGCCAGGTCGGGGTTGTCGCGCAGGAAGTTGCGCGCGTTCTCCCGGCCCTGACCGAGCTGGTCGCTCTCGTAGGTGAACCAGGCGCCGGCCTTGCGGACGAAGCCCTGCTCGACGCCGAGGTCCAGCAGGCTGCCCTCGCGGCTGATGCCCTGGCCGTAGATGATGTCGAACTCGGCCTGCTTGAACGGCGGGGCCACCTTGTTCTTCACGACCTTGACCCGGGTCCGGTTGCCGACGAAGTCGGTACCGTCCTTCAGCGACTCGATCCGGCGGACGTCCAGCCGGACCGACGCGTAGAACTTCAGCGCCTTACCACCGGTCGTGGTCTCCGGGGAGCCGAACATCACGCCGATCTTCTCGCGCAGCTGGTTGATGAAGATCGCGGTGGTGTTGGTCCCGCTGACCGCACCGGTCATCTTCCGCAGCGCCTGGCTCATCAGCCGGGCCTGCAGACCGACGTGGCTGTCACCCATCTCGCCCTCGATCTCGGCGCGCGGCACCAGCGCGGCCACCGAGTCGATCACGACGATGTCGATCGCACCGGAGCGGATCAGCATGTCGGCGATCTCCAGCGCCTGCTCACCGGAGTCCGGCTGGGAGACCAGCAGTGCGTCGGTGTCCACGCCGAGCTTGGCCGCGTAGTCCGGGTCGAGCGCGTGCTCGGCGTCGATGAAGGCGGCGATGCCGCCGGCCCGCTGGGCGTTGGCGACGGCGTGCAGCGCGACCGTCGTCTTACCCGACGACTCCGGACCGTAGATCTCCACCACGCGACCGCGCGGCAGACCACCGATCCCGAGCGCGATGTCGAGCGCGATCGACCCGGTCGGGATGACCTCGATCGGCGCCTTGCCCTGCTCACCCAGCCGCATCACGGAGCCCTTGCCGCACTGCCGCTCGATCTGCGTCAGCGCGGTCGCCAGCGCCTTCTCGCGATCCGCCGCGGCCCGCTCCGCACTCGCTGCTGCACCAGCCATCTGACTGCCACCTGACCCATCTAGTCGTTTCGGGCCGCTGTCCCAGCCGCCCGGAGGAATTTCGCTGTCGTCAGAGAAGGTATGGGTTCGCACCGACAATTTCCGGAGCAGTCCTGGATCTGTGGACAACCCGGGCCTCGTCCGGCGATTCCCGTACGGCACAAACTAACCCGAACACGTGTTCGAACCACAACTGACACGCCGACAACTCCCGAGAACCCGCCGGCGCCTACGCTGACCACCGTGACCGACCGTCCCGACGTCCCCGACTCCGCCGTCGTCCTCGCGCTCAGCCGGGTCGAGTTCGGCATCGACTCGGTGCTCGACGCGCTGCGCACCCAGGACCCGTTCGGCATCCGCAGCATCCTGACCGAGTACTCCACCCAGGAGCAACCCAACCTGGCCGAGAAGGCGCTCATCCTCGCCATCGACCGGCTGCTCAAGATGAAGGTGCCCGGCCACGCGGAGTGGCCGACGCTCCCGCTGGCCACGCGCTGCGACTGGTGGGTCGACCGGCTCGGCGGGTTCGCCGCCGTCGTTGCCGGACTCCCCCGGCTCAGCGGTGCGGCCGCCGACGCCCTGCCGATCAAGGACACCCTCGGCGCCGCCGTACAGGCCATGGTGATCGGCGCGGTCTGCCGGGAGTACGGCGTGGAGGCGCACGCCGACCGTACGGCGGTGATCGCCCGCGTCCTGACCAGCCGGCCGATCACGCCGGACGACGTACTCCGGTACGACGACCCCTCCCAGGCCGGGCAGGACGTGGCCAAGCAATTGGGCCTCGGCGACGAGTCGGAGGAGCGCGGCCTTCGCCAGGGCGTCCGGCTCGTGTGGCGGATCTCCAAGCTGTTCGGTGGCCTCGGCGAGGTCTTCGAGGACCGGCCGCGCGGCAGCCTCGGCGCACGGGCCATCGGCAAGCTCCCGGCGGTCGGTGTGGTCGGAGGCTTCTTCGACGAGCGCAAGGGCATCAAGAAGGCCGCGTACGCCGCCGCGGACCTGCTCACCAACAGCTCGTTCCGGGTCAAGCCGGTCTGACCTGTGCGAGCGGCGTCCGCGCTGGAATGATCAGGGCATGAGCTCGTCGATCACCATCGTCCGTCCGGACCCCACCTGGGCCGCGCAGTTCGAGAAGACGGCCGAGGCCGTACGCCGGATCGTCGGCGACACGGTGATCCGTATCGACCACATCGGTTCGACCGCCGTACCCGGTCTGGCCTCCAAGGACGTGCTCGACATCCAGGCGACGGTCGCCGGTGAGCCGCAGCTGGACGACGCGGCCCAGCTCCTGGTCGGCGCAGACTGGGAGCTCCGGCCACCGCGCCGCGACCACCCGGTGCCCGGTCTGCCTCCCGAGGAGCTGCAGTGGGTCAAACGGCTGGTCGTCGAGCCGATGTACCGGCGCCGGGTCAATCTGCACATCCGCGTCGAGGGCCACGCCAACCAGCGGTACGCGCTGCTCTTCCGCGACTACCTGCGGGCTCACCCGGACACAGCGGCGGCGTACGGCGACTTCAAGCAGCGCGCCGCGGCGCTCCCGTTCGACAACGTGGGCGACTACGCCGACCTCAAGGATCCCGTCTGCGACCTGATCTACCTCCCGGCCGAGGAGTGGGCCGCCCGGACCGGCTGGAAGCCGTAGCGTGACCACAGCACTACTCCGGGCTCGTTGACGCCCTCTGCGGCAGCGAGGACGCTGAATCCGGGGGTGCCGTCGTCGTTGACCCGGCGTACGGCGGGCGGGCGGTGGCCCCAGGGGGCGTGATCGCGGATGAGCGGTATCGGCCGGCTCGCGGCGTTGCCGTGCGGCAAGGTGTCCAAGTGGGTCGTGCTGGTGCTGTGGATCGCCGCGATCGCGGTGTCGTTCGGTCCGGCCGGCAAGCTGACAGGTGCGCAGGACAACGACGCCGTGTCCTGGCTGCCGGGCAACGCGGAGTCCACCGAGGTGCTGAAGGCAACGGCCCGGTTCTCCTCTCCGGACGAGATCCCGGCCGTGCTGGTCTACGAACGTTCGTCCGGGCTGACCCCTGCTGACCAGCAGGCCGTCGCGGCCGACGTCACGGCGTACGGCGAGCTGGAGGGCGTCGACCGGGAGGTGGTCGGCCCGATCCCGTCGGAGGACGGACAGGCGCTGCAGGTCATCGTGCCGATCAACGCGGGCTCCGGCGGCTGGGAGGTCATCGGTGCTCGCGCCGCAGACCTCCGCCAGATCGCAGCCGACCGGCCTGACGGCCTGAGCTTCCACATCACCGGGCCGGGCGGGACGGCTGCTGACTCGCAGGAGGCGTTCGAGGGGATCGACGGCAAGCTGCTCTACTCGGCCGGCGCAGTGGTCATCGTGATCCTCCTGCTCACCTACCGCAGTCCGGTGCTCTGGCTGCTCCCCCTGCTGTCTGCGGGGACCGCTCTGTTCGCCGCACAGGCAGTGGTCTACCTCCTGGCAACCAGAGCCGACCTGACCGTGAACGCACAGAGCGCAGGAATCCTTACTGTGCTGGTGTTCGGCGCCGGTACGGACTACGCACTGCTGCTCGTGGCGCGCTACAGGGAAGAGCTCCGCCGTCATCGGGATCGGCACGAGGCGATGGCGTACGCCCTGCACCGGTCCGGCCCGGCGATCGTTGCCTCCGGCTCCACTGTGGTCGCCGGCATGCTCTGTCTGCTGCTGGCGTCGATGAACTCGACCAGCGGGCTCGGCCCGGTCGCTGCGGTCGGCATCGTCGTCGCACTGCTCGCCATGCTGACCCTGTTGCCGGCTCTGCTCGTCATCTGCGGTCGCTGGGTCTTCTGGCCGCTGCGACCGGCGTACGGCTCAGACGACCACACCGAGACCAGCGTCTGGGGGCGGATCGGTCGCCGGATCGCTGTAAGGCCTCGGCTGACGTGGGTGACCACCACTGTGCTGCTGGCCGCCGCTGCGCTCGGCATGCTGTCGCTGAACCCGGACGGGCTCTCCAACGAGGAGTCCTTCACCGGTACGCCGGACTCGGTGATCGGCGAACGCATCGTTGCCGCACACTTCCCAGCCGGTGCCGGTAACCCGCTGGTCGTTGTCAGCAACGCCGATCAGGCTCCGGCCGTCAGCGCCGCCCTGAAGTCGACACCTGGTGTCGCAGCCGTGGCCGAGCCGCAGTCGTCGGACGGGCTGGCCTACATCGAGGGAACGCTGCAGGACCCTGCGGACAGTCAGGCGGCCAAGGACACCGTTGACCGCGCACGAGCCGCCGTTCACGCGGTAGCGGGCGCGGATGCGCTCGTCGGTGGCGGTACGGCGATCCTGCTGGACACCCAGCGGGCTGCCGTCCACGACAACAAGGTGATCATCCCCGTCGTACTGGCTGTGGTGCTGCTGATCCTGGCGCTGCTCCTGCGGTCGCTGCTGGCCCCCGTGCTGCTCGTGGCGACCGTGGTGCTCTCGTTCGGGGCCGCACTCGGGATCAGCTCACTGGTCTTCCACAACGTGCTCGGGTTCGAGGGGGCGGATTCGTCGCTGCCGCTGTTCGTCTTCGTCTTCCTGGTGGCGCTGGGCATCGACTACAACATCTTCCTGATGACCCGGGTGCACGAGGAGGCCAAGCAGCACGGGACCCGCCGCGGCGCACTGATCGGCGTCGCCGCGACCGGTGGGGTGATCACGTCGGCCGGACTGGTGCTGGCGGGGACGTTCGCCGTACTGGCGACGCTGCCGCTGGTCGCGTTCGCCGAGATCGGGATCGCGGTGGCGCTCGGCGTGCTGCTGGACACGATCGTGGTCCGGTCGGTGCTGGTGACCGCGCTCAACCTCGACGTCGGGCGGCACCTGTGGTGGCCGAGCAAACTGGCTCAGCAGCGCGATCCCGAGCCGGAGACGTCGCTGCCGGAGCCGGAGCCTGAGCCGACTCTGGCGAGCAGCTAGATTCTGCCGCTCGCCAGAAGTCTCAGCGTTCGCTGGGTGGTAGCTGAAGGTGTGCCCAGACGGCTCGCCAGACGGTCTTGGCGTGCTCCCCCTCGGCCAGTGCTTCGGCGACAGTGCGTCCGCCGAGGCCGCTGATCACCTGCGTCTCGGCCCAGGTCCTCGAGTACGACGCGCCGAGCGCGCGGTCCATCCGATCCCAGAACTCGGTGAGCCTCATGCCCGCCCGTCGTCCTGCGGTGGCCGGCCCCAACCGCCTTGCTGCGGCGGCTGGCCCTGCTGCGGCGGCTGCTGGCCTTGCTGGGGAGGCCGGCCCTGCTGAGGCGGCTGCTGGCCCTGCTGCGGGGGCTGGTTCCAGCCGCCCTGCTGCGGAGGCTGCTGCTGCGGCTGACCCCAACCCTGACCGCCCTGCTGCGGCGGAGGCTGCTGGCCACCCCACTGGCCAGGCTGCCCCTGCTGCGGCTGACCCGGGTACTGCGGCTGGCCCGGGTACTGCTGACCGGGCTGCCCGTACTGCGGACCAGGCTGGCCGTACTGACCAGGCTGCTGCCCGTACTGACCGCCAGGACCCTGCGGGCCGCCGTACTGCGGACCCTGCGGTCCCCACTGTCCCGGCTGCGGCTGGCCCGGGTACTGCCCGTACTGGCCGCCTCCTGGGAACTGCTGCTGCTGCTTCTTGCGGCCGCGCAGGATGAAGAACACCACCGCGGCGGCAGCCAGGAGCACCAGCACGATGATCAGGATGATCGCCCAGACGGGGAACGCGCTGCCGGCCTCGGAGGTCAGCGAGACCTTGCCGAGCTTGTCCAGGCTGTCGTACGTCGCCGTACGGCCGTTGATCTGCGCGCCGTCGTCGTGCTCGAGGATCTTGCCCGGCATGGTGATCTTGAAGTTGACCACCGGCTGCACACTGTCCGGGATCTGGTTGCCCAGGTTGGTGTCCTTCACGCTGACGACGAACTTGTCACCGTCCTTGCCGAAGCCCACCCCGCCGGCCGTCGACGTGCCCATGTCGCTGAACGGGACGTTGTCGAAGGCGCAGTCCGAGCCGACGTACTTGTCGTCCTCGTACGGCTTGCAGCTGACGCCTGTGGTGTCGCTCTTCTTGATCGCGCCCTCGACCTGCTTGCGGATGGCGTCGAGCGACTGCCCGCTGGACTCGACCAACTGCTTGTCGACACCGATCTTCATGGTCCCCGAGACCGTCTCGTCGGAGTTCACCTTCAGGTCGGCGTCGAGGTTGACGCACCCGGTCAGGCCGATCAGGCACGCCCCGGCAACGAGCGCCATGCGCAAGCGGTTCTTCATGACGCAGATCATTCCAGACCACGGGGACAGAACGTGTCCGGGCGGGTACTTGAGGCGCCGGACCGGAAACTGTCGGAGGGACCCGGCACTATGGGGAACGTGCAGAAGTCCACCGCGTTGAGCCGCTTCTCGCCCGCGACCCGGGCGTGGTTCGGCGACGTCTTCGAAGCGGCCACCCCGGCCCAGCTCGAGGCGTGGGACGCGATCACCGCGGGCCGGGACGCGCTGGTCGTCGCGCCCACCGGTTCGGGCAAGACGCTGGCCGCCTTCCTGTGGGCCCTGGACCGGCTGGCCACCACTCCCCCGCCGGACGACCCGAAGCTGCGCTGCCGGGTGCTGTACGTCTCGCCGCTGAAGGCGCTGGCGGTCGACGTCGAGCGCAACCTGCGCGCGCCGCTGATCGGCATCCGGGAGACCGCGCGCCGGCTCGGCGAGGCGCCGGTCGACGTCGAAGTCGCCGTGCGCTCCGGGGACACCCCGGCCAACGAGCGGCAGCGGTTCGCGCGCCGGCCCTCCGACGTACTGATCACGACGCCCGAGTCGCTGTTCCTGATGATGACGTCGCAGGCCCGCGAGTCCTTGCGCGGCGTCGAGACCGTGATCGTCGACGAGGTGCACGCGGTCGCGGGCACGAAGCGCGGCGCTCACATGGCCCTCACGCTGGAGCGGCTCGATGCGCTGCTGCCCAAGCCGGCTCAGCGGATCGGGCTCTCGGCAACGGTCCGGCCGGTCGAGGAGGTCGCCCGGTTCCTCGGCGGCGAGCGGCCGGTGACGGTGGTGCAGCCCAAGTTCACCAAGCAGTGGGACCTGAGCGTCGTCGTACCGGTCGAGGACATGGCCGAGCTCGCGACCACCGAGATCGAGACGTCGGGATCGGCTGCCGGCCCGCCGCGGCACGCGTCGATCTGGCCGCACGTCGAGGAGCACGTGTTCGACCTGATCTCCTCACACCGCTCGACGATCGTCTTCTCGAACTCGCGCCGCCTGGCCGAGCGTCTCACCGCCCGCCTCAACGAGATCGCCGCCGAGCGGGCCGAAGTGGAGTTGCCGGACACCGGTTCACCGGCGCAGGTGATGGCTCAGTCCGGGGCATCGTTGGCGGCGCCGCCGTTGATCGCGCGGGCGCACCACGGCTCGGTGAGCAAGGAGCAACGCGCATTGATCGAGGCCGACCTGAAGTCCGGCCGGCTACCTTGCGTGGTCGCGACGAGCAGTTTGGAGTTGGGCATCGACATGGGCGCGGTCGACCTGGTGATCCAGGTCGAGGCGCCGCCGTCGGTGGCGAGCGGGCTGCAGCGGGTCGGGCGAGCCGGTCACCAGGTCGGCGCGACGTCTCGTGGCGTGCTGTTCCCCAAGTTCCGCGGCGACCTGGTCGACACGGCCGTCGTCGTGCAGCGGATGCGCGACGGGCTGATCGAGAGCCTGCACATCCCGGCGAACCCGCTCGACGTGCTGGCGCAGCAGATCGTCTCCATCGTCGCGCTCGACACGATCGACGTCGACGAGCTCTTCACACTGGTACGGCGGTGCGCGCCGTTCGCGACGCTTCCGCGTTCGGCGTACGACGGGGTGCTGGACATGCTGTCCGGGCGGTACCCATCGGACGAGTTCGCCGAGCTTCGGCCCCGGATCGTGTTCGACCGGGTCAGCGGGGAGATCTCCGGCCGTCC
The DNA here is from genome assembly GCF_039529595.1 of Kribbella lupini. Lineage (NCBI taxonomy): Bacteria > Bacillati > Actinomycetota > Actinomycetes > Propionibacteriales > Kribbellaceae > Kribbella > Kribbella lupini. The sequence continues at coordinate 1,030,655 of NZ_BAAANC010000001.1, read as the reverse complement.
GGGCGCGCAGCGGCTCGCCGTGACCAGCGGCGGCACGATCCCGGATCGCGGACTGTTCGGCGTCTTCCTGGTCGGCGAGTCGACCAATCACCGGGTTGGCGAGCTGGACGAGGAGATGGTCTACGAGTCGCGCGTGGGCGACGTGTTCACGCTCGGCGCGTCCAGCTGGCGGATCGAGGACATCACCCATGACCGGGTGCTGGTCTCGCCAGCGCCGGGTCAGCCCGGGCGGCTGCCGTTCTGGAAGGGTGACGCGGTCGGGCGCCCGGCCGAGCTAGGCGCGGCGACCGGTGCGTTCGTGCGCACCATGGCGGCGCTCCCACCGGCCAAGGCGATCAAGCGCGCCCGTGAAGCAGGCCTGGACGAATACGCGGCGAACAACCTGGTCGCGTACCTGGGCGAGCAGCGCGAAGCGACCAGCCGAGTGCCGGACGACGTGACGATCCTGGTCGAACGGTTCCGCGACGAGCTGGGCGACTGGCGAGTCTGCATCCATTCGCCGTACGGCGGGCAGGTGCACGGCCCGTGGGCGTTGGCGATCGCCGCGCGGCTGCGCGAGCGGTACGGGATGGACGCCCAGTCGGTCTCGGGTGACGACGGGATCGTGCTGCGGCTTCCCGAGACCGACGAGCCGCCGCCGGGGGCCGAACTGGTGCTGTTCGATCCGGCCGAGATCGAGGACCTGGTGACTGCGGAGGTCGGCGGGTCCGCCCTGTTCGCGGCCCGCTTCCGCGAATGCGCAGCGAGAGCCTTGCTGCTGCCGCGGCGCAATCCTGGGAAGCGATCGCCGTTGTGGCAGCAGCGGCAGCGTTCGGCTCAGCTGCTCAGCGTCGCCAGCAAGTACGGGTCGTTCCCGATCGTGCTGGAGACGCTGCGTGAGGTGCTGCAGGACGTCTACGACCTGAACGCGCTGAAGGATCTGCTGACCGGGATCGGTGAGCGGCGGATCTCCGTGGTCGAGGTCGAGACTCCGGAGGCATCGCCGTTCGCGAAGTCGCTGCTGTTCGGGTACGTGGGCGCTTTCATGTACGAGGGCGACGCGCCGCTGGCCGAGAAGCGAGCGGCCGCGCTCGCGCTCGACCAGAGTCTGCTGTCGGAGTTGCTCGGCCGGACCGAGCTGCGCGAGCTGCTCGATGCCGAGGTCGTGCTGCGGACCGAGGCCGAGCTGCAGCGGTTGGCGGAGGATCGCCGGGCGCGCAACGCGGAAGGACTGTTCGACGTACTGCGCTTGGTGGGGCCGCTGTCCGTCCACGAGGCCGGCCAGCGGTGTGTCGACGGCTCGGATGCCGAGGCGTGGTTGACGGAACTGGCGGCGGCCCGGCGGGTGGTCCGCGTCCGGATCGCGGGCGAGCATCGATGGGCTGTGGTCGAGGACGTTGCTCGGCTGCGGGATGCCCTCGGCGTGCCGGTGCCTCCTGGAGTCGCAGAGGCGCATGCCGAGTCGGTCGCGGATCCGCTGGGCGATCTGGTCTCGCGCTACGCCCGGACGCATGGCCCGTTCCGGGCGGTGGACCTGGCGACGCATCTCGGGACCGGCGTCGCGGTCGTGACGGACACGTTGCGGCGGCTCGGTGCCGCTGGCCGCGTCGTCGAGGGCGAGTTCCTGCCTGGCGGCATCGCGATGGAGTGGTGCGACAGCGAGATCCTTCGGCTGCTGCGGCGACGGTCCTTGGCCGCGCTGCGCAAGGAAGTCGAGCCCGTCGAGCCTGCGGCTCTGGCGCGGTTCCTGCCTGCCTGGCAGGGAATCACGAGCAGCCGCGGGCGTGGGTACGACGTACTGCTCGGTGCCATCGAGCAGCTGGCCGGATGTGCTGTGCCTGGGTCGGCGCTGGAGTCCATCGTGCTGCCGGCACGAGTGCCTGGGTATCAGCCGTCGATGCTGGACGAGCTGACGGCGACCGGTGAGGTGATCTGGGCTGGATCCGGTTCGTTGCCGGGGACGGATGGCTGGGTCTCGCTGCACCTGGCGGACAACTGCGATCTGACGTTGCCGGATCCGGACACCACGCTCGAGGTGGGCGAGACGCATCAGGCGGTGCTGGACGCTCTGGCCGGAGGCGGCGCGTTCTTCTTCCGTCAGCTCAGCGATGCGGTCGGCGCGGCCGGCGGTGTGGTCGACGACGAGACCATGGTCGGCGTTCTCTGGGACCTTGTCTGGGCCGGGTACCTGACGAACGACACCTTGGCGCCGGTGCGGTCGTTGGTCGGCGGAGGTCGCGGAAGTCATCGGACCCGACGGGCGACGCCGCGGGCCCGTCCTGGGCGAGCGCCTCGGCCTGGCCGGCCGGCGATGCCTGCTCGCAGCGGTCCGCCGACGGCCGGCGGGCGATGGTCGTTGCTACCGGAGCGGAATGAGGACCCGACACGTCGGGCGCATGCTGCGGCCGAGACGCTCCTGGATCGCTACGGGATCGTCACGCGCGGATCGGTGATCACCGAGCGGACGCCTGGCGGATTCGCGGCCGTGTACAAGGTTTTGAGCGCCTTCGAGGAGTCGGGACGCTGCCGTCGTGGGTACTTCGTCGCCGGGCTGGGAGCGGCGCAGTTCGCGCTTCCTGGCGCTGTCGATCGGCTGCGGGCTTTGGCGGACGGCGCGCCTGGTGGCGGGCGGGAGGATTCCGCGGCGCCGGCCGTCGTACTGGCTGCTTCTGATCCTGCGAACCCGTACGGCGCTGCGTTGCCGTGGCCGGAGCGGGAGAACGCCGGCGGACATCGGCCGGGCCGCAAGGCCGGTGCGTTGGTCATGCTCGTCGACGGGAAACTGATCGTGTACGTCGAGCGCGGTGGGCGGACGGTGCTGAGCTTCACCGAGGATCCGGAGCTGCTACAGCCGGCCGTCGACGCGTTGGCGCTCGCGATCCGGGACGGGCATCTGGGCAAGCTAAGCGTCGAGACCGCGGACGGCGAGCAGGTGCGGCACACCGCCTTCGGCGACGCCTTGGCGAAGGCCGGATTCCACGCGACGCCGCGCGGGCTGCGGCTGCGCGTTTGAGGCTGCTGCCATGCCTGAAGGAGACACCGTCTGGCGCGCGACCAAGCGGCTCGACCAAGCGCTGGCCGGGAAGGTGCTGCTCAAGACCGACTTCCGGGTACCGACCTTGGCGACGACCGATCTGAGCGGCCGGACCGTCGTCGAGGTCGTGCCGCGGGGCAAGCATCTGCTGATGCGGCTGACGGGCGACACAACGATCCACAGCCACTTCCGGATGGAGGGCAGCTGGCACCTGTACCGGCCAGGCGAGCGATGGAAGGGCGGTCCTGATTTCCAGGTCCGGGCAGTGTTGGAGACCGAGTCGTGGACGGCGGTGGGGTATCGGCTGCCGGTCCTCGAACTGGTGCCGACCTCGGCCGAGGACAGCGTGGTCGGGCATCTCGGTCCTGACCTTTTGTCGCCGACGTTCGACCGAGCGGTTGCCCTGGCCAACTTGTCGGCCGATCCGCAGCGAACGATCAGCGAGGCGTTGCTCGACCAGCGGAACCTGGCCGGCATCGGGAACTTCTACCGGACGGAGGTCTGCTTCCTGCTCGGATTGCATCCCTGGCGTCCAGTCTCGACGGTCGATCTCGGGGCCGCGGTCGACCTGAGTCGGCGGCTGATGAAGGCGAACCTCGTTCACGCGGCGCAGGTCACCACCGGCGTGGATCGGCCGGGGCAACGCAGTTGGGTGTTCGAGCGACCGGGGAAGCCGTGCCGTCGGTGCCGCACGCCCATCAAGACGGCCCCGATCGGCGAACCGCCGCGGGAGCGAGTCAGCTACTGGTGCCCACGCTGCCAGCCCGAGAACTGACCTGTGGACAACCCCGGCGGCCGGGACGGAAACGGATACCTTCTCTGACGAGACGAGATCGAACATGTGTTCGATTCGGAGAGGAGAAGGTCGTGACGGAGATCTGTTACCGGCGCCTGGACGATGCGTACCCACGGCAGGTGCTGCAGCAGGTGGACAGCCAAGGCTGGGCCGTAGAGCACGATGCCAGGCCGGAATGGCCTGCGCCGGTCACGTCGACGATCGGACTTTGCCTGCGCGGGCATCCGGAGTTCATGGTGTTCGGCTGCGACGCCTCGGCGGGACTCGCGCTGCTGGAGCCGCTGGCGCTGGCCGTCCAGGACGGGCATCGGCTGCACGACTGCGACGAGCCGAACCGCTTCTATCCCGGCGTCGAGCGCATCGAGTTGATCTACTTCCCATTGACCACGACGTACCTGCCGACGGTCAACCAGCTCTTCCGGCGCGACGGCGCCGCGCCGATCCCCGCCCAGCTGCTGCTCCGGGCCGAGTTGCTGCAGGGACCGCCAACCGACGTACCGAGGCCGATCACGAGGACGACGTACCTGGTCAGCGAATACAGAACTCGCCACGCCGCCAAGGCGGGTGGCGAGTCATGACGACCGGATCAGGCCGCGACGACCTCGGGCTCGATCGTCGTGTGGGCCAGCACCAGAGCCTCTTCGCGGGCCAGGTCCTCGCTCACCTCGGCGAAGATCATCGAGAGTGGTACGTCGAGGGCCGTGCAGATTGCCGCCAGCAACTCGCTCGAGGCTTCCTTCTGACCGCGCTCCACCTCGGAGAGGTAGCCCAGGCTCACCCGGGCCTCGGCGGACACCTCGCGCAGAGTGCGCCCCTGGCGCAGCCGCTTACGCCGCAGTACGTCGCCCAGCAGGCCACGAACCAGCACCATGAGGTTTCTCCCTTCCGCCTGTCGGACCGAATCTACTCGCACCGTAGCTCGACCGTGGGAACCAACGGTACCCGTTGCCGGGTCACTACTGTTCGCAACGTCCAGCTTCGGTGCGCCGCCCCAGTCTGCCCTACCTCTGCCCATGCTGGTCTCAACACCCCGATCAGCCAGGATCTTCCGTCATCAACTCGGCTCCCAGCCGCAGGACCGCCTCGACACTCCCCCAGCGGACGGCGGCCCGATCACCGCTCAGCGAGAGCTTGCGGACCTCGACCTTGTGCGGCCCGGCCGCCGCGACGTACACCGTGCCGGCCTCGACACCGGCCTGTGGATCCGGTCCGGCCACACCCGTCGTGGCGAGGCCGTAGGTGGCCCCCAGCCGCTCCCGGACGCCCACCGCCAGCGCGTGGGCCGTATCGGGATGCACGGGCCCGACAGCGGCCAGCAGGTCCTCGGGAACGCCTGCGAGGGTCGCCTTCAGGTCGGTGGCGTAGACGATCACGCCGCCGCGGTAGACGGCAGAGATTCCCGGTACGTCGGTCAGGGTGGCGCCGACGAGACCGCCGGTGAGCGACTCGGCGGTGGCGACCGTGGCCTCGCGTTCCTTCAGGAGCTCTACGAAGGAGGCGAGTGCCGCGTCGAGGCTGTTGGGCTCACGCTCGCGCGACGCGGTGTGGCGGCCGGGAGACGAGGCTTGACCAGCAGTCGTTGCGTTGGCCGAACTCATGGGCGGCATGTTTGCGCCACTTCGCTGGTCGGGCGTGTCGGCCGTCATGGGAGCGGGCGTTTGGCCGCTGCGCGGAGACGGACCGCGCGGCCCACGTAGTCGAGGCCGGTCGCGATCGTCACGATCACGGCTGCGGCCATGAACGCCACGGCGGTCCAGTGCAGGACCGCCACCGAGTGCCAGGGAAGGAGGTAGAGACCGAGTGCGATCGCCTGCAGGACCGTTTTCAGCTTGCCGCCGCGACTGGCCGGCATCACACCGTGCCGAATCACCCAGAACCGGAGCGCGGTCACCCCCCACTCACGGACCATCACCACGATGGTGACCCACCACGGCAGGTCGCCCAGCAGGGACAGCCCGATGAAGGCGGCCCCAGTGAGTGCCTTGTCCGCGATCGGGTCGGCGATCTTGCCGAAGTTGGTGACCATGTTCCAGCGGCGGGCGATGTCGCCGTCGAACCGGTCGGTGACGATCGCGACCACGAAGGCGGCTGTCGCCAGCAGCCGGTTCCCGTCCTCGGCTCCAGCGTCGCGCAGCAGCAGCCAGACGAACAACGGCACCAGGACGAGCCGCAGCACCGTCAGCCCGTTCGCCACGTTCCAGGCGCTCGGCGCGCTGATCGGACCGGTGGCCGCGTGCGGCACCGGGTTCGTCGGCGGGTTCGTCACGCGGTCAGGTTAGCTGCCTGGACGACTTCCTGGGGTCGCACGTGCGCGGCGTACTCCGCGACGAGGTCGACTCCCTCACTCGCCACCACGGTGGCGACGACGAGATCTCCGAGGGCCAGACCATCGGGCAGACCGGTCAGCGTGGTGGAGCCGTCGACCTCGGGGCCCTGGTGGGCAGCGCGGCCTTCGGCGGTGTCGCCGTCCAGGGACTCGACCAGCACCTCGAGCGTCTCACCGATCCGCGCCTCGGCGCGGGCCGAGGTCAGGTCCTCGGCCAACCGGGTCACGCGGTCGAGCCGGGCCGCGATCGTGTCCTCGTCCAGCTTGCCGTCGTAGGTCTCGGCCTCGGTGCCGTCCTCGTCGGAGTACCCGAACACCCCGATCGCGTCGAGCCCGGCGCGGGAAAGGAAGTCGCAGAGAATGTCCACGTCCTCCTCGGTCTCCCCCGGGAACCCGACGATCACGTTGCTCCGGATGCCCGCGGTGGGCGCCTGGGCGCGGACCTGCTCGATGAGCTCGAGGAACCGCTCCGCGTCACCGAACCGGCGCATCCGGCGCAGCAGCGGGCCGGACGCGTGCTGGAACGACAGATCGAAGTACGGCACGACGCCGGGCGTCGAGGTCATCGCGCTGATCAGCGTCGGGCGCATCTCGGCCGGCTGCAGGTACGAAACGCGGACCCGTGTCAGTCCCGGTACGGCCGCGATCTCGCCGACGAGCGTCTCCAGCAGCCGCAGGTCGCCGAGGTCCTTGCCGTACGAGGTCGAGTTCTCGGAGACGAGGAAGACCTCGCGCACGCCGTTCTCGGCGAGCCAGTGGGCTTCGCCGAGCACCTCGGTCGGCCGCCGCGACACGAACGCACCACGGAACGCCGGAATCGCGCAGAAGGCACAACGCCGGTCGCAGCCCGACGCCAGCTTCAGCGGGGCCATCGGGCCACCGTCCAGACGCCGCCGCATGACTCGCGGACCGCTGGCCGGCGCGCTCATCAGGTCCGGAGCGTCGATGGTCAACTCGGAGGGCTCGGACGGCTTGACCGCACGCCCCTTGAGCTCAGCCGTGGCACCGGCCGCCAGCGCGTCGACGTCGCCGCTCGTGGGCTTCAGTGAAGAGGGGATGTGAGACGCGTGTGCTCCTGCCGCAACGTGAGCGGAGACCGCGCCACCGTTGTCAGCCGCCGTATCGCCGTGGCCGGGCACTGCGACACCGTGAGCGCCGGCGCGGGCTGCTGGGGCAAGCGGAAGCAGTTTGCGACGGTCGCGCGGCACGTGCGACTGGTGCTTGGTCCCGGAGAGGATCGAGCGCAGCTTGTCGGAGATGTCGGCGTAGTCGTCGAAGCCGAGCACCGCGTCCGTCTCCGGCAGCGCCTCGGCCAACTGCTCGCCGTACCGCTCAGCCAGGCACCCGACCGCAACGACGGCCTGCGTGCGGCCCGAGTCCTTGTAGTCGGAGGCGGCCAGCAACGTGTCGACCGAGTCCTTCTTGGCAGCCTCGACGAATCCGCAGGTGTTCACCACCACGGTGTCCGCCTCGGACGCGTCCTCCACCAGCCGGAATCCGCCGGCTTCCAAACGCCCGGCCAGTTCCTCAGAGTCCACATCATTACGAGCACAGCCCAGAGTGACCAGGGCGACAGTCGTGGGGTTCGTAGTCATCACCCCGAGTATGACTGCTGCCACCCCCACGCCCATAACCAACCACCTCACCCGCTGCTCGACGCAGGTGGTAGTCAGCCACTCAGCGGTTGGCCAGCGCCGGCTTCACCGGCGTCGGCGTCGGGCAGATGTGCGGCTGGCAACAAGCCGACGCCGGGCGAAACCGCCGGAGGGCCTTGTCGAAGAGCGCGTCCCAAGGACGCTGCCGCGGGATCAGCACGTTGGCGAGCCGCAGCACCGTGGAAGCAGCAGGAGCACCGCGCCAGCACGCCGTCGTCACGCAGACCGCGCGTCCTCCCCGCCGAACGCCGTCTTTGGTGGCGGCGGGCAGGGCAGCGGTCAGGTGGGCTTCTGGATGGTGCCCGTGGGGGTGATGGTGAAGCGTTTGGCGGTGGGGACGGCTCTTTTGCCGTTGATGGTGATGGTGAGGTTCTTGAGGGCGCCTACCGAGACGCGGATGGAGCCGGGGTAGGTGACGGTTTGGGTGGAACCGGTGCCGAGGAGGCCCTGGAAGAGGACTTCGCCGTAGTAGTTGCGAAGGGTTACGTACGTGCCCTCGCCGGTGGATTTGAGGACTACTACGAGCTTGGTGGCCGACTTGGGCTTCGCGGGGGGCGACGGCTTGGCGGGCGGGGGCTTGGTGTCTGTGGGCTTGGGAGCGGGCGTGGTGACCGCGGGAGTGGGGCTGGCGGAGCGGGAGGCGTTGGCCTCGACGTCGCTGGGGAGGGTGAACAGGCGAACCATCCCCCAGCCCATCAGGCCGACCAGGATCGCGCCGACGACGACGGCCCAGCGGGGGCGGACCGGGTGCAGGCGGGGTTTGCGGGGCTCGATGCGTTCGTCGCGGCGGGCGCGGTCGGGTTCGCTGGGCGGGTAGGCCTCGTCGAACGCGGCCAGCAGCGGGGCCGGGTCGGCCTTCACCACGCGGGCGATCGAGCGGATGTGCCCGCGAGCGTAGAAGTTTCCGCCGCACCGGGAGAAGTCGTCGGCTTCCATCGCGACCAGCAGACCGGTTCTGATCCGGGTGGCCGCGCTCAGCTGGTCGATGGTCAGATCCGCCCGTTCGCGGGCCGCCGTGAGCTCACTGCCGATGCTCACGTTCCCACCGCCTCTCCACCGCCCGTGTGCTTACCGATCCGCCGACATCAAGTCAACGGCCTTGGCCCGACGGGGTCACGGCAGAGTCAGATTTGTTCCCTGACCGGACATCTCGCGTCCGCCAACATGTGCAGAGCCTGTACCACTTCCCCGTTCGACGGCCGTGCCGTCAACCCGAACGGTACCGCGAGAGAGGTCCCGGTGAGCCGACGGTTCGCATCGGTGGTCCTGCGCGTCGCGGCCGGCATCGCCGCGAGCACGGGTCCGGGATCGAGCAGGTGGACGGCGATCCGGCCGTCGTCGAGGGGGTGCCTGCGGCGCAGGACCGTGACTTCCTCGATCTCTTCCCAGCGGGTGCCGATCCACTCGTCACCGATCCGCAGGCGGATGCCGACGCGGTCGGCGACCAGCATGTCCCCCACGGTCAGCGCGCGGGCGCACACGACGGCGAGAGCGGCGAACGCGGCTGCGGCGAACCAGCGCAGTACGCCGGTCGGTGACGTGGACGCGGAGGTCGCGAACCCGATCGCCACCAGGAGGGCGCCGACCGCGATTCCGCCGTGCACCTTCTGCGAGGAGCGGACTGTGAACTCCTGCAGCAGTTCCTCGGGCTCGACGTCGAACTCCTCGACGTCGAACTGCGTGTCGTGCACCGATGCCTCACCCTCGTACGCCGGGACGTCGCCCGGGGCTTCCAACTGCTCGTCATGCACCGGCGCTGTCGCTCGGGCCTCGACCGGAGTTTCGTTGCGGACCCGCACCGGGCCTCCCCGCGAACCGCTCGACGCCTGCGCACCGACCAGAGTCAGACTCGGAGCCTCGCCCACCGCAAAGCCGATGGGGGCTTCAGCGGAGGCATCCGGTCTGGTGTTGCTGTTTGCTCGTGCCTGAGCGTCTCGGGTCGGGGAGCCACGGCGCGAGCTGCGCCGCGACGGGGAAAGGCCTGGCTCGACCGGGACCGGTCTGAGGGCGGCCGGGAAGCCGGAGACGGTTGCAGGTACAGAGCTGGAGGTGACCTGTGAGCCGGAAGCGTCGGCGAACACGGGGTTCGAGGCCTGGGAGTTGGAGACCTCGGCGGGCGTAGTGGTGTACGCAGGCTGGGAGCCGGGGGCGGCGGCAGGCCTGGGGGTGCGGGTGCCTTCCCCCTGGGCCTGCTGGGAGGCTGGCCGGCTGTTGGGCTGCGTGGTGGTTCGTTTGGGGGCCGGAGGGATGGGCTGGGCGCTGCGGCCGTGGGGGTGGAGGTCGGGGGCGGCGGGGGTGGTGGGGTCGGACGGCTCACGGGGGATGGTGGTTGGGGCCGGCACGGTCACTCTCCTCGCAGGGTGGCGACGAAGTCCTCTAGGTCGTCGGGTTTGACCAGGACGTCTCGGGCCTTGGAGCCCTCGCTCGGCCCGACCACTCCCCGGCTCTCCAGGATGTCCATCAGACGGCCCGCCTTGGCGAAGCCGACCCGGAGCTTGCGCTGCAGCATCGACGTGGAACCGAACTGGGTGGAGACGATGAGCTCGGCCGCCTGGACGACCAGGTCGAGGTCGTCGCCGATCTCGTCGTCGAGGTCCTTGCTCGGGCCGGCCACCGCGGTGACGTCCTCGCGGTACGTCGGCTGCAGCTGCTCCTTGCAGTGGTCGACGACCGAGCGGATCTCGTTCTCGGTGACCCAAGCGCCCTGGATACGCATCGGCTTGCTCGCGCCCATCGGCAGGAACAGGCCGTCGCCCTGGCCGACCAGCTTCTCCGCGCCGGGCTGGTCCAGGATGACCCGGCTGTCGGCCAGCGACGAGGTCGCGAAGGCCAGCCGGGACGGCACGTTGGCCTTGATCAAGCCGGTCACGACGTCCACCGACGGCCGCTGGGTCGCGAGCACCAGGTGGATACCGGCCGCGCGGGCCAGCTGGGTGATGCGGACGATCGAGTCCTCGACGTCGCGCGGGGCGACCATCATCAGGTCGGCGAGCTCGTCGACGATCACCAGCAGGTACGGGTACGGCGTGAGGACGCGCTCGCTGCCCGGCGGCGGCTTCACCTTGCCGCCGCGGACCGCCTTGTTGAAGTCGTCCACGTGCCGGAACCCGAACGCCGCGAGGTCGTCGTACCGCATGTCCATCTCGCGGACGACCCACTGCAGGGCCTCGGCGGCCTTCTTGGCGTTGGTGATGATCGGGGTGATCAGGTGCGGGATGCCCTCGTAGTTGTTCAGCTCGACCCGCTTGGGGTCGACCAGGATCATCCGCACCTCGTCCGGGGTCGACCGCATCAGGATCGAGGTGATCAGCGAGTTCACGAACGACGACTTGCCGGAGCCGGTCGCACCCGCGACCAGCAGGTGCGGCATCTTGGCCATGTTCGCGACCACGAAGCCGCCCTCGACGTCCTTGCCCAGCCCGGCCACCATCGGGTGGTGGTCGTTGCGGGCGGTCGCGGAGCGGATCACGTCGCCGAGGCTGACGATCTCCTTGTCGACGTTCGGGATCTCGATGCCGATCGCGGACTTGCCGGGGATCGGGGACAGGATCCGGACGTCGGCCGAGGCGACGGCGTACGCGATGTTCTTCGACAGCGCGGTGACCTTCTCGACCTTCACCGCCGAGCCGAGCTCGACCTCGTACCGGGTGACCGTCGGGCCGCGGGTGTACCCGGTGACCTGGGCGTCGATGCCGAACTGGTCGAACACCTCGGTCAGCCGGTCGACGACCGCGTCGGAGGCCTTGGTCCGGGCCTTGTGCACCGAACCGGGCTTCAGCGTGTTGCCGTCGGGCAGCGTGTAGGTGATGTCGCCGGACAGGCTGAGCTGCTCGACGCGCTGCGGCAGCGGCGTGTGGGGCGGCGGCTCCGGAGCGGAGTCGCCCTTGCCGGACGGCTTCGCCGAAGCAGCCGCGGCGGTCGCGGTAGCAATCGGGTCGGCGGCGTCCACGTCTCCGTCGACGTCGTACGGGTCGTCTTCCACCGGCGGCTTGGGCTTGCGGCCGCGCTTGGAGATCTCGCGGCCCTCGAGGACCGGCGAGTCGTACGGCTTGACCGTCGGGTCGCCGTCGTCATCGAGCGCGGCCTTGGCCCGGCGCTCCTTGCGGGTCAGCCGGACGGTGTCGTCGGTGCTGGGCTGCGCGGACGGCGCGTCCGCGGGGATCTCGGTCCGGCCGAGCAGTACGTCGAACGCGGCGCGCACGCGCAGCGGGATGGCGTAGATCGGCGTCCCGGTGACGACCAGCGCGCCGAAGATCGCGAGCAGCACCAGCAGCGGGGAGGCGACGTACGACGTCAGCAGGTCGGACAGGAGCGAGGAGACCACGTACCCGATCGCGCCGCCGGCCTCCTTCAGCGGCATGTCACCGTCCTGGCTCGGCCGCGGGATGCCGTGGGCGATGTGGACCAGGCCGAGGATGCCGAGCGAGATCGACGTCCAGCCGATCACCTGGCGACCGGCCGGGCCGTTGCGGTCCGGGTGGCGCAGGGTGCGCAGCGCGATGAACAGCAGCATCAGCGGCACGGCCCAGCCGAGCATGCCGACGCTGCCGCTGACCACCGTGCGGATCGCGTTGCCGACCGCGCCGGGCAGGTTCCACCAGATCGCGGCCGCGACGATCACGGACAGGCCGATCAGGCCGAGGCCGGCGCCGTCGCGGCGGTGCGCGGGGTCGAGGTCGCGGGCGCCGTTGCCGACGCCGCGGACGATGCTGCCGAGCAGGTGGGCGAAGCCGAGCCACAGCTTCACCAGCCCACGGCCGATGGCGATCATCGCGGCCGCGAACGGCCCCGCTCCCCCGCCGGATCTGGGCGTGCTGGTCCGCGCGGCGGTGCTACCACCGCGCTTCGCGCTCTGCCCACGCTTCTGGGCGCCTGACGGACGGGAGCGTCCACCGGCCGCCGAGCGCGCCGTACTCGGGCGCTTGGCTGCCGACTTCTGCGCCCGCGCCGGGGAAGACGTGCGGGTCGCCATGCCTAGCAGGCTACCCCGAGGACCACTCGAGTCACACGTGTCACACGCCGGTCACGCTGCCCCATCCGTCGCGTCACAGCGCGCCCGCCCCAGCGGAGTGGTGAGGAGGACCGCTTGCCCGCCGGGGTGGGAGGAGAGAGGTCTGCTTGCCCCCGCCGGGGTGGGAGGAGGAGGTCTGCTCGTCCCGTGGCGGCAAGCGGTGGGACGAAATGGCCCGCTCGCCCGGCTCGTTGCGCTGTCGCGCCGTCTCGTGTTCGTCGGGTTGGGTTCTGACCCGCTGGCTCGGTGCGGTCGGTGTAGCTTCGTTCGGCGGGTCGGATCGCAGTCGTGGCCGATTGGAGCCAACTAAATGGGCGTGGGCGGCATCCGATTCAGAGGTGGCGAGCGGAGGATGCCGGCTGCGCGATCGGCAGGCCGCGCGGCGTGGTTGGGGCGAGGTCGGGGTGCCGGCGAGTGGCGGGCGGGATCGCGGCGCTGGGGTCGAGGCGAAGGTGGGCGTAGCTAGGTGGAGAACGTGCGAGTCCGGCTGATCGTGCTGGTGGCTGGGCTGACGGTGGCGGCGGTGATTGCCGGGGCTACGTTGGCGGTTCGGCGGGTTCCGCAGGACAGCGTCAGTGCTGCGGGGCCGCTGAGTGGAGCGCCTACGACTACGCCGAGCAACACGCTGCAGACGACACCGCCGACGTCGACAACAACCAGTCCGGCGGCGACTCCTAGCGGTGTTCCGAGCGAGGTGAAGGTCGAGCTTGGCTCGCTTCCGCTGGGGCAGCTGCCGCAGATGGCGTTCATGGTTGACCGGGTGGTTCGAGGTGGGACCGGGCCGAATCTCACGGTGCCTGGTAAGCAGCCGATCGAGCAGGTTGTGCGTTTCGGCGGCGGTGTGCTCGCGGTGCTTCGGACCGGCGAGGTGTCGACCGAGCTGCGGCGGGTCGAGCCGTACGCGGAGGCGTTCAGCGCCGGTCGGGTGCCGGGGGTGAGCAGCCTGGTGTCGTCGGCTGAGGAGGACCTTGCGGCGTACGCCGTGGACGGGCAGAGCGCGATCTACTGGCTCGATTCGCGGGACAGCGAGCTGGTCCAGCGGTCGTTGAAGCGGGCCGAGTACGGGCGTACTCAGGTGCTGGCCGTGCGCGGCGATCTCGTCTACTTCAGTGCCGAGGGCAAGGGCTACCCGGCGCCGGAGACGTACTACCGGTGGGACTCCAAGTCCGGGAAGGTGACGGCGGTGAAGACCGTTCACGGGTTCGAAGGTCTGAACACGGCCGGCACCGCGGCGGCCGACTTCGTCAGCGGCGCGGCGCAGACGTTCTGCAGCGCGGTCACCGAACTCGAGACCGGCAAGCGCAGGTTCCGGACGTGTAAGTACTCGCTGGACGGGTTCACACCGGACGACCGGACCGTGGTGGCGAGCGAGGACTTCCGTGGCAGCGGGGCGGAGGCGTTCACTGCCGCGCTGGACGCGGACACCGGGCAGGTACGGCGGCAGTGGGTCGGCGTCCAGTTCGTGATGGCCGTGGCGGAGGACGACGACCACTTGCTGATGGTCGTGGACACCGGCGAGAACACCCCGGTCGGCATCATCCGGTGCAGTATCGGCAGCGGGACCTGCGAGGTGGCACTGACACCGGACCGCTACGGCCGGAACAACGTGCAGCTGCTCGGCGCCCGGACCTGATCAGGTACGCCGCAGCCGGAACGCCTGCCAGGCCAGCACATAGACGGCCAGCGCCGCGACAGCGCCGGACGCCAGGCCGGTGAGTGCGAACCGTACGACGGCCTCGCCGACCAGTTCGTCGGTGGAGTCGGCGGCAGCACGACGTACGGCGACAACGGCGAAGGCCAGCGCAAGCAGGCAGGCGGCCGCCAGTACGCCGTACCGGACTGCAGGCGCGAGCCCATCGCCCACTGGCCGGGCGGTGGTGCGCCGCCACCAGAAGACCAGGTAGACGGCGATGGCCAGTACGCCGCCGACGCTGCTGACGTACTGGAGGACGCGGTTGACGTCCCACGTCGGGGTGATGGCCGTGCTGAGGAACGACCAGTGCTGGACGAAGTAGCCGTCGCCGTGGGTGAAGGAGTCCCACAGGACGTGGGTCAGGCCGCCGATGAACACGGAGATGACCACCCACAGGAAGCCAGGGCGCTCAGCGGCCGGAAGGCGGCCCGCGAGAGCCGGCGGCGCCAGGGCGATCAGGGGGCGCTTCAACAGAAGGTGGAAGATCAGCAGGGCCACCAGCGCCAGGAGCGGGTCCAGCCAGAACGCCGAGCTGAACTCGTGGGTGAGGGTCAGCGTGAAGTTCCCGTGGATGTAGCGGGTCGCGAACGTGTAGAGCGGGCCGATGTACAGCAGGTCGGGCGCGAGCGCGCCGGCGACCAGCGCCGAGGCCACGAAGGGACGCCGCAGCAGCGGGAGGACGGCGGCCGGGTGGGCCAGCGGGAAGGGCACGGCCGCAGCGTAGGCGGTTAGGGGCTCAAAGCAACCGATCGGGCCGGGGAGACAGCTGCGGCCGGACCGACCGGGCCCGGCAGACAGCTGCGGCCGGACCGGCCAGGAGGCGCAGATATCGGCGAGGGCAACCCGGCAGATCAGCAGCCCAGCCACTCAGGCCCCGGTCACCCCGTCCAGCTGCTCCCTCAGCAGGTCCGCGTGCCCGCAGTGCCGGGCGTACTCCCCGATCAGGTGGATGTAGATCATCCGCAGCGTCGACTCCTCCCCCGAGAACGTGAACCGCTCGTCCAGCGACCGCCCGGCGGCCGCCTCGTCGGACAGCTTCCACTCCTCGATCAGCGCCTCGTACGACTCCTGCGCGTCGGCCGCGTCGATCAGCTCGAAGTCCGCGTCCTTGCCCAGCGCCGGATCGAAGACCGGCGCAGCCGGTACGTCGGCGAAGTGGATCCGGAACCAGATCCGCTCCACCTTCCGCGCATGCCGGATCAGGCCCAGCAGCGACAGCGTCGACGGCGGCGCACTCCGCTGGGCGAGCTGCTCAGCACTCAGCCCCGCGCACTTGACGAGCAGGGTGTGACGGTAGAAGTCGAGGTACCCGGCGAGCAGCTCGCGCTCGGGAGCCACGAGCGATCCGGTCGGCCGGTCGACGGCAGGGGCGATCCAAGTCATCCGCGCATCCTCCATCACCAACCGGTCAGTCCGCATTCAGATATCGAAGCCCCTGCTTCAAGTACGTCCTCGGATTCGTGTCGAGCAACCCAGCCCAGTCCGGCTCCGTCTCGCCACGTAGCCACGCGTACCGCGCCAGCGCGTACCCGAACATCGCCTCGGTCAGATAGCCGAGCCGACTGGTCCGCCACCCCGTGGTCGACCGGCTGTACTCGAATGCGGCGTTCGCACTGAACACACCAAACCCGAAGAAGACCGTGAACAGATCGGTCATCGGTTCGTCATCGCGCCGGTCCGGGTCGCGGCGCTCCTCGCCCAGCAACCGCTCGTGCCCCAGCTCGTGCGCGATCGTCGCGACCAGCGCCACCGGCTGCCGCGCCTTCGCCATTTCGACCGTGATCACCGACACACCGTCCCGCCGCCGCCAGTGCGCCGCTGCACCACGCGACCGCATCTCCACCGGCAGCCCGTCGATCAGCTCGTCCATCGCGTCGTCCGGCTCGAGCTCCAGCACCACCCGCTCCACCGGTACGCCGACCAGCCCCGCGACGGTTGCGAAGACGGCGCGCACGTCCGCCTCGGACCCGGCGTACCCAGGCGGGAAGAACGACGCCCCAGGCAGCACCACCGGACGCATCAGCACGTCGGACCCGAACGAGCTCACGAGCCAGTCGAGCGACTCCTCGATCCACGCCTGCTCTTCGGGCCGGACCGGGCACTTCGGCCGTCCCCACCACGCCATCGTCACCACCCCCATCACCGACTCAGATGCAACCGCCGCTCCGGAAGGTTCCCAATCTCAGAATGTGGCACAGAATCTCAGGGGACGAGATAGCTGCTAGCGCATCCACCGCAGCATTGCCTATCGTCTTCGGCAGGTCATGAGAGCCAGCGACAAGCCCCGGCTAGCTGGACGGCAACCCTCCACCGCGGTGGGGTGCCCCGGGTGAGGACCAGGCCGTGCGGACACCCCGTTCGGCAAGTGCGGACTTCCGGGAGCAGCAGCATGTCGATCCTCTCCATTCTCGAGCCGGCCAACGCCACCACGGCGACGCGCCAGGCCGTCACCCGGCTCACCACCGGCAGCATCCCCGCCACCGTCGGCGCCGACCTCCTGGTCCCGCTGGCCGACGGCCGGGTCACCGACTACGCCAACTTCGACCACGGCGCCAGCGCGCCGTGTCTGGAGTCGGTACGCCGAGCCGTCGAGGCCGCGCTGCCGTCGTACGCGTCGGTGCACCGCGGCAACGGCTACGCCTCCCGGATCACCACCCAGTGGTACGAGCGGGCCCGCGCCGAGGTGCACTCGTTCGTCGGTGCCCGCGAGGACGACCAGGTGATCTTCACCCGGCAGACCACCGACGCGCTCAACCTGCTCGCCAAGGCACTACCCGCCGCCGCGACCGTGATCGTGTTCGAGTCCGAGCACCACGCGGCCCTCCTCCCCTGGCCGGCCGAGCGGACCGTCCGGCTCCCTGCTCCGTCCACCAGCACTGGTGCGGTCACCGCCGTCGCCGACGCACTGCGCCAAGCACCTGAGGGCCCGCGGCTGGTCGTCGTGACCGGCGCGAGCAACGTGACCGGTGAGATCTTCCCGCTCGCCGAGCTGGCCGCTGTCGCCCGTGCGCACGGCGCCCGGATCTGCCTGGACGCCGCGCAGCTCGCCCCGCACCGCGAGGTCGACATCACCGAGCTGGACGTCGACTGGGTCGCCCTGTCCGGCCACAAGCTCTACGCCCCGTACGGCGCCGGCGCGCTGATCGGCCGGGCCGACTGGCTCAACGCGGCCGAGCCCTACCTGTACGGCGGCGGCGCCACCGCCTCCGTCACCGCCGATGCCACGGTCTGGAACGAAGGCCCGTCCCGGCACGAGGGCGGCTCCCCCAACGTCATCGGCGCGATCGCCCTGGCCGCTGCCTGCGCCGCGATCAGCCAGCACCGCGAGGCGATCGAGCAGCACGAGCGCAGCCTGCTCGCCCGGCTGCGGACCGGTCTGGCGCAGATCGACGGCGTCACGACGTACGACATCTTCGGTGCGGACGCCGACCGCGTCGGCACGGTGTGCTTCACCGTCGCCGGAATCAGCTCGACCCTGACGAGTGCGGCCCTCTCGGCCGAGTACGGCATCGGCGTCCGCGACGGCAAGTTCTGCGCGCACCCGCTGGTCGGCCACCTGCTGCAGGACTCCCCCGAGCACGGTACGGCGGTCCGCGCGAGCCTCGGCCTCGGCACGACCCGGGAGCACATCGACCGCCTGGTCGCCGCGGTCCGCACGCTGGCGACCAAGGGCCTCAGCCGGCACTACGAGGAGTCCGCGCACGGCTGCCAGCCGGCCGACGACCCGCGCGACCTCGAGGCCCCGCAG
This sequence comes from Kribbella lupini, assembly GCF_039529595.1. Lineage (NCBI taxonomy): Bacteria > Bacillati > Actinomycetota > Actinomycetes > Propionibacteriales > Kribbellaceae > Kribbella > Kribbella lupini. Next base: position 1,012,413 of record NZ_BAAANC010000001.1, on the reverse strand, counting down.
ATCTGGTGAACCTCCACCAACTGACCAACCGCCCACGGAGGCCGCCCCACCGCTCGGGGAGGCCGGGCACTCCAAGTCCAGTGCTACAGCTCCGGTGAAAGACCTGTGTGGTGAGCGGCGAACGCCAGCAGGTCGGCCCACTCCGAGGCGACCATGGCCGCGGGCTTCCCGAATCCGTGGCCGGTGTCGACCTCGACCCTGGTCAGCACCGGAGCGTCCCCCGCCTGCGCGTGCTGCAGCGCGGCGATGAACTTGTGGCTGTGCAGCGGCACCACCCGGTCGTCGTGGTCACCGGTGACCACGAGTGTGGCCGGGTACGCCGTACCGTCGTGCAGGTTGTGCAGGGGTGAGTAGGCCAGCAGGTCCTCGAACTGGGCCGGGTCGTCGGGCAGACCGTAGTCCGACGCCCAGCCCGCTCCCACGGTGAACAGGTGGAACCGCAGCATGTCCAGTACGCCGACGCCCGGCAGTGCGACGGCGAAGAGGTCCGGCCGCTGGGCCATCACCGCTCCGACCAGCAGACCGCCGTTGCTGCGACCGTGCATCGCCAGCTGCGCTGGTGTGGTCACTCCCCGAGCGACCAGGTCCTCGGCGACCGCGATGAAGTCGTCGAACACGTTCTGCTTGTTCGCCAGCCGCCCGGCGTCGTGCCACTCGCTGCCGAACTCGCCACCGCCCCGCAGGTTGGTGACCACCAGCACTCCCCCAGCTGCCAGCCAGGCTGCCCAGCCCGGCCGGTAGTCGGGGAACACCGGGATCCGGAAGCCGCCGTACCCCCACTGCAGCGTGGGCCGCGGTGTGTCCAGCGTCAGGTCGCTGCGGCTGATCACGTAGTAAGGCACTGATCGGCCCGGCTCGACCCGCCGCTCCACCACTACGGAAGGCGGTGTGTACGACGCACCAGCCGGGACCAGCTCGGGCAGAGCTCGCACCGCGCCGTCCACCAGCACGTAGGAGAGAGTCGGCTCCACAGACGTGGAAAACCCGATGAACACCTCAGAAGATTTCACCGAGGCGTTGAGCCCCACCAGCCCACCAGCGCCCACCTCAACGACCCGTGCGTTGCCACCAGAGACGTCGTACAGCGTGACCACCGGCTGCGCGTCCACCAGCGACACCGTGACCAGCCCGGCCGCTGTCCCCAGCACCTCGACCAGCGTCGCCGCGCTCTCCGGGATCACATCGACAAAGGCACCCGACAGGTCACTGGAGACCACCCGCCCGCGCGGCGCGTCCCGATCGGTCCGCAGGATCAGCCGATCGCCGTCCATCCGCACGAACAGCGCCTCGTCCGAGAACTCGTCGATCACCTTGACCGGCTCACCGAGCCCGCCGTCCTGCAACGGGTAGAGCCACAGCCGGGTCCGCGGGTCGGTGCCCTCGAAGATGTGCAGCACGACGTACCGGTCGTCCTCGGTCACGTCGACGTCGAAGTACAGCCGCTCGTTCGGCAGCCGCAGGATCAGCTCGTCCTCGCTCTGCGGAGTGCCGACCCGGTGCAGCTTGAGCTCGCCCGCACCGAGTGCACGGGTCTCGGTGCCCTCGCTGCGACCGCCCGACGGATAGTGCACGTACAGGTACGCCGAGGAGTCCGGCAGCCAGGTCGCCTCGCTGAACTTGGCCTCGCCGACCACGTCGTCGACCGGCGAGCCGGTCGCGATGTCGAGCAGCCGGAACGTGATCCAGTCGCTGCCGCTCTCGTTGATGCCGTACGCGAAGTACTTGCCGTCCGGGCTGACCGTGAAGCTGCCGAGCGAGTCGGTACCGCCTTCGGACAGCGTGTTCGGGTCGATCAACACCCGGCCGCCGGCGAGCAGCTCGTCGAGCGACTCCGCGACGTAAACGACGTCCTGGGCTTGGGTGCCGTCGTTGCGGCCGACGAAGTACCAGCCGGCCTTGCGCACCGGGACGCCGGCCCGCGGCCGCGCCAGGATCCGGCTCATCGTGTCCTGGAACCACGGCCGTTCGCCGTACGACGACAGCTCGGCCTCGGTGAACGCGTTCTGCCGCGTCACCCAGTCCTTGGTCTCGGCGGAGTCCGGGTCCTCCAGCCAGCGGTACGGGTCGGCGATCTCGCGGCCGTGCAAGGTGTCGACGACGTCGTCGCGGCGGCTCTGCGGGTACTCGGCGCTCATGGGTTCCAACCTACCGAGGCACCGGCCCGCAGAGCCGACGGTTTTCCCTACCGATGGCCGGTCGGCTCGAGGTCCTTGCGCCAGAGCACCGTGCCGTACAGGTCCCGCAGCGACACCGTGAAGACCTCGCTGCGCGGGTCGATCTCGACGTGCCCGAAGAACTGGTTGCCCCCGCTCGGCGGCTGGTTCGGGAAGTCGGCCGCCTTGACGAACTCCAACTGCGGCCCGAACGTCGGGTCCAGCGCGTTCGGCCCGAAGGTGCCGGCGTTGACCGGCCCGGCGACGATCTCCCAGAACGGGTCGAAGTCGCTGAAGGCGGCCTTCGACGGGTCGTAGCGGTGCGCGGCGCAGTAGTGCACGTCCGCGGTCAGCCAGACCGTGTTCTTCACCTTGCGGCGCTTGAACTGGCTGAGAACCCAGGCGATCTCGTGCTCGCGACCACCCGGCGCGCCGGCGAGGCCGTTCGCCACCGCCTCGATCTCCGAGCCGTCCGGCACCAGTACGCCGAGCGGCATGTCGCTCGCGATCACCTTCCACGCCGCCTTCGACGCGGCCACCTCGCGGACCAGCCAGGCGGCCTGCTCGGCGCCCAGCATCGCAACCGGGTCCGCGAGACCCGGCGCCGGGTTCGCGCCGCGGTAGGTCCGCATGTCCAGGCAGAACACGTCGAGCAGCGGGCCGTGGCTGACCTTGCGATAGATCCGCTCCCGGCCGCCCTGGTGGGCGATCGGCAGGTACTCCAGGAACGCCTTCTTCGCCCGCTCGGCAAGCACGTTCACCCGCTTCTCGGTGTACCGGTCGTCGGTCAGGATCTCGCCCGGGTACCAGTTGTTCACCGTCTCGTGGTCGTCCCACTGGCTGACGATCGGCACGTCGGCGTACAGGTCCCGGACGTTGTGGTCGAGCAGGTTGTACTTGTACCGGCCGCGGTACTCCGCGAGCGTCTCGGCGACCTTCGACACCTCCTCGGTCACCACGTTCTTCCACACGGTGCCGTCGGCAAGCTTCACCGACGCCTCGATCGGGCCGTCGGCGTAGATGTTGTCGCCGGAGTGCAGGAAGAAGTCGGGGTTCGTGCGGTGCATCGCGCGGTAGGCGATCATGCCGCCGAGGTCCGGGTTGATGCCCCAGCCCTGGCCGACGGTGTCGCCGGTCCAGACGAAGCTGACGCCGCGGTTGCGGCCCGGCGTACGGAAGGATCCCTCGAGGCTCTCGCCGCGCCGGCCGTAAGCGTCCTCGAACGAGACCCGGTAGTCGTAGCGCTGCCCCGGCCGCAGGCCCTTCAGCGGCAGCTGGGCGGTGAAGTCGTCGTCCGGCCCGGTGACCGGGCCGCGGAGCCGGATCGCCCGGTCGAAGCGGCCGGTGCTGGTCAGGTCGACGACAAGGCGGGACCGGCGGTCGGTGCGTGACCAGACCACGGCGGAGTTCGCGGTGACGTCCCCGCTCATCAGGCCCGACGGCAGCGCCGGGCGGTCCCGGCGGACGACGGACGGTACGGCGGCGGAAGCGACACCCGGTACGGCGAGCGAGGCGCCCGCCACGGAGGATGCGGCCAGGAGCTGGCGGCGGCTCAGGTTCATGGGTCCGAAGGTGCTCCTCGCGGGTGACCGCCGCGTGACCGCGAGGCGAACTGACTGACAACTCAGACACGTTGGTCCGGGCTTGTGGCAGGCCCGATGATGGAGACAGTTGCCGGGGAAGGGACGATCTGCGCATGAGCAGGGAACGACGCCTTACGCAGGTCTTCGTCGAGCTGGCCGACACCTTGGTCGACGAGTTCGACCTGGTCGACTTCCTCGGCATGCTCGCGGAGGCGACGGTCGAGCTGCTGTCGGTCGACGCCGCCGGGCTGATGCTGGCCGACGACCACGGCGTACTGCACGTGATGGCGTCGTCGGACGACCAGGCCGAGCTGCTGGAGCTGTTCGAGCTGCAGCAGGACGAGGGACCGTGCCTGGACTGCTTCCGGAGCGGGCTGCCGGTCGTCGACGCGGACATCTCGCGCTGGCCGGAGTTCGCGGCGACGGCCACCGCGGGCGGGTACCAGTCGGCCCACGCCCTCCCGCTGCGGTTGCGCGGCCAGGTGATCGGGGCGATGAACCTGTTCCGGTACGACGTCGCTCCGCTGGACCCGGACGAGGCCTCGCTCGGGCAGGCGCTGGCCGACATGGCCACGATCGGCCTCCTGCACGAGCGCGAGATGCGCGGCTACGTCGAGCTCACCGCTCAGCTGCAGCACGCCCTGGACAGCCGGGTCCTGATCGAGCAGGCGAAGGGAATGCTGGCCGAACGCGCCGGTCTGACCCTGCACGCGGCCTTCGCGGCGATGCGTTCCTACGCCCGCGGGACCGGCCAGGGACTGACCACCGTGGCCCAGGGAGTGTTGGAAGGATCACTGCGAACCTCTGCACTGCTGGCCCATTAGTTGCGTGTCGCGCTCCGCCGTGGTTCCGTTGGGGTCAGACAGCCACTTACTCGTGGCGCTGCCCCGGACCCGGTAGCGCATCGACTGATGCACTACCAGGGAACGAGGCGTTTTCTTTGTCGCAGACCGTCATCGACGATTCACGGCCGCAGCAGCGATTCACCAGTCTGTACACCGACCTGTCCCACACGGTCCGCGACCTCGGACTGCTGAAGCGACGGTACGGGTACTACTGGACCCGGATCGGGCTCGTGCTGCTCTCGCTGGGCGGGATCGTCACCGGGTTCATCCTGCTCGGCAACTCGTGGTTCCAGCTGCTGATGGCCGGCGCGCTGGCCATGGTGCTGACCCAGGTCGCCTTTCTCAGCCACGACAGCGCGCACCGGCAGATCTTCGACTCCGCCGCGTGGAACGACTGGACGGCCCGGATCCTGGCCGGTGGCCTGGCGGGGATGAGCATCGACTGGTGGCGCGGCAAGCACAGCAAGCACCACAACGCGCCGAACCAGCTCGGCAAGGACCCGGACATCGCCATCGGCGTGGTCGCGTTCACCCCCGACCACGTCGCGAGCCGGACCGGTCTGGTCAAGTGGCTCGGCGACCGGCAGGGCTGGCTGTTCTTCCCGCTGCTGACGCTGGAAGGCCTGAGCCTGCACGTCGCCGGCCTCCAGCACCTGATCCGGCGTGACGCGACCAAGCTCCAGCGGATCGAGGCCGGGCTCGTCGTGTCCCGCCTGGCCGGCTACGTCACCGTCCTGTTCCTGCTGCTTCCGCCCGGCAAGGCCGCGGCGTTCCTCGGCCTGCAACTCGCTCTGTTCGGCGTCATGCTCGGCGCCTCCTTCGCCCCCAACCACAAGGGCATGCCGCTGGTCCCGGCCACCATGAAGCTCGACTTCCTGCGCCGGCAGGTCCTGATGTCGCGCAACATCCGCGGCGGCGTCGTCGTCGACTTCCTGATGGGCGGCCTGAACTACCAGATCGAGCACCACCTGTTCCCGAGCATGCCGCGGCCGACCCTGCGGCACGTCCGGCCGATCGTCCGCGAGTACTGCGCCAAGCACAAGGTGAAGTACACCGAGGTCGGCTTCTTCGAGTCCTACGGGATCGTCATCGACTACCTCAACAACGTCGGCCTCCGCGCCCGCGACCCGTTCCAGTGCCCGCTGTCGGCGGCCATGCGCGCACCCGCCACTAGCTAGGCGGGATCTCCCCTGAGCCGCGGATCGTGAGCTTGACCGGGACGCGCACCGTGCGTCCCGGTCGGTGCGGCTCGGGCAGGCGCTCGGTCATCAGCTGGATCGCCGTACGGGCCATCACGTCGGCCGACTGGGCCACCGCGGTCAGGCCCGGGCTGAGCAGGTCGCCGAGAGCCAGGTCGTCGAAGGACACCAGAGCGACGCGGTCCCGCCGGCCGGCCATGCCGCGCAGCACCTCGGCGGTGGTCATGTTGTTGGCCGAGAGCAACGCCGTCGCCGGCTCCGGACGATCCAGTACGGCGGACAGCGTGATCCCGATACCCTCGGTGGTCGGCTCGGACAGGTGGACCAGGTCCTCGTCGACCTCGATCCGGTGCCGGGCCATCGCCGCGCGGTAGGCCACGACGCGTTCGCGCGCGGTGAAGATCCGCTCGTCATCGCCGAGGTACGCGATCCGCCGGTGGCCCTGGCGGACCAGGTGGTCGATCGCCTGGTCGATGCCGCCGGCGTTGTCGGCCAGGACGGCGTCGGCCTCGATGCCGTGCGCGGGCCGGTCGATCGTGACGACCGCCATCCCGGCGTCGACGTGCGGCGCGAGGTAGTCCTGCGTCTCCCCGATCGGCGCCATGATCAGCGCGTCCGGGCGCCGCGCCACGAACTCCAGGCAGACGTCGCGCTCGCGCTCGGGATCCTCGTCGGTGAGGCCGATCATCACGACCGAGCCGCTGCCCCGGGCCCACAGCTCGACCGCGCGGCCCAGCGAGGCGAAGAACGGGTCACCGATGTCGCGGATCACCACGGCGATCGTGCCGGTCCGGCCGCGGCGCAGCATCCGGGCCGACTCGTTCGGCGTGTAGTTCAGCTCCTTGATCGCGGCCTGGACCTTCGCGGTCAGCTCGGGGCTGACGTTGGGTTCCTCGTTCACCACCCGGGAGACGGTCTTCAAGGCCACCCCGGCGCGGGCCGCGACCTCCTTCATGGTGGGCCGGCGCTGCCCCGCTCCGTTGACGCCAGTGATACTCACGGCCCACCCCTCCCCTAGAAGCCCTTAGCTTTCCACGACGACGGGGATGATCATCGGCCGGCGACGGTGCGTGTCGCTGACCCACTTGCCGACCACGCGGCGGATGACCTGCTGCAACTGGTACATGTCGTCCACCCCGCTCCCGATCGCCTTCTCGATCTCCGCCTCGATCTTCGGCTTGAGGTCGTCGAAGACGGTGTCGTCCTCGGCGAAGCCCCGGGCCTGGATCTCCGGTCCAGCGGTCAGTTTGCCGGTCACGGAGTCCATCACGGCGATCACCGAGATGAAACCCTCGTCACCGAGGATCCGCCGGTCCTTCAGCGAGGTCTCGGTGATGTCGCCGACGGTCGACCCGTCGACGAACACGTACCCGCACTCGACCTTGCCCGCGACGACCGCCTTCCCCTCCACCAGGTCGACCACCACGCCGTCCTCGACGACCACGACGTTCTCGGCCGGTACGCCGGTCTGCCGGGCCAGCTCGGCGTTCGCGTGCAGGTGCCGGATCTCGCCGTGCACCGGCATCACGTTGCGCGGCTTGACGATGTTGTAGCAGTAGAGCAGCTCACCGGCCGACGCGTGACCGGACACGTGCACCAGCGCGTTGCCCTTGTGGATGACGTTCGCACCGTGCCGGGTCAGGCCGTTGATCACCCGGTAGACCGAGTTCTCGTTGCCGGGGATCAGCGACGAGGCCAGCACGACGGTGTCGCCGGGCTGGATGTGGACGACGTGGTGGTCGTTGGCCGCGATCCGCGACAGCGCCGACATCGGCTCGCCCTGCGACCCGGTGGAGACCAGGACGACCTGCTCCGGCGGGTAGTCGTCCAGCTCGCGCATGTCGATCAGGGTGTCGCCGGGCACCTTCAGGAAGCCCAGGTCCCGGGCGACCGCCATGTTGCGGACCATCGAGCGGCCGACGTACGCGACCTTGCGGCGGTGCTTCACGGCCGCGTCCATCACCTGCTGGACGCGGTGCACGTGGCTGGCGAAGCAGGCGACGATGATGCGCTGGTTCCGGGCGTTGGTGAAGACCCGGTCGAGCACCGGCGCGATGTCGCGCTCGTGGGTGGTGAACCCGGGCACCTCGGAGTTCGTCGAGTCGACGCAGAACAGGTCCACGCCCTCGTCACCGAGCCGGGCGAACGCGTTCAGGTCGGTGATCCGGTTGTCCAGCGGCAGCTGGTCCATCTTGAAGTCACCGGTGTGCAGGACCAGGCCGGCCGGCGTCCGGATCGCCACGGCCAGCGCGTCCGGGATCGAGTGGTTGACCGCGACGAACTCGCACTCGAACGGACCGAGCCGGACCGTCTCGCCCTCGGCGACGGTCTGCTGCGGCACGTTGCGGTGCCGGTGCTCCTTGAGCTTGCCCTCGAGCAGCGCCAGCGTCAGCTGCGAGCCGAGCACGGGGATGTCGCCGCGCTCACGCAACAGGTACGGCAGGCCGCCGATGTGGTCCTCGTGGCCGTGCGTCAGGACGACCGCCACGATGTCGTCCAAACGCTCCCGGATCGGCTGGAAGTCCGGGAGGATCAGGTCGACACCGGGCTGGTTCTCGTCCGGGAAGAGCACGCCGCAGTCGACGATCAGCAGCTTGCCGTCGTACTCGAAGACGGTCATGTTGCGGCCGACCTCGCCGAGGCCGCCGAGCGGGATCACCCGCAGGGCACCGGGGGCCAGTGGTTCGGGGGCGGACAGGTCGGGGTGGGGATGGCTCATGCAACCAGTCCTGACGTCTTGAGATCCGTGGTCAGCGCATCGGTCTGCGCGGGAGTCGCCTCGATCAGCGGAAGCCGTACGGCGGCGTGCTCGATCACGCCGAGCAGCTTGAGCGCGGCCTTCACCATGATCGCGCCCTGGGTCCGGGTCATGATCGCCTCGACGGCCGGGATCAGCTGCCGGTCGAGCTCGCGGGCGGTGACCAGGTCCTGCGCGACGACGGCGTCGATCAGCTGCCGGTACTGCGGGCTCGCGGCGTGCGCGACGACGCTGGCGATGCCGACCGCGCCGATCGACAGCCAGGCGAGGTTGAGCTCGTCGGCGCCGCAGTAGTACGCGAGGTCGGTGTTCGCGAGCACCTTGGTGGCCGCGGCGACGTCGCCCTTGGCGTCCTTGACCGCGACGATCCGCGGGTGGTCGGCCAGCGCGATCAGCGTCTCGGTCCGCACCTCGACACCGGCCCGGCCGGGAATGTCGTACAGCAGGTTCGGCAGACCGGTCGCGTCGGCGACCGCGGTGAAGTGCGCCTTCAGGCCTTCCTGCGGGGGCTTGTTGTAGTACGGCGTGACGACGAGCAGCCCGTGCGCGCCCGCGGCTTCGGCGGCCTTGGCCAGCTCGATCGTGTGCGCGGTGTCGTTGGTGCCGACGCCCGCGATCACCTGCGCCCGGTCGCCGACGGCTTCCAGGACGGCGCGGACCAGCTGGTCCTTCTCGGCGTCGGAGGTGGTCGGCGCTTCGCCGGTGGTGCCGTTGACGATCAGTGCGTCGTTGCCCTGGTCGGCCAGGTACCCGGCGACCTTCTGCGCAGCGTCGAGATCCAGCGATCCGTCCGGCCTGAACGGGGTGATCATCGCGGTGGTGAGCCGGCCGAAAGGCGGCGAGGATGCGCTTGAGGACATGGGGGTCAGATTACCGCTCCGAGCGCCTCAGGAAATGAGTAGGCCTGGTGGCTGTCCGCTCGGGGGTCCGGGCAGCCACCAGGCTCACTCGTCCTATCGGGCCGGGCCCAGGAGTCGTTACAGCTTCCGGGCAAAAAGTCAGAAAAACTTTCTGGAAACACGCTCCGTCGATCGGTTTCACTCTCCGCAGCGAAATTCGGCCCGAGTCGGCGGCACAACGGTGTCAGGGTCATCTTTCTGCCATGCCGGATTCCGACAGCCGTTGAGTATCGCCACCTGATCGGGCCGCGCGCAGGCTGATGCCTAGTCCCAGCCGGACCTGCCCCCCGGCGTACTGGAGGAGAACCATGAACAAGCATCTGGCCTGGCCGATCGCCATCGCCGCTGTCACGCTGACCGCGTTCGTGGGCGGTCCCGCCCAGGCCGCGACGACCCTGGACGCCGCCCCGGCCGCGGCGACCGCCACGACCGAGTCGCTCGCCGACCAGGCTCGCCGTCTGGTCGGCAGCGAGGTGTTCGACGCGGCCACCGCCGCCAACGAGCGGCTCGGTGTCCACGAGGTCCCTGCCCTGCAGGCGGCCGTCCTGCGCGCCATCGACCCGAGCCAGTACGAGTGCTCGCCCAGCACCGCCCTGTCCGACTGGGCGGCCGCCACCATCACCGACTGGACCTTCGACGACAAGCTCAACGCGTTCGTCGCCCTGCTGCTGAACATCCCCGGCTACGCCAGCATGGTCGACACCACGCCGGACGCCGGCTACGGGCTCAACGGCGAGTTCACCACCGCGGTCACGCACACCTTCCGTGACCTGCGGCCGTTCTGGGACATCCGGTCCGCCGACATCCAGCTGCGGCCGATGCACAGCGCGATCATGGCCGACCGCGACGCGCTGTACCTGACGTTCCGGACCGTGCTGCACCGCAACGAAGTGGACTCCGCGTACTTCGCCGACCTGTTCTCCACCTGGGCGTCGCAGCCGAAGATCCGCAACAACCCACTGCTCAGCCTCAACGCCTACGCCTTCACCGGTGCCGGCGACCCGGACCCGGCGCTCGCCGCGCTGCCGGACATGATCGTGATGGGCGACGGGATCCTTCAGGCGCACCAGGCGCTCGGGCTGGGTGACGTGGCGCCGCAGGCGATCATGGCCCACGAGTTCGGCCACCACGTCCAGTACGAGGACAACCTGTTCGACTCACCGCTGACCGGCCCGGAGGCGACCCGGCGGATCGAGCTGATGGCCGACGCGTTCGGGTCCTACTACTTGGCTCACTCCCGTGGCGCGAGCATGCAGTGGAAGCGCGTGCAGCTGTTCAACAAGGTGTTCTACGGCATCGGTGACTGCGACTTCGCCAGCGACGGCCACCACGGCACCCCGAACCAGCGCGCCCGGACGGCGACCTGGGCCTACGGCCTCGTCACCAGCGCTCCGAACCAGGGCCACATCCTGCCCAGCCTGACGGTCGCCGCCCGCTTCGACGCGAAGCTGCCGGAGCTCGTCGCCCCCGACGCCAACTGACCTTCCGGCTCCGGCCCGGCACGGAGCCCCTCCCCCGCTCGTGGGTGACCGAGCGCCACCTCCCTGAGTCGGTCACCCACGAGCCTCCCCCTGCGCGCATCTCACCTCTGTTCACCAAGGAGCACGGCATGAAGAAGTCCCTCGCGGCCTCCGCGACTCTGCTCACGCTGGCGCTGACGGGCGGTCTCGCGGCCACCTCGTCGCCCGCCCTGGCCACTGCCGCGGGCACCTCGCAGGCCCGGGCCACGTCCGGCCTCACCCCCGCCGAGACCAAGGCACTCGCTGCCGAGCTGAAGACCCTGACCGCCGGGACGTCGACCGTCGCGGCCCAGCTCAAGACGTCGCTCGACCTCGACGGCCTCGGTGGCGCCGTCGACGAGGTCATCGACCCGAGCGCCTACAGCTGCAACGCCGCCACCCCGGTCCGGACCTGGCTCAATGCCCAGAGCGCGGATTGGACACCTGAGGACCGCGACCTCGCCGCCGTCATCCGTAGCCTCGACCCGGTCCTGAACGACGCGGTGCTGTGGCCGCAGGACGCCGGATCCTCGTACGGCGTCTCCGGCGAGTTCACCAGGCCGGTCACCCACACCTTCCGCGACCTCGGCCGGTTCTGGGACATCGACTCGACGGCGATCCGGCTGACGCCGTTGCACGGCGCGATGCTGACCGACCGGGCCAAGCTGTTCCGCGTCTTCAACGTCGGCTACGGCCTGCCGGCATCGATCGCAACCGCCTGGGCCGACGAGGTGGCGACCGCGATGAACCAACCGAAGTTCCGCTTCGGCAACCACCCGTACTTCACCTTCAACGCCTTCGCCTTCCAGGGCCTGACCATCCCGGGCTTCGGGGTGGTGCCTCCGCAGATCGTGATGGGCGACGGCGTACTGGCCGGGTTCCAGGCGCTCGGCTTCGCCGACGTCACCGCACAGGCCGTGCTGGCTCACGAGTACGGGCACCACGTGCAGTTCCAGCGCGACCTGTTCCGGACGACCTTGACCGGTCCCGAGGCGACCCGGCGGACCGAGCTGATGGCCGACGCGTTCGGGGCTTACTTCCTCACCCACGCCCGCGGTGACGCGCTGCAGGCCAAGCGGATCCAGGAGTTCAACCAGGTCTTCTTCCAGCTCGGCGACTGCGGCTTCACCTCGGCGAACCACCACGGTACGCCGAACCAGCGGCTGCGCTCGGCCGCCTGGGGCTACAGCGTCGCCGCCAACGCGGCGAACCAGGGACACGTTCTGCCGTCGCTGACCTTCGCCTCGCTGTTCGACCAGAAGCTGCCGGAGCTGGTCGCGCCCGACGCGTGAGTTCCAGTAGTCGAGCGGCTCGTGGTGTCCACTCCAGGTGGACTCCACGAGCCGCTAACGTCTGCCCCGTGTCGAACCCGCTGAACGCACCCCGCCCGGCCGCCGCCACCTCGCTGACGCTGGTCGTCCGCGCGATGCTGCTGGCGATCCCGATGATCACCGTCGTGCTCTGGTTCGTGCTCGCCCCCGACGGGATCGGTCCGTTCCCAGCGGTCTGGGCACCGTTGGCCGTCGTGGCCGCGGCCGTCGGCGCGTACTCGGTCTGCGAGCTGATCGGCTTCCGCGCGGTCCCGCTCGAGCACGGGGACCGGCCGGCCGATGTCGAGGCGGAGTCCTGGCGGCGGTTCACGTCCTCCACGTTCCTGCGGTTCGCGGTGTGCGAGGCGGTGTTCCTGATCTCGATCCCGCTGGCCTTCGTCGTCGACAGCTACTGGGTCGTGCTGATCGGTGCGGTGCTCGCGATTCCGCTGGTGGTGCTGGAAGTTCTCCCCAGCGCCCGCAACCAGCAGCGCTTCGCCGCCGCGCTCGAGGGACGCGGCGTCCCGTCGTACCTGAGCGGTCGGCCGCAGGACTACTGACCTGCAGCCGTCCGGTAGACCAGGCAGCCGCGGCGCTCCAGCTGGTGCACCCACTCGGGCACCACCGGCAGGTCGAGCCAGCGTAGGTCGAGCTTCTCCAACGCCGGAAAGGTGTCGGGTCCGAGGTCGGGCAGCCAGGTGATGCGGTTGGCGCGCAGGTCCAGCTGTCGCAGCCGCGGCAGCCGGCTCAACGCCACCGGGAACTCCGTCAGCGCAGTACCGCGCAAGCTCACCACGCGCAGCTCCGACAACTGGTCGAACGTCCCCGGCACTCCGGCCAGCGGATTCCGATCGAGGTGCAACTCCCGCAAGGCGGTCAGCCCACCAAGTGACTCCGGCAGCGAGGTTAGCTGGTTGCCGTACAACCGCAGCTCGACCAGCTCCCGCAGCCGGCCGAGCGACTCCGGCAGCACGGGCAGGTTGTTGTCGGTCGCCCCGAGGTAGCGGAGCGAGCTCAACTCACCCATCGCATCGGGCAGCACCTGGATGGCGAGATCACTGACGTACAGGAACTCGAGGCTGCTCAGGCGGCCGAGTGCATCCGGCAACGCGGTGAGTGGCTGGTGACTGAGGTCGAGGATCCGCAGTTCGGGAAGGTCGCCGATCCAGTCCGGCAGCGCGGTCAGCTTGTTGTCGTGCAGGTACAACTCACGGATCCCGGCGTGAAGCGGCGGTACTTCGGTGAGGCCGGTGCCGCCGAGGTTGACCGTGCGGCTCATCCGCCGGCGATCCAGACCGAGGTCGTCGACCAGATCCTCGCGGCGAGATCCGCGGCGATCGCCAGCGCACCGGGCAGGAGCAGCACACCACCGACGACCAGCGCCGGAGCGATCAGCAGGTTCTCGACCGGGCCGTTGGTGCGGAAGCGGAGCAGCTTCGGCAGGCGGATCTCGTACCAGGTCTCGCCGCGGATCGGCAGCGGCCACAGCCACGGGCAGCCGGAGCGGGTCAGGCTGTCGCCGAGGCAGTGCACGAACATGCCGAGGGCAACGGCCACGCCGATCCAGCTGCCGATGCCGTCCAGACCGCCGCGCAGCGCCTCGACCGCCGACGTACCGGGCAGCCAGCCGCCGATGATCGTCCAGCCGCCGGCCGCGATCACGACCAGCAGGACCCAGTCCCCCAGGACGTCGGCCGCGAGGATCAGCCCGAGCAAGGCGATCGCGAGCACCGTCCGCCAGCCACCGGCCGCGCCCGCGCTCGACGTCGCGAAGCCGAGCAGGACGGCCGCGACGACCGTGTGGCTGAAGTGCCGGTGCTGACCCGTGCTGTCCTCGTCGCGCGGTCCCTTGGTCAGCGAGTAGAGCAGTGCGGAGAACGCGCGGATCACGTTCGACACGAAGCCAGTCAACGGACCGAGCAACCGCGACGCGCTTGCGCCCGGGTGGTCGAGGTCGGGCAGCAGCGCGTACCCCGCGGTCGCGGCGGCGAACGGCACCACCTCGGCCACCGACGTCAGTCCCACCAACGGCGCGACGGCCAGTCCCGCGCACCAGCCGGACAACGCATGCGAACGCCCCATCACGGCGCCCCACCCCCATCTGTCGTGAGCCGCCGATTCTTTCAGCGGCCACCGACAGAACCCGGCAGCGCAACGCGAAGAGGCCGCGTCAGAAGTACGCCGACCGCGCCAGTACGCCGTACCGCGTCAGTACGCCGTAGGCCTCACGCGTCGAAGTCGAGTGTGACCTTCGCCGACGTCGGGTGCGACTGGCAGGTGAGCACGTACCCGGCCCGGATCTCGTCCGGCTCGAGCGCCCAGTTGGTGTCCATCCGGACGGTGCCGTCGACAACCTTCGCGCGGCAGGTCCCGCAGACGCCGCCCTTGCACGCGAACGGCGCGTCCGACCGGACCGCGAGGGTCGCGTCGAGCACCGCCTTCGCGTGCTCGCCGAGCGGGAAGGTCGACCGCCGCCCGTCGAGGATCACCGTCACCTCGGCCGCGTCCTCGTCGACCACGGTCTCCTCGACCCGCGCGACCGGCCCCTCGTCGCCGACGTGGAACAGCTCGGCGTGCACCTGCTCGCGCGCGACGCCCTGCTCCAGCAGCAGCTCCTGCGCGCCGACGACCATCGCGTACGGCCCGCAGAGGAACCACTCGTCGACGGTCTTGGCCGGCAGGATCGTGTCGAGCATCCGGCGCAACCGGTCGCTGTCGATCCGGCCGTTGAACAGCTCGACCTCGGTCGACTCGCGCGACAGGACGTGCACGAGATGCAGGCGTTCGGCGTACCGGTCCTTGAGGTCGGCCAGCTCGTCGGCGAACATCACCGAGCCCGCGGTGCGGTTGCCGTACAGCAGCGTCACGCGGCTGAGCGGCTCGACCTGCAGGATCGTCGCCACCAGCGACAGCACCGGCGTGATTCCGCTGCCCGCGGCGACGAACGCGTAGTGCTTGTCGTGCACCGGGTCGAGCGTCGTGCCGAACCGGCCGAGCGGCGTCATCACCTCGATGGTGTCGCCGGGCTTGAGGTCGTTCGCGGCGTACGACGAGAAGTCGCCGCCCGGGATCTTCTTGACGCCGATCCTGAGCACGCCGGAGCCGGCCGGCGAGCAGATCGAGTAGCTGCGCCGGACGTCCTCGCCGGTCCGCCGTACGGTCAGGTGCTGGCCGGCGGAGAACTCGTACTCGCTCGCCAGGTCGGGGGGAACGTCGAAGGTGATCGCCACCGAGTCGTCGGTGATCGCGTCGATCGCCTTGACGGTCAACGGGTGAAAGGTCGCGCGACGCTTCGGCAGTACGGATGTCATTCAGATCGCCTTGAAGTGGTCGAAGGGCTCGCGGCAGGTGTTGCACCGCCACAGCGACTTGCAGGACGTGGACCCGAAGCGACTCAGCTCGGACGTGTCCGGCGAGCCGCAGAGCGGGCAGCGAATCGTCAGCGACACGCTCACCGGTCCACCGACGGCGCGCCGGCCGGTCGGCGGCGCGATCCCGTACTCGGTCAGCTTCGCTTTGCCCGACTCGCTCATCCAGTCCGTCGTCCAGGCCGGCGACAGCACGGTCTCGACCCGGCCCTTCAGGTGCAGCGAGTCCAGCGTCAGCTCGACCTCGTGCCGGATCAGGTCCATCGCCGGGCAGCCCGAGTACGTCGGGGTGATCGTCACGACCACCTCGTCGCCGTCGTGCCGGACGTCGCGCAGGACTCCGAGGTCCGCGATCGTCAGCACCGGCACCTCGGGGTCCGCGACCTCGCCGACGGCCTCCCAGATCGCGGTGTCGGTCACCATGTCGCCCCCGGGTGCGAGCGCGCGACGTGCTGCAGCTCGGCGAGCAGGTAGCCCAGGTGCTCGGTGTGCTTGCCGTCGCGTCCGCCGGAGTGCTGGTACGGCGAGGTCGGCCGCTCGCAGGTCGACTCGTCGATGACGGCGTGGACCCGGCGTACCCACTCCTCTTCCAGGGCCGACACGTCGACGGCCACGCCCGGCAGCCGGCGTACGACGTCGTCGGCCTCGAAGAGCTCGGCCGTGTACGGCCAGAGCGCGTCGAGCCCGGCCTGCATGCGGCGGTGGCTTTCCTCGGTCCCGTCGCCGAGCCGCAGGACCCACTGGGTCGCGTGGTCGACGTGGTACGCGAGCTCCTTGACGGCCTTGCCGGCCACGCCCGCGAGCGTCTCGTCGGTCGAGGTGAGCAGCTGTTCGTACAGCAGGTGCTGGTACGTCGCGAAGTACAGCAGCCGCGCCATCGCGTGCCCGAAGTCGCCGTTCGGGAGCTCGCACAGCTGCAGGTTGAGGAAGTCGCGCTCGTCGCGGAAGTAGGCCAGGTCGTCCTCGCTCCGGCCCGCGCCCTCCACCTGCCCGGCGTACTGGAGCAGCGAGCGGGCCTGGCCGAGCTGGTCCAGGCCGATGTTGCCGAGGGCAACGTCTTCCTCGAGCTGCGGGGCGGCCGCGATCCACTCGGCGGTGCGCTGCGCCGCGATCAGCGCGTCGTCGCCGAGCCGCAGCGCGTAGGTGAAGAGGTCGTTCACAGGTGGTCGACGCCTTCCGGGACGGTGTAGAACGTCGGGTGCCGGTAGACCTTGTCCCCCGCCGGGTCGAAGAACTCGTCCTTCTCGTCCGGGCTCGACGCGGTGATGTCGGCGGCCGGCACGACCCAGATCGAGACGCCCTCCTGACGGCGGGTGTAGACGTCGCGGGCGTTGCGCAGGGCCATCGTCGCGTCGGGCGCGTGCAGGCTGCCGACGTGCGTGTGCGACAGGCCGCGGCGCGACCGGACGAAGACCTCCCAGAGCGGCTCGATCATGCGGCGTTCTCCTTCTTCGAAGCCTGCTTCTCCGCGTACGCCGACGCGGCCTCGCGCACCCAGGCGCCGTCCTCGTGGGCCTTGACCCGGTGGGCCAGGCGTTCCTTGTTGCACGGGCCGTTGCCCTTGACCACTTCGTACAGCTCGGTGAAGTCCGGCTGGGTGAAGCTGTAGTGACCGGTCTCGTCGTCCAGGCGCAGGCCGTCGTCCGGCACCCGCAGACCCAGTACGTCGGCCTGCGGCACGGTCATGTCGACGAACCGCTGCCGCAGCTCGTCGTTGCTGTGCCGCTTGATGCCCCAGGCCATCGACTGCTCGGAGTGTGTCGAACTGGCGTCCGGCGGGCCGAACATCATCAGGCTCGGCCACCACCAGCGGTCCAGCGCGTCCTGCGCCATCGCCTTCTGGCCCTCCGTGCCGTTGCACAGCGTGTGCAGGATCTCGAAACCCTGCCGCTGGTGGAACGACTCCTCCTTGCAGACCCGCACCATCGCCCGCGCGTACGGCCCGTACGAGCAGCGGCACAGCGGGACCTGGTTGACGATCGCGGCGCCGTCGACCAGCCAGCCGATCGCACCGATGTCCGCCCAGGTCAGCGTCGGGTAGTTGAAGATGCTGGAGTACTTCTGCTTGCCGCTGTGCAGCAGGTCGAGCAGGTCGGCCCGGTCGACGCCGAGCGTCTCGGCGGCGGCGTACAGGTAAAGCCCGTGTCCGGCCTCGTCCTGGACCTTGGCCATCAGGATCGCCTTGCGGCGCAGCGAGGGCGCGCGGCTGATCCAGTTGCCCTCGGGCTGCATGCCGATGATCTCGGAGTGCGCGTGCTGCGCGATCTGCCGGATCAGGGTCTTGCGGTACCCCTCCGGCATCGCGTCCCGCGGCTCGATCCGGCCGTCGGCGTCGATGGTGGCCTGGAAGCTGTCCATGCTCGTCAGCATAGCCCAGTTGTGACACTTCATGGCTACTTCGGACGTGAAGTGTCACAAGAGCGGACGGGGTGGTGGTAGCACCACCGTCTTCGGGGTGTCAGGCCGCTGGGAGCAGGCGGTGGACGGCGGCAGGATTCAGGTAACAGTTCAAAGCCTCCACAGTTTCCTGGAAGGACGTCCCGCCGTGGCCCACACAGCGACTCCCCCGGCCCTCGATCACCGCGGCCCCGTCACCGGGCGGGAACGCGCACTCGCCCCCGACCTGATCCGTGGCGCGATGCTGCTGCTGATCGCCCTGGCCAACGCCGCCAACTTCGCCTTCGCCGGTGCGCCCGGCGTGAACGGCAGTCCCGCTGGTCTCGAGCGGGTGTTCAACCTCTTGAAGCTGACACTGGTCGATGCCCGGGCGTACCCGGTCTTCGCGGTGATGTTCGGGTACGGGCTGGTCCAGCTCGCCCGGCGGCAGCGCAACTCCGGCGCTTCGGTGGGCGCCGTGCGTTCGATCCTGCTCAAGCGGCACCTGTGGATGATCGGCTTCGGCCTGGTCCACGCGACGCTGCTGTACTTCGGTGACTTCCTCGGCGCGTACGGCATCGTCGGCACCGCGTGCACGCTGTTGCTGCTCAACCGGGGCGACAAGTTCCACCGCATCATCGTGGGCATCTGGGCACTGCAGCTCGTGTACGTCGTGGTTGTCGGCGTACTGGCTCTGATGAGCGCGCTCAACTCCTCCGGCCCGGCCGCGACGATCACCAACAGCCCGAACCCGTCGCTCGCCGCCGACAGCTGGGGCTCGGCCCTGGTCGACCGGCTGCACGAGTACCCCGCACACACCGCTTTCGTCACCGGCCTGATCGTCGTGGTCTGGCTGGGCATGTGGGCCGCCCGCCGGCAGATCCTGGAGCACCCGGAGGCCCACAAAACGCTGCTGACCCGCGTCGCGGTCGTCTGCCTCAGCGTGACGATCCTGGGCGGCCTCCCGCTGGGCCTGGTCGGCGCCGGCTGGCTCCACGTCGACGAAGCCGCCGTCGGTTCCTTCGAGTTCCTCGCCCAGATCAGCGGCCAGTTCGGCGGCCCCGGCTACGTAGCCCTCTTCGGCCTCGTCGTCGCCAAGCTCCTGAAGACCCGCCGCCCCGACCAGCTCGGCACCCCCCTCACCGCCATCTCCGCCCTGGGCCAACGCTCCATGAGCGGCTACCTCTTCCAGTCCATCTGCTGGACCCTCCTGCTCGCCCCCTACGGCCTCCACCTGGGCGCCCGCTCCGGCCACCCAGCCTTCACCGCCGCCGCCTGCGCCCTAGCCGTCTGGACGATCTCGGTCCTTGCCGCCTACACCATGAAGCGCCACACCTACCGAGGCCCCGCCGAAACCCTCCTCCGCCGCCTGGTCTACGGCCGCTGACCCCCACCGACCAACGGCCCGCCGGCCCCTCCACCGGCGGGCCGTTCCTCACGCCCGACCCCAAGCGCCCCACCACAACCGACGACCACCCGCCGGCCCATCCGCCGCCGGGCCTTCGCCACGCCCGCCCCGGCCACCCGCCTCTCCCCGCTCGGCCCCACCTACATCTCTTTCCGGCCGCAGCGACCTCAGCCCCGCCGACCTTCCCGGCCGCATCACCGCCCACCTCAAGCGGCACGCGCCCCGCCCCACCCAACGACACGCCGCCCCAGCTCCACCCACCAAAGCCCCAGGCCACTCCTCTTTCTCTTTCCGGCCGCAGCGACCTCAGCCCCCGCCAACCTCCCCGGCCGCATCCCCGCCGACCTCACCTGGCACCCCTCGACACAACAGCACGGAAAGAGTTGGAGAGGAGTAGAAGAGCTTGAACGGGAACAAGAGCAGACAGACGAGAAGTGGAGTCCGCCGAAAGCTCCCCCGGTGTCCTTTGGGAGGATAGGAAAATGAGCAGCGAGTTCGGCGTACCGGAACCTGAGAGCCTGGCAGCAATGCACGGAGATTCGCCGATCGCGGAGACCAGCGTGCGACTCGCCCTCCCCGCCGAGGCGAACGCGATCGGCGAGGTACAAGTAGCAGCCTGGAGAAGGGCGTACGACGGCCTGCTGCCGGCCGACGTACTGCTCGACCTCAACCCCGCCCAGTTCGCCGCCCAGTGGCGCGCCGCCCTGCTTTCCCCCGGCGAGGCGAGAAACCGCGTGATGGTCGCCCTCGACGGCCGCGACCTGGTCGGCTTCGCCGCGATCACCCCGTCCGACGACCCCGACGGCGACCCCCGCCACGACGCCCTGATTGCCGAGCTCGCGGTCAACCCCGACGCCACCCGCGCCGGCCACGGCTCCCGCCTGCTCAACGCGGTCGTCGACACCGCCCGCGCCGACGGCTTCACCCGCGTCACCGTCTGGATCAACTCCACCGACGACGTCCTCCGCGCCTTCTACACCGACTCCGGCTGGGCCCCCGACGGCGCCCACCGCGAACTCGACCTGTACGGCGACGCGTCGGTCCGCATCAAGCAAGTCCGCCTCCACGCCGCCCCCGGCTCCGACGACTGACCCGGCTCCACCTACCCTCGAAGCCAGCCCCTGCCCTCCTGCCGCGAAGCCAGCCCCCGCCCTTCGAGTGAAGGTCGACGCCGACCGCGACCATGAGGTGGCCGCGACGTCCTGATCGCCCGCCCCGGCTGCTTCGGAGTCTCACGACTGCGGCGATGTACCGCGCCAGTCATCGAACAGCGCGTCAGTCGACGTGCTCTCGCTCTGGGCGAGCCGCATCTGCCGCGGGCGAGGCGCGACGCCAACCGGACATCAAGCGAGCGTGAAGCGGCGCCGGTACGTCGTTGGGGTCAGGCCTGTGGTGCGTTTGAGCTGAAGCCGGAGGTTGGTGGCGGTGCCGAGGCCCGAGTGGCGGGCGATGCGGTCCAGGCCTGGTTCGCCGCGTTCCAGGAGGCGGCAGGCCAGAGCTACTCGTTCGGTCGTGAGCCAGGCCAGTGGAGTGGTGCCCAGCTCTGACTGGAAGCGCCGGTGGAGGGTGGCGGGGCTGACTGCGGCTCGGTCGGCGAGGTCGGTGACGGTCAGCGGGTCGGCGAGGTGCGCGCGGGCCCAGGCAAGCAGTGGCGCCAAGGACGTGTCGGCGACGGCGGGCACCGGCTGGTCGATGAACTGGCGCTGGCCGCCGTCGCGGTGGGCGGTGAAGACGAGGCGCCGGCTGACGGCGTTCGCGATCTCGGCGCCGTGGTCGGTGCGGATCAGGTGCAGCCCGAGATCGAGCGCGGCCGCGCTCCCGGCCGCCGTGTAGACGTTGCCGTCAGCAACGAAGAGGACGTCGGGCTGGAGATCGACCGCGGGGAACATCCGCTCGAAGGACGCCGCCCACCGCCAGTGCGTGGTCGCCCGGCGACCGTCCAGTACTCCGGCCGCCGCCAGCGTGAAGGCGCCGGTGCAGAAGCTGACCAGCCGCGCGCCGCGCGCGGCGGCACGTCGTACGGCGTCGAGCACCGCGGGCGAGACCGGTTCCTCGGGGTCCGGACGGTTCGGAACGATCACCGTGTCGGCCGTGTCGACCTCGCTCAGGTCTCCGACACCGCTCAGCGTGAAAAACCCCAGATGCATCGGCACCTCAGGCGCCGGCGTGCAGAGCGCGAGCTCGTACCAGGGCACGTCGAGCTCAGGACGCCGCAGCCCGAACAGCTCCGTCGCCACCCCCAGCTCGAACGGGTTGGACCCCGCGTCGACGATCACCACGACCCGGTGCACGGGGCGCGCGGAGGGCGCCCCGTACATGGTCTGCGCGGGCGCGGACGCGGGAGGCGGTAGGACCGGGTCTCGAGAGCGTTGCGAGGATTCTTTCGACACACGCCATTTCTAGCACTCACCCCGCATCCGCAGTACCGGCCAGGCTGAAGCCATGAACGAACCTGTCGACCTGCACGCCGTCCTGAAGACCTTCGACGACCTCTGGAGTCCGCGGATCGCGGCGCGGCTGAACGACTACGACGTCCGTGTGACGAAGGTGGCCGGCTCCTACATCTGGCACCTGCACGAGACAACCGACGAACTCTTCCTGGTCCTCGACGGCGAGCTCGACATCGCGCTCCGCGACCCCGAGGAGCGGTCCGTGACGCTCTCGCCCGGCTCGGTCTTCGCCGTCCCGCGCGGCATCGAGCACCGCCCGTTCTCCGACGGCGGCGCGTCGATCGTGGTCATCGAGCCCGCCGGCATCCCGACCACCGGCGACCGCCACGAGCCGATCCCCGACCACATCCAGACCCACACGGGCATCCCCCTCACCCAGGAGCCGTAACGCCCTCACTGCGGAACATCCGCCGGTACGCCGTCGGCGACACCCCGGCGCTCTCGCGGAGCTGCTGCCGCAGATTCGTGCCACTCCCCAACCCACTCCGGCTCGCGATCTGGTCAACCGTCAGCTCGGTGTCCTCCAGCAACTGGCGCGCATAGTCGAGCCGCTGCATCGCGAGCCAACTACCGGGACTCACTCCGGTCTCAGCGCGAAACCTCCGGGTGAAGGTCCGCACGCTCATCCGCGCATGTGCGGCCAGCTCGACCAGGCTCAGCGGCCGGCCGAGCTGCTCGGCCGCCCACGCGCGGGTGTTCGCCGTACCGCCGTCTCGTGCGGGAGGAACCGGTCGCCGCACGTACTGTGCCTGACCACCATCCCGACGCGGCGGTACGACGCAGGCGCGCGCGACCGCACTCGCGACCGCACTGCCGTGGTCGCGCCGGACGACGTGCAGGCACAGGTCGATCCCGGCGGCCGCGCCGGCGGAGGTCAGGACGTCGCCGTCGTCGATGTAGAGCACGAGCGGATCGACCGCGACGGCCGGGAAGAGCTGCTGGAGATGCTTTGCCTCGGCCCAGTGCGTCGCGGCGGGCCGACCGTCGAGCAGGCCCGCCGCGGCGAGGACGAACGCGCCCGTGCAGATCGCCACCAGCCTCGTTCCGGGGCGGATCTGCTCCAGCGCACGCCGTACGGCGTCATCCAGCTCGCCGGCGGAGTCGAGGATCTCTTGAAGCTGGTGGGACGGCGGGATCACGACGGAGTCGGCGGTGCCGAGCACCGCGGCGTCGTACTGGACGGTGATCGCGTAGCCGTCCGACGTCTCCACGGGCGAACCGTCGACCGAACAGGTGAGCACCTCGTACAGCGGGTCCTCGCCCACGAAGGCGCCGCCGAAGATCCGCGCCGGGATCGCGAGCTCGAACGGGACGACGCCGGGAAGTGCGAGGACAGCGACGCGGTGCCGGGCAGACATGGCCCGATAGTTGCACATGATGTCCATCAGGCCAGTGGGCACGCGAGCGGCCCCGGGAAAGACTCGGGCCATGACGAACGAGAAGACGATGCGGGCCGTGGTCGCGCGAAGCGCCGGTGGACCCGAGGTCCTGCGCCTGGAGCACGTGCCGCGGCCGAGTCCCGGGCTGACCGAGATCCTTGTCCGCGTGCACGCGGCCGGGGTCAATCCGACGGACTGGAAGGGCCGCGCGGAGGGCACGCACGGCGGAGGTCCGGTGATCCTCGGGTACGACGTCGCCGGCGTGGTCGAGGAGGTCGGCTTCGGCGTGACCTGGTTGCGGGTGGGCGACGAGGTGCTGGGGATGCCGAAGTTCCCGGTGCTGCCGGGCGCGTACGCCGAGTACGTCGTTGCCCCGTCGCGGCAGTTCGTCCGCAAGCCCGAGGCGCTGAGCTTCGAGCAGGCCGCCGGCCTGCCGCTCGCCGCGCTGACCGCGTGGCAGGGCCTGGTCGAAACCGGGGGTCTGCGCTCCGGGCAGCGCGTACTGGTCCACGCGGCCGCGGGCGGCGTCGGGCACCTGGCCGTGCAGCTCGCGAAGAGCTTCGGCGCGTACGTCGTCGGTACGGCGAGCGCGGCCAAGCACGAGTTCGTGCGATCGCTCGGGGCGGACGAGGTGATCGACTACCGCACCGAGGACTTCGCCGACGTACTCCGTACGCGGCCCGTCGACCTTGTCTTCGACCCGATCGCGGGCGACACCGGGCGGCGCTCGCTCGACGTCCTGCTCGACGGCGGCTCGTACGTCTCCATCCTTCCTGTCGACGAGGCGACCGCTCAGGAGGGCAGGCGACGCGGCATCCGCGCCGAGTTCACCCTGGTCGAGCCCGATCGCCTCGCGCTGACCGCGATCACCGATCTAGTTGCCCGAGGCAAACTCCGGGTCGAGCTCGACGCGGTCTTCCCGCTCGCCGACGCCGCGGAAGCCCACCGCCGAGGCGAGACCAACCAGGCCACCGGCAAGATCGTCCTCACCGTCGCCCCGGATTCCCCGACAATGGAACGGTGACCTGGACCCCGCCGGAAACCCACGAACTCGCCGTCGACGACCGAATCGTCCAGTACTGCCTGTACGGCGACCCCGGCGGCGTACCGGTCGTCTCGCTGCACGGCACCCCCGGCACCCGCTGGGAGCGCCCGGATGTCGTTGCCGCGATCAACGATGTGGGACTGCGTGTGCTACTGGCGGGCCGCCCCGGCTACGGCTCGACGCGCCGGCCGGGGCGGTCCGTCGCCGACATCGCGTACGACGTACGCGCGCTGGCCGACGCCGAGGGCTGGACACAGTTCGCCGTCACCGGCTTCTCGGGCGGCGCCCCGCACGCGCTGGCGTGCGCGGCGCTGCTGCCGGACCGAGTGACGCACTGCAGCACGGTCGCCAGCATCGGCCCGCTCGACGAACTCGACCTGGACTGGGCCGAAGACGCCCGCCAAGGCGAGGACCACCTGCGCCGCAACCTCGCGCGCCGCGGCGCCGAACTCCTCGCATCACTGGGCGCCGACGACAACGGCCGGCACCAACGCCTGCACGCAAGCCTCGTCGACGGTCTGGACGGCTGGATCGACGACTACCTCGCGTTCCTCCGCCCGTGGGGCTTCGACCTCACGGCGATCAAAGCCCCGGTGTCGGTCTGGTACGGATCGCACGACGACAACAGCTCGATCGACCACACGGAATGGCTACTGGCCCACATCCCCGGCGCGACAGCGCACGAGTACCCCGGCGGCCACGACCCCTCCGACGCCACCCAGCGGGCGATCTTCGAGGAGTTCAGACCTCAACCGCGGGCGCGATAGAGGTCCCGCAGCAGCGAGATCTCCGCGCCGTGATGGATCGTCTCGCGGTTGATGTGGGTGATCAGCCCGAGCATCGAGTCCTCGGCGTACGGCCCGCCCTTCGGACCCAGCGGACGAGCAAGCCCTGACTCGTCCAGCGACCGGATCCCGTCGTGCCACCGCGCGTACCAGTGATCCAGGAACGCCAGCCCGTCGACAGCACTCAACGGCAACGAGGCAGGCCACTGCCGGGGGTCGAACATGTCCGCGTCCGCCGGTGTCGTCCCGTCGTTGAAGAACGTGTTCGCCCGGATCGCGAAACAGCCCACCGCGATGTGCACCAGCCGCCAGGCGATCGTCGTCACCGGCGGCGGCTCCGGCGCCGGGTCCTCCATGTCGAAGACCACCCGCCCGTCAACGGACCGCCGTACCGACCAGCTCGGCTGCGCCGGCTCCCACAGGTACTCCTCGTCACTCAGTCCCTCGAGCCGAGGCCGCAGGTGCACGTCCCAGTAGAACTCCAGCTGTCCGATCAGAAGCTCACCAGTTCCCATCCCCCGACCCTAGAACCGGCCACCGACAGCGCCCTACCGCTCGTCCACCAAGTCGTACCGCTCGACCTGAGCGTCCCGGACGACGGCGAACGCCGCCTGCGCCACGGGAAGCCCGGGCGCCGTGGCGGCGACCTCGTCCAGGGCTTCGCCCGACTCCCAGCGCCACACGTCCAGCCAGGTCTCCTCGTCGACGCGGGCCAGCCGGGTGTCGGTCAGGCCGTCGGTCATCCCCCGGACCGCCTCGATCAGCGCGGCCCGGCGGGCCAGCATCTCGTCGGCCCGGTCGGCGTCCACCGTCAGCCGGGTCAGTCGCAGAACACTCATCGCAAACTCCTTGTAGTTAAACTCTAGTGATTGACTCTAGAGATAGACTACAAACATGAGCCAGGTCAAGAAGGTCGACGGCAGAGCCGAGAAGTCGCGGATCACCCGCGCGAAGGTGCTGGACGCGGCCACCGAGCTGTTCGTCCGCGACGGGTACGGCGCGACCGCGCTGCAGGACATCGCCGAGGCGGCCGGCGTCGCCGTGCAGACGATCTACTACGGCTTCGGCACCAAGCAGACCGTCCTGAAACAGGTGGTCGACCGCTCGATCGCCGGCGACGACGAACCGGTCGCGACGATGGACCGGCCGTGGTTCCGGGACGCACAGGCGACGACGACCGCCGACGAGCACCTGCGCGCGCACGTCGAGGGCACCACGAAGGTCCTCGAGCGAGTCGCCCCGATCATGAAGATGCTCGAGGCCGCGGCCGCAGCGGACGCCGCCGTCGCCAAGCTCTGGCCGAGCACCGATCCCCGCCTCACCGTCCAGACCGAGGCAGCACAAAGCCTGCTCAGCAAGCCCGGAGCACACAAGGACGTCACCACCGAGCACGCCACCGACATCCTGTACGCCGTACTCAGCACCGAGCTCTACCTCCTGCTCGTCACCAACCGCGGCTGGACCACGCGGCAGTTCGCCGACTGGGCGTACGACGTACTGAAGCCGCAGCTCTGCGCGTAGCAGACGCCGATCCGCCGCCGGGCCGGGGGTGGTGTTCGACGGCGAACGGCTGACGTGACAGATTGCGACGGTCCCGTCACGTTTGGACATCCCTGGAGGATGTATGAAGTTCCGTACCCTGGCCGTCCTCGGCCTCGGTATCAGCCTTCCCGCCCTGCTCGTCGTTCCCGGCTCCGGCGCGACCGCGTCCGTCGAGCCGGCGCCGGTTCTGACCAGACCGGCGTACGTCGCCAACCGCTACCTGGACCAGAAGCCGCACTGGAAGACCTGCGGCGACCCGGCGCTCCGCGTCAGCTGCGCGAAGATCACCGCACCCCGCGACTGGTGGCACCAGGGCGACAAGGCCGATGACATCCAGATCGCCGTCAGCAAGGTCGCGCCGGCCAAGGGCAGGCCGAGCCGCGTCGTCTTCGGCAACCCCGGCGGTCCGGGTGGTGCCGGCCTCGGCATGGCACCGTTCCTGGCCAGCCGCGCCGCCATTGCCAAGGATCATCTGGCCGTCGGCTTCGACCCGCGCGGCACCGGCGACAGCGCCAACGTCAGCTGCCAGGGCGCGCCCGGCTACACGATGGACGCCCGCGACCGCGACCCCGCGAACCTCGACCTGATCGCCGAGGCCACCGAGCTCACCCGCCCGTACTGCGACCAGCAGTCCCGTGGCCTGCTCCCGTACGTCGACACCGCGCAGACCGTGCAGGACATGGACCTGATCCGGCACCTGCTCGGCTACGCGAAGATCGACTACGTCGGCTACTCGGCCGGTACCTGGCTCGGCGCGTACTACCAGACCTTCTTCCCCGAGCACGTCGGCCGTTTCGTGCTCGACTCGAACACCGACTTCACCCGCCCGTGGATCAACACCTTCGAGGCCCAGCCGCAGGCCTTCGAGCGCCGTTTTCGCGAGGACTTCGCGCCCTGGGCGGCCAAGTACGACAGCAAGCTGAAACTCGGTGACACCCCGCGACTGGTGATCCGCACCTACGAGAAACTCCGCGCGGACCTGAAGAAATTGCCGGCGGTCGAGGAATACCTCGACGGTTCGGTCAAGATCAGCTACGACCAGAACACCCTCGACAACATCGTCGTCGGCGACATGTATACGAAAGCGGATTTCTTCAGCCTCGCCACCGATCTCGCATTTCTCCGCGATCTGTCGAAGGCGCAGAGCACCGGCGGTCCGCGGGCGGCGCAACGCAAGGTCGACGCTCTGTCGGTCCAGCGCCAGCACCAGCTCGTCCAGCGCGCGACGAAGCCGGCCATCGGCCTCAGCCCGTTCGGCCGGCCGTTCGCGGACGACGCGCAGCAGGCGACCTTCACCGCCGTCACCTGCAACGACACCGAGTGGCCGCAGGGTCGCGAGTACGGCGACATCCTGTCCGCGCGGCTCGGTCCGCACTACCCGCTGCTCGGCTGGGGCATGAACGAGAACCCCTGCCTGTCCTGGGATCGCCCGCACCGCACACTCCCGACCCCGACCGGCGCCGGGCTCCCGACGACCCTGATGGTCCAGTCGGTGCACGACCCCGCGACCAACCTGACGCTGGCCCAGTCCGCTCACCGCCGGTACGCCGGGTCGCGGCTGATCACGATCGCCCGCGAAGGCGACCACGGCATCTACGGCGGCGTGAACAAGTGCGCCGACGCACTGGTCGACGCGTTCCTGAGCTCCGGCCGCGCGCCGGCCAAGGACACCACCTGCCAGGGCGAGGGGCTGCCCGGGCCGACGATGCCCGCGCCGGAAGGCGAAGAAGGAACGCCGCTGCACCGGATCGCGGGAATGACCCGGGAACTGTCCGGATATCTGCGTCAATAGCAGCACTCGACCAGATCGATTCGCCCGATTTTGCCGGAATTTCCGGCACAGACCGCCAGGTTTCCGTCACAATGCGCGAAATCCGGACAAGTCTTTCGTTGTCAGATTCCGGTTGTCAGGGCGATGTCAGGGTTGCGTCCCTGTGCGACGGAGCGTGACCAGGACAACCTTGAGTCAGCGCGGGAGAACCGAACGCCGACCGGGAGGGCTCGGCGGGCGGGGGACATCGCCGACGAGGCTTCGGCCGGCTGTGTGGGTGGGGGGACTGCCTGGGGGGTCAGACAGAACCACAGCCGGCCGGGACCCGTCGACGCACGTCACTCCCGGCTTTGATCCCTCGCGGGGTACCTTCGATCCCCCAGGTCGTGGTGCCTCGCGAGGCCAGGTGTCGGAGACGGCGGGGCGGCCGTCTCCGATCCACCGGCCCGGATGGCGCGCCCTGGTGGACGCGCCAGCCGGGATCCGGCTGTCTCGGCAGTGCCCGTTCTGTACGACGAGCCGCGAGGTGCGCCGGATCAGAGCCTGGTCGACCGGTCGGGAGCTGCCGACGGTCCTGGGTAGCCGTCCGCCACGGCCGACAGCGGGGTTGCCCGGCCGGCGGCCCAGGCCGCACGGAACGCCCGCCGGTCCAGCGTCTCCTCGATCGCGCGCCGCGTGGCGGCCCGGTCGGCCTTCTCGACGTCCGGGACCGGGGCGCCGATCACCTCGCGGATCCCGTCGGCCGCGCCGAGCAGGAACGCGGCGTACTCCGTCCGGTTGCGCTGCTGCGCGACCGTCGCCAGCTCCTCCAGCACGCTCGCCGACCGCCACCGGTCCCCCAGATCCCGATGCTCGGCCAGGCTCTCGTCGAGCAGGTGCACCGCCCGCTCGGTCAGGCCGCGCCGCCGCTCGACGATGCCGAGCTGGTTGAGCGACCAGGCGACGCCCTCGCGATATCCGAGCCGTTGCGACAGCGCCAGGCTCTCCTGCAGCAGCTCCTCGGCCTCGATCAGTTCACCGCCGTACTGCGCGATGGTGCCGAGGCTGATCAGCGACCAGGCCAGCCCTTCGCCGTCGCCGACCGTCCGGAAGGCGTCGCGCGCCCGCTTGCAGCGCCGGGCGGCGATCTCGAGATCACCGCGCAGCCAGGCGACGAACCCGAGCTGGTTGTGCGCCCAGGCCATCCCGGCGCGATCGCCGAGGCTCTCGAACAGGTCGTAGCTCTGGCAGTGCAGGTTCTCGGCGGTCACGTAGTCGCCGCGCTCGCGCGCCACGCTGCCGAGGCGCTGCATCACCAGCGCCGTACCGGCGGTGTCGCCGAGTTCCTTGTACTGCGCGAGCGACGACTGCAGGCGCGCGGTCGCGACGTCGTACTCGCACTGGAGGAAGGCGAGCATGCCCGCGCCGAGCTCGGCCTTCGCCTTCGCGGCCTGGAGGTCGGGCTGCCCGTCGACGAGAGCCAGCGCGCGTTCCAGCCAGTCGCTGCCCTCGCCGTAGTGGCCGCGCAGGTAGCAGAACAGCCAGAGGCCGCCGGCCAGCCGGATCGCCTCCGCGCTCGACTTCGTCCGCAGCGACCAGCTCATCGCGGCGCGCAGGTTGTCGAGCTCACCTTCGAGGCGGTCGAGCCAGGCACCCTGGTTGGCGCCGCGCAGGTAGGTCTCGGCTTCCTCGGCGAGGCTCAGGTAGAACGCCGCGTGGTTGCGCGCGACCTCCGCGGCCCGGCCGCTCTCCGCGAGCCGGTCGGCGGCGTACTCGCGGATCACCGCGAGCATGTCGTACCGCCCGATCCCGCCCTCGCGGCTGACCCGGATCAGCGACTTGTCGACCAGGCGACCGATCAGGTCGAGCGTCTCGGCGCGCTCGCGGGGGCCGGGCGTCGTCCTACCGGTCAGGACGGCGGCGGCCGCGTTGAGGGTCCAGCCTCCGACGAAGACGGACAGCTCGGCGAACAGCTCCCGCTCCGGTGCGGTCAGCAGCTCGTAGCTCCAGCCGATCGCGCCCTCCAGCGACTGCTGCCGCGGTCCCGCCGTACTGGCACCGCCGGCCAGGATGCCGAACGACGTCTCGAGCTCGGTCGCCAGCTCCTCGACGGTGAGCACGTTCGTCCGGGCCGCGGCCAGCTCGATCGCGAGCGGCATGCCCTCGAGCCGCCGGACGACGCGGGCGACCTGCTCGATCTGCTCGCGCGGCGCGTTGCCGCGTGCGGTCGCCCGATCGACGAACAACCGGACCGCGGGCGACGCGTCGGGCTGCTGCTCCAGCTCCGGCAGCGCCAGCGGCGGTACGACGTACACGCTCTCGCCGGGAACGCGCAGCAGTTCACGGCTGGTCGCGAGGATCGACAGGTTCGGGCAGGACTCCAGCAGTACGCCGCAGACCTGCGCCGCGCCGGCGACGACGTGCTCGCAGTTGTCGAGGACGAGCAGCACCTTGCGCTGCCCGAGCTGCTCGGCGATCTCCTCGACCAGGCGCGCGCCGTCGAGCGGGTGCAGCCCGGTCGCGGTCGCCAGCGCGGAGCCGACCGCCGCCGGATCGGCGATGGGCGCGAGCGGCACCCAGCAGACACCGTCCTCGAACCGGTGCCCGATGCCACCGGTCAGCGCGAGCGCGAGCTGGGTCTTGCCGACGCCGCCCGGCCCGCTCAGCGTGAGCAGCCGGGTCACGCGCTCGCCGACCAGGCGACCGGTCTCGGTCAGCTCGGTGGAACGGCCGATCAGCTGGTTCGCCGGAACCGGCGGGGGCCGCAGGGTCGAGCGCGGGCTGTCGCCGTCGCGCCGCGCGGCGGCCGCGAGCTGGGCCCGATCGGGCGCGCCGAGTGCGAGAGCGTCTCCGAGCAACCTCAGCGTGTGCGGCCTGGGCGCCCGGCGACGACCTCTTTCGAGGGCCGCGATCGCATCGACGCTCAACCCCGCGAGCTCGGCCAGCCCCTCCTGCGACAGCCCGGCCTCTCGCCGGTGCCGACGCAGCAGATCGCCGAAACCCGTGGTGCGAACGTCGTCCGAGCCGCGGCGAGACCCGTCAGACGGCACAGGACGGCTCCACCCAGTCTCCGACCCGTACGCGGCGGTTACCGCGCACCTCCTGAAAATAGCCGCATCGCGGGTGGCTTGTCGCCCACTACAGCCAGTTCCCAGCCAACTGCCAGGTACCGGCAAGTTCAAACACTCAATTGTTCACCGGGCGTGTGCGGGTGGGTCAAGACCCGTCATGGCGGGCGATCGCGGTCCGCATCGAGGCGCGCGCACGGCGGCGATCGCCGGCCGCGTCGTACGCCGTGGAGAGTCTGAACCAGGTGCGCCAGTCGTCGGGGGCCGCCTCGACCTCCGACTGGTACTGCGCGAAGGCGGCGTCCGCGGCCGAGCGCTCGATCCGGCCGGACGGGCGGCGCGGGAGGTCGTCGACCGGGAGCCCGCCTTCGAGGTCGAGCTCCTGGGCCAGCGCTTCGGTCCGCCGGCCGAATTGCAGCTCGCGCCAGACCAGGTACAGCCCGACCAGCGGGATCACCAGGACCGCGATCCCGAGCCCGACCGCGACCGGGTCGCCGGTGCCGATCAGCAGCACACCCCGCCAGCCGAGCAGCACGGCGTACGCGATGAAGACGACCGCGATCACGACCACCGCACGCTTGGCGGTCATCCGAAGGCCGTCCGTCGACGATCGGTCATCAGTCGAGTTCGAGGAAGTGCTCGAGGCCGACGGTCAGCCCCGGGGTGTCGACGATCCGCCGGACGCCGAGCAGGACGCCGGCCATGAACGACTCCCGGTGCATCGAGTCGTGCCGGATCGTGAGCGTCTCGCCGACGTCACCGAGCAGGACCTCCTGGTGCGCGACCAGTCCGCGCAGCCGGATGCCGTGCACCCGGATCCCCTCGACGTCGGCCCCGCGGGCGCCGTCGAGCCCGGTCGTGGTCGCGTCGGGGATCGGTCCGGAACCGGCCTCGCGCCGGGCCGCGGCGATCAGTTCCGCCGTACGGCGTGCCGTCCCCGACGGCGCGTCGACCTTGTCCGGATGGTGCAGCTCGACGATCTCGACCGACTCGTAGTACTTGGCCGCCTTCGCGGCGAACTGCATCATCAGCACCGCGCCGATCGAGAAGTTCGCGGCGATCAGCACGCCGGTCCCCGGGCTCTTGTCCAGCTGCCCGCGCAACGTCGCCAGCCGCTCCTCGTCGAACCCGGTCGTCCCGACGACCGCGTTGATCCCGTGGCCGATGCACCAGGCCAGGTTGTCCATCACGACCTCGGGCCGGGTGAAGTCGACGACCACCTGAGCACCGGCCTTCGCCAGCTCCTCCAGGTCGTCTCCCTGGTCGAGCCGGGCCACCAGCTCCAGCCCGTCCGCGTCCTCGACCGCCAGACACGTCTGGGCGCCCATCTTGCCCTTGGCCCCCAACACCCCGACCTTGATCATCCGCACCCTTTCGACACCAGTCCGACCGGCCAAGGATCTCATTGCTCCGGCGTTCCCCATCCACCCCGCCCCCACCGCTCCCGCCCCCCCACCTCGCGCTCCCCCCACCTCGCGCTCCCCCCACACCGTGCTCCCCGACCCACTCCCCATTTCGCAGGTGAACCCCCGCCGTTGTGGGTTCACTGCCCTCATCGACACAGAGAACCCACAACGGTGGGGGTTAACGGGGAAAATGCGGCTAGTTCAGCGACTTGGCGTAGCAGAGGGCGGTGGGCTCGTGGACGTACTTCCCGTACGCCGGAGCCGGCCGGTAGTCCAGCGACTCGTACAAGGCGATCGCCTCGGGCTGGCGGCTGCCGGTGGCCAGGCGAAGCGTCGTCGCACCGCGGTGGCGGGCCAGGGCCTCGGCGGAGCCGATCAACCGGCGGGCGATGCCCCGGCCGCGCTGGTCCGGGCGGACGTACATGCGCTTGATCTCACCGACCCCCTCGACCACCGGCATCAGGCCGATGCAGCCGACCGCGTCGCCCTGGTGGTCGGCGACCAGGAAGGACGTGGCGGGATCGACCGGGTGCGACGTGCTCGCCGGGTACCGCGTGAAGAGCTCCTTCAGCGCCAGGTCGAGCAGCAGCACCAGCCCCAGGTCGTCCCGCGGTCGCGGCTCGATCAGCACTCGCACGCGGTCAGGATGCCACGCCCGCGGCAAAACTCGCCTGCGCTTTTTCGGCGAAGTGGCACGCCACCTGCTGACCGGACTCGAGCACCCGCAACTCCGGTACGTCGACCGAGCACTTCGCCTCCGCCTGCAGGCATCGGGTGTGGAACCGGCACCCCGACGGCGGCGACACCGGCGACGGCGGGTCCCCGGCGAGCACGATCCGCCGCCGCCCACCCGCCCGGGCGAGACCGGGCTCGGCCGACAGAAGCGCTTGTGT
Source organism: Kribbella lupini (assembly GCF_039529595.1). Lineage (NCBI taxonomy): Bacteria > Bacillati > Actinomycetota > Actinomycetes > Propionibacteriales > Kribbellaceae > Kribbella > Kribbella lupini. The sequence goes on along the minus strand of NZ_BAAANC010000001.1, from coordinate 978,697 downwards.
ATAAGGGTGCGCCGGTACGTCGTACACCTCGTGGTGCTGCCCCAGCTCGGCCACCTTGCCCAGGTACATGACGGCCACCCGGTCGGACACGTGCCGAACCACCGACAGGTCGTGCGCGACGAAGATGATGCTCAGCCCGAGCTCTCGCTGCAGCCGCATCAGCAGGTTGACCACCTGCGCCTGCACGGAGAGGTCGAGCGCCGACACCGGCTCGTCGCACAGCAGCACGTCGGGGTTGAGCGCGATCGCCCGCGCGATCCCGATCCGTTGCCGTTGGCCCCCGGAGAACTGGTGCGGGAACTTCGTCTCGTCCTCAGCCCGCAGCCCGACCAGCTCCAGCAGCTCGCGCACCCGCTTGCGGATGTCCGTGCCGCGCGAGACGTCCGGGTGCACCTCGAGCGGCTCGGCGACGATCTCGCCGACGCGCATTCGCGGATTCAGGCTCGAGTACGGATCCTGGAAGACCACCTGGACGTTGCGCCGCCAGCGCCGCAGCGCGCGGCCCTTCAGCCCGGCGACGTCGACACCGTCGTACAGCAGCTCGCCTTCGGTTGGTTTCTCCAACGCGGCCAGCAGCCGGACCAGCGTCGACTTGCCGCACCCGGACTCGCCGACGATCCCGAGCGACTCGCCCTTGCGCAGCACGAGATCCACGCCGTCGACCGCCCGGACCAGCGTCTTGGTGCCGAACGAGAGCGCCGGGCTGATGTCGTAGTGCTTCACCAGATTCGTTGCTACCAGCAACTCGTCGCTCATCCGACGGCCTCCTTCAACACGGTACGGCGAATGCAGGCCGCGTCGCGGCCCGGCGCGACGGTCAGCAGCGGTGGGACCTCGTGCGCGCACTCCTCGATCGCGAGCTTGCACCGGGTCCGGAACGCACACCCGGACGGGATCGCCCGCAGCGACGGCGGCGTACCGGGAATCGTCGGCAACTCCTGCCCCTTCAGGTCCGCCGACGGCATCGAGCCGAGCAGGCCCTCGGTGTACGGATGCATCGGCTGCTCCAGCGCGGCGGCCGTGGCGGCCCGCTCGACCACGTGCCCGGCGTACATCACGACGACGTTGTCGGCGACGTCCGCGACCACGCCGAGGTCGTGGGTGATCAGGACGACGCCCATGTCCCGCTCGGCCTGCAGCTCCGCGATCAGTTCGAGGATCTGCGCCTGCACGGTGACGTCGAGGGCGGTCGTCGGTTCGTCCGCGATCAGGACGTCGGGGTCGAGCGCGAGCGCCATCGCGAGCATCACGCGCTGCCGCATCCCGCCGGAGAACTCGTGCGGGTAGTCGTTGACCCGCTTGGCCGCGGCCGGGATCCGCACCTGGTCGAGCATCTCCGCGGCCCGCTTCATCGCGTCACTCTTGGACATCCCGCGGTGCACCCGGTAGCACTCGGCGATCTGCTTGCCGACCGACTGCACCGGGTTGAGCGCGGACAACGAGTCCTGGAACACCATCGTGATCCGGTCCCCGACGATCCGGCGGCGCTCCTTGACCGACATCGTGATCAGGTCGTCCCCGCGGTACTTCGCCGTACCGGAGACGATCCGCCCCGGTGGCATCTCCAAGATGCCGGTCAGCGCCTGCGTCGACACCGACTTCCCCGAACCGGACTCCCCCAGGATCGCCAGCGTCTCCCCCGCGTGCACCTCCCACGAGACCCCGTCGACCGCCCGCACGGTCCCGTGCGGAGTGTCGAACTCGACGCTCAGATCCTCGACCTGCAACAACACTTCGCCCGTGCTTTTCATCGCATCAACTTCGGGTCGAGGGCGTCGCGGATCGAGTCGCCGATGATCATGAACGAGATCGTCATCGTCGAGATGAACAGCGCCGGCCAGATGAACAGGTGCGGGGTGTCGCGGTACGCCGCCGCAACACCGAACTGCGAACCCCAGGAGATCGACGGCGGTTGCAGCCCGACGCCGAGGAAGGTGAGGACCGCCTCGAGCCCGACCAGACCCCCGATGCCCAGCGTGGTCATCGCCAGCAACGGCGCCATCGCGTTCGGGAACACGTGTTTGCGCAAGATTCGCAACGGCGGGACGCCGACCGACCGCGCCGCCAGGACGTACTCACGGTTGCGCACCGAGAAGACCGTCGACCGCATCACCCGCATGCCCTGCGGCCAGCCGGTGACCAGGATGATCGCGACGATGATCCAGATGCTGCGGTTCGGCACCGAGTTCAGGATCACGATCAGCGCGATCAGCCCCGGCAGTGCGAACAGCACGTCGGCCACCCGTGAGATCAGCGTGTCGACGGCGCCCGGGAAGTAGCCCGCGAGCAGACCGAGGATGCCGGCCACCACGAACCCGCCGACCCCCGCGACCAGGCTGACCAGCACCGACGGCCGGGCGCCGTAGATCACGTTCGCGAAGTAGTCGCAGCCCTGGATGTCGAAGCCGAACGGGTGGCCCGGCTCGCGACCGTGCTGGGTCTTGCCGAGCTCGCAGAACCGCGGGTCGACCCGGGTGAACAGCTTGGGGACCGCGGCCATCACGAAGAACGTCAGCACCAGCACGGTGCAGAGCACGAACTGCGGCTTGCGCAGCAGCGCGCGGAGCAGCTCGGTGTTGGACAGGGTCCGGCCTTCGAGGTCGGCCGTCTCGGTCCCGAAGACCTGCTGGGCCTCAGACATTGCGCACCCTCGGATCGATCGCGCCGTACACGATGTCGACGATCAGGTTGATGACGATGAACATGACGAAGGCCAGCGTGGACAGCAGCACCACCACCCCGCCTTCCTTGAACCGGATCGCCGAGAACATGAACTGCCCCAGCCCCGGCAGGTTGAAGATCGACTCGGCCAGCACGGCGCCGGCGAAGATCCCGGCGAAGTCGATGCCCATCAGCGTGACGACGGGCAGCAACGCGTTCGGCAGCACGTGCCGCCACAGGATCCGCTGCTCGCCCAGGCCCTTCGCCCGGGCGGTCTTCACGAAGTCGGCGTTCGCGGTGTCCACGATCGACGTCCGGGTCAGCCGCGCCATCCCGGCGAAACCGGAGATCGCGATGCAGACCGCGGGCAGCAGGTACGCGATCGGCCAGCCGTCAGCGGCTCCGGAGACCGGCAACCACTTGAGCTCGACACCGAAGACGTACTGCCCCGCGAAGTACAGCACCAGTCCCGGCACGGCGAGCACGACCAACGTGGACAGCAGCAGCATCCGGTCGACCACCCCGTTGCGCCGGAACCCGGCGTACAGGCCGAACAGGATGCCCGCGATCCACTGCAGCGCAAGGCTCATCGTGGCCAGCTTCAGCGTGACGGGGATCCGCAGCCGGAGCTGGTCGGCGATGTCCGCGCCGGCGAACGTCGTACCGAAATGGCCGGTGAAGATGTCCTTCATCGACAGCAGGTACTGCACCACGAACGGCTGGTCGAGGTGGAACTGGGCCCGCTTGGCCGCGAGCACCGCGGCCGGGATGGGCTTGTCACCGGCCAGTTCCCGCAGGGGGTCTCCAGGCATCGCGAACACGAGCGCGAAGACCCCCAGCGTGACGATCAGGCCGATCGGCACGGCCGCCAGAATCCGGCGGAGAACGAACCGGGTCACTTGAACGTCGAGTACAGCGCCTGGACGCCGGTGTACTTCGACACTCGCGGCTCGATCTTCGCGGAGTGCAGGTAGGCGTTCTGCTTGGTGTACAGGGGAATCAGCGGCATGTCCTCGAGCGCGATGTCCTCGGCCTGCTGGTAGAGCTTGATCGCCTTGTCCGGGTCCGGCTCGGAGTCGCCCTTGGCCAGGACGGCGTCCAGGGCTGGGTTGCTGTAGCCGGCGAAGTTCGCGTCACCCGAGGACTTGAACATCGGCGTCAGGTAGTCCTCGATCGACGGGTAGTCGTGTCCCCAGCCGGAGAACCGCAGGCCGTCGAGCTTGCGGGTGTCGGCCAGCGTGGTGATCTCCGAGCCCTGCTTACCGGTGTACTTGACGTCCAGACCGAGGTTCTGCCGCAGCATGTTGCCGATCGCCTCGGCGAAGATCTGTCCGGTCGCGGAAGTGGTGTTGTAGTTGATGTTCAGCTGGCCGGAGAAGCCGCCGGCCTCCTGGAGCAGCTGCTTGGCCGCGGTCGCGTCGAACGCGCAGTACTTGCAGGCGTCGGCGCGGTAGCCGTTGATGTCCGGCGCGATCAGGCCGCTGGCCGGCGTCGACAGACCGACCAGGTCGGCCATCGCCTTCCGGTCGATCGCCATCGAGATCGCGTGCCGCAGCTTGGGGTTCTTGAACCGCGCGTCCCAGGCCGGGATCGTCAGGTAGTTGGCGCCGGAAGGCTCCGCCGTCACCCAGCCGTCAGGCGCGTCGGTCTTGAACGTCTTCACCTTGGTCGGCGGCACGTCCACGAAGTCCACGGTCCCGGCCAGGAACTCGTTGTACGCCGTGTCGGCGTTCGGGATGAACCGGTACGTCAGCGCGTCGGCCTCCGGGGCGTTCGGGCCCTTGTAGCCGTCCCACTTGACCAGCTTGATGTCGTCGCCGGGGTTCCAGGCGCCGTCGAGCTTGAACGGGCCGTTGCCGATCGGCTTGCGCTTGTAGGCGTCGGGGTCCTTGCGGACCTCCTCCGGCAGCGGCGCCAGGCCGAGGTACTGCAGGGTCAGGCCGAACTGGGAGAACGGCACCTTGAGCTTGATCGAGAAGGTCAGGTCGTCGACCTGCTTCAGGCCGCTGAGCGTCTTGACCGAGGTCGGCTTCGGGGTGGCGCCGTCCGGCGTCGGCGGGTTGAGCGCCTCGTAGCCCTCGACCTTGGAGAAGAACCCGTTGTTCTTCCAGGCGGTCGAGCCCTGGGCGGTCAGGTTCCAGCTGTCGACGTAGTCCTTGGCGGTCAGCTTCTGGCCGTTCTGGAACGTGTTGCCCGGCTTGAGCTTGACCGTCCAGGTCTGGCTGGTCTTGTCCGGCGTGACCGAGTCGGCCAGCACGTTGACGGTCTTGCCGGTGGCCGGGTCGGTCGCCACCAGCGGCGCGAAGACCGCCTGGGCGATCTGGATCCCCGGGCTGCCGTTCTCGTTCAGCGGGTTGATGTACTCCAGCGGGTCGGCGGCGATCGCGATCACGGCGCTCTTCGCGCCACCGCCGGCGCCGCCGTCCCCACCTCCGCCGTTCCCGTCACCACAGGCGCCGAGCACCAGCGCAAGGCCCAGCGTCACCCCCACAACACCAGTCGTACGTCGCACGGTCGAACCAACTTCCTCGGCGGAGGGCCGCTAGGGCGGGCGGAATGTGGTCGCCATGTTGGCTGGTCGTTACTGCGCATGTCAACGTTGTCAGCAACAAAAACGTCTGACGTAACAAGGAAGTTACTCGGAGAGACGGTCAGAGAAGACCTCAGAGCACCCGGGAGCGTCACGGGCGTCAACCTCGACCATAGCCCGCCCGCCAGCCCCAAGTCATCAGATGACACCTCACTTTTTCGCCTGCTCCCGAAACATCTCCGCGAACCGGCCGCCGTCCATCGCGAGCAACTCGTCGTACCGGCCCTGCTGCACGACGACCCCGTCGTCGAGCACGTAGATCCGGTCCATGTCCCGCAACGTCCAGGCCCGGTGCGACACCACGACGGTGATCCGCTCGTGCCGGGTCCGGCGCAGCTCGGAGAAGATCTCGCGCTCCGCTTCGGCGTCGATCGCGGACGTCGGTTCGTCGAGGATCCAGACCCCCGCGCCGCGCAGGTGGATCCGGGCCAGCGCGAGTCGCTGCCACTGGCCGCCCGAGATCCCTGTGCCGCCCCACTGCTGGCCCAGCTGCGCGTCCAGGCCCGGCAGTCGCCGGGTGAACGACTCGGCCTGCGCCGACGCGAGCGCACGTCGTACGGCGTCGTCGGTGACGGGCTCGGGAGCCCCGAGCGCGACCACGTCGCGCAGGCTGAACTCGAACTTGCCGAACTCCTGCACCAGCAGGCCGAAGTGCCCGAGGCGCTCCGGCTCGGTCAGGTCGGCAGCGTCGCGACCGTCCAGCAGCACCCGCCCGGCGGACGGCGTCAGCATGCCGACGAGCGCGTTGACCGCGGTTGTCTTCCCGGCGCCGTTGACTCCGACCAGCGCGATCATCTCGCCCCGTTCGGCGTGGATGGACACGTCGTGCAGCGCGGGCCGGTCGGCGCCGGGATAGGTGAAGCTCAAGCGGTCCAGCTCGAGCGATCCGACGTCGCGGACGACGACCTGCGGGGCGGTCGGCGGGACGGAGGCGACGAAGCGCCGGTAGATCCGCGCCTGCGGAGTCGCGGTGATGATGGTCCCGAACGCGTACCCACACAGGCGAATCGCGTTCAGCCCCGAGATCGTGCCCGCCACAGCCGCCGCTGTACCGGCTCCGGACGCGCCGCCTCGGACGAGCGCCACGAGGGCCGCGCCGAAGAGCGCGGCAGTGGCCAGCGCGGCCGCGAGCTCCCACAGCATCGCCCGGCCGATCATCCGGTCCAGGACGCCGGTCGCCTCGGTCCGGCGTACGACGATCAGGTCGGCGACCTTCCCGCCCGTGCCCAGCACGGCCAGCTCGGTCCCCGGGCGCTGCTGGACGAGCTGCTCGGTGGCGTACGTCGCCCGCCGGTCGGCCGCGGCAACCGTAGGCCAACCGCGCGCCTCCATCCGCGAGATGCCGGTGAAGGCGAGGACGGTCGGCACCAGCGCGGCGAGAACCAGCAGGCCCGAGACCGGGTTGATCTCCCACACCACCGCGCACAGCACCACCGAGGTGATCCCCGCACCCAGCACCTGCAAGGCCCGGCCCGCCACCACATCCATCACCGCAGTGGCCGCCTGGCTGGCCTCCAGGTCCGTCGTCACGTCGGCCCGCGCCAGCCGGCTGGGCGTCAGTCGAGCGGCGGCGTGCGCCAGATCCGTGCGGTACCGAAGCCGCAGCCACAGGCCCATGCGTTGCGTCGCCGCCAGCCCGATCTGCCCGAGCGGGTACATCGCGCCGACGACCGTCGTCAGTCCCAGCAACGGCCCCCACGCCGTCTGCCCGGCCGACAGCTGGTCGACCAGCCGCTCCAGGAACACCACCTGCGCCGCGGGCAAGGCGGCCTGTGCCAGCAGCAGAACCGCCGACACGACCAACCACCCACGCGCCCAGCGGACGGCGTCGCCGAGTGATTCACCAGCAGTACGAACGGAGTCCCGGAGCGCTTCCCAGGTGGACATCACGGTCCTCTTTCATCGCAGGCCGAAGTCCCAGCCGGCGAACCGGCGGGACACGAAGGCCGTTAAGTGCGATGTGATTCTGTTCAGCGAATCCAGAGGCAGATAACGAGTGACGTATCGCTGAAAGCAACGATACGTCACTCACAGATCGAACTGGCGGGTGTCCTCGTCGAACGGGCCCATGACCGTCAGGGCCGGCGTGCCGGCGTACAGCTCGGCGGCCAGTTGGTGGACGTCGTCCAGGGTGACCGCGTCGATCCGCTCGAGGATCTCGTCCACGGTCGGCAGTTCGCCGTACACGAGCTCGGCCTTGGCGATCCGGGTCATCTTGGCGCCGGTGTCCTCCATGCCCATCACGACCGAGCCGCGCATCTGGCCCTTGCCGCGGAGCAGTTCGTCGGGCGTGATGCCGCCGGCGGCGAGCGTGCTCAGCTCGGCGCGGACGACATCCAGGACCTCGGGCGCCTTCTTCGGCAGGCAGCCGGCGTACACGCCGACCATGCCGGTGTCCGCGTACGCCGATCCGAAGGTGAACACCGAGTACGCCAGCCCGCGCTTCTCGCGGACCTCCTGGAACAGCCGCGACGACATGCCGCCGCCGACGATCCCGTGCAGCACCCCGGCGACGTACCGCCGCTCGTCGTTGCGCACGAGGCCCGGCATCCCGAGCACCAGGTGCGCCTGCTCGACGTCACGGTGGTGGACCCGCACTCCCCCGTACGTCGGAAGCCGGCGACCCGATCCGATCCGGACCGGCGCGGGCTCGGCCTCGCCGGTGACCCAGTGCCGCTCGAACGCCTTGCGGACAAGGCGAACGACGTCGGCGTGCTCCACGTTGCCGGCCACCGAGACGACGATGTTCTCCGGGCGGTAGCGGCGCCGATACCAGCCGACCACCTGACGGCGGCTCAGCCCGGCCACCGACTCCGGCGTACCGGTGATGGAGCGGCCGAGCGGTGTCGAGCCCCACAGCTGCTCGGCGAACAGGTCGTGGATGTGGTCGGAGGTCTCGTCCGCGTGCATCGCGATCTCTTCGTCGATCACGTCACGCTCGGACTCGACGTCCTCCGGCGTCAGCGTGGCGGAGGTGATCATGTCGCAGATCACGTCGACCGCCAGCGGCAGGTCGGAGTCCAGCACCCGCGCGTAGTAGCAGGTGTACTCCTTGCCGGTGAAGGCGTTCATCTCCCCGCCGACGGCGTCCAGCGACGCGGAGATCTCCAGCGCGTCGCGGCGCTCGGTGCCCTTGAACAGCAGGTGCTCGAGGAAGTGCGTGGCGCCGGACAGCTGCACCGGTTCGTCGCGCGAACCGACCCCGACCCACACGCCGAAGGTGACCGAGCGGAAGCCCGGTACGGACTGGGAGAGCACGCGGAGCCCGGAGGGCAGGACGGTCCGTTTGACGGGACCGCCCTCCTCCGGGCTCAGCAGCGTGCTGGTGGTGGCTCGACTCACTCGGCGGCAGCGGCCTCGTTGTCGTCGGCCTTCTCCTCGGCCTTGTCGCCGTCCTCGCCCTCGATGACGGGGATCAGCGACAGCTTGCCCCGGTCGTCGATCTCGGCGATCTCGACCTGCAGCTTCTGGCCGACCGAGAGGATGTCCTCCACGGCCTCGACCCGCTTGCCACCGGCCAGGCCACGCAGCTTCGAGATGTGCAGCAGACCGTCCTTGCCCGGCAGCAGGCTGATGAACGCCCCGAAGTTGGTCGTCTTCACGACCGTGCCCAGGTAGCGCTCGCCCTTCTCCGGCATGGTCGGGTTGGCGATCGCGTTGATCATCGCGCGCGCCGCGTCGGCCGAGGGGCCGTCCGTCGCACCGATGTACACCGTGCCGTCGTCCTCGATGGAGATGTCGGCACCGGTCTCGTCGGTGATCTGGTTGATCATCTTGCCCTTCGGGCCGATGACCTCTCCGATCTTGTCGACCGGGACCTTCACCGAGATGACCCGCGGCGCGAACTCGCTCATCTCACCCGGGGCGTCGATGGCCTTCGACATCACGTCCAGGATGGTCAGGCGGGCTTCCTTGGCCTGGGTCAGCGCACCGGCCAGGACGCTGGCCGGGATGCCGTCCAGCTTGGTGTCCAGCTGCAGGGCGGTGACGAAGTCCTTCGTGCCGGCGACCTTGAAGTCCATGTCGCCGAACGCGTCCTCCGCGCCCAGGATGTCGGTCAGCGCGACGTACTCGGTCTTGCCGTCGACCTCACCGGAGATCAGGCCCATCGCGATGCCCGCGACCGGCGCCTTCAGCGGCACACCGGCCGACAGCAGCGACAGCGTCGAGGCGCAGACCGAACCCATCGAGGTCGAGCCGTTCGAGCCGAGCGCCTCGGAGACCTGACGCAGCGCGTACGGGAAGTCCTCGCGCGACGGCAGCACCGGCACCAGGGCGCGCTCGGCGAGCGCGCCGTGGCCGATCTCGCGACGCTTCGGCGAGCCCACCCGGCCGGTCTCACCGGTCGAGTACGGCGGGAAGTTGTAGTTGTGCATGTAGCGCTTGCGCGTCTCCGGCGACAGCGTGTCCAGCTGCTGCTCCATCCGGAGCATGTTCAGCGTGGTGACACCCATGATCTGGGTCTCGCCGCGCTCGAACAGCGCCGAGCCGTGCACCCGCGGCAGCACCTTGACCTGCGCCTTGAGCGGACGGATGTCGCTCAGGCCACGGCCGTCGATGCGGACCTTGTCCTTGAGCACGCGCTGGCGGACCAGCTTCTTGGTGAGCGAGCGGAAGGCCGCGGACAGCTCCTTCTCGCGCCCCTCGAAGGACTCGGCCAGCTTGGCGACCACGGCGGCCTTGACGGCGTCGGTGGCCTCCTCGCGGTCGTGCTTGCCGGCGATCGTGAGCGCCTGCGACAGCTCCTCGGTGGCAGCGGCCTCGACGGCGGCGAACGCGTCGTCCTGGTACTCCGGGAACACCGGGAACTCACCGGTCGGCTTGGACGCGGCGGCGGCCAGCGCGGCCTGCGCCTCGACCAGCGTCTTGATGAAGCCCTTCGAGGCCTCGAGGCCCTCGGCCACGATCTCCTCGGTCGGCGCCTGCTTGCCGGCGGCAACGGCGTCGAAGGTGCCCGGGGTGGACTCGGCCTCGACCATCATGATCGCGACGTCACCGGTGTCGGTGACGCGACCCGCGACCACCATGTCGAACACGGCGTCCTCGAGCTCGGTGTGGGTCGGGAACGCGACCCACTGCTTGTCGATCAGCGCGACGCGGGTGGCGCCGATCGGGCCCGAGAACGGCAGCCCGGCGATCTGGGTGGACATCGACGCGGCGTTGATCGCCAGCACGTCGTACAGCTTGTCCGGGTTGAGCGCCAGGACCGTGATGACGACCTGGATCTCGTTGCGCAGGCCGGACACGAACGACGGCCGCAGCGGGCGGTCGATCAGCCGGCAGGTCAGGATGGCTTCCTCGGAGGGACGACCCTCACGACGGAAGAACGAGCCCGGGATGCGGCCGGCGGCGTACATCCGCTCCTCGACGTCCACCGTCAGCGGGAAGAAGTCGAACTGGTCCTTGGGCTTCTTGCTGGCCGTGGTGGCCGAGAGCACCATCGTGTCGCCGTCGAGGTAGGCGGCGGCCGAGCCGGCGGCCTGCTGGGCCAGACGGCCCGTCTCGAAGCGGATGGTGCGGGTGCCGAAGCTGCCGTTGTCGATCACGGCTTCGGCGTACTGTGCGCCCTCCATGGGCGCGTTGGTGGATCCCGACACGGGATACCCCTCTCTCACTCTGAGACGACGTGAGGCGCGGGCTCCGGGGGTGTGCCGGTCTTCGATCGAGGCTCGCGGGACGGTCTGCGTCCCGAAAGCCACTACCGAGGACCGGTCGTCGTCCCGGTACGCGGGTCGCGTCGTCTCGTTGTCGTTTTAGCTGTTCAGTTGTGTTCCAGGCCCCGGTAGGACCGGGGCACGGATACGCGAGAAGCGGCCACCGGAGTGCGGTGGCCGCTTCTCACGACGTCATCGGCGCAGGCCCAGCCGCTCGATCAGGGACCGGTAGCGGTTGATGTCCTTCTTCGCCAGGTAGTTCAGCAGCCGGCGACGCTGACCGACCAGGAGCAGCAGGCCACGACGGCTGTGGTGGTCGTGCTTGTGCTCCTTCAGGTGCTCGGTCAGGTCGGCGATGCGGTGCGTGAGCAGCGCGACCTGGACCTCGGGGGAACCGGTGTCGCCCTCGGTCAGGGCGTACTCGCCGATGATCTTCTTCTTCGCCTCAGGATTGGCAGACGACACTATTGATCCTCTCGATGTCCGTTGCGCGGCGCACCGGGGCTTTTGTCACCCGGGCACTCTCGATCCGCGGCCGTTCAGACGGCAGCGTCCAGAGTATCAGCCTGTGGACAAGCCGCCCTAATCCCCCGTGCCCGGCGTGGTGCCGCCGGTCAGCAGCTGCCGCGCCTGGTCCACATCGGTCTTCATCTGGACCAGCAGCGCCTCGATCGTGTCGAAGCGGATCTGCGAGCCCCGCAGCCGGGCCACGAAGTCCACCGCGACCCGGGAGCCGTACAGCTCCAGGTCGTCGCGGTCCAGCACGTAGGACTCCACCCGCCGGTCGATCCCGTCGAAGGTCGGGTTGCTGCCGACGCTGATCGCGGCGGGGAAGGCTTCCCCGTACGCCGGAGTGCCGGGCGCCGGCTCGAGCACCCGCAGCCACCCGGCGTACACGCCGTCGAGCGGGATCGCGGAGCCGGACTCGGCCGGGATGTTGGCGGTCGGGTACCCGAGCTCGCGGCCGCGCTTGTCGCCCTCGATCACCGTGCCGACGACGCGCAGCGGGCGGCCCAGTGCCGCCGCGACCTGCTCGACGTCACCGGCCGCGATCAGCTCACGGATGTACGTCGACGACCACGGCTGGTCCTCGCCACGCAGCGCGAGACCCTCGACCTCGAACCCGGCCGCGGCGCCTGCCTCGACCAGGGTGTCGACGTGCCCGGCGGCCTTGTGGCCGAACCGGAAGTTCTCGCCGACCACGACGGCCTTGACGTGCAGGGTGCCGACCAGGACCCGGTCGATGAACTCCTGCGGGGACCAGTTCGAGGTCTCCTTGTCGAACGGCAGGATCAGCACCGCGTCGGCACCGGCGTCGCAGAGCAGCTGGGCGCGCTCCTCGGGCTCGCTGATCGTCGCCGGCGCCTTGTCGGGACGCAGCACCGCCATCGGGTGCGGGTTGAAGGTGAGCGCGACCACCGGCAGCCCACCGAGCTGCTCGGCCCGCGCGCGGGCGTGCGCCAGCACCTCCTGGTGGCCGCGGTGCACGCCGTCGAAGTTGCCGATGGTGACGACCGACGGACCGTAGTCAGGGCCCACCTCGTCCAAACCGTGCCAGACACGCATAGGCGCAAGGATTCCACGAAAGCTCCGGGCCCGGTGCACCAGGTCCCCGGTCACCCCTTGTAATCGGCCGGTCACTCAACTTACTGTGGGCCGCACTGCCACTTCCTCGGAGGTCACGTGAAGCTTTCTCGTGCGGTCGCGGCGTTCACCGCGCTGGCCACGCTCGGCGCGTTGTCCGTCACCGGCCCCGCTCAGGCGGCCGCCCCGGACCGGTCCCCGGTCGCGCCGAAGGCGTCGTACAGCAAGTACGTCGCGCTCGGTGACTCCTACACCTCCGCACCCCTGGTCCCGCTGCCGGAGCTGCTCTCGCTGGGCTGCCTGCGCTCGACCAGCAACTACCCCAAGCTGCTCGCCGGGATGCTGCACATCTACCGCTTCACCGACGTCAGCTGCGGCGGCGCCGACACCACGAACATGACCAAGCCGCAGAGCACGGCGCTCGGCGTGGCCGCGCCGCAGTTCGACGCGCTGACGCCGGACACCGACTTGGTCACGCTCGGGATCGGCGGCAACGACTTCGGCGTCTTCGGCCGGATCATCGACACCTGCCCGAAGCTGCGCGACAGCGACGCCCAGGGCGCCCCCTGCCGGCAGCACTTCACCGTCGACGGCGTCGACACGCTGAAGGCCGACATCGCCAAGACCCAGACCCGGATCACCGAGGTCGCCAAGGCGATCAAGGTGAAGGCGCCGAAGGCGACTGTCGTGCTGATCGGCTACCCGAAGATCGCACCGGAGAAGGGCACCTGCCCCGACATCCTGCCGTTCGCCGACGGCGACTACGGCTACCTGTACTCGATCGAGCAGGAGCTGAACAAGGCGGCCGAGAACGCGGCGAAGGCGGCCGGGGCGCTCTACCTGGACACCTTCGGCCCGTCGACCGGGCACGACGCCTGTGCCCCCGACGGGCAAGCGTGGATCCAGGGCAAGGACCTCAACCTGCTGCGGGCGTTCAACTACCACCCGCGGTTCGAGGGTCAGGCCGGCGTCGCGTCGCTGACCTTGAAGTTGCTGACCGGCGCACCGCAAACGGTGACGGCGGACGAACAGGCCGGGTTCGCGCGGCAGGCGCGCGAACTGAGCAGCAAGGCCGCGAAGACCAGCCTGCCGGAGGCCTACCGGGCCCACTTGGACCGCCTACGGACCGGCGCGCAACGCTGACCCTTTCCAATCCGTACGGCGGACGCCGGGCCGGCCCACTTCACGCGTGGGCCGGCCCGGCGCTTTGCTGCTCGCATGCGGCCGGCGGCGGGTCAGCCGAGGGCGGCGGTGAGCTCCGTCAGCGCCTGGCCCAGCGGCAGGTCGATCCGGTGGGTGGCCAGAGGGTCTCCCCTGGTGATGCCGTGGTTGATGATCAGCACCGGCTTGCCGGCCTTCGCGGCGTACCGGACGAAGCGGAAGCCCGACATCACGGTCAGGGACGAGCCCAGGACCAGCATCGACTCGGCCTCGTCGATCAACCGGTAGCACCGGTCGACCCGCGGCTTCGGCACGTTCTCGCCGAAGAAGACCACGTCCGGCTTGAGCAGCGGGGACCCGCAGTTGCGGCACGGCACCAGGTGGAACTCGCGGACCGTTTCCTCGGGCAGGTCGACGTCACCGTCGGGGTTGATCCGCAGCGCCTGCCCCTCGAAGTCCGGGTTGGCGGCGCGAAAGCGCCGGTCGAGCTCCTCGCGCGGACTGGTGTCGCCGCACTCCAGGCAGATCACGCGGTCGAGGTTCCCGTGCAGCTCGATCACGTCGCGCGCGCCGGCCGCCTGGTGCAGGCCGTCGACGTTCTGGGTGATCACACCGCTCAGGTAGCCGCGCGCCTGCAGCGTCGCGACCGCGCGGTGACCGTCGTTCGGGTCGGCGCGAGCGATCGTCCGCCAGCCGAGGTGACTGCGCGCCCAGTACCGCTGGCGCCCCGCCTCGCTGCCGACGAAGTCGCCGTACGTCATCGGGGTGTGCGTCCGCAGACTCCCGGTCGCGCCGCGGTAGTCCGGGATGCCCGACTCGGTCGAGATCCCCGCCCCGGACAGCACGACCGCACCACCCGCGGCCACGGTCTCGATCACCGGCGCGAGGTCCGCCGTACCGGGTGCAAGCGCCAGTACCTCAGGACCCGGGGTCCAGCTCAACGTAGGTCGCGAACGCACCCCTCCAGCTTACTGACCCCGTTCGACCCCGAGCGTGGCGATCAGGTCCTCGTGCAGCTCGAACCAGACCGTGTGGCAGGAGTCCTTGCCCGACCCGTCCACCCACGTGTTGTCGCGCGGCACCCGGCCGAGCGCGTCGGCGAACCGCAGGTCGTACCCACCCAACCGCTCCAGTACGCCGGACAACCGCGCGACCAGCTCGTCCAGCCGCAGGCTCAACGCGGTCAGCGTCTTCACGACGCGGGCGTCCCAGGCCGGGTCGGTGTGGTCGTTGAACGCCATCGGGTCGTCCTGCGACGGCCGCAGTTGCCAGTCCGTGCAGGCCTGCTGCAGCCGCGCGTTGAGGGGCAGGAACTCCTGGTAGACCTCACGCAGTACGGCGTCGCCCGCCTCCTGACGCTCCGCAGCCAGCCGCCGCTCGTTCTCCACGCGCCCGGCCGGAGTGAGCGACCAGCCGCCCGTCCCGGCGAACTCGCTCCACGTCACCCAGCCATAGGCCTGGTAGTCGAGCAGCAGCTCACGGGCCATCTCGGGATCGATCGCGAACCGGCCCGCGATCGTCTGCTCGTCCCCCATCCCCTTCAGCCGTACGGCGTGCAGCACGAGCAGCTCCGCCGACGACCTCATGCCTCACCCTGTCGCGCGGTGAGCCGGTCCAGGCGCTGCTGGCACGCCTGCGGCGAGTTCAGCCCCAACGCCTGGGCCATCTGCGCCCACGTCAGCCCGAGCCCCCGCGCCGCGAACAGCAAGCTGGTCTCCAGCTGGTCGATCTCGGCCCTGGCCGCCGGCAACAACTTCAGCGCGGCCAGCGCCGCGTCCTGATCGGCGCCCTTCCACAGGAAGAACTGGATGAGGTCGACCGCCGTCGGCGGCACCGGTCCCGGCTGCCACGGCCGGGGCTCCAACTCGTTCGCTCCCAGCGCGAGAAGCTCCCGCCGGGCCTGGCTCTCCCGCTCCGCCTGCTGCTGATCGTTGCTCTGCACCCCCGAACCATCCGGCATCAACAAACTGTTGTCAACACAATGTTGAGGTCGATCGTATTGGTTGCCTACTGCATCTATCGAGCCGTTGACAGCCGGTGATCGGCAACCTACGGTCAACCTCAGTAACTGATTGTGATCGGCGCCCCACGGCCCTGCGGGGCCGGCGCTGATCGAACGGGGTGCGAACACGCCACCGGCGGGGCGGAACCAGTGACGTTCTGCCGCTCGGGGCGGTCTCCCGATGTCCTGTTACCGGGCCGGACCTGCCCGGGTCGCTCGATGTCGTTCTGACGTCCGCTGATCCTCCTGCGCGACCACGAAGCTCGGGACGACAAGCCGTGCCGGTCACCGGACCAGGCCACGGCATCGAGGGACTGAGGATGGCACCGATCATGAACTCTTCCATTTCCGCACGGGCTGCCGGCCGGTTGCGTCTGAGTGCGCTGGCGGTCGCGGCAGCACTCGTCGTCTCCGCGGGCGGACTGCTGGCCACCGGCGGGACCGCCGAGGCGGCCGCCGTCCGAGTACCGCTCGGAACCGCCGAGAGTTTCGTCGTACTGGCCGGGGCGGGGATCACGAACACCGGCCCGACCGTGCTGACCGGGGACATCGGGAGCTTCCCGAACCCGGCGATCACCGGCACCGGAACGATGACGATCACCGGCACCAACCACGCCGGCGACGCCGTCACCCAGCAGGCGAAGCAGGACCTCGTCACGGCGTACAACGTCGCGGCCGGCGAGCTGCCGCCGACCCCGGTCACCGACGACCTGGGCGGCAAGCGACTGACTCGAGGCATCTACAAGGCGGACTCCTCGATGGGGCTCACCGGCGCACTCACCCTGGACGCCGAAGGGGACGCGGGGGCCGTCTTCGTCTTCCAGGCCGGATCGACACTCACCACGGCGACCAGCAGCAGTGTGGTGCTGGTCAACGGGGCCCGGGCCTGCAACGTGTTCTGGCAGGTCGGCAGCTCGGCGACCCTCGGTACGGCCACCCGCTTCCGCGGAACGATCCTCGCGCTGACGTCGATCACGATGAACACCGGCGCCACCGCCGTCGGCCGCATGCTGGCCCGCAACGGCGCCGTGACGCTGGACACGAACACCATCACCCGACCGAACTGCCGGCCGATCCCACCGACCACACCCCCGACCACACCTCCCAGCACTCCCCCGACGACCCCGCCGACAACTCCTCCGACGACGCCGCCCACGACGCCCCCGACAACACCACCCACTACCCCGCCGACAACGCCGCCCACGACTCCTCCGACGACGCCGCCCACCACACCTCCGACAACACCACCCACAACCCCGCCGACAACTCCTCCCACAACGCCTCCGACGACGCCGCCCACGACGCCCCCGACAACACCACCCACCACACCCCCCACGACGCCGCCTAGCTCGCCTCCGACGAGTCCGCCGACCTCGACCCCGACCTCACCGCCCACGACGCCCCCGACCAACCCGCCGAAGCCTCCGGCCACCCCCCGGCCCCCGCAGGTCACCGAAACCCCGGAAGGCCCCGTCGGAACGGGCGACGCCTCCGGTCTGTCGATGTGTCTGCTCGACCCGCCGACCACCTCCTGGTTCGGCTGGATCGGCGACACCACCCCATGAGGACCGGCGCAGCGGTCCTGCTCCTGACGGCCGCGTTGACGGTGACCGGGTGCACTTCTGAGTCGGGCACGGGGCCGATTCAGCCGGGCCCGCCCTCGAGCGGCGTCGCACCGGACGGGACCGCTGCGCCCACCACCACCGTGATCACCCCGGCCAGACCCACCGCCGGTACGCCGACCCGCACGCCCGCGAGCAAGCCCACCCCACAGCTCCGCCCGAAGCCATCCGCCGTACCGCCCCGGCCATCATCCCCCGGCCAGGGACGCGGGAAGCCGGCTTCGCCGCGGAGGTCCACCCCGATCCGGGTCGTGATCCCAGCGATCGGGGTGGACTCCAGCTTGATGCGGCTCGGCCTGAAGTCCGACGGCACCCTGCAGGTCCCGCCGAACGGCTTTCCGGCCGGCTGGTTCACGGGTGCGCCGGCGCCGGGCGAGCGCGGACCGGCGGTGATCGCCGGCCACGTGCGCTGGTCCGGCCGGGCCGGCGTCTTCGCCCGGTTGTCGCGGCTGAAGCCCGGCGACACGATCACCGTGACCCGGCAGGACCGGACGCCGGCGGTGTTCCGGGTGAGCCGCGTCCGGCAGTACCCGAAGAGCGGCTTCCCCAGCGCCGCCGTGTACGGCGACCTCGACCACGCGGGCCTGCGCCTGATCACCTGCGGGGGACTCGATCCCAGGTCGAACATCTACGAAGCCAACCTGGTGGCCTTCGCCGACCTGATCGCCTAACATCAACAGACTGTTGTCAACATTCTGTTGAAAGGCTGAGCCTGGTGCTGCACGGAAGACCCGCCAGTGCCGGTACGGCGTCCGGCCCGGCCCGGATCGTCCGCGGTCCCGAGGACTTCGACCGCGTCCGCCGCGGCGACGTCCTCGTCTGCCACTTCACCGACCCGGCCTGGACTCCTCTGTTCGGAGTCGTCGCCGCCGTCGTCACCGAGGTGGGCGGTCCGCTCTCCCACGCCGCGATCGTCGCCCGCGAGCAACGGATCCCCGCGGTCGTCGGCGTCGCCGACGCGATGAGCCTGCTGGACGACAGCAAACCCGTCACGGTCGACGGCACCGCGGGAACTGTCAGTTAACCGACGAAGACCGCACTCGGCTTGGCGAGCGGACCGTGCGGTGCGTACAAAGCCAGGAAAGTCCCGTCCGGCGCGAACATCGCCGTCTCTCCCTCGGCCAGCTTCAGGCCGGCCAGCGGCCGACCCGTGCGGATCGCGAGTTCCTGCTCGGCGTCCGCGTCGAAGCGCGGGAACGTCTCCGCAGCCACCTCGGCGATCGGCAGCAGCACGAACTCATCGCCCAGCGCCTCCAGCGTGTGCGCGGCGGACAGGTCGAACCCGCCGACCCGAGTACGCCGCAACGCCGTGAGGTGCCCACCGACGCCCAACTGCGCGCCGAGATCGCGGGCCAGCGCGCGGATGTAGGTCCCGCTCGAGCAGTCCACCGAGATGTCGACCTCGATGCCCTGCTCGATCCGCCGGATCTGCAGCACGTCGTACCGGCTGATCGTGACGCTGCGGGCCTTGAGCTCGATCTCCTCGCCGGCCCGGACCCGCTCGTAGGCGCGTTTGCCGTCGACCTTGATCGCCGACACCTTCGACGGGATCTGCGAGATCTCGCCGCGGTAGTCCTCGACCGCGACAGCGATCGCCTCGTCGGTGATCGCTGCCAGCAGGTCCGCCGACGCGACCTCGAGGATCTCGCCCTCGCGGTCGTCCGTGGTCGTGGTCGCGCCGAGCAGCAGCGTCGCGTCGTACGACTTGTCGGCCAGCTGCAGGTGGCCGAGCAACCGGGTCGCCCGGTTGACCCCGACCACCAGCACGCCGGTGGCCATCGGGTCGAGCGTGCCGGCGTGCCCGACCTTGCGGGTGCCGGCCAGCCGCCGGACCCGGGCGACCACGGTGTGCGAGGTCAGCCCGGCCGGCTTGTCGACGACAACGATGCCGTCGGCAACTATCGTCTCACTCGTCGTCGTCATCGTCCTCGCGGCGCTTGTACGGGTCGGCGTCGCCGGCCGGCTTGGCGCCCGCGGCGGCCTTGGCCACCTCGGCGTCGGCCTGGCGGGCCTTGGCCAGCAGTTCCGCGATCTGGCCGGCGTTCTCCGGGATCGCGTCCAGGAAGAACGCCACGCTCGGTGCCCGCCGCAGGCCGAGCGCCTTGCCGACCTCGCTGCGGATCAGCCCGCGGGCCGACTCCAGCGCGGCGGCGGTGGACGCGCGCTCCTGCTCGTCGCCGTACACCGTGTAGAAGACGCTGGCCTCGCCGAGGTCGGCGGTCAGCTTGGCGTCCGTCACGGTCACGAAGCCCAGCCGCGGGTCCTTGACCCGGCGCTCGAGCAGTTCCGCGACCAGGACCTGGATCCGGTCGGCCAACTGCTTCGCCCTTGCTTCACCCATCCGGGCTCACTCCCTCATTCATACGTAACGTCCGGAGCAGCGGCTGGGACACCGCCGCTCCGGACGTTACTCCGCGAGCTGTCCGCCGGGACCGATGGATCCCGGCGGACGACTCTTTGTCAGCTCCGCGGCTTCTCGCGCAGCTCGAACGACTCGACGATGTCGCCGATCTTGATGTCGTTGAAGTTGTTCACCGTCAGACCGCACTCGAAGCCCTCGCGGACCTCGGACGCGTCGTCCTTGAACCTCTTCAGCGACGACAACTCGCCGTTCTCGACGATCACCGCACCGTCCCGGATCAACCGGATCTTGGCGTTGCGGCGGACCAGCCCACTGGTCACCCAGCAACCGGCGATGTTTCCGACCTTCGAGGAGCGGAAGATCTCGCGGATCTCCGCCTGGCCCAGCACGACCTCTTCGTAGATCGGCTTGAGCATGCCCTTCAGGGCCGCCTCGATGTCGTCGATCGCGGAGTAGATCACCGAGTAGTACCGGATGTCGACACCCTCGCGCTCGGCCACGTCGCCGGCCTTGCCCGCCGGCCGCACGTTGAAGCCGATGATGACCGCGTTCGAGGCCATCGCCAGGTTGACGTCGTTCTCGTTGATCGCACCGACGCCGCGGTCGATGACGCGCAGGTTGACCTCGTCGTCGATCTCGATCCGGACCAGCGCGTCTTCCAGCGCCTCGACCGAACCGGACACGTCGCCCTTCAGGATGAGCAGCAGTTCCTGCGTCTCGCCCTTCTCCATCGAGGCCATGAAGTCCTCGAGGGTACGACGCGCGCGCCGCTTGGCGTTGGCCGCCGCACGAGCCCGGGCCTCACGCTTCTCGGCGATCTGGCGAGCCATCCGGTCGTCGTCGACGACCAGGAACTTGTCGCCGGCGCCCGGCACCGCGGTCAGACCGAGGACCAGGACCGGACGCGACGGCGTGGCCTCTTCGACCGGTTCGCCGTGCTCGTCCAGCATCGCCCGGACCCGGCCGTACGCCGGACCCGCCACCATCGAGTCGCCGACCCGCAGCGTTCCGCGCTGCACCAGCACGGTCGCCACCGGACCACGGCCCTTGTCGAGGTTCGCCTCGATCGCGATGCCCTGGGCCGGCATGTTCGGGTTGGCCCGCAGGTCGAGCGCCGCGTCCGCGGTCAGCACGACACTCTCGAGCAACCCGTCGATGTTGATCCGGGACTTCGCCGAGACGTCGACGAACATCGTGTCGCCGCCGTACTCCTCGGGGACCAGGCCGTACTCGGTCAGCTGACCGCGCACCTTGGTCGGGTCCGCCGCGGGGACGTCGATCTTGTTGACCGCGACCACGATCGGCACACCGGCCGCGCGGGCGTGGTTCAGCGCCTCGATCGTCTGCGGCATCACGCCGTCGTCGGCCGCGACCACCAGGATGACGATGTCGGTGGCCTGCGCACCACGGGCACGCATGGCGGTGAACGCCTCGTGACCCGGGGTGTCGACGAAGGTGATCGCGCGCTGCACGCCGTCGACCTCGGTGGTCACCTGGTAGGCACCGATGTGCTGGGTGATGCCACCGGCCTCCTTGGCGACCACGTTCGCCTCGCGGACCGCGTCCAGCAGCTTGGTCTTACCGTGGTCGACGTGACCCATCACGGTCACGACCGGCGGCCGCTTGACCAGGTCGTCCTCGTCGCCTTCGTTGGTGCCGAAGTCGATGTCGAACGACTGCAGCAGCTCGCGGTCCTCGTCCTCCGGGGACACGATCTGCACGTCGTACTCGAGCTCGGTGCCGAGCAGCTGCAGGGTCTCCTCGTTGACCGACTGGGTCGCGGTCACCATCTCACCGAGGTGGAACAGCACCTGCACCAGCGACGCCGGATCCGCGCCGACCTTCTCGGCGAAGTCCGTCAGCGAGGCGCCGCGGGCGAGCTTGACGACCTCGCCGTTGCCGTGCCGGACGCGCACGCCGCCGACGGCCGGAGCCTGCATGTTGTCGAATTCCTGGCGCTTGGCGCGCTTGGACTTGCGACCACGACGGGCCGGACCACCCGGACGCCCGAAGGCACCCTGTGTCCCGCCCCGGCCCCGGTTGCCCGGGCCCGGACGACCGCCGCCACCACCGGGGGGACCGCTCGGGCCACCACCGGGACGGAAACCGCCGCCACCGCCACCGCCGCCACCGCGCGGACCGGCACCCGGTCCACCCGGACCGCCGCCGCCACCGGGGCGACCACGGCCGCCACCGCCGCCACCCGCCGGAGCGGACGGACGACCGGTGAAGGTCCCGGCCGAGGACTTCGGCATCATCGCCGGGTTCGGCCGGGGAGCACCCGGTACGCCGCCCGGACGCGGGCGGTCGTTGCCGCCGCCGCTACGGGCCTGCGGCGGGCGCGGGGGCATGCCGGCCGGGCTCGCGCCTGCCGGTGCCTGCGAACCGCCACCGCCCTGACCCGGACGGGCGCCACCGCGCTGCATGCCCTGGGTCGAGCTGAACGGGTTGTTGCCCGGACGCGGAGCACCCGGACGGGGACCACCAGGTCCACCGGCCGCGGGTCCACCCGGACGACCGCCACCGGGACGCGGAGCGCCACCCGGACGGGGTGCGCCACCGGGACGCGGCGCGGAGCTCGAGCCCGGACGGTCGGAGCCACCCGGACGGGGAGCCGAACCCGGACGCGGACCGGCGCCCGGCGTACCGGGACGCGGTGCCGGACGGGAGTCCTCACGCGGTGCGCGAGCGGCCGGAGCCTCGGCAGCGGCCGGACGCTCCTGTGCCGGAGCAGCCGGGGCGGCCGGAGCCTCAGGGGCAGCCGGAGCCTCGGGAGCAGCCGGCGTGGCCTGCGCGGCCGGAGCCTCGAAAGCCGGCTCGGCGGTCGCCGGAGCGGCCGGAGCCTCGGTGCGCGGACCAGGCCGGGGGCCAGGACGCGGACCCGGGCGAGCCGGTGCCGGAGTGGCACCCGCGGCCGGAGCGCTGGTCTCCCTGGCCGGAGCCTCGGGAGCCGGAGCAGCCGGAGCCTCTGCCGCGGGGGCGGAGACCTCGGGAGCCTTCGGTGCGGCCGGGGCCGGAGCGGCCTCGGCAGCCGGCGCGCTGGCGCGCTCGGCAGGTGCCGCGGGGGCAGGGGCTGCCTGCTGCGCGGCGGGCTCCGCCGGGGTGACCGGAGCGGTCGCCTGCGGCGCAGCGGACGTGCTGGCGGCGGCCTTCTTGGCCGCGCGCTTCTTCGGCGGGTTCTTCTCGAACTCCTCCGCCAATCTACGGACTACGGGTGCCTCGATCGTCGAAGACGCCGATCGGACGAACTCTCCCATGTCGTTCAGCCTGGTCAGGACGACCTTGCTGGTAACTCCGAGCTCTTTCGCGAGCTCGTAGACCCGGACCTTTGCCACTACTCTCCCTCTGGTCCGAGCCTTGGGGGCGCGGACCGTTAGTTGACGTACATGCTCATCGCATTGCACTCATCGTTCGACACTCATCGAGTGGTCATGAGTCGATGACCCGCCTTCATGTCGTCGCGGCTCATGGCCGCGGGCGGCCGGGCGGCCGCACTTGGTGGTGCTCTTGGTGCTACTGCTTCTCGACCTGTGCCCTCACGAGGCTCAGATCAAGCGGCCCCGGGACCTTGAAGGCCCTGGGAAACGCTTTGCGCCGCTCGGCGAGGTCGAGACACTCGGCCACCGGGTGCAAGTGCGCCCCACGGCCGGGTGCTCGATGCGCGGGATCCGGGAGGACACGTCCTCCGGACACCGTCATCCGCAGCAAGCCGGTCGGACTGTCCCGTTTCCGACACCCGATGCAAGTACGCTCCCGAACCTTCTCAGGGCGCGCGTCTGCAGTTTCTGTCACAGTTCCTCAGGGTGTGGTGACGACTCAGTCGACCGACCGAGAAGTCAGTCTACCTTCTCGTCCCCACGAGTCACATCAGTATCCGGCCGGATGTCGATCCGCCACCCGGTGAGCCGGGCGGCCAGGCGGGCGTTCTGCCCCTCCTTGCCGATCGCCAGCGACAGCTGGTAGTCCGGTACGACGACCCGCGCCGCGCGTGCGGCAGCGTCGACGACCTCCACTGATGAAACCTGCGCCGGCGACAGCGCATTCCCGACGAAGGTCGCCGGGTCGTCGCTGTGGTCGATGATGTCGATCTTCTCACCGTGCAGCTCGTGCATGATGTTGCGCACCCGCTGGCCCATCGGGCCGATGCAGGCGCCCTTGCCGTTCACCGAGGGGTTCAGCGTGCGGACCGCGATCTTGGTCCGGTGGCCGGCCTCCCGGGCGATCGCGGTGATCTCGACGGTGCCGTCGGCGATCTCCGGCACCTCCAGCGCGAACAGCTTCTTGACCAGGTTCGGGTGGGTGCGCGACACGGTGATCTGCGGGCCCTTGAAGCCCTTGCGGACCCCGACCACGTAGACCCGCAGCCGCGAGCCGTGCTCGTACTTCTCCCCCGGCACCTGCTCGGGCGCCGGCAGCACGGCCTCGATCTTGCCCAGGTCGACCATCACCGACCGCGGGTCGCGGCCCTGCTGGACGATGCCGGACACGATGTCGCCCTCCTTGCCGGAGAACTCGCCGTAGCGCACCTCGTCCTCGGCGTCGCGCAGCCGCTGCAGGATCACCTGCTTGGCGGTGGTCGCCGCGATCCGGCCGAAGTCGGCCGGGGTGTCGTCGTACTCGCGGACCAGGTTGCCCTCGTCGTCGAGCTCACGGGCCATCACCGAGACGTGCCCGGTCTTGCGGTCCAGCTCCGCGCGGGCGTGCTGCTGGGCGCCCTCGGTCCGGTGGTACGCGACCAGCAGGGCCTGCTCGATCGCCTCCACCACGACGTCGAAGGCGATGTCCTTCTCCCGCTCCAGCGAGCGCAGGACGGCCATGTCGATGTCCATCAGTTCTCCTCCACCGTGCCGTCAGCAGCCTCGGCGTCGTCTTCTTCGTGGTCTTCCAGGACTTCTTCGTCTTTGCCGGCCGGCCGGTTGAACTCGATCTGGACCTTGGCCTTGACCACGTCGGCGAACTTCACCGTGCGGGTGCGGCCCTTGACGTCCAGCTCGGCGGTCTCCTCGGTCACCGAGGTGACCCGGCCGGTGACCTTGTCGCCGCTCTCGAGCGTGACCGCGACCAGGCGGGTCAGGTTGCGGCGCCAGTGCCGCGGCTGCGTGAGCGGCCGGTCGACACCGGGGCTGGAGACCTCCAGGGTGTACGCGCCGCCGCCCATGATGTCGTCGGCGTCCAGCGCCTTGGAGATCGCGCGGGTGACGTCGGCGACGTCGTCCAGGCTGATCCCGCCGTCGCGGTCGACCAGCACCCGCAGCAGCCGGCGCTTGCCGGCCGGGGCGATCTCGGCGTCCTCCAGGTCGCAGCCGAACTGCGCGACGATCGGCCGGAGGAAGTTCTCGAGGCTCGTGGTGTCCGTGTGGTCAGTCTTTCGGCTCACAGGTAAACCTGCCTCTCTCCAGTTGTGCACCCGTTCTGCCCCGATCCGCAGGGCAGTAGCCCACCTTATCCGGCCCGCGAGGTTGTCCTGACCAACGGCTCGACCGAGCCGGCGAGCCGATAGGGTTTCGGCCATGCCGGAGGCTCCCGTCCACTTGTCCCGCCGCGCCGCCCTGGTGGCGGCAGGCGTCGCCGTACTGGTCAGTGGATGTGACGACGACAAGCCGGCCACCGGTACGCCGGGAGCCTCGGAAGGGCCGGACGGGTCGGTCCAGCCACCGGCGCCGAGCACCGACCCGGCGGTCGTGGCTGCGCTGACCGCAGCGGCCACCCAGGTCGCGCAGATCGCGCTGCGGGTCAGCGCGGCCGGTCAGGCCCTACCCGCGCTGCGGGCGCAGCTGGCCCCGGCCGTCCAGAGCCACGCCGCGCACGCCGCCAAGCTCAAGCAGCTCAGCGGCGTCGACGCGCCGCAGCCCGGCAAGCTCCCGCCGTTGCCGAAGGCGCCGACCGCCGTACTGGCCGATCTCGCGGCCCGGGAGCAGAAGCTGTCCGTCGCCCACGCGACCGCGGCCGGCAAGCTCACCGGCCAGGCCGCCCGGGTGCTGGCGATGATCGCGGCGTCCGAGAGCCAGCTCGCCGCGACCCTGACTCCGAAGAAGAAGGCCGGCGCGTGACCGAGCTCGAAGCCCTGCAGGCGGCGATCGCCGGTGAGCACGCGGCCCTGTACGGCGTGGGAGTGGCCGGCGGGAAGCTCAGCGGTGCCCGGTTCGGCGCGGCGACCACGCTGTACGAGCGGCACCGGTCCCGGCGCGACCAGCTGGCCCAGCTCGTGATCGAGAGTGGCGAGACCCCGGCCGCGGCCGAACCGGCGTACGACCTTCCGCAACCGGTGACCAACGCAACCACCGCGATCGCCCTGGTCCTGGGTCTCGAGCGCCGGCTGGCGGCCGTGTACGGCGACCTGGTCGAGGCCGCCGAGCAGGACCGGACCCGGACGTTCGCCGTCCAGGCCCTGATCGCGACGTCGCGTGAGCAGCTCGCCTGGGGTGGCAAGCCCACCGCCTTTCCCGGGCAGGTCTGACCAAGTTCAACCAACCGATCGCTTTGCGTGCCTGACCCGGCACGGAATGCGGTCGGCGCGCGTGCGTAACGAATGATTTCCGGTGCGGTTACGCCTTTTGGGGAATTCGTTGCGTACTCCCCTTTACTCCGAGCGTGACCTTCCCTATATTTTCGGCCACGGAGACTGGGGGGTCGCCGGGTTTCGCCCACGTCGTACGCCGCCGCGTGCTGCTGGGCGCTCATCCAAGGCTGAATACGCGTCTTGTCCGTACCTTCATTCCTGCACACTTCTCGAGCCGCGCGCACACGCGGCTACGGAGGGTAGTGAAGCATGCGTACATTCGATGTGGTCACCGGCGAAAGCCTCTTCGTGAACGATCTTCGCGTGGTCCGCTGGGAGCAGTACGGCCTCGGGTCCACGATGCCTTTCCAGGCGATGTGGTACTCCGTGCCACCGGGCGACGAGAGTCCGATCGACCAGCACCCCGAGCTCGAACTGTCGATCGTCGTGGCCGGTACGGCGCACGTCGTGGTCGGCGGCACCGAGACCGTGGTCCCGCACGGCAACGCGTTCCTGCTGGACAGCAAGGAAGCGCACGTCGTGCAGAACCGGTCGGCCGACGAGCCGCTGATGGTCTTCAGCGCCTACTGGTACCCCGAGGCCGCCACCGCCGCGGCAGCCGTGCTGGCCGAGAGATCGGCCGAGGCCGTGGCAGTCGGCCATGACTGATCCGGTCACCGTCTTCACCTTTCCCCAACCGACCGTGAACGGCCCGCTGCACGTCGGCCACCTGTCCGGTCCCTACGTCGCGGCGGACATCGCCGCCCGGGCCGCGCGGGCCCGTGGCGAGCAGGTCGTCGTCACCAGCGGCCTGGACGTCCACCAGAACTACGTCCTGACCCGCGCCGAGCTCGAAGGCGTCGAGGTCGGCGTGATGATGGCCGACTTCCGGGCCGGCATCCAGGAGACCTACCAGCAGTCGCGGATCGGCTACGACCGCTTCGGCGACCCGCTGTCCGACGAGCACGCGCCGGTCATCCGCGACCTGATGAACCACCTGGTCACGAGCGGCGCGGCACCGCTGCGCGAGGTGACGCTGCACGCCTGCGCGGACTGTGGCCGGACCCTGCACGAGTCCTACCTGAGCGGGCTCTGCGGCGGCTGTCACTCGCCGGCCGCCGGTGGTGCCTGCGAGGTCTGCGGTGGCTTCACCCAGGTCGACACCATGGTCGATCCGGTCTGCGGCCGCTGCGGTGGCGCGCCCCGCCCGTTCCAGGCCAAGGTGCCCGTCCTGAAGATGGAGGACTACCGCCGGCAGCTCACCGACGTCTGGCTGCGGGCGCAGCTGCCACCCGCCGTACGGGCTCTGATCGGGCGTCAGCTGGCCGGTGGACTGCCCGAGATCGCGCTCGCCTACCCGACCAACTGGGGTATCGAGGGCGACCGCGAACTGACCGGGCTGCGGATCGGGCCGTACACCGAGGTCGCGCTGTCCGACCTCGCGAACATCGCCCGCGCCGTCGACCCGGCGGCCACCGACCTGCCCGGCTACCTGGCCGCGCTGGGCCGGGTGGACTCGCTGTGGCACTTCCTCGGGCTCGACAACGCGTACTGGTACGCCGTCTACTGGCAGGCCCTCTGGGCGGCCTGCGGAATGGCCGAACTGCCGCTTTCCGGACTGGTCGTGAACGAGTTCTACACGCTCGACGGAGCGAAGTTCTCGACCAGCCGCAATCACGCGATCTGGGCGAACGAACTGCTGCACAAGGAAGACCCGTCAATCGTTCGTTTGTATCTCGCGTGGGACCGTCCGGACCGCTATCGCAGTGATTTCACCTGGCATTCTTTCCAGGCCTTCGCCGACCGGGTGAAACCATTGCTGGCGGACCGCGAAGGACCGCGGCAAACGCTCGACCCGGCGCTCGCCGCGCGGGAGCTGGCCCGTGGTGAGGCCGCTCTGCGCCCGGCCGGTTTCGACCCGGCGCTGGCCGCGCGCAGCCTGCTCGGGCTGCTCGAAGGAGGCGTCCGGGACACCGGTCACCTGCTGACGGCGCTGACCGGGACCGGTGAGTAGGCCGATGCGGATCTGCGTGATCGGAGCCGGGATCGCCGGCACCTTGCTCGCCTGGCGGCTGCGGTCCTACCCCGCGGTCGAGGTCGACCTCGTCACCGGCGTACCGGGACCGGATGCCACCGCGGCCTCCGGCGGCGGCGTCCGGGGGTTCGAGACTCACCCGGAGCAGCGCCGGCTCGCGGTCGAGAGCCTGGCCGAGCTGTTCGAGACGCCCGGCCTGCTGGACCAGGCCGGCTACACCGAGACCGGTTCGACGTACCTGATGGCCGGGTACGACGGGCTGGAGGACGCCGTCGCCGAGGTGGAGCACGTGCACCCCGGGTCCACCGAGGTCGTCGACGGGAGCACGCTGCGCCGCCTCGGCTGGCACGGGCTCCCGGACGGCACGGTCGGCGTACTGGAGAAGCGGGCCGGGTTCATCCGGCCCGACCACCTGCGGGCGCTGGTGATCTACCAGCTGGCCCGCTCCGAGAACAGCAGGGTCGTCACCGGCCCTGTGCTCGGGCTGGTTCCCCACCCCGACGGCTCGGTCACCTGCCGCACACCCAGCGGCAGTGACCGGTACGACGTCGTCGTGGTGGCGGCCGGCCCGTGGACGCCCGGGCTGCTCACCGGCAATGCTCTGCCGGCCGACCAGTACCGGACGAAGGCGATCCAGGTCGCCGTGCACCGCGTGGCGGGAGCCCTCCCGACCATGTTCGTCGACGAGACCAGCGACCTGTACGGGCGCCCGACGGCAGACGGCGGTCTGCTGCTGGGCGTCGACACGCACCGCTGGTCCGTCCCGCCCGGCAGCAGCGCACCGATCCACGACCTGACGGCCCAGGCCGTCCGGCTCGCGGGTGAGCGGCTGCCACACCTTCGGCTCCTGGAGACCGCGCACACGGTCACCAACGCCGACTGTTACGCCGATCCGCCGGTACTGACCCTCTGGTCGGTCCTCGGCAGCACCCATCGGCTCTTCACCTTCACCGGTGGGTCCGGCGGCAGCGTGAAAACCGCGCTGGCCGCTAGCCGGACGGCAGCGAACACGCTGCTCGGCACCGGAACGAACACGCGCACCACCACTTCGCGGACGGAGAACAAGCGCATGACCATCATGGAACCAGGCACCAGACGAAGCACCGACGCCACGAGCCTGACCCGGTACCACACGATCGGGATCGGAGCCGGGCCGTCGAACCTCTCGCTGGCCGCCCTCTACAAGAACGTCACCACGGAGAAGCTGGCCCTGTTCGACTCCCGGCCGGTGGCCGGCTGGCACACGCCGCTGCTCTACCCGGGTGTCCGGATGCAGACCGGATGGATGAAGGACCTGGTGTCCCTGGTCGATCCCCGGCACGAACTGACGTTCCTGAACTACCTGGTCACTTCCGGTCGGCTCTACGCGCTGATCAACTCCCAGTTCGACTCGCTCCCCCGGATCGAGTACGAGCGCTACCTGGCCTGGGCCACCGAACGCCTCGGCGTGGTGAACTTCAGCTCGCGGGTCGACTCGATCGCGATCACCGACGACGGCTTCGAGGTGTCCGTCGACGGTACGCCGGTCGCGGTCTCCGAGCACCTGGTCCTCGGCCTGGGAACCCGGCCGGTCTGGCCGGACTACGTCCGCAACCTGCCGTCCGGCCGCGCGTTCATCGCCGACGAGCTCGGCGTCCGGATGCCTGACCTCGAGCCGCACAAGGCCGACCCGATCGCGGTCGTCGGCGGCGGCCAGACCGGCCTGGAGTGCGTCCTGCGCCTGCTCGGCTCGGGCTTCACCGACATCCGGTGGCTCGGCCGCAACCAGTGGTTCCGCAGCATCGACGACTCCCCGATGGCCAACGAGCTCTACCGCCCGTCGCACATCGAGTTCCTGCAGGGCCTGAACCGCAGCAAGCGCCGCGAGATGATCGTCGACTCCCGCTACAGCGGCGACGCGATCACCCCCGGTGGGCTCCGGGCGCTCTACCAGGGCAACTACGACGGCCTGCTGACGCTGGGCCGGTTCCCGGTCACGCTGCTGCCGGGCCGCGACGTCACGTCGTCCGAGCTGCTCGCCGACGGCCTGCTGCGGCTGAACTGCTCGACGGTCGCTTCGGCGGCCGAGCACCACGACGTACGGCACGTCGTGGTCGCCGCCGGCCGCGAGCACGTGCAGGCCCCGTTCAGCGACGACCTGCGCGAGCGGATCGACTACGACGACGACGGCGAGATGCTGGTCGAGCCGGACTACTCGGTGCGCTGGAAGGGCATGAACGGCCACCGGATCTACTCGTTCAACGCCAGCCGGTACAGCCACGGCCTGACCAACGCCGGCCTGACCCAGCTGCCGGTCCGCGCCGCGATCGTGCTGAACTCGATGTTCGACCGGGAGATCTACCCGATCTCCGACGAGTTGTGCGCGGTGCAGTGGTGAGCGCCGCCGCCTCCGAGCACCCGGTGGTCCCGGACGTCGACGGCGTCTGGTTCCGGCTGGTGGTCGACGACCCGGCCGGCGGCGCGCCGTACGGGCAGTACCACCGCGACAACGACCTGGTCTGGGCCGAGTTCTACGCCGGCGGCACGCTGCGCAGCGGCCGGCTGGTCGGGCACCTGCAGGACGACGGCTCGATCCGGGCCGCGTACTGCCTGCTCACCGCGGCCGGTGAGGTGGTCAGCGGCGAGTGCGTCAGCGTCCCCGAGTTCGATGCCCGGGGCAACATCCGGATCGCCGACCACTTCCGTCGCAGCGACGGCAGCAGCGGCGTCACCTACATCGAGCAGATCCCCGCTCCGGTCCGGGAGGCCTGAGATGAACCCGACGAACGAACGTCCGCACCTGCTCGTGGTGGCGACCGGAATGCGCCTGTTCCGCGAGTACATCCTGCGCTCGATCGCGCCGCAGTACCGGATCCACATGTTCCTGCACGCGGAGCCGACCTGGGAGAAGGAGTACATCGAGGCCTGGACCGTGCTCGAGACCACGCTGGACGCCGAGGCGCTGGTCGCGGCGGCCCGCACGCTGCACGCCGACCAGCCGATCGACGGCGTGCTCTGCTGGGACGAGGCGCGGATCCTGCAGACCGCCCACGTCGCCGAGGCGCTCGGCCTGCCGGGCGGTGACGTGGCGATGATCAACCGCTGCCGCGACAAGCACCTGACCCGGACGGCGCTCGCCGCGCAGGGCGTCCCGCAGCCGGAGTCCGTGCTGGTCGACACCGTCGACGAGGCGCTCGTCACCGCCGACAAGCTCGGCTACCCGGTGATCCTCAAGCCGCGCGCGCTGGCCGCCAGCCTCGGCGTGGTGAAGGTGAACTCGGCCGACGAGCTCCGGCAGAACTGGGCCTTCGCGCACGACACGACCGTTCCGGAGGCGCCGCACTACGACGTCAAGGTGCTGGTCGAGGAGTTCGCCGACGGCTACGAGATCAGCATCGACGCGGCCGTCTTCCAGGGCCAGGTGACGCCGTTCTGCCTGGCCCGCAAGGAGATCGGCTACCCGCCGTACGCCGAGGAGATCGGGCACTACGTCGACGCGGCCGACCCCCTGCTGGCCGACGAGCACCTGTTCCAGGTGCTCGTCGACGCGCACGCCGCGATCGAGTTCACCGACGGCGTCACCCACACCGAGATCATGATGACCGCCGACGGCCCGAAGGTGATCGAGATCAACGCCCGGATCGGCGGCGACATGATCCCGTACCTCGGGCTGCAGGCGACCGGCGCCGACCCCGGTCTGGCGGCGGCCGCGGTCGCGACCGGGCGCTCGCCGGAGCTGGTGCCGGACCGGACGATGGTCGGCGGGGTGCGGTTCTTCTACGTCGACGAGAACGACACCGTGCTCGACTCGGTCTCGTTCGAGGAGGCCGACCTTCCGGCGACGATCGACCAACTGGTCCCGCTGATGGAGGCCGGCCAGACCACCAGTCCCCCGCCGGAAGGCACGCTGTGGGGCCGGATCGCGTACGCGACCGTGGTGGCCACGACGATGGACGACTGCCGGGCCGGGCTCGACGCCGCCGAGAAGGCCCTGCGCTGGTCGGGCAAGGTCAAGGAACCGGAGGAGGCAGCCTCATGACGGACACCACGGAGGACACCGGCATCTGGGTGACCATCCGCGAAGCGCCCGTCGCGGTCAAGGCCTTGCTGATCGGCAACTTCGTCAACAAGCTCGGCTGGTTCCTGCAGGTCTTCCTGGTGCTCTTCCTGACCACCTCGAAGGGCTTCACCGACGTCCAGGCCGGTACGGCGCTGGGCGTGTACGGCGGCGGCACGGTCGTCGGTCTGATCATCGGCGGTTCGCTGTCGGACAAGATCGGGCCGCGGGCCGCCGTACTGATCAGCATGTTCGGCATGGCCGGGTTCGTGCTGGCGATCGCGTACGTGCCGAGCTACACGGCCGTCCTGATCGTCGTCGCGCTGGCCGGTGCGGTCGGGCAGTTCTACCGGCCCGCCTCGGCGGCGTTGCTGACCGAGCTGACCCCGAAGCACCGCCAGGTGATGATCTTCGCGGTCTACCGGTTGACGATGAACGTCGGCGCCACGGCCGCACCGCTGGTCGGTGCGGCCCTGGTGGCCATCTCGTGGGACCTGCTGTTCATCGGCGAGGCGCTGGCCGCGCTGGCCTACGCGGCGGTCGCGATCATCGCGCTGCCGAAGCGCCGGTCGGCCGCCACCTCGGCCGACGACGGCTCGGTCCAGGACGCCCCGGCCGAACCCGCTGCCGCGGGCAACTACCTGAGCGTGCTGCGGGACTACAAGTACGTGCTGTTCCTGGTCTGCATGTTCATCAACGCCGCGATCTACATGCAGTACCTCGCGGTGCTGCCGCTGCACATGAAGGCCGACGGGTTGTCGACGTGGTGGTTCAGCGCGGTCGTCGCGCTGAACGGGTTCATCGTCATCACCTGCGAGCTGCTGGTCACCAAGGTGGTCCAGCACTGGGCGCCCAAGCTGGTCGTGATCGCGGGCTTCGTCCTGCTCGGCGGCGGTCTGGCGTTCTACGCGCTGCCCGGCGGGGTGGCGATCTTCGTGATCGGCACGCTGCTGTGGACGCTGGCCGAGATCATCGCGGGCCCGACCATGTTCGCCTACCCGGGCATGGCCGCGCCGCCGCAACTGCTCGGCCGGTACGTCGGGTCCGCGCACGCCATGTTCGGCCTGGGCTCCGCCCTCGGCCCGTTCCTGGGCGTGTGGATCTGGAACAACTCCGGGACCGACGTGTGGCTGTGGTGCGGGCTGGCCGGTCTCGTCGGGATCGTCCTGGCGGCCATCGGCATGCCCGGCAAACCGGTCGGGGCCACCGAGGAACCCGCCGTGGACATGACCCCGGCCACCGAGCCGTTGCCGAGCGAGACTTCGTAGGAGAATCCTGATGTCCAAATACACGATCATCGTGGACCCGTTGTCCACAGGGCAGGAGTACCCTGCCGCGTTCAAGGAGGCCGGACAGATCCCGGTCGCCGTCCTGAGCGGGCTCGAGCCGCCGCCGGCGTACACAGCCAGCTGGCACCCGGACGACTTCGAGCACGTGCACTACTTCACCGGCGACGTGGCCGCGTTGGCCGAGGAGCTTCGGCGGTACGAGCCGGAGTACCTGGTCCCCGGTGCCGAGAGCGGCGTCGAGCTGGCCGACCAGCTGATCGAGATCCTGGTCCCCGGCAGCGGCAACGTGCCCGAGCTCGCGTCCGCGCGGCGCGACAAGTGGGAGATGGCCGAGGCGCTGCGCGTCGCGGGCGTCCCCCGGCTGCGGCAGATCCGGACCGCCGACCCGGCCGAGGCCGAGCGCTGGCTGAAGGAGAACGACCTGCTCGGGCGACGGCTGGTGATCAAGCCGCCGAAGAGCGCCGCCGGCGACGAGGTGTACGTCGTGTTCGAGGACGGCGACTGGCGCGAGCGGTTCGACCGGGTGCTCGGGCGGACCAACAAGATGGGCCTGACCAACGACGCCGTCCTGATCCAGGAGTACGCCGAAGGCACCGAGTACCTGGTCGACAGCTACACCGTCGACGGCAAGCACTCGCTGGTCGACGTCTGCCGCTACACCAAGATCAGCCGCGGCGACAAGATCGGCATCTACCACCGGATCGACTTCCTGGCCGAGGACGACCCGGAGGTCCAGGCGCTGTGGCCGTACACCCAGCAGGTGCTGGACGCGGTCGGCATCCGGATCGGCTGCGGGCACGCCGAGGTGATGATGACCGCGGACGGCCCGCGCCTGATCGAGGTCGCGGCCCGGCCCGCCGGTGGCGGTCACCAGATGGTCAGCGAGCTGGCCACCGGTGACAACCACATCAAGCGGACCGTCGCGCACCGGGTGCGCGGCGAGGTGCGGGACGGGTTCGACCTGGTCCAGCACCTGCGCGGGATCTTCGTCTCGGCGTACCGGGACGGGTACTTCCGCAACCGCGAGGTGTTCGACGGGATCGAGAGCCTGAAGTCCTTCCACTGGATGAAGATCCTGCACGAGGAGGACGCCGTCGTCCCGGAGACGGTCGACCTGTTCACCTGCCTGGCCTGGGTGATCCTGATCCACAGCGACGCCCAGACCCTCGACGACGACTACCGCCGCGTGCTGGAGATGGAGGCCGCGATCGTCATCGACGAACCGTAGGACCGGGCGCGGGATTCGGCCTTGACCCCCCAGTCGATCCGCTGACTCCCCCAGCCCGTCTGGGCCCGGGCATCCGCCCGGGCCCAGAGCTTGTTGTTCACCCGAGCTGGGCACACTCGCTCCCATGAGCCTGAGTCATCTGGTGAATGCCCGGCGGGGCCTGTTCGCGTACTGCGCCGCCTCCGTCGTCCACGTCGCCGCGGTCGCCGTCGACGCGAAGATCCTCAAGGTGGCGAGCAAGGCGACCCTGATGCCGTTGCTGCTGGCCTGGTCGCGGACGCGGCAGGCTCCGCCGCTCCTTCAGGCCGCGCTGCTGGCGTCAGCCGCCGGCGATCTGCTGCTGGAGACCGAGTACGAGCTCGCCGGGATCGCGGCCTTCGCGGCCGCCCACGCCTGCTACCTCGCGCTCATGCTGCCCGAGTCCACCCAACGGCCCTGGCGCGTGCTCGCGGCGTACGGCGCTCTGTGGGCCGCGCTCGTCGCCGTGCTGTCCCGAGACCTCGGGTCCCAGCGCGTGCCGGTTGCGGCGTACGCGTTGTTGCTGACGGCAACAGCCGTGGTGTCGCGCTGGCACAGCCCGCGCAGTGGTGCGGGCGGCGCGCTCTTCCTGGTCTCCGACGCGCTGATCGCGTTCCGGATGGCCGGGCGCGACTTCCCCGGCCGTGGTGCGCTCGCGATGGCGACGTACGCCGGAGGCCAGTACCTGCTGGCCTCCGGCATCGTCGATCAGCGCCTGCGGCGGCGCTCTGCCTGATCAGCGCCGACGGCGCCAGGGCCCGGTGATCGCGTAGGTGATGCCCGGCGTGTAGACGTTGAAGAACATCGTGCGCCCGTCGGCGGAGAAGCCCGCGCCGGCCAGCTCGCCGTACTCCGGCTCCTCCGGCGTCCCGTTGTTCACCCGGTTCCGGGCGAACTTGAACACCTCGCCGTCCTCGGTGGTGCCGAGGATGTGCTGCTCGCCGAGGCCGTCCTCACACATCATCAGCCCGCCGTACGGCGACATCGTGATGTTGTCCGGGGCATCGAACTCGGGGTTGTCGGACCCGGGCGAGGGCCGGGTGAAGATCACCATCAGCCGCAGCGTCTTGCGCCGCGGGTCGTAGCGCCACACCTGGCCGTCGTGGTCGACCTTCGGGCCGAGCTCGGTGCGCGCGAACGACGACACGAAGTACACGCAGCGGTCCAGCGAACCCCACCAGCAGCCCTCGAGCTTGTACCCACCGGTGATCGGCTTGGCGTAGTCCTGCGCCCGCACCGACTCCGAGGTCGCCAGCGGGTCCGGAACCTTGACCCACTGCACGCCGCCGAACTCCGTGCCCGCCTCCTGCACCACCGACAGGTCCGGCAGGCCCGGGATGTGCATCGCCTGCAGCTCGCCGCCGGCCCGCAGGCTGCCCCAGCCGCCGCGCGGCCGGTTCGGCAGGAAGCGGTAGAAGCCACCGAGCGGCGCGATGAACGCGTCCTCGGTCTCGTACACGATGCCGGTCGCCGGGTCGATCGCGACCGCCTCGTGCTGGAACCGGCCCATGTCCTTCAGCGGCGTCGGGTGCACGTTGCGCCGGTCGTCGTACGGGTCGACCTCGAAGATGAAGCCGTGGTCCTTGGTGTAGCCGCTGTCGCCGGCCTTGAGCTCGGTCTCCTCACAGGTCAGCCAGGTCCGCCACGGCGTGATGCCGCCGGAGCAGTTGATCGCCGTACCGCCGAGGCTGGTGAACTCCTTGGTGGTGTGGTTGTGCCGGTCGACCACCAGCGTGCTCGTGCCGCCGAACCCCATCGGGTCGTAGGTCCGCTCCGGCGGCGCCTTCACGCCGATCGTCGCGGTCGGGCTGCACTCGTGGTTGCGGACCAGCCGGTTGCCGCCGTGCCGGTCCGGGAACGTCCCCATCCCGTCGAACCGGCTCGGGGTCTTGATCCCGTCCGGGCGCACGGTGCCCTCCCGCGAGAGCACCTTGTAGCTGAAACCGCGCGGCAGATCGAGCATGCCCTTGGGGTCCTCGATCAGCGGCCCGTACCCGATCTTCGGCCCGGACGTGCCGAGCGCCGGCTGAGCGGTGTAGAGCGCTTCGACGGACCCCACCACACTGACCGCGACTCCGGCCGCGGCCGCTCGGGCGACGAACTGACGCCTGGACAGGGGATTTGTTGCGGTCACGGCGGTCCTCCTTGTGAGTACAAGCAGTTGACGCCAGTGAACGTACGGTAAACATCAACCCAACAGCAAGAGAACGAGTGTCAGGTACTCACAGTCACCGCGGTACGGGCACGTACTCCACCACCAACGGGCTCGCCACCACCATCCGCCGCCGGGCGTCCTCGACGCTGAACGACACCCGAGCCATCCCGCTCACCCAGGTCGCGGTCACTTCCGGCGCGATCCCCCGCAGCTGCCGTACCAGCCGATCCAGCTGCGCCTCGTACCACTGGGCGTCGGAGGTGTCCGTCCCGTCCTCCTCGGCAGTCGCGAGATAGCTGAACAGGCCGGCCACCGCCGACCCCGAGATCGCCTCGCGCGGAAGCTGGTCGCCCGAGCTCTGCAGCAGGTGCTGAGGCGAACCGTGCAGCAGCAGCTGCACGGAACTGCCGTCGCTGAAGTGGTGACGCCCCCACCAGAACACGACCTGCCGGATGCCGTCCTTCAGCACGGCGCTGACGAGCCACGTCTCGAACTGCATCCACTCCCCCGGCTCCAGCTCCTCGGTCCACCAGCGGACCGGCCACTTGGATCGGATGAACTCCTCCGCCTGGTCCAGCGTGGCGGCCGTACCGGCTGCCGCGGCGACCGGGTCGTAGTCGACGTTCGCCTCGACGGACGGCAGACCGGTGAGTCCGGCGGTGAGCTTCACACCGCCGGACAACCCGTCACGCTTGCTGGTCGGTTTACGGAACTGCTGGAGCTTGGCCTGCGAGAGGTAGACGAGTTCGCGCACCAGGCAACAGTAGTGGGGTCACTGGGAGCAGGGCTGCGGCCGCGGACCTGCTCAGAGCGAGCGGACCCAGTTGGCGAGCAGTTCGGCGCCGGCGTCGCCGGACTTCTCGGGGTGGAACTGGGTCGCGGTCAGCGGCCCGTTCTCGACCGCGGCGACGAACCGGTCCTCGCCGTACGACGACCAGGTGACCTTCGGGGTGACCGACTCGCGAGTGTCCTTGAGCGCCCACTCGCGCACGCCGTACGAGTGCACGAAGTAGAAGCGCTCCTTGTCGATGCCCTCGAAGAGGGTGCTGCCGCCGGGGACGTCGACCGTGTTCCAACCCATGTGCGGGACCGGCTCGCCGTGCTGCGGCTGGAGCCGCTCGACCGTGCCGGGCCACTGCTCGCAGCCCTCGGTCTCGACACCGTGCTCGATGCCTTTGGCGAACAGGATCTGCATGCCGACGCAGATCCCGAGCACCGGGCGGCCGCCGGTGAGCCGCCGGTCCACGACGACGTCGCCGCGGACCGCCTTGAGACCCGTCATACAGGCCTCGAACGCACCGACGCCGGGGACCAGCAGGCCGTCCGCGTCGAGGGCCTGCTGGTAGTCCGCGGTGACGGTGACGTCCGCGCCGACGCGTTGCAGGGCGCGCTCACCGGACCGGATGTTGCCCGAGCCGTAGTCGAGCAGGACGACCTTCTTGCTCACAGGGCGCCTTTGGTGGAAGGGATTCCGGGCTGCCGCGGGTCCAGCTCGGCCGCGTCGCGCAAGGCTCGCGCGAACGCCTTGAACTGCGCCTCCACGATGTGGTGCGGGTCGCGGCCGGAGAGCACCCGGATGTGGACGCAGATCGCCGCGTTGAACGCGAGCGTCTCGAACACGTGCTGGGTCAGCGATCCGGCGTAGTCGCCGCCGATGATCGCGTAGACCTGGCCGTCGGGCTCACCGGTGTGCACGCAGTACGGCCGGCCGGACAGGTCGACCGTGCAGTGCACGAGCGCCTCGTCCAGCGGCACGGTCGCGTCACCGAACCGGCGGATGCCCTTCTTGTCGCCGAGCGCTTCCTTCAGCGCCTGGCCGATGCCGATCGCGGTGTCCTCGACGGTGTGGTGCGCGTCGATCTCGAGGTCGCCGACCGTGTTCACGTGCAGGTCGAGCAGCGCATGCTTGGCCAGCGCGTTGAGCATGTGGTCGTAGAAGCCGACGCCGGTGGAGATGTCGGCCCGGCCGGTGCCGTCCAGGTCGAGCTCGACCAGCACCTTCGACTCGCTGGTCTCCCGGTCGATACGGGCAGTGCGACTCATGATTGCCTTCCGATGTCGGTCTTGAGCACCTTCTCCAGGGACGCGCGGAACGCGGCCATCTCGGCGCCGGTGCCGATCGAGACCCGCAGCCAGCCGTCCGGGCCGGTCTCACGGATCAGTACGCCGTCGTCGAGCAACGCCTGCCAGACCGCGTGCCGGTCGGTGAACGTGCCGAAGAGGACGAAGTTCGCGTCCGAGTCGACTGCTTTGAGGCCCTGCGACCGCAGCCAGTCAACCGTTTCGTCCCGCTCGACCCGCAGCTGGTCGACCCGGCCGAGCAACTCGTCGGAGTGCCGCAGCGCTGCCCGCGCGACCGCCTGGGTCACGGCGGACAGGTGGTACGGCAGCCGGACGATCCGCAGCGCGTCGACCAGTTGCTTGCTCGCGGCAAGGTAACCGACCCGGGCCCCGGCCAGCGCGAACGCCTTCGAGGTGGTCCGGGCGACGGCGAGGTTCGGGTACGACGGGAGCAGGCTGGTCGCGCTCGGCGTTCCCGCGCGGCGGAACTCGGCGTACGCCTCGTCGACCACCAGCACCGCCCCGATCGACGCCGTCCGCCCGGCGACCGCCTCGACCAGCTGGATCGGCAGCGCCGTACCGGTCGGGTTGTTCGGTGAGGCGAGCAGCACGACCGACGGGCGGTGCCGCGAGATCGCGGCGAGCGCCTTGCTCTGGTCGAGCGTGAAGTCGTGCGACCGGCGGCCGACGACCCAGCCGGTGTTGGTGTCGCGGGCGTACTCCGGGTACATCGAGTACGTCGGCGCGAACGACAACGCCGTCCGGCCCGGCCCGCCGAAGGCCTGCAGGAGATGCAGCATGACCTCGTTGGACCCGTTGGCCGCCCAGATCTGCTCGGCGGTCAGGTGCGCGCCGGACTCGCGACCGAGGTACGCGGCCAGGTCGGCGCGCAGCGCCAGGAAGTCGCGGTCCGGGTACCGGTTGAGACCGCGAGCCGCCTCGGCGACCGACGCGGTGATGTCGGCGACGACGGCGTCGCTCGGCGGGTACGGGTTCTCGTTGACGTTGAGCAGGAACGGCACGTCGAGCTGCGGCGCGCCGTACGGCTCGAACGCCTTCAGCTCCTCGCGCAGCGGCAGCCCGTCGAAGCGGCCCATCAGCTGTCCTCGAGGGATCGAGCGGAGACAGCAGTGCCGGACGCCGGAGCGGTCTCGGCAGCGGTGCCGTCGGTGGTGACGGACGCGGCGGCGGTGTCGCCGGAGGCGGCGGCGGTCTCCGGGAAGCGTGCGGACACGGCGGCGCCGTGGGCCGGCAGGTCCTCGGCGTTGGCCAGTGCGACCACGTGGCCGGCGACCTCCCGCAGGGCGTCGCGGGTGTAGTTGACGACGTGCATCGCCTTCAGGAAGCTGCGCACGGACAGGCCCGACGAGTGGCACGCGCAGCCCGCGGTGGGCAGCACGTGGTTCGACCCGGCGCAGTAGTCGCCCAGCGAAACCGGCGACCACCCACCGACGAAGATCGCGCCCGCGTTGTTGATCAGGGCGGCCCGCTCCTCGGCGTCCTCGGTCTGGATCTCCAGGTGCTCAGCGGCGTACGCGTCGACCAGCACGGTCCCCTGGTCGAGATCGTCGACCAGCACGATGGCGGACTGCTGCCCACCGAGCGCCTCGGTCACCCGCTCGGAGTGCTTCGTCTTGGCGACCTGAATCAGCAGCTCGGCCTCGACCGCGGCCGCCAGCGACTCGCTCGGCGTCACCAGCACGCTGGCCGCCATCGGGTCGTGCTCGGCCTGGCTGATCAGATCCGCGGCCACGTGCACCGGGTCGGCCGTGCCGTCGGCCAGTACGGCGATCTCCGTCGGGCCGGCCTCGGAGTCGATCCCGACCTGCCCGAGCAGGAACCGCTTCGCGGCCACGACGTAGATGTTGCCCGGACCGGTGATCAGGTTGACCTTGCGGCACCCGTCGAAGCCGTACGCGAACCCGGCGATCGCCTGGGCGCCGCCCATGGCGTACACCTCGTCGATCCCGAGCATCGCGCACACCGCGAGCACGGTCGGGTGCGGCAGTCCCCCGAACTCCTTCTGCGGAGGCGAAGCGACAGCAAGCGAGGGCACCCCGGCGACCTGAGCCGGTACGACGTTCATCACGACACTGGAGGCGAGCGGCGCACGGCCGCCCGGGACGTACAGCCCGACGCGCTGCACCGGCACGAGCCGCTGCGTGACCCGCCCACCCGGCGCGGGCTCGGACGCGACGTCGCCGCCGAGCTCGTCCTGGCTGACCTCGCGCACCCGCCGGATCGACTCCTCGAACGCGCCGCGCACGGTCGGGTCGAGCTCCTCCAGCGCGGTCTTCAGCGCCGCGGCCGGCACCCGGACGTCGTCGACGCGGACCTGGTCGAACTTCTCGCCGTACTCCCTGATCGCCTCGAGACCACGATGCCGGACGTCCAGACAGATCGGTCGGACGACGTCGAGAGCCTTCTCGACGTCGAACACGGCTCGGGGCACCAGGGCGTGAACTTCGGCAGGGAGATCGTTGAGCTCTCCGGCCGCCACTCGGCCCCGCAGGTCGACGCGGCGAATCATGGGCCCCAGTCTAGTGGTCGCCCCGGTTGTGCCGTGGTTCGGCGTACAACCTGTGGATGGTTGCCCCAGGGCATGCATGGCAGTCACCTGCAGTCGCGAGCAGGTGCCCGGCGTGGTAGCTCGGTGTGCTGGAGTGAAGCCCTCGATGTTTTTCCATCGTGGGCTTTGCTCCAGTGCACCGAGGTGCCGCGCCGGGTGCCGCGCAGCACGCAGGTGGCTGCCATGCATGCCCTACGCTCGACGGTATGGACTCTCGGCTGCCGCTGCTCACCGTCGAGACGGTGATCTTTCCGGGGCTGGTGCTCCCTTTGCCGATCACGGACGCCCAAGGCCGTTCGGTGATCCGCGACCTGGTCGAGAACGGCGGCGAGATGGTCTGCGGCGCGATCGCCGTTCGGGACGGCTACGAGCTGGGTGACCGGGTCTTCCGCTCGCTGTACGGCACCGGCTGCGCGGCCACCATCTCCGAGATCACCATCGACGCCGACGACGACGGCCCGGTCGAGGTCACGCTGACCGGCAACCGCCGCTTCAAGGTCGACGAGCTGGACAGCGGCGGCGACTACCTGGTCGCCGACGTCGAGTGGCTGGACGAGGAGCTCGGCGACGACCCGCTCGGTACGGCGACGATCGCCGTCGAACGCTTCCGCCGGTACGCCGCCGCCGTGACCGAGATCTCCCGCCCCGGCCTGCACATCGGCTCGCTGCCCGACGACCCGGGCACGCTGTCGTACCTG
This sequence comes from Kribbella lupini, assembly GCF_039529595.1. Taxonomy (NCBI): domain Bacteria; kingdom Bacillati; phylum Actinomycetota; class Actinomycetes; order Propionibacteriales; family Kribbellaceae; genus Kribbella; species Kribbella lupini. The sequence goes on along the minus strand of NZ_BAAANC010000001.1, from coordinate 936,473 downwards.
ATGTCGGCCGCGACCACCCTGCTCACCCCCGAACGCCAGAAACTCCTCGAGGCTCCCGACACCACAACGCGCCTGGCCCAGCTGATCGGCCTCCTCGACGCCGAGCTGACCGCGATCAAGGCGATCCCGTCGCTGCCCGACACGGACATGTCCTGGTCCACCATGAACCCGAACTGAGCGTCCATACCGGGTTGAATCCCACGGTGGTATCGTCGTGGTATGAGCAAACAGATCACCGTGCGTCTCCCGGACGAGTTGGTCGACTTCATGGACCGCCTCGTCGACGACAACAAGGCACCGTCGCGAGCGTCGGTCGTCGCCCGGGCGATGGAACGCGAGCGCCGCCGCGAGCTGGCCGCCCGCGACCTCGCCCTGCTCACCGAGTACGGCGAACCCTCCGACCTCGACGGCCTGGCCGCGACCGCCGGCGGAACCGTACTCACCGACCTCGACTGATGCGCCCCATCCACATCGCCCGCCTCGACAAACCCCGCCCCGTCGTAGTCCTCACCCGCGAACTCATCCGCCCCCGCCTCACCAACGTGACGGTGGCCCCCATCACCAGCACCATCCGAGGCCTCTCCACCGAGGTGCTGGTAGGCCCGCAGAACGGTTTGGACCACCCCAGCGCCATCAGCTGCGACAACATCCAAACCATCCCCAAACTCCAACTGGGCCGCCTGATCGGCTACGTCCTCCCCGACCAGGAACCGTCCCTAGCCGAAGCCATCACGCTGGCCTTCGATCTGGAGCTCCTGTAAGCCGCTCCACCGTGCCGCTCCCCACACGTGCCCCGCACGAACCTCCACGCTGAACCACCGAGCGCCCCGCCGGAACATCCGCTGAACCACCGCAAGCGTCGTACGAACCCGCGGCCAACCCCGCACAGCAGGCATCGGCCCGCGCTGACCGCCCGCGCGAACGACTCATCCCTCGGCCCGGACCTTACGCCGAAACCCCCGCGCGCCCGCGGCCCGAACCCCGCGCCAACCAGCACACCCACCTTTTCCGCGGTGCCGGAGCCCACGCTGACCTCCCGGGTGCCCAAACCACCCGCCGAGTCCCGCGCGCGAACCTCCCATGAAGCTCACCCCTCACTGACCTCACCAGCACCAACCTCAAGCCCCGCGACCAAGGGCCACATCCACTCAAGCGCCGACCACTTGCACCTGGCCCCCTCCGCCGCATCCTTGTTCGACGACTAGCGCGACATACCGCGTCAGTCGTCGCACAACTAAGCAGTCGTCGGACAACACATCAGCGGTCAAAGGTGGACGGTGCCCGCGCGGGGTCCTCGCGGTGGTGCACGCCTGGTGGTGCTCGCGGTGGCGCACGCCTGCTGGTGCTCGCGGGGTGCCGGTCCGGGTCCCGCCCGCGCCGGTCGTCTCGCGTGGCGGCGCTCGCAAGGTGCCTGCCCCGCCCCACCCGCCGGCTGCTGCCACCGGGAACTGCTCGCGTGATGTTGACGCGCGGTGGTGAACGCGCTACGACCTGCCCGTGCTGGTGAGTGCGCCGTCGTGAGGCGCACGCAGGTGGGGCGGTGGTGTTGGCGGGGGCTCACAGGTTGCTCGCCGGGTGGTGCTCACGAGTCGCTCGCGGGGAGCCCGCCCGGTGCCGCCACCTGGTACTGCTCGCCGGGTGCTGCCCATCTGGTGCTGCTGGCCAGGTGGCGAGCGCGCGGCGCTGAACGCGCGGCTGGTGGGCGCATGGTGGTGCTGCACAGCGGTGGTTCGCCGGGTGTGACTCGCGGGGAGCCCGCCGGGTGCCGCCCACCTGGGGCTGCTCGCGCGGTGATGCTGCGCGGCGGTCAACGCGTGCTGCCGGGCGGGCGGTGCTGCACGCGCGGTGCTGCACGCCGGGTGCTGCCCATCTGGTGCTGCTCGCCGGGTGGCGAGCGCGCGGCGCAGAGCGCGCGGCTGGTGGACGCGTAGTGGTGCTGCACGGCGGTGATTCGCCGGGAGTAATCGCGGGGAGCCCGCCGCGTGCCGCCCACCTTGTGCGGCTCGCCCGGTGGTGCACGCGAGGTGGTGCACGCCCGGTGGTGCACGCCCGGTGCTCGCGTGCCCGGCCTGGGGCCGGGCACGCGGGGGGTCAGCCGAGTTTGGTGACGTCTCGGACTGCGCCCTTGTCGGCGCTGGTGGCCATGGCGGCGTAGGCGCGGAGGGCTTGGGAGACCTTGCGGTCGCGGGACTTGGGGGCGTAGACGCCGCCCAGGGCCTCGCGGCGGGTGTCGAGCTCGGCTTGGTCGACAAGGAGGTCGATCGAGCGGTTGGGGATGTCGATGCGAATCTGGTCGCCGTCCTGGACCAGGGCGATGGTGCCGCCGGAGGCTGCTTCGGGGGATGCGTGGCCGATGGACAGGCCCGACGTGCCGCCGGAGAAGCGGCCGTCGGTGACCAGGGCACAGACCTTGCCGAGGCCGCGGCCCTTCAGGAACGACGTGGGGTAGAGCATCTCCTGCATCCCGGGACCGCCCTTCGGGCCCTCGTACCGGATCACGACGACGTCGCCGGGCTGGACCTGCTTCGCGAGGATCTTCTCGACGGCTTCCTCCTGCGACTCGCAAACCACGGCCGGGCCCTGGAAGGTCCAGATCGACTCGTCCACGCCCGCCGTCTTCACGACGCAGCCGTCCTCGGCGAGGTTGCCCTTCAGCACGGCCAGGCCGCCGTCGGCGGAGTACGCGTGCTCGACGTCGCGGATGCACCCGCCGGCCGCGTCGGTGTCCAGCGTGTCCCAGCGCTCCGACTGCGAGAACGCGGTCGCCGACCGAACGCACCCCGGGGCCGCGTGCCACATCTCAACGGCCTCAGCGGACGGCGAACCGCCGCGCAGGTCCCACGTCTTCAACCACTCGTCGATCGAGTCGCTGTGCACGGTGTGGATGTCCTCGTTCAGCAGCCCACCGCGGTACAGCTCACCGAGGATCGCCGGGATCCCACCGGCCCGGTGCACGTCCTCCATGTAGTACGTGCCACCCGGCGCGACGTTCGGCGCGACCTTCGCCAGGCACGGCACCCGCCGCGACACGGCGTTGATGTCGTCCAGACCGAAGTCGACCTCGGCCTCCTGCGCCGCGGCCAGCAGGTGCAGGATCGTGTTGGTCGAACCACCCATCGCGATGTCGAGCGCCATCGCGTTCTCGAACGCGGCGCGGGACGCGATGTTGCGCGGCAGCACGTTCTCGTCGTCGGTGTCGTAGTACCGCTTGGTGATCTCGACGACCGTGCGGCCGGCGTTCTCGTACAGGGCCTTGCGGGCGGTGTGGGTGGCCAGGACCGAGCCGTTGCCGGGCAGGGACAGGCCGATCGCCTCGGTCAGGCAGTTCATCGAGTTCGCGGTGAACATGCCGGAGCAGGACCCGCAGGTCGGGCAGGCGTTCTCCTCGATCCGCTGGATGTCGGCGTCGGAGACGTTCTCGTTGACCGCCTCGGACATCGCGTCGATCAGGTCGAGCTTGCGCACGGTGCCGTCGACCAGCGTGGCCCGGCCGGCCTCCATCGGGCCGCCGGAGACGAACACGGTCGGGATGTTCAGCCGCAGCGCGGCCATCAGCATGCCGGGGGTGATCTTGTCGCAGTTCGAGATGCAGATCAGGGCGTCCGCGCAGTGCGCCTCGACCATGTACTCGACCGAGTCGGCGATCAGGTCGCGCGACGGCAGGCTGTACAGCATGCCGCCGTGGCCCATCGCGATCCCGTCGTCGACGGCGATCGTGTTGAACTCGCGCGCGATGCCGCCCGCCGCATGAATCGCCTCGGACACGATCCGGCCCACCGGCTGCAGGTGGGTGTGCCCCGGCACGAACTCGGTGAAGCTGTTCGCCACGGCGATGATCGGTTTGCCGAAGTCCTCCCGCGCTACCCCGGAGGCCTGCATGAGCGCGCGGGCGCCCGCCATGTTGCGACCGTGGGTGACAGTACGGGACCTCAATGCAGGCACGACGGTATCTCCTCGCTTCTCGGACTGCTCTCCTAGCATGTTGCCACTACCGTCCCGAATGCCGAAACGCCGGTCCCACATCCCGGCGCAACAAGCGCGCCGTCGGGTCTTCGAGTCGCCGGCGATCGTTCCGAGGTCCCGCTGTACGGCGGGAAGTCGCCACCCTCCCGGGCCGATGTTCCAACCCCTCGCGGCGTCCTGCATCTTGTCCCTGTGAGTACAGCCGACGACACCCGATCTGACCCACTGGAGCGGCTCGCGCTCTCCCGCGCCGCCCGCGGGCAGGTGGAGACCTGGGCCAACGGCGCCCAGGCGCTCGCACTCCTGACGACGCTGCGCGACCGCGGGTGGACGCAGTTCCTCCTCGAACGCCGGGAGCTCGCCGCGCTGGCCGAGTTCTCCGGGCTCCCGCCGGCCCGGCTCACCGACGTACTGGCTGTGCTCGAGTCGCACGGGATCGTCGAGCAGGCGAACGGGCACGTGCAGCTGAGCGCGTCCTTCGAGGCGCTCGCCGCCGCGGACGCCTGGATCGGGCTGGACGATCTGCTGGATCGCTCCGAGCTGATGACCCGGCTGACCCGTACGGCGGCCGAAGAGCGCGGGCCGCTGCCGCTGACCGAACCGGACGCGCTCGTGGTCGCCCGCGCCGCCGGAGGTGCGGCAGGTGCGGTGACGAAAGCCCTGTACGAGCAGATCTTCGTCCCGCAACTGCCTGAGCTGTCGGCCGCGATCAAGGCCGGAACGTGGCTCGACGTCGGCTGCGGGGTCGCCTGCGCGACGCTGACGCTCGCCTCGATGTATCCGGAGCTGGAGGCTGTGGCGATCGAGCTGGTCCCGACGGTCGCCGCCGAAACGGTACGACGGGCCGAGACGCGCGGGGTGACGGATCGGATCGACGTCCGGGTGATGGACGCGCGGGAGCTCGACGAGCCGGACAGGTTCACCGGTGCGTTCTGGGCGCAGCCCTTCTTTCCCGAGCAGACGCGGGCGGAGACGCTCGCGATGCTGCTCCGGGTGCTGAAGCCTGGCGGGGTGCTGATGATGCAGGAGATGGAGCCGGAACCGGACGAGGACGATCGACCGGCGTACACGCTGCGGAAGCTGGTCGCGCAGGGGTGGGGCGTGCCCTTCGGACGGACCGCCGAGCAGTTGGCCGACGAGGCCAAGACCGCGGGCTTCGCGATCGAACGCCTGGCGCAGACCGACTTCGGTCGCCTGGTCATCGCCCGCCGCCCAGCCTGAAGCAGGGCTTTTGTCGGGTCGGCGATCTAGCCTGGAGCGATGGAGGACTTCGAGCTGCATGTGCACCGGGTGCATCCCGCGCTGCGCCCGTACCTCGACGACCTGATCGGCTACGCCTACCGCGGGAAGCCGCCCGAGCTGCACCGTGGACTCCCCTCCCGGTCGCTGACCGTCGTGATCACGCTGGACGAGCCGCTGAGCATCGGCTGGCCGGACGCGCCGACGCGGACGTTCGAGACGCTCGCCGGTGGTCTCCACTCGACTGCCGTCCGGATCGGCCAGTCGCCCAACCAGACCGGGCTCCAGCTCGCGCTCACGCCGGCCGGCAGTCGCGCGCTGCTCGGCGTTCCCTCCGGTGAACTGGCCTCGACCGTGGTCCCGCTCGACGACATCCTCGGCAGGCCGGCCCGCGAGCTCACCGAGCAACTGCGCGAGACCCCCAGCTGGACGCGGCGCTTCGCCCTCCTGGAGCGGTTGCTGCTCGAGGCATGGCGCGACGAGCCTGTCCCCCAGCCGCGCGCCGAGATCTGCTGGGCCTGGCAACGGCTCGCGCAGACCAGCGGCGGCGTCGGCGTACAGGATCTGGCGACCGAGGTCGGTTGGGGCCGGCGCCACCTGACCGAACGCTTTCGCCAGGAGTACGGACTCGCACCCAAGGTCGCCGCTCGCGTGATGCGGTTCGAACAGGCCGTGCAGCGGTTGAAGCGCGCACCGCGGACCAAGCTCGCCGACCTGGCGGCCGAGCTCGGCTACGCCGACCAGGCGCACCTGTCCCGTGAGTGGAACGCGCTGGCCGGTTGCTCGCCGCGGCAGTGGATCGCTGAAGAACTCCCATACGTTCAAGACGAACCTCCTGGGGAGAAGACAGAGTCGGGGGTATGAACACGACACAGAGCACCGGACAGGTCGGCGTGTGGCCGACGTTGATCTACCGCGACGGGCAGGCCGCCCTGAAGTTCCTGACCGAAGGGCTGGGATTCACACTGGTCGCCTCCTACCCCGGAGTCGCCGAGGGATCGATCGCGCACGCCGAACTGTTGTGGCCGCACGGTGGTGGGGTGATGGTCAGCTCGGTCGACCGCAACGCCGAACCCAACGAGTTCGACCGGTTCGTCGACCAGGCACAGGGAAGTTATCTCGTTCACGACGATCCGGACTCCCTTTATCCACAGGTGATCGCGGCCGGCGCGAAGGTCCTGCGCGAGATGCGCGAGGAGGACTACGGATCGCGCGGCTTCGCCGTCACCGATCCCGAGGGCAACGTCTGGAGCGTCGGCACCTACGCGGGCGAGCGCTGACCCGCCCACTGTTCAGCCCACGCTGAAAGGCTTCCGGGCAAGGCATCCTCGCGACCGCCGGCTCCGTATCGACCGTCGTCAAGACGTCCGGTACAGGGAGCGTTTCATGAGGCGACGAGTTGTGAGTGTCCTGCTGGCTGCGGTCCTGCTGGTCGGTTCGGTTCCGCCGACCGGCGCGGCGCCGGCCCCACCACCCGATCCCCTCCGCGGAGGGGACGGTCACGTGGTCACCCTCGTCACCGGTGATCGGGTGCAGGTGTCCGGAGGCGGTGCCCAGGTCGAGATCCGGCCGGCCAAGGGGCGTGAGAAGGTCGCCGTCTCGATCCGCCGGATCGACGGCCACCTGTACGCCGTACCGGCCGATGTCGCAGATCTGGTCGCGAGCGGCCGGCTGGATCGGCGACTGTTCGACCTGACCACCCTGATCGAGGCCGGGTACGACGACGCGCACAGCACGGACCTGCCGTTGATCCTGGCGTCGGGCACGAGCCGCGCCCCCGGCCTGGCCCGGCGGGACGGCCTACGGGCCACCCGGACGCTGCCGTCGGCGGGCAGCGTCGCGGTCGCAGCCCGCAAGCAGAACCTCGGGGCGACGTGGCAGTCGCTGGCTCCGGGGCAGGGCGGCATCGACAAGGTCTGGCTCGACGGCCTGCGACAGGTGTCGCTGGATCGCAGCGTGCCTCAGATCGGCGCGCCGACCGCCTGGCGCTCCGGTTACACCGGCACCGGGGCGACGGTCGCCGTTCTGGACACCGGCATCGACACCTCGCACCCTGATCTGGCCGGTCAGGTGAAAGCCGCGAAGAACTTCGTCGGCGACACGCCAGGCGACCAGATCGGCCACGGGACGCACGTCGCGTCGACCATCGCGGGCACTGGCAAGGCGTCGGCCGGCCGGTACCGCGGAGTGGCGCCAGGAGCCAAGCTGCTGGACGCCAAGATCTGCGAGGGTCGCGGCTGCCGGGAGTCGGCGATCCTGGCCGCGATGGAGTGGGCGGCGGTCGAGCAGGGCGCCGACGTGGTCAACCTCAGTCTGGGCAGCCCGGACACCCCTGGCATCGACCCGGTCGAAGCCGCGGTGAACACCTTGACCGCCCGTACCGGCGCGCTCTTCGTCGTCGCGGCCGGCAACAGCGGCCCGTTCGGCCGGACCGTGGGCTCGCCTGCCTCGGCGGACGCGGCCCTGGCGGTCGGGGCGGTCGACCGGTACGACGAGTTGGCGTCCTTCTCGTCTCGCGGTCCGCGGGTCGGCGACGGCGCGGTGAAGCCCGACGTCACCGCGCCGGGTGTCGACATCACCGCCGCGCTGGCGAACGCCCGGCCGGGCGGACCGGCGTACACGATGAAGTCGGGTACGTCGATGGCGACGCCGCACGTCTCGGGCGCCGCCGCGCTCCTGGTCCAGCGCAGGCCCAATTGGACAGCGGACCGGCTGAAGGCCGCGCTGACGGCCTCCGCCCGGCCCGCCGCGAACCAATCGGTGTACGAGCAGGGCGCGGGCCGGATCGACGTCGGCCGGGCGATCGAGCAGACCGTCTTCAGCGTGCCGGGCAGCATGGCGTTCGGAACGCAGCGCTGGCCGCACACCGACGACCGGCCCGTCACCCGGCAGGCGACGTTCCACAACGACGGCACCAAGCCCGTCACCCTGGCCCTGGACGCCCGGCTGACCGGACCCACCGGACGCGCGGCACCGGCCGGAACGGTCAGCCTCTCGACGCGTCGGCTCGTTGTCCCGGCGGGCGGCACCGCCACGGTGGCGGTCCGGATCAACACCCGGCACTCCGGCCCGGACGGCCTGTACACCGGCCGGATCACCGCCACCGCGAACGGCAAGCGCGTCACGTCGACGCTGCTGCAGGTGGACAAGGAGGTCGAGAGCTACGACCTGACGTTGCGCACGCTCGACCGCGACGGCAAGCAGGCGGCGGCCGGCAACGTGATCGTCGGTACCGATCAGGATGTGCTGGAGGCGCCGTACGACCCGGACGGCGAGACGGTGGTCCGGCTTCCGAAGGGGCGCTACCTCGTCGAGTCGGTGGTGGTCGCCGACGACCCCGACCGCCAACGTCTGTACTGGACGGTGCAGCCGGCGCTCGTCATGGACCGCGCCCGCACGGTGGTCGTGGACGCCCGCAAGACCAAACCGATGAAGGTCTCCGTCGAGCAACCAGGATCCATCCTCGCGATGGCGAACGTCGGCCTGGTGCAGCCGCGCAGAGGGAAGGGCGCAGAGCCCTACATGTCCTCGCTGTGGAACGGTGACCTCGACTCGCATTTCACCGCACAGCTCGGGCCGCCGGCGACCGGTACCGGCTTGTTCTCCTTCGTGCAGAGCACGCTGGGTCACGGGACCGCCGGCTGGTACGACGATTCGCCCTACATTTATTCGTTGTCCGACCAGCGCCGCGGCGGGTTCTTCACCGGGTACGACCGGCACTACCGCGATCGTGACCTGGCGAGGATCGTGCACCGCTTCGCCGTCGACGGACCGCGACCGCAGGCCGGCCTGCAGTTCTTCGGGCACCTGCCGCACGTCACCGGCCTGCCCACGAGTGTCCGCGCCCTCTTCGGGTACACCAAGCTGCCGGCGTCCGTCGTGCAGTACGCGACGGCAGATCCGGACGTCCGGTGGTCCACCATCCTGCACGAGGGATACACCGGGACGTCGCTGAGCTCCGACAACACGCCCACGTCGTACCAGGCCGGGCGCTCGACCACCGAGGTGTGGCGGACCGCGATCGCAGGACCCGCGACCAGGTTCGCTCTGCCGCGGGCAGCGCTGAAGTCGTACGACCAGCACGCCCGGCGAGTCGAGAACCAGCTGTCCGTTCACCTGTCCCTGCACGCGGACGGCAGCGGCCACAGCAGCTCCTACTCCCCCGAGCGGGGCCGACCGGAGGCAGCCCGTACGACGCTGTACCGCGACGGCAAGCCGTTCGCCGAGTCGCAGGAGGCTGGGCGTATCTCAGCCGAGCTACCCGCCGGTCGCGCGCAGTACGAGCTGCGCACGTCCGTGGATCGCACCGACCGCAAGGAGCTGTCCACCAAGGTGTCGGCGAGCTGGCGCTTCCAGTCCGCTGTGACAGGGCGGCAAGGTGCGGTCCTGCCGCTCTGGGCGGTGCGCTTCGGCCTGCGGACGAGCGACGACGGCAGCCTGCCGCGGACGAAGCACACGATGCTGCCGTTGACCGTCGAGCATCCGCCTGGAGCCAAGGCCGGCGTGCTGACCGGACTCGCTGTGCAGGCGTCCGGCGACGACGGTCGGCAGTGGGTCAACGCTCGAGTCGTTCGCACCGGCGCGAATCGCTACGTGGCCGTCTTCGAAACACCCTCGACAGCCAAGTACGTCACGCTGCGCGCGACCGCCGTGGACAGCGCGGGCAACTCGGTCGACCAAACCGTGGAGCGCGCGTACCGGCTGCGCTGACGGTACGCCGGTCCCGTCCCCGCCTGGGACGGGACCGGCAGCCGAAGTATCCACAGGCGTCCCACGGGGCAGCGCCGATCTCCGTAGAATCGCTGCGTGGCCGAAACGACAGCGGAACTGCCAGACTCCGAAGCCCTGCAGGTGCTGCACCGGGTGTTCGGGTACGACGCGTTCCGCGGGGAGCAGCGCGACATCATCGAGACCGTCGTCGGTGGTGGTGACGCGCTCGTCCTGATGCCGACCGGTGGCGGCAAGTCGCTGTGCTACCAGATCCCCGCGCTGGTCAGGTCCGGCGTCGGGGTGGTGATCTCGCCGCTGATCGCGCTGATGCAGGACCAGGTCGACGCGCTCACCGCGCTCGGCGTCCGGGCCGGCTTCCTGAACTCGACGCAGGACTTCGAGCAGCGCCGCGAGGTCGAGCAGGCCTTCCTGGCCGGTGATCTCGACCTGCTGTACCTGGCGCCCGAGCGGCTCCGGGTCGAGTCGACGGTCCGGCTGCTCGACCAGGGCAAGATCTCGTTGTTCGCGATCGACGAGGCGCACTGCGTGTCCCAGTGGGGGCACGACTTCCGCCCCGACTACCTGATGCTGTCGGAGCTGCACGAGCGCTGGCCGGACGTGCCGCGGATCGCGCTGACCGCGACGGCCACCGAGGCGACGCACGCCGAAATCGCCACCCGGCTCAACCTGACCGAGGCGCGGCACTTCGTCGCCAGCTTCGACCGGCCGAACATCCAGTACCGCATCGTCGGCAAGGACAACCCGCAGCGTCAGCTGCTCGACCTGCTGCGCACCGAGCACGCGGGCGACGCGGGCATCGTCTACTGCCTGTCCCGCAACAGCGTCGAGAAGACCGCCACCTTCCTGACCCAGAACGGGATCGAGGCTGTGCCGTACCACGCCGGCCTGGACAGCCGGACCCGCGCGAAGAACCAGTCCCGCTTCCTGCGCGAGGACGGCCTGGTCGTGGTCGCGACGATCGCGTTCGGGATGGGGATCGACAAGCCCGACGTACGGTTCGTCGCGCACCTGGACCTGCCGAAGTCGGTCGAGGGGTACTACCAGGAGACCGGTCGCGCCGGGCGCGACGGTCTGCCGTCGACCGCCTGGCTGGCGTACGGGCTGCAGGACGTCGTGCAGCAGCGCAAGATGATCGACACGTCCGAAGGCGACGCGGCGCACCGGCGCCGGCTCGGCACGCATCTCGACGCGATGCTCGCGCTGTGCGAGACCGTGCAGTGCCGGCGGGTCCAGCTGCTCGCGTACTTCGGCCAGCAGGGCGAGCCGTGCGGGAACTGCGACACCTGCCTGGTCCCGCCGGAGTCGTGGGACGGGACGATCCCGGCGCAGAAGCTGCTCTCCACGGTGTACCGGCTGCAGCACGAGCGGAACCAGAAGTTCGGCGCCGGGCAGGTGATCGACATCCTGCTCGGCAAGACCACCGAGAAGGTCAAGCAGTTCCGGCACGACGAGCTGAGTGTGTTCGGCATCGGGACCGAGCTGAAGGACACCGAGTGGCGTGGGGTGATCCGGCAGTTGCTGGCCCAGCGACTGCTCACAGTGGAAGGTGATTACGGCACGCTGCTGCTCACGGCCGAGAGCGCCGAGGTGCTCGGCCGGCGCCGCGAGGTGATGATGCGGCGCGAGCCCGAGCGGGTCGGGCGGTCGAAGTCGTCGGGCGGTGGGAGCAAGAAGAAGGTCGTCGACCTGCCGGCCGAGGCGGCGCCGGTGTTCGAGCGGTTGCGGGCGTGGCGCGCGGCGACGGCCAAGGAGCAGGGCGTACCGGCGTACGTGATCTTCCACGATGCGACGCTGCGTCAGATCGCGACCGACCTGCCGAGCTCGCTGGCGGAGCTGGGCAAGGTCAGCGGCGTCGGCGAGAACAAGCTCGCCAAGTACGGCGACGGCGTGCTGGAGGCCCTGGCCGCGGAGTAGCCGGGTGGGCGGGTTGGCCCGCAGGTCGAGCGCCGCGCGAGCGTAACGCGGCGGGGAGGTCGGCGCGTCGTACGGGGTGGAGACTCCGACGACGAAGGGTTTTGCCTTGCTGACCTCTGTGGTGACCGGGTTGTTGCTGACGACAACCGTGGCGGGTGCTGCCGCGCCTGCGCCGATCGACTGGACCGAGACGCCGACCGAGCTGGGGTCCGCGGTGCTCTACACGACCGAGCGGGCCGATGGCGCGCAGTGGAGCGTGGGGATTTCGCTGGAGCAGGACGGTGAGGCGTTGCGGTTCCACCCGCTGGCGGCGTACTGGGACGGCAAGGCGTGGCGTCGTACGGAAAGTGCGGTGGCGGACGGGCGGCTGGACGATCTGCTCGTTCGGTCGCGGAACGACGTGTGGGCGGTCGGCGCGACCGAGGGGCCGACGTACGGCGACCGGGCGTTGCTGCAGCGCTGGAACGGCAAGGCGTGGAGCCGGGTGACGAATCCGCCCGAGCTGCTTGAGGGGTCTTCGCAGTACACGGCTGTGACGGCGGCTGGAACTGGCGTGTTGGTCGGTGAAGCGGCGACTGATGCGGAGGGGAACTACCAGACGGCCGTACGCCGGTACGCCGGTGGGAAGTGGACGGCGCTGCCCAGTGCGGGTTTGCAGCACATCTCCTATCTCGACGACCTCGAGCAGGTCTCGCCGAAGGACGTCTGGGCGGCGGGAATCGGTGGAGTCGCCCGGTACGACGGGAAGGCCTGGCGCGAGGTGAAGCTGCCGATCGACATGCCGGCTGACCGGCAGTTCGAGATCGCGCAGCTGGTGGTGCGTGCGGCGGACGACATCTGGGCGGTCGGTGAGAAGCCGAGCGAGGAGTACTGGCGGCAGCCGCTGGCGCTGCACTTCGACGGGAAGAAGTGGACGGAGATCGCGGCGCCGGTGCGGACGGGGCAGTTCCACGACCTGGAGTTCGTCGACGGGCGTCCCGTGGCCGTTGGTGGGGATCCGACCACGCAGGAGCCGATCGTGGCCGAGCTCTCAGGTGGCGCGTTCATCGAGACGACCACTCCCCCGGGTGCCGGATATCTGCACGGCTCGACCGTTGTCGGGCGTTGCCTGTGGGCGGTTGGTGTGGCCGCTCCGGGCGGGACGATCGAGCAACCGTACGTTGCCGTGGGCACGCACCAGACCGGAACCCCGAAGCCTTGCCGCTGAGATCGAGGCTGACTACGCCCAGGCGAGGTTCTCGGCCAGGGCCGCGACCGCCGGGAGCGTCCGCGAACGACGGCTGCTCGGCCAGGCGAGCGCCACGCGGTTCGGGCCCAGGTCCTCCACCGGTACGGCGACCACGTCGGGGCGGGTGTAGAACGTTGCCGTGGACAACGGGATGACCGAGATCCCGTGGCCGGCGGCAACGTGTTCGAGCTTCTCCTCGATGCTGCGGTAGTGCGGGGCCGGGCGGCCCCGGCCCTCGCGCAGTTCGACGGCGACGTCGCGCCACTCGGGGACCGCGTCAGGGTCCTGCAGGAGATGGTCGTCGGCCAGGTCGGCGATGCGGATCACCGGCTTGCCCGCGAGGCGGTGATCCGCGGGGAGCATCGCGACCCGTGGCTCGTCGAACAGCGGGCGCACGGTGAGGCCTTGCTGATCAATCGGAAGCCGAACGATGCTGACGTCGGCGCGGCCGTCGTGGAGAACCTCGACCTGGTCGTCCCAGGTCGTGCGGAGGAGCTCGACGGTCAGTTCGGGCTGCGCGGACGCCAGCTCGCGGACGAGCGGCGTGACGGTGATACCGGGCATGAACGCGATCGTGAAGATCCGCTCGGCGCGAGCCGCCTGAACTGTCCGGCGTCGCATCGCCTCGGCCGAAGCCAGCACCGGGCGGGCGTCCTCCAGCAGTTGCTGCCCGGCGGAGGTGAGCTCGGTGGCCCGCTTGCTCCGGACGAACAGCTGGACCTTCAGCTCGTCCTCCAGCGCGCGGATCTGCCGCGACAGCACCGGCTGAGCGATGTGCAGCCGCTCCGCCGCCCGCCCGAAGTGCAGTTCCTCCGCCACCGCGACGAAGTACCGCACCTTCCGCAGATCCACGTCCACGGGCCCACCTCCTCTGATACCTCCAGGGTATGACGGCGGCCCGCACAGGTCTTGGACCCGATCACCACCGACAGGGCAGAGTGGGCAGGGAGCGAAAGGACCTACCGTGCGCATCTTCATCACCGGATCGGCCAACGGTCTCGGCCGGTTGCTCGCCGAACGACTCGTCGCCGCGGGTCACGAGGTCGTTCTGCACGCCCGGAACCGGCAGCGCGCGGACGACGCGCGGGCCGCCGTACCAGCAGCCGGGTCGGTGCTGGTCGGAGAGCTGTCGAGCATCGCGGAGACCAAGGAACTGGCTCAGCAGGCCAACGAGACCGGCCGGTTCGACGTGGTCGTGCACAACGCCGCCGTCGGGTACCGCGAGCGGCGCAGCGAGACGGCCGACGGCCTCGAGCACGTCTTCGCGATCAACACGCTGGCGCCGTACCTGCTGACTGCGCTGATCGACCGGCCCGACCGGTTGATCTACCTCAGCTCGGGGATGCACCGGGGCGGCGAGATCGCGCTCGACGATCTGCAGTTCGTGCGCCGGCGGTGGAGCGGCGCGCAGGCCTACTCCGACTCGAAGCTGCACGACCTCACCATGGCCCTGGCCGTAGCCCGATTGTGGCCCCAGGTGCAGTCGAACGCCGTCGACCCCGGGTGGGTTCCCACCAAGATGGGCGGTGCCGGTGCGCCGGACGACCTCGGCGAGGCAGTGGAGACGCAGATCTGGCTCGCGACGACCGAGCAGACGACGACCGGCGGGTACTTCTACCACCGCCGCCGGCAGCAGACCCATCCCGTGGCCGGCGACGTCGCCGTACAGGAGGGGCTGCTGGAGGCGTGCGCCGAGCTGACCGGCGTACGGCTGGGTCAGCCCTCGACGAGGTAGAGCACGTTGCCGTCCGGGTCCCGGAAGGTGAACATCGGCGGGACGCCGGGCCAGCTGAGCAGAGCGTCGACCGGGACCTCCTGCGCGGCCAACGCGGCATGGGCCGCGGCAGCGTCGCCGGTGGCGAAGCGGATCCCGATGTCGGCACCGACCGGAGTCTGGTCGCTGGCCGGGACGAGCGCGAGCGAGGTCGTGGCGCCGGCCGGGGCGACCACGATCCAGCGGCCGCCGAGTTGCGGGAGCGGGGCGTCCAGGCGGAGCTCGAAGCCGAGGGTGTCGACGTAGAAGGCGAGCGCGCGGTCCTGGTCGGTGACGGGGACGGCGACGGTGCTGATGGCGGTGACGTGGTTCATCTCAGGTCCTCTCGAAAGTGGTGGTTCGCCCTGAGGTAGAGGCCGAGCCCGCGATTTCGACATCGGCCCGACCACGAGCGAGGGCCCGGGCCGCCGTGGCGGTCCGGGCCCTCGTCGTACCGGTGACTACTTGGCGACCACCCGGAGGGTGAAGTCGGCCTGGCCGCCTTCGGTGTGGCGGATGGTGACGCCGGCCGAGCGGAGCGCGGCGGCGTCCTTGTTCGCCTTGAGCTCCTCGGTCAGCGCGCCGATCCCGTCGAAGTCGACGTACGCGGCGAGCACCGCGCCCTTGGTGTCCGGGATCGCCTGCTTGAAGCTGTCCGACTCACCGAGGCTGCCGCCCTTGAGCATCTGCTCGGCGTAGGCCTTGTCGGTGGCGACGACCAGCGTGCCGCCGTCCTGGGCCTTCTCGATCGGGATGTTCAGCCGGCTGCGCTCGCGGAGCAGCCGCATCGCCTTGTCGACCACCTCGCCGGCCTTCGCCGGGTCGGTCTCGGACCGCAGGCCGATCTTCGGGCCGTCGTCGTCGTTCCGGTCGATCGCGACCGCGAAGTTCTTGCCCAGCAGCGTCTTCAGGTCGTCCGGCAGCACGATCCCGTACTGGTCGGTGAAGCCCGAGGTCAGCTCCTCCAGGTCGAGGCCGCTCGACTTCTTCATTTGCGCCCACGCGGTGTCGACCAGCTCCGAACCACCCGACACGGCGATCCCGCCGGCCGAGCTCTCCGGCAGCTTCGCGAGTACGTCGCCCGCATCGGCGGCGCCGGTCTTCACGGTCTGGTCGCTGCGGACCACGCCCTTGAGCTCGACGTAGCTCGCGTCGAAGCGCAGCGCGGCGGCCATCGAACCGGCCGGGAGCGCCTTGCGCTGCTCCTCGGTCAGCTTGCGGTCACTGATCAGCGCCAGCCCGGCGGTGTCGGCCCAGAACGACGCGAAGCCCTGCTCGCCGAGCGCGGACATGTCGCCGTCGAACTTGGAGTTCTCGCTCAGCGGGCTGTCCTTGGCCGTCGACGCGGCCGATTCCACCAGCGCCTGGTTGTCGCCGAGCAGCACGTAGCCGTCGGTGAAGACGCGGCCCGGCTTCTCGTCCTCCTTGGCGAACAGCTTGTCCAGGCCGGCGTTGGCCTTGTCCTCGCTCTTCACCTGGACGGCGACGACGACGTCCGGCGACTTGCGGTCACCGGACGGCGGCAGCGCGGCCAGACCGGCCCGGTCCCCCAGCCACGGCTTGACGTCCTTCTCGAAGTCGACGTCGGCGAGGTCGTCGCCGGCTTCCTTCTTCAGCAGCTCGAACAGCTTCTGCCGCAGGTCGTCGTTGTCGCTGGTGAGGCCGATCCGCTCCTTCGCGGACGGGAACTTCATCAGGTACCGCAGCGCGGCGACGCGCTGACCGGCCGACGGGTTCAGGTCGATGCGGGCGTACGCGACCGCCGTACCGGGCAGCACCTCGGCCGGCTGACCGCCGCCACCGTTGAGCCGCGCGTAGGCGAACAGGCCACCGCCACCGAGCACGGCGAGCACCGCCACGACGGCGACGAGCGGGATCCACTTGTTCCGCCGCTTCGGCGGCTCGGGCTGCCACTGCTGCGCCTGGCCGTAGCCCGGGCCGTACGGCGGCTGGCCGCCGTCACCCTGCGGACCGCCGTACTGCGGCTGCCCGTACGGCGGCTGCTGCGGCTGCCCGTACTGCTGCACCGGCGGCTGGCCGTACTGCGGCTGGCCCTGGTAACCCGGCTGCGGCTGGCCCTGATACGGCGGCTGGCCGCCCTGCTGCGGCGGCTGTCCACCGCCCTGCGGCCAGAGACCCTGGTTGCCCTGAGCACCGAACTGCTGGCTCTGGGTCCCAGGAGCGGGGTACGGGCCGTTCGGGCCCGGTTGGCCGCCGGTTGCACCGGGCTGGTGCGGGTAGACCGGCGGATTGGTCTGGTCGGACATCGTGCCCCCTCGCGTCACCGGTGAGATGCCACCGGGCCGGAACAGGCTATTTCACCTGCGCCGGTGATTCTGACGCGGAAGATACCGATGTGGTTGCAACTGGTTCCGCGCGCCAGGTGAGCGCGGAGATGATCGCGGCCGCGAGCGCGGCGCCGACCAGCCAGGAGGCGATCGGGGTCCAGGTGTGCAGCTCGAGCGGCGCCGCGAGCAGGTCGCCGGGCTTGGCCGCCTCGAGGCGCGGGTCGAGCGGGTCGTGGCCGAGCAGCATGCCGACGCCCCAGGCGACGGCCGAGCCGACCACCGAGCCGACGCACACGACGGCGACCGCCCACGGTCCGTAGTCGCGCAACCACCAGAACAGGGCCGCGCCGAGCACGAGCGCGGTGAGGAAGCCGATCGCGACGAACATGCCGTCCGGGCCGAACACCCGGGTCATCTGCTCCTCGCCGAGGGAGCCGCCGTTCTCGTCGATCGTGTACTGCGCGAGCGGCGCGTACTGCTGCCACGCCCACCCGGCGATCGCGCCGGCGACCAGGAACACGGCAACGGTCACCGCGATCGCCCGGCTCCACGGAAGCTTCGGCGCCGGCTCGACCGGCACCCCGAAGGACCCCCCGAACGCCTGCGGAGCGTACGGCCCGCCACCCCCGGAGTACACCGGCCCGGCGTGCGCCGGGGAGTCCGTCTGCCTCGGCGCACCCGGCTCCGGTTGCCCAGTGGACCAAGGCCCCGGTGGGTTCGGCTGGGTTGCGTCGGGTGGGGGTGGCTGACTCACGGGGCCAGTGTGACGTACCGGGTCAATGTCTTCGTGCACCGGTGCCTCAGCCGGCCAGGCAGGACGGGCCGAGCAGCGCCTTCAGGTCGGCCATCAGCGACGACGTCGGGGTGACCCGGAAGCGGTCGCCGATCCGCATCACCGTCGTCTTCTGCCGGGCCTGCAGGCGCAGCTGCACCTCGGTCATGCCGGGGTGCGACTGCAGGACGTCGCGCAGCTGGTCGACCACCGGCTGGGTGCAGCGGTTGACCGGCATCGTGATGACGACCGGTCCGCTCGGCCCCTGGGTCAGGTCCGGCACGGTGACCTCGTCACCGCTCAGCTCGAGCCGGTCCTCGCGGCGCCGGACACGGCCCTTCATCAAGATGATCGCGTCGTTGGTCAGCAGGTGCGCGTGCAGCTGGTACGCCGAGGAGAACATCATCACCTCGATCGAACCTTCGAGGTCCTCGATCGTGACGATCGCGTAGATGTCGCCGCGCTTGTTGACCTTGCGCTGGACCGCCGTGACCAGACCGCCGATCGTCACCCGGGTGCCGTCGGGCCGGTCCTCGTCGGCGAGCAGCTGCCCGATCGTGCAGTCGGTGCCGTTGGTGAGCACGTGCTCGACGCCGAACAGCGGGTGGTCGGACACGTACAGGCCCAGCATGTCGCGCTCGTGCGCCAGCTTGGTCGCCTTGTCCCACTCCTCGATCTCCGGCACCCGGACCGTCAGCCGGCTGTTGCCGTCGCTCGTGTCGGCCTCGTCGTCGCCCATCGAGAACAGGTCGAACTGGCCGTGCGCCTCGTTCCGCTTGAGGTCGATGGCCTCGTCGACGGCCTGCTCGTGCACCGCGACGACCGCGCGGCGGGCGTGGTTCATCGAGTCGAACGAGCCGGCCTTGGCCAGCGACTCGATCACCCGCTTGTTGCAGACCGGCAGCGGCACCTTGTCGATGAAGTCGACGAAGTCGGTGAACCGGCCCTCGGACTCGCGCGCGGCGACGATCTCGGCCACCACGTTGACGCCGACGTTGCGGATCGCGGACAGCCCGAAGCGGATGTCGGTACCGACCGGCGTGAAGTTCGAGTCGGACTCGTTGACGTCCGGCGGCAGCACCTTGATACCCATCCGGCGGCACTCGTTCAGGTAGATGGCCATCTTGTCCTTGTCGTCCTTGACGGACGTCAGCACCGCGGCCATGTACTCGGCGGGGTAGTTCGCCTTCAGGTAGGCGGTCCAGTACGAGACCAGCCCGTACGCCGCCGAGTGCGCCTTGTTGAACGCGTAGTCGGAGAACGGCACCAGGACGTCCCACAGCGCCTTGATCGACTGCGCCGAGAAGCCGTTGGCCTTCATCCCCTCGGAGAAGCCGACGTACTCCGCGTCGAGCACCTCGCGCTTCTTCTTGCCCATCGCGCGGCGGAGCAGATCCGCCTTGCCGAGCGTGTACCCAGCCAGCTGCTGGGCGATCGCCATCACCTGCTCCTGGTACACGATCAGGCCGTACGTCGTACCGAGGATCGGTTCCAGCGCGACCGCGAGCTCGTCGTGCGGGTAGCTGATCTCCTGCTGCTTGTTCTTGCGCAGCGCGTAGTTGGTGTGCGAGTTCGCGCCCATCGGGCCGGGCCGGTAGAGCGCGCCGACCGCGGAGATGTCCTCGAAGTTGTCCGGCTTCATCAGCCGCAGCAGCGCCCGCATCGGGCCGCCGTCGAACTGGAAGACGCCGAGCGTGTCACCGCGGCCGAGCAGCTCGAACGTCGGGCCGTCGTCGAGGGTCTTGGCCAGCTCGTCCAGGTCGAGCGTGATGCCGCGGCTGGCCTCGACGTTCTTGACCGCGTCGTCCATGATCGTCAGGTTGCGCAGGCCGAGGAAGTCCATCTTGACCAGGCCGAGCGTCTCGCAGCTCGGGTAGTCGAACTGGGTGATCACCTGGCCGTCCTGCTCGCGGCGCATGATCGGGATCAGCTCGATCAGCGGCTCCGAGGACATGATCACGCCGGCCGCGTGCACACCCCACTGGCGCTTCAGGTTCTCCAGGCCGCGGGCGGTGTCGACGATCTTGCGGACGTCCTGGTCGGACTCGTACAGCTGGCGGAACTCGCCGGCCTCGGAGTAGCGCTTGTGCTGAGGGTCGAAGATGCCGGACAGCGGCACGTCCTTGCCCATCACCGACGGCGGCATCGCCTTGGTGATCCGGTCGCCCATCGCGAACGGGTAGTCCAGCACCCGGCCGGCGTCCTTGATCGCCTGCTTGGCCTTGATCGTGCCGTAGGTGACGATCATCGCGACCCGGTCGTCGCCGTACTTCTCGGTGACGTAGCGGATCACCTCGGGGCGGCGGCGGTCGTCGAAGTCGATGTCGAAGTCGGGCATCGACATGCGTTCCGGGTTCAGGAAGCGCTCGAAGATCAGGCCGTGCTGGAGCGGGTCGAGGTCGGTGATCCGCATCGCGTACGCGCACATCGAGCCCGCACCGGACCCACGGCCCGGGCCGACCCGGATGCCGTGCTCCTTGGCCCAGTTGATGAAGTCGGCGACGACCAGGAAGTAGCCGGCGTACCCCTTGGAGGTGATGACCTCGATCTCGTACTCCGCCTGCTTGCGGACGTGGTCCGGAACGCCTGCGGGGTAGCGCTTGTGCAGGCCGGTCTCGACCTCGGCGACGAACCAGGACTCCTCGTTGTGCCCGTCCGGGCAGGGGAAGCGCGGCATGAACCGGCCCTCCCCCTCGGTGAAGCTGACGTCGCACTGCTCGGCGATCAGCAGCGTGTTGTCGCAGGCCTCCGGGTAGTCCTTCCAGACCTCGCGCATCTCCGCGGCGGTCTTGACGTAGAACTCGTTGGCGTCGAACTTGAACCGGTTCGGGTCCGACAGGGTCGAGCCGGACTGCACGCACAGCAGCGCCGCGTGGGCGACCGCGTCCTCGGGCTTGGTGTAGTGCAGGTCATTGGTGGCCACCAGCGGCAGCCCGAGCTCCTTGGCCAGCTTCAGCAGGTCGCCCTGGATGTTGCGCTCGATGCCGAGCCCGTGGTCCATCAGCTCGCAGTAGTAGTTCTCCGCGCCGAAGATGTCGCGGAACTCCGCGGCGGCCTCGATCGCCTCCTTGTACTGCCCCAGCCGCAGCCGGGTCTGCACCTCGCCGGACGGGCAGCCGGTGGTCGCGATCAGGCCCTTGCCGTAGGTGTTCAGCAGCTCGCGGTCCATCCGGGGCTTGAAGTAGTACCCCTCGAGACTGGCCAGCGAGCTCATCTTGAACAGGTTGTGCATGCCGGAGGTGTTCTTCGCCAGCAGCGTCATGTGCGTGTACGCACCCGAGCCGGAGACGTCGTCGCGGCCGGAGTTCGCGTCGCCCCACTTGACCCGCTTGCGCTCGCTGCGGTGCGTGTGCGGGGTCAGGTAGGCCTCGACGCCGATGATCGGCTTGACGTCGTACTTCTTCGCGGTCTTCCAGAACTCGTACGCCCCGAACACGTAGCCGTGGTCGGTGGTGGCGATGGCCGGCTGGCCCATCTCCTGGGCGGTTTTGAACAACTCGTCGATCCGCGCGGCGCCGTCCAGCATGGAGTACTCGGTGTGCACGTGTAGATGCACGAAACTGTCGCTGGACGCCATGTCTGCGCAGACCTCCCAGGGCGTTGGTGAGCGGAACGAAGACAGCTTAGGCAGGTCGCTCGGACAGTTTTCGGCGACCCGCCTACGGCCGCCCGGCCGGACCCGAGATCGCCCGGTATCCGGTCACCACCCATTGACAACATGTTGTCATTTTGACAAGCTGTTGTCATGACCGAGAACAGCGTGACCACCGTCCACGTCGCCGTCTACGACACCCTCGCCGACTGGGAGATCGGGTTCCTGACCGCGAGTGTCAACAGTCCCGCCTGGCACAGGACGCCGGGGCGGTTCCGGATCCGGACCGTCAGCGCGGGCACCGAGCCGGTGACCACGGCGGGCGGTCTGCGCGTCCTGCCCGACCTCCCGCTCGACGAGCTGAGCCCGGGCGACAGCGCGATGCTGGTCCTGCCCGGCAACGACCTGTTCCCGACACCGGCGTACGCGCCGTACGTCGCGAAGGCGCGGGAGTTCCGCGCGGCCGGCGTCCCGGTCGCGGCAATCTGCGGAGCCACCGGCGCGCTGGCGATGGCCGGCATGCTCGACGACCACGAGCACACCAGCAACGCGGCGGCCTTCCTCGACAGCCTCGGGTACGCCGGTGGCAAGCTCTACCGGGACAAGCCGGCGGTGAACGACCGCGGGCTCATCACCGGCAAGGCGCAGGCACCGGTCGAGTTCGCCCGGGCGGTCTTCGCGGAGCTGGGCATCTACGAGCCGGCCGTGCTCGACTCCTGGTACAAGCTGTACGGGCGGCAGGACGCGGCGGGGTACTACGAGCTGATGGGTGCGTGACAGGTGACTCGTGACCAGGAGCTGCTCGGTGCGGCGGCGCTGGCGGCGTTCAAGCTCAACGGCCAGTTCCTGGAGCTGGCGGACAGCCTGGCGAAGCCGGTCGGGCTGACGGCAACCTGGTGGCAGGTGCTCGGCGCCGTCCTCCAGACGCCGCTGCCGGTCGCGTCGATCGCCCGGGAGATGGGCATCACCCGGCAGGCCGTCCAGCGCACCGCCGACGTGCTGGTGGAGCGCGGACTCGCGGAGTACCGGGACAACCCGGCGCACCGGCGAGCCAAGCTGGTCGCGGTCACCAGCGACGGGCTGGACGCCGTACGGGCGATCAGCCCCGAGCACGCCAAGCAGGCGAAGCGCCTGAGCAGTGTGCTCGGGCAGGAGGAGTTCGCCCGGGCCGTCGAAGCGCTGACCACCCTGTCGAAGGCACTGGACCAGCTGTAGCTACACGAGCTCGCGTGAGGACCCGTCGATGACGAGAGCCTGGCCGTCGCGGAGGGGCACGTACCGTACGCCGGTGCGGTCGTACAGGTCGCGGACCTGCTCGATCAGCTCGGTCTCGGGGTGGCCGGGTGAGTTCAGGTGCGGGACGAAGGCTTCGTCGAGTACGCCGAGGCCGTCCCACACCACGTCGTCGACGACCGAGGCGTCGTCGCACAGCTCCAGGCCGCGCAGGCTCGGGGCGAGGACGCAGCCGCCCGCGCTGTAGCCGGCGTACACGAGCTGCTCGGAGCGGATCAGGTCCGGGAGAATCTGGTCGAGGCCGCTCCGGGCCATCTCCGCCCGAAGGGTGAAGACGTTCCCGCCCCGGACCCAGAGCCCGTCGAACGATGAGAGGTGGGTGAGCAGCGCCGCCGCCGAAGCGCCAGGCTCAGCCGGCGTGAAGTCGCGCAGATCGACCTCCTGCGGGAGCAGGCCCAGCTCGACCAGCCAGCGGTGCTCGGCGAGCACCTTCTCCTCGCGCAGGATCGGTTCCTCGATGTCGATGGCGTTGCAGATCACGGCGATCCGGGCGCGCGCGGGCAGCATCGCGAGCCACCGTTCCGGGTGGTCGCCCAGCCGGAACGACGACAGGTACAGCTTCACTGGGTGTCGACGAGCCGGTCCAGGGCCTGGTCCAGGTCGTCGGGGTACTCGGAGCTGAACTCGACGTACTCCCCCGAGCCGGGGTGGGTGAAGCCGAGCCGCATCGCGTGCAGCCACTGGCGCTTCAGCTGGAGCCGGTCGGCGAGCACCGGGTCGGCGCCGTACGTGAGATCGCCGCAGCACGGGTGGCCGATGGCGGACATGTGGACGCGGATCTGGTGCGTCCGGCCGGTCTCCAGCGTGATCTCCAGCAGCGTCCCGTACCGGAAGGCCTCGAGCGTCTCGTAGTGCGTGACGCTCGGCTTGCCGCCGGCCACGACGCCGAACTTGTAGTCGTGGTGCGGGTGCCGGTCGATCGGCGCGTCGACCGTGCCGGTGAACGGGTCCGGGTGGCCCTGCACCAGCGCGTGGTAGATCTTCTTGACCGTGCGCTCCTTGAAGGCGCGCTTGAGCACGGTGTAGCTGTACTCGGTCTTCGCGACCACCATCAGCCCCGACGTCCCGACGTCGAGCCGGTGCACGATGCCCTTGCGCTCGGCCGCGCCGCTGGTGGAGATGCTGAAGCCCGCGCCGGCCAGGTGCCCGATCACGGTCGGGCCGGTCCAGCCCGGGGACGGGTGGGCGGCGACACCGACCGGCTTGTCGACCACGATGATCTCGTCGTCGTCGTGCACGATCCGCAGGTTCTCGACGGTCTCCGGTACGACGCTCACCTCGCCCGGGGGCGCCGGCAGCTCGACGTCGAGCATCACGCCGGCGGTGACCCGGGCCGACTTCATCGCCTTCGCGCCGTCGACCTGGACCAGACCGGACTCGATCAGCTCGGCGGCCTTCGTCCGGGAGACCCCGAACAGCCGCGACAGCGCCGCGTCGAGACGCTCGCCGGCCAGGCCGTCGGGGACCATCACGGTCCTGGAGTCGCTCACTTGGCGCTCACGTCCTTGGTGCCGTCCAGCTTGATCCCGCGCAGCGTCTGGATCACCAGCAGGATCGCGGCCGAGGTGACGGCCATGTCGGCGACGTTGAAGATCGCCCAGTGCGGTGTCTGCAGGAAGTCGACCACGTGCCCGTGGAACGGCGACGGCTCGCGGAAGATCCGGTCGGTGATGTTGCCGACCGCGCCGCCGAACAGCAGCCCGAAGGCGACCGCCCAGCCCGCCGAGCCGAGCCGGCGCGACAGCCAGATCACGCCGACCGCGACGGCGATCTGGATCGCGGAGATCACCGGGGTGAAGTCCGAGCCGAGGCTGAACGCGGCGCCGGGGTTGCGGATCAGGTTGAACTTGAGCAGCTCACCGATCACGTTCACCGGCTCCCCGGGCGTGAGGTGCTGCAGCGCGAGCATCTTGGTCAGCTGGTCCAGACCGAGGATCAGCAGGCCGACGACGGCGAAGACCGCGGTCAGTCGCCAGGACCGGGGCTTGGCCGGAGCCGCCTCGGTGCCGACTGCTTCGGCGTCGACCTGCTCAGGCGTCGCCGGTACGGCGGACTCGGCCGAAGCCGGGACATCCGGATCCCGTACGCCGGACTCGGCCGGAACCGGGGCGTCAGGATCCCGTACGGCGGACGCCGGGTCGTCCGGAGACGACGGCGAACCGGCCGACGACGTGTCGGCCGGTTCGGTCAGCTCTTCGGCGTCCCCTGAGGAGTGGGACGACTGGTCTTGGCTCAGCGGCGTTCTTCGCGTTCTTTGCATGACACGCACAGTGTCGCACGCGGGAACGCCTGCAGCCGTCCCTTGCCGATCGCCTTGCCGCAGCTCTCGCAGACGCCGTACGTGCCGTCGTCGATCTTGGCCAGCGCCCGCTCGATCTGGTCCAGCATGTCGCTGGCGTTCCTGGCCAGCGACATCTCGTGGTCCCGCTCGAGCGTGGTCGAGCCGACGTCGGCCTGGTCGTTGCCGGCCCCGTCGCCACCGTCGCGGAGCAGGCCGACGATCTCCTGCTCGGCGTCGCGGATCTCCTCCTTGAGGTGCACCACGTCGGCCTCGAGCTCACCGCGCAGCTCGGTCAGTTCGGCCGCCGTCCACGGGGTCTCCCCGTCGCGTACGGTCAGGTTCTCGGCTTTCTTGGGCGACTTGGCCGGCGCCGTTGCCGGGGTCCTGTTCTCGTTGGTCTTCATGGCCACCCTCTTCGTCGGAGCTTTCCTGGCAGGGGTTTTCGCGGCCTTCTTGGCCGGCTCTTTGGCGGTCGCGGCACTCTTCTCGGCCGCGGCGGTGCGTTTTCCGGGGGCGGACTTCTTTGCCGATGTAGCCATACTTCGACTACCCCCTGCCTTCGTCGGAGACTGAAGCGGACTGGTCGCAAGACAGTAGGTCACGCGGAGCCCACGTGCCAGCCCGACGCGCAGACCGTGGACATACGGTAGTCGCTTCTTCAAGGCCGCTCGATGTTCCGCGCGTCTCAGCCGTGTTGCGACGCGCCTTCAGGCAAGCAGTTGATTCGGCCACGCCCATGTCCCACCTCCCCCGCCAGGCAGCATTGTGACCGCCCGGGACCCGTCTGGCCAGGCATTAACGATTAGTGGCGGGCTGGTGTGAAGTCGTACACTTTTTTCCGCCACCGCAAGGCGCTGATGGGGCCATCACCCCGGAGCCGCCGGAAGAACGGTCCCAGGACTCATTAGACCCGGCAGCGGAGCAGAACGAAGCGGGTGACGTTCAGTCACCAAGGAGGGTGGTACCGCGGAGTACGGCGACGTCGCCGTACGTCGTCCCTTCGTCCGGCAGCAGCTCGACGAAGGACGGCCAGACAATGGCGGACGACACCCCGACCACCCCGTGGCAGCAGGTACCGGCCCAGGTGGACCTGACCGCGATCGAGCACGACGTGCTCCGGACGTGGGACGAGCAGGACACCTTCGCCAAGTCCCTCGCGCAGAGCGCCGGCGGGAAGCCCTGGACCTTCTTCGAGGGCCCGCCGACCGCCAACGGCATGCCCGGCACCCACCACATCGAGGCCCGGGTCTTCAAGGACGTCTTCCCGCGGTACCGGACCATGAAGGGCTTCTCGGTCGAGCGCAAGGCCGGCTGGGACTGCCACGGCCTGCCGGTCGAGGTCGCGGTGGAGAAGGAGCTCGGCTTCAGCGGCAAGAACGACATCGAGGCGTACGGCATCGCCGAGTTCAACGCCAAGTGCCGTGAGTCCGTGCTGCGCAACGTCGACGCGTTCACCGAGCTGACCAGCCGGATGGGCTACTGGGTCGACATGGAGCACCCGTACAAGACGATGGACCCGCAGTACGTCGAGTCCGTCTGGTGGTCGCTCAAGCAGGTCTTCGACAAGGGCCTGCTGGTCGAGGACTACCGGATCACGCCGTACTGCCCGCGCTGCGGCACCGGCCTGTCGGACCACGAGCTGGCCCAGGGCTACGAGACCGTCGTCGACCCGTCGGTCTACGTCCGCTTCCCGCTCACCTCCGGTCCGCTCGCCGGTCAGGCGTCGCTGCTGGTCTGGACCACGACCCCGTGGACCCTGGTCTCCAACACCGCCGTCGCCGTGCACCCCGACGTCGACTACGTCGTCGCGACCGACGGGGTCGAGTCGCTGGTCGTCGCGGAGCCGCTGCTCGGCTCGCTCGGCGAGGGCTGGACCGTCACCAACACGTACGCCGGGCGCGAGCTGGAGCACTGGACCTACCAGCGGCCGTTCGAGCTGGTCGCGTTCGACGAGCCGGCCCACTACGTCGTACTGGCCGAGTACGTCACCACCGAGGACGGCACGGGTCTGGTCCACCAGTCCCCCGCCTTCGGCGCCGACGACCTCCTGGTCGCCAAGGCGTACAACCTGCCGGTGCTGAAGCCGGTCGGTCCGGACGGCCGCTTCGACGCGGACCTGCCGCTGGTCGGTGGGCAGTTCTTCAAGAAGGCCGACGAGGACCTGGTCAAGGACCTCGACGCCCGCGGCGTGCTGTTCCGCCACGTGCCGTACGAGCACCCGTACCCGCACTGCTGGCGCTGCCACACGCCGGTCATGTACTACGCGCTGCCGTCCTGGTACATCCGCACCACGCAGGTGAAGGACGCGCTGCTGCGCGAGAACGAGAAGACCAACTGGTTCCCCGAGTCGGTCAAGTGGGGCCGGTACGGCGACTGGCTGCGCAACAACATCGACTGGGCCGTCTCGCGCTCCCGCTACTGGGGGACGCCGCTGCCGATCTGGCGCTGCTCCGAGGAGCACCTGGTCTGCGTCGGCTCGCTGGCCGAGCTCGGCGAGCTGGCCGGCCGCGACCTGAGCGGCACCGACCCGCACCGCCCGTACGTCGACGACATCACCTTCGCCTGCCCGACCTGCGGCGGCGAGTCGCACCGGGTCGCCGAGGTGATCGACGCCTGGTACGACTCGGGCTCGATGCCGTTCGCCCAGTGGGGCTACCCGTGGGTCGAGGGCTCGAAGGAGAAGTTCGAGAAGGCCTACCCGGCCGACTTCATCTCCGAGGCGATCGACCAGACCCGCGGCTGGTTCTACACGCTGATGGCGATCGGCACGCTGGTGTTCGACGAGTCGTCGTACCGCAACGTGGTCTGCCTGGGGCACATCCTGGCCGAGGACGGCCGGAAGATGTCCAAGCACCTGGGCAACATCCTGGAGCCGATCCCGCTGATGGACGACCACGGCGCGGACGCGGTGCGCTGGTTCATGGCCGCCTCCGGCTCGCCGTGGAAGGCGCGCGGCATCGGACCGAACGTGCTGAACGAGATCGTCCGCAAGGTGCTGCTGACGTACTGGAACACGGCGGCCTTCCACGCGCTGTACGCGCGGCTGGCCGACTGGGACCCGGCCGACGTCCCGCCCGTCGCCGAGCGCTCGGTGCTGGACCGCTGGCTGGTCAGCGAGACGCACCGGCTGGTCCGCGACGCCGACGAGGCCTACGCCGGGTACGACACGCAGAAGCTGGGCGCGCTGATCAGCTCGTTCGTCGACACGCTGTCGAACTGGTACGTCCGGCGCTCGCGGCGGCGCTTCTGGTCCGGTGACACCGGCGCGCTGGCGACGCTGCACGAGACGCTCGACGTACTGACCCGGCTGATGGCGCCGCTGACGCCGTTCCTGACCGAGCGGGTCTGGCAGGACGTGTTCCGGCCGGTCACGCCCGGACTGCCCGAGTCGGTGCACCTGTCGACGTTCCCGGAGTACGACGAGACGCTGATCGACGACACCCTGGCGACGCACGTCTCGATGGCCAAGCGGGTCGTCGAGCTGGGCCGGTCGGCCCGGGCCGAGGCGAAGGTGCGGACCCGGCAGCCGCTCAGCCGCGCGCTGGTCGGGTCGGCGGCGATCGCGGACCTGTCCGACGAGCTGCTGCGCGAGATCGCCGAGGAGCTGAACGTCGGCACGGTCGAGCCGTTGTCGTCGGCCGGCGCCGACCTGGTCGAGCACTCCGCCAAGGGCAACTTCCGCGAGCTCGGCAAGCGGTTCGCCAAGCAGACGCCGGTGGTCGCCAAGGCGATCGCCGCGGCCGACGCGGCCGAGCTGGCCGCGGCGCTGAAGGCGTCCGGTACGGCGACCGTCCTGGTCGAGGGCGAGCCGGTCGAGGTGAGCGCCGACGAGGTGCTGATCTCGGAACGGCCGCGCGAGGGCTGGTCGGTGGTCAACGAGCAGGGCGAGACGGTCGCGCTCGACCTGGAGGTCACGCCGGAGCTGAAGCAGGCCGGCCTGGCCCGCGAGGTGGTCCGGACCCTGCAGGAGGCCCGCAAGAACGCCGGCCTGGAAGTCTCGGACCGGATCAGCGTCTGGCTCAACGCCACCGACGCCGAACTGGCCGATGCCCTCGGCAAGCACGCGGACGACGTCGCCCGCGAGGTGCTCGCCACCGCGGTGGTCCAGTCGGCGCCTGAGGCAACCGAAGGCCTCACCACCGGCACCGACGAGGACCTGGGCCTGACCTACTGGCTGCAGAAGGCCTGAGGTACTGAGCCGGAGGTTCCGTGGAACCTCCGGCTCAGCTCAGCGGGGTGGTCGGACGGTGCGGGTTCGCAGCGACGAGCCGGCGCCGAGGTGGTCCATGACGTCGACCAGTACCAGTCGAGCGGCCTCCACGCGGTCGGCGCCCAGCGCCTTGCGTAGTTGCCGCTCCACCGCTGCCCGATGTTTGCGCGCCGCGGCGATCACCGCCTGCCCGCGCTGCGTCAGTACGACGTTGCGCGCTCGTGCATCGGCCGGATCGGCCTCCCTGGCGACGTACCCGCGCTTCTCCAGATCCGCGACGGACTTGGACGCGGCCTGCTGGGTAACACCCAGACGCTCGGCGAGCGCGCTGATCGTCATCGGTCCGCCGCCGACCAGGTGCTGGAAGACGACTCCGTCGGCGAACCGGCTGTCCTCGAACCCGTCGGCGGCGAGCTTGGCCTGCACCTCGTCGGCCAGCGCCCAGCCCGCGAACAGCGACGCCAGCGAGAGGTCGGCCGCGGCCGGATCGAACTCCATCTCCCGAACTATACAACTTCGGTTGTGCATCAGATAATCTACAACCATGGTTGTGCACAAGGAGTTCATCGACAGAGCGCACCAGATCGTCTGGTGCACGGTGGCGACGGTCGGCGAGGACCTGCGGCCGAGGAGCCGGATCCTGCACCCGATCTGGGAACAGCAGCCCACCGGGCTGACCGGCTGGATCGTGACTCGGGCGACGCCGCTGAAACGGCGGCACCTCGCGTTCAGCCCGCACGTGAGCTGCAGCTACTGGGAGCCGGGGCACGAGGTGGCGGTCGCGGACTGTCACGCCGAGTGGGTCGCCGATGCGGCGACCCGGCAACGGGTGTGGGAGCTGTACCGGGACGCCCCGGCGCCGTTGGGCTACGACTTCTGGAGCGTCTTCCCGGACGGACCGGCGGCGGAGTCGCCGTCGTTGCTGCGGCTGACGCCGTACCGGCTGCGGCTGACCGACGTCGAGACGCTCAGCGGCCGCAAGCCGGCGCTGTCCTGGCCGTGAGTGGCAACGCAGCGGGGCCCGGCCTGGGATCAGGCTCGGGCCCCGCTGCGTTGCTGCTTCTCGGCTTTGGTTAAGACTGCGTTCAGTTCAGTACTCGGACCGGATTCTGACTCTGCGTGACCGCGGCGGCGCGGTCAGTCAGAAGTTCCCGGACATGACGAAGAGGCGGTGCCGCCGGAAAGCACCGCCTCCTCCTCCGAGGTGTTGTTTACACGCCGTGACCGTGAGCCTGCGCGCGGGCCTCCGGGCGGAAGCCGTTGCGCGGGCTGAGCGTGTCGTCGCCGTTGCCGAGCGCCTTGAGCTGCTCGGTGAAGTACGTCTTCAGCCGGCTGCGGTACTCGCGCTCGTAGGCGTGCAGGTCGTCGATCGTGCGCTCGAGCTGGCCCTTCTGCTTCTCCAGGGTCCCCAGCATCTGCGCGCGCCGCTCGGCAATCTCGCCGTCGAGCTTCTCGGCGCGGGCGCGGGCCTCACCGGTCATCCGGTCAGCCTTGCCGCGGGCCTCGTTCTCCAGCCGCTCGGCCTTGGCGCGGGCCTCGCCGATGATCTTGTCGGCGGTGTCCTTCGCCTCCTGGACCAGGTCGTCGGAGTGCTTGGTGGCCATCTCCAGCAGCCGTACGGCGGAGCTGGACGCGTCGCCGACGGTCCCTGCCGCCGCAGCAGCCCCCGCGGCCGCTACCGGAGCAGCAACGACTGGTGGCTTCTCCTCGGGCTTCTCGACCACGACCGGAGCGGGCTTGGGCTGTTGCACGACGGGCGGGAGAGCGGCGGTCTGGTCGACCGGCCGTTCCTGGCCCGCACCAGCGCGCTGGGCCGCCGCCAGCTTCGCGCGCAGCTCCTCGTTCTCGGCGAGAAGGCGCTCGAGCTCGGCCTCCACCTCGTCGAGGAAGGAGTCGACCTCAGTGACGTCGTAACCCTCCCGCAATCGGACGGGCGTGAACTGCTTCGAGCGGACGTCATCCGGCGTCAGCGGCATCTTTCACCTCGTTTGTCTGTGTCTTGGCGGAGTCTGGGGCGCAAACCCCGGCGACTCAGTAGATCACGTTATCGCTTCGTTGTGTTCTGGCGGAATCCGGGCCGGGTGGCAACTTGACCCCGACCCCGTTGCTCGGTCTGGTTCTACCCCTCCTGACGATGGTTCGAACTGCCCCGCGACGGCCCGGCCGGGGTGGGTTCCCGGCCGCTCACAGGGACCGGATCGCGGTGTTGTTGACCGACATCGCCAGTGAGACGAGCACGAACAACATCAGCATGGACAGGTCGATCCGGATTCCGCCGGCCCCGATCGGGGGCAGGATCCGGCGCAACGGCCGCAGGAACGGATCCGTCACGGAGTAGACCAGTTCGAACAGCAGCAGCAGCGGGCCCTTGGGGTGCCACTGTGGCGCGAACATGACGATCAGACTGAGCACGAACCGCGCCACCAGCATCAGGAAGAAGGCGAGCAGCACCCAGCTGAGAACACTGAGGACGAGCGCTAGAGCAACCATGTCGTCAATGAGTGTAGAAGACCGGGGAAGTCACCGGAGCCCACTAGCTCTGGTTGTAGAACCCGTCCGCGGCGATCTTCTCCTTCTCCTCCGCGGCGACCGTCACGTTCGGCGGGCAGACCAGGAACACCTTGGTGGTGATCCGTTCGATCGAGCCACGGCAGCAGAAGATCAGCCCGGCGGCGAAGTCGACCAGCCGCTTGGCGTCGGCGTGGTCCATCTCGGTCAGGTTCATGATGACGGGCGTGCCGTCACGGAAGTGCTCACCGATGACGCGCGCCTCGTTGTAGCTGCGCGGGTGCACGGTGGTGATGCGGGCCAACTCGGTAACCTCCGGGGAAGGTGAGACTCCACGCCGATCTGGAAACTTGCTGACCGTCGCGCCCTGCTCCTCGCGGTCACGCAGGTCACGACCGTCGCGAACCTCGCGACCGTCGCGCGCGTCCCGGGACTCGCGGACCGGTTCGGCCTCGTGGGACTCCCCGTCGACGACGTCGTCCTCGTACTCGTCGTAGTCGTCGTACTCGTCGTCGTAGCGCGCGTTGTAGCGCTCGCCGTCCTCGACCAAGCCGAGGTACACACCCATCTTGCGCAGCGCGCCGCTCATGGCCCTCCAGCCCTTCGAATCCGGTTCTTCCGCCGACAAGTGAGCAGACCTCGCGATCCACTCGATGTCGACACTAGCCCAGTGGAGGACGCGTTCCGAGTAATGCACGCCCGAGCCGAACGTGTGTCGCTCCCTGCCTGATCGCCGCCTCCAGGTCACCGGTCATCCCGGCCGAGATCCAGTCGGCGCCGGCGTGTTCGGAGCGTAGCCGCGACGACACCGCGTGGAGCGCGGCGAAGGCCTCGTCGGGGTCGGATCCCAACGGTGCAACGGCCATCACGCCGCCGAGCTCCAGCCCGTCGGCCTCGGCGACAGCCGCCGCCAGGTCCGGTACGTCGCCCGGCGCGACGCCGCCGCGGTTCGTCCCCGTCTCGGCGCCCTCGGGCCCGTACGACGCAAGGCTCACCTGCAGGAGACACCGCACAGTTTTCTCCTCGGCCACCGCGGCCTTCGACAGCGCGCCGACCAGGGAGAGCCGGTCGACGGAGTGCACGACCTGGGCGAGGCGGACGACCGAGCGGGCCTTGTTCGACTGGAGCTGGCCGACGAAGTGCCAGGTGAGCTCGGGCGCGTCGGGCGCCTTCACCTTCAGCTCCTGCTCGCGGTTCTCCCCCGCGTCGGCGACGCCGAGGGCGGCGAGCGTCCGGACGTCCTCGATCGGGAAGGTCTTGGTGATCGCGACCAGTGTGACCGAGTCCTCAGGACGACCGGCGGCCGCGCAGGCGGCCCGGATTCGCTGCCGGGCCTGCTCGACGTTGCCCCGCAGCTCTTCCTCGCGCGTCATTCGCGGATCAGCCCGCTCGTCCTCGCGGGTCGTTCGCGGGTCAGCCCGGTCGTCCTCGCGGGTCGTTCGCGGGTCAGCCTGGTCTTCGTCGCGAGTCATTCGCCCAACCTGATCAGCCCGGCGAGCCGGCCGCTGACCTGGCCTTCGCGCCGGTACGAGTAGAGATCCTCGGACTCGATCGTGCAGCGCGTCCGGTCGACCACCTCGACGCCGAGCTCGGCCAGCTGCGCGGTCACACCGGCGGCGACGTCGATCGACGGCGTACCCCAACTGGTCTCCGCGTACGACGCCGGTACGCGCTCGGCCACCTCGGCCCGCATCTCCGCGGGCACTTCGTAGCACCGGCCGCAGGCGTACGGACCGAGGACCGCGGTGATCGACTCGGCGCCGAGTCCGCGCATCGCGTCGACCGTGGCCGGCACCACACCGGCGTATAGGCCACGGCGGCCGGAGTGGGCCGCGCCGATCACACCGTTGACCGGGTCGGCGAGCAGGACCGGCAGGCAGTCGGCCGCGCGAACCGCGAGCAGGACGTCGGTGCGAGTGGTGACGAGCGCGTCGGCCTTGGGGTTCGGGCTGACCGGGAGCTCGTCGTCCGGCCGGACCACGTGGACATCGCGACCGTGCACCTGGCTGACCCGGACGACTGCCTCCGGAGGCAGGTCGAACGCAGCGGCGACCCGGCGGAAGTTCTCGGCGATCGCCTCGGCCTCGTCACCCGCCGCGCTGCCGAGATTCAGTTCGCCGTACGGCGGAAGGCTGGCTCCCCCGTAGCGATCGGTGAAGGCGAGCCGCGCACTGCCGAGAACCTCGTCGTAACCGAACACGCCTGAAGGCTACCCAGCCGACCAGGCCCTGCTCGCTCACCCCCACCCGCATCCGGAGGGCAACCCCCGAAACGACCGCCCGCTCACCCACACCCACCCCACCCCGTTTGCCGGGTTAACCCTCGAAACGATGGGTTCGCTTGCTGCACGCAGGGGTCGAACCCACCATTTGCCGGGTTAACCGGCGAATTGGGCTCTGGCCTCGTCGAGGATGGCGAGGCGTTCGGGGGCGGCGGGGAGGGCGAGGACGTGGTCGATCGCCTCGCGGTAGGCGACGTCGTACGCGTCGGCGGCCGGGACCTCGAGGTCGGGGGTGATGCCGGTGCCTTCCCAGTTGGTGCCCGAGACGGGGTTGATCGCGCGCATCAGCGGGACGGTCGCTTCCAGGTGCGGGTGCAGCTTGAAGCCCTGGCGCGGGTGGGCGCCGCCGCCGGTGCGTTCGCCGACGATCTTGGCGCGGCCGAGCTGCTGCAGGTCGTAGGTCAGCTCCTCGCCGCCGGAGAAGGTGGAGGCGCTGGTCAGGACCCAGATCGGCTTGGTGCCGCCGAAGCGCGGGCCGGCCACGTGGAAGGTCCAGAACTGGCGGACGACTCCGGTGGCGGGAGTGACCAGATCGTTCAGGTGGACCGGTTCGCCGTCGAACAGGTGGCTGCAGACGAAGGCGACCTGGTCGGGCGACCCGCCGAGGCAGCCGCGGAGGTCCAGGACCAGGGCGTCTGTTGCTGAGAGCAACGACATCGCGGCGGTGAGGGCGGCGCCGGCGTGGGACGGGTCGTACAGGATCGGCCTGATCTCGAGCAGGCCGATGTTGCCGGGCAGCCGCTCGACGCGCGCCATCCCGCCGGCGTCGAGGCGGGCGCGGGTCGCCCAGTAGTGCTCCTCCTCGACCGGGTCGGTCTCGTCGGGGACCTCGCCGCGGTGGAACTTGAGGCGCAGGTGCTTGTCCTGGTTGCCGACCTGGAGGTCGGCGGTGACCTGGGCGGAGAGCCGCTCGGGGTCGGTCAGTCCGTCGTACTGACCTTCGCCGGCGGCCTTCGTCAGGCGGTCGGCGATCCCGCGGCCGACGTCGGGGAAGACGTAGTGCTCGCTCACGAGGGCGGCCAGGCGGTCAACGATGCTTCGGATCTCGTCGCTGTGCATGGCGAGGAGTGAAGCACGCGGATTGACAAAGCGTCAAGGAACCTTGACGCTTGATTCATGGACGAAGAGCTGGAGATCTCGACGGCGGCGCAGTTCAAGGCGCTCGGCCATCCGCTGCGCCACCGGCTGCTGTTCGCGCTGGGCCTGGAGGCCGCGACGATCAGCCAGCTGGCGGTCACCCTCGGTACGGCGAAGGGCAACATCGCGCACCACCTCGGCGTACTGCGGGAGGCGGGGATGGTCGAGGTGACCGAAACTCGCCAGGTCCGCGGCGGGACCGAGCAGTACTACCGCCGCAGCGCGCACAGATTCAGCTTCACTGGCGAAGGCGCCCGCGAGAACAACGCGATCGCCCTGCAGGCCGTCGCCGCCGACCTGCAGACCGCCGAGGACCCGCTCCTCAACATCCGCAACATCCGCCTGACCAGGTCGCAGGCCGAAGAACTCGCGGCCCAGCTCGACAAGATCACCACCAGCCTGAAAGACGCAGGCCCAGGCGAGGCCCGCCACGGCGTGGTGGTCGCCGTCTACCGCCCCGAAAGCTGAAGCATCCCGGCGGCGGGGCGACCCACCCCCTCCCCCAAACGCGAACGCCCCGGCCGGAGGCCGGGGCGTTCGGGGTGCTGGTGGTTACTTCAGGAAGTCGGGGATGTCGAGGTCTTCCTCGGGGTCCGGCTTTCTGGTGGGGCGGGTGGGTGGGGTCTGGGTGGGCGTCGGGTTGGACGACGGGGTCGAGTACGGCGCCGGGTTCGACTGGGCAGGCGGCGGGGTGCGGACCGGCTCGCCGGACTGGGGGCGGGCGGAGTGCGTGGTGCCTGCGCCGGAGCGGTGCTCGGTGTTCGGCGGGACCGGGACGGTGTCGTCGGACGGCGTACCGAACTGGCCCTGCGTCACCTGCGCGCCCTGATCAGCCGCCGGCGGCTGGGCGGCCGGCGGGGTCGAGTTCGGGGCCGGGTTGCTGGGGCTGAACGGGACGGTGCCGGGAACCTGCGGCGGCGTGTGCTGCTGCGGCTGACCGGACTGACCCTGCGAGGACTGGCCCTGCGAAGCCGACTGGGACGCGGCGTTGGTGCCGACTCCGCCCGGCGAGTAGCCCGGAGGGTTGTTGCTGTCCGGCTGGTGCATCTGCGCGGAGAAGGACTCCTGCCGCGGCGCGGCGAAGCCGTCCTGACGCGGCGGCGGGAAGCCGGTGTTGTCCTGGCGCGGCGGAGTGGAGAAGCCGTTGTCCTGCCGTGCGGGCGGGGCCTCGGCGCTGCCGGCGCGGTTCTGCGGGCGGGCGCTGTTCATCGCCTGCTCGCGGCGCTTCGGCATGCCGCCGTCGAAGCCGGCCGCGATCACAGTGACCCGGACCTCGTCGCCGAGCGCGTCGTCGATCACCGCGCCGAAGATGATGTTCGCGTCGGTGTGCGCCGACTCCGAGACCAGTTGCGCGGCCTCGTTGATCTCGAACAGCCCCAGGTCGGAGCCCCCGGCGATCGACAGCAGGACGCCGTGCGCGCCCTCGATGCTTGCCTCCAGCAACGGCGAGGAGATGGCCGCCTCGGCCGCCGCCACCGCGCGGTCCTCGCCGCGGGACGAGCCGATGCCCATCAGCGCGGAGCCGGCGTTCGACATCACGGCCTTGACGTCGGCGAAGTCGACGTTGATCAGGCCGGGCGTCGTGATCAGGTCGGTGATGCCGGAAACACCCTGCAGCAGCACCTGGTCGGCCTGCTTGAAGGCGTCCAGCACCGACACGGCCCGGTCGGAGATCGTGAGCAGCCGGTCGTTCGGGATCACGATCAGGGTGTCGACCTCTTCGCGCAGGGCGGCGATGCCGTCCTCGGCCTGGGTCGCCCGCCGCTTGCCCTCGAACGAGAACGGCCGGGTGACCACGCCGATCGTCAGCGCGCCGAGCGAGCGGGCGATCCGGGACACCACCGGTGCACCACCGGTGCCGGTCCCGCCGCCCTCACCCGCGGTGACGAAGACCATGTCGGCGCCCTTGAGCGCCTCCTCGATCTCCTCCGCGTGGTCCTCGGCGGCCTTCTGCCCGATCGCCGGGTTCGCCCCCGCGCCGAGGCCGCGGGTCTCCTCGCGGCCGATGTCGAGCTTGACGTCCGCGTCGCTCATCAACAGCGCCTGGGCGTCGGTGTTGATGGCGATGAACTCAACGCCCTTCAGACCGTGCTCGATCATCCGGTTCACGGCGTTCACGCCGCCTCCGCCGATACCGACGACCTTGATGAGTGCCAAATAGTTCTGCGGTGCCGCCACGTCCGCGCCTCTCGCCTCGTTCTGTCCCGTTGTGACCAGTTGGCCGTCTATCCAGCCGTCCCCGGCCGTGTTCCAGCGAAAGTTCCAGCGAAAAGACTGAACCTCAAGTGGATGCTTAGAGTTGTCTCGACTTTATCGATTGCGTCGCACGCTACGGGACGCCTTCCGCCAATGTCCACGCGCCTCGCCGCCCGTCCCGTGATGTGGTTCGGGATGTGACGCGTTACCTCTTTTCCCCTTTGGTGACAGGGAGATCGGGCGCGGACACGTCGTACACCTTGGCCTGCCGCCGCATCAGCACGCTGAGTACCGCGGCCTTTTGCGCACTGTCATCGGACCCGCCCCAGACGACCTTCACCCCGGACCCGAGGTTGAGCGTGATCGAGTCCGGCGACGTCGCCGAGATCGACCGTACCTCGGACCGCAACGCGACCGGCAATGCGGCTGACACGGTCACGACCGACCGGATCGTCACGTCGCGGCGGGCGCCGACGACGAGCGCCTCCGGCAGCCCGTCCGGCCGCGCGGGCACGGTCTTGAACGACTTTCCGGTGGCGTCGACCAGCTCGAACTGCTTGCCGTCCGTGACCACGACCACCGGCACCCGCTCGGTGACCACGATCTCCAGCTGGTTCGGCCACGCGCGGGTCACCTGCGCGTCGGCGACCGACTGGATGCCGCGCACCCGTTCGGCGATCACGTTCAGGTCGACCTTGGCCAGCGGGGTCCCGAGCGGGGCGTCGGCCACCTGGGTGACCGTTGCCACCGGCACCGTGTCGGCGCCGGTCACCCGGACGCCGTCGACGGCCAGCGCGGACGAGAAGTAGAACAGCCAGACGGTGATCGCGGACAGCAGCACGACCGTGCCGCCGACCGCCCACGGCAGCCAGCTCCTCCAGCGCACCAGCCGCTGCCGGCGCGCGAACCGCTGCTGGGCCCGGGCCAGATCAGCGTCCTGACTCATGCTGCGCCGGTCTCCGGGATCACTCGATCAGCGCGGCGTTGTGCGCCGCCCGCTCGGCCAGCAGCCCGACCACCTCGGGCCCGATCAGCGTCACGTCGCCCGCGCCGAGCGTGACCACGAGGTCGCCCGGCAGCGCGAGGTCGGCGACCACCCGCGGTACGGCGGACCAGGACGGCTCGAACCGCACCTGCTCCGGCTTCAGCGGTACGTGGTTGGCGATGAGGGCACCGGTGACACCGGGCTCCGGGTCCTCCCGGGCCGCGAAGATGTCCATCACCACGACCTCGTCGGCCAGCGCGAGCGCCTCGGAGAACTCGGTGGCGAAGATCCGCGTCCGGCTGAACAGGTGCGGCTGGAAGCAGGCGATCACGCGCCCCTCCCCCGCGACCTGACGCGCCGCGATCAGGTCGACCGACAGCTCGGTCGGGTGGTGCGCGTAGGAGTCGAAGACCCGTACGCCGTCCTCCATGCCCTTGAACTCGAATCGCCGCCCGGTCCCGGTGAACGACGCCAGCCCCTCGGCCAGGTCGGCCGCGGAAAAGCCCAGACCGAGTCCGACCAGCAGCGCGGCGGACGCGTTCAGCACGTTGTGCTTGCCGGCCTGCTGCAGGTTGACCACGGGGAGCTTGCGCCCGCGGAAGATCGGCACGAAGGACTGCACCGCGCCGGTCGCGGTGATCTCGGTGACCCTCAGGTCCGCGTCCTCGGCCTCGCCGTACGTCCGGACGTCGATGCCCTTCGTACGGGCGAAGTCCACCAGCCGCCGCGCCCCCGCGTCGTCGTAGCAGACGACCATGAAGCCGCCCGGCTGGACGCGGCCGCAGAAGTCCTCGAAGGCCTGGAAGTAGCTGGCCTCGTCGCCGTAGTTGTCCAGGTGGTCGGGCTCGACCGACGTGACGATCGACACCTCGGGGCTGTAGGTCAGGAACGACTTGTCCGACTCGTCGGCCTCGGCCACGAACAGGTCGCCGGTGCCGTCGTGCGCGTTGGAGCCGGACTCGTTCAGGTTGCCGCCGATCGCGTACGACGGGTCGACGCCGCAGTGCTGCAGCGCGACCGTCAGCATCGACGTGGTCGTGGTCTTGCCGTGCGTACCGGCCACGGCGATCGTCCGCCGGCCGACCATCACCGCGGCGAGCGCGGCGGCCCGCGGCAGGATCGGGATCCCGGCCGCCCGGGCCGCGACGACCTCGGGGTTGGTCTCGCGGATCGCGGTGGAGACCACGACGGTGTCGACGGCGGCGACGTGCTCGGCGGCGTGGCCGACCCAGCAGGTGGCGCCGAGCGCGCGCAGCGCGGCCAGCACCTTGCCGTCCTTGGCGTCGGAGCCGGAGACCTCGATCCCGCGCGAGGCCATGATCCGGGCGATGCCGGACATGCCGGCGCCGCCGATGCCGACGAAGTGCACCCGGCCCAGCTTCTCGGCGGGCAGGAGAGTGTCAGGAGCGGTGACGATCACGAAGCAGACCTCACCACATCGAGGATGATCTGCGCCAACCGGTCGTCGGCGTCGGTGCGGATGACACCCTGGGCTGCGGTGGACATGGCTGTCAGACGCGCGCGGTCGTGCAGAAGTTGCGGGATCGTCGCGCGAACCCAGTCCGGCGTGACGGTCGCGTTGTCGACCAGCAGTCCGCCGCC
Organism: Kribbella lupini; assembly: GCF_039529595.1. Lineage (NCBI taxonomy): Bacteria > Bacillati > Actinomycetota > Actinomycetes > Propionibacteriales > Kribbellaceae > Kribbella > Kribbella lupini. Next base: position 896,500 of record NZ_BAAANC010000001.1, on the reverse strand, counting down.
CGCATCGACGACGGGCTTGGCGTTCAGGCGCTGCTCCCCGTTACCGTGCGGCAACGGAACGTAGATCGCCGGCAGTCCGACGCCGGACACCTCGGTCACCGTGTTCGAGCCGGAGCGGCAGACCACCAGGTCGGCGGCGGCGTAGGCGAGGTCCATGCGGTCGACGTACGAGAGCACGCGGTACGGCAACGGGCCGGTCTGCTCGACCTCGAGGGTGTTCTTCGGCCCGATCGCGTGCAGGACCTGGATCCCGGCCGCCTGCAGGTCCGCGGCCGCGCCGGCGAACGCGTTGTTCAGTTGCTGCGCGCCCTGCGAACCGCCCGTGACGAACAGGGTCGGCGCGTTGGGGTCGAGACCGAAGAACGCCTGCGCCTCGGCCCGCAGCGCGGCCCGGTCCATCGTCGAGATGGCCCGGCGGATCGGGAGGCCGACGTACTGCGCGTGCGGGATGTCGGTGCCGGGGAACGAGGTGATCACGTTCTCCGTGCAGTAACGCGCGGCGAACTTGTTCGCGATGCCCGGTACGGCGTTGCCCTCGTGCACGACGATCGGCGTCTTGCGCCGCCACGCGGCGACGTACGCCGGAGTGGACACGTAGCCGCCGAAGCCGACCAGCACATCGGCCTTGGCCTCGTCGAGGATCTTGCGGGCGGCGCTGACCGAGTTCAGCATCTTGCCCGGTACGGCGAACAGCGCCGGCGTGGGCTTGCGGGGCAGCGGCACCGGCGGAATCAGTTCGAGGCGGTACCCGGCCTCGGGCACCACCCGGGTCTCGAGCCCCCGCTCGGTTCCGAGTGCGATGATCTCGACGGTCGGATCGATCCGGCGCAGCGCGTCGGCGGTCGCGATCAGGGGTGAGGTGTGGCCGGCGGTTCCCCCACCGGCCAGAACGATGCTCGGCACAGCTTTCAACGCTCCCGCGTGTTCTCACGGCCGCTCGGGCCAGGTGTGCGCCGCGACGACATCCACCCGAACAACGGCCGCCGGTGCTCCTTGAGGGCGGCCTGCGCGCCGGGCTCGGCCTTCGCGAAGGACAGCAGCATGCCGATCGCGATCAGCGTCGGCAGCAGTGCGGACCCACCGTACGACAAAAGCGGGAGCGGGATTCCCACGATGGGTAGCAGCCCGATCACCGCACCCAGGTTGACCAGTGTCTGGGCCATGATCCAGACCGTGATCCCGGCGGCGCAGTAGCGGATGAACGGCTCGGTGGAACGGGTCGCGATCCGGATGCCGGCGTAGGCCAAAGTCAGGAACAGCGCGAGCACGGTCAGCGAGCCGATCAGCCCGAGCTCCTCACCGATCACCGCGAAGATGAAGTCGGTGTGCGCCTCGGGCAGGTTGCCCCACTTCTGCCGGCTGTTGCCGATTCCGACGCCCCACCAGCCACCGGTGGAGAGCGCGTACAGGCCGTGGTAGGCCTGCCAGCCGACGTCGGTCGGGTCGGCGAACGGGTTCATGAAGTTCGTCAGCCGGTCCATCCGGTGCTGCGCGGTGGTGACGAAGTACGACGCGATCACGCCGACCACCGCGATCGCGGTGACGAACAACCGGGTCGGCGCACCGACCACCCAGATCAGGCCGATCATGATCGCCATCAGCACCAGCGACGTCCCGAGGTCGCGCTGGCCGACGATCAGCGCGATCACCAGGCCGCAGACCGGCGCCATCGGGATCAGCAGGTGCTTCCACTGGGTCAGCAGCTTCTGCTTGCGCGCGTACAGGTCGGCGCACCACATCACCAGCGCCAGCTTGGCGAACTCGCTCGGCTGGATCTGCAGCGGGCCGCCGAACGACAGCCAGTTCGTGTTGCCGTTGACGTTCTTGCCCAGGCCCGGCACGTAGGTCAGCACCAGCAGGAACGTCGAGCCCAGCAGGGCGACGTACGCGAGCATCCGGAAGTGCCGCGGCGTCATCCGCGAGGCGACGTACGCCATCGGCAGACCGACGCCGACCCAGATCAGCTGCCGGTAGAAGATCGTGTAGCTGTTGCCGTTGGTGCGCAGCGACAGCACGCTCGAGGCCGACAGCACCATCAGCAGGCCCAGCACCATCAGCAGACCGGTCGCGCCGAGGACCAGGTGGTACGACGTGAGCGGCCGGTCCAGCACGTTCCTGATCGCGGCCATCAGGCCACTGCCGGAACCACCACCGCGCTCGGGCGACTTCTGCTCCGGCCGGTCAATGATCGACGTCACGCGCGATCACCTCCGGCGTCAGGAACCCAGACGGTTCACGGCTTCGGTGAAAGCGTCCCCGCGGGCTCCGTAGTTGGCGAACATGTCCCAAGAAGCGCAGCCCGGCGCCAGCAGCACGGTGTCACCCACCTGTGCCAGCTTGGTCGCCTCCCCCACCACGGTCTCCATGGTTCCAGTGTCCGTTGACTCGACCACGATCACCGGGACCTCAGGCGCGTGTCGGGCAAGTGCTTCCGCGATCACGGCCTTGTCCTGGCCGAGCAGTACGACGCCCCGCAACCGCTCGCGGGCCGCGATCACCAGCTCGTCGAAGGTCGCGCCCTTGGCCTGTCCACCGGCGATCCACACCACGTGCTCGTACGCGAGCAGCGACGCCTGCGCGGCGTGCGGGTTGGTCGCCTTGGAGTCGTCGACATAGTTGACTCCGGCAACTTCTGCGACGTGCGCGATCCGGTGCGCGTCCGGCCGGAAACCGCGCAGCCCGTCGCGAACCGCGGTCGCCGGTACGCCGAACGACCGCGCCAGCGCGGCCGCGGCCAGCGCGTTCGCCACGTTGTGCGGGGCCGGCGGCGTGATGTCGGCCAGCGTCGCGAGCTCGAGCGCCGAGGTGGCGCGCTGCTCGACGAACGCGCGGTCGACCAGGTACTCGTCGACGAGCCCGACCATCGACAGGCCCGGCGTCCCGAGGGTGAAGCCGATCGCGCGGCAGCCCTCGATCACGTCGGCGTCCTCGACCAGCTTCTCGGTGGCCTGGTCGGCGACGTTGTAGACGCAGGCCACCTGGCAGTTGGTGAAGATCCGGCCCTTGGCGGTCGCGTACGCGTCGAGCGAGCCGTGCCAGTCGACGTGGTCCGGCGCGATGTTCAGGACGGCGGCCGCGTGCGCCGACATCGAGTGCGTGTAGTGCAGCTGGTAGCTGGACAGCTCGACCGCGATCACGTCGTACGGCTCGGGGTCCATCACGGCTTCCAGCAGCGGCAGACCGACGTTGCCGGCCGCGATCGCCCGGTGGCCGGCGGCGGTCAGGATCGCCGTCAGCATCTGCACCGTGGTGGTCTTGCCGTTGGTTCCGGTGATGCACAGCCACGGCGCCGCGTTCGCGGGGTCGCGCAGCCGCCAGGCCAGCTCGATCTCGCTCCAGATCGGTACGCCGCGCTCGGCCGCCGCGGTGTGCAACGGCGAGTGCGGCCGGATGCCCGGCGAGGTGACGACGACCTCGACGTCCGCGGGCAGCTCCGCCGTACTGCCCGGGCCGAGCTTGATCTCGGCGCCCAGCGTGCCGAGGATCTGCGCCTTCTCCTGCAGCTGCTCGTTGTCGCGGTCGTCGAGGACGACGACGTGCTCGGCGCCGGCCTGCAGCAGCGAGTCGGCGCACGCGTAACCCGCCGTACCGAAGCCGAGGACGACGAACCGGGTGGTCGCCCAGCCGTCGTCGGTCCTTGAGGTGAGACTCATTATCCGGCGACCCATTCCGCGTAGAAGAGTCCGAGACCGGTGGCGACACACAGTCCGGAGATGATCCAGAACCGGATCACCACGTTGACCTGTTCCCAGCCGAGCATCTCGAAGTGGTGCTGCAGCGGCGCCATCCGGAACAGCCGCTTGCCGACTCCCCCGGTGCGCTTGGTGATCTTGAACCAGCTGACCTGCAGGATCACCGACGCGGTGATGATGACGAACAGGCCGCCGAGCAGCAGCACCAGCAGCTCGGTCCGGGTCATCACGCCGAAGCCGGCCACCGCGCCGCCGAGCGACAGCGAACCGGTGTCACCCATGAAGATCTTGGCCGGCGAGGCGTTCCACCACAGGAAGCCGAACAGCGCGCCGGTCAGCGCGGCCGCGACCACGGCCAGGTCGAGCGGGTCGCGGACCTCGTAGCACTTGGCGCCCGGTGCGGTCGCGCAGCTCTGGTTGGACTGCCAGATGCAGATCAGCGTGTAGGCGCCGAACACCATCATCGAGGCGCCGGTGGCCAGACCGTCCAGGCCGTCGGCCAGGTTCACGCCGTTCGACATGCCGGCGATCAGCAGCAGGATCCAGATCACGACCAGCACCGGCAGCAGGTGCAGCCACTGGATGTCGCGGATGAACGAGATGAACGGCGAGGCCGGGGTCTGCCCGCGCTCGTCGGCGAACTGCAGCGCGAGCACCGCGAAGACCACCGCGACCATCGTCTGGCCGGCCAGTTTCGCCTTGCTGCGCAGGCCGAGGCTGCGCTGACGGAAGATCTTGATGAAGTCGTCCAGGAAGCCGACCGCACCCATCCCGGCGAACAGGAACAGCACCAGGATCGCCGAGGCGCTCGGCGGCTTCATCGTCAGCAGCTTCGCGGCGAAGTAGCCGACGATCGTCGCGATGATGAAGACGGTGCCGCCCATCGTCGGCGTACCGCGCTTGGTGTGGTGCGAGGTCGGGCCGTCGTCGCGGATCTCCTGGCCGTACCCGCGCTTGGACAGCAGGTTGATCGCCAGCCGGGTGCCGAGCAGGGTCAGGACCATCGAGATCGCGCCCGCGAACAGGATCGAGATCACTGCGCGCCCTCCTGCAGGAGAGCCGTGGCCAGCCGGTCGAGCCCGACGTACCTGGACGCCTTCACGAGCACCACGTCACCCCGTTGCAGTTCCTTGCCCAGCAGCTCCAGCGCCTCGTCCGCCGTGGCGACGTACGCCGACTCGTTGCCCCACGATCCTTCGAGCGACGCCCCGAGATGGATCGGGCGGGCGTCCTCACCGACCGCGACCAGCCGGTTCACGTCCAGGCGGACAGCCAGCCGGCCGACGCCGTCGTGCTCCTCGGTCGAGGTGTCGCCCAGCTCGCCCATCGGGCCGAGCACGGCCCAGGTCCGGGCGCCACGGGCCCGCCCGATCGCGACCAGCGCCTTGAGCGCGGCCCGCATCGAGTCCGGGTTGGCGTTGTACGCGTCGTTGATCACCGTCACGCCGTCGGCGCGTTCGGTGACCTCCATCCGCCACTTCGACATCGTGGTGGCCTCGTTCAGCCCGGCGGCGGCCTGCTCCGGCGTCAGCCCGGCAGCCAGTACGGCGGCCGTCGCGGCGAGCGCGTTCGGTACCTGGTGCTCACCGATCAGCTGCAGCCGGACGGCGAAGCTCTGACCGTCGGCGTGCAGCGTGAAGCTCGGCCGGCCGTTCTCGTCGAGCTTCACGTCGGTCGCCCGGACATCAGCCTCCGGCGCCTCGCCGAACCGCCGGACGGTCTGCTCGGTCCGCGACGCCATCGCGGCGACCCGCGGGTCGTCGGCGTTCAGCACCGCGGTGCCGCCGGCCACGACGTTCTCGATCATCTCGCCCTTGGCCTGTGCGATCGCGTCCTGGCTGCCGAACTCGCCGATGTGCGAGTGCCCGACGTTCAGCACCAGCCCGACCGTCGGCGGCGTGATCCGGCACAGGTAGTTGATGTCGCCGACGTGCCGCGCGCCCATCTCGGCGACCAGGAACCGCGTGGTCCGGTCGGCCTGCAGCGCGGTCAGCGGGTGGCCGATCTCGTTGTTGAACGACCCGACCGGCGCGACCGTCGGCCCGTACGGCGCGACCAGCTGCGCGATCAGGTCCTTAGTACTCGTCTTGCCCTGCGAGCCGGTCAGGCCGATCACGGTCAGGTCCGGCAGCTGCGCGACGACGTACCGCGCCAGCTCACCGAGCGCGACCTGCGTGTCCGGTACGACGACGCAGGGGCATCCGTCGATCGGCCGGGTCGTGAGCGAGACCGTCACGCCCGCCTCGGTCACGGCCGGGACGAAGTCGTGGCCGTCGGCGCGTTCGCCGGGCAGCGCCACGAACAGACCGCCCGGGACCACCTCGCGCGAGTCCTTCGCCACCACACCGTCGACGACGGCCGCCGGATCGGCACCGACGAGCTCACCGCCCACGGCCGTGGCGATGTCACCGCAACTGACAGGGATCACCGGGTCTCCTCCAACAACTCACGCACGGTCTGACGGTCGTCGAACGGGTGGATCACGCCGCCGACGTCCTGGCCTGTCTCGTGGCCCTTGCCCAGCACGACCACGGTGTCCCCGGGGCCGGCCAGCTCGATCGCGGTCCGGATCGCTTCCCGCCGGTCGCCGACCTCGCGCAGGTCCACGTCCGGTACGGCGTCCCGTGCGCCCTCGATCGCGGCGGCCCGGATCAGCGCCGGGTCCTCGCTGCGCGGGTTGTCGTCGGTCACGATCACCGCGTCGGCCGCCCGGGCCGCGGCCGCACCCATCGCCGGGCGCTTCCACGGATCGCGGTCGCCACCGCAGCCGACCACGGCGTACAGGCGGCCCTTGGTCGCGCCACGAGCGGCGCGCAGGGCCAGCTCGACCGCGTCGGGGGTGTGCGCGAAGTCGACGATCACCGCGAGGCCGTCGCGGACGAAGGTCTCCATCCGTCCCGGCACCCGCGCGTCGCGCAGGCCGGCGGCGATCTGGTCGGCCGGTACGTCGACCTGCCGCAGCATCGCGACCGCGAGCAGCGCGTTGGCCACGTTGAAGTCGCCGGGCAGCACGATCTCGATCGTCAGCTCCTCGCCCGGTCCGCGGATGTCGATCACGGTCGAGCCGTGCTCGGACTGATGCGTCGCGGCAACGGTCCAGTCCGCGTCACGCGTCGTCGACACGGTGATGAGCGGAACGACGGTCTGCGCGGCCAGGCGGCGGCCGTACTCGTCGTCGATGTTCACCACGGCCAGGTCGCAGCGCTCGGGCGTGAACAGCGAGGCCTTCGCCGCGAAGTACTCCTCGAACGTCTTGTGGAAGTCCAGGTGGTCCTGGCTCAGATTCGTGAACCCGGCGACCGCATAGCGGGCACCGTCGACGCGGCCCTTGGCCAGCGCGTGGCTGGAGACCTCCATCGCGCACCACGCGACGCCCTGCTCGCGCATCACCGCGAACAACGCCTGCAGGTCGGTCGCCTCCGGCGTCGTCATCGCGCTCTTCACGACCTGGTCGCCGATCCGCGTCTCGATCGTGCCGACCAGAGCGGCCGGGCCGAGCCTGCGCAGCACCGAGTCGAGCAGGAAGCTGGTGGTGGTCTTGCCGTTGGTCCCGGTGATGCCGAGCAGCCGCAGCTCACTGGTCGGTTCGCCGTACACCTTGGAGGCGACGGCGCCGAGCACAGCGCGCGGGTCGGGCACGACGAGCAGCGGCAGACCGGCGGTCAGCGCGCGCTCGACGCCTGCGGGATCAGTCAGTACGGCGACCGCGCCGCTCGCCTGAGCGCCGGCGACGAAGGCCGCGCCGTGCGTCGCGGCGCCCGGCAGCGCGGCGTACAGGTCACCGGGCCGGATCGAGCGGGAGTCGAGGGAGACACCGGTGACGGGGACCTCGGCGGCACCCGCCGGGACCTCCGCCCCAGCGGTTCTGGCCAGGTCGGCAAGGGCGACCGGTACGGTGTGCCGCGGCCTGATCGCGGCTACGGCGCCGCCTGCGGCGGAAGGGGTGGACACGGCCCCAGAGGCTACCGTTCCGGGGCGTGTGACACCTACCTGACCCTGGGTGATCACCAGGTGATCGGGATGACGGGCTGCTTCGCACCGGTCGGCGGGACCGCGTACTTCTGCAGCGCGTAGCTCATCACGTCTCGGAACACCGGACCTCCCTGGAAACCACCGCCCCGCCCGTTGGTGGGGTCCTGCAGTACGACGTACGTAACGAAGCGCGGGTTGTCGGCCGGGGCGAATCCGGCGAAAGAAGTGGCCCACTTGCGGTAGCAGCCGCAGGCCGAGTCGACCTCCTGCGCCGTACCGGTCTTGCCGGCCACCCGGTAGCCGGCGATCGCGGCCAGCGGCGCCGTACCGCCCTTGCCGGTGACGGCCTCCATCATCGTGGTGACCTGCTTGGCGGCCGACTCGCTGACCACGCGGCGCGGCGGGGCGATCTGGTTCGGCGTCGCGTTGCCGTCGGCGTCGACCCAGTCCTTGATCAGCTTCGGCGGCATGTAGACCCCGCCGTTGGCGACCGCGTTGACCGCGGCGGCCATCTGGACGGCGTTGGCCGACAGGCCCTGGCCGAACGCGACGTTCGACCGGGTCAGCTCGCTCCACTCGTCCCCCGGCGGCATCAGGCCGCGGCTCTCGCCGGGGAAACCGATCCCGGTCGGCTCGCCGAAGCCGAACTTCTTCAGGTAGTGGACGAAGTCGCCGACCGGCATCTGCTGGGCGGCCATGATGGTGCCGACGTTCGAGGACTTGGCCACGACGCCGGCCATGGTCAGGTTCAGCACGCCGTGGTCGAAGGCGTCCTTGATCGTGCGCCGCTGCACGGTGTACGCGCCCGGCACCTGCAGCTTGGTGTCCAGGGAGATCAGCCCGGCGTCGGCCAGCGCCGCCATCGTGACCACCTTCTGCACGCTGCCCGGCTCGTAGACCTGCTCGAGCGCCCGGTTCTTCAGCGCCCCGGTCTTCACCGGCTTGTTCGGGTCGAAGCTCGGGTAGTTGGCCATCACCAGGATCTCGCCGGTCTTGACGTCGATCGTGACCACCGAGCCGGAGCTGGCCTTGTACTGCTTGACCGCCTGCTCGATCCGCCGCTCGGCGAACCACTGCAGGTCGGCGTCCAGCGTGAGCTGCGCCGACACGCCCGGCTTCGGCTCCTCGACGGTGTGGTCGGCATTCGGGATCTTGTTGCCCCGGGCATCGACCTCGTACATCGCCTTGCCGTCCTGACCGGACAGCTTGTCGTTCAGGCCGTACTCGAGCCCGGCCAGGCCCTTGCCCTCGGCGCCGACGATGCCGACCACGTTGGCCGCGATGGTGCCGTTCGGGTGGCTGCGGACCGGGTCGGCCTCGGTGTAGAGGCCGGCCAGCATCGGCTTCTTCTGGTCCTCGGGCAGCGCCTTGTTCTGCTCCTTGATCGCTTTGTTGCGGTCCTTGATCTCGTCGGTGATCTGGTTCCAGGTCTGCGGGCTGACCTTGTTCGCCAGGACGACGTACCGGCCCTTGCCGGTCAGCTTCTTCATCAGCGTCGCGTAGTCGGCCGACGCCAGCCGAGGAGCCAGTACGCCGGCCAGCTGGCTGGCGACCTTGCCCGTCTGCGTCGGGTCCGCGGTGATCGCGACCGCGTCCTCGGAGACCGACAGCGGTACGCCGTTGCGGTCCAGGATCGAGCCGCGGGACGCGTGCAGGACGAACGGCTTGGTGTTCTCCTTGGTGGCGGCCAGCGCGTAGCGGTCCGGGTCGACGCCCTGGAGGATGATCAGCCGCCCGGCGAACAGCGACAGCACCAGCGCCATCACGCCGAACGTCACCCGCAGCCGCAGCGCGGGCCGCCCGAGCTTGAGCAACCGCGGCGGCTTCTTCACCCGAGGCTTGCGGACAGGAGGACGCCTGCTCTGCGGCGGCCGCTTCCGGGGCGCGGCAGTCTTCTTGGCGAGCGGCCGTCCGTCGGGGCCCACTCGCTTGGCCAGGGGACGGCCGTCCGGTCCCACCCGGCGCGCGCCGTCGGCGCTCTTGCGCGGCCGGCTGGCCGCCGTCTTCTTGGCGGCCCGACGCGGCGCGTCCGCGCCGTCGCGCCGAGCTCCGGCCGGGCTGTCGCGCGTCCGGCGGGGCGCGTCCGCGCCCTTGCGGCGGGCTTCTTCCGAACGACGCCGCGGCTGCTCGTCCGGGGCGGGGCGGCGGGGACGCTGTGCAGCGGGGCGGCCGCCCTCTGTGGCGGGGCGACGGGACGACGGAGCCTTGCGGGGCGGGTTGCCCCGGCCCGGTTCACCACCGCGTTTGCGTGGTGGCTCGTCTCCCCGTCGTTCCGTCATCCGATCATCCCCCGGTCGGTGTGGTGGTCCCTGTGTTGGTGTTCGCCGGCGGCTTGGTGTTCGCCGGCGGCTTCACCGGCGTACTGGGCTTCACCGGTGTGCTCGGCTTCACCGGCGTGGTCGGCTTGATCGTGGTCGCGGCCGGCGGCGGCGTGACGGCCGGCGGCTTCGGCGTCGCGGCCTGGACCGGCAGTCCCGGCCCGAACATCGCCGCGCCGGTCCCCGCCTTGCCTTCGGCCGGTACGCCGAGCACGCGCCCGTCGGACAGCCGCAGGAAGACCGGGTTCGGGTTCGGCACCATGCCCATCCGCAGCGACCGGTCGGCCAGGTTCTGCGGCGACTCGAGCGTGCGGACCTGCCGCTCCAACTGCTCCTGCTGGTCGCGCAGCTGGTCGGCCTGCTGGTTCAGCGCCGTGACCTGGAACGTGCCGCGCTGCAGCTCCGTGTTGAGCAGCAGCAGGCCGACCAGGCCGGCCGCCAGCAGCGACACCACGAAGATGACGAACGGCATCCGCGGCGGCCGGAACGGCGCGCCGTACACGATCCGGAGCTTCGGCTCCTGCTTCTTGGCCGGAGCCGCCGGCGTGACCCGTGCCTTGGACGGGCTGAAGACAGTACTCATCAAGCCACCAGCCCTTTCTCGCGGACTCTGGTCGCGGCCCGGACCCGGGCCGAGGCGGCCCGCGGGTTGGCCGCCACTTCGTCCTCGGTCGGCCGTTCGGCCCCGCGGGTGAGCAGTTTCAGGTACGGCTCGTGACCGGCCGGGATCACCGGCAGGTCGTCCGGTACGTCGGACTTGGCGCCGGCCGCCAGCGTCTGCTTGGTGATCCGGTCCTCGAGCGAGTGGTAGCTCATCACGACGATCCGCCCGTGCAGCGCCAGCGACGCGACCGCCGCCGGCAGCGCGCGCCGCAGGACGTCGAGCTCGCCGTTGACCTCGATCCGCAGCGCCTGGAAGGTCCGCTTGGCCGGGTGCCCCCCGGTCCGGCGGGCTGCCTGCGGGATCGCGTCGCGCACCAGCTCCGACAGCCGGGCGCTGTTGGTGAACGGCTCGACCTCCCGGGCCTTGACGATCCGGTCGGCGATCTTGCGGGAGAACTTCTCCTCGCCGTACTGGAACAGGATCCGGGCCAGGTCGGCGGCGCTGTAGGTGTTCAGGACGTCGGCGGCCGTGGTCGGCGCCGTCGAATCCATCCGCATGTCCAGCGGCGCGTCCTGCGCGTAGGCGAAGCCGCGGTCGGCCTCGTCCAGCTGCATCGAGGACACGCCGAGGTCGAACAGGATGCCGTCGATCGCGGGCACGTCGAGCTCGTCGAGGACGCGCGGCAGCTCGTCGTACACGGCGTGCACGAACGTGGTGCGTTCGGCGTACGGCGCGAGCCGCTCGCCGGCGAGCCGCAGCGCGGCGGGGTCACGGTCGAGCCCGATCAGCCGCGCCTCGGGGCACCGCTGAAGGAACGCCTCGGAGTGTCCGCCGAGCCCGAGGGTCGCGTCGACGAGGACGGCACCGGGGTGCTGGAGGGCGGGAGCCAGGAGGGCGACGACCCGGTCGAGCATGACGGGGACGTGGCGGTCGGACGGCGTGGGTTCGGTCATGGCGTCAGCCACCCGTCCCCTGCGCGTCGCGCTCTGCACCGTCCATCTCGACCCTTCCGATAGCCGCGGGAGCGACCCTGCCCCCGCGGGTTCTTCGTCCTGCTGTGTTGCTGCTGGGGGCGGTTGGAACGTCGGGTGGAGGAAAGTGGAGGAGAACTGTTCGTCCGGTCAGATCGCGGGTTCGCCTTCCGGGGAAGTACCCGTGGCCTTGGCGCCGGGGAAGTGGCGCCAACACCCGAGTCGGAAGTCGGACCCGTGATCTCACCGGACGTCCGGTGTCCACCTGTCCTCTTACGGCAAGGTCGTGCTCGGTGCTGCTCAGAAGATCCCGGGCAGTACCTCCTCGGACAGGTCGGCGAACGCCTGCTCCTGCTCCGCGGAGTACCTGTTCCAGTTCTCCGTGTTCCAGATCTCCACCCTGTTCATCGCCCCGATGACGACGCAGTCGCGATCCAGTCCTGCGTAATCGCGCAGCATCGGCGGGATGGTGACCCGGCCCTGCTTGTCCGGCACCTCGTTGGAGGCTCCGGCGAACAGCATCCGCAGGTAGTCCCGGGCACCCTTGTTGGTGATCGGAGCCTGCTTCAACTGCTCGGTCAGCTGCACGAACTCCGCCTCGGGCCACACGGACAGCGAACGCTCCTGCCCGCGGGTGATCACCAGACCCTCGGAAAGTTCGTCGCGGAACTTCGCCGGCAGGAACAACCGACCTTTGTCGTCGAGCTTGGGGAAGTGCGTCCCGAGGAACACGCTCCACCTCCCCGTTGCGGACTCTCCGTCTCAGGTCGAGCTGATTTCCACCAAATCAGTACCACTGCGCTCCACCTTACTCCACTTTGCCCCACCGTCAACCAAATCCGCCCCGTTTCGCTCCTCTCGTACGCTGGGTGGGAAAGATCCCCATCGACAGGTGATGGATCAGCGACACCCGGTGAGGATGGCTGTCACCGGCGCCGAAACGGCCGGTAACGAATTCCGTGCAGGGCTAGGCCCGACCCCGCGCCCGGGTCAGAATGAGTCGGCCAACAACCAATGGGGAGGACTCAGGGTGAGCACCACCGCGACCAGCTCGGCCATGGACTTCGACGAGCTGACAGAGGTGGCGGGACGGGTCCGCCGAGCCATCGAGACAGTCATCGAAGGCAAACCCGATGTCGTCGAGACAGCAGTCACCGTGCTGCTCGCCGAAGGACATCTACTGATCGAGGACGTGCCGGGCGTCGGCAAGACGATGCTGGCCAAGGCACTGGCCCGCTCGATCGACTGCACCGTGCGCCGCATCCAGTTCACGCCCGACCTGCTGCCGTCGGACATCACGGGCGTGTCGGTGTTCAACCAGGAGGTCCGCGACTTCGAGTTCAAGCCGGGCGCGGTGTTCGCGAACATCGTGGTCGGTGACGAGATCAACCGGGCCTCGCCGAAAACCCAGGCCGCGCTGCTGGAGTCGATGGAGGAGCGCCAGGTCACCGTCGACACCACGACGTACCAGCTCGAGGCGCCGTTCATGGTGATCGCGACGCAGAACCCGATCGAGATGGAGGGCACCTATCCCCTGCCCGAGGCACAGCGCGACCGCTTCATGGCCCGCGTCTCGATGGGGTACCCGGAGCCGGCCGCCGAGCTGCGGATGCTCGACGGGCACTCGGCCACCGACCCGCTGAACAACCTGCAGCCGGTGACCGACAGCCAGCAGGTGCTGCGACTGGTCAAGACGGTCCAGTCGGTGCACGTGTCGGAGTCCGTCAAGGAGTACGCCGTCGCCCTGGTCGGTGCGACCCGCCGCTCGCAGGAGCTGCGCCTCGGCGCCAGCCCGCGCGCGACTCTGCACCTGATCCGGGCCGCCCGGGCCGCCGCCGCTCTGGACTCGCGCGAGTTCGTCCTGCCGGACGACCTGCAGGAGCTCGCCGTACCGGTCCTTGCGCACCGCGTCCTCCCGGCGGCCGAGGCGCACCTCGGTGGTCGCGGCGCGAGTGACATCATCACCGGGCTCGTCGCCTCCGTGCCGCTGCCCCGCACTCGCCGGGACTGAGGCATGAGGCAGGCACTCCGCGGACTCACCACCCGGGGGCGGGCGTTCGTCGCTGCCGGGATCACCGCGTCGCTGTGCGCTCTGCTGCTCGGCCAGAAGGACCTGCTGCGCGTCGGCATCCTCCTGGTCGCTCTGCCGGTGGTGGCCGCTCTGGTGGTCGGCCGCACCCGGCTGCGTCTGCAGGTACGACGCAGCTTGGCGCCGGCGCAGGTCACCGTCGGCACGACGGCCACGGTGGAGCTCGCTCTGAGCAACGAAGGCCGGATGCCGGCCGGACTGTTGTTGCTGGAGGACCGGATTCCCTACGTGCTCGGCCACCGGCCACGGTTCGTGGTGGACCGGGTCAGCCCGAACTGGAAGCGCACTGTCACCTACCCGGTGAAGTCGGACGTCCGGGGGCTGTTCCAGGTCGGACCGTTGATGCTGACGGTCGCCGACCCGTTCGGGCTGGTGGAGACGAGCCGGACCTTCGCGCGCAGTCAGTACCTGCTGGTCACGCCACGGGTGCACAAGCTGCCCGAAGTACGGCTCGGCTCGGACCGCGCGGGATCGGGCGAGAACCGGCCCCGCGCGATCGCGTCGGCCGGTGAGGAGGACGCGACCGTTCGCGAGTACCGCGACGGCGACGACCTCCGCCGCGTGCACTGGCGCTCGACGGCCCGCCGCGGGTCGCTGATGGTGCGTCGCGAGGAGCAGCCCTGGCAGAGCCGGTGCGCGATCTTCCTCGACGCCCGCATCATCTCCCACCACGGGCACGGACCGTCGTCCAGCCTGGAGTGGTCGGTCAGCGCGGTCGCCTCGATCGGCGCCGACCGGATCCGGCGCGGCTACGTCACCACCCTGCTGGGCGGACCGACGACGCTGTCCGCGATCACCCACCGCAGCTCGACCGCGGTGCACCAGCCGCTCACCACGCAGCAGCTGCTGACCGAGTGCGCGACGGTGGAGGAGCACAAGTACGCCGAGGTCGGTCCGCTGCTCACCGTCGACCGGCACGTCCAGGAGCCCAGCCTCGCGATCGCCGTCGTCGGTGCCTGCACCAGCGACGACATCACCGCACTGAACCGCTGGCGGACCGGACAGGCCACCGGCGTCGCGCTGCTGCTCGACGCGGTCAGCTGGGCCGTCGGCGTCGAGGGCACCGAGAAGGCGAACCGCCTGGCCGCCGCCACGGACGCCACCGAATCAGAACTCCGCCGCAACGGCTGGCGCGTCGCCAGAGTCCGCCGCGGCGACCCCCTGCCCACCGTGTGGTCCAGCCTGGGACTGCGGAGCGGAAGGATCGCATGACCGGACACGTGAGAATTTCGCTCGCCGCGTGGGTGGCGACGGTGCTCGGTGCGCTCGTGCTGGCGCCGGTGTTCTCCGGGCCGTTCCTGTTCATCAGTGCGTTCCTGTGCGCCATCGTCACCGGCACCGGCATCCTGCTGCAGAACCTGCGCGCCCCGCGGTTCGTCGTACCGGTCATTCAGCTGGTGGTACTCGTCGAGGCGCTGTCGCTGATCTTCCTGCGCGACACGCTGCACTTCGGGCTGCTGCCGTGGAAGGAGACCGCGCTCGAGTTCAACCAGCAGATGGTGAACGCGATGAGCGCGATCAACCGCTTCAGCGCGCCGCTGCCGGCCGACGACCACCTGACGCTGTTCGCGGCGTCGGTGATCTCGGCGACCGGGCTGCTGATCCACCTGATCGCCGTACAACTCCGTCAGGCGGCGTGGTCCGGACTGCTGCTGCTCACCATGTACACGGTGCCGGCCGCGACCGTGCACGGCGGACTGCCGGCGCTGCTCTTCATCCCGCCGGCCGTCGGCTACATCGTGCTGCTGGCCGCGGAAGGCCGGACCCGGCTGAGTCGTTGGGGGCGCCGGATCTCCGGCGTCTCCCACCTGGACGCGTCCGAACCGATCGAAGCCTCCGCGCTCGGCCAGGCCGGCCGCCGGATCGGCCTGAGCGTGATCGCCCTCGCCGCGCTGCTGCCCGCCCTGCTGCCGGCGTTGCCGGAAGGTGTCATCGGCAACGGTCTCGCCGGTGGCGGCACCGGCCCCGGGATCGGCGCCTCGATCACCTCGACCGACCCGATGCTCGACATGGGCAAGAACCTGAAGCGCGGCGACAACGTGACCGCGCTGACCTACACCGGCGGCCCGGCCGGCGGGACCTACCTGCGGCTGACCGCGCTGGACCAGTTCGACGGCAACACCTGGCGGATCTCGCCGCGGACCGAGGGCCAGAAGATCACCGACAACGACCTGTCGGCGCCGCCCGGCTTCAACGGTGACCTGAGCAAGGTGCCGACCACCGAGATGAAGATCGACGTCAGCCGGAACCTGCGCTCGCAGTTCGCGCCGGTGCCGTACCCGCTGCGCTCGATCTCGCTGAAGGACCGCTGGCGGTTCGACGCGTCGTCGCTGGACGTCGTGTCCACCAACGGCGGCGGTGGGGTGGCCGGCAAGAACTACCGGCTCAAGGCGTACCAGCTGCCGCTGACGCCGGAGGTGCTGCAGGCGACGCCGCCCGGCTCGGAGCCCGACGAGTACACCAGCCAGATCCCGAACCGGAACATGGACGACATCCGCGACCTGACCTACAAGGTCGTCGCGGACGCGGGCGACAACCGGTTCCAGCAGGCCGTCGCGCTGCAGAACTTCTTCCGCGGCGGGGACTTCACCTACAGCACCGACACCGACAACAAGAGCGGCATGCCGGCGCTGCGCAACTTCCTGCTGCGGGACCGGGTCGGCTACTGCGAGCAGTTCGCCACCGGGATGGCGCTGATGGCGCGCGTGCTCGGGATCCCCTCGCGCGTCGGCATCGGCTTCCTGCCCGGCCAGCCCGGCAAGAACGGCCAGTACGTCGTACGGATGCACGACATGCACGCCTGGCCGGAACTGTACTTCCCGGGGCAGGGCTGGGTCCGTTTCGAGCCGACCCCGTCGGCGCGGGTCGCGACCACCCCGAGCTGGACCGAGCCGGCCGCGCCGCTGCCGTCGACGCCGACCGCCGCGCCGACGACCGCGCCGACCACGCCCGGTTCGACCACGGACCCGGAGTTCGAGCGTCCCGGCGACCGGAACCTGCCCGACGACAACGGCCTCGTCCCGGTCGACTCCGGCAACTGGTTCAGCAACGGCGGCGCCCAGGCGATCGGTATCGGCGTCGTCGTGGTCTTCATCCTCGGCATCCCGTGGCTGATCCGCTCCCTGACGCGTCGCCGCCGCTTCGCCCGCCCTCCGGGGCGTGCTGGCGTCGAGGGCCTCTGGGCGGAGATCCGCGACACCTCCCGCGACCTGGGCCTCGACTGGTCCGACAGCTCAACCCCACGCCAGCTCGGCGACTGGATGACCACCAAACTGCCCGAAGCGGTGCATCCCCAGGCCCACCGCCTGGCCCGAGGCCTGGAGTCCGTCCGTTACGCCGGTCTGACCGATGCCGAAGTCGACCTGCGCACCGAAGCAGCCGACGTCCGCAAGGCCCTGTGGTCCCAAGCCAAACTCGTCCGACGCTGGCGAGCCCGCCTGCTGCCCCCGTCCTGGCGCTGGTATCTCAACCGAGGCAGCGCCGAGGCGTCGGACCTGCTGGACGAGTTCGACCTCCTGCTGGCGAGGATCCGCAGCACGCTCCTCCCCCGCCGCAGCAGACACGCGGACTGAGCAACAGAACCCGCCGGCACAGCCGGCTGGGTCCGGGGCGGAGTTGCCCCTCCCCACCCCCATCACCACAAGAACCCCCGGGCCACCTGGTCCGGGGGTTCTGTCTGTGGGGGTTGTTCAGTTGGTACGACGGCGCGGCTGTTCGGGGAGGCCGCTGGCGGAGGGGTCCAGCTCGATGGTGCGCTCTCCGCTCGGGGGCTGCTCGACCGGCGGCTGTTCCGGCGTACGCGGCTTGTCGACCGCCTGAACAGGGTCGAAGTGCTCGCCGAGTTCCGACTCGACCGGCTGCGGGGTGATCGGCTGGGGCTTCGCCGTTTTGGCAGGCTTCGCCGTACGGCCCTCCGGACGGTGCTCGATCCGGGTGTGGTGCTCGTCGTGGCTCGCCTCGACGGTGCGGTACTGCTCCTCGACCGCCGGGTCGATCGCGTCCGTCGGCACCCGGCGCCGGTCGTTGGTGATCTTGTACGACAACCAGATCCCCGCCGCGCCGGCCAGCATGATCACCACCCCGACGACGGTCAGGTTGACCGCCCCGGCGTCGTCGTCCCGGATCCCGAAGGCAAGGATCGCGCCGACGGCGATCAGGAAGATCCCGACTCCGATGCTCATACTCAAACTCCCAACGACGACCGTGGGCGACCTGGCGACCGCCCTGAACGCGTGCGGTCCACCGGTACCCACAGTGACCGGGAGTGATGTATCGAGAGCGCAAACCAGAACCACACCCGGCGTACGGCGCGGGTGTGGTCGCAGTGTCGGTCAGCGCGGGTTCAGAGGTCCTCGTCGCGCCTGCGGCGCCAGCGGTCTTCCATCCGCTCCATGAAACTGCCGGACGAGTCGTGCCTGGTCCGGTGCTTCTTGCTCGGCGGCGGGGGCGGCGGCATGTCGTCACCGTCGGCAGCGTTGCTGATCCGCTTCATGCTCAGCGCCGCGACGTACAGACAGGCCACCATCACCACGAAACCGATGACGCCGATGATGGTGTTGGGAATGATCGCGCCGGCCATCAGAATCACGATGCCCAGCACGAATCCAACGCCGGCCAGAACTGCCCGGCGCTTGTAGTACAAGCGCACATTGGTTCCTCGCATGGCGGAGACGAACTTCGGGTCTTCCGCAGCGAGGGCACGTTCGAGCTGCTCGAACTGGCGCTGCTCTTCTTCCGAGAGGGGCACCGTCGATCCCTCCATGGTGAGCGCGATCTCGATAGGCCGAGTCCAGTCTAGGCCGCCGGTGCGGTCCACGAAACCCTGACCGCCTGTCCCGCGCGTCACGGTCCGGCAACCGATCGCGCGGAAGCCTGATCCAACAATCGTTTAAGTCAGGCGCTTGACTTAACAAGGCCTGCGAACGATGCTGTACGGACCGGCACCGAACGATGACGGAAGGTGACGCGATGTCGCTCGACGCAGCTCCGCAGCTCCATTATCCGATGCCCAAGGCAACAGGTTGTCCGTTCGACCCACCGCCGGAGCTACGGACCCTGCAGGCCGCCGAGCCGCTGTCGAAGGTGACGTTGTGGGACGGCAGCACGTCGTGGTTGGTCACGCACTTCGCCCACCAGCGCACGCTGCTCGCCGACGCCCGCGTCAGCGCCGACCGGACCCGGGACGGCTTCCCGATCCTCCAGCCGAACACACCGAGGACCGGCAGCCCGGTCGGGTTCATCTCGATGGACGACCCCGAGCACTCCCGGCTGCGCCGGATGGTGACCGCGCCGTTCATGATCAAACGCGTCCGCGCGATGGAACCGGGCGTCCAGCGGATCGTCGACGACCTGATCGACCAACTGCTGGCCGGGCCGCGACCGGCCGACCTCGTCGAGGCGTTCGCCCTGCCGGTGCCGTCGCTGGTGATCTGCCAACTGCTCGGCGTCCCGTACGACGACCACGACTTCTTCCAGGTCAACAGCAAGGCCCTGATCAAGATCGAGACGCCGCTGGAGGAGCGGATGGCCGCGCGCGAGCGGCTGACGTCGTACCTGGACGAGCTGGTCGGCCGGAAGCTGACCGAGCCGGGCGACGACGTACTGACCGAACTCGCCGCGCGGGTGACGGCCGGCGAGCTGACCCGCGAGGAGGCGGCCGGGATCGGCGTCCTGCTGCTGGTCGCCGGGCACGAGACCACCGCGAACATGATCGCCCTCGGCACCCTGGCCCTGCTCGAGCACCCGGACCAGCTCGCCGTACTGCGCGACTCCGACGACCCGGCCGTGGTCAACAGCGCGGTCGAGGAGTTGCTGCGCTACCTCAACATCACCCACCGAGGCCTGACCCGCGTCGCGCTGAGCGACATCGAGATCGCCGGGCAGACGATCAAGGCCGGCGACGGGCTGATCTTCCCCAACGACATCGCCAACCGCGACCCGGAGGTGTTCGACGAGCCCGATGTGCTCGACGTACGGCGCGACGCCAAGCGGCACGTCGGGTTCGGCTTCGGCATCCATCAGTGCCTCGGGCAACCACTCGCGCGGATGGAGCTGCGGGTCGTCTACAGCACGCTCTACCGCCGCATCCCCACGTTGCGCGCCGCCGTCCCGTTGGACCAGGTCGACTTCAAGCACGACGCGATCGTGTACGGCGTGCACAAGCTGCCCGTGACCTGGTGACCGTCGTGCTGTCGAGAGGAGATCGATGAAGGCCGCACTCCCGGCGTACCCGATGCCGAAGGCAACTGGTTGCCCGTTCGACCCATCGCCGGAGCTGAGGTCGCTGCAGGCCGAGGAGCGGCTGGCGAAGGTGCGGATCTGGGACGGCAGTACGCCGTGGCTGGTGACCCGGTTCGCCGACCAGCGGGCGCTGCTCGCCGATCCGCGGGTCAGCGCCGACAGCACCCGGCCCGGGTACCCGGACAGCATCCCGAACGTCGCGCGGGAACGGGACAGCTTCGCGTTCATCCAGATGGACGACCCGGAGCATGCCCGGCTGCGGCGGATGGTGACCGCGCCGTTCATGATCAAACGCGTCCGCGCGATGCAGCCCGGCGTACAGCAGATCGTCGACGACCTGATCGACCGGATGCTCGCCGGGCCGCGACCGGTCGACCTGGTCGAGGCGCTCGCCCTGCCGGTGCCGTCGCTGGTGATCTGCCAGCTGCTCGGCGTCCCGTACGACGACCACGACTTCTTCCAGGAGACCAGCCGGCTGCTGATCCGGATCGAGACTTCGCCGGAGGAACGCAAGGCGGCCGCCGACCAGTTGATCGCGTACCTCGACGACCTGATCGGCCGGAAGCTCGCCGAGCCGGCGGACGACGTCCTGACCGAGCTCGCGGAGCGTGTCCGTACCGGCGAGCTCACCCGGCGCGAGGCCGCCGGCACCGGCATCCTGCTGCTGGTCGCCGGGCACGAGACCACCGCGAACATGATTGCCCTCGGCACCCTCGCGCTGCTGGAGCACCCTGCGCAGTTCGCCGTACTGCGCGACGCCGACGACCCGAAGGTGGTCGCGCGGGCCGTCGAGGAACTGCTGCGGTACCTCAACATCACCCACCGCGGCCGCCGCCGCGTCGCCGCCGAGGACTTCGAGTACGCCGGCCAGCAGATCCGCGCCGGCGACGGCCTGATCTTCCCCAACGACCTCGCCAACCGCGACCCCGAGGCGTTCGACCACCCCGACGTGCTCGACGTCGAACGCGACGCCCGCCGCCACGTCGCCTTCGGCTTCGGCGTCCACCAGTGCCTCGGCCAGCCGCTGGCCCGGATGGAGCTGCAGGTCGTCTACAGCACCCTCTACCGCCGCATCCCGACGCTCCGCCGAGCCGTCGCCCTGGACGAGGTCGCCTTCAAGCACGACGCCCAGATCTACGGCGTCTACTCCCTGCCCGTCACCTGGTAATCGAGGATCCGCATGAAGATCACCGTCGATCAAGACAGCTGCATCGCCTCCGGGCAGTGCGTCCTGACCACGTCCGAAGTCTTCGACCAACGAGACGACGACGGCATCGTCGTGCTTCTCGAGGAGAGTCCGCCTGAGGCCCTCTCCCCCGACGTCCACGAAGCGGCCGCTCTCTGCCCGGCCCGGGCGATCCAGGTCGCCGACTAGCGGTCAGACGCTCCGTCCGGTGAGCGGTGCCCGCTCAGCAGTCAGCGGACCACAGGCACATCCCCGAACGTGCACCACTCACCAACCGCCCTCACCGAAGTCTCGTTCGCCGTATTCCCGCGTGGCACGCCGACCAGACGCCGGTTGCTGAGTGCTGCCCGTCCGCCTCGACGTGCACGTCAGCGCCGACGTGCACCACCGTCCAACCAACCTCACGAGGCCCTTCCGCGCCATCCACCCGCCTGACAGAGTCCAACGGCAGCGGCATAGACGGTGGTGCACGTCGCCCGGCAGACCACCCGCCTGCATCCGCGAGTACCCAGCGAAGGACCACGGCCGGGTCGAGCCTTCGGCGAACGTTGTTGATTCTTTCCGGCCAGTCACCACCGACGACACGACCCGCGGAGGGCAGCGCTCCGCGCCGGAGTCGGCTAGCGGGTGGCGAGGATGTGGAGTTGCGGGGACAGCGCGCGGAAGGCGGGGTGTTGGCTGGCGGCTCGTTCGAGGTCGGCCAGGGCTTCGGCGGCGCCGGCTTCGGAGTCGACGATGGCGGCGGGGACGAGGTCGGTGAAGGTGCGGACACCGTGGACGGTGTGAACCATGAAGCCGGCTTCGGCCAGTTGGGCGACGATGGCTGCCTCGTCGAAGCGGCGGGGCATCGGATCGGCGGGGCCCCAGCGGCCGTCGGGGTCCTGGAGGGCGGTACGGGCTTCGGTGAGGTGACCGGCGAGGGCGCGCGCCAGGACGACGGCGTTGCGCTGGGCAACCAACAGGCTGAGGACGCCGCCGTCTCGTAGTACCGAAGCCATCGCCTGAAGGGCCTGTGCCGGGTCGTCGACGACCTCGAGTACGCCGTGGCAGAGGACCGCGTCGGCGGTCGCCTTGCCCGCGACCTGCGGCAGATCCGCCGCGTCGCCCTGGACGCCGCGCACCAACTCGCGCACACCTTCGTCCGAAGCGCGCCGCTCGAGCGAAGCCAGGGCGTCCGGGCTCGGGTCGACCACCGTCACGCGGTGACCTTCGACCGCCAGCGGTACGGCGAACCCGCCCGTGCCACCACCCAGGTCGACGATGTCGAGCCCCGCGGTCGGGTCGGTCCGGGTCCGCCCGGCCAGCGCAACCCGCAGCGCCTCGGCCACCAGCGCCGTCCGCATCGAACGCCGACGTCGGTCGACCATTCAGACACCCCTCCCAGCAAGCCCAACCCACCTGACCACGCCGGCCGTCGTACCGCCGATCGCACCACAACCCTACGGCCCCGGCTAAGAGCTGCCGTACCAGGCCTCTTCGCGCAAGTACGCCTTCGGCTCGCGGGCGGTCTCACTCCCCTCCGGCTCCCCTTCCGTCCCCCTGCCCCACTCCGCTGCTTTCCTTCCCATCCTTCTCCAGCCGCCAGCCGCAATTCCTATCCTTCCTCGCAGCGGTCCCGGAGTGCCGACCAGCTGGGCTGAGGCGAAGAGACCGGTTAGGCGATGTCGAATGGGGCGGGGCGACGTCGGACCCCCGCTTGCAGCTCTCGGCAGAGCTCCGGGTCAGCTGATTGGTTGAGTGGGTGGGGCTGGTTGGGGGATGTCGGGTGGGGGCTGCGCTAGCAGGGTGGGGGTATGGGACAGCGCGCGGTGGAGCAGGGTGTGGTTGCGGTCGGGGGCCTTCGGCGGGTTCGGGGGTTGGTGGCGGCGTACGCCGTACTGAGTTTGGTGACGTTGGGGGTGATTGTGGGGCTGCGGAAGACGGCGGCGGTGACTGATGCGGTGTGGGTGCGCGGGTCGATCGTGGCGGTGACGTCGGTGGTGATGTTCGGGTTTGCTCGGAGTGCGGCGCGGGGGTCGGCTCGGGGGTTGCTGCGGTTGCGGGTGATGGCTGCGGTGATGCTGGTGGCGATCGTGGTGATTCTGGTGATTCCTGGAGACTTTCCGGGGTGGTTGAAGGTGGAGCAGGGGGTTTGTGGGGTTTTGTTGCTGGGAGTTGTGGTGCTGGTCTCGAGGAAGAAGTAGCGACGGATGAGTGGTGCGACGCCGCGGTTGTTCTGGGCGCGGGAGCCGCGGTGGTACCCGATGGTCACCGTCGCGCCGTACGTGCTGCTCGTGCTGCTGGCCGGCTACACAGTTGCTGCCGAGTGGGGTGACTCGCGGGCGGTGGTGATCGACCTGGTGCTCTGCGGGGTGCTGGCTGCGTGGATGGTGTGGATGTTCACCCTGCACCCGGACTGGCGGGAGCGGCCAGGGGTGATGGTGGTGTTCGTCGCCGGGGTGCTGGTGCTGATGGCGGTGCTGATTCTGCGGGCGCCGTGGTTCGGGTTCTTCTGCATCGCGGGGTACGCGTACACGTTCGCGGTGCTGCCCTGGCCGTGGCGGCTGGCGGGGGCGGCGGGGGTCGCCGTGCTGGCGGGGACGTCGCAGATGCACGGCGTACCGAAGTCGACGGCGTTCGAGCTGACGACGTACGTGCTGGTGGTGGCGATCAACGTGATCGCGATCTGCGTGGCGGCGTGGATCTTCTGGAACAGCGACGAGCACAACAAGCAGCGCAAGCTCGCGCTGGCCGAGCTCGGTGAGGCGAACCGGCGGCTGGAGGCATCGCTCGCCGAGAACGCCGAGTTGCACGACCGGCTGGTCGCGCAGGCCCGCGAGGCCGGCATGCTCGACGAGCGGCAGCGGATGGCCCGCGAGATCCACGACACGCTGGCGCAGGGGCTGACCGGGATCATCACGCAACTGCAGGCAGCGGAGCATGCTGCCGATCAGCCGGCGGGATGGCGTCGACATGTCGAGGCGGCGACCGGGCTGGCACGGGAGAGCTTGTCCGAGGCCCGTCGGTCGGTGCACGCACTGCGGCCGGAGGCGCTCGAGGTCGCCCGGCTGGGTGAGGCCCTTGCGACGGTGGCCGAGCGATGGTCGGCATTGCAGGGAGTTCCGGTGCAGGTGACCACGACCGGTACGCCGCGGCCGCTGTCCGCTGAGGCCGAGGCGGCACTTCTCCGTACGGCGCAAGAGGCGCTGGCGAACGTCGCCAAGCACGCCGGCGCCGACCGGGTGGGGGTCACGCTCTCCTATCTCGACGAGCAGGTGGCGCTGGACATCCGGGACAACGGGCGAGGGTTCGCCCCGGGCGCCGGTGGTGGATTCGGGTTGGTCGGGATGCGGGAGCGGGCGGAGGCTTTGGCCGGCAGTTTGCAGATCGAGTCCGAGCCGGGCGGGACGGCGATTTCGGTCAGCCTCCCGACGGGAGGGAACTCGTGATCACGCTGGTGATCGCCGACGACCATCCGGTGGTGCGGGACGGGTTGAGCGGGATGTTCGCCGCGGATCCGGACTTCGAGGTGGTCGGGCAGGCCGGCGACGGGGCCGAGGCCGTGCGGTTGGCGCGGGCCCTCGTCCCGGACGTGATCCTGATGGATCTGCGGATGCCGGGGATGGACGGCGTCGCGGCGATCACCGAGCTCGCACGCCTGGAGCTTGCGACGCGAGTTCTCGTGCTGACGACGTACGACACCGACAGCTACGTGGTGCCGGCGATCGAGGCCGGGGCGACCGGGTATCTGCTGAAGGACGCGCCGCGGGAGGAACTGGTCCACGCGGTTCGGGCGGCGGCGCGCGGAGAGTCGGTGCTCTCGCCGGCGGTGGCTCAGCGGTTGATGAGCAGGTTCCGTACGCCGGTTGCCGATGCGTTGAGCGCGCGGGAGCTGGAGGTGCTCCAGTTGGTGGCCGCTGGCAACAACAATCGGGAGGCGGCGCGGCTGCTGTTCATCAGCGAGGCGACGGTGAAGACGCACCTGCTGAACATCTACGCCAAGCTCGAGGTCAACGACCGGGCCGCCGCGGTGGCGGAGGCGTTCAACCGCGGACTCCTCACGCCGAAGCAGGCTTGAGTTCGCCCCCGGGGCCTGGACGCGGTGGTGTAGGACGCCGGACCTGCTGAAGGACCCCGGTGGATTGGCGGGCCGGGGTCCTTCAGGTGGGTGGGCGGGTGATGAGGCCGCCCAGCTGGCCGGCTTGCGGGGAGGAACGGGGGGCCTCACCGCAAGCCAGGTGTGGAGGTCAGCTGGCCTGCATCCAGGACTGGGCCAGGACCGACTGGGGTTCGGAGTACTCCGGGAGGGTCTGCTGGGTGGTGATGTGCAGGCTCTCCTCGACCAGGCCGTAGAACGTCTCGACCTCGCGGATCAGGTCGTCGGCCTCGCGGGTGCTGACGGCTCGCTCCAGGCCGGCTTCGGCGGCGGCGCGCTGGGAGGCGCCGGCGGCGAAGAAGCTGGCCCACTCGGCGAACTCGGGCGCGACCTCGGCGAGCAGGACCCAGGCGTTGCGCTGGACCCGGCGGCGCGGGCCGGAGCGGACCGGGCGGGCCCGGACGGCGAGGACCGCGGCGGCCAGGCGCAGGGCGGCGACGTGGGCGGTGGAGTACCGGATCAGGTGGTCGCTCGTCTCCCGGGCCTCGGCCAGTGCGGCGCGGGCACGGGACAGGTCGCGGGTCGCCGATCCGGCGGCGGCCGGGGAAACCGGTGAAACGGTCATCGGTTACTCACCCTTTCCACAGATCACGGGCTGAAGCTCGGACTCCTGCGCGGAGTCCGTGAGCGGCTGGTCGTCTCGTGGGAGCTGGAGGCTGGTCGTCCGGAGCAGACGGGACAGGGTCATTGGTCGGTCACCCGCTCCAGCTGCCAGCGGCCCGAGTCCGGGTCGTGGGCCAGGTCGAACATCTCGCGGCGGGCGTGCCGGCCGCAGCCGGCCTCCACCCGGTAGACCGAGCGGCGCGGGCCCCAGTCGGCGTCCAGGACCCCGACGGCGGCGGACGATCCGGCCGCGACGGCGGTCGCCGTGGCGCCGACGCCCGAGCCGATCACTCCGCGCTCCCACCAGGCGGCGGTCTCGGTCCAGTGCGCCTGCACCGCGCAGACCATCCAGAGCCGGCCGCGCCACAGGAACTGCTCCGGAGACTCGATGCCGTCCACGACGCCGGAACGCACCTCAACGGCTTCGTCGAACTCCCACATGCTCCATCGCCTCCTGTGCGCGAACTTCCCCTGGGTAGCGGCCCGGTGGGTGGGCGCCGGGTGGGGGTCGAGGTCCACCTCGGCGCCCGGCCCACCGGGTCCGCCGGTCACCGATGCGGCCGCAACTCCGCACCGGAGCCGAGCAGTTGTGCCGATCGCCCCGCTCCGGACTCCCGACGAACCCGGGTCCGAGGCAATCGAACATCTGTTCGAACACTCACAGCGTAACCGCGCCCGCCGACAGACGTCAACGGGCCGTAAGCTCCGGCGCGCCCCGCGCCCGGCCGCGTCGGGCCAGACTGGTGCCACCCCTCCGAAGGCACCAGATCGAACGAGAGCGAGCGGACCGATGGCGGCACCGAAACGCACACTGGCAGTCGTCGTCGCCGGGGCAGCAGTGGTCGCCGCCGTGGCGCTGCCGCTCTTCCAGCCGTGGCGGGTGTTCACCGACACGGTCGTCGACGAGGCCCTGCCAGGCGTCGTACCGACCACTGCTCCGTCTCTCATGCCTTCATCCTCCAAGGCGCCACCGACAATTTCCGTTCGGAAGCCGAGCAGCCCCACACCGACGAAGGACGAAGCGCCGGCGGTCCTCAGCCGGGGCACGTTCGTCACCCACGAGCACGACACCTCCGGCGCCGTGTCGATCGTCCGGCTGCCTGACGGCTCACGGATCCTGCGGCTGGAGAACCTGGACACCTCTGATGGCCCCGACCTCGAGGTGTGGCTGAGCGACGCGAAGGTTGTCGAGGGCAAGGCCGGCTGGCACGTGTTCGACGACGGCAAGGCCAGGAGCCTCGGGCAACTGAAGGGCAACAAGGGCAGCCAGAACTACGCGATCCCCGCTGAGGTCGACCTCGGGGACTTCAGCAGCGTCTCGATCTGGTGCAACCGGTTCAACGTCTCGTTCGGCGCCGCCGAGCTGAAAGCCTGAAAACCTGATGCAGGCAAGGCGTTCCGGCCCTAGGGTCGGGACGCATGACGACCTTCCGTTCGGCGCGGGAGCTGAGCCAGGGCTTCCACGCCGACGTCATCCGCCCGCTGCTCGGCAGTACGCCGTACGCCGCGGGCCTGCTCGGCTGGGGCTCCGACGTGCTCGGCTACGACACCGAGCGGTCGACGGATCACGGCTGGGGCCCGCGGCTGCAGGTGTTCGTCGACGCCGGCCAGGTCGACCAGGTGAAAGCACTCGTCGAGCAAGGCCTTCCCGACGAGTACGACGGACACCCGGTGCGCTTCGGCTGGGACACGCAGGAGCCGATCCACCACATCACCGTGACGACGCTCTCCGACTGGCTCCAGGACCTGCTCGGCTTCGACGCGACCGCTGACCTCAGTAAGGCGAACTGGCTGATCACCCCGCAGCAGAAGCTCCTCGGCGTCGTCGCCGGGCCCGTGTACACCGACGACGGGCGGCTGCAGCCGGTCCGCGACGCCCTGCGCTGGTACCCGGACGACGTGTGGCTCTGGATGCTCGCCTGCCAGTGGTCGCGGATCGCCCAGGAGGAACCGTTCGTTCAGCGAACGTTCGAGGTCGGCGACGACCTCGGCTCCCGGATCCTCGTCGCCCGCCTGGCCCGCGACGTGCTGCGGCTGGCGCTGCTGATGGAGCGCGCCTACGCGCCGTACGCGAAGTGGCTCGGCACGGCGTTCAGCCGGCTCGGGCACGCGGACGGGCTCGACGCCCTGCTCGCGCAGGCCCTCGCGGCCGAGGAGCAAGGGGATCGCGAGCACGCGCTGGTCTCGGCGTACGAGTTGGTCGCGCGCCGGCACAACAAGCTGGGCATCACCGACGAGGTCGACCCGACGCCCCGGCAGTTCCACGAACGGCCGGCCATGGTGCTGGGCGCGGAGCGGTTCGTCGAGGCATGCCTGGCGAAGGTGAAGGACGAGCACCTGCGCGGGCTGCCGCTGGTCGGTTCGGTCGACCAGTTCGCCGACAGCACGGACCTGCTGAGCAACCCGGCGGCGTACCGGCAACTGCTGAAGATCTACGAGAAGTAAGGTCGCGAACGTGAGCACTCATCCCAATGTCCAGCGAGTCGCGGACGCCCTGGCCGCAGCCGGAGCGAACGGACGGATCCGGATCCTCGACGAGGCCGTCCCGACCGCGGCGGCCGCGGCGGCGGAGCTCGGCTGCGAGGTCGGCGCGATCGCGAACAGCCTGATCTTCGACGGCGACGGTACGCCGGTGCTGATCCTCACCTCGGGCGCGCACCGCGTCGACACCGCGAAGCTGGCCGCCGAGCTCGGCCTGACCAAGCTCAAGCGGGCCACACCGGAGTTCGTGAAGCAGCACACCGGCCAGTCCATCGGCGGCGTCGCCCCGGTCGGTCACCCGGCGCCGGTCCGCACACTCGTCGACACCGCGCTCGACCAGTACGCCGAGATCTGGGCCGCCGGCGGCATCCCGCACTCGGTCTTCCCCACCACGTACGCCGAGCTTCTCCGCGTCACCGACGGCACCCCGGTCGTCGTCAACTAGCCGCAACCAGCAGTTGACCACGGCAACGTCCTGTGAGGTTGACCACAGTGTGTAGCGGCTCCATACTGCACTGACCGCCGTCGTCGGCGGTTCTGTGGGGGCAGATCACTGGGGTTCATTCACACCATGGGGGGCTTGCCATGCATGCCTGGAAGTTAGTTCGTGCTGCGCTGGTGACAGCCGTCGCCGGCGCCGGCCTGGTCGCGGCTCCGCAGGTCGCGAACGCCGTACCGCCGTCCAGTGCGATCGAGGTCAGCACGGCCTCGGTGGCGCCCGGGCAGACGTTCACGGTCACCGAGACGCTGTACAACGACAGGGACTTCACGATCGTCGGGGGCAAGGCCGGCATGTACGCCAAGGATCCGGCGTACCTGCCCAACCTGGTCGACATCGTGTCCTGCCCGGAAGCCTTCGCCTGCGACCAGCTGGGCAGCAGCTACCGGGCCGGTTTCCACGACGTCCCGGCGGGTGAGTCCCGGACCGTGACGTGGACCTTCCGGGTCAAGGACGACGCCCCGGCCGGGACCATCACGCTGCAGCACCAGTTCATCGGCGAGAACTACGCGTTCGAGACCTTCGACGGTCCGGCGCTGACCATCACGCCGGTGCAGACGACCGCCGACGTCGCGGTGTCGATGACCGCGTCGGTGCGGACCCTGGTCTTCGCGCGGATCACGTACACGATCACCGTGAAGAACAACGGTCCGGCTGCCGCGACCGGCATCCGGGTGGTCGGGACGTACCCGGCCGGGCTCGGCTACGCCGGGTCGAGCTGCCCGCGGGTCGGGACGACGAGATCGGTCAACTGCGACATCGCCTCCCTGGCCAGTGGCGCGAGTACGACGCGGACGCTGACGGCGGACGCCGGACTGCTGACGCTTGGATCGCTGGTCGCCACCGCTCAGCGGACCACGAGTTCGCCGGCCGACCCGGAGTCGGGCAACGACAAGGCGACCCGGAGCTGCACCGCGCTCACCAGCCTGATCGTGCGGTGCTGACCACCGACTGAGCCGCAGTCCGGTCGCGGGTCTCGAGACCCGCGGCCGGACTGCACGCCTGGGTCAGACGATGCTGGGGATCTTCGCCCGCAGGTAGGTCCGGGTGAGGTCGGCGCGGTGGAGACGCCAGCTCGTCGAGCGGTTCACCGCGCCGCCGTACCGACGCCGGTGGATGTCCTCGACGACGGCCGCCGGTGCTCCGAGCGCCGGGAGCCGCGCGAGCGCGGCCTGCTTGGTGATCAGCGTGCCGGTGCGCAGCGTGGTCTCGGCGCGGGCCAGGGTGACCATCGCCAGGTCGACCCAGATGTCGCGGAGCCAAGGGCGCCGCTTCCGCGTGACCGGGTGCCAGAAGGTGAGCAGGTCGGTGCGGACGAAGTCCGCCAGCTCGGCGTCGGTGGTTGCTGGAAGCAACGATGAGGGTGGCGGCCCGGCCAGCGCCCGATCGGCGAGCAGGAGCTCGCGTCGGGTGACCGGGGTGACCGGACGGGCGAAGTAGCGCTCCTGGGCGAAGGTCGGGTGCCGGAGCGTGGCGTCGGCGAGGGAGTCGACGGGGATGTAGGTGCAGTGCAGGCGACGGCCCAGAGGTGACGTCAGCGGCCGGTGGATCGCCTTGATGGCCGCGGGATCAGGGTCACCCGCGACGACGCAGACCAGGTCGAGGTCGCTGCGCGACGGGACGAAGTCGCCGAGGGCCAGCGAACCGTGGACCCAGATTGCCTGAGCCGGCAAAGACGACGTGGACGCGACGAAGCCGTCCAGCAGTCGCTGAACGGCTTCGTCGGTCATGCGGTCAGACCGCCGGACGCAGGTCCACGTCGGCGGCCCGGACGTACGCCATCCGGTGGCCGAACCAGATCTGGTAGTACCGGTCGTTGCCGAGCACCTGGACGTGGTCGGTCGGCGGCTGTCCGTCGAAGGTGGTCGCCCGGTAGTAGTCGGTCTCGATGGTCGCGTCGCCGACCGGGTAGGCCTGACCCGCCAGGATCGAGTACTGCAACGGGGTCACGGTCTGGTACGGAATGCCCGTCGGGTACGCCGCCTGCTCCGGGTACGCCCGCCCGTAGACCGGTACGGACGTCTTGCCCGCCTTCGGCTTCACCACGAGCCCCGGCTTGGCGAACGCGTCCGGCGCGGACGCCGGGCTCTTGAACCAGGCCAGCGCGCCCAGGTACCAGACGGCCACCCAGTCCCCCGACCGCTGCGCGACGACGTACTGCGAACCGGCCGCCGCCCGCGCGCCGATGTCGGAGACCTGCGTCGTCGAGGCCGACGAGCCCGGCCGCAGCCCGAGGTCCTTGACCAGCGGGGCCGCGTCGTCCGGCGCCTGGCGCAGGTAGACGAAGTTCGTCCCCTGCGGCGCGCACGTCGTACCGGCGCCGGTGCAGTCGGTCACGACCTGCACGTTCGAAGCGAAACCGGGCTTCACCGTCACGATCGAGCCGGCCTTCACGGGGAAGATCTTGTGCCCGTAGATCGGCGCCCCGAGCAGGTCGAAGTAGTGCTCCCAGTCCCAGTACGGTCCCGGGTCCCAGTGCATCCCCGCGACGGTCGACGGGATCGTCCCCGGCACCTGGTCGTGGCCGATGATGTGCGCGCGGTCCAGCGGGATGTGGTTCTTCTGGGCGAGGTACTTCACCAGCCGCGCCGAGTTCCGGTAGAGCGCCTCGGTGTACCAGGTCGCGCCCTGGGCGGCGAAGCCCTCGTGCTCGATCCCGATGCTGTGCATGTTCACGTACCAGTTGCCGGCGTGCCAGGCGACGTCCTTGGCCTTCACGTGCTGCCAGGTGTGCCCGTCCGACGAGCGCATCGTGTACTGCCAGCTCACGTACGTCGGGTCCTGCACCAGGTTCAGCGTGCCCTGCCAGCCGCCCTCGGTGTCGTGGATGACGATGTAGTCGATCTTGCCGGTCTTCGGGCGGTTCGCGAGGTCGTGGTTGCCGTAGTCCCCCGCCGTCTCACCGGTCTTCTCGTACGGCGCCGGCAGCGACTCGCAGGCGAGCCCGGCCGGGCACTCGACACCGGCCGAGTCCTTCGCGCCGGCGGCCAACTTCAGCCGGGACACCTGGTTCCGCTCCGGCGCAACCGCGACCGCCGGCATCGAGACCTGCTGGCCGACGTTCGTCGTCCGCGACGCGCCACGGGCGAGGATCGCGTAGACGTCGTCGGCGAAGGCCGAGGCGCCGACGCGGTTGGACGAGCCGGAGTAGGACGCGACAGCGCCGTACCACTCGGCAGGCGACGTCGTGGCGCCGACCGGCAGCCCCAGCGACTTCTGGTACGACGCCAGCACCGCAGCACCGCCCGCCACGTTGGCCGCGGCGTCGTTGCGCAGTGCGACCGGGTCCAGCCCGGTCAGGTCGGAGGCCTCGTACAGAGTGCGCAGTGAGTCGCCCTTGGCGAGCTTCTGCCCGGCCGAGCGTTCCACCACTGCACTCGGGTCGCCGGCGGTCAGGTGCATCGGCCCGTAGCCGCCCGACGTGCTCGACTGGCCCTGATGGTCGTCCCAGCGGGTCTCCGCGTAGGACACGGCCAGCAGCACGGACTCCGGTACGCCGTACTGCTGCGCGGCGGCGTGGAATGCGGCCGCCAGGCCCGGCGCCGGCGCGGCCGCCTCCGCCGGCGGACCGCTCGACGACACGCCGATCGCGGCTATGGGCAGCGCCAACGCGGCCAGGGCGGCGAGAATCTTCGGACGACGACGCATGTTCGATCTCCCTGATCTGGAGTGTGTGGCGGTCACGCAGACCGGCAACCTGATCACTCTGGGTCCGGGCGCACCGAGATGTCAACGGTTAACCAAAACTCGCGGCAAGACGTTCGTAACTGACCGCGATCGAGTACGGAGCAACAGTATGGAAGCGCTGCCGTTGGCCTTCACGTCGGGCTGGGCGAGCGGGATCAACGCGTACGCCTGCGTGCTGGTCCTCGGGCTGCTCGGCCGCTTCGCCGACGTCGACGACGTCCCGACGGCGCTGACCTCCAACGGCGTCCTGATCGCCGCCGGAGCGCTGTTCCTGGTCGAGTTCGTCACCGACAAGATCCCGTACGTCGACTCCGCCTGGGACACGATCTCGACGCTGATCCGGCCCACGGTCGGTGCGATCATCGCGGCCCTGATGGCCGGCCAGGCGAGCAGCCTCGAGCAGGCGTTCGTCGCCACCACCGGCGGCGTCGTCGCGCTGGTCTCGCACCTGGTGAAGTCGAGCCTGCGGCTGGCGATCAACACCTCCCCCGAACCCGTCACCAACATCGCCGCCTCCTCCGGCGAGGACGTCGCCGTGCTCGGCGTCGTCTCGCTGGCGGCCTTCCACCCGACCGCCGCGCTGATCGTCGCGGCGGTGCTGCTGGTGATCGGCCTGATCGGCGTCTACCTCGCCCTGCGCGCGATCCGGCGCGGCCTCGCCAGATTCCGGGCCTGGCGCGACCAACGAAGCAATCCAGCGACTGGGAGCACCACCCTCTGATGTCCCGCGTGATCGTCATCGGGGCCGGCCTCGCCGGTCTCGCCACTGCAGTCCGCCTGGCCAAGCTCGGCCACCAGGTCACCCTGTGCGAAGCCGAGGACCGTCTGGGCGGCGCACTCGGCCGCGTCGAGGCCGACGGCTTCAGCTGGGACGCAGGTGCCGCCAGTACGACGCTGCCGGCCGCCCTGCGCGACCTGTTCCGCAAGTCGGGCCGCCCGATCGAGAGCCTGGTCCAGCTCGACCCGGTCACCACACCGCGCCGGCACCTGTTCGGCGACGGCTCGGTGCTGGACTTCCCAGTCGGCGACCGCGCGGCCCAACTGGAGACCTGGACCGACCTGGCCGGCGAGAAGACCGCCCAGGCCTGGACCGATCTGGTCGACTCCTACGGCGAGACCTGGCAGATCCTCCGCAAGACCTCGCTCGAGCCGCCGCTGATGGACCGGCTGCCGCTGCCCGCCATCCGCGGGCTGAAGCCGTGGCAGTCGCTGGAGCGGGTCGCCGAGCGTCACCTGGACGACGACCGGGCACGCGCCGTACTGCGGTACTACGCGACCCAGCACGGGTCGGAGGCCCGGTTCACGCCCGGGTACGTCGGCGTCTGGTCGTACCTGGAGCGCACGTTCGGGCGCTGGACCGTGGCCGGTGGTTTCGCCGCGGTGGCCGACGCCCTGGCGCAGCGGGCGGTCGAGCGCAAGATCGACGTCCGGACCAGGGCCGAGGTGGCCGCTGTCACCAGCAAGGACGGTGCGGTGACCGGCGTCCGGCTGGCCGACGGGACCGAACTGCCGGCCGAGATCGTGGTCAGCGACATCGATCCGCGCATCCTCTACACCCAGCTGGTCAGTGACCCGGCCGCGAAGAAGGTGCGCAAGCAGGTCGAGCGCACTCACCAGGCCCAGGCGGCGTACGTCGTGCACCTCGGTCTGCGCGGCCCGGTGCCGGAGCTGCCGTTCGAGACGGTCCTGCACGGTACGCCGACAGTCACGGTCCGCACCGGCGGTACGGCGCCCGCCGGGCACACCGCCTGGTCGGTGCTGGTCCACGGCTACCCCACCGACGACGTGGTCGACCTGCTGGTCGCCCGCGGGCTGCACATCCGGGACAAGGTGGTCAGCCGCCAGACGTCGGCCTCCTGGTGGACCGGTGTGGCCTGGGAGGGCTACAGGACCGCGAGCCGCCGGGCGGGCAACGTGTCGCCGGTCAAGGGTCTGTACTGCGTCGGCGCGGGCGCCCACCCGGGCGGCGGCGTACCGGCCACGACGCTGGGTGCGGCGATCGTCGCGGACGCCGTCGGCAAGGCGTAAGCCGCCAACCAGACACCTCCCCTGGGGTCGCCGGGGTCCGCGCACTAAGATTGATCGTTCATGTGTTCCGTGTCGGGGGAAACTGCCCCGGCAGTAGAGAGGACCCCGGTGGACCAAACCCCCACGTCACCCGATCCCGAGTCGGTCGAGAGGGCTGAACTGGAGTTCGAGCAGCAGCACGTCGACCGGGTCTACGACCGGGTCGAGGCCGCTTCCCGATCGGCATCCCGGATCGCGGTCGAGGGTCATCAACGCGCCCAGGCGCAGAACGTCGGCCGGGTCCGCGAGGAGGAGCAGACCGGGCTGTACGAGCGGGACGTCCTGGTGTTCGCCGCGGCCCGGCGGATCGCCGAGCTGGACGCCGAGCACGAGGGCCTGGTGTTCGGCCGGCTCGACTCCGACGGTGGCGACGACCAGCCGCCGGCCGAGCACGCGGCCGACCTGGAGAGCCTGTACGTCGGCCGGATCGGCGTCCGCGACGCCGAGTACGAGCCGCTGGTGATCGACTGGCGGGCCCCCGCGGCCGAGCCGTTCTACCGCGCGACCTCGACCGACCGCCTCGGCGTCGTCCGGCGCCGCGTGCTGCGCAACAAGGGCGCCAAGATCATCGGCATCGAGGACGACCTGCTCGGTCCCGAGCGGGCGCCCGAGGACCTGCCGGTGATGGGTGAGGGCGCGCTGATGGCGTCGCTGTCACGGGCCCGGGGGCACACGATGCGCGACATCGTGGCGACCATCCAGGCCGAGCAGGACCAGGCGATCCGGGCCCCTGCCCGCGGCGTCACCGTGATCGGCGGTGGTCCGGGGACCGGCAAGACCGTCGTCGCGCTGCACCGCGCGGCGTACCTGCTGTACTCCGACCGGCGCCGATTCGAGCGCGGGGGCGTGCTCGTGGTCGGTCCGTCGGCCGCCTTCATGGCCTACATCGAGCGCGTGCTGCCCAGCCTCGGCGAGAACACGGTCTCCCTGCGCGCGGTCGGCGAGCTCGTCGACGGCGTCCGGGCGACGGCGATCGACGAGGCCGACGTGGCCGCGATCAAGGGCTCGCTGCGGATGCAGGGCCTGTTGTCGCGCGCCGCGCGCGACCGGGTGCCGGACGCGCCGACGACACTGCGCGTCTTCGTCGGCGGCGGCACGGTCGAGCTGGACGCGAACCAGCTCGACAACGTCCGCCGCAACGCCCTGCGCCGGACGCCACGCAACCGCGCCGCGGCCGAGGCCCGCAAGGGACTCGTGGCCGCGTTGTGGAGCCGCTTCCCCGAGGACCTGCGCAACGGCGTGTACGCCGACCGCGAGTCGTTCGGTGACCAGGTCACCGACCTGCCGGCGTTCCGGACCTTCTTCGCGGCCTGGTGGCCGGTGCTCACGCCGCAGACCGTGCTGCGCTGGCTCGGTGACGCGCGACGGCTGACCCGCTGGGCGCGGCACGACCTGACGCCGGCCGAGATCGAGACGCTCGCGGCCGGGATCAGCGGCACGGACGAGATCACCGTCGCCGACGTCGCGCTGCTCGACGAGCTGACCCACCTGCTCGGCCGGGCGCCGGTGCCCGAGGCGGGCAAGGACGAGGAGTTCGACTGGCTGGAAGGCCTGTCGGACGGCGTCAACGAGGTGCTCACGACGTCGGAGCGCCGGGCCCGCGCGGCCGCGGCGGCCGAGGCCGACGAGCCCGAGGAGTACGCGCACGTCCTCGTCGACGAGGCGCAGGACCTGTCGCCGATGCAGTGGCGGATGGTCACGCGGCGCGGTCCGCAGGCCAGCTGGACGATCGTCGGCGACCCGGCGCAGAGCTCGTGGCCGGACCCGGACGAGGCCCGGACGGCGATGGAGACGATGCTGTCGCACCTGCAGCGGCACACGTTCCGGCTGTCCACCAACTACCGGAACTCGGCCGAGATCTACGCGTTCGCCGGTGAGGTGATCCGGCAGCAGATCCCGGACGCCGACCTGCCGGACGCCGTCCGCCGTACCGGTGTCGAGCCGGAGCACCGGATCTTCGACGCCGGCAAGGTCGCCGAGGCCTCGGCCGACGCGGCCGCCGAGCTGCTCGACCTGGTCGAGGGCACGGTCGGCGTGATCGTGCCGCCGAAGCTGCGGCCGGCCGTCGACGCGGTGCTTGCCGAGCTCAACGATCCCCGGATCGCCACGCTCACCCCACTGGAGTCCAAGGGCCTCGAGTACGACGCGGTGGTGGTGGTGGAGCCGGACCGGATCGTCAGCGATACCCTCGGTGGCGTCCGCGCGTTGTACGTCGTCCTGACCCGTGCCACCCAGCGGATGATCACGATCAACAGCACGACCCACTGGCTGCCCGCCCGCGCCTCCTGACAGGAAGGTAGTTGGGCGCTTGACGAACGGCCTCGTACGGGGAGTGGCGTTCCTTGCCACGTTGGCATCTTTGGCAGTTCTGGTCGCCGGGCAGTCCGGCCCGGCGACCGCGACGACACTGAAGTGGGGTGCCTGCCCGGACGGCGTCCCGCGACAAGTTGCCTGTAGCAAGCTTCGGGTGCCGTTGGACTACGCGAAACCCGACGGCCGGCAGATCACGCTGACGCTGTCCGCGATCGGCAGCCTGAGCGCGAAGCACTTCCTGCTGGTCAACCCGGGCGGTCCGGGAGCGTCCGGGCTCGGCACCGAGCAACTGGTGTCCGCGGCGCTGCCGGAGGCGGTGGCCGAGCAGTACGCCGTGTTCAGTTTCGACCCGCGTGGGGTCGGCCAGAGCAGCCCGGTGGACTGCGGCGATCTGTCGGACCTGACACCGCATCCCGCGCTCCCCTACCGTCCGGCCAACCAGGCCCAAGAGCAGCAGCGGATCTCGCTGGCCCAGCAGGTCGCCGCGCGTTGCGGCGCCAAGGCCAAGGACCTGCTTCCCCACATCACCACCGAGAACGCCGCCCGCGACATGGATCGGATCAGGATCGCGCTCGGCCGGGACAAGCTCGACTACCTCGGCTACTCGTACGGGACCAAGCTCGGCGCGACGTACGCGACGCTGTTCCCGCAGCACACCGGACGGATGATCCTCGACAGCGTCGTCGACCCGATGGTCAGCACCTACCGGACGGCGTACGAGCAGAACCCGGCGCTGCAGAAGCGGGCTCAGCAGCTGTTCACCTGGACGGCGGCGCGGGAGAGCACCTATCACTTGGGCAAGACGCGGCTCGCGGTCGCGGCGGTGTACGACCAGGTGCACCGCGCGCTGGCAGCCAAGCCCGCGGGCGGCCGGGCGGGTGGCGCGGAGCTCGACGACCTGCTCGCGTCGAGCATGTACATCGACGACTCGTGGGACGGCCTGGTGCGGGCGATCGCCGACTACCGCAAGGGCAATCCGGACACTCTGCTCGCCGCCACCGACCAGTTGGCGTCGCAGTCGGTCGACCCGGGTCAGCTCGCGTACAACTGCATGGACCGCGGCTGGCCGCGCACCTGGCGCCACTGGCACAACGACACCGCCGCGTCGAACGCGAGCGCCCCGCTGTTCGCCTGGCTCAACACTTGGTACGGCGCGCCCTGCGCTTTCTGGCCGGTCGGTCCGGCGCGCGAAGTGCGGATCGGGTCCGTCGACGTCCCGCCGATCCTGCTGCTGCAGGGCAAGCACGACGCCGCGACCCCCGCGATCGGCGCGCTGCGCATGCGTCAGGCGCTCAAGGGCTCGCGGCTGCTCGTGGACGGCGGCGGCAACCACGCGTCGTACCTGTTCGAGAAGAACCCGTGCAGGGACAAGCGCGCCGAGCAGTACCTGCTGACCGGCGAACTGCCGTCGGACGGTCTGTGCCCGGCGCCGACTTCCGAGGGATGACCGTCCGGGGGTGCGGTTGCCGGCGGTTGTCGGCGATGCTGTGGGCGTGGAGTACGTGTCCAGAGTGCCGCGGCCGCCGCTCGACGGGCTGATCGACGACCTCTACTACCTGGAGGGTCCGCCGCCGTACGCCCGGCTGACGCTGCCGCCGGCGCCGTCGGCGTTGCTCATCGTCAACCTCGGGCCGCCGTTCCGCATCCGCGGCGGCACCGATCTCGAGACGACCGAGTACGCCGACGGCTGCGTGGTCACGATGCCCACCCGCGCCTGGGACTTCAGCTATCCGCTCCGGACCCGGTCCGTCGGCGCGCACCTCAAGCCGTGGGGCCTGGCGCCGTTCCTGCCGATGCCCGCGGCCGAACTGTGTGACCGGCCGGTGACGATCGAGCAGGTGTGGGGCCGGCGCGCCGTTGCCGAGCTGCGGGAAAAGCTGGCCACGGCGTACGGACCGCAGGAGATGCTCACGCTGCTCGAGGACGAGCTGATGCGACGGCTGCGCGAGACCGCCGGCCTGGGGCTGGTCCGCCACACGAGCAGCCTCATCGCGACGACCGCCGGCACGGCGGCGATCGGCGACCTGAGCGAGGCGGCCGGGGTCAGCAGCACCCACCTGGCCCAGCGGTTCAAGGAGCTCGTCGGCCTCACGCCGAAGCGGCTGGCCCGCACCTACCGCTTCACCACCACCGTGATGGCGATCGACCCCGCCGGACCGGTCGACTGGGGCGACGTCGCCGCCCGCGCGGGGTACTTCGACCAGGCCCACTTCGGGCACGAGTTCCGGGCGTTCACCGGGCTCACGCCGACCCGGTACGTCGAAGTCCGGCGCCGGTTCCTGCGCGAACATCCCGGCCACACGCTCGAGGGCTGGCCGCTGCCGGCCGATTGATTTCTTACAAGAGCGCCGGCTCACGGCCCGCTAGTTTGTGGACACACCCCAAGCAGAGGAGAGCCCCGTGGGCAAGGTGGTCATGTACGCCTCGGTGTCCGTCGACGGTTTCGTCGCGGACGAGAACGACCAGCCCGGACCGCTGTTCGACTGGTTGACCAGCGGCGACGTCCCGCTGGACGACAGCGGCGTGGTGAAGGTGTCGCAGGTGTCCCACGACTACACCCGGGCGTACTGGGACCAGATCGGCGTGACCATCGCCGGCCGCCACGTCTTCGACCTCACCGACGGCTGGGACGGAAAGCCTCCGGCCGGCATCGACCACGTGGTCGTCGTCACGCACCGCCCGGCGCCCGAGGGCTGGGACCCCGAGGCGCCGTTCCACTTCGTCGACGGCGTCGAGGCAGCCGTCGCCAAGGCGCAGGAGCTTGCCGGTGACCGCATCGTCGAGGTCGCCGCCGGCAACGTCGGTGGTCAGGCACTCGCCGCGGGCCTGGTCGACGAGGTCCGCATGGACGTCGTACCGGCTGTGCTCGGCACCGGCAAACGCTACTTCGGCGCAGTCGACGCGCAGCACCTGCTGGAAGACCCCGAAGTCCTCCAAGGCAACCGAGTCCTCCACCTGCGCTATCAAGTACGCCGCTAGCTCAGACGGGATCCGTGAACGAGACCGGCTTGCCCGTCGCGCGGGCATAAGCGATCTCCCGGCGCGTGGACTCGCCGAGGTACCCACCAGGGTTGACGATCAGCACCCGGTCAGCCAGGTCGATCTTGCGCAGGTGAAGCTCGCCCAACGCGGCCTTCTGCTCGTCGGTGATCAGCTGGTCGTCGGCGCGCGGGAACACGCCGGGCGCGACGACGATCGCCCCCGCGAACGTCAGCTCACGGTTCGCCGCCTGCATCTCGTCCACGAACCGGGCAGAGCCACAGACACAGACGACCTCAGGTCGATCGGGCACGTCTCTTCTACCCGCGCGGGACGACGTACGAGACCAGATCGCAGTCGTCGGGGGCGAGGTCGGACCAGTGGGTGGTGTGGCGGAGGACGGTGAGGCCGCAGGTCGG
This sequence comes from Kribbella lupini, assembly GCF_039529595.1. Classification (NCBI taxonomy): domain Bacteria; kingdom Bacillati; phylum Actinomycetota; class Actinomycetes; order Propionibacteriales; family Kribbellaceae; genus Kribbella; species Kribbella lupini. The sequence goes on along the minus strand of NZ_BAAANC010000001.1, from coordinate 856,245 downwards.
GTACTTCTTGGTCAGCTCGACCCGTTCGGGGCTGGTGCCGTCGAGGGCGAGCTGGTCGGCGAGCCACGGGATGCCGGGAGCGTGCCCGATCAGGATCACCGTGCGCGCGTCGGGCGACGCTTCCTGGACGACGTCCAGCAGGCCGTCGGTGTCGGCGTTGTAGATCCGCCGGTCGAACCACAGGTCGGTCGTCGTGGCGCCGGCCTGGGCGGCGTACTCCCAGGTCTCCGTGGTACGGATCGACGGCGAGCACAGGACCAGGTCGGCTTCGATGCCCTGGGCAACCAAGTAGCGTCCGGCCGCGGCCGCGTCGGCCCGGCCGCGCTCGGCCAGCGGCCGGTCGAGGTCGGCCATCGTCTCCGGCGGCACCGCCTTCGCGTGCCGCAGCAGCACCAGCGTGCGATCGATCAGCAGGTCACTCGGGTCAGCCATCTGCAAACCCTAGCCGCCGGGACGCCCGCGGGTCAGACCGTGGTGCCCTGGAGGTTCAGGTAGACCTGACGGGTCGCGGTCGAGCGGTTGAGGGTGATGAAGTGGATGCCCGGAGCCCCACCGGTCAGCAGTTCGTCGCACAGCTCGCTGGCGATCTCGATACCGACTGCCCGTACGGCGGCCGGGTCGTCCTCGACGGCGTGCAGCCGGTCGGTGACGGCCGTCGGCAGGGCCATGCCCGTCAGCTCGGCCATCCGGTGGATCTGCTTGATGTTCGTCACCGGCATGATGCCGGGCAGGATCGGGATGTCGCAGCCCAGCGCCGAGGCGCGCTCGACCAGCTGGAAGTAGTCGTCGGCGCCGAAGAACATCTGGGTGATCGCGTAGTCCGCACCGGCCTTGGCCTTCTCGGCCAGCACCCGCGCATCGAAGTCGAGGTCGGCCGCTTCCGGGTGCTTGTCGGGGAACGCCGCGACGCCGACGCAGAAGTCGCCGAGCGTGCGCACCAGCTCGACCAGCTCGATCGCGTGGTTCAGGCCCTCGGGGTGCGCGACCCACGGCTGGCGCGGGCCGCCCGGCGGGTCGCCGCGCAGGGCCAGCACGTTGCGGATCCCGGCGCCGGCGTACGCGCCGATCACCGAGCGCAGCTCGTCACGGGAGTGCGCGACCGCGGTCAGGTGACCCAGCGGCGTCAGCGAGGTGTCCTGCGCGACCCGCTCGGTGACCCGGATCGTGCCGTCGCGCGTCGTGCCGCCCGCGCCGTACGTGATCGAGACGAACGACGGGCGCAGCTTCTCGATCTCGCGGATCGAGCGCCACAGGACCTCTTCGGCCTCCGGGGTCTTCGGCGGGAAGAACTCGAACGAGAAGGACCGGTCGCCCGTCGCGAGCAGTTCGCGAATCGTCGGCGTGCTGCCGGGAAGCGTCGAGGGGAAACCGTTGGCCATCCTGCAAGCCTACCGGGGAGTGGGCCGCACCGGGGCGACCGGCTAACCTCCGAGACGTGCATGCCGACGCAGACATCCCGACCGAGATCCAGCGCACGCTGACCGCGTTCCTGGACGTCCAGGAACAGCGGCTGGCCGAGCTCGGCCCCGAACTGGCCGAGCAGGTCCAGGCCGCGCGGGACGCGACCAGCGGCGGGAAGCGGCTGCGGCCGGCGTTCTGCTACTGGGGCTTCCGGGCCGCCGGCGGCGACCCGGAGCGGCCGATCCTGTCGGCCGCGGCGAGCCTGGAGATGCTCCACGTGAGCGCGCTGGTGCACGACGACGTGATGGACTCGTCCGACACCCGTCGGGGCGCGCCGGCTGCGCACAAGCGGTTCGAGGCGCTGCAGCGGGCGCGGTCCGAGGCGAGCGGCGTCGGCGGGGACCCGGTCAGCTTCGGCGTCGGCGCGGCGATCCTGCTCGGCGACCTGTGCCTGATCTGGGCCGACGAGATGCTGCACACGTCGGGCTTCGACGCGGCCGCACTGGCGCGTGCCTCGAAGTTCTTCGACGCCGTACGGGTGGAGGTGACCGCGGGTCAGTATCTGGACCTCGTCGCGCAGGCCAGTGGCGCGTCGGACCTGGACCTGGCGCTGCGCGTCCTGCGGTACAAGGCGGCGACGTACACGGTCGAGCGGCCGTTGCACATCGGCGCCGCGCTCGGCGGCGCGGACCAGCACCTGATCGACTCGCTGTCGGCGTACGGACTGCCGCTGGGTGAGGCGTTCCAGCTGCGGGACGACCTGCTCGGGGTGTTCGGCGACCCGGCGGTGACCGGGAAGCCGGCCGGGGACGACCTGCGCGAGGGGAAGCGGACCGTGCTGGTCGCGCACGCCGTCGACCACGCGTCGCCGGTGCAGCTGGCCGAGTTCGAGCGACTGTTCGGACGGCCCGACCTGGACGACGACGAGATCCAGCTGCTGCGGGAGATCCTGCAGGACAGCCGGTCGGTGCAGGCCTGCGAGGACCTGATCAGCGAGCGTACGGCGGAGGCGATGGAAGCCCTCGACCGCTCGCCGATCCAGGACGAGGCCTCCCGCAAGGCTCTGGCCGACCTCGCGATCGCGGCGACCTCGCGGCACCTATGAGCTGACGATTACGTCGATCAGCCGCAGGACGTCCGCGGTGACGTCCAGGTCACCCAGGATGATGATCTTCAGCACCCCGCGCGTCTCGTCGTAGGCGAGCTCGACCCGCAGCCGGCCCATACCCTCCTGGTTGATCGACGCGGTCACGTACGTCGTGATCCGGTCCGCGCCCGCCCGGTCGACGCCGTCGATCTGGACGATGCTCGACACCTCGGCGTGCCGGGTCGCGGAGACCGCGCCCGGCGCGACCATCGACGTCCCGGTGAACGCCTCCAGGTCCTCCCGGGTGATCCGGTACTGCTTCCCGATCCGGGTCGCCTTCAGCCGGCCGTCGCGCACGTAGTTCCGGATCGTGCGGACGTGCAGGCCCAGCTGCTCGGCGACCTGCTCGACGGAGTACAACTCCTGGCGCATCTGGCTTCCTTAGAATTCCCTATAGAGATGGCGATAAGGACTTATAGGGTAGTTTAGGGACATGATCGATCGGTCGACCTTCGTCAACGACAAGCCGCTGGGCTCCTTGCAGGACGCAATCGACCTGATCGGCGACGCGTCGTACTGGCACCAGGCGTCCTGGGTGGCAGTGCGGGTCGAGGATCTGCCCGAGGGGTTCTTCGTGCTGAGCAGCGGGGTGGCCGGGGAGATCGTGCAGAAGTTCGCGCAGTACGGGATGGGACTGGCGGTGGTCGGCGACGTCTCGTCGTACGAGGTGAGCAGTACGCCGTTCCGCGACTGGGTGCGGGAGAGCAACCGCGGCCGGCAGCTGTGGTTCGTCGCCGACGTCGAGGCGCTGGAGGAGAAGCGGCGGGAGACCGGGCGCTAGTTTGACCTCATGGCCGAACCTGTGGACGCACTGCCGCTGCCCCGGCCGCGGATCCTGCGACAGTCCTGGCTCGACCTGACCTTCGTCCACTGGGCGGTCGATCCGGAGTCGATCGCGCACTTCTATCCGGAAGGCACTCGGCCGGACACCTTCGAGGGCCGGGCGTACATCGGCCTGATCCCCTTCCGGATGGCCGCCACCGGCTTTGCGCGCGGTCCCGCACTGGTTCCCGACTTCCTCGAGACCAACATCCGGCTGTACTCCGTGGACGACACCGGACGCCGAGGAGTCCTCTTCCTCAGCCTCGACGCCAACCGCCGGGACGTGGTTGCCATCGCCCGCACGGTCTTCGGCCTCCCCTACCGCCACACCCCCATGGAGTACGAGGTCAGCGCGAGCATCCACACCTACCTCACCCAGCAGCCTCCGAGCCGGATCACCGTCCAGGTGGGTGAACCGATCGAGCCGGGCGAACTCGAACATTTCCTCACCGCTCGCTGGGGACTGCACGTGCGGCGAGCGGGCCGGATCTGGTACCTGCCGAACGAGCATCCCGCCTGGGAGCTGAGGTCGGCGGAACTCCTGGAGCTGGAGGTCGGCAGCCTGCTGACCTCCGTCGGGCTTCCCGACCTCAGCGTCGAACCACCTGACCACGTCGCGTACAGCCCCGGCGTACGGTCGTACTTCGGGCTGCCTAGAGGATCGGCAGGTCGCTGACCAGCTCGGGCGCGTCCTCGGCCTCGCGGAGGAAGACGCGAAGCTGGCCCGACTCCGACGAGTCCTCGGAGAAGATCTGCAGGGCGACGTCGACCGTGTCGTGGTCGTGGTCGAGCAGCTCTCGCCAGCCGTCCCACAGGACGAGCTCCGGCTCGCCGGTCGAGCGGTCGCCGAGCGAGTCGGCCAGGGCGTCCCAGTTGCGGCCGAACCAGCGCGGCAGGTCGAAAGCCGTCGCGCAGACGTCCAGGAAGCCGGCCTTGTCGAGCACGCCCGTGGTGTCGAGGTGGACGAACCCCCACCCGGCATCGGTCACTCGCCGGGCCACCTGTTCGGCACTCAGCGAAGAGCGCCAGCGGTAGACGCCCGGCCGGAGTCCGGCGTCCAGCAGCGCGCGCAGCTCAGTCATCGGTTGGTCCCCCCGTCCGCCGCGACCCGGCGGAACGACTTGTAGTGATCGTCGGTGTAATAACGCTCGCCGCCCTTCCCGGTCACGATCCGCCGCGCGCCGCGGTCCTTCTCACCCGGCGTCTTCACGGTGTACTCGCGGTAGTACCCACGGTCCTGCTGGGGCAGGATCTTCTCGAAGTTCCCGAACGTCACGCCGTCGCGGCTGTACGGGTACGGCCCGCCCTGGTCGATCAGCGCGAGCGTCTGCTGCGCCTCCTTCGGCAGGTCGTCGACCGCGACGAAGATCAGCCCGCTGTCCGGGTCCTTCGACGGCTCACCAGAAGCCTTGCCGTCGGAGGCCCCGCACCCGAACAGCGACGCCGCCAGCGTGACCACCAGCATCGCGACCACGACGGCGGCGACGATCCGCGCCGCCTTCGGGTTGTTCATCATCAGGCGCTCCGCAGCCGCCGTACGAACTCACCGGCCGCCGCGGCCGGGTCGTCGGCCTCGGTGATCGCCCGTACGACGACCACGCGCCGCGCGCCCGCCTCGATCACCTCGTCGAGCCGCTCCAGGTCGATCCCGCCGATCGCGAACCACGGCTTGGCCTGCTGCCGGCTGGCGGCGTACGAGACGAGCTCCAGCCCGGCCGCGGTCCGGCCCGGCTTGGTCGGGGTCTCCCAGGTCGGGCCGACGCAGAAGTAGTCCGAGCCGGTCTCGGCGACCGCGGCGTTGACCTGGCTGAACGTGTGCGTGGAGCGCCCGACGATCACGTCCGGGCCGGTGATCGCGCGGGCGTGCGGCACCGGCAGGTCGCGCTGGCCCAGGTGCAGGACGTCGGCGCCCGCGGCGTACGCGATGTCGGCCCGGTCGTTCACGGCGAGCAGCTTGCCGTGCCGCTTGCAGGCGTCGGCGAAGACCTCCAGCGCGGCGAGCTCGTCGGCGGCCTCCATCTCCTTCTGCCGGAGCTGGACGATGTCGACACCCCCGCTCAGGGCGGCGTCGAGGAACTGTTCGAGGTCGCCCTGCTTCGGCCTGGCGTCGGTGCACAGGTACAGCCGGGCGGCGTCGAGTCGGTCGCGGAGTGGCGCGGTGTGCTCAGTCACAAGGCAAAGCCTGCCATGTGTATACCAAAGTAGGGTGAGGCCCATGAACGAGTCGAGGTCCGGGGTCGTGGTGATCGGCGGCGGACTGATCGGTTTGTCCACCGCCTGGCGACTCGCTGCAGACGGTATCCCGGTGACGGTATGTGATCCGACACCCGGCAGTCGGACATCCTCGGTCGCGGCGGGCATGCTCGCCCCGGTCACCGAGGTCGAGTACGGCGAGGACGCGCTGCTCGCGCTGAACCTGGCCAGCAACGCTGCCTGGCCGGCGTTCGCCGAGGAGCTGGAGGCCCTCACCGGCCTCCCGGCCGGTCTGCACCGCACCGGCACGCTCTCGGTCGCGTACGACGCCGACGACGCGGCCGCGATCCGCCGCCTCGCGGAGTACCAGCGCCGCCTCGGCCTCGACGTCGAGGAGCTCACCGGCCGCGAGACCCGCAAACGCGAGCCCCTGCTGGCCGCCGGGGTGGCCGGCGGGGTCTGGGTTCCTGGCGACCACTCCGTGAACAACCGCCAGACCGTCGCCGCCCTGCTGCGCGCGGTCGAACTGTCCGGCGTGACGCTCGTCAAACAATCGGTCAGCCGGATCCTGGTCGACGGGAAGCAAGCTGTCGGCGTCGAGCTGGACAACGGCGACACCATCCGCGCCGAGCACGTCATCGCGGCCGCGGGCCCCTGGACCGCACAGCTCAACGGCATCCCTGACGAGCTGCGCCCACCCGTCCGCCCGCTCAAGGGCGAGATCCTGCGTCTGCGCGTCCCCGAGGCGTACCGGCCCGCCTTGCGGCACACCGTACGAGCCACAGCTCGCGGCTTCTCCGTCTACCTGGTCCCCCGCCCGGACGGCGAGCTGGTGGTCGGCGCGACGACGTCCGAGCTCGGCTACGACACCCGGGTCCTGGCGGGCGGCGTGTTCACGCTGCTGCGGGACGCCCGGATGGTTCTGCCGATCACGGACGAGCTGGAGCTGGTGGAGACCGTCGCCGGCCTGAGGCCCGCGACTCCGGACAACGCTCCCGTGCTGGGCGCGTCGGGGCTCGACGGACTGCTCTGGGCGACCGGTCACTACCGCAACGGCGTACTGCTGACGCCGATCACCGCGCAGGTGATCGCCGAGACCGTGCGGACCGGCGTACTGCCGAAGCTGGCGGAGCCGTTCCTGGCGGATCGCTTCTCACGGGGCGACCGGGCGCACGGCGGCGCCCAGGAAGTGCCTAAGGTGATGGGGTGAGTGAGGTCATGAACGTGCTGGTGAACGGTTCCACCGAACAGATCGACGCCGGGACGACCGTCGCCGACGTGGTGGACCGGTGGGCCCGCAGCCCGATCGGGGTCGCGGTGGCGGTCAACGAAGCGGTGGTGACCAAGACCGAGTGGTCCGGGACGACGCTGGCCGAAGGCGACCGGGTGGAGATCGTCACCGCGGTTCAAGGCGGTTGAGGAGGAACCATGAGTGACGACAGCTTGGTGATCGCCGGACGTGAGTACACGTCCCGGTTGGTGATGGGCACCGGCGGCGCGCCCAGCCTCGAGGTGCTGGAGGAGGCGCTGATCGCGTCCGGCACGCAGCTGACCACCGTCGCGCTGCGGCGGCTCGACCCGAGCCAGCAGGGTTCGGTGCTCGACGTACTGCGCAAGCACGACATCGCCGTCCTGCCGAACACCGCGGGCTGTTTCACCGCGGGTGAGGCCGTGCTCACCGCGCGTCTCGCCCGGGAGGCCCTGGAGACCGACCTGGTCAAGCTCGAGGTCGTCGCCGACGACCACACGTTGCTGCCCGATCCGGTCGAGCTGCTGGACGCCGCGGAAACCCTTGCGGCGGACGGCTTCCAGGTCCTGGCCTACACCAACGACGACCCGATCCTGGCCCGCCGGCTGGAGCAGGTCGGTTGTGCCGCGGTGATGCCGCTCGGCGCGCCCATCGGTTCGGGCCTCGGGATCCGCAACCCGCACAACATCAGCATGATCGTCGAGGCCGCGAACGTCCCCGTCGTGCTGGACGCGGGCATCGGTACGGCGTCCGACGCGGCCCTCGCGATGGAGCTCGGGTGTCACGCAGTGTTACTGGCGACGGCCGTCACCCGGGCCGAGCGGCCTGCCCTGATGGCCGCCGCGATGCGCGACGCCGTGACCGCCGGGCGGAACGCGTTGCGGGCCGGGCGGATCCCCCGCCGGTACCACGCGGCCCAGGCCTCGTCGCCGCTCGAAGGCCGCGCCGCGCTGTAGTTCGCCGTACGGAAGGTCGATGCCTTCGGCACCAGTTGCCGGGGGCATCGGCTGCGTTCAAACCCCCAACCGGCGCGTCGATTGTGAACCACATCCATGTAGTTCAGGCGTCAACTGTAAACATTGCGTAACAGCCGTAACCCCTGCCCCGTCGGTCCCTGTTGTCACTTGAGTACCACCACTTACGGTCAAGGGACGTTGACACGGGGAGATGGATGATGACGAACACGAGCGCAACGGCGCCGGAGCCCGAGAACGACGTCCAGCCCGAACGACGCGACCGGCGGCGTACCGTCGTCAAGGTCCTCACCGGGATCGCGGTCCCGCTGATCGCGGCCGGGGTGATCACCGCCGGCTCGCCCGGACTCGGTCAGTACAAGGTCAAGCAGGGCGACACGCTGAGTCACATCGCGGCCCGGTACGGGACCACCGTCAAGACACTGGTCGCCCTGAACGAACTGCCCGGCAACGGCAACGCGATCTACGCCGGTGAGGTCCTCCAACTGCCCGGCGGTCCCAAGAAGCAGGCGCCGTCGGCGACGCCGGCGGGCCGTGGGCGGATCAAGTACGTCGTGAAGCCCGGCGACACGATCGGCGGCATCGCCCGGCGGTACCACGTCAGCCAGGCGTACCTGCTGTCGGTGAACGCGATGCGGCGCAGCGACAAGATCTTCGTCGGCAAGGCGATCCTGGTCCCGGTTCCGGTGCCGAAGGCAACGCCGCCGAAGAAGAAGCGCAACGACACCTTCGCCGGCCGCAAGTACGCCGACCACGTGGTCGATGCCGCCGACCAGAACCGCGCGACGCTGAAGAACCGCAAGCTGCCCAGCCGCGGCCAGATCCGCTCGATGATCATCACCACCTCGAAGCGGTACGGCGTCGACCCGGAGCTGGCGCTGGCGATCTCCTGGCAGGAGTCGGGCTGGAAGCAGCGGGTGGTCTCGCCGGCCAACGCGATCGGCGCGATGCAGGTGATCCCGTCGACCGGGCGGTACGCCTCCGGCATCGTCGGCCGCAAGCTCGACCTGCTGAAACCGCAGGACAACATCACGGCGGGCGTCGTCCTGCTGGAGATGCTGACCGGCGCGGCCAAGCTCGACATCGCGGTCGCCGGCTACTACCAGGGCCTCGGCGGCGTCCGGCGCAACGGCATGTACGCCGACACCAAGCAGTACGTGAAGAGCGTCCTGCAGATCAAGACCCGCCTCGAGAGCGGGTGGAACCCCGCCTGATCCGGGCACCGGAGTGAACGCTCCGGAGGGTGACGAACGGCGGCCCCGGCGCGGCGGTAAAGCTGCGCTGGGGCCACTTATTTACACTCTCAAGTGCCCCATGTCGGTGATTGTCTGAGTGATTGCGGTGGTCAGGTGCGTGCATCGCGGTGCTGGACGGGCGTCCTCGATGCGGAGCATCGTGGATGCTCGGCCAGTGCCGCGAGGTGCGTGCCTGGGCGCCGCAAGCGCCAGAGAATCACCGACATGGGGCACTAGGCAGACAGGCATCGAGAGGCGGCTCACCGCACGTGACGGACGACGTAGACACCCAGGTCGGCGACCGCCTGGTCGGGCGGGTGCTCGACGGGCGGTACCGCGTCGGTGCGCGCGTGGCCAAGGGCGGGATGGCGACCGTCTACGAGGCGCTCGACATGCGGCTGGACCGGGTCGTCGCGCTCAAGGTGATGCACCTCGGGATGGGTGACGACGCCGAGTTCGGCCGCCGGTTCGTCGCCGAGGCCCGGGCCGCGGCGAAGCTCTCGCACCCGAACGTCGTCGCCGTCTTCGACCAGGGCGAGGACGACGGCACGCTGTTCCTCGCGATGGAGTACGTCCCCGGCCGCACGCTGCGCGACGTCGTCCGCGAGCACGGCCCGCTGTCCCCCGCGCGGGCGCTCGACCTGCTGATGCCGGTGCTGTCCGCGCTGTCCGCGGCCCACGACGCCGGCATCGTGCACCGCGACATCAAGCCCGAGAACGTCCTGATCTCACACGACGGCACGGTCAAGGTCGCCGACTTCGGGCTGGCCCGGGCGGTCACCACGACCGGCCAGACCGCGACGCAGGGCCTGCTGATGGGCACGGTCTCCTACCTCGCGCCCGAGCTCGTCACCGACGGCAGCGCGGACGCCCGCTCGGACGTCTACTCGTCCGGCATCCTGCTGTACGAGCTGCTCACCGGCGCCAAGCCGCACACCGGCGAGACCCCGATCCAGGTCGCGTACGCGCACGTCCACGCCGACGTCCCGGCGCCCTCGTTGCTCGAGCCGGGCATTCCGCCGTACGTCGACGCGCTGGTCCAGCGGGCCACGGCTCGCGATCGGGATCTGCGCCCGGCCGACGCGCGGGTGCTGAGCCGCCAGGTCCGGCGGGTGCGCAGCGCGCTGGAGGAAGGCCTGCCGGACGATCCCGAGCTGACCGGCGACCTGACCGTGCCGCTGCAGGCCATGCGGCAGGAGACCGAGTGGGACGACGACGGCTACACCCGCGGCAACGGGTACGTCGAGCACACCCCCGTACGGCGGCTCGAGCCCACCAACGGCCGGCGCCACGAACCGCTGCGGCGACCTGAGCCCCGGCACAACGACACGATCGTCGTGCCGCGCGACCCCGCGTCCTCGTCCCGGGTCGGCCCGGCCGGCCCGCGCAAGGGCCGCGGCCTGGTCGCGCTGATCGCCGTACTGGCCCTCGCGATCGGCGTCGGCACGGCCGGTTGGTACTACGGCATCCACCGCTACACCGAGACACCGCTGCTGCTGAACCTCAGCGCCGCGGACGCCTCCGCCAAGGCCGGCGAGGTCGGGCTGAGAACGACGATCGCCAACCAGGACTTCTCCGAGGACGTGCCGCGCGGCCAGGTGATGGGGACCAGTCCCGCGCCCGGCGACCGGATCCGCAAGGAGGGCGAGGTCGGCCTGACCGTCTCCAAGGGCCCGGAGCGCTACCGCGTTCCGCAGTTGAAGGGTCTCGACCAGGAGGCCGCGAAGCTCGCGCTGGACGCGATCCGCCTCGTCGTCGGCCGGACCACGACCACCTACAACGAGACCGTGCCGGCCGGCAAGGTGATCGCCTTCACGCCGAAGCTCAACACCGTGATGAAGCCGGGCAACACGGTCAACCTCTGGGTCAGCCTCGGCCGCCGCCCGATCACGGTGCCCGACCTGACCGGCAAGCCGTTCAACGACGCCAGGAGTACGCTGCGCAAGGCCGGCTTCGTGGTCGAGCGGACCGACGCCTACGACGCGAAGGTGCCGGCCGGGTCGGTGATCTCCCAGACGCCGAACAACGGCACCCTGTACGCCAAGGACAAGGTGCAGGTCGTGGTCTCCAAGGGCCCGCCGCTGGTCGAGGTCCCGAACGTCCGCCGCAAGGGCCTGGCCGAGGCGCAGAAGATCCTCACCGAGGCGGGCTTCAAGGTGAAGGTCGAGCAGGCGCCGTTCCACCTCGGCCTGAACCTGGTGGCCGGGCAGAACCCGGCCGCCGGTCAGCAGGCCCAGCCCGGTACGACGATCATCGTCACGATCGTCTGAGGCCGCTCAGCGCAGCGTGAACGTCGTCTCGGCGCCCAGGCGGGACAGCTTCTCGGGGTTGCGCACGTAGTACAGGCCGGTGACCATCGCGCCCTCGATCCGGAACACCATCACGCCGTCCAGCTCGTCGTCGAGGTGGGCCAGCAGGGCCGGGTTCCCGTTGACCACGGTCGGGCTGAGGGTCAGCTTGGCGTCGACCTTGCCCAGGCCGCCGGTCATCAGCCGCATCACCCGGTCGGCGCCGACGATCGGGCGGAGCGCGGCCTGCTTGACGCCGCCGCCGTCACCGATCAGGACGATGTCGGGGGCCATCACGTCGAGCAGACCCTGCAGGTCGCCGGTGGCGATCGCGCGCTGGAACTTCTCCAGCACCACCCTGGTCTGCTTCGCCGAGACCGCCTCGCGCGGCCGCCGCGCGTCGACGTGCTTGCGGGCGCGGTGCGCGATCTGGCGGACCGCGTCGGGCGTCTTGTCGACGGCGTCCGCGATCTCGTCGTACCCGACGCCGAACACCTCGCGCAGCACGAACACCGCGCGCTCGGTCGGCGCCAGCGTCTCCAGCACCAGCATCAGCGCCATCGACAGGCTCTCGGCCAGCTCCACGTCCTCGGCCACGTCCGGTGCCGTCAGCAACGGTTCCGGCAGCCACGGACCGACGTACGCCTCCTTGCGGCGCTTCATCGTGCGCAGCCGGTTGAGCGCCTGCCGGGTGGTGATCCGGACCAGGTACGCGCGCTCGTCACGCACCTGCTCGAGGTCGACGCCGACCCAGCGCAGCCACGTCTCCTGCAGCACGTCCTCCGCATCGGCGGCCGAGCCGAGCATCTCGTAGGCGACGGTGAAGAGCAGGTTGCGGTGAGCAACGAACACCTCGGTGGCCCGGTCGGTCATCGATCTCTCCCTCTCACGCCTGGCGGGTGGCGACCCGGACGCTGCTCACCAGTTGCGGGCGCTTGCCGTCCTTCATCCACCACTTCATCACACGAGGGTGGCGTCCTTCGGTCCTGAGCTGCCAGACGGTGCTCTTGCAGATCATCTCCTTGACCATCGCACCGAACCGGCCGCGCAGGTGCAGGCTGATCGCCACGTCGTTGCGGTGCGCGAACTGGAAGATGCCGATGTCGCGGCCGAGGCTGATGCACTGCCCGGCGAACCCGACGCCGACGTCGGCCGGCTTCTTGCCGGCGATCCGGCTGAGCACGGTCTCGGCGGCCTGCGGGCCGAGCTGGACCGCGGACTGGCAGCCCATCCGGAACGGCAGGCCGGACGGCGCGGCCGAGTCGCCGGCCGCGACGATGCGGTCGTCGTCCACGCTGGTCAGCGTCTCGTCGGTGAGCAGCCGGCCCAGCGCGTCGGTGGTCAGTCCGCTGCGCGCCGCCAGATCCGGTACGCCGAACCCGGCGGTCCAGATCGTCAGGTCGCTCGGCAGCTCCCGTCCGTCGGCGAGCCGAACGGCCTCGCGCGTCACGGCGGTCACCGTCGTACCGGGGCCTTCGACAACGTTCACGCCGAGCTTGTCCAGCCGCGCGGCGACGGTACGACGGCCGCTCGGGTGCAGGTACGGGCCGAGCTCGCCGCCGCACACCAGCGTGACCAGGCGACCCGCCTCGGCCAGCTCGGCCGCGGTCTCGATCCCGGCCGGCCCGGCGCCGACCACGGTCACCGTCTCGGCGTCGGTGACCAGCGGTCGCAGCCGCTCGGCCTCCTCGAGGGAGTTGAGCGGGTAGGCGAACTCGAGCCCCGGCACCTGCCGGGCGTCGGTTCCGCTGCCCACGGCGTACACGAGGTAGTCGTAGGAAACGGTCGTCCCGGACGCCAGCGTCACCGTGCGGTCGGCCGCGTCGATCCGGTCGGCGGCGTCGACCACCAGCCGCACTCCGTCGGCCAGCACGTGGTCGTAGTCGACGACCGCGTCGTCCGACCCGCCGACCAGCTGGTGCAGGCGGATCCGCTCGACGAAGGTCGCCCGCGGGTTGATCAAGGTGACCGCCACGTCCGCCCGCTTGGTCAGCCGGTTGGCCGCCATCACTCCGGCGTACCCGCCACCGATCACCACGGCCTCGATCTGCTTGATCATCGTCTCGTCTCCGTTCCCTGGGGGTTCGGCCTCAAGACACCATCTGCTCAGCGGTTGTGACATCGCATGACGCAGATCACGTTCTAGTGCAGGCTCAGCCAGTCGTCGAGGGTCGCGGTGAACCGCCCGGCCGCCGATCGGTGCAGGTCGTGGCCCGCTCCCTCGAACTCGTCGTACCGGGCGCCGGGGATCGCGTCGGCCAGCTCCTTCACCAGGTACGGCGGGCAGAACACGTCGTCGCTGCCGGCGATCAGCAAGGCCGGGCACCGGATGCTCGCCGCGTGAGCCCTGGCCACGTCCCCACCTCGTGCCGCGATCCCCCGCAGCGCCGTCGCCCAGTTGCGCGCCATCGCCCGCGCGGTCAGGACGCCGTACGCCTCGGCGAGATAGGCCGCGAGCGGCAGCAGTTCGTGGACGGGCTCGTCGATCAGGCGTTCCAGCTGGTCGAACGTCGGGCCGGCGGCCGGCTCGACGACACGGCCGGCCGCACCCCAGGTGACGACCGACAGCACGCGCGCGGGATCGAGCGCCGCCATCAGCAGGGCGACCTCTCCCCCGTCGCTGAAGCCGACCAGGTGGACCGCGGCGATGCCGAGCTCGTCGAGCAGGGCGAGGAAGGTTCGAGCGTCCTCGGCGTAGAAGTCCACCGAGTACTCCCGCGGCTGTGGCTGGGACCGGCCCGAGCCGGGCAGGTCGGCAGCGACGACGCGGAAGCCCTCGCTCAGTTCTCCACGCAACCAACCGAACTCGGCGATGCTTCCGGCCCAGCCGGGCAAGAGTAGGACGGCGTCGCCGCGGCCGGTGTCCTCGTAGTGCATCAGGCCATCGTGGGGCGAGCCTGGGCGAAGGTCCAGTGGTGCCCCTCCAGGTCCAGGGTCTCGTAGCGACGGTAGCCGTGCTGATGGATCTCGGAGACGATCTTGGCGCCCTGCTCGGTACTGCGGGCGAAGTGGGCGTCCAGGTCGTCGACGTACACCCACAGGCCGTGGTCGAGCCGCGGGGCGCCGCGGTCCTTCAGCTTGAACAGGATCAGCGCGGAGTTGCCGATGTGCAGCTCCAGCCAGGGCGCGCGTTCGCCTTCGGCGGGGACGCGGTCCCAGGAGTCGAGGCCGAAGACGTCGCTCAGCCAACGCGCGGCGGCGGCCGGGTCCTCGTAGTACAGGGCCATGCTGATCCGGTCGAGGTCCCGCGTCGTCCGCGGTGCGGAGTCGCGGCGGTCGATCCAGGCCGGCAGCCAGCCGATCACGTTCGGCCACATGTAGAAGGCTTGCTGACCGCCCGGCAGCAGGACCTGCTCGACGGTCACCCGCGTCCCGGTGTCGATGGCCTCGAAGCCGATCGTGGTCTCGGTGTCGTCGACGGAACTGCGGTAGCCCAGCCGCGCGCCCGGCTCCCAGACCGTGATCCGGCCAAGCTCGAGCGCGTCCTCGACCGTGCCCTCCGCGCCGACCTGGTAGATCTCCAGGATCCGGCCGCCGACGCCGGGCTCGATCCGCATCTCGATCGCCCGGGCGGAGTCGAAGAAGTTGATCGGTCCGCGCACCCACCACAGGTCGATCTCGTCGGTGAAGACCTTGAACGCGGTCTCCGGATCGGTGGCGACCTCGACGGTCGCGGCCGCGGACTGCTTCGTCATGACGTCCCCTTGTCCTCGACGTGCCTCTTGAACGCGCCCAGATTCTCCTGCCAGTGCGCCTGCACCTGATCGAGCCAGGCCTGTACGGCGACCACCGGCTCGGGCCGCAGCCGGAACACCCGCACGCGGGCGTCCTCGGCGACCCGCTCGTCGGTGACCAGTCCGGCCGACAGCAGGATCCGCAGGTGCCGGCTCATCGCCGGTGACGAGACGCCGGTCGCGGCGGCCAGCCGACCGGCCCGCTGCGGGCCCTCGCCGAGCAGTCGCACCACCTGCCGCCGGGTGGGGTCCGCCAGGACCTCGAAGAACCGGTCGACCTGATCGTTCACCATGCCGCAATAGTTCTCGTATCTGTTAACTATTGTCAAGAGCGAGCAGCAGCTGGCGTTTTGGTCGCCCTGTCAGGTGTCTGCTTAGCTTTGCTCGTGAATCGCTCGCGCCTCGCCGTGATCGCTCTGCTCGCGGTGGCCGCGGCCTGGGGATCCACGTTCTTCCTGACCAAGGACCTGCTCGACCGGATGGACGTCGCCGACTACCTGGCGCTGCGTTTCCTGATCGCCGCGGTCGCGCTGATCGCGATCCATCCGCCGGCGATCGCCCGGCTCAGCCGGCTCGACCGCGGTCGCGGCGTGGCCCTCGGCGTCACGTACGGCATCGCGCAGCTGGTCCAGACGGAGGGCCTGCGGCACACGTCGGCAAGCGTCTCCGGCTTCGTCACCGGCATGTACGTCGTGTTCACGCCGCTCCTGGCCGCGGTCATCCTGCGGCACAAGATCGGCCGCTGGGCCTGGATCGCCGTCGTCCTGGCGACGATCGGCCTCGGTGTCCTGTCGCTGCGCGACTTCAGCCTCGGGACCGGCGAGCTGCTGACGCTGGCCTCGGCCGCCCTGTACGCGCTGCACATCATCGGCCTCGGCGCCTGGTCGACGCCGTCGAACGCGTTCGGCCTGTCGGCGCTGCAGATGGTCGTGATCACCGTGGTGTGCGCGATCGGCGCGATCCCCGGCGGGTTCACGCTGCCCTCCGGCGGCGCCGACTGGATCCGGGTCGTCTACATGGCCCTGATCGCGGGCGCGCTCGCGCTGATCGTCCAGACCTGGGCGCAGGCGCACCTGACGCCGACGCGCGCGGCGATCGCGATGACGATGGAACCGGTCTTCGCGTCGGCGTTCGCCGTACTGTTCGGGTCGGAGAGCGTGACGGCGCGGATGCTGGTCGGCGGCGCGCTGGTGATGTCGGCGATGTACCTGGTCGAACTGGCGCCACGCCGCAAGATCGAGGCCGAGGTCCAGCACCTCGCCCAGTAGCCGGAGGAGGCTGGTGATGCGGGACGACAGCGCGCGACGCGTCCGGTGGTTCCCGGCCGCCGTCATCGGCGTGCTGCTGGCGATCCTCGCCTCCGCCACCGTCTCCAACCTGGACCGCAACCCCCAGCCGCAACTCGTCGCCGACGGCGTCCCCGGCCGGCCGTTGCCACCAGCAACCACCAGTACGCCGTACGCCGAACTCGTCCGGCACGCGCTCGCCGACCTCGACGCGCTGACCCTCCCGAACGGCGCGACGCTGGCGGGCAACGACGGACCCTGGCGGTTCGTCTGGCCGCGGGACGCGTCGTTCGTCGCCGCGGCGCGCTGCTCGCTCGGCCAGTACGACGAAGCCGGCCGCGTCCTCGCGTTCCTCGACCGGGTCCGCCCGAAGGCCGGGCGGTGGGAAGCGCGCTACTTCGCCGAGACCGGCGGCGTCCCGGCCGACGGCCGCGAGGCACAGCTGGACGGCTCCGGCTGGGTGCTCTGGGCCACGTGGTTCTGCGACCGCGACCTCAGCCGGTACTGGCCGATGGTGAAGGAGTCCGCCGACCAGATCGTCGCCGAACTCGGACCGGACGGCCTTCCCGCGCCGTCCCCCGACTACTGGGAACGCGAGGAGTCCGAGGTGACGCTCGGCACGGTCGCTCCCCTCCTCACCGGACTGCGCGCCGGTCTCGCGATCGCCCGCAAGCTCGACCGGGCGGCGGATGCCGAGCGCTGGCAGGCCGGCTTCGATCGGTTGTCCAAGGCAACAGTTCGGCACTTCGGACCGGACTACCCCCGAACTCCGGCCCGCGCGGCCGGCGTCTGGGAAGGCATGACGACCGGCATCGGCGGCAGCGCGGACGCGATCGTCACCGTCCTCGGCCCGCCGTTCGCTCCCCCCGACGCCGGGCTCGACCAGGTGATCGACCGGACGCGGAAGGTCCTCACCCAGCCCAACGGCGGCGTCACCCCCGGCGAGCAGTGGCGGGCCGACGGCGTCGCCTGGACGCCGCAGACCGCGCTCTTCGCGCTCAGTGCCGCCGCCCGCGGCGACCGAGCGACGGCCGATGAACTGCTGACCTGGCTCGACACGCACCGCACGCCGAGCGGAGCCCTGCCGGAGAAGGTCAACCGCGACGTCCAGCCGGCCGGCGAAGCACCGCTCGGCTGGACCTCAGCCCTGGTCGTCCTCACCGTCGCCGCCCTGGACCGCCCCCTCGCACATCCCTGAAGCGCAGCTTTGTGCACGGGCCAGTCACGATCGAGGCGAAATCATGGCTGATCCGTGCACAAAGATCGCTCAGCAGATCTCCATCGCGTCGTGGGTCGGCGCCGCCGGGCGGGTGGTGCTGGTCTTCGTCGAGTAGAAGAACGCGGTCGACGCGATGTCGTCCTGCAGCGGCAGGTAGCGTCCGCCCGACCGCCAGCCGAGCGCCTGGACGTCGACGCGCAGCGACTCGCGGAAGCGCACCGGGTCGGGCAGGTGGAAGCGGTACATCCCGAACCGCATCTGGCTCGCGTACTGCCCGTCGGGCCGGATCACCTGCGGCATCCCCAGGTACGGCGTACTGAACTCCGCGTAGCCGCCACGGTCCGGGCCCAGGTCGAAGTTCCAGGCGCCGCCGAAGTAGTCCTCGGTCCCGGTGCCGCAGATCGTCGGCCACTCCTCGCCGTCCAGGTAGAACTTGACCTCACCCTCGCCCCACCAGCCCGAGCTGTTCACTCCCCACGCGATGTACGTCCCGACGTAATGACCAGGCCCTTCGACGCCGTCGAGCAGCGTGTGCACGGTCTTCGAGGGGAGCGGGTTGCTCCGCCGCCATTGCGTGTGCAGGTACGCCGAGCCGTCCGCGACCTGGCCGAGCCAGTAGTCGACCTGGAAGTAGACGACCACCTTCTCGTCCGAGGTGTTCTCGATCGTCAGGCGCGCCTGCTCGCGGAACGGCATCTCCCAGTAGCAGTTGAAGCCGCCGTTCGGGTTCACCGCGACCGGCAGCGAGTTGACCTGCGCGAACCGGCCCCAGCCGGAGCAGAAGAAGTCGCCGACCGGCGCCTCGACCGCGGGCGCGTCGTCGCCGTCCCAGTACGAGCGCAGGACCAGCCGTCGCCAGTTGTCGCTGTGCGTGGTGAGCCAGATGTGGGTGATGCAGCCGCTGCCGGCGATGTCGGCGAGCGTCGCGGTCTCGCCCGGGCCGATCTCGATCGACGGTGAGACCTTCCAGCCCTGCCCGAGGTCGCGGGCCGCGTTGGCGCCGGTTCCTTCGGTCCGGCGGCCGCCCTGACCGGGCTCGCCGGTCGGGTTCTCCGCACTGATCGAGCGGCTCTGGACGTCCACGACGGCACTGATTCCGGCCAGGTTCCCAAGAGTCATGCCCGCGAGCCTAGGGTCCTGGCCGGTCGTTGGGGAGAGCTGGAAATCGATTTCTCATCCAGTGGACAGCTTGCTCTTACATACTCGACTGGTTATATTCCAGACATGGCATCCGAGCGCGGGACCGTGCACGCGACCGAGGACGGGCGGGTGGCGATCCGCTTCGTCCGGCTGTTCGGCCATCCGCCGGAGAAGGTCTGGCGAGCGCTCACCGACCCGGCGCAGCTGGCCGCGTGGTTTCCCGCGGCGGTGGACCTGTCCGGTGACGGCGAGCTGTTCTTCGGGGTGACCGAGCGGCAGCGAGCGGCGTACGGCATGGACGACGATCCGGAGCACAAACCGAACGGGCGGATGCTGCGGCGCGAGCCGCCGTTCGTGCTCGAGTACGAGTGGCTGGACGAGATCCTGACCTGGGAGATCACCGGCACGGCCGAGGGGTGCCGGCTTGTCTTCACCAACGTGCTGAGCGACCGCGACGCGGCCGGGCCCGCGGCGGCCGGTTGGGAAGCGGGTCTCGAGGTCGTCGCCGCGCAGCTCGACGGCGTACCGATCACTTGGGATCCGTTCGCGCGGGCGGACGAGCTGGCGAGCGAGTACTGATCAGCAGGCGCGGACCTTCGCGGTCAGGCCGTTCTCGAAGCTGAGGCAGGCCCACGGGCGGCCTTGGTCCTTGTGAGCGCGGACGATCAGCGGGTACGCCGTGGCGCCGCGCACCTCGGGCGCCTTCTCGGTGGCCAGCGAGCCGATCGCGCCGCCGCGCGCCTCGGCGGCCCGCTTGACGTCCTCGACGGTGACGACGCTCCGCGCGTTCTTCACCGCCGCGGCCTCGGCGTCGTCGGCGACCCACAGGGCGAAGTCGATCTCCGGCGGCGTCGACCAGATGGTCGAGGTGACGGGGAAGACGAAGCCGAACATCAGCAGGCCGACCACCGCGATGATCCGGCGCGCGCGGCGGCCGTTCTCCGCGGCCAGCACCCCGGCGCAGCCGAGTGCCAGCAGCAAGGTGAGCCCTCGCATGACCCAGTGCCGATCGAGCCGGCCGTCGACGGCCAACGCCGCCCCCAGCGCGACCACGACACACGCAACGGCGGCCAGTGCGCCGAGGACCCGGGGCGGCACAACCAGCCCACCGCCGGTCGCCGCCGCGCCGGCCGGGCCTTCGCCGGATCCAGGGGTCGCGGAGGCAGCTGTCGGATCGTCGGGGGAACTCATGCCGCAGACGATAGAGCCCGGCCGTTCGTCGCAACGAATCACCCGTTCGTCGCCGGACCCGGCGTACAGGCTCAACTGAGGTCGACACTGCTGGCAGATTCGGCTCCGTCCCACCGCCTCAGGGATTGGATCCGCCCGTGAACTCCGAAGAAACCGCCCTCTGGAGCATCTCCCGCCGTCGCGCCCTGCAACTCACCGGCGGCGTGGCCGCCGCCGGCTCCCTGCCCGTCGCCGACGCCTTGGCGGCACAGCCCGCGTCCGGCAACCAGGCGACGCTGACCGAAGGCACGAACCTCATGGTCGCGGTGTCCCCGGACGGGCGTCACCTCGCGTTCGACCTGGTCACCGCGATCTGGGTGACACCGTCCGGCGGCGGCCGCGCGAAGCGCCTCACCGACGACCTCCAGGACGCCACCCGGCCGCGCTGGTCGCCGGACGGCAAGCAGCTCGTCTTCCAGTCCTACCGCGACGGCAACTTCCACCTCTGGACGATCCGTCCCGACGGTCACGGACTCCGTCAGCTCACCACCGGCCGGTACGACCACCGCGAGCCGCACTTCACCCCGGACGGCCGCGCGATCGTGTTCTCGTCCGACCGGGGCGGCAGCGGAACGTACGGCATCCACCGGCTCGACCTGCGCACCGGCGCGATCGTCGCGCTCACCGACGACCCGACCGAGGAAGCCGAACCGGCCGTCTCCGCCGACGGCCGCAAGCTGGCCTTCACCACCGACACCAGCGCGATCGTCGAGCTGGACCTGACCACCGGCGGACGGCGGACCGTCGTCGCCGCGAAGACCGGCACCACCGTGTTCGGCCCGTCGTACTCGCCGAGCGGTCAGCTCGCCTACGTGCGGCTCACCGGGCCGGCCTCCGACCTCGTGATCGGCGACGCGGCGGTGACGACCGGGAAGGACGTCTTCGCCGTACCGCCGTCCTGGGTCGGTGACGACCTCTACTACACGGCTGACGGTCAGGTGATGAAGCATTCCGGCGGCTCGTCCGTGGCGGTGCCGTTCACGGCGGTCGTGCCGGTGACCTCGAAGCGCCCTCGACCGAAGCGTCCGGAGATCGAGTCGACGAAACCCCAAGCAGTGAAGGGAATTGCGAGCCCGACCGTGTCCCCCGACGGCCGGTGGCTCAGCTTCCGCGCGCTGAACGCACTCTGGCTGGCCCGGACCGACGGCACCGGCCGGCCGCGCAAAATCGTTGCCGATGGCTACTTCAACTCCGATCCCGACTTCTCCCCCGACGGCCGCAAGCTGCTCTACGCCAGTGACCGCGACGGTACGGCGGACCTCTGGCTGCACGACCTTGCCCAGGGCACCGACACCAAGCTGTCCTCGTTGCCCGGGGCCCAGACCGCGCCGCGGTTCTCACCGGACGGGAAGCAGATCGCCTACCAGGACCAGGACGGCATCGCCTGGGTCCTCGACCTCGCCTCCCAGCAGGTCCGCCAGCTGACACCGACGCTGTTCCAGCCCGGCCGGGTCAGCTGGTCGGCCGACGGCCGGACGATCGTGCTCGCCGCGGTGAAGCCGTTCTCGAAGCGGTTCCGCGAAGGCACCAGCCAGCTGCTGTACGTCGACGTCGCGACGACCGCCTTCGAGTACGTCGAGCCGATGCCGTTCCGCTCGCTCGCGACCCGCGGCGACGACGGCCCGGTCTTCTCCCCCGACGGGCGCCGGCTCGCCTTCGTCGTGGAGAGCCTCCTGTACGTCGTACCGGTCGATCGGCAGGGCCGCTTCACCGGCAAGCCGCGGGCAGTGACGAGCGAGGTCACGGACTCGCCGGCCTGGCTGGACGATCGCACGCTGGTCTACCTGAACAACGGGCGCTTGCGTCGTACCGATGTCGACGGCGCGCGGCCGCGGAGGATCCGGCTCGACCTGACCTGGCAGCGGGCGACGGTGAACCAGCACGTCACGATCCACGCGGGCGCACTGTGGGACGGCCGCGCGCAGGAGCTGCGCCCGGACGTCGATGTCGTGCTCGACGGGTCGAAGATCGCCGCCGTCCGGCCGCACCGGGGACGCGCTGACCTCGACGCGTCCGGACTGACCGTGATGCCCGGGCTGATCGACGCGCACAACCACTGGCACCTGCGCGGCCGGGCCTGGGGTGCTCGGCAGGGCAACCTGTGGCTGTCGTACGGGATCACGAGTACGCGTTCGCCCGGCGATCCCGTGTACCAGATGCAGGAGACGCGGGAAGCGCTCGCGCACGGGTCGCTGACCGGGCCGCGGTACTTCGCGACCGGTGAGGCGATCGACGGCTCGCGGGTCTACTACAACTTCATGCGCCCGACGTTGTCGCTGAAGCAGCTCGGGCTCGAGCTCGACCGGGTCGCGGGTGTCGGGTACGACCTGGTCAAGACGTACGTCCGGCTGCCGATCGAGTACCAGCGCCGAACGATCGCGGCCGTGCACCAGCTCGGCCTGCAGCTGTCGTCGCACTACCTCTACCCCGCCGAGCATCTCGGCATGGACGGGATGGAACACACCGGCGCGACGAACCGGCTCGGCTACTCGCACACGGTCAGCCGCCTCGGACGCGCGTACGCCGATGTGGTCACGCTGTTCACGCGGGCCGGGCTGTCGGTCACGCCGACGCTGTTCAACTCGACGATGGCGCACGTCGACGATCCGTCGCTGCTCACCGATCGACGCACGACCACGCTGTTCCCGGCGTGGGAGTACGCCGCTCTGCAGACCGAGGTGAGCACCGCGTCGGGTCCGGCCGGAGTCACCACGCGCGAACTGCTGCGCGGCAACGTCGACATGGTGCTGCGGATCCATCGCGGTGGCGGGCTGGTCATCGCCGGCACCGACGCGCCGCTCGACAACATCGCGGTGTCGCTGCACGCGAACCTGCGCTCGATGGTCGCGGGCGGCTTCACGCCGTACGAGGCCCTGACGACGGCGACCCGCAATCCGGCACGGTGGCTGAACCTGGAGGACCAGTTGGCCGTCGTACGGCCGGGTGCGCAGGCGGATCTGTCGTTCGTCCGGGGCAATCCGCTGGCGGACATCCGGCACGCCGCCGACGTCCAGCAGGTGATGGTCGCCGGGCGGCTGCACACGGTCGACGAACTGCTCAAACCGTTCGCGACGACAGCGCGGGTGAGCGCCGGGCCGCGGCCGCTTCGCCGGGACCAGGCGCACTCCCATGACAGCGAGTACTGGTGGCACGAGCCGGAGTGGCTGCACCGGGTGTGTTGTGAGGGCTAGAACGGGAGCTTCGGCTGGGGAGGTGCGTGCGTCGGGTCGACCCCGTCGAACAGGCTGCTGACCGATTCGCCGTCGTGGATCCGCTGGATCGCGGCGGCGAACAGCTTGGACACCGAGCTGACCTGCAGCTCGGGGAAGCCGTCCGGACGCGGGACCGTGTCGGTGCTGAGCACCTCGGTGATCGACGGGTGCGACCGCAGCCGCTCGACCGCCTTGCCGGCGAACAGGCCGTGCGTGCAGGCGACCGCGGCCTGCGTGCAGCCGAGGTCCTTCAGCCGGTCCAGCAGCTCGATGATCGAGCCGCCGGTGGCGATCTCGTCGTCCAGCACGATCGCCTTCTTGCCGGCCACGTCGCCGACGATCGCGTCGATCACGACCCGGTCGTCGGCCAGCCGCTGCTTGCTGCCCGCCGCGACCGGCAGCCCGAGCAGCCGGGCGAACTGGGTCGCGGTCTTGGCGTTGCCGAGGTCCGGGCTGACCACGACCGTGTTGGTCAGGTCGGTACCGCGGAAGTGGTCGGCCAGGACGCCGATCGCGGTCAGGTGGTCGACCGGGACCGAGAAGAACCCGTGCACCTGCGGCGCGTGCAGGGCCATCGTCAGCACCCGGTCGGCGCCGGCCGCGACCAGCAGGTCGGCCACCAGCCGGCCGCCGATCGAGATCCGGGAGGCGTCCTTCTTGTCCGACCGCGCGTAGGCGTAGTGCGGCATCACGGCGGTGATCTGCGCCGCCGAGGCACCGCGGGCCGCGTCGATCATCAGCAGCAGCTCCATCAGGTGCTCCTGCGTCGGCGGCACCAGCGGCTGGACGATGTAGACGTCGCGCTGGCGGCAGTTCACCTGCAGCTGGACCTGCAGGCAGTCATTGCTGAAGCGGTGGATCTCGACCGGCGAGAGGTCGACGCCGAGGTCGGCGCAGATCTGCTCGGCAAGGCCGGAATGAGCACTACCGCTGAACACGACGATCTCTCGCACGGCTCTCCCCGAACGCTGTGACTCGACGTTGCACCACCCTACCTTGAGCACTTCTTGACTATTCAGTCCATAACGAGCTACGTTTTAGACCACTTAGTCAATTACTACGAGGAGAGTTGCTGTGAGCGGGAAACTGGCAGGCCGGACGGCGGTCGTCACCGGCGCGAGCCGCGGGATCGGGTTCGCGATCGCGCGCCGCTTCGTGGCCGAGGGCGCCGAGGTGGTCATCACCGGACGGGACAAGGCCGCACTGGACGCGGCGGTCGCCGAGCTCGGCGACCAGGTAACGGCGGTCCGGGCGGACTCGACCGACGTCGCGGACCTGGAGGCCGCGTTCGAGGCGGTGCGGGAGCGGCACGGCCGGATCGACGTCCTCGTGGTCAACTCGGGGACCGGCAAGCTCGCGCCGATCGGTGAGATCACCGAGGCGGACGTCGACCTGGTCTTCGGGACCAACGTGAAGGGCACGATCTTCACCGTGCAGAACGCGCTGCCGCTGCTCACCGACAAGGCGTCGGTGATCCTCGTCGGCTCCACGGCGTCCCGCCGGGTGGCCCCCGGGCAGAGCGTGTACGGCGCGACGAAGGCGGCCGTTCGCGCCCTCGCCCGCGGCTGGATGGTCGACCTCGCCGGCCGGGGAATCCGCGTCAACGTCCTCAGCCCCGGCGCCACCCAGACGCAAGGCCTGGTCGATTTCCTGGGCGCGGACGTCGTGGACCAGATGGGCCCGGACTTCCCCTTGGGCCGGGTCGGCACCCCCGACGAGATCGCCGCGGTCGCCGCCTTCCTGGCCTCCGACGAGTCCGCCTACGTCACCGGCGCCGAGTACTTCGTGGACGGCGGCGCGGTCCAGAACTGACAGGCGACTTTGAGCACCGCTCAGCCATGTCTTCGCCGGTCCGATGGCTGGCCGGTGCTCAAAGTTGGACCGAGGGGCCCCTGGAAGAGCGGGGGGTCAGGCGATCAGGCGGGCGATGGTTTCTGCCGCGGAGCGGCAGTCGTCCGTCGAGGCGTCGAGGTGGGTGACCACGCGGAGCTGGGTCGCGCCGACGCCGCCGACGAGGACGCCGGCTTCCTTGGCGCCGGCGACCACCTCGGCCACCGTCCGGCCGGTACCGGCCAGGTCGGCGACGACGATGTTCGTCTCGACCTGGTCGGGCTTGACCGAGCCGGGGGCCGCGTCGGCGAGGATCTCGGCGATCCGGCGGGCGTTGGCGTGGTCCTCGGCGAGGCGTTCGACGTTGTGCTCGACGGCGTACAGACCGGCGGCCGCAAGCACGCCCGCCTGTCGCCAGCCGGCGCCGAGCCGCTTGCGCCAGACGCGCGCCTCACGGATCAGCTCGGCCGAGCCGGCAACCACCGAACCGACCGGCGCGCCCAGTCCCTTGGACAGGCACACGCTGACCGCCGCCGCGCGCGACCCGTACGCCGACAGCGGCACACCCGTCGCCACCGAGGCGTTCCACAGGCGAGCGCCGTCGAGGTGCAGCGGCAGCCGCGCCTCGTCGAGCAGGTCCGCCAGCGCGTCGTACGAGTGCTGGATCGAACCGCCGCCGAAGTTGTGCGTGTTCTCCACCGACACGGCCGCGGTCTGCACGAAGTACGGCCCGAGGTCGGGCGCGATCAGCTCCCGAATCTGGCCGAGGTCGATCTGCCCGTCCGGCGTGCTCCACGTCCGCGTGGTCACCCCGCTGACGGCCGCGTGCGCACCCAGCTCGGCGCGCGCGATGTGCGCCCGCGCCTCGCACAGCACCTCGGACCCCGGCGGAACCAGCGCGCGCACCCCGAGGATGTTCGCCAGCGAGCCGGTGACGACGAACAGCGCCGCCTCGTGCCCGAGCAACCCGGCGACCCGCTCCTCGAGCGCGATGATCGTCGGGTCCTCGCCGTACACGTCGTCGCCGACCGGCGCACTCGTCATCGCCGCCAGCATCCCCGCCGACGGCCGGGTGACGGTGTCGGACCGAAGGTCGATCAAGACTGTGCTCCTCGGAGGCGCTCCGCGACCAGGAAGGCCAGCTCCAGGGACTGGTGCCGGTTCAGGCGCGGGTCGCAGGCGGTCTCGTACCGGTTGACCAGGTCCTCGGCGACCAGTTCCTCGCCGCCGCCCAGGCACTCGGTGACGTCGTCGCCGGTCAGCTCGACGTGCAGACCGCCCGGCCAGGTCCCGACCTCCTCGTGGGCGTCGAAGAAGCCCTGCACCTCGTTGACCACGTCGTCGAAGTTGCGGGTCTTGTAGCCGTTCGGGGTCTCGTAGGTGTTGCCGTGCATCGGGTCGCAGACCCACGCGATCGGCGACCCGTGGTCGCGGACGGTCTCCAGCAGCGGCGGCAGCGCCTCGCGGATCTTGCCCGCGCCCATCCGGGTGATGAACGTGAGCCGGCCCTCGATGCCCTTCGGGTTCAGCTTGTCGATCAGCGCGCGGATGTACTCCGGCGTCGTCGTCGGGCCGATCTTCACGCCCAGCGGGTTCGACAGCGTGGCCAGGAACTCCACGTGCGCGCCGTCCAGCTGCCGGGTCCGCTCGCCGACCCAGAGCAGGTGGCCGGAGACGTCGTACGGCTGCTCGGTGCGCGAGTCGATCCGGGTCAGCGCGTGCTCGTACTCGAGGATCAGCGCTTCGTGCGAGGCGTAGAAGTCGACGGTCTTGAACTCGTCCGCGGTCGCGCCGCAGGCGCGCATGAACGCGAGCGCGCGCTCGATCTCCGAGGCCAGCTGCTCGTAGCGGCGCCCGACCGGCGAGGACCGGACGAAGTCGGTGTTCCAGGCGTGCACCTGGTGCAGGTCGGCGTACCCACCGGTGGTGAACGCGCGGGTCAGGTTCAGCGTCGCGGCGGCCGCGTTGTAGACCTCGCGCAGGCGCTGCGGGTCGGGGATGCGGGACTCGGGCGTGAAGTCGATGCCGTTCACGGCGTCACCCCGGTACGACGGCAGCGTGACGCCGTCGCGGGTCTCGTCGCCGGAGCTGCGCGGCTTGGCGTACTGGCCGGCGATCCGGCCGACCTTCACCACCGGCACGCTCGCGGCGTACTGCAGGACGACCGACATCTGCAGCAGCACCCGGAGCTTGGCCCGGATGTTCTCGGCGGTCACGCCGTCGAACGTCTCGGCGCAGTCGCCGCCCTGGAGCAGGAACGCCTCACCGCGGGCGACCGCCCCGACCTTGTCGGTCAGGTCGTCGCACTCACCGGCGAAGACCAGCGGCGGCAGCTTGCGCAGCTGGCCGATCACCTGCTCCAGCGCCACCGGGTCCGGCCACTCGGGCTGCTGGAGCGGCTTGAGTCCCCGCAGCTCGTCCAGGCTGGGGACACCCGGCACCACGCCCTCGTTCAACGTCGCGAATTGCATGCGCCAACCATATTCGAGGCCCCCGAACCGGTGCGCAGCCGTCTCACTCCAGAGAGCTGAGGTCAGGTGGTACGTCGACCGCGTGCTCCCGCAGTACGGCGAGCGGGATGGTGTCCAGCGCCCGCCGGTGCGTCGCCGCCAGGACGACGGGAGCCGCGACTCCCGCGTGGTACGCCTGCAGCCACCGCGCGGCGACCACGCACCACCGGTCCCCCGGTGTCAGTCCGCTGAACCCGTACTCCGGCCGCGGCGTGGTCAGGTCGTTGCCGACCGACGCCTGGTGGGCGAGGAAGTCCGCCGTCATCACCGCGCAGACGGTGTGGCTGCCCAGGTCCTCGGGGCCGGTGCTGCAGCAGCCGTCGCGGAAGAACCCGGTCACCGGGTCCAGCCCGCACTCCTCCAGGTCACCACCGAGCACGTTCCGGTCAGTCTCCACGCCGGACATCCTCGCTCACCGGGCCGTCGGACGAGGTCAGGAGGCCTTGGTGTCGTCCAGCCGCGGCTTGAGGTGGTCGTCGATGTTCTCGCCGGCCTTGAGCAGCTCCTTGGCCTTCTCGGCGTACATGTCGACGTACTCCTGGCCGGACAGCTCCATCATCGCGTACATGATCTCGTCGGTGACCGAGCGCAGCACGAACCGGTCGCGCTCCATCCCCTCGTACCGGGAGAAGTCCAGCGGCTCGCCGATCGCGACGCCGGGCCGGACCAGGCGCGGGAAGCGGCGGCCGGGCTCCTTGACGAACCACTTCGGCATCACGGTACCGGGCGGGTTGACCTTCTCGGTGTCGATCATCGCGACCGGGATGACCGGGACGCCGGCCACGATCGCCATCCGGGCGACACCGGTCTTGCCCTTGTAGAGCCGGCCGTCGGGCGAGCGGGTGCCCTCGGGATAGATGCCGAAGAGCTCACCCTTGCCGAGGATCTCCAGGCCGGTGTTCAGCGCGGCCAGCGAGGCGCGGCCGCCGGAGCGGTCGATCGGGATCTGGCCGATCGAGCGGAAGAACGTCGCGACCAGCTTGCCCTTGAGGCCGGTGCCGGTGAAGTACTCCGACTTGGCCGGGAAGACGATCTGGCGCGGTACGGCGACCGGCAGGAAGATCGAGTCCGAGAACGCCAGGTGGTTGCTGACCAGCAGTGCCGGACCGGTCTCGGGGATGTTCTCCAGCCCGGTCACCTTGGGCCGGAACAGCAACCTCGCGAGCGGTGCGACGAGGAACCGCCGGATGAACATGTACAGCACGTGCCACCTCCACCACTCGGCCAGCTCCAGTGTCCCGCATCGGCAGGCACAGCGCACCCCGCCGGGGAGGACCTTACGTTCCAGCTTCCTCCTCAAGCAATGTCACCGCCAGGGAATCAGGGGGTTGCGCTCCGTGTTGGTCTGTGGTTGCAGACTGTTGGTGTGGTCGATCACGTCACCGAACCGACACCCTGGCCGGGGTGGGCGACGGGCCCGGCGGCTGCGACCATTACGACTCAGGCAACACGCGAACTTCTAGGAGCACCTGTGCCCGTGCAAGCCCACGCGGAGGAGTTCCGCAGTCCCGGCTCCGGCCCGAACGCCGCGACCGGGATCCTGCTCAGTCACGGCTTCACCGGGTCCCCGAAGTCGATGCGCCCGTTCGCCGAGCACCTGGCCGCCGAGGGGTTCGGCGTCGCCGTACCGCGGCTGCCCGGGCACGGCACGCACTGGCGCGAGGCGAACACCACCACCTGGCAGGACTGGTACGCCGTCCTCGACAACGAGTTCGACCGGCTGCGCAAGGAGCACGACCGGGTCTTCCTGGTCGGGCTGTCAATGGGCGGCTGTCTCGTCCTGCGCCTGGCCGAGCAGCACGGCGGGGACGTCGCCGGGCTGGTGCTGGTGAACCCTTCGGTGCAGACCGACGACAAGCGGCTCGCGCTCCTGCCGGTGCTGCAGCGGCTGCTGCCGTCGTTTCCGGGGATCTCGAACGACATCAAGAAGCCGGGCGTGGACGAGGGCGCTTACGACCGGATGCCGTTGCGCGCG
Organism: Kribbella lupini; assembly: GCF_039529595.1. Classification (NCBI taxonomy): domain Bacteria; kingdom Bacillati; phylum Actinomycetota; class Actinomycetes; order Propionibacteriales; family Kribbellaceae; genus Kribbella; species Kribbella lupini. The sequence continues at coordinate 826,800 of NZ_BAAANC010000001.1, read as the reverse complement.
CTGCACTCGCTGTCGCAGCTGTGGAAGGTCACCCGCGAAGACCTGCCCAAGGTGACGCAGCCGGTGCTGCTGTTCCGCAGTACTGTCGATCACGTCGTCGAACCGAGCTCCGGGCGCACCGTGCTGTCCCGGATCTCGTCCCGCGACGTCACCGAGACCCTGCTCGAGGACAGTTACCACGTGGCCACTCTGGACAACGACGCACCACGCATCTTCGCCGACGCGACCGCCTTCGTCCGCCGGATCGGCGCCGATGCGTGACAACGGCCTGACCGCCGCGACCTACACCTCGCTGGGCGGCATCGATCCCCTCGTCACGACGGCCGTGCTGAAGGCGCTCGCCGACGCCGGCATCGCGGCGTACTGCGCGCCGCCGGAAGCAGTTGACGAAGCAGAAGTCGCTGCCGACGAGGCGACGGCCCCGACCAGCTCGGGCGCGGTGGGTACGGCGAGCGCCGGCGACGAGGCGACGACGCCGAAGGCGAGTGCGCCGGATCCGGGCGACGACGCACCCTCCGCCAAAGCTCAGATCCCCGCCGGGTTCGAGGAGATCTTCGTCGACTCCGACGCGGCCGAGAAGGCGCGGGGCGTGATCGACCGCAGTACCGAGGACGCCGAGTGGGCCTCGCTGGTCGAGCAGTTCAACGCGCCGTCGGCTCCCGGGCACGACGTCCCGCCGGTCCCCCGCTGGCCCGCCAGCGAGGACGTCGACGAGAACTCCTACGAGCCGCTCATCGACGTACCGGCCGGACTGATCGTCGGCGACACCGACGAGGAGCCGCCGAAGGAACCGCCGCCGCGCCGTACCGACGACCCGCACGACCACTTCATCCCGCCGGAGCCGACCCGCGGGCCCCGGCTGGACTGGATCACCCGGGCTGCCTGGCTCGGCCTGATCGGCGGCCCGCTGCTGCTGATCCTCGCCGCGGTCCTCGACTTCGGCACCGGCCGGATCACGCTGCTCGGCGTGGTCGGCTTCATGGCCGGGTTCCTCACGCTGGTGATCCGGATGAACGACCGCCTCCCGCCCGAGGACACCCCGGACGACGGCGCCGTCGTCTAGAGTGGCGGATCGTCGGACAATCCGACACCCCCGCTGACGGAGGAGGCATCCCGTGCAGGTCACCGAGACGGTCGAGATCACCGGCCACCTGATGGACTCCGGGCTGTTGTCCCGGGTCCTCGACGACATCCGCGGCTACGGCGGCGAGTACACGCTGGACAAGTTCGACCTCGGCTACGACAAGGACGACCCGTCGACGGTCCGGATGACGGTCGGCGCCGAGGACGAGGAAGCCCTGCAGCGGCTGCTGATGCGGATCCAGACCAAGGGCGCGAACCTGGTCAACCCCGGCACGGCGGAGATCACCGAGGTCGACCAGGACGGCGTCTTCCCCGACGGCTTCTACTCGACCACCAACCTGCCGACCAGCGTCCGGCTCGACAACCGCTGGATCCAGGTCACCAACCCCGAGATGGACTGCGGCCTGCTGGTCGAGAACGGCGCCGTCCGGACCATCCCGATGTCCGAGGTGAAGGCCGGGATGCGGGTGGTGACCAGCGCGCAGGGCGTCAAGGTCGCGCCGCCGATCGTCGCCAGCACCGAGGAGGCGTTCGGCTTCATGGAGTCCGACGTCTCCAGCGAGAAGCCGCAGCGGGTCCTGGTCAAGCAGGTCGCCGACGGGATGCGCGAGGCGAAGGCGAACGGCCAGAAGGTGCTCTGGGTCGGCGGCCCCGGCATCGTGCACACCGGCGCGGCCCCGGCCATGGTCGCGATCGTCGAGGCCGGGTACGTCGACGTCCTGTTCGCCGGCAACGCGCTGGCCACCCACGACATCGAGTCCTCGCTGTACGGGACGTCGCTCGGCGTCGACCTGGCCCGCGGCCGCGGCGTCGAGCACGGCCACGAGCACCACATCCGCGCGATCAACACGATCCGCAAGGCCGGCTCGATCGCGGCCGCCGTCGAGCAGGGCGTGCTGACGTCCGGCGTGATGCACGCGATGGTGAAGACGGGCGGCAAGTACGTGCTGGTCGGGTCGGTCCGCGACGACGGCCCGCTGCCCGACGTCTACACCGACGTCCTGGCCGGGCAGCGCGCGATGCGCGCCGAGCTGGACGGCGTCGGGTACTGCCTGATGGCCGCGACCATGCTGCACTCGGTTGCGACCGGCAACATCCTGCCGGCCTCGATCCCGCTCACCTGCGTGGACATCAACCCGGCCACGGTGACCAAGCTGGCCGACCGCGGATCCTCGCAGGCCCGCGGGATCGTCACCGACGTCGGCCTGTTCATCGAGCACCTGGCGCGCGAGCTGTCACCGACGTACGCCGACGCGAAGTAGACCGCCGCGGGCCTATCGTGGGAGCGCGCCTGACGGCGCGTTCCGACGATCCCGGGAGCGACGGGTATGAGTTTCGAGGCGTTCCTGCGCCGGTTCGAGGACGCCAACACCGCCTTCGTCAACGGGGACGTGTCGTTGTGGATGCCGCTGGTGTTGCGCAGCGAGCAGACCTCGATCTTCGGTGGCTTCGGCGGCCAGGAGGTCGGCTGGTCGCAGATCGGCCCGCGGTACCGGTGGGCGTCCGCGCAGTTCGCGCCGAGCGGCGCGAAGGTCGAGTTCGAGTACCTGGACCGGCACGCCGGCTCCGACACGGCGTACACGGTCGCGATCGAACGCTGCACGGTCCGGTACGTCGACCGGCCCGGTGAGTTCGCCCACGTGCTGCGCACGACGATGATCTTCCGCAAGGAAGGCGACGACTGGTTCATCGTCCACCGCCACGGTGATCCGTTGAGCCCGACGACGCCACCGGCCTGACTGGACCGTGCCCCGCCGTCGCGGCAGGCTGTGATCCATGACACTGCGAACGAAGGCCCACTGGTTCGGCGTCGCCCTCGACGCCCCGGACGCGCGCGAGCTCGGCCGCTTCTACCAACGCCTCCTCGGCTGGCAGATCTTCGGCGACGAACCGAACTGGGTCACCCTGGCCCCGTCCAAGGACGCCGGCTACAACCTCGCCTTCCAGACCGAAGCCGACTACCAACGCCCCGTCTGGCCCGCCGAACCCGGCAAGCCTCAGATGTCCATGCACCTCGACCTGGAGGTCGACAACCTCGACGAAGCCGTCGCCCACGCGGTCGAAGCCGGCGCCGAACTGGCCGACTTCCAGCCCCAGGACGACGTACGCGTCATGCTCGACCCAGCGGGCCACCCGTTCTGCTTGTACGTCAGCTAGGTGTGGGGCCGGTTACGGCGTACGGGGCGGTGGGCAGGGCAGGATGGCCGCATGAGCGAACTGGTGCATCTCGAGTCGGCCGATGGGGTTGCGACGATCACGCTGGACTCGCCGCACAACAAGAACGCGTTGTCGCAGCAGCTGACCGGGGAGCTGCTGGAGCGGCTGCAGGCCGCGGGAGCGGACGACGCGGTGCGGGTGATCGTGGTGCGGTCGGCGCTGGACGTGTTCTGCTCGGGGGCGGACATGGCTGAGGCGACCAGCGTCGGGATGGGCGTCGGCGCGCAGCGGATGGTCGACGTGCAGCGGGCGATCGTGGCGAATCCGAAGCCGGTGGTTGCCCGGGTGGCCGGGCCGGTGCGGGCGGGTGGGATCGGGATCGTGGCGGCGGCGGACATCAGTGTGGCGGGGACGGGTTCGACGTTCGCGTTGACCGAGGTGCGGCTGGGGCTCGCGGCGGCAACGATCTCGTTGACCGTGCTGCCGCGGTTGACCGATCGGGCGGCCTCGTTGACCTTCCTGACCGGTGACGGCTTCGACGGGACCGAGGCCGCGCGGCTCGGGCTGGTCTCGCGCGCGGTGCCGGACGAGGAGCTGGACGACGCGGTCGGCGCCGTACTGGCGTCGCTGCTGAAGGGCGTGCCGCAGGGGCTCCGGGAGACGAAGAAGCTGCTCACCCGCGAACTGCTCGCCGATATCGATGCCCGGGGCAAGGAGTTGGCCGAGCTGTCGGCGGGGTTGTTCGGGTCGGAGCCGGCGCGCGAGGCGATGCTCGCGTTCCTCAACCGGCGCAAGAAGTAGCCGCTACTGCGATCCGCCGTTGCTGTGCAGGAGTTGCGCGTTCATCCACCCGCCGGCCGGTGAGCACAGGAACGCGACCAGGTCGGCGGTGTCCTTCGGCGTCCCGAGCCGGCCGAGCGGCGTACCGGCGACCAGGTGCTCGGCGAGTTCGGGGCTGATCCAGCCGGTGTCGACCGGGCCGGGGTTGATCACGTTCGCGGTCAGCCCGAGGTGCTTCAGCTCGTGCGCCGCGGCGATCACGATCCTGTCCAGCGCGCCCTTGCTCGCGCCGTACGGCAGGTTGTGCGCGGTGTGATCGCTGGTCAGTGCGACGATCCGGCCAGTTCCGTACGGCGCGTCGAACTGCTCGGCGTACGCCTTGATCAGCAGCCAGACCGCCCGCGCGTTCACCGCGAAGTGCCGGTCGAAGCTCTCGACGGTCGTGTCGAGGATGCCGCTGTCGACGCTCTCGCAGTGCGCCATCACCAGCGCGCGTACCGGTCCGAGCTCGTCCCGCACCTTGCCGATCAGCTCGGCCGGCGCGTCTGGATTTTGCAGGTCCGCCTCGACGGAGAGGACGCGCGCGCCGTGCCCTTCCAGTACGGCGGTCGTCTCAGCCCGAGCGTCGGCATCAGGCCCCCACGGCATCCGCGCGTCGTACCCGGTCAAGTAGCTGAAGGCAACGTCCCACCCGCTCGCCGCCAACGCCTCGGCGATCCCGGCGCCGATCCCAATGCGCCGTCCGACACCGGTGACCAGGGCAACAGGTCTGCTCGTCATGCCCACATCCTGCCGTCCGCTCGGGCCCCGCAGCCACCGGTTATTCGGTCAGCTCGATCAGCAGCGGGAGGTGGTCGGAACCCTTCGCGAGATCGTCGCGGGTCACGCCTTCGATCGTGTCGAGGTCGATCAGGCGGCCGTTGAGCTCGGGTGACAGGAGGGCGCCGTCGATGCGGCGTTCCGGGTTGTCGGAGTGGAACGTCGGGCCCGCGTCAGCGCCGAGGTCGGTGAGGCCTTCGTCGGCGAGGCGCTTCCACACCGGGCCGTCGGGCTCCTCGTTGAGGTCGCCGACCACCAGGTACGGGAGGCCGAAGGACCGGCAGCCCTTGAGGACCTGCTCGATCTCGTGCTCGCGGCCGCGGATGTGCAGGCCGAGGTGGCAGACGACCAACGCCAGGGCCTTCGTTCCCAGGGTGACCCGTCCGCCGATCGCACCGCCGGGGAGCTGGGTCGCGATCAGGCGGAACCGCCGGCGTACGAACGGCCGCCAGACCCGCCAGTGCAGCGACTCGACGACTTCGGTGCTCCCGGCAACCAAGATCGCGTTGCGCGCGGCACCCGCGACGTACGTCATCCCGAACGACGCCGCCATCGCCCGCCGCTTGCGCCGCGTCCCCCACCAGGTCGGTGCCTCCTGCACGAGCGCGACATCGGGCGCGCAGGCTTTGACCACCCGCGCCAAAGCCTCCCGGTCGTCGCCCCACCGGTGCACGTTGTAGGAGAGCACCCGCAGCGACGGGCTCACACTCATGCCTCGGAGTCGCCCTGCAGCTCGGGGGTCTTGTCGAGTTGCAGCTCGCCGGGCTCGAGCTCCGGCTCGGCTGCCGCCGCGCGCATGCCCGTACGCCGGCCGGCCGACTTCCGGGCCGCCCGCTCGAGACGCGTCGAGCGTCCACCGCGAGCACCCGTCGTCTTGGCCGTCACCGCGGTCGTCTTGACCCGGACCCGGCGCAGCCAGGTCGCCTCCTCCCGCGCGAGGTCGGCGGCACCGACCATCCCGGCCTCCGGACCGAGTACGGCGCGCACGATCCGCGCCTCCGGCCGGAACCCGCGCCCGGTCAACGTCCGCTTGAACGCCTCCCGCGCCGGCGCCAGCAGCAGCTCGCCCGCGTCCGACACTCCGCCGCCGATCACGAACGTGCCCGGGTCGAGCGCGGCCGCGAGGTTCGCCAGGCCGATACCCAGCCAGCGGCCGACGTCCTCGAGCAGCTCGACCGCGACCGGGTCGCCGTCCTTGGCCAGCTCGGTCACCATCGGCCCGTTGATCTTGCGCGGATCACCCTCGGCAGCGCGCAGCAGGTTGTGCGCGACCGGCGAACCGGACAACGCCAGCTCCCGCGCCTCCCGCGTCAGCGCGTTGCCCGACGCGTACTGCTCCCAGCACCCGCGGTTGCCGCACTCGCACCGATGACCGCCGGGCACCACCTGCATGTGCCCGAACTCCCCCGCGATGCCGAACTTCCCGCGCTGCAGCGCGCCGTCGTTCAGGATCGCGCCGCCGATGCCGGTGCCGAGCGTCACGCAGACCAGGTGGCTCTCGCCCTGCCCGCCGCCGAACCGCCACTCCGACCAGGCCGCGGCGTTCGCGTCGTTCTCGACCACGACCGGGAGCCCGAGCCGGCGCTCGACCGCGTCGCGCAGCGGTTCGTGCCGCCAGGCCAGGTGCGGCGCGAACAGCACCGACGACCGCGTCCCGTCGACGAACCCGGCCGCGCCGATGCCGACCGCGATCACGTCGTGCCGCGACTCCAGGTCCCGGACGATGTCCGCGATCGCGTCCTCGGTCTCGCGCGGGTCCTTGGTCGGGGTGTCGCGCCGCAACCGGTCCAGGATGTTGCCCTCGGGATCGACCACGCCGGCGGCCACCTTGGTGCCACCGATGTCGATCCCGATCGTCAGCGCCTGCGTCAGAGCCATCGCACGACCTTCCTCGTCGTACCCCCAGCAGCTTTCACGTCCAGCCAAGCACGTCCGGCCAAGCGCCGCTTCCGACGTACGGCGGACCGCAAGCTCACCGAGCCTTCTCCTCGTCGACGCCCGGGAGAGCGGACGGGGTGGTCGCCGCGGGAGCGGCGGCGGCGTGCGGCTCGGGGTCGGCGGCGACCGGCCTGCGGGCCAGGTCGGCGGCGCCGATGATGCCGGCGTCGTTGCCGAGCTCGGCCATCACGATGGTCGGGTGCGGACGGTTCGCGCGGGCCGGCAGGTTCTTGTCGAACGCGACCTGCGCCGACTTCAGCAGCAGCTCCTTGGCCGCGCTCACGCCACCGCCGATCACGATCGTGCTCGGGTCGAACAGCGTCGCGAAGCTCGCGAGCCCCTCCCCCAGCCACCGGCCGAGGTCGTCGAGCAGCTCCACCGCGCACGGATCGCCGGCCGCCGCGGCCTTGGTGATCATCGGCCCGTCCAGCTCCGCCGGGTCGGTGATGCCGCACACGCTCATCATCTGCGCCGCCGCCAGCGAACCGGACTCCGCCTGCGCACGACCCTCACGCACCAGCGCCCGCCCGGAGGCGTACTGCTCCAAGCACCCGCGCGCGCCACAGCCGCACCGATGACCACCCGGTACGACGCGCATGTGGCCGAGCTCGGCCGCGACGCCGTGCGCACCGCGCAGCAGCTCACCGCCGATCACCACACCGCCGCCGATCCCGGTCCCGACGGTCACGCACACCATGTGCTCGACGTCCTTGGCCGCGCCGCACGCGAACTCGCCCCACGCCGCGGCGTTGGCGTCGTTCTCGACGACGACCGGCACCTTCAGTACGTCGGCCACCCGCTGCCCCAGCGGCTCGTCCCGCCAGGCCAGGTTCGGCGCGAACAGCACGGTCGAGCGGTCCGACGACACGAACCCGGCCGCGCCGATGCCGACCGCCTCGACGTCGTGGTCCGCGATCAGTTCCGCGGCCGCGTCGCAGATCGCCTTGGCGGTCTCGTCGACCGATCCCGCCGGGGTGTCGCGATGCGCCCGCGCCCCGATCGTCCCGTCGCGGCTGACAACGCCCGCCGCGATCTTCGTCCCGCCGACGTCGATGCCGATGGTCAGTCCCATGGTTCGGGGTCCTCACTCACGTCGATCCGGTCCACCCGCGACCGAGCTGGTCTTTCCTGGTCCCGCTCCCCGGCAGCCCGCGACTCTGCGTCCACCTTCGCCTGCCGCGCCGCTTCCGCCGCAGCCTCCACCAAACTCCTGACCGCCCCCAGCACGCCCGCAGCCGCCGTCGACAACTGCTCGATCGTCTCCGGACTGGTCGTCCGCACCCGGTTGATCACCTGACACACGGGACACCAAACACACTCGGCCCCACGCCCGATCCCGTGCGCGTGCTCCTCCCCAGCCCCCGCCGCGTCCGCGCCGCTCCGGCCACGGTCCTCCCCAAGCGGGTCTCCCCCGCCGGTCCGGCTGCGCTCCCCAGCTCCAGGCTGATCGGCCTCGACACTCTCTCGCTCTTCTCCGGCCGCAGCAGCCTCAGCCCCCGCGACCTCGTCGGCCGCATCCCCGCCGGCCTCAGCCCGCGCGGCCTCGTCGGCCGCATCCAAGCCGGCCTCAGCGTGCCGCGCCCGCTCTCCAGCCCCAGCCCGACGGGCCTGCGCACTCCCACGCTTTTCTCCGGCGGCAGCGGCCTCAGCCCCTGCAGCCTCCTCCGCCGCATCCGTGCCGGCCCCAGCCCCAGCCCCGGGCGCACCGAAATCAGCAGCACCAGCAGCCCGCAGTACGGCGAACAGCTTGGCGGCCTCCTCGGCGACCGAGCCGACAGGCTCCTTCGGCGGTGTCATCGCGTGCCCTCCGGGATCGCGGTCTCGTCGAGCTCCATCTGCTCGCGGAACTCCTCAGCCAGCTCCGACGAAAGCGCCGGCCGCGGCAACGGATCGCGCGGCGCGAACCGCACCTGCAACTTCCCGTCGTCCAGCCGGGCCCCGGCGACAACCCCACGCGCCAGCGCGGCCGGCAGCGGGATCACCCGCCGGTACGACCCGACCGTGATGATCAGCTCGTCCCCGTGCCGCGCCAACTCCAGATCAGCAGCAGATGCCAACGGCAACGGCAACGTCAGGATGTACGTCCGCCCGTCGGTGTCGATGTGCCGATCCACCAGCAGCGACGTCTCGTCCGAAGCCCGCGCGAACGGGTCGTCCCCGCCGTACATCTCGACGGCGAAGGCCGCGAGTTCCTCGACCCCGACCGGCTCACAGGCCCGGTACGGCGACTCCCAGATCGGCAGCGGGCTGAACGAGTCCTGGACGTCCTCGAGGATCCCGCGCTGCGCGGCGACCCACTGGCGCCGCCAGTTGTCGGCCCCGGCCGCCGGGAACACCCGGTTCGCCACGATCCCGTCCACGCGGTACCCGTACAGCGAAAGCGTCGTCATCGACCGCCGCGCCTCGGCGACGACCACGGCCTCCGGCGTCAGCACCAACCGCACCGAGGCATCAGGCCCAGCCAGCAACGCCCGGATGTCCGCCAGATCCTTCTGCAACCGCCGCAACGCATCGAAGACCGTGTCGTCGGGCATCGGCAGCCCGGAAGCCTTGCCCAGCAACGGCCGGAACGACCGCAGCACCTTCCGCTCGGCGTTGATGATCCGGTCCATGTACCAGCTCAGCGCCTCCGGCAGCGCGAGCAGCCGCAACGTCTCGGCCGTCGGCGCGCAGTCGACCACCACCACGTCCCAGCGTCCCGACCGCACGTGGTCCCGGACCTCGAGCAGCGCGAGTACCTCCTCGGCGCCCGGCAGCACGGTCAGCTCCTCGGCCTCCATCGGATCGACGCCGACGACGTGCAGCACCGACCGCAGGTAGGCCTGGATGTCACCCCATGACCGCTCGAACCGCCGCTGCGCGTCGATCTGCTGCACGAACAGCAGGTCGTCGATCTCGGTCGGCTCCCCGCCGACCTCGGAGTCGAAGGCGTCCGACAGCGAGTGCGCCGCGTCGGTCGACAGCACCAGAGTGCGGAGTCCCCGCAAGGCGGCCAGCGTGGCGGTGCCGGCCGCGGACGTGGTCTTGCCCACGCCACCTTTGCCTGTGTACAGCAGGACGCGTGTCACGGAATCAGGACTCGACGCGCTTCTTCAGCCCCTTGAGGGCCGTGTCGATGATGACCTTCTCCGCCTTGCGCTTGAGCATCCCGATCATCGGGATCGCCACGTCGACCGCCAGCCGGTAGGTCACCTCGGTGCCGTCGGCGCCGAGGTCGCGCAGCACGTACGCGCCGTCCATGCCCTTGACCATCTTGGCCTGCACCAGCGACCAGGTCACCTCGTTGCGGGACCAGACGTAGTCCAGCGTGTACTCGTCGGAGATCGCGCCGGCGTCCACCTTGAACCGGACCTGCTTGGGCCGGCCGGCCTCGTCGGTCGACAGCACCTCCGTCTCCCGCATCGAGTCCGCCCACTCCGGGTAGGCCTCGAAGTCCGCGATCACCGCCATGATCGCTTTCGGGGTCGCGTTCACGACGATGGTCGAGGTGGTCTGCTCTGCCATCGATTCACCTCTCCGCTGCCGGGACGGTCGCCGGTCCGCGTGCAGGTCCTTCTGCGGTACGGCCGGTTGCGGGGCACCGGTGCCCCTCCCGGAGACTATCGCGGGTTCCCAGCCGGACCTGCGCTCGCCCGCGGCGCGGCCCCTCTCGACTTCGTCCTTGAACCGCCAGATGTGCTCCCGGTACCGGGCGACGTACGACTCCTGCAGCCGGCGCAGCCGCCGTACGCCGGTACGCCGTACCGGGTCGACCCGCAGGTACCAGTGCACGACGACACCGTCCCGGACCTGCTCCAGCCACCACTCCGCCGTACCGACGGCGGCGCCGGTGACGGCCCAGCGGACGCCCTCCAGCCCGCGCCGCTCGGACGGGGTGAGGACGAGCTCGGGCCACCACTCACGCCAGAGGGTGTCCGAGCCGAGCCGCTGCGCGACGTAGGCTGGATCCGCGACGACCAGGTCGTCGCAGCTGATGTCTAGCGAAGGCATGCGCCGACCTTAGTTCCCTGGGTCACACTGACCTGGCTACTTGTGGGTAAGTGACTGTAACGTGCGCCGGAGCCGACCATCCTGACTGAGGAGACGCGGAGATGCGTGAGTACACCGTTCCTGCTGTGATCGACGCCCCGACCACTGGCGGGCTGGCCGATCCGGTCTGGGCGAACGCATCGTCGCACCCGGACACCGCCGTGTTCAGCAAGCGGGTCGAGGGCGGCTGGCTCGACATCACCGCCGCCCAGTTCGCCCAGCAGGTCGCGGGCGTGGCCAAGGGCCTGATCGCGGCCGGCGTGAAGCACGGCGACCGGGTCGCCCTGCTCAGCGCCACGCGGTACGAGTGGACGCTGATCGACTACGCGATCTGGAGCATCGGCGCCGCGACCGTGCCGATCTACGAGACCTCGTCGGCCTCGCAGATCCAGTGGATCCTGACCGACTCCGAGGCCGTCGTCGCCATCGTCGAGAACGCCGCGCACGGCGCCGTCGTCGAGTCCGCCCGGACCGAGGCGCCGGCCCTGCAGGAGGTCTGGCAGATCGAGTCCGGCGCGGTCGACGAGCTGACCGTGCTCGGTCAGCAGATCAGCGACGCGGAGCTCGACAAGCGCCGTACAGCGGTCGTGCCGGGCGACCTGGCGACGCTGATCTACACGTCCGGGACGACCGGCCGGCCGAAGGGCTGCAAGATCAGCCACGCCAGCTTCATGGACGAGCTCGGTACGGCGACCAAGGTGCTGCCGACGCTGTTCCGGCTCGACGGCGCGTCGACGCTGCTGTTCCTGCCGCTGGCGCACGTGTTCGCGCGGATCATCCAGGTCGGCTGCGTGATGATGCGGGTCAAGGTCGGGCACACCGCCGACGTGAAGAACCTGGTCGCGGACCTGGGCGAGTTCAAGCCGACCTTCATCCTGAGCGTGCCGCGAGTGTTCGAGAAGGTGTTCAACACCGCGAGCCAGACCGCGCACGCGGCCGGCAAGGGCAAGATCTTCGACGCCGCGGCCGAGACCGCGATCGCGTACTCGCAGGCGCTCGACAAGAGCGGCCCGAGCCTCGGCCTGAAGGCGAAGCACGCGCTGTTCGACAAGCTGGTCTACGGCAAGCTGCGCAACGTGCTCGGCGGCGAGGTCGACTACGCGGTCTCCGGTGGAGCACCGCTCGGCGACCGGCTCGGCCACTTCTTCCGCGGCATCGGCGTCCCGGTGCTGGAGGGCTACGGCCTGACCGAGACGACCGCGGCCGTCTCGGTGAACCTGCCCGACGACATCCGGATCGGCACCGTCGGCCGCCCGCTGCCCGGCGTCACGGTCGGCGTCGCCGAGGACGGCGAGCTGTGCTTCAAGGGCGGCCAGGTGATGCTCGGCTACTGGAAGAACGACGAGGCGACCGAGGCCGCGATCGACGCCGACGGCTGGTTCCACACCGGTGACCTCGGCGAGTTCGACGCCGACGGCTTCATCCGGATCACCGGCCGCAAGAAGGAGATCCTGGTGACGGCCGGCGGCAAGAACGTGGCGCCCGCCGTACTGGAGGACCGGATCCGGCTGCACCCGCTGGTCAGCCAGTGCATGGTCGTCGGCGACGGCAAGCCGTTCATCGCGGCGCTGATCACCATCGACACCGAGACGATCGGCAGCTGGGCCTCCAAGCACGGCAAGCCGACCGACCTCGAGACGCTGTGCACCGACGAGGACCTGATCGCCGAGATCCAGACCGCCGTCGACGACGCCAACACCGCCGTGTCCAAGGCCGAGGGGATCAAGAAGTTCAGCATCCTCCCGACCGACTGGACCCAGGAGAACGGCGAGCTGTCCCTGAAGCTCTCGCTGCGTCGCCACGTCGTGATGGAGAAGCACCAGGACGACGTGGAAGCCCTGTACGCGAAGTAGGGTCCGGGGACTCCCCCGCGGCGACGAACTGGCTCGTCGCCGCTTCGTGGTTCAGCTGCTGAAGTCGGCCTCCGCGGTCGTCGTCGTACCGGCAATGCGGCCCGGGGCCTGGTGGTTGTCCCAGTACAGGTTGGTGTGGGCGATGACCAGGTCCGGCGTGGGCGCACCCCACTCGGACAGGTCCTCGGTGGTGTGGGCGTCGGCGACGAGGGTCGCGTCGTAGCCGCGGGCGATGGCTCCATGCAGGGTCGAGCGGATGCACTCGTCGGTCTGGGCGCCGGAGAGGACGAGCCGGCCGATGCCGCGCTCGGCGAGGACCGGCTCCAGGTCGGTGGCCTCGAAGGAGTCCGGGTACTGCTTGTGGACGACGGACTCGCCCTCGGCGCGGGTCAGCTCCGCGACGTACTGCCACTCGGCGGTGTCGCGCTTCAGGTTGTCGCTGTTGTGCTGGACCCAGACGACGTCGACGCCCGCGGTACGGGCCTTGTCGACCAGGGTCGCGATGTTGGCGACCACCGAATCCCGGTCGTGGGTGCCCTCCATCACGCCGTTCTGCACGTCGATGACGAGCAGCGCGGTGTTCGGTCGGTCGGTCAGCGTGGTCATGGGCCCTCCCGGAGCGCTGTCAGAACCTGATCCCGCGATCGTAGATCTCCTCACCGACAGTTTGTCGATCCTTTGCGGGTTCGTTCGACGCCAGGGTGAGAGGTGGTCCTGTGGGGACCGCCGCGCACCTGAGGAGTTCGGCCGATGCGACTGACACTGCACACCTTCCTGACCATCGACGGCGTCATGCAGGGCCCCGGCGGCCCGGAGGAGGACGCGAGCGGCGGGTTCGACCAGGGCGGCTGGGTGGTGCCGTACGCCGGGCCGGAGTTCGACGAGATCGTCGACAGCTGGTTCACCCGGGCCGACGCGATCCTGCTCGGGCGGTCGACGTACGAGATGTTCCTCGGCTACTGGCCGCGGGTGACCGACCCGGAGAACCTGGTCGCTTCCAAGCTCAACGCGCTGCCGAAGTACGTCGCGTCGCGGACGCTGCGGGATCCGTCGTGGTCCAACACGACGGTTGTCGACGGGGTCGATCAGATCCGGGCGCTCAAGGAGCAGCCGGGCGGGGAGCTTCAGGTGCACGGGAGCTGCGGCCTCGCGCGGGAACTGCACCGGGCCGGGCTGATCGACGAGTACCGGCTGATCACGTTCCCCGTCACGCTCGGGCAGGGCAAGCGGCTCTTCACCCCCGAGCTTCCGCCGACGGCCTTCACGGTGCTCGAGTCACGGACGGCCTCGAGCGGGCTTTCGTACGCCGTACTGACGCCTTCGGCGATCACGCCCGGCGGCGAGTACGTGGTGGTGGACGGGGTTTCCGCGATCGCCTGAAAGTTCTCCAGATAAGTGCTCATTGGGTGAGCACTTATCTGGCGCAGGATGGACTCATCGCGGTGGACACGCCACCAGCCAGCACCGAGGAGAACCCGATGTTCCGAGGATTCGCCACCATCAGCTTCTACGCCGACGACCTGGCCGCCGCCCGGGACTGGTACACCGAACTGCTCGGCCAGGCGCCGTACTACGCCTTCCCCGAGGCGCCGGCCGCACCGGCGTACATGGAGTACCGGATCGGCGACGACGCGGACGAGCTGGGCTTCATCGACCGCAAGTACGCGCCGCCCGGCGCCGGCAACGCGCCCGGCGGAGCGGTGATGCACTGGCACGTCGACGACCTGCAGGCGACCTTCGACAAGCTCCTGGCGATGGGCGCGAAGGAGTACCAGCCGATCACCTCGCACGGCGAAAGCAGCTTCACCACCGCCTCGGTCGTCGACCCGTTCGGCAACGTGCTGGGCATCATGCACAACCCGCACTACTTGGAGATCGTCGAAGCCCGCCAAGGACGCTGAGGGGACAGGCGGCGGCGAGTAGGCAGGCAGGAGGCGGGAGCCGCCAGTTCGACGGCTCCCGCCTCGCCGCCGTGGTGTCTGCTTCCACTCGCCCGCCTCGGCTCCGCGCCCTGGGCTCTTCGGCTCTCCGGCTCTCCGGCTCTCCGGCTCTCCGGCTCTCCGGCTCTCCGGCTCTCCGGCTCTCCGGCTCTCCGGCTCTCCGGCTCTCCGGCTCTCCGGCTCTCCG
>NZ_BAAANC010000001.1:625139-811915 GCF_039529595.1 Kribbella lupini | reverse complement strand
GGCGAGCTTCGCCGCCGGAAGCGCCGGCCGACGCCCACCACTGATTAACCTCCGTCACCCCGCCTCCTCCAGGCGGATCGCCCGCTCAAAGCAGCGCGGTGGCCGCGGTTGATCAGTGGTGGCCGTCGGCCCCGAGACCGAAGGCGGCAACGATGCGCTCGGCCGTCTGTTGCGCCGTCAGGTGGGTGTTGTCGATCCGAACGTGGTCGTGCTGCTCGATCAGGTCCTCGGCCTTGGTGCGCGAGCCGCCCGTGTTGAGCGTGTAGTCGGCGTCCATCTTCAGCAGATTCGTCTGCGAGAACTCCAGATCACGCTTGCTGGCCTTGCGTTCGAGCCGGAACGGCGTGCCGTTGCGGGCGAGCCGCTCGGACTGCTCGGAGTACAGCTCCACCAGCCGCCCACGCCCGCCGTGCGACTCGGCGATCTCGATGTACGACGCGATCGTGTCGATCTCGGCGGGTTCGTTGAGATCCCACACGAACGTGAACACCAGCCCCGGCAAGCCAGAACCCGCGGCCTCCTCGATCACCCGCCGCCGGAACTCCGCCACCAACCGCGCGAACGGCGGCGAACCGAACGGAAAGATCTCCAGCATCGGCTCGATGATCGCGTGGTTGTGGAACAGCCTGAAGCCGGTCCGCTCGCACAGCGCATGCCCCACGGTCATTTTGCCGACCGCGGCCGGGCCGAAGATGATCACCAGATCCACACCGGACATCGTGCCAGGACCACCGCCGTACGCACGAAGCCTTTTAGCCCGGCAACACCTTCTCCAACCCGGGTTCGAGGAACCGCGTGATCCGGCTGATCCGCTCACCATCGACCGTGAGCACGATCCGTCCGGCGTACGACGGCGCCCGGTCCTCACCGACGAAGGAGCAGACGAACCCCGGCTGACGATTGCACCCGCTCGCCTCCAACCGCAGCCCCACACCGCGACGCCCGTCCACACTTGCCTGCAGGAACGCCCCGATCGCCGCGGCCCCCTGGTACTCGTGCGGCGCCGGCGGCATCGCCAGCCATGCATCGTCGGTCAGCAGCCGCGTCACCGCCTCGATGTCATCAGCAACGAACGCCGCCGCAAACCGTCGCGCGACCTGCCGTTCGTGCTCACGGTCAGCAGACATCGTTGTTTGTGCTTGCTTCACCGAAGCGCGCGCCCGCTGGAGGGCTCCTTTGATTGCTGTCGGCGTGGTCTCTATCAGATCGGCGACTTCGGCGATGGTGAAGCCGAGGACGTCGACCAGCACGAGCGTCGCGGCCTGGCGGGGTGGGACGCGTTGCAGGGCGGTGACGAAGGCGAGCTCGACGGTCTCGCGGCGTACGGCGTGGTCCTCGAGCCAGGTGTCGGGGTACGGCTGCAGCCAGGTGACGTCACCGCGGCGGGTCGGCTCGGGCGGGTCGAACGGCGGCAACGGCTCCGTCGGCGGCCGGCGCTTGCCGTCGCGGATCGCGTTCAGGCAGCGGTTGGTGGCGATCCGGTAGAGCCAGGTGCGCAGCGACGACCGCCCGCCGAACCCGTCCAGCCCGGTCCACGCCGCGAGCAGGATCTCCTGCAGCAGGTCGTCGGCGTCGGTGACCGAGCCGAGCATCCGGTAGCAGTGCAGGTGCAGCTCACGAGCGTACGGCGCGATGAGCTCCTGGAACGCGCGCTCGTCCCCACCCCGCGCGCGCTCCAGCACCGAACTCGTCACCGCCCCATCCTGGCAGCCGATCCGGACAATTTCCGTGCTCACCGTTCCGATCGGGGTCCGCGTGGTGTCTGCCCAGTCATCAACCGCTCAACCGGAGGGAACCACCCGATGACCCAGCCGACCGCACTCGACGTCGCTCTCGCCTACCACCGCGCCTGGACCGGGCACGACTTCGAGGCCGCGATGCAGTACGTCGCCGACGACATCGTCTGTCTGGCCCCGGCCGGATCGATCGAGGGCGCCGAGGCCTTCCGCGGCTTCATGGAACCGTTCTCGAAGATCCTGCTCGACTCGCTGGTCGTCGCGGCGTACGGCGACGAGTCGACTGCGTTGCTGATGTACGAGACCCGCACGGTGCCGGTCGCCGACGCCCCCGCCGCGGAGATGCTCACCGTCGAGGACGGCCGCATCACCCAGCTGCGCATCATCTTCGACCGGCTCCCCTTCACCGAGGCCCGCGCCGCCAATGCAAGCTGACCGGGCCAGGGCCCAGCAGGTCCTCGACGAGCTCGCCGCCGCGTACGACGACGTGCCAGACGTCGATCGCGCTCCGATGTTCGGCAGCGAAGCGCTGCGCGTGCTGGGCAAGGTCTTCGCGTTCGTGGGCCGGGAGGGCCAGCTGATCGTCAAGCTCCCAGCACCACGCGTCGCCGAACTACTGGCCGCCGCCGCGGCAAAGCCGGTACACGTCGGCCGCAACGCAACACGCGAGTGGGCCGGTATCCCGCCCACCACCGACCCCACCCAGTGGCGCGCCCTACTGGCGGAGGCGCACGCGTTCGTCAGCGCCGCGGCCCGCAGCAGCGACCGCCCACGTTAGGCGCGGCAGCACCCGCTCACGTCAGACGCGGCAGCACCCGCTCACGTCAGGCACGGCTGTACTCGCTCACGTCAGGCACGGCAGCACCCGCTCACGTCAGGCACGGCAGCACCCGCTCACGTCAGGCGCAGCAGCACCCGCTCACGTCAGGCGCAGCAGCACCCGCTCACGTCAGGCGCAGCAGCACCCGCTCACGTCAGGCACGGCAGCACCCGCTCACGTCAGGCGCGGCTGTACCCGCTCGCATTACGCACGGCCGACCCCACCCAGTGGCGCGACCTCCGGCGGAGCGCACGCGTTCATCGGCGCCGCAGCCCCCAGCGCCGGGCCCTCGCTAGGACCGGCAGCACCCGCCCGCACTCAGCGCGGCCGCCCGCACCCAGTGACGTGACCCGCTAACCGAGGCGCACGCGTTCGTCAGTGCGCCGCCGCGTTAGACCCGGCAGCACCCGTTCGCATGAGGCGCCGCCGACCGTACCCAGTGGCGCAACTTGCCGGCGGAGCGTACGCGTTCGTTGGCGTTGCAGCTCGCAGCAGCGGCCGCGCCCGCGCCAAGACCCGCCCAGCGTCGGCAGGCGGCAGCACCCGCTTGCGTCAGGCGCGGCGGGCGAGGACGACGGCCTTCGCGTGCGGGACGATCTCGGCCTGGTCGCCCAGCGCCCACTCGGCGACGCGGGAGACGACCGCAGCCGGAATCGCCTCGCCGAGTCCGGGGGTGGCCGGTACGCCGGTCGTGCCGTGCGCGTCGTGCGGCAGCACCACCCGATACCCGCGGTCCAGCGCCGTACGGGCGGTTGCGCTCACGCACATCTCCGACATCAGCCCGCAGACCACCAGCGACTTCACCTTCGCCGCGGTCAGCAACTCACCGAACGACGTCTCGCGGAATGCGTCGTCGTACTCCTTGCGGATTACCGTCTCCCCAGCAACCGGCGCGAAGTGCAGTTCCCACCCGGCAGTCCCCGGCGCGTCCACCTGACCGGCGTCACCGTCGTTCTGCACGTGAACGACCAGCGCCCCACTCTCCCGCGCCGCCAGCAGCAACCCGGACACAGTCTCCACCAACCGATCCGCGTCCGGTACGGCGTGCGCGCCGCCCACGTGCCCGGCTTGGACGTCGATGATCACCAGGGCGTCAACAGGTTCCGGCATGCGGCGATCATCAGCGAGTGCGGTCGACCGGTCAAGCAGGTTTCCGGCGTCTGCTGACGAACTCACCGCCCGCCCGTGAAGGTGATGCCGTTGGTGATCTGCTTCTGGGCCAGGAAGAAGATCGCCAGGCACGGCAGTGTGATCAGCACGGAGGTTGCCATCAGCAACGGAGTGTCGGTGCCGTTGACGGACTGGAATCCGGCCAGGGCCAGCGGCAGCGTCTTCCACTGGTCGGAGTTGATGTAGATGGCCGGGCCGAGGAAGTTGTTCCAGTAGCCCATGAACAGCAGGATCGAGATCGCGACCACCGCGGGACGGGCCAGCGGCAGGTAGACGAGCAGGAACATCTTGAACCAGCCGCACCCGTCCACGACCGCGGCGTCGGCGAGCTCGGCGGGCATCCGGGAGAAGAACTGCCGGAACAGGAAGATGTAGAACGGCGACCCGAAGAACGCCGGCAGGATCAGCGGGTACAGGGTGTCGATCATGCCCAGGTTGTTGAACAGCATGAACTGAGGAACCATCGTCACCTCCCCCGGCAGCAGCATCGTCGCCAGCACGACGGCGAACACCACCCCGGAGAACCGCACCCGCAGCCGCGCGAACGCGAAGCCGGCCAGCGCGCAGGAGAACACCGTGCCGACGATCGGGATCAGCGTGGTGAGCATCGAGTTCAGCGCGTACCGCCAGAACGGGAACGACGTGATCGCGCGGGTGTAGTTGCTCCAGAGGAACTCGCTCGGCCAGATGCTCGCGCCGGCGCTGCCGACCCCGGCCAGCGAGCGCAGCGACGTCGCGATCATCCACAGGAACGGGTACACGAAGGCGAGCGACCCGAGCCCCAGTACGGCGTACTGCACGACGGTGAGCGGCAGGTTGCGCCGCCAGTAGGGCCGGTCCGCGCGGCGGATGCTCGCGGCCGCGTCGGTGGCGCGGCCGGTGTCGACCAGTACGGCCATGGCTCAGCCCTTCCTCACGCGCAGACGGCGGCGCCGCCCGCCCATCTCGGTCTCGTAGTAGATCGCGAAGGCGCTCCCGCGCAGCGTCACGGCGGTCAGCGCCATGATGATGACGAACAGGATCCAGGCCAGCGCCGACGCGTAGCCCATCCGGAAGTTCTGGAACGCGTTGTCGTACAGGTAGTAGACGAAGAACAGCAGCGAGTCCTTCGGGCCGCCGTTGACGACGAAGCCCTGGGTGAACACCTGCAGCGCGCCGATGATCCCGGTCAGCACGTTGAACAAGATGATCGGGCTCAGCTGCGGCAGCGTCACGTGCCAGAACAGCCGCAGCCGTCCGGCGCCGTCGAGCGCCGCGGCCTCGTACAGGGTGGTCGGCACGTCCTTCAGGCCGGCCAGGTAGATCACCATCGCACCGCCGACCGTCCAGAGGCTCATCAGGATCACCGTCGGCAGCGCCCAGGACGCGTCGTTGAACCAGCCCGGCCCGGAGATCCCGACCTTGCCGAGCATGTCGTTGACCAGTCCGTACTGCGGGTTGAACACCCACAGGAACAGCACGATCTGGGCCACGCCGGACACCAGGCTCGGCAGGTACCAGATGGTGCGGAACAGGCGGATGCCCGGCAGGTCGACGTTCATCAGCAGGGACACCATGAACGCGAGCACGGTCTGCAGCGGGACGCTGATCACGGCGTACAGCAGCGTGACCTTGATCGCCTGACCGACCCGCGGGTCCTGGAAGGCCTCGGTGTAGTTGGCCACGCCGACGAACTTGGGCGGCGTGATCAGGTCCCACGAGGTCAGGCTGACGTAGACCGAGGACAGCATCGGACCGACGGTGAAGATCAGGAAGCCGATCAGCCAGGGCGAGATGAACAGCCAGAACGCGATCGTCTTGTCGGCCCGCGGCCACTTCCGCCGCGCCCCGTACGCCGCGAGCCCGATCACGGCGTACAGGACGATCAGCAGGACCAGGAACGGGACCAGCGGCACCAGGACCGCGGGGACTCCCCAGGACTCCGCGAGCTGGCGGATCCATCCGATGGTCGGGTTCACGGTCTACCTCACTGCTTCAGGGCCGCGGTGCACTTGTCGTTGAGACCGGGCAGGATCTTGGCGACGTCGTCCTTGCCGCTGCCCAGCGGCGTGTAGCTGGTGATGCCCTTGTCGGCGTCGCCGGAGATCTGTCCCTCGCGCGGCACCGACGGACTGATCAGGCCGGTCTTCAGCGCGGTCGTGAACGCGGCCAGGTTGCGCTCGGCCGGCAGCACCTTCTCCAGCGTGGGCGTCGAAGCCGCGATGATAGGTACGCCGAGGGCGGTGTTGCCCTGGATCAGCAGGTCCTGAGCCACCTGCTGCGTGCTGGCGAACTCGACGAACTTCTTCGCCGTCTCGGCCTTCTTGCCGGTCGCGTTCTTCGCGATCGCGAGGCCGCCGACCTCCATCGGGAACCCCTTGCCCGGCACCGGGACCAGGGTCCAGTTCGGCTTGCTGATCTTGGCGAAGTCGGCGACGGTCCACGGCCCGAAGTCGCTGAAGGTGCCGAGCCTTCCGGCCGCGAACCACTGCGCCTGATCCTGCCCCTCGATGTCGATCGAGCTCGGCGCGAGGCGTTCCTTCTGCAGGTCCACGATGTACTGCGCGGTCGCCACGCCCTGCTGATCGCCGAACGTGCAGGCGGTCGCGTCGGCGTTGTAGAAGCCGCCGCCGGCCGCCGTGAGCCAGCCCTTGAACCACATGTTGCTGGTCCCGAACACGCGCTTCTTGCCCTCGCCGTGCGACAGCTTCGCGACGATCGTCTTGAACTCCTCCAGGGTCAGCGGCGTGGTCGGGCTCGGCGCCGGCAGGCCCGCGGCCTTGAACGCGTCCAGGTTGACCGCCATCACCTTCGGCTTCGCGGTGAACGGCGTCGCGTAGTACTTGCCGTCGAACTTGAGCGCCTCGGAGATGTTCGGCTGGACGAACTTGGCCGGGTCCACCTGCTGCTCGGCGAAGCTCGGCGCGAACCCGGCCAGGCTGGTGTTGCTGATCTCGATCACGGTCGATTGCGTGCCGGCCGCGATCGAGGTCTGCAGCTTCTGCTCGTAGTCGGCCTGGATCCAGTTCGTGGTGACCTTGGTGCCCGGGTTGGCCTGCTCGAACGCGGCCGCGATGGCCTTCAGCGAGGCGGCCTCGGAGTTGGTGCCCCAGAACGAGAAGGTGATGTCGCCGTTCTCGTCGCCACCACCGCTGTTGGCGGCCGGTTGACTGCCGGTCGCACAGCCGGCGGCCAGCAGCAGGGCGGTGAGTCCGGCTCCGAGCGGGAGCAGGCGGTTGCGAAGTTTCATGAGGGGTCCTTCGTCTTGGTGGTCACCCGGACGGTGCCGCCGGGCTGGATGGTGCAGGTGCCGGCTGATCCGACGGTCACCGTGAGCGGCCCCGGTCCGCTGTGCACGGTGACCTCTGTCGTGTGCCGTCCTTCTTGGGCGATGCGTAGGTCCCACTCGCCGACCGGGACGTGGTCGGCGGTCAGCCGGCCGATGTCGGCCGGCAGGTGGGAGTCGATGGACAGAGCGGCCGCCGCGGCGTCCGGCCGCAGCCCGAGCAGCCCCGCCACCAAGTGGTGCACCACGGTGAACGAGACCTCGGGATAGTCGTCGCGGCTGTCGATCAGGTGGCGCAGCCAGCGCCAGGCGGACTCGTCGCGGCCGTGCCGGAAGAACACCTCGGGCAGGTAGCTGAACGCCTCGATGTTCTTCGGCGGCGACAGCTCGAGCTGCTGCTCGACGAAGTCCAGGAACAGCTCGTTGCGCGGGCCGTCGCCGGTGAGCCCGGTCATCGGCCCGATCCAGCTCGCCTCCAGGCCCCAGCCGAAGTCGAGACCGTGGTCGACGGTCCGCCCGCGCGCGAAGCGGCCTTGCTGCTCGTCCCACCAACTCGCCAGGAACTCCCGCTGGATCGTGTCCGCACGATCTTTGTACGCGTCGCCGTACCGGCGGGCGAGCGCGTTCAGAGCGGCGTACTGCAAGGCGATTCCGTCCGCGGCGACGATCAGCGGGTGCTCCGCGTCCTGCTCGTTGTACGTCGCGGAGCCGACGAAGATGTCACCGGTCCCGGGTGCCTCCGGGACGCCGTCGCCGTCGTGGTCGTGCTCGGCGACGAACTCGCCGACCGAGCGCAGGTAGTACGTCGCGAGGTCGGGATCGTCGAGCCAGCGCCGGTCGCCGGTCCAGTCGTACTGCTCCAGCGCGCGCCAGGTCAGGTCGAAGACGGCGGGGATCTCCCGCACGAACTCGTCGTCACCCCGGTAGTCCAGCGCGGCGATCTCGCCGTCGAAGTGGAACGCCCAGACCGGGTACCACTTGCGGGCTGCGGTGGCGGAGGCGGCGAAATGGCGCAGCATCGCGAAGTTCTCCGCGTCCAGGCCGAGCAGGTGCGCGCCGCCGGCCTGGTGGCAGACGTCGCGCGAGTAGAACATCTCGCGCGACGGATAACCCGCCCAGTACGACGGCAGGTTGGCCGGCGCGGCGTCCGTCATCACCCACGCGAGGGCCCGCTCACGTGCCCAGGCGAAGGCGTTCTCGACGTACGCGCTGTCCGACGTGACGGTCAGCTCCGGCATCGCGGCCACCCTTCGACGAATCTGTGTTTAGCGGTAAAATTAGCACGGATCGCGCATTCGTCAATACTTTGGGACGGCTCGATTTTACCGCTATAGTCGAATCCGAGAGTGCAGCCCTCACGACAGGAGTCGCCCATGCCCGTCCCGCCCCAGGCCTCGTTCGAGGTGCGCTCCCCCGACGGCTCGACCGCCCGGATCGCGACGGTTTCGGCTGCCACGGTCCGGGAGTTGGACGCGCCCATGGCCGGGGTTCAACTGGTGGAGATCGTCGCCGCGGACCTGCGGGTGGAGCCGGTGCGGATCCGGTGGACCTGGCCGGTCGAGGGCGCGGCGACGCTGTGGCAGGCGACCCAGGGATCGCACCGGAATCTCCCGACCGACTGGGGTTCGCAGCGTGACGTCCGCTCGGTCCGATCGGCGCCGGTCGCCGCGTTGGTGCGGACCGACGATGTGAGTCCGCTGGTCGTGTCCTTGTCGTCGAGCGTGCGCGGGTGCGACTTCGCGGTCGGGGTGAACGAGGAGACCGCCGAGCATCTCGTCGAACTCGTCGTGGACGACGTCGAGCTGGTCGACGGACAGCATCGGTTCACTCTCCGGATCGACCTGCGCGCGCTGCACTTCGCGGCCGGGCTGCGCGGTGTGACCGACGCGTGGACGGCCGAGCTGGGCGAGCGGATCGCGCCGGTGCCGGAGATCGCGCGCACCGCGATGTACTCGACCTGGTACTCCGACCACCAGCACGTCAGCGAGGAGTCCGTCGAGCGGCACGCGTCGACCGGCGCGCAGTACGGGTGCAGCGCGGTGATCGTCGACGACGGCTGGCAGACCGACAACACCCAGCGCGGTTACGCGTACTGCGGTGACTGGGAGCCGACCAGCAGCAGCTTCCCCGACATGGCCGAGCACGTACGACGGGTGCACGCGCTCGGCGTCGACTACGTGTTGTGGATCGCTCCCCCTCTGATGGGCCGGCACTCGAAGGCGTGGGACCGGTTCAGCGACCGGGCGCTCGGGTTCCTCGACGAGGAGCAGACCACGGTCGCGCTCGACCCGCGATATCCGGAGGTCCGCGAGCACCTGGTCGAGTGCTGCGTCCGGCCGGTCCGCGACTGGGGTGTGGACGGCCTGAAGATCGACTTCATCGACAGCTGGGCCTGGAAGAACCCGCCGCCCGCGCCGGAGGGCGACTGCGCGACGGTCGACGAAGGCGTCGAGCTGTTCTTCGCCGCAGTCCGGGACGAGCTGCAGCGGTTGCGACCCGACTTGCTGATCGAGTTCCGGCAGGACTACGTGAATCCGCGGCTGTGGCAGTACGGGACTTTCCTGCGCGCGGGCGACTGCGCGTTGGACGCGGTGGAGAACCGGGTGCGGACGGTCGACGCGCGGCTGCTCGCCGGCGATCGGGCCGTGCACTCGGACATGCTGATGTGGCATCCGGAGTCGTCACCCGAGGCCGTGGCCGAGCAGTTCGTCGGGGTGCTGTTCAGTTCGGCGCAGGTGTCGGTGGAGCTCGGTTCGCTGCCGGAGGCGCACGACCGCGTGGTGCGGTACTGGCTCGACTTTTTGCGGGACCATGCGGCGACGCTGCTGCGTGGAGAGCTGGTACCGGTGCGGCCCGACGCTCGGTACACGCAGGTCGCGGCGATCTCGGCCGAGGAGACGATCGTCGCGGTCTACTCGAATCCCGTCGTGCGGCTGAGCGCACCGGCCGACGTACTGATTGTGGTGAACGGCGGGAACGAACCGATTGTGCTGCTCGACGGCGCCGGTGATGGTCCGGTTGAGGTCGTAGTGTCGGACTGCTCGGGCATCGAGGTACGTCGGAGCTCGCAGACGCCCCCGGACGGGTTGTGGGCGATCGACGTTCCGGTGTGTGGTGTGGCCAGGATCGAGCGGATCGCCGTGACGTGACGAGCGGCGATCGACCAACGCTGGTTGGATGAGCGGTGGCCCGGTGCGTGTGCTGGGCGCGGTACGACGAAGGGGGCTTGATGGCGACCGACCGGAAGAAGTCGACCGTAGGCCGGCGGACGACCGTGGCCGACGTGGCGCGCAAGGCCGGGGTGTCGGCGATGACCGTCTCCAACGTGCTGAACGCGCCGCACCGGGTCAGCGATCAGACGGTGGCGTCGGTGCAGGCCGCGATCGACGAGCTCGGGTACACGCCGAACCACGCCGCCCGCGCGTTGTCCTCCGGCCGAAGCCAGGTGATCGGCCTTCCGCTGTACCTGGACGACGACGTGGCCAATGAGCAGAATCCCGGGCTCGGTGGTTTTCTGCACGGGCTGCTGGGCGGGTTGGTGATGGCCGCGTCGGGCGCCGGCTACGGCGTGCACGTGACGACGCCGACCACGGGCAAGACCGAGATCGCCTTGTACGAGCAGCTGATCGCCGCGCGACAGGTCGACGCGATCGTCGTCCTGGAGACGATGCCGAACGATCCGCGGATCGAATTTCTCAGCACGAAGGGGTTCCCGTTCGTCGCGTTCGGACGGACCGCTCCCGGCCAACGGCAGTGCTGGGTCGACGTGGACAACGTCGAGTCGATGGCGACGATCGGGCGGTACCTCCACCAGAAGGGGCGGTCGCGTCCGGCATACCTGGGGACGAAGAGCGCGCTGCCGTGGGTGCACCAGCGGGAGGAGGGGTTCCTGCGGGAGTTCGCGTCACCGCACTCGCGCGCGTCGTTCGACGACCTCGACGAGGTCGCTTCCTACGTGACCGCGGCGATGGAGGGCAGCAAGCGGCCGGATGTGTTCGTCGCCGACAACGACGCGTGGGCCGTGGTCGCCATCCGCGCGCTGCAACGCTTGGGTGTGAAGGTCGGCGAGGACGTCGCGGTCACGGGCTTCAACGACTTCCCGTTCGCGAGCATGCTCGACACGCCGCTCACCACAGCGCGGATCCCACTGCGCGCCGTAGCACTCAGCCTGTTCCACCGAGCCCTCCAGGAAATCGCCGGCGACCCAGACACCCCGGGCGAACTGGTCGCTGCGCCGCTGGTCATCCGGGCAAGCGCCTGACTCAGAGGATGCGGGCGCCAGGCGGCCGGGTGTGTGAGTGTGTGAGTGTGCGGGTGACGAACGCGGCTCGGTAGCACGCGGCACGGTCTGGTGCACGCTGACCGGCGGGAGCGCAGAGGGACCTTGGTGCTGCACGCCGCAGGGCTGGCGTACGGAGCGCGAACGCGCGGGGCCGGACGTGCGGGTGCATGCGCGTGTGCGGGTGAGACACGCCGCTCACGAGTGCCCGGCCCGGCCTGGTGGACGCTGGCCGGCGGGAGCGCAGAACCGCCTTGGTGCTCCATGCCGCGGGGCCGACCCGCGGATGCGCGGTGCGCGGGGCCGACGCGCGGATGCGCGGTGCGCGGGGCCGACGCGCGGGTGCGCGGTGCGCGGGGCCGACGCGCGGGTGCGCCAGCGCTGTGCGCGGGTGAGCAACGCCGCTCGCGAGTTCGTCGCCTGGTGGACGCTGACCACCGAAAGCGCAGAGCGGCCCTAGTGCTGCGCGCCGCACGGCCGACGCGCGGAAGCGCGGTTGTGCGGGTGAGGCACGCCGCTCACGAGTGTCCGGACCAGCCTGGTCGACGCTGACCGGCGGGAGCGCACAGGGGCCCTCGGTGCTGCATGCCGCGGGGCCGATGTGCGGGAGCGCGGATGCGCGGGGCCGACGTGCGGATGCGTGCGCGTGCGCGGGTGTGCAGGTTAGGCACGCCGCCCGCGAGTGCGCGGCCCAACCTGGTGCACGCGAACCAACGCGAGGGCAGAGCGACCCTGGTGCTGCACGCCGCGGGGCCGACGTGCGGCAGCGCGGATGTGCGGATGTGCGGATGAGGAACGCCGCTTGCGAGTGCCCGGCCCAGCCTGGTGGACGCTGATCGACGGGAGCGCAGAGCGACCTTGGTGCTGCACGCCGCAGGGCGGATGTGTGGATGCGCGGGCGACGAACGCCTCTCGGTAGCACCCGCCTGTGTCTGGACGCTGACCGGCGCGAAGTGGTGATGCAGGGCGGGTGTGCGGGTGAGAACTCCGCACACGAGCACGGCCAGGCCAGGTGGGCGCTGGCCGGCGGATGCGCCAAGCGACCTTGGTGCTGCATGCGGCGGGCCCGAGGTGCGAGAGCGCGGGTATGCGGTACGCGGGGTGTGCGGGCGTGCGGGTGACCGGTGTGCGGGTGCGCGGTGTGCGGGTGCCCGGTGTGCGCGTGTGTGGGTGAAGAACATTGCTCAGGAGCTTCCAGCGTTGTCTGGTGGATGCTGACGGGCGGGGGCGATGAGCGGGCGGGGGCGATGCACGCCGTCGGGGTGGGTGGAATCGAGGCGGGTCGTGCGCGGGGGTTGCGGCGCGTGGGGATCAGCGCGTCTCACGTGGGAGAAAATCCCTCGGTGGGGTTCGGGGTGGCTGTTAGGTTCGGTGGGGTTGTTGCCGTGGGAGGGGAACTTGATGGTCGTCAGTACCGAAGCGCTGGTTGGGATTGCGTTGATCGAGCTGGGGCTGGTGGTGATGCCTGGGCCGAACATGATTTATCTCGTGTCGCGGTCGGTGGTGCAGGGGCGTCGGGCGGGGCTGATCTCGTTGGCGGGGGTTGGTACGGGGTTTCTGATCTACCTGCTTGCGGCGGCGGCTGGGTTGGCGACGGTGTTTGCGTTGGTGCCGGAGATTTACGTGGGGTTGAAGCTTGCGGGTGCGGTCTACCTGCTGTGGCTGGCTTGGAAGGCGCTTCGGCCTGGGGGTAGTTCGGCGTTCACTCCCAACGCGTTGGAGCCGGATCGGCCTCGCAAGTTGTTCGGGATGGGGCTGCTCACCTGCTTGCTGAATCCGAAGATTGCGATCCTTTACATCTCCTTGCTGCCGCAGTTCGTGGATCCGTCGCGCGGGCACGTTGGTGCGCAGAGCTTGATCCTCGGGCTTACCCAGACGGCGGTCGGGGTGCTGGTGAACGCGATCTTCGTGATCACGGCTGGGTCGGTCGCGATCTTCTTCAGCCGTAAGCCGGTATGGGCGAGGATCCATCGGTACGTGACCGGCACTGCCTTGGCTGTGTTCGCGGTGAAGCTCGCTACCGATCGGGCGCAGCCGGTCGCGGCTCCGTAGCCATCGCGGGAATGGCGTGGACCAACGGCACAGGTGAGGGCCCCGTACGACGTGTGGTGGTGATCGGCGTCGCCGGCGGTGGGAAGTCGACGGTGGCTCGCGCGCTCAGCGCGCGGCTCGGCGTACCGCATGTGGAGCTGGATGCGTTGTTCTGGCAGGCCGGGTGGACGAAGGCCGGGGAGGACGAGTTCGCTGAGCGGGTGCGGGCGGCGACCGACGACGGTGGGTGGGTTGTTGACGGCAACTACTCGGCCAACGTTCGGCGGATCACTTGGGGCGCGGCCGATCTCGTGGTGTGGGTGGATCTGCCGCGGGCCGTGGTGATGTGGCAGCTGGTTCTGCGGACCGTACGGCGGACGGTGACCGGGGTTGAGCTGTGGAACGGGAATCGGGAGCGGCCGCTTCGTGATCAGCTGAGTCGCGATCCGTCCCGGTCGATTCTGTTGTGGGCCTGGCGGACGTACGGGCCGACCAAGCGCGAGTACGAGGCGGTGGATCAGGCCGCGTTTCCCCGAGCTCGGTTCATCCGGTTGCGGTCGCGACGGCAGGTTCGGCGGTTTCTGCGGCGATCACCTTTCTGGCCAGCGTGAGCGTGACCAGTACGCCGAGGACACCGGCGAAGGTGATCGTCACATTCGGCCGGACGAAGGTGCCGACGACGCCGGCCAGGGCGATCGTCACGCCTTGGACTGTCATCAGGCCGCTGGTCTGAACGGTGAAGAGGCGACCTCGGTACGACGGGTCGGCGGTGGCCAGGATCATCGGGTCGACGGCCTGGTTGAACGCGTGGCCGATACCTGCGACGGCGAGCAGCGCGGCCGCACCGACGACCGATGGGGTGAACGCAAACGCGATGGCGGGGACTTGGGTGGCCAGGAGCAGGGGAATTAGCAGTTTGCGACGGGTGGTCGGCGCCAGTCGGGTGGCGACGAGTTCGCCCAGGACGGTACCGGCGGCGTAGCCGGTGAAGAGGGCGCCGGCGGCAGAGGCGGCGGCGCCGGTCTGGGCGGCG
The DNA here is from genome assembly GCF_039529595.1 of Kribbella lupini. Classification (NCBI taxonomy): domain Bacteria; kingdom Bacillati; phylum Actinomycetota; class Actinomycetes; order Propionibacteriales; family Kribbellaceae; genus Kribbella; species Kribbella lupini. Next base: position 797,581 of record NZ_BAAANC010000001.1, on the reverse strand, counting down.
TACGCGACGGCCAGACCGTCGGGGACGGCGGAGAACGCCGGGGCTGCCCAGGTGAGCAGGAGCAGGTTGCGGACCTTCGGCGTGGTGAAGAGGTAGCGGAGGCCTTCGCGGGACGCCTGCAGGGTGTTGCCGCCGGTTCCTGGGGCCGGAGTCGACGGCGTACCGAAGCGGATCAGGGCGGCGGAGAGGGCGAAGGTGAGGACGTCCAGCGCCAGGAGCCAGGTCGGACCGACGGCAGCGACGGCAACAGCGCCCACGGCGAAGCCGGTGAGGACTGTCGTCTGGCTGATCGTGCGGAGGAGGGATCGGCCGGTCGGGAAGAGGTCTGCAGGCAGCAGTTGGGTGAGACTGGCTGAGCGGGCGCCGGCGAAGATCGGAGCGATCAGCCCGGTAAGCAGCAGGAGACCGAGTAACGCTGCGACCGGCAAGCCAGGGATGAGCATGGCGGCGACGCACAGCGCGCTGAGGAGGTCGCAGGTAACCAGAAGCGGACGGGCCGGGTAGCGGTCCGCGATCGAGGAGAGGACCGTGCCGCCCAGCGCGTAGGGCAGGAACGAGCAGACCAGGACGAGCGCGGAGAGCAGCGGTGAGCCGGTGCGGTCGAAGACCAGGATGGAGAGCGCGACCTGGGCCGCGACGGTGCCGACCATGGAGACGGCGTGGGCGGTGAAGACGGCGCGGAGGCCGGGAATGCGCAGCACCGACAGGTAGCCGGTGGCAACGACAGGCGGAGTGGTCACGCGACGAGAGTGAAGCCGCCACGGCGTTGAGGACTATAGTTTCGGGGATGACCGAAAGTCCGAGCCGATGACCGTACTGCGGTTCAGCCGGGCCGACGTACTCCGGTGCCGGTTCGGGATGTCGCCGCTGTGGGAGACGGTGTCGGCGGTCCGGGTGCTCAACGGGAGCAAGCACCGGCCGCTCTACTCCCCCTGGGTCGCGGCAAAGGCCGAGGCGGCCAAGCAGCTCGACCTCACCATGCTGCGGGCGGTGCAACCGCGAACCGGGTTCACGCCGGACTTCATCACTCCCCCGCCCAAGGCCTCGCGGGCCAAGTTCAGTACGGAGATCACGCGGGTCAGAGCAGCACCGCTCGACGTCGTACGGGCCGAGCTCACCAGATCGCGGGACGAGCTGAACAACCCGGCGGCGCCCGAGATCGACCGGATGCTGTCCGACCCGGCCGGTACGCGCGAACGGATCGCCGATCAGATCGAGAGCGCCTGGGCCACGCTGATCGAGCCCGACTGGCCGGCGATCAGCCGGGTGCTCGACGACGACATCGCCCATCGCGGTGCGCAGTTGACCAGGGGCGGGCTGGCCGAGCTGTTCGACGACCTCCATCCGACCCTGTCGTGGGACGGCGACCGTCTGGTCGCCTCCAAGTATCGCGAGCCCGACACCCAGCTCACCGGCGAAGGCCTGCTCCTGGTCCCCGGCGCCTTCGCGTGGCCGTACCTGGTCGCGATAGTTGCCCCCGGCTACCAACCGACACTGGTCTACCCGGCCCGCGGTGCGGCCCGCCTCTGGGACGACGCACCCACTGCACCGGATCCCCTGGCCACTCTGCTCGGCCGGACGCGCGCGACCCTGCTGACGGCGCTCGACCCGCCCGCAACGACCAGCGCACTCGCCGCGCAGTACGGACTGGCTCTAGGCACCGTGGCTGAACACCTCAAGGCCCTGTACGGCGCTGGGCTGGTCACCCGCCGCCGAACGGGTCACCAGGTGCACTACCGGCGTACGGACATCGGGCAGGCCGTGGTCGACGCATCCGTCGGCTAGAGGCAACAACCAGTCAGAATGCAGGAGTGATCAAGGTCCCGAAGGCAGTAGCGCTCAGCAAGAAGCACATGCGCAGGTGGCCCGCTTCGCTCGCGGTGCTCGTCGTACTGGGGTTGCAGCTCGCTGTGCCGGCGCAGGTGCTGTCGCTGCCGCGCTGGCTGCTGCCCGCGCTCGGAGTGGCACTGCTGGTGCCGCTGGTGTGGATGAACCCGTTCCACCTCAGCCGCGACGAGCCCTGGCTCCGGTGGGTCGAGTTGGTGTTGCTGGGCGCGCTGGTGGTGTTCAACGGGGTCTACCTTGCCGGGCTGATCGACTACCTGGCGTCAGGCAGTGCCACCGACGGCATGGTGCTGGTGAAGGCCGCGCTGCTGATCTGGGTGACCAACGTCGTGGCCTTCGCGGTCTGGTACTGGGAGGTGGACCGCGGTGGGCCGTTCGCCCGGGCGCCTGAGCACGAGCGCGAGGTGGAGCGGGCGGACCTGCTGTTCCCGCAGATGACGGCCGAGATCCCGGGGTGGGAGAAGTGGCTGCCGGGGTTCACCGACTACCTGTTCGTCGCGTTCACGGCGGCGACCGCGTTCAGCCCGACCGACACGATGCCGCTGTCCGCGCGGGTGAAGACGCTGATGACGGTGCAGTCGGCGATCTCGCTGCTGACGATCGCCGTGGTCGCGGCGCGGGCGGTGAACGTGCTCTGACGTTCGAGCGGTGAGAAAGACCCTCGACGCGACTGTAATGAGTGTGCCAGCATGACGCCCATGACACAGGATGCTGCCCGGACCAAGTCGATCGGGCTCGGTTTCGCGCTCTTCTCGGCGATCACCTTCGGCGGGTCGGGGCCGTTCGCCAAGGCGCTGATCGGCGCCGGGATGTCTCCGCAGCAGGCCGCCTGGCTGCGGATCCTGGGCGCCGCCGCCCTGCTCGTCCCGCTGGTGCTGATCTTCCGCGGCGCGGCCGGGCTCCGGGCCGCGCGCGCGTCCTGGCCGCAGCTCGTGCTGTACGGGCTGACCGGGATCGCCGGCTGTCAGACGCTGTTCTTCATCGCCGCGAGCCGGTTGCCGGTCGGCGTGGCGATCCTGCTCGAGTTCTCCGGGCCGGTGCTGGTCGTCGCCTGGCTCAAGTTCGGCCGGAAGGTCGCCGTCCCGAAGTCGGCCGCGCTCGGTGTCGGGATCGCGCTGGTCGGCCTCGCGACGGTGGTCGAGGTCTGGTCGGGCGTCCAGCTCGACCTCGTCGGCCTGCTCGCCGGGCTCGGCGCGGCCGCGTGCCAGGCGACGTACTTCATCCTGATCGACAAGCTGACCGGCGTCGCCGATCCGCTGGTGATGACCGCTGCGGGCAGCGTGGTCGGCGCGATCCTGCTCACCGCGATCGCGGCGCCGTGGGGCATCCCGTGGAACGCGCTCACCGACACGATCGCGATCGGCGAGCGGTCGGCGCCGGGCTGGGTGTTCGCGGCCTGGCTGATCGTGGTCAGCACGGTCGTCGCGTACTTGGCCGGCGCGGCCGCGGTCCAGCGGCTCTCGGCGGCGATCGGCGGCGCCGTCGCGTACGTCGAGGTGGTGGCGGCGACGCTGTTCGCGTGGCTCCTGCTCAACGAGACGCTGACGACCAACCAGATCATCGGCGGCGCGATCGTGCTGCTCGGCGCGTTCGTGGCGCAGTCGTCGGTCGGCAAGGTCGCGCCGGCCGAGGTGCCGATCGCCGAGGACGTTCCGGAGTCGGTGCGAGGATAGGCCGCATGGAGCTGACAGTTGAGGGCGGACGGATCCGGGGCGTCACGACCGGCGAGCTGACGGCGTACCTGGGCATCCCGTACGCCGGAACGCCGATCGGGTACGACGCACCGCGGCCGGTCGCCCCCTGGGACGGCGTTCGCGACGCGACGACGCTCGGGCCGACCGCGCCGCAGCCGCCGTACGACCCGCCGTTCGACGTCCTGCTGACGAACCCGACGCAGGACGGCGACGAGTTCCTCAACCTCAACGTGTGGACTCCGGGCGGTGCAGGACTGCCGGTGATGGTCTGGATCCACGGCGGCGCCTTCCGCAACGGGTCCAACGCGGCACCGGCGTACGACGGAAGCGCGTTCGCGCGGGACGGTGTCGTGCTGGTCGGCGTCAACTACCGGCTCGGCGTGCAGGGCTTCGGCGTGGTGCCCGACGCGCCCAGCAACCGCGGGCTGCTCGACCAGCTCGCCGCGTTGCGCTGGGTGCGGGACAACATCGCCGCGTTCGGCGGCGACCCCAAGCAGGTGACGATCTTCGGCCAGTCGGCCGGTGGGATGAGTGTGGCGACACTGCTCGCGATGCCGGCGGCAAAGGGGCTGTTCCACCGGGCGATCGTGCAGAGCGGCTCAGCCGAGGCGACTGCTCTGGACAGCGACCTGGCGCTGGTCACGGCCGAGGTGGCCAAGCGGCTCGGCGTACCGGCGACTGCTGCTGGGCTGGAGTCGGTGGCAACGGCTGAGCTGATCGCCGTACAGCAGCAGGTGTCCGCTGAGCTGCGGGCCGCACCTGACCCGGCCCGCTGGGGTGTGACGACGGTGCAGGCGGGTGGCGGCATCATGCCGTTCTTCCCGGTGATCGACGGCGAGTTGGTCGACCAGCAGCCGCTGGCAGCGATCAGGGCCGGTGCTGCGGCTGGCGTGGAGCTGATGGCCGGTACGACGCGGCACGAGTTCAACCTGTTCAGTGTGCCGAGTGGAGTTGCTGCCAGCATCACCGCGGAGGCTCTGCCGGTACTGCTCGGGCGGGCTGGGCTGGACCCGGCTCTGGCGCTCCAGCACACCGGTACGCCGGGTGAGATCTTCACGGCGATCAGCAGCGACCACGCTTTCACCCAGCCGACCATCCGGCTCGCTGAGGCGCAGCAGGCGGCAGGCGGTACGGCGTACGTCTACGAGTTCAGCTGGGAGTCGCCACTGGAGGGACTGCGCTCCTGCCACGCGCTGGAGCTGCCGTTCGTGTTCGACACCTTGGCGACGGCCACGTCTCCCCTGTTCGGTTCGGAGCCGCCGCAGGAGGTGGCGGACCGGATGCACAGGGCCTGGGTGGACTTCGCGAAGACCGGGAGCCCGGGCTGGTCGCCGTACGACACGACCACCCGGGCCATCCAGGTCTTCTAGAGGAGGCTGACCACCAGCTCACGAGGGAGCCCGTGGGTCTCGTGCAGGTAGTCGAAGTCTCTCTCGTCGAGCGTCTTGCGGAAGCGGTCGTGGCTGAGAATCTTGCGACCACGGTCGAGCAGGTTGGTGAAGCGGATCTCCTCGTCGATCATGATCCGGCGCACCAGCGTGACCAGCTCGCCCTGGTGGAAGTGGTCCAGCGTCTCCTGGAACAGCTCGATCGGCAGGTCCGACAGCGAGCGGGACTCGTCGTCGCGCCACAGGAGCGTCAGCACCCGGCGGATCAGCCGACGCAGCACGTAACCGCGACCGGTGTTCGACGGGTGCACGCCGTCGCCGACGATCACGATGCTGGATCGCAGGTGGTCGATGACGATCCGCTCCGACTCGAGGTCGAGCTTCCACAGCTTCGGCACCGTCCGCAGCCACGGCTCGAACAGGCTCGTCTCGTACACCGACTTCTTCCCCTCCAGCAGCATGGTCAGCCGCTCCAGGCCGAGGCCTGTGTCGATGTTGCGCTGCTCGAGCGGCTCCAGCGACCCGTCGTCGAGCCGGCGGTAGCGCATCATCACGTGGTTCCACACCTCGACCCAGCGGTCGTCGGTGGTGGGCGTGCCCTCGGGTGAGCCGTCGCCGGTCCAGACGAAGATCTCCGAGTCCGGGCCGCACGGACCGGTCGGGCCGTTCGACCACCAGTTGTCGTCGGTGGTCAGCTCGATCGGCAGCCCGAGCGACTGCCAGGTCCGCAGGGACTCCTGGTCGAGCTCGACCTGGTTGTCACCGCCGAACACGGTGACGTAGAGCTGCCCGGGGTCGATCCCGATCCGCTCGGTGAGCAGCTCGTACCCCCAGCGCAGGGTCTGCTCGCTGCCGTAGTCGCCCATCGACCACGAGCCGAGCATCTCGAACACGGTCAGGTGGGTCGGGTCGCCCACCTCGTCGAGGTCGGTCGTGCGCAGACATCGCTGCACGCCGACCAGGCGTCGGCCCAGTGGATGTGGCTCACCTTCCAGGTACGGCGTGAGCGGGTGCATGCCCGAGGTCGTGAAGAGCACCGGATCACCGGGGAGCGGGATGAGCGAGGAGCCCGTGGTCGGGGTGTGGCCGTGCTCGGTGAAGAAGTCGACGAAGGTCTTGGTGATGGTCATTTCGGGTCCTTTGGGGTTGGACCGGAAACGATGTGCTGGCCTCGGAAACGCGAAAACCGGCGGACCGTTTCCGGTCGCCGGTTCTGGGAGGAGATGTCAGGCAGCGGCAGCCGGAGAGCGGGAAGCTCGTACGGCTGCGGCGAGGCGCGACATCTGATGCATGCACCCAGAGTACACACAATCGCCCGGACGTCGAACAGGGATCCAGGTCACACGTGGCTCAGACGTCGAGCAGGGTCCGCAGCTTGGCGCCCGACCCGGCCCAGGTCCACTCGGCCTCCACCCACTCCCGGCCGGCCCGGCCGAATGCTTGCGCACGGCCCGGATCGGTGAGCAGCTCGACCAGCCGGACAGCGGTCGCGACCGGGTTGTACGGGTCGACCAGGTACCCGGTCTCGCCGTGACGCACGGTGTCCGCCGTACCGCCCGAGTCGCCGACGACGACCGGTTTGCCGGTCGCCGCGGCCTCCAGGGTGACGATCCCCAGGGCCTCCGGCTCGAGGCCGAAGCGACGGGTCCGGGTCGGCATCGCGAACACGTCGGCGGCGTCGACGTACGGCGGAATGTCCTGCCAGGGAACGGCTCCGGTGAACCGGACGGAATCGCCGAGCGGCCTGGCGAGCGCTTCCAGACGGTCGCGATCGGGGCCGCCGCCGACGAGCAGGAGAACGGCATCCGGTACGGCGTCGAGGACTCTCGGCCAGGCGCGGATCAGGGTGTCTTGGCCTTTGCGCGGGATCAGGCGGGAGACACAGGCGACCACCGGGCCTTGCAGGTCGAGGCGCTTGCGGACCTCGTCTCTCCCGCAACCCGGGAAGAAGCGTTCGGTGTCGACGCCCGGCGTCAGGCGCTCGATCGTTGCCCTCGGCGACAACGCGCGAGCGATCCGCTGCTCGCACCACGCGGACACCGTGGTGACGACATCGGCGGCGTCGCCGATCCGGCGGAGCGCCTGCCGGGTCGCCGGGAGGCTCGCCCACCAGGTCTCGTGACCGTGGCTGAGGGCAACGATCTTCGAAGCTCCGGCCTGGCGCAGCGCCGGGCCCATCAGGCCGAGCGGAGCGGCGGCGCCGAACAAGATGCGGTCGGCGTCGTACTCGTGCATGAGCTGGACCGCCCGACGGGTGACGCGGGGCGTCGGCAGGAGCATCGAGGTGCGATCGCGGATCACCGGGAAGGGCAGAGTGCGGTCGTACGCCGTGTCTGCCGGCGTGTGGGAGGTGTAGACGACGGGGTCCGGCAGGTGGTCGCAGAGCGCGCGGACGAAGGTCTCGATGCCACCTTGCCGCGGCGGGAAGTCGTTGGTGACGACCAGGATCGTCATTTGACCAGCGGCGGGACGGGGTCGCCGTGCTCGGTCCCCCAGGCCCGGCCCATCGCGATGCGTTCGGGCGGAGTCGGGTGGCTGGCGAACATCCAGTAGCGCCAGCGGCTCGGCTCGAGGCCCGAGATGTTGGTCACCGAGAGCGCGTGCTGCATCTCGACGAAGTCCTTCGGGTCGTTCGTCAGCCGCAGCGAGTGGTAGTCGGCGCGGGCCTCGATCCTGCGGCTGACCAGGTTCTGCACGGGGGCGGCCAGCGTCGTACCGGACACGATCAGCGCCAGCAGCAACGCCGTACGCCGTGGGTCCGCCATCCGGGCCCCGAGCAACAACCGCAGCAGCACCACGGCGAACGCCGCCCCGAGCGTCCCGACCAACGTCCCGTGGAGGACGTCGTCCTCGGCCGCGTGCCCGAGCTCGTGGGCGACCACCAGCCGGACCTGCGCGGGCGGCACGTCCTTCAGCAGCGTGTCGTACACGACCAGCCGCCGCGTCGAGCCGAACCCCGAGACGTAGGCGTTCAAAGCCGTCGTCCGCTTCGACGCGTCGGCGACGAGCACATCCTTCACCGGTACGCCGTCCTCGCGCGCGAGCTGCAGGAACGCGTCCCGCTGCGCACCCGGCGTCATCGAGGTGAAGTCGTTGAACCGCGGCTCGACCAGCACGGGATAGGCGAACGAGACGCCGAGCACCAGCACCGCCCCGGCGATCGCGGCCGGCGCCCACCACCAGGTCCGCCACTTCTTCGCGAGCGCGATCAGGCCGACCGCGATCGCGATCAGCGCGATCGACATCAGGAGCCAGTTCACCGCGCGGTCGCGCAGCCACAGGCCCCAGCTCTCGGTCGACAGGCCGTAGTCGCGGGTGACCTGCTCGGCCAGCGCGTCGGTCGGCAGCGTGATCACCGACGTCACCAGGCCGAGGCCGGCGACCAGCGCCGGGACGGCCAGCCACCAACGACGGATGCGCAGTACGTCGTACAGGCGGCGGCCGAGCGGGCTGAAGCCGATGACCAACGGGACGAGCACGGACAGCACCCAGGAAACCGTTGACCATGGCAACAAAGCGTGCCGGAACCGTTGCTGGCGGTCGATCTCGGCGCTGGTGAAGTCGAGCGCGGGATCGGGCCTGGGCAGGTCGATCAGGTGCCAGGGCGTGGTGGTGACGATCACCACGACCAGTGCGGCGGCGACCAGCAGACCGGCGATCCAGGGAGCGCGACGGCTGGTCGCGTCAGACACCGGCGAGCCGCTTGATGTAGTTCTGCCAGTCGGCGACGAACTGCTGCTCGGTGGTGCCCAGCACGGTGCGGAACGCGTCGGCCAGCCCGGTCGGGCTCTTCGACGTGTGCACGGTCCGGTAGAACTTGACCAACTTGCTCTGTCCTTCCCGCTCGGCGATCAGGCGGCATGCCAGCCAGCCCGACTCGTAGGCCTGCGGGAGCTCCGTCGACGACGCGGCGAAGGCCTCCGGCGCCGGCAGCGCCTTCGGAACCTTGCCCGCCCGGATCGCCTTGAACAGCTCCTTCGCCGCCGATTCGTCCTGCACGGACACGGCGGTGAAGGCGACGTAGTCGGCGAACCCTTCGGCCAACCACAACGGTACCGGCGAGGCGGTAGCGGTCGAGGCGACGTGGGTGGTCTCGTGGGTCAGCACGATCCGCCGGCCCTGCTTGCCGAGCTCGTCGAACAGCTTCGGGTTCGCCACGATCCGGACCGGAGCGCCGACCTGCGGGGTGTCCAGCTCGGCCATCGTGACGGCCGCGATCTGCGTGTAGGTGCCCTGCTGGGCGCCGAGCACGTTCTCCATCTGGGACTGCTTGGACGGCAGGTAGACGACCGCCTTCTGCCGCCAGTTGCGCCCCCAGACCTTGCTGACCGAGTCGACCGCGCGGTCGGTGACCTCGGCGTAGTCGTCGGCGTTGGCCTGGGAGTCCAGGCTGATCACCAGGCTGTGCTCGCTCTTGGCGACGTCGATGCTGCCGAGCGCCCAGATCGGCCGCCGCTGACCGGCGACGAAGCGCTCCGAGAAGGACGAGGCGTACGTCGTACCGTCGCGGGTGACGAAGGTGACCGGCAGGGTCTCGCGGGCCGGCTTCGCGTCGAAACCGGTGAGCTGCCAGGAGACCTCGACCTGGGCGAGCCAGGACTCGGTGCCGCCGAGCTGGCGGGTGCGGTCCGGCTCGAGCGCGGCCGGGTCGTCGCTGACGTAGCGCAGCTGGAACGTGGCGAGCGGGAGCTTGCCGAGGTTGGTGTAGATCGTGCGGGCCTGCTCGTCGAAGGACGTGGCCTGCGGGTCGATCGCCGCGAGGAACTCGGAACGGTTCTCGGCGCGGATCGCGTCGACCATCTTCTGCAGGACAGCCTCGCCGGCGACGGCCCGGCGTACGCCTTCGGCAGCCTCGTCGGGGGTGGTGGAGGTCTGGCCGGGATTGGGCGTGCCGCTCGGCCCGGCCTTGCCTGCGGGATCATCGGCGAGCTGCCGGATGCCCGCGAACGCGGCGACACCGACCACCCCGACCGCGGCGCCGAGGGCGATCCGCTTCACCAGCGGTTTGGGCAGGGGCCAGACGACGCCCTTCCAGGATCCGTCGCCCGGGGGTTTGTCGGCACCCCCCATCACTGCGGTTGAAGCGCTCGTACGACGCTGAGCTGTGGCGGGCGCCGGCTGTTCGGTGCGGGCAGTTTGCGGGCGGGGTGAAGCTTTTGGCTCGTTCTTCACCTCGGCGACCGGTGCGTCGTCCCACCAACCGCCGCCTCCAGCCGCGGGCTTCGCCGGCTTGTCAGGGCGCCGGGCCGCGTGCTGGGCGGGGATGACGACCGTCGTCTGGTCCGACGGCGGCTTCTCGGAGGGCTTGCCCCGGGGCGGGACGGCAGGCAGCGGCGTCGTTTCGCGCTGGTCGTCGTCCACCTCGGCCCCTTGCTGCTCACCTGCCCCAGTCCGGGGAGTCACTTTAGGCGTCCTCCCCGACAGGAGAACACACCGGTGGCGAAACGACGCGGCCCCGGGGGTCGTGCCCCGGAGCCGCGATCACGAATCTGGACCCGCGCCTGCTCAGCCCGGGCGGACCGCGCCGCTGTACGGCATCGCGTCGATGGACTCGGTCTTGACCGGCTTGCCCGGACGGCTGGCGTGCACCATGCGGCCGTTGCCGATGTACATGCCGACGTGGCTGATCGGGCTGTAGAAGAACACCAGGTCGCCCGGCTGCAGCTGGCTCTTGCTGACCCGGCGGCCCTCGTTGATCTGCGCCTTCGAGGAGTGCGACAGCGAGACACCGGCGCGGGCCCAGGCCGCCATCGTCAGGCCGGAGCAGTCGAACGAGCTCGGGCCGTCGGCACCCCAGACGTAGGGGTCGCCGAGCTGGGCCATCGCGTAGCTGACGGCGGCGGCGGCGCGGCCGCTGGCCGGGACGTTCGGCAGTTCCTCGTCGTCGTCGTCCATCCGGCCGCTGCGGCTGGTCCGCTGCTCGCGGGCCTCCTCGGCTTCCCTGTCGTTCTCGGCCTGGATCCGCGCGCGCTCGGCGTCGCTGAGCTTGCCGAGCACCTTCTCGGCGGCGTCGAGGTTGACCTGGATCTGCTTCTTCAGGCCGTCCTGCTGCGCCTGCACGGCCTGCAGCGCGGCCAGCTCGGTCTGCTCGCTGGCCTGGAGGTCGGCCAGCTTGCCCTGGGCCGACTGGAACTTCCGCAGCGCGGAGTTCTGCTGGCCGGCGTACGCCTGGGCGGTGGAGGCCTGGCTGAGGAACTGGTCGGGGTTCGTCGACAGCAGCAGCTGCGCCGTCGTCGTCATCCCGGAGGTCTGGTACCCGGCGACCGCGAGCGAACCGATCTGCCGCTTCACCGCGTCGACCTGGGCCTGCTGCTTCTTGATACCGGCCTGCAGCGCCTTCACCCGGTCGTTCGACGCCTTGATCTGACCACGCAGATCGTTGGCGGACTCACCGGCTTCCTCGGCCTTGTGCTGCAGTGCCGCGACCTGAGCCTTCGCCTGCTCCAACGTGGGCTTCGGTTCCGCGTCCGCGGCGCCCTGGACGAAGAGCACGCCCGCGACGACAGCGGTGGTGGTGATGGCGGCGAGGGCGATTCCCCTGGTGCGGTTGATGCGTCCGGTGGACACAGCCCGGTCGGTCCCTTCCTCTGCTCGCGCCGTCCCCGTCGACCGCACGTTCGTGGCGCCGAACCTACCGCAGCAGATCCGCCGCCAGCCGGTGGGTCTCCCTTCGGCTGGTCGTTGCCCGGCCGGTCCGGTAGACCGACACGCTGAGGCAACGAGACGTAACAGTAGTAATCGATTCGTGACCGGTGCAATTCGCCCCTCGGGTTTGATCCAAAATTAACGTCGGGCAACCCCTTGCCCGCCGTACCGGTCGCGGTGCACGCGCGACCCGTACGGAGGATCACACGGCGTCGGCGGCCGATTCTCCTTCCGCAGCAACATTCGGCTCGACACTGCTGACGGCATGGACCAGCCGCAGCGGTGGCACCAGACCGGACTGGGCCAGTACGTCGAGCGCCGCGCGCTCGTCGTCGTCGATCCGCAGCTCCGGCGCCGGTTCGGCGGTCAGCCCGAGCACCACCGTGACCACGCAGTCCCGGCAGCCCGGGCCTCTCATCACGCACGCGTCGCAGTCGATCAGCACAACGTCCTCCAAGTGGGGAAGGGCCGGACTTGCATCCGGCTGAGAAGGACGCTAAAGAACCCCGCCGACAGTTTTTGGCGACAGCGTGGAATCCGTTGCGCGGTGCCCGGATCGCGCCGGGCACGAACGGGCCACGGCGGGCCGGTTCCCGGGCCACGACGTGAGCGGCCTCCGCGGCGTACGCCCGATCGGCTTCAGGGGCGTACGCCCGATCGGCTTCAGGGACGGGCGATGCGGGCGATCAGGCTGACCGCGGACAGCGCCCGGGCGCCGAGCTGGATGATGCTCTCGGCAACCTCGCGGTCCGACGAGACGACCACGATCGGGCGGCCGGCGGGCTCGGCGCGAACCAGTTGCCTGATCACCTCGTCGGCGATCACGCCGGCCGGGCTGAACCTGACCCGCACCCCGCGCGGCGGAGTCAGCTGGACCGGTCCGGACAGCTCCGCGCCGTCGAACACCACGGTCACCTCCACGCGCCGCTGAGCGACCAGCGCCCCGAGCGCGGTGACCAGCCGCTGCCGCTGCGAGTGCAGCGGTGAGTTCGGCCACACGGTCTTGGTGACGTTGTACCCGTCGACGATCAGATGCACCTGTGGCAACGCCAGCAACTCGTCGAACAGCGCGGGATCGTCGTCCGGCGCAGTCCGCCCGACCGGCGAGGCAGACGGCTCGACGCCGGCAACAGTGTCGGCTGGGCGGAGCTCTCCCCCAGGCGGCAGCGCCAGCTCACGCCGTAGCCCACCAGCGGCCTCGACAAGCGTGTCCAGCAGCAGTCTGGTCCGCGTGGACGCCATCTCCCGCTCCTGGCCCGCCGTACGACGTGCAGCGTGCTCCACGGCCTCCAGCTCGGTCACGCGGGCGCGCAGCTTGCGGACCTCGCGCTCGACCTCGGCACGGGCAGCGGCGACCCGCTCGTCCGCGGTGGTCGCCTCGATCGTCCGTTGCTCGAGGTCGCTCTGCAGACCGGTGATCCGCTGGCGCGCCTCGTTCAGCTTGCGGCGCAGGGTGACGTTCTCCGCCTTCAGCTCGGTCACCTGCTCCCGCAGCCGCTCCCGGACCTGGCGGGTCTCGGTACGGGCCTGGTCGAGCTGGTCGGTGAGACGGCTCACCACGTGGTCGTCGACGGCGGGTGTCTCCGGCTGGACCTGGGCAGCGGCGAGCACCCGCTCCTCCCAGTCGTCCGGGCGCAGCAGGTACGCCAGGGCGGCCGCCTCGACCGGCTCGGCGGCCGGGACCGGCACGCCCTCGGCGATCGCGTCGCCGAGCTCCGGTTGCTCCCGGCGTACCTCGAAAGCGATCAGCCGGCGGAAGTGCTCGTCGGTCGCGAGGATCGGACCCAGCACGGACGCCGACAGCTTGGCCCGCTTGGCCGGGGCGAAACTGGCGAACCGCCGCAGCGGGGCCGGGATGTCGGTCGCGGGCAGCTGACCCAGAGCCTGGGCGGCGAGGGCGAGAACCCGCTGCCGAACCGGTTCGGGCAAGGCGGTGGTAGCGGACCCGGCGGCGGTGCCTGCCTCAGTCACCGGTCCGCAAACCGGCCCGGACGGAGGTCTGGCTCAGCCAGTGACGCAGACCACAGCGGCCGGGCACCGGGCCCGGAATCGCGGTGATCGCTTGAATACGCATACGGGCAGCGTAGTCGGTCGGGCCGCGTGTCAGCGCAGGAATTGTCGGTGGGGGCTTCTAGCGTCGTCGTCATGAGCAGCCCCTCGCCGGATCCCGCCGCTGCCCCGGCGCCCGGACCGCTCGCGCCGATCCGTGGCGTGCAACCGAGTTTCGACGACCTCGGGACGCCGCTGCGCGACGTCACCTTCTGCGTGGTCGACCTGGAGACCACCGGCGGTGCGCCGGGCGACTCCGGCATCACCGAGATCGGCGCGGTCAAGGTGCGGGCCGGCGAGCTGGTCGGTGAGTTCCAGACCCTGGTCAACCCGGCCGAGCCGATCCCGCCGTTCATCGCCGTGCTGACCGGCATCACCGACATGATGGTTGCCTCGTCACCCCGGATCGGCTCGGCGCTGCCGGCCTTCCTGGAGTTCGCCCGCGGCTGCGTGCTGGTCGCGCACAACGCGCCGTTCGACGTCGGCTTCCTCAAGCACGACGCCCAGGTGCACGGGTACGACTGGCCCGACTTCCCGGTCGTCGACACCGCGCTGCTGGCCCGCCGGGTGCTCACGCCGGACGAGGTGCCCAACTGCAAACTCGGCACGCTGGCCAAGCTCTTCCGGGCGACCACGACGCCGAACCACCGCGCGCTGTCCGACGCGCGCGCCACGGTCGACGTACTGCACGGGCTGTTCGAGCGGGTCGGATCGCTCGGCGTGCAGACGCTCGAGGACCTGCAGACGTTCTCGGCGCGCGTCGCGCCCGCCGTACGGAAGAAGCGGCACCTGGCCGAGTCGTTGCCGCACGCCCCTGGGGTGTACCTGTTCACCGACGACCGCGGCGAGGTCCTGTACGTCGGCAAGTCGAAGGACCTGCGGACCCGGGTCCGGTCGTACTTCACCGCCTCCGAGACGCGGACCCGGATCGGCGAGATGATCGGGATCGCGTCCGGCGTCCGCGGGATCGAGTGCGGGACGGCGCTGGAGGCCGAGGTGCGCGAGCTCCGGCTGATCGCGGAGCACAAACCGCGGTACAACCGGAAGTCGAAGTTCCCCGAACGGCAGCACTGGCTGAAGATCACCGTCGAACCGTTCCCCCGGCTCTCGCTGGTCAAGCAGCTGCGCGACGACGACGCCGGGTACCTCGGGCCCTTCAGCTCACGCAAGACCGCCGAGCGGGCGATGGCCGCGCTGCACGAGGCCTTCCCGATCCGGCAGTGCACGCCCCGGATGTCGCGCACGCCGCGGATGTCGCCGTGCGTGCTGGCCGAGATGGGCCGCTGCGTCGCGCCCTGCGACGGGCGGATCGACATGGAGGCGTACGGCGAGTTCGTGGAGGGCCTGCGCTCGGCGCTGGTGACCGACCCGAGCCCGGTGATCGAGGCGCTGACGCGGCGGATCGACGTCCTGTCCGCCGATGAACGCTTCGAGGACGCCGCCGTGCACCGGGACCGGCTCGGGGCGTTCGTCCGGAGCAGCGCAAAGATGCAGCGAATGGCCGCGGTCACCAGCTGCCCCGAGATCTGCGCCGCCCGGCGTACCGAGGACGGCGGCTGGGAGCTCCACGTCATCCGCCACGGCCGCCTCGCCGCCGCAGGCATCGCCGTCCGCGGCACCGACCCGCGCAAGTACCTCGACATGCTCCGCGCCTCCGCCGAAACCGTCCTCCCCGGCATCGGCCCGGTCGCCACCGCCTCGCCCGAGGAAATCGAGCTGGTCCTCCGCTGGCTCGACCAGCCCGGCATCCGCCTGGTCGAGATGAACGGCACCTGGACCTGCCCGATCGCCGGCGCGGGCCGGCACTTGCGCCGGCTTGATCCGCCTCGGTCGGAGGACCACCGCCATCCGTCAGAGCGCCGCCGACGGTCGCTGCGGCCTGTTGGGCCGGTGGGGGTCGGTGGTTGATTCCAGGTGGTCGCTGAGAGGCTGAGCCTCCGCGCTGCCTGAGGCTGACGCCGACGCCTGAACCGCACTGCCTGAGGCCGACGCCACCCCCTCGACCGCACCGCCTGAGGCCGACGCCACCGCCTGGACCGCACCGCCCACTCGCACGAGCGGCTGGCCCGGCACCACCACCTGCCTGCCAGCCTGCCAGCCAGCCTCTGCCTGCCTGCCAGCCAGCCGACTGTCGGTCGGCCCCTCTCGGCCAGCAGGTCCCTCACCGAGCACCTCTTCGCTCTTTTCCGGCCGCAGCGGCCTCAGCCGAAGACCACCCTGCCGGCCGCATCGCCGCCGACCTGAGGTGGCTGCAGGTACGGCCGACGAGGTGTGCGGAGGCTGCGACGACACCGGCTGGAAGAGAAGTTGGGGTGATGAGTGCGGCTTGACTGCGACGACCGCGGCTGGACGGCCGCCGGTACGAAGACCCAAACGCGGCCGCCCGGCGTACGGCAGGCAGACGAGGGAGGGGTTGTCCACAGGTGGACCTGTCCAGGCAGCGGCAGGGGGTTCGGCGGAACTATGCTTCAGCGCGGTAGGGGTTGCGGGGAACTACGGAGAGGACGTCATGGTCACGGCGATCGTGTTCATCAAGGCGGATGTGGCTCGGATTCCTGAGGTGGCTGAGCAGGTGGCGGCCATCGAAGGCGTCAGCGAGGTGTACTCGGTGACCGGTGGGCTGGATCTGATCGCGATGGTGCGGGTGGCTCACCACGACGACCTGGCGAGTGTGATCCCGGACCACGTGAACCGGGTGCCGGGCGTGCAGAGCACGGAGACGCACATCGCGTTCCGGACGTACTCGACGCACGACCTCGAGGCGGCGTTCAGCCTGGGCCAGGAGGACGGTCTCTGAGGCTGGATCGCGTGGCCCGTCTGACACCCCGCTGAAGTTACGGTGAACCCATGAGCAACCCTCCCGCCGGCTGGTATCCGGACCCCACCGGCCAGCCGGACACCATCCGCTGGTGGAACGGGACGCAGTGGACCAACAAGACCGAGCGCGAGACGCCGGACGAGGCCACCCCGGAGCCGGAGGACACCACCCCGGAGCCTGAGGACACCACCCAGGAGATCAGCCCGGAGATCACTCCGGAGCGATGCGGTACAGCTGCCGCTGAGGCGAAGGCTGAGAGCGAGCGTGGCGGTACGGCCGGTGCCGGTACGCCGAGTACCGGTTGGACTGGATCAGGCACGGGCGGCGGTTCGGCAGATGCCGGCGGTACGGCGGGGGCCGGTGGGACCGCGGCGGGCGCCGGTACGACGGGTGCTGGTGCTTCGGCGGCTGGTGCGGTCGGTGGGTGGAGCCCGGCGGGTTCTGCGGCCGGAGCTTGGGGTGAGAACACGGCGGGCAGCTCGGGAGCTGGCGGCTGGGGCGCGGTTGGCGCTGGAGCCGTTGGCTCAGGTGACTTGGACACGGGCGCTGCTGGTGGCTCGAGTGCTGGTGGGGTAAGCGCCGGCGGCGCGGGGACTGGTGGCTCGGCTGCTGGTGGCATGGGCGCCGACGGCACTGGGACTGGTGGCTCGGCTGCCGGCGGCATTGGGGCCGGCGGCTGGGGTGAGGTTGGGGCTGCGGCTGCGGGCGGTGGGCAGGGCGGCGTACGGGCTGGTTCCAGTAGTGCTGCTGATGCTGCGGCGTTGAGTGCTGCTGAGAAGGCCCGGGCGACCTGGACGCAGAGGCCGGCTGGGCAGACCAACGCCGGGCACTGGACTCAGCAGGCGCCGCCTGCGGCCAGTGATCAGACCAGCGGACCGGACCCGGCGACTGTCGCCGGTGACGTCGCGCCGGAGCAGAGCCAGTGGACGTTGTCGTTGGCAACGGACCCCGCGACTACGACGGACGCGGGGGCCAAGGACGCCAGCGCTGAGGTCGCCGGTGAAGTTGGCTCTGCGGCAGGCCCGAGCGGTGCGGCTGCGAACGAGAAGCCTCAGCTGTGGCAGGTGCCTGACGAGACGCCGGCAAACGACGACTTCCCGGACCACTGGCGTACCGGTGACGAGCAGCAGCCGACGCAGTGGGGCCAGGGTGGTGAGCAGTCGGCTGACCAGCAGACCACCCAGTGGCAGACCGGCGAGCAGCAGACCGACACCCAGCAGAGCGGCGGGCAGCAGAGCGCTCCCGGTTGGCAGACCGACCCGCAGCAGAGCTCGCCCGGTTGGCAGGGCAGCAGCGATCCGCAGCAGAGCACGTCTGGATGGCAGGGCAGCGGCGACCCGCAGAGCGCGGCCGGCTGGCAGAGCAGCGACGCACAGGGTGCGGCCGGCTGGCAGACGAGCGGCGTACAGAACGAATGGCAGACCGACGGCCAGCAGGGCGCTGCCGGGTGGCAGACCGAGGGGCAGCAGAACGACCCGTGGCACGGCGCGACGCAGACCCAGCAGGTAGGGGTCGAGCAGGGCGCGACGACTGGGTGGGGGCCTCAGCAGGGCGGTCAGTCGCAGTGGCAGGCGGGGCCGGCCGGGCCGACCGGCGGCGGTACGCGGCAGAAGTCGTCCGGTGGAGACAAGCCCGGCGGGCCACCCAAGACCCTGCTGATCGTCGCCGGTGCCGTCGGGCTGGTGCTGATCATCGTCGCCGGAGTGTTCTTCGTCGCCAACCGCGAGGACAAGACGGCTGAGCCTGAGCCGACCAGCAGCGTGCCGACGACCACCCCGAGCAGTACGCCGTCCGCGCCGACGAGTGCGCCGACGACCCCGCCGGGCAGCCAGAGCACGGTGCGCCCCGGTCAGTCCAAAAACCCGAAGCTGCACGAGGGCGGACGGATCGCCTCCGAGGCGATCTCGTTCCCGCGGCAGCGCCCGCCGTGGTCGGACCGCAAGCGGCTCGTCCCGCAGCTGGTCAACTCCAGCGGGCAGTACGTGCTGCTGCAGGAGAAGTTCGACGGCAAGAACAGCTGGTACGCCGACGCGTTCGTCGGTTCGCTCGGTACGTCGGTGCTGTTCAACGGTGATGTGCGGGCGACGGCCGGGGATCTGTCCCGGCAGCTGCGCAGCACGCTGTACGGCGACATCCCGGTGAAGTTCGGCGACCTGCGCAACGGCGCGGTGAAGCGCACCGGCAAGAACGGCTGGTACTACCAGCAGTCCGTCACGACGACGAACCCGAAGATCGCCGCCCGGGCGCTGACCCTGACGGTCGCGGTGTTCGATCTGGGCGACGGCACCGCCGTCGCCTACATCAGCGACATCCCGACCACTCGGCCGGATCTGAGGACGGCCGAAGCCCAGCTCTACAAGGGAATCAACGTTGGCTGAGAACGAAACCTCGCCCCGCCACAGCGCGCCGCCCCCGCCGCCGAGCCCACCCCGTCGTCCGGACCTCGGGCCGGACGCCTTGGACGAGGACGCCCGCGCCCAGGCCGACCGCTCCCCCGCTGAGCGCCTGCCAGGCAACGGCTTGTCTGTCGAACGCCCCTCCAGCCAGACCGCCCGTACGCCAGGCAACGGCTCCCCAGCCGCCGGGATCTCGGGCGACACCGCCCGCACGCCGACCGACGGCTTCCCTGGCGACCGTCCTGCTCAGCAGACCTTCCCAAGCGAAGGGTCGTCGGGTGATCGTCGCGCAAGTGGGCCGGCGGACCCGCTGGGCACCCATCCGACGGGCCGGCAGGACGGTGCCAGAGCAGATGCCCTAGGCAACCAAACGGCGGCTACGCCCGGCCGTCCCTCAGCAGGTTCGCCCGGCGGCGCCCAGGCAGGTTCGCCCGGCCCCTCGGCAGCTTCACTTGGCAGTCCCTCGGCAGGTTCGCCCGGCGATCCCTTGGCAGCTTCGCTCGGTGGTCCGTCGAGCTCGTTGACCGGCGGGGGTTCGGATTCCTTGGGCGGGTCGGATCCGTTGTTCGGGCAGTCGCCGGCGCCGGCTCCTCCGCCGCCGCCTCCCCGGCGTCCGAGCGCTTCCGACGGCCCGGTAGGCGGAGGGCAGCAGGCCCCTGGACGTCCGGCGCAACAGCCGCCGAGTCTGCCCTCGGCTCAGCAGCCTTCGCCAGTTGGCGGCCAGCCGGCACAGCCCCCGAGCGGCCCTAGGCAGGCGACCGGTCAGCCGCAGGCGCCGACTGCCGGCGGACCGCAACAGGCTGGTATTCAGTCGCAGTCACCGGCTGCCGGTTCGCCGCAACAGGCTGGTGTCCGACCGCAGCAACCGTCCAGCGGTGGACCGCAGCATGCGGATGGTCGGGCGCAGCACTCGAATGCGGACCAGCAGGCAGGCGGGGCGCTGGGTCAGCCGAACACGCCTGCTGGGCAGCGGCCGGTCGATCCGTCGCGGCAGTCACAGCAGCCAGGTGGGCCGGTGCCTCCGCAGGCGGCATACGGGCCGCCGGCACGGCAGGGTGGGTCACAGGCGTCGGCGCAGCGCGGGCCGGGCCAGCAGGGTCCGGTTGGGCCGACGGCCGCACGGCATGGCGGTCCGCAGACGTCGAACTGGTCGGGGCCAACCCTGTCCGGAGGTCCGCAAGGGCCGACCGGCCAAGCGCCTCAGCAGCCAGGCGGTCCGCAAGGCCCGAGCGGTCAGGGGCCTCAGCAGCCGGGCGGTCCGCAGGGGCCGAGTGAGCAGTGGTTCGCGCAGGCGGGAGATTCGCACGGGCCTCGTGGGCCTGTCGGGCCGGGAGGGCCGCAGGGGCCTGGGTTTGCCGCGCCTTATGGGCAGCGTCCGCAGCAGGGGCAGTGGGCTGGGAACCAGGGGCCTGCACAGAGTGGAGCGCAAGGGCCCGGGTCCCACCAAGGTCCGCCGATGCAAGGGCCTCCGCCTCAACCGGCGTACGCTCCTCGGACTCAAGGCCAGGCACCGCAGCGTTTGGGGTCTCTGGAGCAGTCGCCCTTGGGGTCCAGCGAGACGCCCACCACCTCCGAGACACCCGCGGGGGCTCGTCAGCACGCACAACACGGGTCGCAAGCCCGGCGGGCGGCGCACCGAGGCGGATGGCAGGAGCAGGACATCGGCGGGCCGCCGGACGACGGTGGGGACGACGACTCGTACGGCGTGGTGGACCGGCCGTCAGGTGGGAACGTTCAGCGCGCCCGCTTGATCGGGGCGTTGTCGCTGGTGCTGGTGGCTGTGTTGACGACGGTGTTCAGCGTGTCCTGGCTGTGGTCCAACGCGCAGGCGGTGTCGCCGGTCGACGTGCCGGCGGGGAACGCGGGCGATGTGAAGACGATCACCCCGTCCTTGAGCCCCTCGCCGACGCCGACGCCGGAAGGCCGGGTCATCGGCGGGATGTTCTACAACGCGACGATGGACACCATGCCGATGATGTCGTCGGCGTGGAGCTCGCAGGAGGACCGGACCGGCTCGGCCGGCGGGCGGGGCAGCTACCTGAGCGTGCACAAGGAGTACGACGGCAAGGAGGACTGGGTGAACTACGTCTCCTTCGGCAGCCTGAGCAAGAGCATCGCCTTCACCAACACCCCGGCCGGTCTGAAGGACGCGACGATCAAGGCGGCCACCACCGCACTGATCCGCCTCTACGACCCGAACGTGAAGCTGATCGGCAAGGCCACCCACCGCCCGCTGACCGTCGACGGGCACGCCGGCCACGAGCTGACCATCAAGGTCGACGTCCGCAAGCCGAAGCTGCCCGAGACGTACTCGACCGTGATGGTCGCGGTGATCGACCGCGGCGACGGTACGGCGGTCGTCTCGGTCGCCGACATCGCCGGCTCCACCCCGCAGTGGCTGCCGGTCTGGCGGACGAACGTGTCCAAGATCCAGTTCAGCAAGTAGAAAGGCGCCCGCTCCTCACCGAGAAGCGGGCGCCTTCACAAGTGGTCCTAGCCGCGGACTTCCAGGCAGATCGTGATCCACCGCTCCAGCACGTCCTTGGCCGCGCCGGAGTCGATCGCCTCGGCCGCGCGGTCCATCCCGGCCCGGATCCGCGTCTGCACGGTCCCCGGCTGCGCGTCGTACGCCGCCAGTGCCGCACCCGCGTTGAGCAGTACGACGTCGCGCACCGGCCCGGTCTCCCCGTCCAGCAGCGCGCGGACGACCTTCGCGTTGTACGGCGCGTCGCCGCCCCGCAACGCTCCGGTCGGGACCGGCTCGATCCCCAGTTCGCGCGGGTCCAGCGTCACCGGCCCCTCGACCGACCCGCCGCCGACCGACCAGACCTGCGAGGTCGTCATCGTGGTCAGCTCGTCGAGCCCGTCGTCGCCGTGGAAGACGAGCGCGTCGATCCCCCGCCGGGCCAGGACGCCGGCCATCAGGCCCGCGATCCGCCCGTCCCCGACGCCGACGGCCTGGGCCGACGGGTTGCCCGGATTCGCGAGCGGGCCGAGGAAGTTGAACGTGGTCGGTACGCCGAGCTCGCGCCGCGGGACGGCCGCGTGCCGCAGCGCCGGGTGGAACGCGGGCGCGAAGCAGAACGTGATCCCGGCCCGCTCCCCCACCGCCGCCACCTGGGCCGCGGTCAGGTCGAGCGGGATCCCGAGCTCCTCCAGTACGTCGGCCGCTCCGCACGCCGACGAGGCCGCGCGGTTGCCGTGCTT
The DNA here is from genome assembly GCF_039529595.1 of Kribbella lupini. Lineage (NCBI taxonomy): Bacteria > Bacillati > Actinomycetota > Actinomycetes > Propionibacteriales > Kribbellaceae > Kribbella > Kribbella lupini. The sequence continues at coordinate 775,539 of NZ_BAAANC010000001.1, read as the reverse complement.
GAGGATCTTCGCCCCGGCACCGGCCGCGACGATCGCCGACATGGTGGAGATGTTCACCGTGTGCGCTTGGTCACCTCCGGTGCCGACTACGTCCAGCGTGCGGCCGGACACCTCCAGCCGGGTGGCGAAGTCGCGCATCGTGGTGACGAGGCCCTCGACCTCGACGACCGTCTCGCCCTTGGACCGCAGTGCGATCACGAATCCGGCCAGCTGGGCCGGTGAGGCCGCGCCGGACAGGATCTGCTCCATCGCCCAGCCGGTCGCGGCGGCGTCCAGGTCCTCGTGCCGCAGCAGCGGGTTGAGCACCTGCGGCCAGGTGAAAGCGGCGGTCATCGCCGGATCAGGTCGTCGCGGGCAGCGACTCGACCCGCTGCCGCAGCAGCTCGGCGGTCACCTCGGCGAGCCGGATCGGGTCGATCGGGTGCGAGACGGCGGCCTCGGCGCGCGACCAGGTGGCCAGCCAGGCGTCCTGCGGACGGCCGGTGATCACCAGCACCGGCGGGCAGCGGAAGATCTCGTCCTTGAGCTGCCGGGCGATGCCCATGCCGCCGGCCGGGACGGCCTCGCCGTCGAGGATGGCCAGGTCGATGCCGCCCTTGTCCATGGTCTTGATCACGGCCGGCTCGGTCGCGCACTCGAAGTACTCGAGCTCGGGCAGATCGGCGGCGGGCCGCTTGCCCAGGGCCAGCCGGACCGACTCCCGCGTCGTACGGTCGTCGCTGTAGACCAGCACCTTCAGCGGACGCTCTGAACTCATCGCTTCATCCCAAGCTGTGTGTGGACAGGCAGATAACACCGCGAATGCTACCGGGGTGGTGGCGCGGCTCTGCGCGCCTGTTCCTCCAAGCGGTCCAGCCGCCGGTCCTCACGCCTGGCTTCACGCTGCGACTGGCGCACCCACTGCACGAAAAGTACGGCGAAGAAGACGATCCCGATGATGTCGCCGGAGCCCCAGAGCAGACCGCCCGCGATGTACTGGTCACGCAGCGGTGACGGCGGCCAGGACCGGCCGAAGGCCGTGTACCAGTCCTCCGCGATCAGCTTGTTCGCCGACATGATCGTGATCCCGAGGAACGCGTGGAACGGCAGCGTCAGGAACGTCAGCATCAGCCGGAACGGGTAGATCACCCGGCCGGGCACCGGGTCCAGACCGAGCAGCGGCCAGAAGAACAGCGAGCCGACCGCGATGAAGTGGACGTGCAGCAGGTCGTGCAGCACCGGCGAGCGCAGCGTCGCGTCGTACCAGCCGCTGAAGTAGAGGGCCCACGGGCTCAGGACGAACAGCGTGAAGCCGATCAGCGGGAAGCAGATCACTTTGGCGAACCGCGAGTGCAGTACGGCGAGCAGCCAGCCGCGCGGCCGCTGCGGAAGGGTGCGCAGAGCAAGGGTCACCGGCGCGCCGAGCGCCATCGCCAGCGGGGTGAGCATCGACAGCACCATGTGCTGGGCCATGTGCACGCTGAGCAGGACGGTGTCGTAGGCACCGAGCACCGACTGGGTCGCGATCACCGCGCTGCCCAGGCCGACGCCGACGAACGAGAACGTGCGGCCGCGCGACCACTTGTCCCCCCGGGCGCGCAGGCGGTGAACGCCGTACAGGTAGAGGGCGCCGATGGCCACGATCACGGCCAGCAGCACCGGTTCGAAGGTCCAGGCGGTCAGCAGCCGCAGGGGCGTGATCGGCTCGATCTGATCGCCGGGTCCGGCGTGGAGGGGAAGCACTCTCCCACAGTAAGAACCAGAAAGCGCCGACATGCATGGGGGTGGGCGTGCTGTCAGGAACCCGGACCGACATAATGACCGCGTGGCCACTGCAACCGCACTCCCAGCGTCCCGTGAACACGGACACCACGACCGTCCCAGCATGGTCAGTGTCGGCACGATCGTCTGGCTCTCGAGCGAACTGATGTTCTTCGCCGCCCTCTTCGCGGCGTACTTCACGATCCGGTCGGTGACGACGGCCGCCGCGGCACCGGGAACGGAAACCCTGTGGGACGCCTCCACAGCGCTTCTGAACATCCCGTTCGCCGCGGTGAACACCACGATCCTGGTGCTGTCGTCGTTCACCTGCCAGTTCGGCGTCTTCGCCGCCGAGCACGGCCGGGTCGGCCGGACCGGTTCGGTGCTGAACGTCCGATCCTGGGGCATGCGTGAGTGGTTCATCCTCACGTACGTGATGGGTGCGGTCTTCATCGCCGGCCAGGTGACCGAGTACGCCACGCTGATCCACGAGGGTGTGACGATCGCCTCGTCGCCGTACGGATCGGTCTTCTACCTGACCACCGGGTTCCACGGTCTGCACGTGACCGGCGGTCTCATCGCTTTCGTGTACGTGCTCGCACGGACGTACATGGCTCGTAAGTTCACCCACGAACAGGCCGTCTCGGCGATCGTCGTGTCGTACTACTGGCACTTCGTCGACGTGGTCTGGATCGCCCTGTTCGCGACCATCTACCTGCTCAAATGAGTGAGAAGAGACTTTCCTTGTCACCGGCGCGCTTTCTGTCTGCGCGACGACGGCACCGGTCAGCCGGCCTCGTCGTGCTCCTGTTCGGCCTCCTGGCAGTGGGTTCGGCGTACGCCGCCTTCGCCCCTGACAACGCGGTCGCCGACAACTCGGCCCAGTCGCAGCAGATCGAAGAGGGCAAGAAGCTCTTCGCGGTCGGCTGTGCCAGCTGCCACGGCCTCAACGCCGAGGGCGGCGGCAACGGCGAGGGCAAGTTCGCCGGCCCGTCGCTGATCGGCGTCGGCGCGGCCGCCGTCGACTTCCAGGTCGGCACCGGCCGCATGCCGGCCATGCAGCCCGGCGCCCAGATCCCGCGCAAGACCCCGGCGTACACGCCGGAGGAGATCGAGGCCCTGGCCGCGTACGTCGCGTCGCTGGCGCCCGGCCCGGCGGTGCCGGCGTCGGAGTCCTACGACATCAGCAAGGCGACCGACGAGCAGGTGACGCGCGGTGGCGAGCTGTTCCGGACCAATTGCACCGCCTGCCACAACTTCGCCGGCAAGGGTGGCGCGCTGCCGAACGGCCGCTACGCCCCGTCGCTGATGGGCGTGGACCCCAAGCACATCTACGAGGCGATGCTGACCGGCCCGCAGCAGATGCCGGTCTTCTCCGACCAGGTGCTGCAGTCCGAGGACAAGCGCGACATCATCGCGTACCTGAACGCGTTGCAGGAGCAGAAGGACCCGGGTGGGTTCGGACTCGGCCGTCTCGGCCCCGTCTCCGAGGGTCTGTGGGGCTGGCTGGTCGGGATCGGCCTGCTGGTCTGCGTAGCGGTCTGGATCGGCGCCAAGGGCGTCAAGGCCAAGGGAGCGAAGGCCGAATGAGCGACAAGGACAACCTTCCCGCCGTGAGCGGGGACGACCACGGCCACGGCGCCGTGGAGCTGGCCGAGCCGATCGCCGACCCGGGCATCGAGCCGCACGAGCACCGCATCACCGACATCGACCCGAAGGCCGCCGACCGCGTCGAGCGGCAGGTCGCGACGATGTTCACCCTCGCCGGTCTGCTCGCGCTCGGCGCGTGCGTGGCGTACTTCGCGATCCCGCGCGACGCGGTGCTGCAGTTCGGCCCGCTGTCGGGCAACGCGAACAACATGACGATCGGCCTGTGCCTGGGCCTGGCGCTGTTCCTGATCGGCGCCGGCGCGATCCAGTGGGCCAAGAAGCTGATGGTCGACACCGAGATCGTCGAGTACCGGCACGCCGCCGGCGGTACGCCGGAGCAGCGCGCGGACATCATCGAGGGCTTCCAGACCGGCGCCGCCGAGTCCGGCTTCGGCCGCCGCAAGCTGATCCGCCGGTCGCTGATCGGCGCGATGGCGCTGCTTGGTCTGCCGGCCATCGTGCTGCTGCGCGACCTCGGCCCGGCGCCGGGCCGCAAGCTGTACAACACCATCTGGGCCCAGGGCATCCGGGTCGTCAACGACGTGACGCTCCGCCCGATCAAGCCGTCCGACCTGGTCGTCGGTCAGCTGGTCAACGGCGCGCCCGCCAACCTGGCTCCGCTGCAGGAGGAGAGCCCGGTCGAGTACCAGAACGCCAAGGCCAAGGCGGCGGTGATCGTCGTACGGATCGCTCCGAACGAGATCCGTACCCCGGCCGGCCGCGAGAACTGGGGCATCGACGGCATCCTGTGCTACTCCAAGATCTGCACCCACGTCGGGTGCCCGATCTCCCTGTACGAGCAGACCACGCACCACGTGCTCTGCCCGTGCCACCAGTCGACGTTCGACCTGGCCGACGGCGCGAAGGTCATCTTCGGCCCTGCCGCCCGCCCGCTACCCCAGCTACCCTTGGCCGTGGACGCCGAGGGCTACCTGGTCGCGCAGAGCGGCTTCACCGAACCGGTCGGCCCGAGCTTCTGGGAACGAGGGTGACAACAGTGGCCACGAAAGAACTTCCCCCGCCGGTCGCCTGGGTCGACGACCGCATCGGCATCTCCAAGCTCGGCAAGAAGAACCTGCGCAAGGTCTTCCCCGACCACTGGTCGTTCATGCTCGGTGAGATCGCCCTCTACAGCTTCATCATCCTGCTGCTGACCGGCGTCTTCCTGACCTTCTGGTTCAAGCCGTCGATGGCCGAGATCGAGTACCAGGGCTCCTACAGCCTGCTCAAGGGCCTGCACATGTCCGAGGCCTACGCCTCGACGCTGGACATCTCGTTCGACGTCCGCGGCGGCCTGCTGATGCGCCAGATCCACCACTGGGCCGCGATCCTCTTCGTCGCCTCGATGATGGTGCACCTGCTGCGCATCTTCTTCACCGGCGCGTTCCGCAAGCCGCGTGAGCTGAACTGGGTGATCGGCTTCGGGATGCTGTTCCTCGGCATCATCGAGGGCTTCCTCGGCTACGGCCTCCCCGACGACCTGCTGTCCGGGACCGGTCTGCGCATCACCCAGGGCATGATCCAGGCCTCCCCGGTGATCGGGACCTGGCTGAGCTTCTTCATCTTCGGTGGCGAGTTCCCCGGTGACGACATGGTGTCGCGGTTCTTCACCGTGCACGTGCTGCTGATCCCGGGCCTGATCCTGGCCCTGGTCACGGCGCACCTGATCCTCGTCGTGTACCACAAGCACACCCAGTACCCCGGCCCCGGCCGGACCGAGAAGAACGTCGTCGGCTACCCGCTGATGCCGGTCTACATGGCCAAGGCCGGCGGCTTCTTCTTCGTCGTCTTCGGCATCACCGCCCTGATGGGCGCGCTGCTGCAGATCAACCCGGTCTGGCTGTACGGGCCGTACAACCCGGCCGAGGTGACCGCGGGCTCCCAGCCCGACTGGTACATGGGCTGGCTCGAAGGCTCGGTCCGGCTGATGCCCGGCTTCGAGTCCCACTTCTGGGGCGTGACGCTGAGCTGGAACCTGCTGATCCCGGCGCTGATCATCCCGCCCGCGTTCGTCACCCTGGTGGCCCTCTACCCGTTCATCGAGCAGTGGATCACCGGCGACAAGCGGGAGCACCACCTGCTCGACCGGCCGCGCAACATGCCGACCCGGACCGGGATCGGCGCCGCGTTCATCACCTTCTACGGCCTGCTGTGGATCGGTGGCGGCAACGACCTGATCGCGACCCACTTCGGCGTCTCGCTCAACTCGGTCACCTGGTTCCTGCGGTTCGCGGTGTTCCTCGGCCCGGTGTTCGCCTTCTGGGCGACCCGGCGGATCGCGATCTCGCTGCAGCGCGCCGACAACGACCGGCTGCTGCACGGCCTGGAGACCGGCGTCATCATGCGGTCGCCCGACGGTGAGTACACCGAACGGCACGCCCCGATCTCGAACTACGAGGCGTACGCCCTCACCGCCCGCGACCGGACGCTGCCCCTCGAGGTCGGCCCCGAGACGGACGAGAACGGCGTCGCGGCCCCGCGCCGCGGCCTGACCAAGATCCGCGCGGCACTGTCCCGCTTCTACTTCGCCGACGCGGTGCAGAAGCCGACGGCCGCGGAGATCGAAGAGGCCCACGCCCACGGCCACGGTCACGACGACCACGAGGAACTCGGCCACAGCGCCGAGGTCCCCGGCGTCACCGGCACGGTCGAGACCGACGACGAGACCGCCCGAGAGCAGATCTCGAAGCACTGATTCTGCGGCATGTGAAAGGCCCCGGCTCGCTGAGCCGGGGCCTTTCGCTTGCCCGGTAGGGCGGGGACCTTGCCGCGCCGTGGGCCTGACCGGTGCCGGGACGCCACGCGCCGGTTGCCGGTACGGCGGTCGCAGGCACCGCTGCAGCGGGACGCCGGTACACCGGTTGCTGGTACGCCGACGGCGCGGCGGTACGGCGGCCTCCGCTAGGGCTCTGGCCGGTGTGGACACATCAGCGCGGCAGCTGCCGGTACACCGGTTGCAGGTGCGGCGGGACACCAGTCGCCGGTGCGGCGGGTACCTCGCCTCCACCCTAGTCCTGGCCGATGCCGGCATGACAGGGCGCGGATTGCCAGTACCGGCGGGACACCGACGCGGCGGGACGGCGGCACCTCGGCGACCTCGCGTGCGCCTGGCCCGGCCGGTGCCTGGACACCAGCGCGCGGGTCGACCGGTACACCGGTTGCTGGTACGGCGCGGCAGTCCGGCGGGTACGGCGTCGACCTCGCCTCCGCCATGGGCCTGGCCGCTGCCGGCACATCAGCGCGCTGGTGCCGGTACGCCGGTTGCCGGTACGGCGGACTCCGGTTACCGACGGCGGAGGCCGGCTACCGGCGCGGTCGACCTCGCCTCCACCCTGGCCCCAGCCGGTGCCGGCACAACAGGGCGCCCGGTTGCCAGTACGGCGAGACGCCGATGCGGCACTGCGGCCACCTGGTCTGTGCCCTGGCCCGGCCGGTGCCTAGACACCAGCGCGCCGCTTGCCGGGACGCCGGTTGGTGGTACGGCGGCGACTTGCCCGGTGCCGGGCATCAGCTTGCCGGTTGCCGGTCCGGCGCGACGGCGACCCGTCTCCGCCCTGACCCCGCCCAGTGCCAGAACACCATCGACGTAGCGGGGAGGGCGGCCAGGGACGGCTTGCCGCCGTACGCGCCCGCTGCCGGTACGTGTCGGGATGGTGGGTTCCAGGGAGGGCAGCGACCTCATCCGGTGCCGGGCACGAGCTTGCCGGTTGCCGGTATGGCGGGACGCCTGTTGCCGGTCCGGCGGCGACCTCGCCCCGGCCGGTGCCTGGACAGCAGTGGGCCGCTTGCCGGGACGCCCGTTGCTGGTACGTCCGTACGGCGCTTGCCGGTCGGCGCGGCGGTACAGCGGCACGCCGGGTGCCGGTACGGCGGGACGCCGGTGCGGTGCGACGGCGCCCTCGCCTCCGCCTCACCCTGGCCAGCGCCAGGACACCATCGCCCCCGTTTGCCGGTACCGCGGGACGGCGGGGTGCCGGTACGGCGGGACGGGCGACGACCCCCCTCGCCCGGTGACGGGCACCAGCTCGCCGGTTGCCGGTACGACGGGACGTCGGTGCGGTGCCACGTGGCGTACCGGCGTACCGGCGTACCGGCGTACCGGCGAACGAGCTGGCCGGCACATTGGTCAGTGGAGTAGGACGATCTTGCCGCGGGCGTGGTGGGACTCGCTGAGTTCGTGGGCTGCGGCGGCTGCTTCCAGGGGGAAGGCTGCCGCGACGGGGATGCGTAGCCGGTCTTGGTTGGCCAGCTCGACGGCTGCGGCGAGGCCGTGGACGGCCAGAGTGTCCGCGCCGGCGCCGACGGCAGCACCGGTTTCGTCGGCCGGTGCGCTGTGGGACATGTGGACGCCGTACCGCTTCGCCTCGAAGTCGGCGATCGTCACCACCCGGGACGGGTCTCCGGCGATGGCGACCAGCTGCTTCAGCGCTCCGCCCGCGCAGTCGAACACCGCGTCGACTCCGCCCGGTGCGAGCTCGCTGACGCGTTCCTCCAGGCCGGGCCCGTACGTCGTGGGCTCGGCTCCCAGGGACTTGAGGAAGGCGTGGTTGCGCTCGCTCGCCGTACCGATGACTCGTGCGCCGCGGGCGACCGCGAGCTGGATGGCGACGGTCCCCACTCCCCCGGCGGCACCCTGGATCAGCACCGTGTCGCCTGAATCGACCCTCAGGCGGTCCAGGACGCGCGTGGAGGTCTCCACGTTCCCAGCGGCCCCTCCGGCCTCTTCCCAGCTCCAGATGGCCGGTTTCGGCGCCCATGCAGCCAGTACGACGAAGTCGGCGTTCGCCGCGCGGTCCGTCATGGTGGTGAATCCGAAGACCTCGTCCCCCACGCTGACGCCGTCCACGCCCTCGCCGACCTCGTCGACCACCCCGGCGGCGTCGAAGCCGGTTCGGTACGGAAAGTCGACCGGCACGAACTCGCGGAACTTGCCTGCCCGGATCGATACCTCCCCCGCCGACACCCCTGACGCTCGCGCGGCGATCCGGATCTGCCCTGGCGCCGGGTGCGGCGCCTCCACTTCTCCCACGTGCAGCACACTCGGCGGGCCGTACTCACTGAACTCGAGAACTCTCATGCCCGCGAACGTAACGGAACACCCCGTCCGGTTAGCTAAAGTGAGAGCGATGAGCACCGAAGTGGGAACAGAGCCGAGATCGTCGGCAGACCCGGAGCCCGCGCTCGGGTCGGAGCCGGAGGCGGGGCGAGGCTCGGAGACGCTGGCCGGGCTCGGGGCGGAGGCGGGGACCGGGCTCGGGCCGAGGACGGGACCGGGGCTCGGGGCGGAGGCAGGAACCGCGCTTGCGTCGGAGACGGGCACCGGGCTCGGGTCGGAGACGCCGGCCAGGCTCGGGGCGGAGGCAGGAACCGGGCGCGGGTTGGGAACGCGGACCGGGAACGGGTCGGACGCGGGCACCGGGCTCGGGTCTAAGCCAGCGGCCAGGCTCGGGTTCAAGGCGGGCGCGGGGCTCGGGTCGGAGCTGGCGGCCAGGCTCGGGTCCGAGGCGGGAGCCGGGCTCGGGGCGGAGACGGGCACCGGGCTGGGGTCGGAGACGGGAGCCGCGCTCGGGGCGGAGCCGGTGGCCGGGCCCGGATCGGAGGCAGGGGCCGAGTCTAGGTCGGAGCAGGCTCCGGTGGGGTTGCGGTCGGATGCTCGGGACAATCGGGAGCGGATCCTCGCGGTGGCGCGGTTGGCGTTTGCTGCTGAGGGGCTCGAGGTGCCGATGCGGGAGATCGCTCGGCGGGCCGAGGTGGGGGTAGCGACGCTTTATCGGCACTTCCCGACCAAGGAAGCGTTGCATGTCGCGGCGTTCGCGGAGCAGATGGACTTCTGCTCGGCGATCGCGCGGGAGGCGCTGGAGGCGGCTGATCCGTGGGTGGGGTTCAGTCGGATGATCGAGCGGTTGATGGAGCAGCACGCGCTGGATCGGGGGTTTGCGCGGGCCTTCACGTCGAGCCTGCCGCCGGCCGCGGGGCTCGCCGCTGAGCGTGATCGCACGCTCAGGTCGCTCCTGGAGCTGATCCGCCGCGCCAAGGAAGCTGGTGCCCTCCGCGAGGACTTCGTGCTGGAGGATCTCTCCCTTGCCCTGATGGCCAACGAAGGCATCCGCGCCGCCACCCCGGAGCTCAGGGTCGCCGCCTCCCGCCGCTTCGCTGCGCTGATGCTGCAGTCGTTCCAGGCAGTCCCCGTACGCCGCGAGCTGCCGCCCGCAGTCCGCCTGCCACTGTCCAGGCCTTGACTCGACCGCCCGGGGCGCAACAGGCACGGGCGAGCAGGGCGTCGACGTGCGGGAAGAAGGCAGATCCCGGGCACGGGGGGACGGTGTGGGCGCGCGGCGCGCGCTGCGGGCGCGGAGGGCGGGCGCGGGTGGCAAAGGCACCGCGGGCGCGGGGACCGCGGGAAGCGGGCGCGGGGGGTAAATGGACTGCGGGCACGGAGAGCGCGGGATGCGGGCACGGGACTCGCGGCGCGGGCGCGGGTGGCACGAGGACTGCGGGCGCCGGGAGTGGGCACAGGACGCCGGCGCGGGGAGCACGGCGGCTGCGGGCGCGGGACTCGCGGCGCGGGCGCGCGAAGCGGGCGCGGGTGGCACATGGACTGCGGGCACGGAGAGCGCGGGATGCGGGCACGGGACTCGCGACGCGGGCGCGGGAAGCGGGCGCGGGTGGCACGAGGACTGCAGGCGCGGGAAGCGGGCGCGGGGCCGGCACAGGGACTGCGGCTGCGGGCGCCCGGAGTGGGCACAGGACGCCGGCGCGGGGAGCACGGCGGCTGCGGGCGCGGGGCACGGGAAGCGCGGAAGCGGGCGCCGGGGCACGGGAACTGCGGCGCGGGGAAACGGGCACGGGACTCGCGGCGCGGGCGCGGGGCAGGCACGGGGACTGCGGGCATGGGGAGCACAGCGACTGTGGTCGCGGGGAGTGGCGGCGCAAAAGCCAGGGCGCAAAAGCGCGCCGGGCTAGGACCCGAAACGCGGACCGCCCCACGCAGCTTTGCGCGGGGCGGTCCGAGGTTGATCGGGCAGCAGGGCCTCAGGCGAGCGCCGAGCCGGCCTTGTACTTCGTCCAGGAGTCGTTCCAGTCGGTCCAGCCGTTGCCGGGTTCCATGCCTCGGGCGGTGCCGGTGACGACGACGGGGTCGCCGCGCAGGGTCTGGGCGAAGTACCAGGCGCCGTCCTTGAGGCTCATGCCGACGCAGCCGTGGCTGACGTTCTCGGAGCCCTGGCTGCCGCTGGACCAGGGGGCGCCGTGGATGAACTCGCCGGAGCTGGTCACCCGCTGGGCGAACTGGACGTCGTGGATGTCGTAGTACTCCGGGTCGCCGGGCTGGATGCCGACGGTGCGGGCGTCCATTCGCTTGGTCCGGTACTTCTCCATGATCACCTTCACGCCGCTGCGGGTGGTGAAGCCGTCCTTGCCGGCGGTGATCGGGATGGTCCGGGCCAGCTTGCCGTTGATCGTGACGGCCATCGTGTGCTTCTTGACGTCGACCTTGGTGACGACCGACTTGCCGATCGCGAAGTCGATCTGCCGGCTGGCCGAGCCCCACACGCCGCCGCCGGCGTTCACGCCCTGGGTGGCGATGTTCACGGTGATCTTGGTTCCGGCCGGCCAGTACTCCTTGGGCCGGTAGTTGACCTGCTTGCTGTTCACCCAGTGCCAGGTGCCCTCGACCGGGACCGAGGTCTTCACCGACAGCCGCTTCTCGACCGCGGCGCGGTCCTTGACCGGGTTGTTCCAGAAGATCTGGATCGGCATCGCGACGCCGACGGTCTCGCCGTCCAGCGGCGCCACGGAGGCCTTCAGCCTGCTGCTCGCGGCCAGCGTCTTGAACGTCGAGCTGATCTCCACGGTCTTGCCGTCGCTGCCCTGCGCGGACCCGGCGACCGTGTACGTCGTGCTCGGCTTGAGCTGCGGCAGCGACGTCCACTCCGACTTGGAGTCGTTGAACGAACCGCTGACCTTGCCGCCGTCCTTGTCGCTGACGGTGATGTCCTCCAGCGTGCCGGAGCTGGTGACGACCTTGACCGGCTGGTCCGGACGGACCGCCGCGGCGTTCTTGGCCGGCGTGACGGTCACGTTCGCGGAGGCCGGGTCGGTCGACGGGGTCTGGCTCTGGTCGCCACCGGGGGTCGTCGAGGCGCCGGGGGTGGAGCTCGACTGGGAGCCTCCGGCGGGTGGATCGCCGGCGGAGGTGTCGTTACATGCCGCCGCGACCACCAGCATCGCGCAGATCCCCGCCACGGCCAGGCCGCGTTTGCGCACCGAACTACCCAACACCCTGAGCTCCCCTGAGATTCGTTGCACCGCCCGGCCAGCCTAGCTCGCCCGCGCGATGGTCCAGACGCACCAGATCGCCACCGGTACGACGGGCCCTTTTCCGGCCCGCAGTACAGATGACGATCTGGAGCGTCTTTTAGTTGACTTTCCGATCAGTGCGCGTGGTCACCGCGGTAGTACTCGAAGATGAAACCGGACAGCGCCACGATCCCCAGCCCGGTGCCGATGATGAACAGCCACCAGCCGAAGACCAGGCCGAGCACGATGACCGACAGCGTCGCGGCGCACCACAGCGGCCACCACGAGTACGGCGGGAAGAAGCCCAGCTCGCCGGCTCCGTCCGCGATCTCGGCTTCCTTGCGGTCCTCCGGGCGGGCGTCCATCCGGCGCGCGGTGATGCTCAGGTAGAACGTCACCAGCAGCGCCAGGAAGAACGTCATCACCAGCGCGGTGGTCCCGGTCGGGTCCTCCGACATCACCCAGTAGATCGGGGCGACGATCAGGACGAACAGCGTCAGGATGCCGAAGACCCAGGCCTCGACCTTCATGCCTTACCCTCTCCGTCCCCGGTCGTGCCGGTGCCCGCGTTGATGTTGCGCTCGAGGTTCTCGACCCGGCCCTGGTCCTCGCCCGCGTCGAGCAGGTTGTCCCGGGGCGCGCCGCTGTCGCCGTACTCGGCCAGTGCGATGTCCGGGTGGTGCAGGTCGAAGGCCGGCGACTCGGAGCGGATCCGCGGCAGGCTGACGAAGTTGTGCCGCGGCGGGGGCGAGCTGGTCGCCCACTCCAGCGAACGGCCCCAGCCCCACGGGTCGTCGACGCCGACCAGCGGCGCCTTGCGCGACTTGTAGACGTTGTAGAAGAACGGCAGCATCGACAGGCCGAGCACGAAGGCACCGATGCTGGAGACCTCGTTCAGCGTGGTGAAGCCCTCGTTCGCGCCGTACGACGCGTAGCGCCGCGGCATGCCCTCGACACCCAGCCAGTGCTGCACCAGGAACGTCGTGTGGAAGCCGATGAACAGCAGCCAGAAGTGCAGCTTGCCGAGCTTCTCGTCGAGCATCCGGCCGGTCATCTTGGGCCACCAGAAGTAGAAGCCCGCGAACATCGCGAACACCACCGTGCCGAACACCACGTAGTGGAAGTGCGCCACCACGAAGTAGGAGTCGGACAGCTGATAGTCCAGGGCCGGCGAGGCCAGGATGACGCCCGTCAGACCACCGAACAGGAAGGTGGTGAGGAAGCCGATCGACCACAGCATCGGGGTGTCGAAGGACAGGGACCCGCCCCACATCGTTCCGATCCAGTTGAAGAACTTGACCCCGGTGGGCACCGCGATCAGGAACGTCATGAACGAGAAGAACGGCAGGTTCACCGCGCCGGTGACGTACATGTGGTGCGCCCAGACCGCCACCGAGAGGACGGCGATCCACAGCGTCGCGCCGACCAGGCCGATGTAGCCGAAGACGGGCTTGCGGCTGAAGACCGGCAGGATCTCGGTGATGATGCCGAAGAACGGCAGCGCGATGATGTAGACCTCGGGATGCCCGAAGAACCAGAACAGGTGCTGCCACAGGAGTGGACCACCGTTCGCGGCGTCGAAGACGTGAGCCCCCAGGGCTCGATCCGCCTCCAGCATCAGCAGCGCGCCGGCCAGGATCGGGAACGCGATCAGCACGAGGATCGACGTCACCAGGATGTTCCAGGTGAAGATCGGCATCCGGAACATCGTCATGCCCGGGGCGCGCATGGTGATGATGGTCGTGACGAAGTTGACCGCACCGAGGATCGTGCCCAGACCGGCCAGGTACAGACCCATGATCCACAGGTCGCCGCCGACGCCCGGCGAACGGACCGCGTTCGACAGCGGGGCGTAGGCGAACCAGCCGAAGTCGGCCGCGCCGCCCGGGGTGAAGAAGCCGGAGATCGTGATCGTGCCGCCGAACAGGAACAGCCAGTAGCTGAACATGTTCAGCCGCGGGAACGCCACGTCGGGCGCGCCGATCTGGACCGGCATGATCACGTTCGCGAAGCCGACGAACAGCGGCGTCGCGAACAGCAGCAGCATGATCGTGCCGTGCATCGTGAAGAGCTGGTTGTAGACCTCTTCGTTCACGATCTGCAGACCCGGCTTGGCCAGCTCGGCGCGGATCAGCAGCGCCATCACGCCGCCGATCAGGAAGAAGATGAACGAGGTGATCAGGTACAGGTGGCCGATCAGCTTGTGGTCGGTGGTGGTCAGCCACTTGACCGCGATCTGGCCCTTGCTGCGCCGCCTCGGCAGCGCGGTCGCGGCCCCTACGGCGCCGCTGCGCTCAGCGAAGTCGGTCACTTCTCGCCCTCCTGCTCCCCGTGGCCGGGAATGGTGGTTGCGTCCTGGCCACCGGTGGCGGCGCCGGTCTGGCCCTTGGCCGCCAGCTCACGCAGGTGCGCCTGGTACTCGTCGGCGGTGACCACGCGGACGGTGAAGACCATCCGGCTGTGGTAGAGGCCGCAGAGCTCGGCGCACTTGCCGGCGAAGGTGCCGGTCTTGGTCGGGGTCAGCTCGAACTTGCCGGTCCGGCCCGGGATGACGTCCAGCTTGAAGTAGAAGGCCGGCACCCAGAAGGAGTGGATCACGTCGGGCGAGGTCAGCTCGAACTCGACCGACTCGTTCACCGGCAGCACCAGCTCGGCCGGCTGGTCGAGCGTGCCGGTCTCCCAGACGCCCTGCTGCCCGTCGACGGTGTCCTTGTAGTTGAAGGTCCACTGCCACTGCTGGCCGACCACGTTGATCTGGTGCGTCGAGGCACCGGAGTTCTTCGTGATCACGTTGCCGTGCTCGACGGTGTAGAAGAACAGCACACCGATGATCGCGAACGGCGCGAGCGTGTACAGCACCTCGAGCGGCAGGTTGTACCGCGTCTGCCGCGGCGCGTCCTCGCTGCGCCGGCGGTACCGGACCACGGCGAACAGGATCAGGCCCCACACCATCACACCGACGACCAGGGCAGCGATCCACGCCCCGATCCACAGGCTTCTGACTGCCTCGGTCCGGTCCGAAGCACCCTCCGGCAGTCCAAGTCGTTTCCACTGCGCGTTGGTCTCCGACGAGCAGCCGGTCAGCAGCAATGTGCCGACCACTACCGCTGCCGGGACCAGCAGGCGTCGCTTCGCCGGACGTGACGCGGCGCGGGTCTGCTGACCCGCCGCTCGCGCGACCACTCCGGACGTGCCGTTCGAACCCACGGGGCGCCTTTCCCTTCCCAGGTGAGACTGACGACAGAACACTACTGGACTGCCTCTGCGGTTCTGCGCATAGGTAGGGCTTAGCGTTTCCCGTGTGAGCAACCGTGCATATCTGGACGCCGCAAGTGCCGAGGAACTGCACCCTGCCGCGCGGGAGGTGTTGCTGCAGGCACTCGATTCCGGATGGGCCGATCCGGCCCGGTTGCATCACGAGGGACGGACCGCCCGGCTGCTGCTCGACAACGCCCGCGCGGTGCTCGCCGAAGGCGTCGGCGTACGGCCTGACGAGCTGTATCTGACCACCTCCGGGACGGCCGCAATCCACGCGGGCCTGCCCGCGGTTGCGGCGGCCCGGCGACGGGTCGGTACGACGGTGGTGCACTCCGCGGTCGAGCATTCAGCGGTCCTGCACGCGGCGGCAGCGGCCGGTACGGCGTACGAAGTGGGTGTCGACCAACTGGGACGGGTCAACACGCAAGAGTTCGCCGAGCAGCTCCGCCAGCCCGGCGTCGCGCTGGCCGCGCTGCAGACGGCCAATCACGAGGTCGGCACGCGGCAGCCCGTGAGCGAGCTCGGCGAGGTGGCAGCCGCCGCGGGCGTCCCGTTGTTCGTGGACGCGGCGGCGACGGTTGGTCACGAGGCGATCCCCGGCGGGTGGTCGGTGCTCGCCGCGAGCGCTCACAAGTGGGGTGGTCCGGCCGGGGTCGGGCTGCTCGCCGTACGGAAGGGCACGCGGTTCGCGCCGACCTGGCCGGTGGACGAGCGCGAGGACGGCCTCTCCCCCGGGCACCCGAACGTCCCGGCCGCGCTGGCTGCCGCGGCTGCCCTGCAGGCCCGCCTGCTGGAGGCGGACGCCCTGGACAAGCAGCACCGGGCCTGGATCGCCGAGCTCAGGACTCGCGTCGCGGCTGACCTCACCGACGTGGAGGTGGTCGGCGACCCGGAGGACCGGCTGCCCCACGTGCTGACCTTCTCCTGCCTGTACGTCGATGGCGAGGCCCTGGTCACCGCGCTCGACGCCGAGGGCTTCTCCGTCTCCAGCGGGTCAGCCTGTACGGCGAGCACGCTGCGCCCGTCGCACGTCCTGGCCGCGATGGGCGTGCTCACCCACGGCAACGTCCGCGTCTCGCTCGGCCGCGGCAGCACGTACGACGACGTCGACCGCTTCGCGCGGGTGCTGCCCGGGCTCGTCCAGCGGATTCGTGCCGAGGTGGGGATGTGACGACCCTCGACTGCCGCGGGATGCTCTGCCCGCTGCCGGTGATCAAGCTCGCGCAGGCCTTCCCGGCGCTGGCTGTCGGCGACAGCATCGCCGTACTGGCCGACGACCCGGCCGCCGCGACCGACATTCCCGCGTGGTGCCGAATGCGCGGGCAGGAGCTCGTCTCGGCCGAGGACGGGCGGTACGTCGTACGGAAGCTGAGCTGAAAACCAGTGGCGTTCGGATGCGTCGACCAACAAGCTGTCGCCTGTGACCGACTTCTCGATCAAGCCGATCCTGACCGGTGAACTGGTCGTCCTGCGGGCGCTGGACGAGCAGGACTTCCCGGCGATGAAGGCCGCGATGGACGATCCCGAGGTGGCCCGGCTGACCGGGAGCCACGGGACGATCAGCGACGAGAAGGCGCTGGAGTGGCTGCGGACCCGCAAGGACCAGACCGACCGGCTCGACCTGGCGATCGTCGACAAGGCGACCGGGGAGACCGTCGGCGAGGCGGTGCTGAACGAGTACGACCCGGACAACCAGGCCTGCAACTTCCGGATCCTGATCGGCCCGGGCGGCCGCGGGCGCGGCCTGGGCACCGAGGCGACCCGGCTGATCGTCGGCTACGGCATCGAGGTGCTCGGTCTGCACCGGATCAGCCTGGGCGTGTACGCGTTCAACCCGCGGGCGCAGCGGGCCTACGAGAAGGCCGGGTTCGTGGTCGAGGGCCGGTTGCGCGACGACCTGCTCTGGGAGGGCGAGTGGGTCGACTCGATCGTCATGTCGGTGCTCGCTCACGAGTGGCCGGTAAGTTCGGGGGCGTGACCGAACGCTTCGCCGTACTGACCGGTGCCGGGATCTCGACCGCGTCGGGCATCCCGGACTTCCGCGGGCCGCAGGGGCTGTGGACGAAGGACCCGGGCGCGCAGGCCATGTTCGACATCGACGAGTACGTCGCGTCGCCGCGGGTCCGGGCCGCCGCCTGGAAGCACCGGCTCGCCAACCCCGCCTGGACCGCCGAGCCGAACGCCGGCCACCGCGCGCTCGCGGAGCTGGAACGCCAGGGCCGCCTCACCGCGCTGATCACCCAGAACATCGACGGCCTGCACCAGAAGGCCGGCTCGGTGAACGTCCTCGAGCTGCACGGCACGGTCTGGTACGTCGACTGCCTGAGCTGCGCCCGCCGGATCCCGATGGCCGACCTCCTCCCCCGCCTCGAGGCCGGCGAGGAGGACCCCGCCTGCGAGGTCTGCGGCGGCATCCTCAAGTCCGCCACGGTCTCCTTCGGCCAGTCCCTCGACCAGAACGTCCTCGACGCCGCGGTCGCGGCGACCGAGGCCTGCGACACGTTCCTGGCCGTCGGCACGTCGCTGCAGGTCTACCCGGCGGCCGGTCTGTGCGACGTCGCGCTGAAGGCCGGCAAGCGTTTGATCATCATGAACGCCCAGCCCACGCCGTACGACGAAGAGGCCGACGAGGTCCTCCGCGGCCCGATCGAGACCCTGCTGCCGGAGCTCGTCGGCTGAGCGCCGTGACCTGAGCGCGACCTTTGAGGCCTTCCGCCGGTCCGGAGTGCGGGCTAGCGTCCCGGGCAGATTGTCCTGTCTTGGGAGGGGAACCCGCGATGCTCAGGTTCGTCGTGCGCCGTGCTCGTTGGCTGGCTGGGGCTACTGCGATCGCCGTGGTGGCGGTGGGACTGGGGACGCCGGCGGCGGCGCCCGCTGGACCGTCCGCCGAGCGGGTGATTACGCTCGCCGGGTCGCTGCAGAGCGAGTTGGGATGTGCCGGGGACTGGGACCCGGGGTGTGCGGCGTCCAGCCTCGGGGCGGCGGCGCCGTACAGCAAGGTGTTCGACGTGCCGGCCGGCAGCTACGAGTACAAGGTGACCGTCAACGGCGGCTGGGACGAGAACTACGGCGCGGGCGGCGTGCTGAACGGCGGAAACATCCCGCTCACGCTCGAGGGCCCCGCCAAGCTGCGGTTCAGCTACGACGACACCACGCACGTGGTCAGCGTCGCGCCGGTCGACCTGGCCGGCCCGACACCGACCCCGGCGGACAAAGCGCTGGCGAGTCCGAGCCTGCGCCAGGACCTGACCAAGGAACGCTTCTACTTCCTGATGGCCGACCGGTTCGCCAACGGCGACAAGTCGAACGACGCCGGCGGGCTGACCGGTGACCGGCTGACCACCGGGCTCGACCCGGCGGACAAGGGCTTCTACCACGGCGGCGACCTGGCCGGCGTGATGCAGAAGCTCGACTACATCAAGTCCCTCGGTACGACGAGCATCTGGCTGACCCCGTCGTTCAAGAACCGGCCCGTCCAGGGCTCGGGCGCCGACGTCAGCGCCGGGTACCACGGGTACTGGATCACCGACTTCACCCAGATCGACCCGCACCTGGGCACCAACGCGGACATGCAGAAGCTGATCCAGCTCGCCCACGGCAAGGGCATGAAGGTCTTCTTCGACATCATCACCAACCACACCGCGGACGTGATCGCCTACCAGTCCGGCCAGTACGGCTACATCCCGAAGGCGACCTCGCCGTACAAGGACGCCAACGGCACGGTCTTCGACGACAAGCAGTACGCCGGGGGCGACACGTTCCCGCCGCTGGACCGCAACACCAGCTTCCCGAACGTGCCGGTCTTCAAGACTCCGGCCGACGAGACCGTCAAGCAGCCGGCCTGGCTGAACGACCCGACGCTCTACCACAACCGCGGCGACTCGACCTTCGCCGGTGAGAGCGCGGAGTACGGCGACTTCGTCGGGCTGGACGACCTGTTCACCGAGCAGCCGAAGGTCCGCGACGGGATGATCGACGTCTACAAGACCTGGGCCGAACTCGGCATCGACGGATTCCGGATCGACACCGTCAAGCACGTGAACCTGGAGTTCTGGCAGAAGTTCTCGCCGGAGATCCTGAAGGCAGCCAAGGCCAAGGGCAGCAAGGACTTCTTCATGTTCGGCGAGGTCTACGACGCCGACCCGAAGTTCATGTCGACGTACACGACCTCCGGCGCGCTGCAGGCGACGCTCGACTTCGGGTTCCAGCAGAACGCCGTCGCCTTCGCCAAGGGCGATCCTTCGACGAAGCTGCGAGACCTCTACGCCAACGACGACTACTACACCGACGCCGACTCCAACGCGTACCAGCTGCCGACCTTCCTCGGGAACCACGACATGGGCCGAGTCGGCACGTTCCTCAAGCAGGCCGGGGCAGCAGGTCAGGAACTCCTGCAGCGTGACAAGCTCGCGCACTCGCTGATGTTCCTGACCCGCGGCCAGCCGGTGATCTACTACGGCGACGAGCAGGGCTTCACCGGGCCGGGCGGCGACAAGGACGCGCGGCAGGACATGTTCGCGACCAAGACCACCGAGTACGCCGACGACGAGGTCGTGGACGGGACCGGGACGTCGACGATCGGCAGCAAGGACTCGTTCAACACGAGCGCGCCGATGTACAAACACATCGCGGAGCTCCAGAAACTCCGCGCGAAGTACCCGGCGCTGAGCAACGGCACCCAGATCCACCGGTACTCGTCGAACGCCGGCGGCCTGTACGCGTTCAGCCGGCTCGGCGCGGACAAGACCGAGTACCTGGTGGTGACCAACAACGCGACCACCGCCAAGACGGCCACCGTCCCGACGTACGGGTCGAAGGTCTTCAGGCCCGTGTACGGCGGGACGAAGTCGTTCGGCACCGACC
This sequence comes from Kribbella lupini, assembly GCF_039529595.1. NCBI lineage: Bacteria > Bacillati > Actinomycetota > Actinomycetes > Propionibacteriales > Kribbellaceae > Kribbella > Kribbella lupini. The sequence continues at coordinate 755,730 of NZ_BAAANC010000001.1, read as the reverse complement.
GCGAGGGCCGGGCCACGCTGACCCAGCCGCCGCTGTCCGTCACGGTCTACCAGGCGCTGTCCAAGGTGCCGTACCGCTCCAAGGCGCCGGCCGTGTACATGAGCTCCCCAGAGCCGGGAGCGACCGTCGGCGGTCGCGCCGAGATCGCCGCCGCGGTGCCGGAGAACACGCCGGTCACCGTCACGTACGGCGTCCGCCCGGTCGGTACGACGACGTGGCAACGACTCGGCTCCGACGACAACGCGCCGTACCGGGTCTTCCACGACGTGACGAAGCTTGCCAAGGGCACCTTGCTGGAGTACCGGGCCGTGCTCAAGGATGCGTCCGGCAACTACTCCGTCTCCGGCTCGTACGGCGTGGTCGGCGACCCGCCGGCGCCCGGCGGAGGTGGGGGTGGCGGGACCGGTCCGGTCACGCAGCCCGCGAACGTGAGCGTGCCCGGCGACCACAACAGCGAGATGGGCTGCCCGGCGGACTGGTCACCGGACTGCGACCAGGCGCAGCTGACGCTCGACCCGAAGGACAAGGTCTGGAAGGGCACGTACCCGATCCCGGCCGGTGAGCACGCCTACAAGGCCGCGATCAACAAGACGTGGGACGAGAACTACGGGGCCGGCGGCAACCTCAACGGCGCCAACATCTCCTACACCGCGCCCGCGACGCCGACCACGTTCTACTACGAGCACGGTCGGCACTTCGTCACGTCGGACGCGCAGGGCCCGATCGTCACCGTGCCCGGCTCGTTCCAGTCCGAGCTGGGCTGCCCGGCCGACTGGTCGCCTGACTGCATGCGCCCCTGGTTGACCGATCAGGACGGCGACGGCACCTTCACCTGGTCGACGAGCGAGTTGGGAGCGGGCAGTTATGAGGCGAAGGTCGCGCACGGGCTCTCCTTCGACGAGAGCTACGGCGTCGGGGGTAGCCCGACCGGCGGCAACATCCCGATCCAGGTGCCGGGCGACGGGTTGGTCGTCACGTTCTCGTACGTGCTCGCGACCCACCTGCTGACCGTGACGACCTCCAAGCCGGGCGCGCAGCCCGATCTCAAGCAGGCCAAGGCGCACTGGGTCGGCAAGGACCTGCTCGCCGTACCGCCGGTCGGTCACCCGGAGCGGTCGCGCTGGCGGTTGCACTGGTCGCCGACCGGCGGGCTCGCGGTCGACGCGGACGACATCGGCGGCTCGTCGTCGGGGCTGCGAGTCGATCCTCGCGGCCTGCCGTCCGAAATCCTGACCCGGTTCCCCGCGTTGAAGGGCTACACCGCGCTGCGACTCGACCACGCCGATGTGCGCAAGATCCTGAAGGGTCAGCTCGGGCTCGCCCAGTACGACGACGCCGGGCGGCTGCTCGACGCGACCGGGGTGCAGATCCCCGGCGTACTGGACGACGTGTACGGCGCGGCGGTCGGCCGCTCGTACGGCGTGACGTGGCACGGCGGCGTACCGCGGTTCACGCTGTGGGCGCCGACGGCGCAGAAGGTGTCGCTGCTGATCGGGGCGCAGAAGCTGCCGATGCGTCCAGGTGCCGACGGCTCGTGGACGGCGGACGGGCGGCGGCAGTGGGCCGGCGCGCAGTACCGGTACGAGGTGACGGTGTACGCGCCGAGCACGGGCAAGGTCGAGGCCAACGTGGTCACGGATCCGTACTCGGTCGCGCTGACCACCGACTCGGCGTACTCGGTGGCCGTGGATCTGGACAATCCCGCGGGCAAGCCGGTGCTCTGGTCCCGGACTCCGGTGCCGTCGCTGGCGCGGTCGGTGGACTCGACGATCTACGAGCTGCACGTGCGCGACTTCTCGATCAACGACACCACGGTCCCGGCCGCGCACCGTGGGACCTACCTGGCGTTCGCCGACGAGGGCGCCGGGACCAAGCACCTGCGCAAGCTCGCGCAGGCCGGGCTGAACACGGTCCACCTGCTGCCGACGTTCGACATCGCCTCGATCCCGGAGGGGGCGCAGGACAAGCCGGCCTGCGATCTGAAGGCGCTGCCGCCGGACTCGGAGCAGCAGCAGGCGTGCGTCACCGCGGTCGCGGCGAAGGACGGCTTCAACTGGGGGTACGACCCGTACCACTGGCTTGCGCCGGAGGGCTCGTACGCCGTCCAGAAGGACGGGCTGAGCCGGGTCGCGGAGTTCCGCACGATGGTCGGCGGGCTGCACAAGTCGGGCCTGCGGGTCGTGCTCGACCAGGTGTACAACCACACGCCGGCCGCCGGGCAGGCGCCGACGTCGGTACTCGACAAGGTTGTCCCCGGCTACTACCAGCGACTGAACGCCTCCGGTGGGGTCGAGACGTCGACGTGCTGCAGCAACATCGCGACCGAGCACGCGATGGCCGAGAACATCATGGTCGACAGCACGGTGTCGTGGGCCCGCAACTACAAGGTCGACGGGTTCCGGTTCGACCTGATGGGGCATCACAGCAAGGCGAACATGCTGAAGGTCCGCGCGGCGCTGGACAAGCTGACCGTGGCGCGGGACGGCGTCGACGGGAAGAAGGTGTTCCTGTACGGCGAGGGCTGGAACTTCGGCGAGGTCGCGAACAACGCGTTGTTCGAGCAGGCGACGCAGGGCAACCTCGGCGGGACCGGGATCGCGACGTTCTCCGACCGGCTGCGGGACGCCGTGCGGGGTGGTGGGCCGTTCGACGAGGACCCGCGGGTGCAGGGGTTCGGGTCGGGTGCGGCGAGCGATCCGAACGGTGCTCCGGTGAACGGGTCGCCGGCTGATCGGGCGAAGCGGTTGGCGCATGACACGGATCTGGTGCAGCTCGGACTGGCGGGCAACTTGCGGGCGTTCACCTTCAAGTCGGCGGACGGCGGGGCCGTCGTACGGGGTGATGGGGTGGACTACAACGGGTCGCCTGCTGGGTACGCCGATCAGCCCAACGAGGTCATCACGTATGTGGATGCCCATGACAACGAAACGTTGTGGGACTCGCTGACCTTCAAGTTGCCGGCCTCGTTGCCGATGGCCGAACGGGTCCGGATGAACACGTTGTCGTTGGCAACCACCGCGCTGGCACAGACGCCGTCGTTCTGGCACGCGGGCGCGGACCTGCTACGCAGCAAGTCGCTGGACCGGAACTCCTACGACTCCGGCGACTGGTTCAACCAGCTGGACTGGACCGGCGCGGACAACGGCTTCGGCCACGGCCTGCCGCCGAAGCCGGACAACGAGGCCAAGTGGTCGTACATGAAGCCGCTGCTCGGCAACCCTGCTCTGAAGCCGACCGCCGCTGAGGTGGCGACGGCCTCCGCCGCGGCTGCGGATCTGCTGAAGCTCAGGTTCTCGACGCCGCTCTTCCGGCTGGGGTCGGCCGACCTGATCAACCAGAAGGTCAGCTTCCCCCTCAGCGGCACGGCCGCGGCGGTGCCGGGTGTCATCACGATGCGCATCAACGACTCTGTCGGGGCCAATGTGGATCCGGCGCTGAAGGGTGTGGTGGTGGTCTTCAACAGCACCGGTTCGGCTGTCAGCCAGCAGATCCCTGGTTTGACCGGAGCCGGCCTGGCCCTGTCGCCGGTCCAGGCCGGGGGTGCTGATCCGGTCGTCAAGCAGACGAGTTGGACCGCCGCAACCGGGACCGTCTCGGTGCCGGCCCGGACGGTCGCCGTACTGGTGCAGAAGTAGAGCGGAAGACGGCGTCGCCCACCCGGGCGGCGCCGCTCCCCTCCCCTCTCAGGGGATGCGGACGACCAGGGCTCCGGGGTCGACCTCGGCGGTCAGGATTCGGCCGTTCTCGATGGTGTCGCCGTCCAGCTCGCGGCCGGCCGGTCTGTCGGCTTTGACCTGGATCCGCTGGCCCGTGTAGCGCTGGATGTGGCGCCCCTCGTTCAGGGACTTGATCACCAGGCTCAGTGCCAGCCGCGGCCAGTGGCTGATTCGGCGCGGGGCCAGGACGACGAGGTCGATCTTGCCGTCGTCGGGCTTGGCGTCCGGCAGCAGCGGGATGTTCGCCTGCAGGGTGCCGACGTTCCCGATCACCACCGTGCGGGCCCGGCGGGTGATCGGCGGCCGGTCGTCGACGGTGATCTCGACCTTCACGAACGGGTGGTTCAGGTTGCGCACGGTCGACACGACGTACGCCGCCCAGCCGACCCGCTTCTTCAGGTCATCCGGTGCGTCGGCGATGATCGCGGCGTCCAGGCCGAGACCGGCCATCACCACGAACCGGTCGTCGAGCTGGTCGCCCTTGACCAGCACGCTGTCGATCCGCTGCTCGGACCCGTCCAGCACCTGGCTCAGCGCCTCGTCGAGGTCGAGCGAGATGCCGAGGTTGCGGGCCAGCAGGTTCCCCGTACCGGCGGGCAGGACGGCGACCGGGATGCCGGTCCGCGCCAGCTCGGCGCAGACCACCCGAACCGTCCCGTCACCGCCGGCCACCACGACCAGGTCGACCTTGTCGTCGATCGCCCGGTGCGCCATCGCGTAGCCCGCGTCGTCCTCGGTCGTCTCCAGCCAGAGCGAGTCGTCGAACCCCCGCTCGGACAGCGCCGCGTCGACCTTCGCGCGGAACTCGTCGGCGTCCCCGACCTTGATCGGGTTGAGGATCACCGCGGCGCGCAGCCGGCTGGTCGGCGCGGGCTGGTCGTCCTGGGTCTCTGGGTTCACCGGGAGCCTGTCTGTTCAGGGGAACGTGCGGGAATCGGAGGTGCAGCATTCCACGGTGTGCCCAAGAAACCCAGGGACTACTCCTTTCAGGCCGGCCGGTAGACCGTGTGGAGTACGCCGGTGCTGAACGCGGTCGACTCGACGAGCTCCAACGGCACCGTCTCGCCCTCGTCGAACAGGCGGGCGCCGTGACCGACAGCGATCGGGTGAACCAGCAAGTGCAACTCGTCGAGCACCTTCGCCCGCAGCAGCGACCGGACCAGCGTCGACGACCCGACCACGCTGATGTCCTTGCCGGGCCCTTCCTTCAGCTCGGCGAGGGTCTTGATCGGGTCGCCCTCGACCAGCGTGGAGTTCTGCCACGCGTCGACGTTCTCGAGGGTGGTCGAGACGACCAGCTTCGGGGTGTCGTTCATGTGCGCGGCCATCTCCATGTCGGCGGTCGGCCAGAACGACGCGAACTCCTCCCAGGTCCGCCGCCCGACCAGCATGGTGTCCGAGCGGGCGGTGAGCGCGTCGACCTGGGCGCCCATCGCGTCGTCGAAGTACGGGAAGTGCCACTGGTCGGGGGCCTCGGTGACGCCGTCGAGGGAGATGAACAGGCCGGCCACGATCTTGCGCATGAGGTGCTCCTTGGGGTCTGGATGGGTGCTCTTGCCTGTGCGTCGACCGGCCGTCGGCGAAATCGACATCGCGGCCGGGAAGTTTTTCGGGGCCGTCTCACGGCACGCCAGTCCCGGTGAAACTGTCGGTGGCGGCGGCTAACGTGCTTCAGGTGACCCTTCCTCGCAGTACGCCGGCCGACCAGGGACTTTCCAGCGCGGGCCTCGACGCCTTCGTCGCGTCGCTGGACGCGTCCGAGCAGGAGATCCAGACCGTGATGGTGCTGCGGCACGGCCACGTCGTGCTGGAACGCGAGTGGTCGCCGTACCGGCTGACCGACCGGCACCTGCTGTTCTCGGTGTCGAAGAGCTTCACCTCGACGGCGGTCGGCCTGGCGGTCGAGGAGGGGCTGCTGTCGGTGGACGACAAGGTCGTGTCGTTCTTCTCCGGCGACGACCTGCCCGACCAGATCAGCGACAACCTGGCCGCGATGGAGGTCCGGCACCTGCTGACGATGTCGACCGGCCACTCCAAGGACACCGCCGACCGGCTCGGCCGGACCGGGCGGATGGTGCAGGGCTTCTTCCGGCTGGACGTCGAGCACGCGCCCGGGGCGCCGTTCGTCTACAACAGCGGCGCGACGTACATCCTCTCCGCGATCGTGCAGAAGGTGTCCGGCGAGAAGCTGGTCGACTTCCTGCGGCCTCGCCTGTTCGAGCCGCTCGGGATCACCGAGGCGATCTGGGAGACGTCCGACGAGGGCATCAACATGGGCGGCTGGGGACTGAGCCTGAACACTCTGTCGCTCGCGGCCTTCGCCCAGTTGCTGATTCAGCGCGGTGCGTGGGAGGGGAAGCAACTGGTCCCCGCCGAGTGGATCGAGGCGGCGACGTCGCCGCAGGTCGACAACAGCACCGAGGAGAACCCGGACTGGAAGCAGGGCTACGGGTACCAGTTCTGGCGCGGACGGCACAACTCGTACCGGGGTGACGGCGCGTTCGGCCAGTACGTGCTGGTGCTGCCCGATCATGACACCGCGGTGGTGATCACGAGCGCGTCCCCGGACATGCAGGCGACGATGAACGTGATCTGGGAGCACCTGCTGCCCCTGCTGGAGGCCGGCCCTACCGGGGTCGTCGTGTCTTCGTTCGGGGAGTCGCCGACGATGAAGCTCGAGCCGCCGACCGGGCCCTCCCCCGCACCGGGTGACGGCAAGACGTACACCTTCGCGGCGAACGATCACGGTCTGTCGGCGGTGCGGTTGGATGCTGACGGCACCGGGACCTTCACGTTCACTGCGGCGCGGGCCTGGGAGTCGGGCACGCAGGAGATCACGTTCGCACCGGGCGACTGGACCGAGCAGTCCTACACGCTGACCGACCCGGCGCAGCGCATCGTCACCTCGGCGTACGGCGACGGCGACACCTTCGTCGGTACGGCGCGGCTGCTGGAGACGCCGTTCGTGATCACGCTGCGCTGCCAGGTCGTCGACGGGCGACTGTCGGTCGGCATCAACTACAACGTCGGCTTCGGGACCACCGACGAGACCCTGGTCTCCGAGTAGAAGGTCCGCGCCGATGTCGGACGATGCAGATGGCAACGGGCCGACGCCACACGAGGCTCCCCGCGTGATCGCGCGCAAGGATTCCCACTTGGTCGCGGGCGGGCATGCCAAGCCGGACGCGGGCGGGGATCCCCAGCCGGTCGCGGGCAGGGATCCCAACCTGGTCGCGGGCGCGGATGCCGCGATCACGCCGGCGGAGCAGGCGTTGCTCGACCGGATCGACGAGCAGTGGCTGGTCGAGCTCACCCAGTCGTTGCTTCAGGCAACCGGTCAGAACCCGCCGGGCGGTGAGGCGGCGACAGTCGCCGTACTGCGTGCTGCCGCCGAGGAGCTCGGGCTGGACGTCGAGGAGGCGCAGGTCGAGCCCGGGCGCAACAACCTCAGCATCACGTTGCCCGGCGGCAACAAGCCCGGCCTGCTTCTGCTCGGTCACACCGACGTCGTACCGGTAGGCGAAGGCTGGACCACCGACCCGTACGGCGGTGAGCTCCGCGACGGCCGCCTCCACGGCCGCGGCGCCTCGGACATGAAGGGCGGCCTGGCGGCGTCCCTCGCCGCCCTGGCCGCGCTCCGAGACGTCGGTCTGTCCGGCCCGGTCGAACTGGCCGCACTGGTCGACGAAGAAGAAACCGGCAAGGGCATCCGCGCGTACGTCGAGTCCGTGCAGCGGACCTTCGTCGGCTGCATCACCACAGAACCCACAGATCTCCAGACGATCATCGGAGCGCGGGGCGACTCCTATCTGCGGGTCGAGGTGCACGGGCGGGCCTGTCACGCGGGCAACCCGGCCGACGGTGCGAACGCGATCTACGGCGCGGCGGCGATCGTCGCCGAGATCGAGCGGTTGCACGACGAACTGGCTCGCACGCCGCATCCGCTGCTCGGGCCCGCGACCTGGAGCGTCGGCCAGATCAACGGCGGCACCGGCGGGTCGATCGTGCCGGCCGAGTGCGTAGTGGTGGCCGATCGCCGGCTGCTGCCCGGCGAAGCCCCGAGCGCCGTACTCGACGACCTCCGCCAACGAGTCGCCGCCCTGCGCCTCGAGGACCGCGGACTCACCGTCGACCTCGCGATGCCGATGGAAATGCCCGCCTTCGAGACCCCCGCTGACGACGACCTCGTACGAACCACCGACACAGCCCTGGCCGCCGCGGGCGGCCCTGGTCTCCCCCTCGGCGGCTGGACCGCAGCCTGCGACGGCGGCTACATCGCCCGCGACCTCGCCGTACCGGTCGTCGTCCTCGGCCCCGGCTCGGTGAAAACCCAGGCCCACCGAGCCGACGAGTCAGTAGCCGTCGCCGAACTGGTCACCGCCGCCCGCGCCTACACCCTCACGGCCCTCCGGCTCCTCAGCTGAAGAAGTTCGCGCTCTGGACGTACTCCATGGCGGCGATGTACTTCGGGTCGTTCATGCGCTCGGCCATCTCCGCCTCTGACAGGTCGGCCACTCGGGTTTGGATCCAGTAGAGGTTGCCGAAGGGGTCTCGTACTCGGCCTACTCGGTCGCCCCAGAAGAGCTCGGTGACCTCGGTGACCGACGTGCCGCCTGCCGCGACGGCCTGGCGGTGGGTTGCGTCGGCGTCTTCGACGTACAGGCGGAGGAACGCCGGGGTCGGCGGCCACTCCGGGCGGGCGTCGAACATCATCACCATCGCGTTGCCGATACGCATCTCGGCGTGGCCGACCACGCCCCGGTTGTCGACGACGCGGCCGCAGTCCTCGGCCTCGAACGCCGCGGTCAGGTAGTCCATCAGTGCGGGGGTGTTCCGCGAGATCATCCACGGGGTGACGCTGGTGTAGCCGGCGGGAATCGGGGCGACGGTCATCTCGGTGCCTTCCTGGTGGCCGGCGCCGACCAGGTCGGCGCCTTGCTGGGGACACCGAGAACGCTAGGGACAGTCGCGGTCAGGAAGTGTCCGCTACGCGCGGCGGTTTTGGCGTTTGCGGGTGCCGGAGAGGACGAAGACCGTGGGCGTCGCGCCCGAGTACTTCAGCAGGCGTTCGCGGACGATCTTGACCTCGGGGGTTCGGGCGACCGAGTCCTTGAGGAGTCGCTTGTCCTCGGTCAGCAGGACGGCGCGGCCGTCGGGGCGTAAGACTCGGGCGATCTCCTTGAGCATCGCCGGGTAGAGCTTCGCGTTGTCGCCGTGGCTGCCTACGAGTTTGCCGAAGGGCAGGTTCGACACGACGCGGTCGATGCTGCCTGACGCTACGGCGAGCTTCTCGGCGGGGCCGACGGAGAGGTCAGCGCGGACGCCCGCGCGGGAGAGGTTGCCGCGGGCAAGTTCGATGGCCTTCTCGTCGCGGTCGGAGCCGATCAGGCGGCCGTACGCGAAGGGATGGGCGGCCAGCAGGATCGTCCCGGTTCCGCAGAACGGGTCGAGCAGGTGGTGCTCGGTGCCGACCTTGGCGAGCCGGATCATCACTTCCGCGACCACCGGCTTCGTCGACCAGGGCAGCCGCTCGAGCTCCGGCGGGTAGTGGCGCGACCAGTGCAGCGGGCCGATCTCGGCCAGCCAGCCGGAGCCGCCGACACCGGGGACGAAGTTCACCGCCCAGTCGGAGGTGTTCTCCGACCAGCCGAGCTTGTCGACGAGCAGGTCCCACAGCGCACGGGCATCCGGCGTACCGGGGGCGATCCGGAACCGGATCGGGCCCTCGAGCGCGGACAGTACGCCGGACTCGGCCGAGCGCAGTACGGCGGCCGGGTCGGCGAGTGGGACGGCGGCGGTCATGTACAGCCGGGCGTCGTACAGGGCCTGGAGCGGCCCGTCGATCCGGCAGGTGACGGCTCCGTCGGAGCGGCCGACGACGTCCAGCCCCTCGATCAGGTCCTCCGCACCGCCGACCGTGGTGAGAACGATCTGGTCCTGGACAGGCCGGTCCAACAGCAAGGTGAGCTCCTGAGAAGAGTGCAGTCCTCGACCGTACCAGCCCGTCCTGGGCGGCCGCGGCCATCCTCCCACCGGCAGGTGGGGAGGTGCGCGGGGAGCCGGGCGCCCTCTAAGACCTACCGCCTTCGGCGGTGGTCGCCCGAAACGCCACCACCCCCTGACCACCGCAAGCGCCGCCCGACACACCGCAACCCCTCGGGCGCCTCCAGCTCAACCGGCCGCAACACACCCTCCGGCGACGGCCACCCGAAACACCCCTACGCCTTAGCCGGCTCCACCTCAACCCACCGCAGCACCCCCTCCTGCGACGGCCGCCCGAAACGCCCTACGCCTTAGCCGGCTCCAGCTCGACCGGCGGCGGCGCGCCCTCGGTGCCTGGGGTTTCGGTGCCGTTCAGCGGGCAGCGGGTTGTCTCGGGGACCTTGGCGATCGCGATCGCGCCGATCACGCAGGCGGCCATCATGTAGTACGCCGGGGTGAGGTTGTCGCCGGTCTTCTCGGTCAGCCAGTCGTTGACCGCGGGCGCCGTACCGCCGAACAGCGACGTCGACACGTTGTACGCGATCGCGAACCCGGCGTACCGGACCTGGGTCGGGAACATGGCCGGGAAGGTGGCCGAGATCGTGGCCAACTGCGGCACGTACAACAGGCCCAGGATCGCGAACCCTACGACAGCGCCGGTCAGGTTCGTGCCCATCAGCAGGAACGCCGGGACGGCGGCGACGAAGAGGCCCGCCAGCGAGACCCACCACAGCGGTTTGCGGCCGACCCGGTCGGAGAACCGGCCGGCGAACGGCACGAAGCACATCATCGCGAACTGCCCGACGATCGGCACGATCAGCGACTGGTCGGCGGAGAGATGGATCTCCTTCTCCAGGTACGTCGGCATGTAGGTGAGCAGGGTGTAGTTGACGACGTTCAGCGCGACGACCATGCCGCCGAGCTGCAGGATCGGCTTCCAGTAGCCGCCGACCAGATCCTTGAACTGGCTGGAGGTGTTCTCCTCCTTCTCGCCGGACTCCTCGAGCTCCTTGAACACCGGGGTGTCCTGCAGCCGCGAGCGCAGGTACAGCCCGACGATGCCGAGCGGCGCGGCGACGAAGAACGGCAGCCGCCAGCCCCACGACCCCATCGCCTCGTCACCGAGCACCAGCGAGAACCCCAGCATCAGCAGCGCGCCGAGCGAGAACCCGGCCAGCGTGCCGAACTCCAGGAAGCTGCCGAGGAAGCCGCGCTTGCGGCTCGGCGCGTACTCGGCCATGAAGGTCGCGGCGCCGCCGTACTCGCCGCCGGTCGAGAAACCCTGGATCATCCGCAGCAGCACCAGCAGGATCGGCGCCCACAGACCGATCGAGTCGTACGACGGAACGAGGCCGACGCACAACGTTGCCCCCGACATCAACAGGATCGTGATCGCCAGCACGTGCTTGCGGCCGAGCCGGTTGCCGAGCGGGCCCCACACCAGACCGCCGAGCGGCCGGACCAGGAAGGAGACCGCGAACGTCATCAGCGCGAGCAGCGTCGCGCTCTCGGTGTCGCCGGGGAAGATCGCGGCGGAGATGTACGTCACGCCGTACGCGTAGATGCCGTAGTCGAACCACTCGGTGGCGTTGCCGATCGCGGACGCGGCGATCGCCCGCTTCAGGACTCCGGGCGGTGGGTCGGCCTCGACGGTCGGCTGGGAGTGGTCGGCGGCCACGAGCTCCTCCTCGGTTGTCTTGGGCAACAACCCTGGTGCCCATCGGGCGCCGATCCAATCAAGCGTCTGTTTCAGGCACCATCGAGGCCAGGCCGGCGATGATCACCCGGGCGCCGAAGTCGAAGCGCTCGTCGCCGCTGGCACCGGTGGTCATCGCGCCGGCCAGGGCGATCGTCAACGGGAAGCGGGCCGGGTCGAGCGAGCCGAAGTACGAGCGGAGCTGCTCGACGAAACCCTCGAGATCCTCCGGCGCGAAGTCGGCGGCGCCCTGGACGCTCTCCTCGAAGGCCGTCGCGGTGATGAACAGCGGGATGAGGTCGACCGCCCACGCGGCGGCCTGGTCGGGGACGCCGCCGGCCTTGAGGATCGCCAGCATCCGTTCGGTGCTGAGCATCGCGTACTCCCCCAGCGGGACCTGACCGATCGCCGCGCGGGCCAGACCGGGGTAGGCGCGCATCACGCGCAGAACCTCGTACATCGCCTCCTTGAGCTGGTCCTGCCAGCGCTCGGGATCGGCGTCCGGCAGCTTCATGTCCGCCGCGGCCCGGTCGAGCATCAGCTGGTCGAGCTCCTTCTTGTTCGCGACGTGCGCGTACAGGGACGCCGGACCGGTGCCGAGCGCCTGGGCGACCTTGCGCATGGACACGGCCTCGTAGCCCTGCTCGACCAGCAGGTGCAGCGCGGTGTCGACGATCCGCTCCCGGGTGAGCGGCTCCCGCGCCGCGCGGGCCGGCTTGGCGGGAGTGATCGGCTGCCACGGCGACTGGTTCATGCGCCCACTGTAGCGAACACCATACTTGACACGAACGACGTTCGTACGTAGAACGGTGTTCGACAACGAACACCGTTCGAACCAGGAGCAACGATGACTACCTCAACCACCTCACCCGGCGACGTCGCGGCAGCAGCCGCCGGTACGCCGTACCGATGGCGCTGGATCGTGCTGGCGACCGTGCTGGTCGCCGAGATCATGGATCTGGTCGACGCGACGATCGTGAACATCGCCGCGCCCTCGATCCAGCGCGAGCTCGGCGGGTCGAACGCCGCGGTGCAGTGGATGCTCGCCGGGTACACGCTCGCGTTCGCGATCGGCCTGGTCAGCTTCGGGCGGCTCGGCGACCTGGTCGGGCGCCGCAAGCTGTTCGTGATCGGCGCGGTCGGGTTCACCGTCGCGTCGGCGGTGTGCGGGCTGGCGAGCTCGCCCGGCCTGCTGATCGGCAGCCGGGTCGCGCAGGGCCTGCTCGGCGCGGTGATGATTCCGCAGGGGTTCGCGATCCTGAAGTCGGTGTTCCCGCCGGACGAGATCGGCAAGGCGTTCGGGCTGTTCGGGCCGGTGATGGGCCTGTCAGCGGTCGCCGGGCCGGTGCTGGCCGGCGTACTGATCGACGCGAACTGGTTCGACGCCGGCTGGCGGATGATCTTCTGGATCAACGTGCCGATCGGCCTCGCGGCGATCGTCGGCGCGCTGCGCTGGATGCCCGAGGTGAAGACGCCGGGCGCCCGCGGGCTCGACCCGGCCGGCGTGATCCTGGTCAGCCTCGGCGCCGGGCTGCTGATCTACCCGCTGGTGCAGGGCCGCGAGCTCGGCTGGCCGGTCTGGACGATCACGATGATGGTGGCCTCGATCCCCGTGTTCGCGCTGTTCGGGTGGCGCGAGCGCCGGTCGGGCAACCCGGTGATCGACCCGTCGCTGTTCCGCAGTCGCGGGTACGTCGCGGGGCTCGGCGTGATCAGCACGTTCTTCCTGGCGATGTCCGGGTTCACGCTCGTGCTCAACCTGTTCACCCAGCTCGGCCTGCACTACAGCCCGTTGAAGGCCGGCCTCGCGATGGTGCCGTTCTCGCTCGGGATCGCGATCGGCGCGCCGCTGTCCGCGGGTGTGCTCGCGCCGAAGCTCGGCCGGGTCGCGTTGCAGCTGGGCATGGGCGTGATGACGCTGGCAATGGTGTGGGTCTGGTTCACGCTGGTCCGCAACGGCGACGCGACGACGATCTGGGACCTGGTGGCTCCGCTGCTGGCGGTCGGGATCGGTTCGGGCATGGTGTTCGCGCCGCTGTTCGACATCATCCTGGCCTCGATCGACGACAGCGCGGCCGGCTCGGCGTCCGGCGTACTGACGGCGATGCAGCAGTTCGGCGGCGCGATCGGGGTCGCGGTGATCGGCACGATCTTCTTCCAGCTGCTGCCGACCGACGGCTTCCTCGGCGCGGCCAAGACCAGCACCTTGGTCTCGACCGGCTTGTTCGTGGTCGCCCTCGCCATCACGTGGCTACTCCCCCGGCGTGCCCGCCCCGAGGTCGCCTGAGCTGCCTTTGGTACGGCGTCGTACCGGCCGGGCATGACGAAGCCCCCGGCGCCTGTCGGCACCGGGGGCTTCGGGTAAGGCTCAGTTGAACGAGTCGCCGCAGGCGCAGGAGCCGGTCGCGTTCGGGTTGTCGATCGTGAAGCCCTGCTTCTCGATCGTGTCCACGAAGTCGATCGACGCACCCTTGAGGTACGGCGCGCTCATCCGGTCCGTGACGACACTCACACCGTCGAAGTCCGCGACCACGTCACCGTCGAGCTGACGCTCGTCGAAGAACAGCTGGTACCGCAGGCCGGAGCACCCGCCCGGCTGCACGGCGACGCGCAGCGCGAGGTCGTCGCGACCTTCCTGGTCCAGCAGCGCCTTCACCTTCGAGGCGGCCCCGTCCGTCAACAGGATCCCCGTCGCGGCGGCGGTGGCCTGCTCGGTCTGCGCTTCAGTCATTCCTGACTCCAGTCATCTCTTGAGCGCCCGGCTGCTGATGGGCAGGCAGCCGCACGCGGAAAATCCGCTGTCAACACGAGCCAACACCCACTGACTCGCGCTCATTCCCATGGTCGCACACCAATTTCGAGGATCAACAACTTGCCTCACCCACCGGGCACCGGGCTCCTGGGCTTCTGCGCTTCCGGGCTCCCGCGCCTACGCGCTTCCGGGCTCCCGCGCTTCCGGGCTCTCCGCTCCCCGGGCTCCCGGGCTTCCGCGCCTACGCGCTTCCGGGCTCCCGGGCTCCCGCGCCTACGCGCTTCCGGGCTCCCGCGCTCCCCGCTCCCCGCTCCCCGGGCTCCCGGGCTTCCGCGCCTACGCGCTTCCGGGCTCCCGCGCTCCCGCGCCTACGCGCTTCCGGGCTCCCGCGCTCCCCGCTCCCCGGGCTCCCCGCTCCGGCGCTTCCGGGCTCCGGGGCCTCCGCCCTTCCCGGCTTCCGGGCTTCCGGGCTTCCGGGCGAGAACGGGCCGGACGGCGGAAGGCGCGCTGGGCGACGGCTCAGCGGGCCCAGGTGCGCGCCACGCGTTCGGCGACCGTGGCCAGCGAGCCGTGGGGGTCGGCGAACGCCTGCTCCTCGCCCACGGCGTCGACCAGCGAGTACGCCGACTCGACACCCATCGTGCGCATCTCGCGGGAGCCGATCAGCACCTTGCCGGCCAGTACGACGCACGGCCGCATCGCGTCGTTCGCGACCTTGGCCACCCCGGCGATCACCTTGCCGTCGCGGGACTGGAAGTCGAACGCCCCCTCGCCGGACAGCACCAGATCGACCCGGCCGGCCTTCTCCTTCAGCCCGGTCAGGTCGGCGACGAGGTCGATCCCGGACACGCGCTCGGCGCCGAGCAGCAGCAGCGCGTACCCGAGTCCGCCCGCCGCACCGGCCCCCTTCTGGTCAGCCGTCTTCCGGTCGGCGAGCTCCGCGAAGTGGGTCAGCCAGCCGTCGACGACCGGCTTCCGCTCGTCGGTGACGCCCTTCTGCTTGCCGAAGATGTTGGTGGCGCCGCGGAGCCCGAGCATCGGGTTCTCCACGTCACTCGCGGCGACGAACTCGACACCCGCCATCTTGCTCCGCGCCGGCTCGAGGTCGACCGCGGTCAGGTCAGCCAGCCCGGTCGCGCCCGCGTCGAGACTGCCCCCGACACCAGTCGCGCCCAGCGCCGCGAGCAGACCAGCGCCCGCGTCGTTCGTCCCCGAACCACCGAGCCCCAGCACGATCCGCTTCGCCCCCGCGTCCACCGCGGCCGCGATCAGCTGACCGACGCCGTACGTCGTACCGTCCTCCGGCCGCCGATCCGCGGGCTCCACCAGATGTAGGCCGCAGGCCTGCGCGGTCTCGACGTACGCCGTCTCGCCGGCAACCAGGACGGTCGCGGGCACCTCGCCACCGAGCGGTCCACGCACGGTCACCGCCAGCAGCTTGCCGTCGACAACAGCCGACAGCACGTCGATGAACCCCGGTCCCCCATCAGCCATCGGCGCCACCAGCACCTCGGCCTCAGGATCCCGACGCCGCCACCCCTCCTCGATCGCGGCCGCAGCCTCGACCGCCGTCAACGTCCCAGCGAACTTGTCCGGAGCAATCAGCACGCGCATGAGCCCATCCTCGCAAACCCCGCGCTGTATTCGCGCCACGGCAGCCACCTGCCGGACGGGCCTGCGGTCGCGATAGGCCGCGCCTATCGGCGCCGGGTTGGCGATCGGGTCGATCAGCACGCCCCAGTGATCAGCCCACCCGAGCAACACGCCGAGCACGCAGTTGAACAGGCCCGCCCGAGCAGACGCCGAGCACGCCGCTGACCAGCCCACCCGAGCAGACGCCGAGCACGCTGCTGATCAGCCCCGGGCGAGTGCACCTGCGAACGTCGCTTCCCCAGCCAGCCGCACCACCCGTTCAAATCCCGGATGTGAGGTTTCCTCGACGTCCACCACTGATCAACCACGCCACCGACCGCTCGGTCACGCTCAGCGCCCACCTCCGAAGCGGCCCAACGGTCTGTTGATCAGTGGTGGACGTCGACCGCCCCAGCCGTCACCCGATCGGTGGTGGACGTCGGCCGCCCAGCCGTCTATGTCGACGTCCGCCTGGCCAACCGCCACCACCCACCAACCCCGCCACCAACCGCGTGGTCACGCTCAGCCAGCCCGTCTGCGGTGGTGCAACCGCGGGATAGTGGGTGGTGGGCGTCGATCCTCAGCCGGCGCAAGCTCTCCGGTCTGCCGACAAGCCGCCCGCTGTACGACGTGGCTCAGCCCGGCGTAGGCCACGAGTCGCCGGGGACTCTGGGCGAGCAGGTCGCCGCCACAAGCCGTGGCCAACGAGACCGACCGGACGCCCACCACTCAGCAACCACGCGAGCCCCGGCCCGCCTAACCCGCGGATCGCGCTCGCCTGCTGTCACTCGGTCGCGCTCAGCGCACACCTCCAAGGCAGCGCGACGGCGGGTTGGTGAGTGGTGGATGTCCGCCCTCCCACGAGGGAAACCGGTTCAAGATCGGCACGCCGACCAACGTGTGCGGCGCAGTCAACCCGCCCGCCGCGAAACTCCCACAACTACGGGCTCGGCGTGCAGGGCTTCGGCGTGGTGCCTGACGCGCCCAGCAACCGCGGGCTGCTCGACGATCAGCGCGAGAACCGAGGCGGGCGTCAACGCGCCGCCGGGTAGCCTGCTCGAGCTGACACTGCACCTCGCCCGGGCGGCGAGGTCAACGCTGGACGGACGGGCCGCGAGATCAGCGCGTTGACCTGGAGTCGCCCGGGAACTCCTGGGCGAGCACATCGCCGCCATAAGCCGTGGCCAACGAGACCGACCGGACGTCCACCACTCACCAACCACCTGAGCTGTCACTCGGTCGCGCTCAGCGCACACCTCCGGGGCGGCGCGACGGCAGGTTGGTGAGTGGTGGACGTCCGCCCTTGCACTCACCGGGTGGGCTCGAGATAGGCGCGCGGCCCAACGCAGGCGGCGCAGTCGGCCCGGCCTGTGGGATCTGGCATGGTCAGCGCGGGAACAGAGGTCGACGTGCGGCTGGCTCGCGTTGACGCCACGGTCGCCGAGGTCGCCGCGGCGCTGGAGCGAGTCGGTGCGCTGGCGTCGGTGCGGGCATTGCCGGGCGGGTTGGACACGCACGTGACGAGCGTCAGCGCGCTGCCGGACCGCCTGCTCGGGCTGGCCTCACACGTCGCCCGGGCGACGAGGTCAGCGCGGCCAGATGCGAGTCAGCGCGCTGCCGGGAAGCCTGCACGGGCTGGCGCTGCACGTCGCTGGGGCGGTGAGGTCAGCGCGGGAACCGAGATGCGAGTCAGCGCGCTGCCGGGAAGCCTGCACGGGCTGGCGCTGCACGTCGCTGGGGCGGTGAGGTCAGCGCGGGAACCGAGATGCGAGTCAGCGCGCTGCCGGGAAGCCTGCACGGGCTGGCGCTGCACGTCGCTGGGGCGGTGAGGTCAGCGCGGGAACCGAGAAGCGGGTCAGCGGGTCAGCGGGTCAGCGGGTCAGCGGGTCAGCGGGAAGCCTGCTTGGGTCGGCGCTGCACGTCGCCCAGGCAGCGAGGTCAATGCGGGACCGAGACGGGCGGCGGGGTCAGCGCGAGGACCGGCACAACCGGCGCAGTCGGTGCAATCAGCACGGGGGCCGCCGCGGGCAGCGCGGAATCGGCGCGGCGGTGCACGGGTCGGCGTGCGCGGTCGCGGGGGCTGGTCGACGCCCACGACTGATCAAGCACGCCGTCGAGCGTTTGGCCGCGCTCAGCCGGTGCCTTTGAGGCGGGGCGGGAGTGGGTTGATCAGTGGTGGGCGTCGGCGTGGCTTGGGGGAAGAGACGGAGGTGCCGCGGATCCGGCGGTGCGACGGCCGCCTGGGGTGGCGTTATGGAAGCGGTAGCGTGCGGGCGGTGCAGCCCACTGTTGCGGAGGCGATTGCTCTCCAGGAGGAGCTCCGGCGGCTCGTTGACACCACTGACCACTCTCCGCGGCCGCCGCGATATGTCGCGGGGCTGGATGTCGCCTACGACGGCGACGAGTACGCGGCGGCGGTCGTCGTGCTGGAGGTGATCCGGCCGGCCGGCGGGGTGCGGCGGGTGACGGCCTCGGCGTCGGCGCCGGCCCAGGAGGTCAACCAGGCGGCCGATGGATCGCGGCCAGCTACGGCCTCGACGCCGGTGCGCCCGCAGGAGGTCGACCGGGCGCAGCCGGCGGTGGCGGTGCAGCTGCGGGAGGTGGATCGGGCGGTTGTGCGGGGGCGGACTTCGTTTCCGTACGTGCCTGGGTTGTTTGCGTTTCGGGAGGTGCCGGGGTTGCTGGCTGCGTTGGAGCGGCTGCGGGTGACGCCGGAGCTGTTGGTGTGTGACGGGCAGGGGCTGGCGCATCCTCGGCGGTTTGGGCTGGCTTGTCATCTGGGGGTGGTGACCGGGCTGTCGAGCATCGGGGTCGGGAAGACGGTTTTTGTCGGTGCTTGGGAGGAGCCTGGGGCTGCGCGGGGTGCGGCTGGTGAGCTGGTGCTGGACGGGGAGGTGGTCGGGAAAGTGCTGCGGACGCAGAACAAAACCAAGCCGGTGTTCGTCTCAGTCGGTCACCGGGTGTCGCTCGGGACGGCGGTCGAGCGGGTGCTGGAGCTGGCGCCGCGGTATCGGCTGCCGGAGACGACCCGCGCGGCCGACCGCGCCTGCCGGGACGGGGTGAAGGGGCTTGGCTGACCGTGGTTCCGGGCCAGCGTCGGCCCCGGAGGGCGCTCGGCGGCGAACTCGGCGACGGCGCACTGAGCAGCGCGGATCACGAACCAGGCGGATACGGACAGCACGCATCACGAACAAAGGAGAGCGGATGACGACGCAGGAGTACGGCGTAGAGGTTGATGCGCGAGCCCCGCTTCGGCCGGGGGCTTCGGCGGCGGTGCTTGACGGGGATCGGTTGTTGCTGACTCGGCGGAGCGACAACGGGGAGTGGTGCATGCCGGGTGGTGGGATCGAGGCGGGCGAGCGGCCGGCTGAGGCGGCTGAGCGGGAGGTGTTCGAGGAGACGGGGCTGCGGGTGCGGACGACCGGGCTGCTCGGGGTGTACTCGGATCCGGATCTCGTCGTGGTCTACCCGGACGGCAATCGGGTGCAGATCCTCGGGGTCCTGTTCCGCGCCGAGGTGGTCGACGGGACGGCGGGGCTGTCCGACGAGGTGACCGAGGTCGGGTGGTTCACGGCGGCGGAGGCGGCCGAGCTGACGGTCATCGCGAACCATCGGCCGCTGCTGCCCACGGCGTACGGCGCGGCGGGGATCTACTTCAACCCCTCCAGGTCGGGCGATGCCGTGCCGAGTGCCGCGCAGTAGGCGGACCCGCCCTAGGCCAAGTACTGCG
Organism: Kribbella lupini; assembly: GCF_039529595.1. Taxonomy (NCBI): domain Bacteria; kingdom Bacillati; phylum Actinomycetota; class Actinomycetes; order Propionibacteriales; family Kribbellaceae; genus Kribbella; species Kribbella lupini. Next base: position 736,222 of record NZ_BAAANC010000001.1, on the reverse strand, counting down.
TGACCGCGTTCGCCGCGCGGCGGCCGGAGACGAGGGCGCCTTGGATCGAGGCGGTGTCGCGGTGGTCGCCGGCGACGAAGCGGCCGTCGCCGAGCGCGACCGGGCGACGCGCGGCGAGCGGCGCGGGCTGATGCGGGAGGGCTTCGGGGATGTCGTGCCGTACGACGACCTGCCACGCGCCGGCGGAGCGCCCGTACATCCGGGTCAGCTGGATCCGTACGTCGGCTTCGACGGCGTCGGTCGGCCAGAGGGCGGTCGCCTGGATCAGGTGCCGACCGGGTGGCGCGTACGACGGTGCGACGTTCGACATCACCGCGGTGTTGACGACCGGGCCGTCGCGGCGGCCGTCGATCACCAGCAGCTTGTCGGTGCGCGGTGGTTCGTCGGTCGTGAACCAGTAGGTGCTGAGGCCCTTCATTCGCGGCGCTTCGACGTGCAACAGTTCGGCGGACGACGACGGGTCGGTGGCGACGACGACGGCACGAGCGCGGAGTTCGCCGTCGACGGTTTCGACGATCGCTTCGTCACCACCGCGTACGGCGGTCGCGGGGCGACCCAGGTGGACGGGCTCGCGCAAGCGCGCGGCCAACTGCTCGGGCATCGCCGCCATGCCGCCCGCGGGCAGGCTCGGCGTACCGAGCAGGAAGCTGCGCAGCAGCAACTGGACGAACGCGGCCGAGGTCGAGCCGTCCGCTTCGGCGAGGACGCCGGAGAGGAACGGCTCGAGCACCTCCCGCCGGAGCTTGCCCTCGACGCCGGCCCGATCGAGCGACTCGCGGAGAGACAGGTCTCCTCCGGTCGGCGCTTTGCGGTGAGAAGCAGAGTCCGTCGCCCCGTCCCCAGGGCGGGGGCCGGAGGCGGCCGGGCCCGAAGCGGCGGAGCTTCGCTCGCCGGATTCCTGCGGGGTCGAGCCGGGGGCGGTGGCGGCCTCGTCCAGAAGGCGGTGGACCGGGCCGAGCGCGGGCGCTGCCCAGGCGCCGAGGCGGGCCAGTTCCCTGGGGTGGAGGTATCCGCTCAGGAGGGTCTTGGGCAGCAACGTCGGGCTACGGCGGGGATCGCCGAGGATCGTCGTACCGGCTGCTCCCGCGACTGCGACGCCTGCGGCGAAGGGCTGCAGATCCAGGGCCGGCAGGTCGACGTACCGGCGTACGGCGGGATAGGCCGGGTTGAGGAGCTGGAAGCCCCGGTCGCAGAGGTAGCCGTCGATGCGGTCGGTGCGGACTCGGCCGCCGACGCTGTCGGTGGACTCGACGACACGGACGGCGAGGCCCCGGCTCTGCAGGGTGAGGGCGCAGTTCAGCCCGGCGAGACCGGCTCCGACGACGATCACGTCTGTCATCCACTGATGCTTGCACATCCAACGAACTGCGCCGGTAATTTCGCATGATGGGCAGTGACGTGTACCACGCGAGCCGGGGACGTCGGCGTGCGACGATGTTGACGTGACGACGATCGCAGACGGCCCGAAATCCCTTCCGCTGCTGTTCCTTGGCCGTGACACCGACCCGCACTCCGAGCGCGGCGTCGAGTGCCCGGGCGCGCTGCCGCCGGCCTCCGACCCGGACCTGGTCGAGCGGGCGCAGAAGGCCAAGGCCGCGCTCGGTGACCAGGTGTTCGTGCTCGGGCACCACTACCAGCGCGACGAGGTGATCCAGTTCGCGGACGTCACCGGTGACTCGTTCAAGCTCGCTCGCGACGCGGCGAACCGGCCGGACGCGCCGTACATCGTGTTCTGCGGTGTGCACTTCATGGCCGAGTCCGCCGACATCCTCACCCACGAGAACCAGACGGTGATCCTGCCCGACCTCGCGGCCGGCTGCTCGATGGCCGACATGGCGCGGATCCAGCAGGTCGAGGCGGCCTGGGACGCGCTCGCCGACGCGGGCGTCGCGGACGTCACCGTGCCGGTCACGTACATGAACTCCAGCGCCGACATCAAGGCGTTCTGCGGCCGCAACGGCGGAGCGGTCTGTACGTCGAGCAACGCCGACGTCGCGCTCGACTGGGCCTTCCAGCAGGGCGAGAAGGTGCTGTTCCTGCCCGACCAGCACCTCGGGCGGAACACCGCGGTGCTGAAGATGGGCATCAGCCTCGACGAGTGCGTCGTGTACGACCCGCACAAGCCGGGCGGCGGCCTGACCAAGCAGCAGCTCGCCGACGCGAAGATGATCCTGTGGCGCGGACACTGCTCGGTGCACGGGCGCTTCACGCCGGAGTCCGTCGACGACGTCCGCGCGCGCGTTCCCGGGGTGAAGGTGCTGGTGCACCCCGAGTGCCGCCACGAGGTCGTCACCAAGGCCGACCTGGTCGGCTCTACGGAGTACATCATCAAGGTCCTCGACGAGGCCGAGCCCGGTACGTCGTGGGCGGTGGGCACCGAACTGAACCTGGTCTCGCGCCTCGCCAAGCAGCACGCCGACAAGAACATCGTGTTCCTCGACAAGACCGTCTGCTACTGCGCCACGATGAACCGCATCGATCTCCCCCACTTCGTGTGGACCCTGGAGAACCTGGTCGCCGGCCACGTCGTCAACCCGATCAAGGTCGACGCCGACACCGAGCACTACGCCAAGATCGCCCTCGACCGCATGCTCGCGCTGCCGGGTAAAACCGCCCGGGACTGAGCAGTAGAAGAAGGCCCCGCACCGTGCTGGTGCGGGGCCTTCTTCTTTCGACAGACAGCTTCAGGAGGTCACCCGCGCGTCGGCGTACCACTCCGACAGCAACGCGGGGAGGCGGTCGGGGCCCCAGCGGTCGACTGGAGTGATGCGGCCCTTCAAAGACGCCAGGCCCTTGGCGAGTTCGCCTACGACGTCGCCGCGCCAGTTGACGGCGACGCCTTCGTCGGGGCCGACGATGACGGAGGGGCCGCCGCGGTCGACGCAGACGACGGGGCAGCCGCTGGCGAGGGCTTCGGTGACGGCCCAGCCGGCGGCCTCGCGGAGGGCGGGGGCCAGGAGGGCGTCGGCGCGGAGCAGGGCGGCGAGGACGTCCTCACGTGGGAGCTGTCCGGTGAACTCGACGCGGTCGCGGACGCCGAGCTGCTCGGCGAGACGCTCGGCGCGGCGCCAGTCGGGGCCGTCGCCGATGACGCGGAGCTCCCAGTTCGCGGCCTCCGGGCGGGCGAGGGCGCTGATCGCGAGCAGCAGGCCCTTCCACGGGATCAGGCGGCCGACGAACAGCGCCGTCTTCACGCCGGGTCCGCCGAACGGCTCGTACGGGCCGGAGGCGCTGGCGAACCGGCGGATCGCGACGTTCGGCTGGACGACGATCTCGCGCGCGTGCGGTCCGAAGACCTCGGCGACATCGTTGTTCTGGGCAATGACCAGGTCGGCGCGCTGGGCGAGCTGCCGGCCGATGAACTGCCGGGCCGTGCCGGTCCACGCGCGGCGGAACAGTTCGCCGACCAGGCCGCTCGATCCGAGCCAGTGCGCCATCGACAGCGGGACCGCCGTCGAGCCGCCGACCGGTCCCCAGATCACCTTCGCCGACGTACGCCGTACGACGCCCGCCGGCATCCAGTCGACCGCGAACGTCAGGTGGTGGATCACGTCGAAGTCGAGCTTGCGGTGCAGCCGCTCGGCGACCTGGCCGGCCTTGCGCTGCCACAACGGGTAGTACCAGTACACGTCCGCGCTCCGGCGGCGCAGCTTGAGCAGGAACTTCGGCAGCTCCAGCGGTACGACGGTCAGCCCCGGCACCGGCCGGATCGCGAGCTCTTCCTCGATCTCGTGCGCGAACTTGCCGCGGGTCAGCAACCACACGTCGTGGTCCCGTGCCGCCGCCTTGGCCCACGCCCAGCCGGCCCCGGGCTCGGACCCACCCTTGGGCCGGCACGCGTAAGCACTCACCAAGATCCGCCGTCGCGCCGGCACGCCGGCCGTGACTCCGCCGGCACCCGTCGCTGGCGAAGCCTCGCTCGCCCGCCCGATCCCAGCTCCCCCATCGGCCCCCGGGCCGGACTCCGCCCCCATTTCCGCGTCCTCCGCCGGCCCGGTCACAGCGTGCCCTCCAGCAGCCGGCGCAGGTCCGTGCTCGACGTCGACGCGGTGTACGGGAAGTAATGCACGCTGGCTCCGACCTCGCCGAGCAGCTTCTCCAGGCGCAGGCCCTTCTCGGTGCCCTTCCAGTCGTCGCCCTTGAACAGCACGTCGTACCGGAGTTGTTTCCACATCTCGAACTTGTCGCTGGACCAGTCGCTGACCACCTCGTCGACGATCCCGATCGCGCGGACGACCTCCATCCGCTCGTCGTGCGGTACGACGGGCGGCCGGCCCTTGATCTTGGCGACGACGTCGTCCTCGACCACGCCGGCGATCAGGTAGTCGCAGTGCTCGCTGGCGCGGCGCAGGATGTTCAGGTGCCCGATGTGGAACATGTCGTAGACCCCCGGGGCGTACCCCACGACGCCCATCAGGCCCGGACCTCCGCAGGCGACAGCGCCGCCATCTCCTGGTACCACTTGGCGATCGCCGCGAGCAGGAACAGCAGGTTGGCCAGCAGCATCAGCCCGTACAGGCCGACGAACAGCGTCGGCCAGCCGAAGGTGAGGAACACCAGGCAGAGGATCCCGTAGTCGGTCGGCGCGATCACCAGCGACTTCAGCACCGAGTCGCCGCGCACGTTCGCGGTCGGGGCGCCGTGCCGCCGGCGCAGCTGGTCGATCAGGATCAGGCCGAAGAACATCACCGCGGACACGCACAGGTAGGCCAGCGGGACCAGCAGCACCAATTCGTTGCTAAAGGCATCGAACCGGTAGAGCGAGATCAGCACCGCCGAGTGCAGCAGCGCGATCTTCACGCAGTCGATCATGTGGTCGAGCCACTCGCCGAGCGGCGATCCGCCACCACGCAGCCGGGCCAGCTGACCGTCGGCCGAGTCCAGCGCGTACCCGAGCACCAGCAGCGCCGTGACCGCCAGCGCCAGCGGCAAACTCGGCTCGACCACGGCAAGCAGCACGATCCCGACCAGCGAGCAGAAGCCGCTGGACAGGCTGACCTGGTTGGGCGTCCGGCCGAGCACGAACGCTCCGGCGGCCAGGTAGCGCCCGAGCTTGCGGTTGACGAACCGCGAGTACGCCGGGGTGCCGGCCGAGGGCTTCTGAGCGCGCGCGAGCCGGGCGACGGCGTCGCCGTACGAGCTCATGCGACGGAGCTGCGCGACTGCCGCTGGTCGATCGCGGCGCGCAGGATCTGGCTGCGGGACTCCCGACGACTCGGCAGCTCGCGGATCAGCTCGGCGGGAATCCCGTCCAGCTCGTCCGCGGCCAGCACACCGTCGGTCCCCTCAGCGGCGAACACGGTCCGTACCCCAGGCGCTGCCTCGATCAGCCAACCGGCTTCCTCTACCACGACGACCTCGTCCACGCAGCGCAGCTGCTCCAGGATCTGCCGGCGCTCGACCAGCGGGACGAACGGCCGCGCGCCCCAAGCCTCCGCGGCCCAGTCGTCGGTGAGCACACCGACCACGAGCCGGTCGCACTCCTGCTTGGCCTGCTCGAGCACGTCGAGGTGCCCGATGTGGAACAGGTCGAAGACCCCGGTCAGACAACCGATGCGCTGCGGCACCCTGCACTCCCCCACTGAGCCCCGGCGGGCTCTTCCCCTCCGACGTTCCCGAACGGGCCGGTACGCCGAGCTCCTGTGCAACGAACGACTGGCGAAAGCCCGGATCCCCGGTCCCCACCAGCTGTCGACGAGACCCCCCTCGCCTCGGCGCACTTTACACCGCGTGACCGTCGGTGCCCTAGCCGATCCGTCGCGCGCCGATCACTGCCCCGGCAGGTACCCAGGGGGCAGGCGGTCCGGTCAACGGCCGGCCGCGTGCCGCGCGATCGCATCGGCGTAGATCCTCTCCGTGGCCGCCAGGTCCCGCTCCGGGGTGAAGCGCTCCAGATACACCTGACGGGCTCGCTCGCCGCAGGTTACCGAAGTGACCGGATCAGTGAGCAACCGCAGTGCCTTCCGCAGCGATTCCGGGTCACCCGGCTCGGCCAGCGCGCCGGTCTCGCCGTCGTCCACGAGCTCGGCGAGCGCGCCGATCCGGGACGCGACGACCGGTACGCCGTGCGCGTACGCCTCCACCACGACCAGGCCGAACGTCTCGTACGAACGAGCCGGTACGACGACCACGCGCGCCGTCCGGACGATCTCCATGCTCTGCGTCCACGGGAGCGCCCCGAGCACCCGCACGGACGGGTCGGACGCGGCCCGGGCGTCGGCGGCGGCCCGTAACGGCCCGTCGCCGACGACGACCAGCTGACCCAGCGAGGAGTCCCAGGCCTCGAGCAGGTCGGCGAACCCCTTGTCCTCGGTCAGCCGGCCGACGAAGACGACGGCTTCACCCGCACCGGCGCGGACCTGGCCGGAGATCGGGACGGCATGCGGCTTGACGACGATCTTCGCGGCGGGGAACCCGCCGGCGACGTACCGCGAGCGCACGAACTCCGAGGGCGCGATCAGCGTCGTGACGTACCGCTGCCAGGTGTGCAGGGCCTGGTGCGCGGCGATCCCGGCGACCAGCGGAAGGCTCTGCACGGCCGACTCGCGGTAGCAGCCGTGCACCACGCCGCGCCACGGGATCTTGCCGATGCAGGACTCGCACGGACCGCCGTCGCGCTGCAGCACGGCGTTCGCGCACATCAGCCGGAAGTTGTGGAGCGTCGCGACGACCGGGACGCCGGCCCGGCGGGCGGCCCGGAGCACCGAGGGGCTCCACAACGGAAAGGTGTTGTGGACATGCACGATGTCCGGACGCTGTTCCTGTAAGCGGAAGGTCAAATCGCGTTCGGCCGAGAATGACCATATGGAGCGGAACGGTAACAGTGCGCGATCTTTCGACGGCAAGTGCGCGATCGAGTCGCTGTGCTGCTCGTACAGCTCGACGGTATGTCCGGAGCTACGCAAGTAATCAGCCGTTTGATCGACGACGGTGTTCTCGCCACTGGGTTGACCCGAACGATAACGGTTGTGCAACATGGCGACCCGCATGGCACCACCTTAGAGGTTCGCGGTGGTGACAACTGGTTCGTGAGGCCGCATCTCGGGGAGTTTCACCGCGCGCCGATTACCCGGAGGATGCTTTGAGAAGGACGTCGCCCAAGCGGGTGCTGTTCGTAGGTGTCATCGCGAGTGCGATCGCCGTCGTTACAGTCGCCTATCCCGTGGTCTCCCACCAGAAGAACGCGGCCAACGCCGGAAAGTCACGGACCACCGATCGAGACGCCGCGGCCGGCACCGGAATCCTTCCGTCGTCGCGGCCGACCTGGAAGCCGACGAGGCCCGGTACGACGACGCCGCCGCCGGGCACGGTGACGAGCAAGCCGCCGACCGTCGCGCCGACGACGACGCCGTCGAAGCCTGCGGATCCCACCAGCAAGCCGACCTCCCCCGAGCCGCCGGAGCCGACCAAGACGGTCGTCGTCCCCGGCAACAGCACCGCCGGACCGGCGTACGCGGGTCCTTGCACCGGGGTCGCGATCAAGCCGGGCCAGAACGCCCAGTCCGTCGTCAACGCGCACCCGGCCGGTACGACGTTCTGCTTCACCGCCGGACTGCACCGGATCACCTCGACGATCCGGCCCAAGGCCGACCAGACGATCGCCAGCGACGACCGCGCGGTCCTGACCGGCTCCGTGCCGCTGACCAGCTGGGCCCGCTCCGGCGCGACCTGGGTGACTCGTGGCGCCCTGCCGGCGGCGTACGGGAAGGCCGGTCAGTGCGAGGACAACACGGCGAACATCTGCAGCCTGCGTGAGCAGGTCTACCTGGGCGGCGCGCACCTGACCCGGGTCGCCTCGCTCGCCGCGGTCAAGGCCGGCACGTTCTACGCCGACTACGCCGCCAACGCGATCTACGTCGGCAGCGACCCGGCCGGCCAAGCGGTCGAAATGGCGAAGACGTCGACCGCGATCGAGTCGAACCAGCCCGGTGTCACCGTCCGCGGGCTGACCATCGAGCACTTCGCCAGCGCCGCTCAGGCCGGCGCGCTGGTCTCCGGCCCTGGCTGGACGGTGAAGGCGAACGAGGTCCGCTGGAACAAGTCGGTCGGGCTGATGCTGGTGAAGGCCAACGGCGCCCGGATCGAGCGGAACCTGGTGCACCACAACGGCCAGCTCGGCCTCGGCCAGTACAACTCGCTGCAGGCGAACGTCACCTCGAACGTGATCAGCCAGAACAACACCGACGGCTTCTGGATCGCCGACTGGGAGTCCGGCGGGATGAAGTCGACCCGCTCGTCCGGCACGGTCAGCGGCAACCTGATCCAGGCCAACAAGGGCGTCGGGATGTGGGCCGACGTCGCCGACGACGGCCGGGTGATCAGCGGCAACAAGATCGTCGCCAACGCCGCCGACGGGATCCGGTTCGAGATCAGCCGCAACGGCACGATCGAGAACAACACGATCACCGGCAACGGCTTCGGCACCGGGCGCGGCTCCGGGACGTCGCTGTGGGACGGCGGCGGGATCAACGTGAACACCTCGTCGAACGTGACGGTGCGCAACAACGTGGTCAGCGGCAACGTGAACGGCATCTCGATCCAGTCCCGGACCCGGGGCGACGGGCCGTGGGGCAAGTACCTGCTGCGCGCTGTCAAGGTCACCGGCAACACGGTGCAGATGACCGGCGGGACGCAGGCGACCGGCATGGTGCAGAACTCCGGCGCCGAGGTGCCGGCCGGGCAGCTGGTGTTCAGCGGCAACCGCTACCAGCTCGACCGGCTCGCCGCGCAGCGGTTCGCCCGGTTCGGCACCAAGCTGACCGCCGAGGGCTGGCGCGCGGCCGGTCACGACACCAGCGGGACCTTCGTCACCAGTTGACGCAGCGTAGTCGCGCGGCGTGAGTTGGTTGCGCCGCGCAACCGAGTATGCGCCGCAGGCAACTTGTTAGGGGCAAAACGCAACAGAATGTGTTGACAAGGCCACGCGGGGTACTAGTCTGCCCAGGTAGTTGCACCGGGGGGTGCCGATGGACAGTCACGCCCCGGAGGCCCGAACACATGAACAAACCAGTGACGATTCTCGCCGCGACCACGCTCGGCACCCTGACGGTCGTCGCCGTCGTCGGTACGACGCTGCCGGCCGCCGCGTCACCGTTTCAGCCGTTCCCCACCACGGTTCCGGACCGCCGGCCCGAGCCGACCGGCTCGTCGGTGCCGCGGACAACGATCGCGACTCCCGCCGTACCGGCGCCCACGATCACGCTACCGACCATCACGCTCCCGACCATCACGCCGCCGGTGATCACGCCGCACGCGAGGCGGCCGTCGCCGCCGCCCCCGGTCCCGGACGCCACTTTCGCGGTGGGCCCGTCCCAGGCGCCTGCCTGCACCGGCGTCGTGGTGACGCCCGAGCAGAACGCGGCCGACGTGGTCGACGCGACCCCGGCCGGCAGCACCCTCTGCTTCGCCGCCGGCCTGCACCGGATCGACCGGATGCTCCAGCCGAAGGCCAAGCAGACCCTCGGCAGCGACCAGGGCGCCGTCCTGACCGGCTCCGTACCGCTGACCGGCTGGACCGCGAGCGGCGGCGACTGGACGGTCAAGGGGGTGCTCCCGAAGCCGTACGCGCAGATCGGGCAGTGCGAGGACAACGTCGCCAACATCTGCCACCTGCGCGAGCAGGTCTTTGTCAACGGCAAGCACCTGAAGCGGGTCGCGACCCGCGACAAGGTGGTGCCGGGCACCTTCTACGGCGACTACGCCGCGAACGCGGTGTGGATCGGTGACAACCCGGCCGGGAAGTCGGTCGAGATGTCCAAGACCGCGACCGCGATCGGCGGCGGGCAGGCGAACGTGACCGTGCGCGGCCTCACCGTCGAGCACTTCGCGTCCGCGCCGCAGGCGGGCGCCGTCGTACTGGGTGGTGGCTGGAACGTCTTCGCCAACGAGATCCGCTGGAACCACGCGGTCGGCGCGATGCTCGTCAACGCCGACGGCGCGCGGCTGGAGAAGAACCTGATCCGCTCCAACGGGCAGCTCGGGGCCGGCCAGTACAGCACCACGAACGGCACGATCGCGGCCAACGAGATCAGCCGCAACAACACCGACGGCTTCTGGATCGCCGACTGGGAGTCCGGCGGGATCAAGACCACCTGGTCCAACGGCGGCTCGGTCAGCGGCAACTTGATCAAGGCCAACCAGGGCGTCGGGCTGTGGAGCGACGCGTACGACGACGGGCGCACCTTCGCCGCCAACCGGATCGTCGACAACGCCGCCGACGGCATCCGGTACGAGATCGGCCGCAACGGCGTGATCGAGGACAACACGATCACCGGCAACGGCCTCGGCACCGGCCGCGGCTCCGGCCGGTCGCTGTGGGACGGCGGCGGGATCAACGTCAACACCTCGTCGAACGTGACGGTCCGCAACAACACGCTCGGCGGCAACGTCAACGGCATCTCGATCCAGTCCCGCACCCGCGGCAACGGGCCGTGGGGCAAGAACGTGCTGCGCGACGTCGTCGTCACCGGCAACAAGGTGACGATGAAGGGCGGCACCACCGCCACCGGCATGGTGCAGAACTCCGGTGCCGCGATCCCGGCCGGCGAGGTGACGCTCAAGGCCAACGAGTACTTCCTGGACAGCTTGTCCGCGGAGCGGTTCCAGAAGTTCGGTCAGTGGTTCACCGCCAAGGAGTGGCAGCAGGCCGGCTTCGATGCCGACAGCAACTTCCTCCTCGGCAAACGCCTCATCCGCTGAGTTCGGTGACGTGCCGGACCAGGAGGCTACGGAGGGTCTCGCTGGTCCGCAGGTCCGCAGGGAAGACGGTGTTGACCGCGAGCAGGGCGTCCACCAGCGCGGTGGGCGTTCCTGCGTTCGCGGTGGCTGCCTTGAGGCGTTCCGCCTGGGGGTCGTCGACCGTGGTGCTGCGGGCGACGTAGACCATCCAGGCGGCGACCGCGAGGGCGGCTGAGGCTGGTTCGGCGTTGGCATCGAGGCGGTCCTGGATGGTGCCGAGGAGGCGGACGGGGAGCTTGACCGAGCCGTCCATCGCGACCTGGGTGGTCTTGTGCTTCAGCGCCGGGTTGGCGAAGCGCTCGAGCACCGACTCGCCGTACGACGGGAGGTCGAGGCCGTCGGGTGGGGTGAGGGTGGGGATGACGTCGGTGCGGATGAGTTCGCGGGCGGCGGCGGCGAGCTCGTCGTCGCGGACGGCTTCGGCGATCGTCTCGTAGCCGCGGAGCGCGCCGAGGTACGCGAGCATCGAGTGGGTGGCGTTGAGCATCCGGAGCTTGGCCTGCTCCCAGGGGGCGACATCGTCCGTGAGGACGGCGCCGGCCGTGTGCCACGCGGGGCGGGCGCCGGCGAAGTGGTCCTCGATCACCCACTGCAGGAACGGCTCGGCGACCACCACCGCCTCGTCCCGTACGCCGAGCAGCCGCGCGGCCTCGTCGCGGTCGGCGTCGGTGGTCGCGGGGACGATCCGGTCGACCATGCTCGCCGGGAACGCCGCCGCGTCGAACTGCTCGCCGTGCAGGCCGGCCGCGTCGGCGTACTCGTGGACGAGCCGTTGGAGGAAGGGGCCGTTGGCAACGAGGTTGTCGCAGGAGAGGATCGTGAGCGGCTCGCCGGTACGGCGGGCGAGGCCGGCGGCGAGCTGGCCGACGACGGTCCGCGGCGGGCGCCCGGCGAGGTCGGCCTGGATCTCGGGGTCGGAGAGGTCGAGCCCTCCCCCGGATGCCGCGCGGTAGCCCTTCTCGGTGACGGTCAGCGTGACGACCGCCGTCCGGTCGTCGGCGATCCGCGCGACGACGGCGTCCGGGTCCTCGGGTGCGGTGAGCACCTCGCGGATGCTGCCGATCACCTCGATGGATTCTTCGTCGGTACCGCGGGTGAGGACGGAGTACAGGCCGTCCTGGGGGGCGAGTTGGTTCTTCACGGTCGCCGAGCGCTGGCTGATGCCGGAGATGCCCCAGCGGGTCTCACCGGTGAGCTGGGCTGCGCGTTCGGTGAACACCGCCTGGTGCGCGCGGTGGAACGCGCCGAGCCCGAGGTGAACGATGCCGACGGCAAGCTCTGCGGGATCGACGGCGGGCTTGGTGGGCAGGTTGCTCAGGCTCAGGCGGTTCATGCGGAGACCTCCGTGGTGGCGGTGGGGGCGCCCGAGGTGCTCGGGGTGGGCGGGGCTGCCGGGGTGGGCGGCTGGTTCTCGGGGGTGCTCATGCGGAGACCTCCGTGGTGGCGGCGTGGGTCTGGGTTTGGGCGAGGGTGGGGACGTGGCCGGTGCCGCCCAGGCCGCCGACCGACAGCGAGGCGGCGGCTACGCCGAGGCGGACGGCGGTGAGGAGGTCGTCGCCGAGCGCGAGGCGGGCGGTGACGGTGCCGGCGAAGGAGTCGCCCGCGCCGGTCTGGTCGACGACGCTCGGGGCGGGGACGACGGGGATCTCGGTGAGGCGGCCGGCGTCGTCGAGGAGGATGCCGTCCTCGCCGCGGGTCAGGGCCACGGCTTCGATGCCGAGGCCGCGGAGCGTCGTACAGGCTGCTGCCGGGTCGTCGGTGTCGGCGACGAGTTGAGCTTCGCGGGGCCAGCCGGGGGTGATCAGGCGCGTGTACGGCGCGATGGCGCGCAGGTGGTCGGCGGCGCCGGCGGCGGAGACCAGGCGCGGGCGCCAGTTCGGGTCGTACACGAAGCACTTGCTGTGCTGCGCGGCGACGCGGACGGCCTTCGCGGACAGCGGGGAGATGGCGCAGGCGATGCCGCTGGCCAGTACGGCGCCGACCTCGGCGACCAGGTCGAGCGGTACATCGCCGGGGCCGAGGCCGGAGCCGGCGCTTCCCCGCCGTACGTAGGTGAACTCGCGGGCGCCGGACGGGTCGGCGTGCTGGAGGTAGAGGCCGTGCTGGCCCTCCACCCGTTTGACCAGGGAGGTGTCGATGCCGAGGGCAACCACCCGGTCGAGCAGGCGGTCACCCAGCTCGTCGTCGGGGACGCGGGCCAGGAGCGCGGTCCTGGCGCCGGCCGCCGCGGACGCGGCCGCCGCGTTGAGGGCGTCGCCGGAGAAGTTGAGCGTCAGACTCGTGCCCGCGTCGAGCGGCTCGGTCGAGCTGAGCTCGACGAGGATCTCGCCCAGGACGAGCACATCAGGCATCACCATCAGAAGAACCTCCAAGGGCGGGTCGGGGGCTGAGGCCGGTGACCATGCGGCCGGGAAGGCTTGATGGGGCCGAGGCACGCTGCGGCCGGAGATGCGGTGGTGGGGTGGGCACTGGCTCCATCCCATGGAGGTGGGCTCGTGCACCCCGAGAGCCGATGGTGACTCCAGTTGCTCGCGCGCCGACCGACCGGGTGCACCGGGCTGAGCCAGGCAGCACCAGCGGCGCCGGGATGGTGCGGGCTGAGCCAGGCAGCATCAGCGGGGCCGGAAGGGTGCGGGGTGAGCCGGAGAGCGCTGGCTGGGCTGGGCGGGTGCGGCGGGCTGGTCGGCTCGGCGCCGGGATCATCGGGGGGCCTCGGTGGTGGAGGCTCGGACTAGCAGGTCGCCGGGGAGGATCCGGCGTTCGGGGGTGGTGGCTGGGTTGTCTAGGAGGGTGAGGAGGAGTTCCACCGCCAGGCGGCCGGCCTGTTGTTTGGGGAGGCGGATGGTGGTGAGGGCGGGGTGGGACATGGCGGACATGGCGATGTCGTCGATGCCGACCACGCTGAGGCGGGTGGGGACGGGGATGTTGCGGGCGTGGAGGCGGGCCAGGAGGCCGATCGCTACCAGGTCGTTGTAGGCGATGACGGCGGTGGCGCCGGTGGCGACGACCTGGTCGGCGGCGGCCATGCCTCCGTCGTAGTGCGGGGGGAAATGACCGACCTCGACGAGGTCGACGCCGTGGGCGGCGCTGGCTTGGGAGAGGCCCTGGCCTCGCTGGTCGCTGGACCAGGAGGCCGCCGGGCCGCCTACCCAGGCGATGCGGCGGTGGCCCAGGGCGGCGAGGTGGGCTACGGCTTGGCGCATGCCGTCCTCGTGGTCGAAGACGACGGCGGGGAGGTCGTCGACGAGGCGGTTGAGCAGTACGACGGTGGTGTCGGCGGCGATCGCCTTCAGGTCCTCGGCCTCGGCTCTTGGTGAGCACAGGATGAGGCCGTCGACCTGCTTGGCGAGTGCGCGGACCAGGTCCATCTCGGCGGCGACGTCCTCGTCGGTGTCGGCGACGAACACCGCGACGTCGGCGGCTCGGGCGCGCGCCTGCACGCCTTTGACGACGCTCGGGAAGAACGGGTTCGCAAGGTCGGGCAGGACGAGACCGATGTTGCCGGTCCGGCCGGTAATCAGGCCGCGGGCCGCCTTGTTCGGCTCGTAGCCGAGTGAGTCAGCCGCCGAACGCACCCGGGCGCGGGTCGTTGGGTTGACGAGGTCGGGCAGCGACAACGCGCGCGAGACGGTCGAGGTCGAGACCCCGGCCAACCGCGCGACATCGCGAAGTGTTGCCGCCACATCCACCTCCCCGCTCACAACCCGAAACCACTGGACACTGCTTCAGCTCCGACCCAGGTCCTACGGCTGGCCGCCGCGGTGTCGCCGGGGCACGTCCCTGGAACGTCCCGCCGCTGCCGGCGGAGGAAGTGCACGCGGAGCCTCCATGGTGTGAAGCCGCAGCCTTCGCCCTGGAAACCGACGCCCGCACCTCCACGGCGCCAAGCCGCAACCTTCGCCCTGGAAACCGACGCCCGCACCTCCACGGCGCCAAGCCGCAACCTCCGCCCTGGAAACCGACGCCCGCACCTCCACGGCGCCAAGCCGCAACCTCCGCCCTGAAAGCCGACGCCCGCACCTCCACGGCGCCAAGCCGCAACCTCCGCCCTGGAAACCGACGCCCGCACCTCCACGGCGTGAAGCCGCAACCTCCGCCCTGGAAACCGACGCCCGCACCTCCACGGCGTGAAGCCGCAACCTCCGCCCTGAAAGCCGACGCCCGCACCTCCACGGCGCCAAGCCGCAACCTTCGCCCTGGAAACCGACGCCCGCACCTCCACGGCGCCAAGCCGCAACCTCCGCCCTGGAAACCGACGCCCGCACCTCCACGGCGTGAAGCCGCAAGCTCCGTGTCGGAGTCTGCAATCGGTTGCAACCTGCTGTCAACAACCTCTGCTCTTGTGCTTCCCAAAGGCTGCTGCAATCCTTTGCAGTGCTGTTGCAGACGACGTACTGGAGGACGACATGCCGAAGGCCTTGCAGCCTCATCCGGATCGGGCGTTGCCGGCTGGGGAGGCGCGTGAACTGGCGCGCCGGATCCATGCCTCGACGAAGGATCTGCCGCTGCTCTGCCTGCACGGGCACGTCGACGCGAACCTGTTCGCGAGTGACGAGCCGTTCGGGGACCCGGCCGAGCTGCTCGTCGTACCGGACCACTACGTCACCCGCATGCTGATCTCGCAGGGCGTCTCCCCCGACCGCCTCGGGCTGCCGCGGCGCGACGGGACGACGACGGCCGAGCCGCGGGAGATCTGGCGGGAGTTCTGCTCGCACTGGCACCTGTTCGCCGGTACGCCGAGCCGGTACTGGCTCGAGCACGAGTTCGCCGAGGTGCTCGGGCTGACGGTGCACCCGTCGGCCGAGACCGCCGACCTCCTGTACGACGAGATCGCGGCGCGGCTCGCGCAGCCGGAGTTCCGGCCGCGGGCGCTGCTCGACACGTTCAACATCGAACTGCTGTCGACCACCGACGCCGCGACCGACGACCTGGCTCCGCACGCGAAGATCGCCGCCGACCTGCCGGGCCGGATCGTGCCGACGCTGCGGCCGGACGCCGTCGTGCACATCGACCGGCCGGGCTGGAGCGACCTGATCGCCCTGCTCGGCGAGCGTGCCGGGACCGACACCACGTCGTACGCCGGGTACCTGGACGCGCTGAAGCAGCGTCGCCAGACCTTCATCGCGGCGGGCGCTCGCGCGACCGACCACGGGCACTTCAGCGCGGCCGCCACTCCCCTCAGCGACGCCGAGGCCGAGCGGATCTACGCCGACGCCCTGCACGGCCGGACCACGCCCGAGGACGCGGCGGCGTTCGCGGGCAACATGTTGTTCCAGATGGCCGCGATGTCCGCCGAGGACGGCCTGGTGATGCAGCTGCACCCCGGCGTACTGCGCGACCACCACCCGGGCATCCACGCGACGTACGGGCCGGACCAGGGCCACGACATCCCGGTGGCGACGGAGTTCACGCAGTCGCTGCGGCCGGTGCTGGAGCGGTTCGGGCACGCCGAGGGGTTCCGGATGGTGCTGTTCACCGTCGACGAGACCGCGTACTCGCGGGAGCTGGCGCCGCTGGCCGGTGTGTACCCGAGTGTTCGGCTGGGCGCGCCCTGGTGGTTCCTGGACAGCCCGGACGGGATGCGGCGCTTCCGCGAGCTGGTGACCGAGACGGCCGGCTTCTACAACACGTCCGGCTTCGTCGACGACACCCGCGCGTTCCTGTCGATCCCGGCCCGGCACGACCTGGCCCGGCGCATCGACGCGGGGTACCTGGCGAGTCTGGTCGTCCAGCACCGCCTGGACGAGGACGACGCGTTCCAGGTCGCGCAGGACCTGGCGTACAACCTGGCCCGTACGACGTACCTCAGCTAAGGCGAGGGGCCGGGAGACGCGCCCTGGCACTACAGTTGGGCGACTTGCCGCTGTGGGGTTGTTGGGGGATGGATGAAGCGCGCTGCCGGGATCGCACTGGCGCTGGTACTACTGGCCGGTTGCACTGACACGGCGCCGGAGGCCGAGCCGGCTCCTGAGGCGCCGGCGCTCCCGGCGGCGGCCACTACCAAGCTGGGGCCGACAGGGCCCGGTACGGCGGGTGCCTGCGACGGCGTGAGGATCGCGCCGGGGCAGGACCCGCAGCAAGTGATCGACCAGCACCCGCCCGGTACGACGTTCTGCTTCGGCAAGGGGCTGCACCGGATCGCCCGGGCGATCCGGCCGACCGAGGGGTCCACGCTGGCCGGCGAGCAGGGCACGGTGCTGACCGGCTCGGTCACGCTGAACACCTGGCAGCGCGACGGGCAGCAATGGGTGGTCCGCGGCGCGCTGCCCCCGGCGTACAAGCTGAAGGGCAAGTGCGAGGACGAGCGGACCAACCCGTGCCAGCGCGGTGAGCAGGTGTTCGTCGACGGGAAGCATCTGACGCGGGTGATGAGCCTTGCGGCGCTGAAGCCTGGAACGTTCTTCGGCGACTACACGGCGAACGCGGTGTACGTCACGGACGATCCGGCCGGGCACGAGGTCGAGATGTCGAGGACCGAGACGGCGATCGAGAAGTCCGCGGCGAAGGTGACGGTGCGGGGGCTGACTGTCGAGCACTTCGCGAGCCGGCCGCAGGGTGGGGCCGTGCAGGTCGGCACCGACTGGACGGTCGAGGCCAACGAGGTCCGGTGGAACCACGCGGTCGGGATCATGGTGATCGAGGGCGACCGGGCCGTCGTACGGCGGAACACCGTCGCCGACAACGGGCAGCTCGGGATCGGGCAGTTCCGGTCGGCCGAAGGGCGGATCGTCGAGAACCTGATCACGCGCAACAACACCGACGGGTTCTGGATCGCGGACTGGGAGTCCGGCGGGATCAAGGCGACGCGGTCGTCGGGTGAGGTGTCGGGCAACGACATCGTCGCCAACCGTGGGATCGGGATGTGGAGCGACATCGCGGAGTACGACCGGCGGATCAGCGCGAACCGGATCCGCGACAACGCCGCGGACGGGATCCGGTACGAGATCAGCTACACCGGGGTGATCGACGGGAATGTTGTCGAGAGCAACGGGTTTGGGACCGGGCGGGGGTCGGGGCCGAGTCTGTGGGACGGGGGTGGGATCAACGTGAACACGTCGTCGGACGTGAAGGTGGTCGGCAATCTGGTGCGGGCCAACCGGAACGGGATCTCGATCCAGTCGCGGACGCGGGGTGAGGGTCCGCGGGGGCGGTATGTGCTGCGGGATGTGCTGGTGGAGGGGAACCAGGTGGTGATGGACGGGGAGACTGCTTCGACTGGGGTCGTGGAGAACAAGGACTCGCCTGCGCCGGAGTCGGTTGAGTTCCGGCGGAACAGCTACCGGATTGGTGATCGGGGGGCTCAGCGGTTTGCGTACAAGGGGGCGCCGATGACTTGGCAGGAGTGGCAGGCGGCGGGCTTCGATCGGGACAGCAGTAGTAGCTGAAACCTAGGTTGTGCGTTCCTGGGCTGTGGTGGCGGCCAGGGTGCCGAGGAGTTTCAGGGCTTCGGCGGAGGGTGAGGCCGGTTCGGCGTGGTAGACGACGAGTTCTTGGCCGGGGGCCGAGCGGACGTCGAAGGCTTGCATACGCAGCGTCAGCTCGCCGACTGACGGGTGGTGGAAGCGCTTGGTTTCCAGGGACTTGCCGCGGGCGTCCTGGCGTTGCCAGATCCGGGTGAACTCCTCGCTGCCGGCCAGGAACTCGTTGAGGACCGCGCGGATGCGCGGGTCGTCCGGGGCTTCGCCGTGGCCCAGGCGGAAGCCGGCTACCGAGTTGGCGGCGACGGTCGGCCAGTCCGCGTAGAAGGAGCGGGCCTGCGGGTCCAGGAAGACGAGCAGCATCAGGTTGCGCGAGAACGTGTACTCGCCGAACAGCGCGTCGGCGATCCGGTTGCTCGCCAGTACGTCGTACGCGCGGTTGTAGACCAGCGCCGGGTTGTCCGGCCAGGCGTCCATCAGCTGCAGCAGGCCTGGGTCCACGCGGTCCGTGACGGTAGCCGAGCGAGGACGCGGCGCCAGCCCGGCCAGCCGGAACAGGTGAAGCCGGCCGTCGTCGTCCAGCCGGAGCGCGACCGCCAGGGCGTCGAGGACTTGGGCGGAGGGGTTGCGCTCGCGGCCCTGCTCCAGCCGGACGTAGTAGTCGACGCTCATCCCGGCCAGCATGCTGACCTCCTCGCGCCGGAGGCCTTCCACCCGTCGGAGCCCGGTCGACGGGAGTCCGGCGGACGCCGGTGAGACCAGCGCGCGTCTGCTGCGCAGGTAGTCGCCGAGCGGTCTGCTGCTCATGTCCGCCAGCTTAGGAGGCGCGTGGGGGTCGTGCCTGGTAGCAGTGCTCCCAGGATCCCCGCGGTCTCCCGGGGCGGCTACTGGGCGACCGAGCATCGCTGGAGAACATCCAGCGATCCAGGAGGAACACGATGAGCACCATCTCAGGCCCGGCGAGCAGTGCGGCCGACAACGCGACCAGCAGCACGGCCGACGGTGCCGGCGGCAGCACGGCCGACGGTGCCGGCGGCAGCACGGCCGACGGTGCCGGCGGCAGCACGGCCGACGGTGCCGGCGGCAGCACGGCCGACGGTGCCGGCGGCAGTACGGCGAGCAGCGCGGTCGGCGGCACGGCGGGCAGCACGGTCGGCGGCACGGCGGGCAGCCCGGCTGGTAGTGCGATTGGCGGTGCCGCCGGCAGTACGGCAGGCAGCACGGCCGGTAGTGCGGCCGGTATGGCACGGTCGGCGGAGCCGAAGGTCGTCCTGGTCACCGGCGCCAGCAGTGGGATCGGCGCGGCGGTCGCCGAGCACCTGGCCGGCCTCGGGCACCACGTCGTCGCCGGGGCGCGCAGGATCGACCGGATCACCGAACTGGTGGACCGCGTCCGCGCTGCGGGCGGCAGCATCACCGGGCGGGCGCTCGACGTGACCGACCGGGCGGGTGTCGAGGCGTTCGTCGAGGCGGCGGTTACGGCGTACGGGCGGGTCGACGTACTGGTGAACAACGCCGGCGTGATGCCGCTGTCCCGGCTGGACCGGCTGCTGGTGGACGAGTGGGACCGGATGATCGACGTCAACGTCCGCGGGCTGCTGCACGGGATCGCCGCCGCGCTGCCGGTCTTCGAGCGCCAGGGCGGCGGGCACTTCGTCACCGTCGCGTCGATCGGGGCGCACGAGGTGAGCGAGACCGCGGCCGTGTACTGCGGGACCAAGTACGCCGCGTGGGCGATCACCGAGGGACTGCGGCTGGAGGTGGACCCGGCGATCCGGGTGACCACCATCTCCCCCGGTGTCGTCGAGTCCGAACTGGCCGGCAGCATCTCCGACCCCGGTGCTCGAGAGCTGATGGCCGGCTACCGGGCCGAGGCGATCCCCCCTGTCGCCGTCGCGGAGGCGATTGCGTACGCCGTCACGCAACCGTCAGCAGTCGACGTCAACGAGATCGTCCTCCGACCGGCCCGCCAGCGCTGAGGTGGGAGGACCTGCAGTGAGGCGCTCACCGCAGGGGTGGTCTGACGGGCTTCGTAGCGTCTGGTGGCTTGTTGGGGAGCAGTACGGGGAGCGGCGCGTCGGGTCTTCGTTGGAGGGCGGCTCTTGATCTCTCGCGGAGGCGGTCGGAGTCGCAGACTGCGGCGGCTACCAGGAGGTGGAGGGTCATCGAGCTGAGGTCGGAGAGGCCGCTTTCGTTGAGGGAGGCGACGGAGACGTAGCCGAGGAGGAGGGCGCCGCAGGCTTTGACGTACGGGGTGGGGGCTCGGAGGACCGAGACCCAGGCGACGATCATCGCGATGCCTACGATGACGACGGCGAGCAGGCCGGTTTCCCAGTAGAGGCCTAGCCAGCTGTTGTCGATGGCCATGACGTCGATGTCGCCTTCGCCTCGGCGGAGGAGGACGCGTTTGTTGCCCAGGCCGTGGCCGATGATGGCGGTCTGGAGGGAGACCTCCTCGTCCAGGACGTACTGCCAGCTGGTGGTCCGGCCGCTCAGGGAGCTGATCTGCTGGGTGCCCTGGCCGCGGAGGAGCCAGGTGTGCAGGGTCGGGATCAACAGGAAGCCGATGCCGACGATGCCGGGGACGGCCAGCGCGGCGATGCGGCCGAACCACGTCTTGCGGGTCAGCAGGAGGGCGAGGAAGAGGCCGAAGGCGATCGCGGCGGCCGCGGTCCGGGTGCGGCTGAGGGCGACCAGCACCATTCCCAGCCCGATCATCGCGCCGGCCGGCAGCACTGCCAGCTTCCGCGCGAGCAGCGCGATCACCGCCAGGCCGAGCAGCAGGGCGCCGACCTCGCCGACGCGCGGCGGCAGCATTGGGATGAGCACGCCCTGCAGGCGGAAGCCGGTACCGAACGAGCTGAGCGGCCGCCACGCCTGCTCCGGCGCGTACAGGAGGCTGAGCACGATGGTCCCGGCCAGGAGCAGGTGCGCCCACAGGTGCGCGCGGATCAGCCGTTCCGGCGTCTGGATCAGCGGGCGCCAGAGCATCAGGAACAGCACGAGCCCGATCAGCAGCCGGGCCAGTCGCAGCAGGGGGCCGAGCGGGTCGGCCAGCAGGAAGACCGTGGCCGTCGCGAACAGCACGTACACGACGTACAGGTTGGTGGCGGGGCTGATCCGGGTCCGGAAGCCCGGCTTGGTCGCCGCGAGCACGATCAGGAAGATCGCCCCGAGCAGGACGCCCTTCATCAGGCTGTTGGTCGAGCCGGTCGTGCCCTGCGGTGAGGCCGCCCGCGACGACCACGGCTGGACGCCGAGCACCAGCAGGCACCAGAGGACCAGCCACAGCAGCGGAGCCTTGGTGCTCTGCTCCGTGCTGGTGGTCCCCGGCACGGGTGGCGCCGTCAACGTCATCAGAAGCGGGTCAGCGGATCGGCAGCGCGGACGTACTGCGGTCGGCGGGCTTGTAGTTCAGTGGGATGCCCAACGTCTCGTCGTGCGGCGAAGCACCGACCAGTACGACGCCCAGCACGGGCGCGCCGGCGAACGCCAGCGCCGACGTCAGCCGGCTGACATCGGTGTCCTTGTCGTGCCCGACCTGTACGACGAGCACCGACGCGTCCACCGCGGCCGCCAGCGGCGTGATCCCGTGCCGCCCCACCGAAGCCGGACCGTGGATGACCACCGAGTACCCCGGCGGCAGGTCGGCCACGATGCCCGGCACCAGCGACGGCCCGACGGCCAGCGCGGTCTCGTCCTTGGCCAGTCCCGGCGGCAGCACGTACAGGTCGGCGACCGTGCCCGGACGGAACAGCTTGCGCGCCCGGACCGCCCGGGTGGGAGCAGGCTCGCTCACCAGGTCGGTCAGGCCCTCGTGGTCGGTGACGTGGGACAGCACCGGCGCACCGGTGAGGTCGGCCATCACCAGCAGCGTCTCCCGGCCGTCGCGCGCACCGGCCTCGGCCATCGCCAGCGCGATACCTGCCGAGTTCGGCGTGGGTGAGGCGGAGACGACCAGCAGTGCGGCGGCGCCGCTCGTGCCGGCTCCGTGCGGGTTGATCTCGCGGCGAGCGAGTGCGCCACTGGCCTCGGCGCCGAGCGCTGTCAGCTCGGACGGTGGCAGCTGCGGGGCCGCGCGGGACCAGAACCGCCGACGGCCGACCGACGCCGTGATGACCGGGGCCTTGGCGGCGTTGGCCGCCTGGTCCCGGGTCAGCACGAACGGGCTGAGGTGCGTGCTGAGCAGGGCCAGACCGAAGCCGAGCACCAGGCCGAGGATCGCGCCGACGACGATGTCGCGCAGCACCTTGGGCGACGACATCGCGGTGTCCTTGGTGGCCGGCGTGACGAGCTCGCTGCCGGAGCCCACGCCGGACAGCGCCTTGCGCATCGCGGCGGCCTCGTCGGCGGCCTGACGGGCCTCGGTGGCCAGCCCGACCCGCTGGTCACGCAGCGCGGCGGCGGTCTGCGTGTCGTTCCGGGCGAGGGCCTCGGAGATCTGGGCGACCAGGCTGCGCGACTGCGCCGTCGCGGTCTTCGACCGGTCCTGCGCCTGGCCGGCCAGCGTGGTGAGCAGGCCCTTCGCCTCGGTCGTGCGCTGGGCCAGGTAGACCCGGGCGATCGCGTTCGCCCGGCGTACGGCCTCTTCGGAGGTCGGGCCGTCGGTGGTGATCAGGTACGCGTTGTCGGTGACGGCCTTGACCCGGGTCACGGTGGCCAGCGACTGCACGGCGTCGTCGTCGGTCGGCAGATCCAGGGACTTGGCCACCTCGCGCAGCAGCGCGGGGCTCGCGATCACCCGGGCCTGGGTCTCGGCCGGCAGGTCCATGCCGAGCGGGCCGGTCTTGTCGGTGCCGCTGGGCAGCTTGCCGACCAGGGCGGGCGGGACGGCCGGGCCGACGACGATCTGGCTGGACGCGGTCCAGCGCTCGGTCTGGGACAGCGAGTAGAAGGACGCGCCGACGATGCCCAGCAGGATGCAACCGACGATCAGCCACTTGTGCCGTAGCAGGGCCTGGGCGGTGTCGCGCCAGACCACTGTTCCCGGTTCCATCCGGTCCCCCACTTTCGTCGCTCGCGGTGCACAGGATACCGGGAGTTCACCCTCCCACGGCCCGGATGCCCTACTCTCGTCCTCGGGGGTCCGGGGACCAGTAGTTCACACAGCGCCGTCGTCGTACGGCGTACATGTCCGAGGGGGGACACGCACGATGAAGAAGAGATGGCTGTTCGCGCGCCTGGGAGTCGTAGGCGCGCTGGTCGCGGGGGTGCTGGCGCCGACGCCGGCCCAGAGCATCAGCGCGTCGCTGTCGGCCGAGCACAGCCCCGTCTGGCAGACCAACGCCAGCGTCCAGGGCCTGGTCGTCGCGGGCGGCAAGGCGTACGCCGGTGGCCGGTTCACCAGCGTCCGCCCGCCGGGCTCGCCGCTGGGCACCAACGAGGTGGGGCAGGCCTACCTGGCCGCCTTCGACAGCACCACGGGTGACCTGGTCACCGCGTTCAACCCGGTCCTGAACGGCCAGGTGTACGCCGTCGCGGCGTCGGCCGACGGCTCCCGCATCTACGTGGGTGGCGACTTCACCCAGGTCAACGGCGTGACCCGCAACCGGATCGCCGCCTTCGACACCGCCACCGGCGCGCTGGTGGCCAACTGGAAGCCCTCGGTCTCGTACCGGGTCAAGACCATCGCGGTCTCCGGCGGCACCGTGTACTTCGGCGGCTCGTTCGGCCTGGTCAACAACATCGAGCGGCTCCGGCTCGCCGCGGTCACCGCGGACCTCGGCACGCTGTTGCCCTGGGCCCCCGCGGTGAACGGCGACGTGTACGCCGTGGACGCGGCCGACGACGGCTCGAAGGTGTACGCCGGTGGCCAGTTCAGCACCGTCAACGGCACCACCCAGAACACCGTCTCGAGCCTGGACCCGGCCACCGGTGCCGTGCTGCCCTTCCCGGCCGCCTCAGCGGTCCCGCCGCCGAACGGCTCCTGCACCACCCGGGTGAAGTCGATCGACGCCAGCGGCGACAAGGTCTACTTCGGCAACGGCGGTGACGGCGGCGGCTGCTTCGACGGCACCTGGGCCGCGGACGTCCCGACCGGCGCGCTGGTCTGGAAGAACCAGTGCCTGGGCGCGACCGAGGCGGTCAAGGTCGTCAACGGCTGGCTCTACAAGGGCTCGCACGCCCACGACTGCGCCTACAACGGCGCCGGCGGTTTCCCGCAGGGCTTCGGCTACCGGTTCCTGCTGACCCAGTCGCTCGGCGACGGCACGCTCGGCCCCTGGTTCCCGAACACCAACGCAGGTCCGCCCACCGAGGTCGGCCCGCTGGCGTTCGCGACCGGCGGCTCGGACCTGTGGGTCGGCGGCGACTTCACCACCAGCAACGGCATCGGCCAGCAGGGCCTGACCCGGTTCACCAACGCGGGTCCGGGCGCGGCTCCGGCCAAGCCGGCCAAGCTCACGCCGTACAGCGTCCAGCCGGGTCAGGTCGAGATCCACTTCCCGACCGTGGTCGACAACGACGACAGCACGCTGACGTACCGGCTGCTGAAGGGCTTCAGCAACACCACGATCGCGACCTGGACCGCCACGTCGACGCCGTGGAACAAGCCGTGGCTGCACTACACCGACACGGCAGTGACGCCGGGCGAGGTGACCAACTACCGGGTCGAGGTGACCGACGGTACGACGACGCTGCGCGGCAACTACTCCGACCCGATCACGGTCGCGAGCACCGCGTCGACGGCGTACGACCAGCTGATCGGGGCCGATGGACCGCAGGCGTACTGGCGCCTCGGTGAGGCCGCCGGCACCACCACGTCGGTGGACTCGTCCGGTCAGAGCAACAACGGCACGTACACCGGCATGACGCTCGGCGCCACCGGCGCGATCGCCGGCAACACCGCGGCGACGACCAGCTCGAGCACCGGCCGGATGGTCGGCGAGAAGGCGTACAGCATGCCGCAGGAGTTCACCGTCGAGGCCTGGGTGAAGCAGAGCCTGCTGCGCGGCGGCCGGATCGTCGGCTTCGGCAACTCCAAGACCGGGAACAGCGCCGACGGCGGCGACCGGATGCTCTACATGCGCTCCAACGGCGCGATCACGTTCGGCGTCAACGACGGCAGCCGGCGGACCCTGACCAGCGCGTCGAACCAGAACAACAGCCAGTGGCACCACGTCGTCGGCACCTACGACGACGGAGACATGCGGCTGTACGTCGACGGCGTGTTGGCGGGCAGCCAGACCGTCGGCCAGGCCGCGCTGTACTACGGTTGGTGGCGGGTCGGATACGACAGCACCGGCAACTGGTCCGGCGGTGGTGCGACCCAGACCGGCATGGCGATCGACGAGGCGGCGGTGTACCCGTACGCGCTGGACGCCGCGCGGGTCCAGGCGCATTTCAACGCACGCTGAGCGGACGGTCGGCCTGCTATAGCACAACGTCATAACGCTGCTGGGAGGTCGGCTTCCGGCCGGTCTCCCGGCAGCGCTAGATTTCGCGTGCTGATACAGACAGGCCCGCCCGCTTTCTGAGGACATCGATGAAGAAGTTAGTTCTGGTACTAGTCACCGTCGGGGCCGTCCTGGCCGCGGCGCTGATCCCGGCCGGCCCACCGGTGGTGGCCGCCGCGCCGGGCTTCGGCACGGCCGTCTCCGCGCTGCGGCAGAGCACCTGGCAGACCAACGCGCCGGTGAACGCGATCGCCATCGCGGGGGACAACGTGTTCGTGGGGGGACTTTTCACCAGGGTCCGGCCGCCGGGCAAACCGGCCGGGACGGGCGAGGCGGCCCGGACGTACCTGGCCGCCTTCAGCCGGACCAGCGGTAACGCCGGCGGTTTCGCGCCGAAGCTGAACGGCCCGGTGTGGAGCATCGCCGCCTCCTCGGACAAGAAGTGGATCGTGGTCGGTGGGGATTTCACCACGGTCAACGGCCAGCCGCGGAACCGGATCGCGATGTTCAACGCCGCCACCGGCGCGCTGAGCAGCTTCCGGCCGTCGGTCAACTACCGCGTCAAGGCGGTCGCGATCTACGGCAACAGCGTCTTCATCGGTGGCTCCTTCGGCCGGGTGTCCGGCGTGGAGCGCAACCGGCTGGCCGCGCTCGCGCTGAACAGCGGCGCGCTGCTGCCGTGGAACCCCGACGCCGACGACGACGTGTACGCGATCGACGTCGCCGACAACGGCACCAAGGTGTACGCCGGCGGACCGTTCACCACCGTGCACAACCAGCACCACAACACGCTGGTCTCGCTGAACAACAGCACCGGCGTCCCGATCGCGATGACCGCCGAGGCGTACATCCCCGAGCCGACCAGCAAGTGCGTCACCCGGGTCAAGGACATCGACACCTACGGGTCGAAGGTGTTCGTCTCCAACGGCGGTGACGGCTCCGGCTGCTACGACGGCATCCTGGCCGCGGACGTGGCGACCGGCAAGCTGCTGTGGCAGAGCAAGTGCCTGGGCGCGACCGAGGCGGTCAAGGCGATCGGCAACTGGCTCTACAAGGGTTCGCACGCGCACAACTGCAGCGCGGACGACCCGTCGTACTTCAAGGACGGCTCGGGGACGCACTACCTGCTCGCGCACTCCGGGGTGACCGGCAAGCTCGGTCCCTGGTTCCCCAACACCGACGCCGACCCGAACAGCGCGACCAAGGTCGGCCCGCTGGCGATGGACGCCACCGGCACCGATCTGTGGGTCGGCGGCGACTTCCTCAAGGTGAACGGGGTCGGCCAGCAGGGCGTCACCCGCTTCACCAACGCGATCGGCGGCGCCAAGTCTCCGGCCCCGGCCGCGCCCCTGGCCAACAGCCCGGTCGCGAACAAGGTCGGCCTGTCCTTCAAGACCGTCGTCGACCCGGACAACATCACGCTGACCTACAAGGTCTACCAGGGCACCCGGCTGGTCGGCACCTGGAACCGCAACACCTACAACTGGCAGGCCGCGCAGCTCGTCACCTACACCGACACCGGGGTGAAGACGGGCCAGCAGGTCAACTACCGCGTCGAGGTCCTCGACGGCCGCAACGTCGTCAAGTCCGCGAACTCGGTCACGGTGACCGTGAAGTGACGCAGAACGAGTAACACCCGCCGCACACGGCGGCGCGTGCGCATCTCTGAGGGGGGATGTTGTGAAAAGGGTGGGGATCCTTGCACTGGGCGGAGCACTGGTGGCGGCGTTGCTGTCACCGGTGCCCGCACAGGGCATCAGTGCTTCGCTGTCGGCTCTACCGAGCGCGGCGTGGCAGACCAACGCGAGCGTGCAGGGCCTGGCGGTAGCGGCAGGCAAGGCGTACGTCGGGGGGCGTTTCACCACGGTCCGGCCACCGGGGGCGGCCGCCGGCACCAACCAGACGAATCGGACCTATCTGGCCGCGTTCGACCAGAGCACCGGGGCGCTCGACACCGGGTTCAACCACACCCTGAACGGGATGGTCTGGGCGATCGCCGCCTCGGCCGACGGGTCCAGGGTGTTCGTGGGCGGCGACTTCACGCAGGTCGACGGGGTGACCCGGAACCGGGTGGCCGCGTTCGACACCGCCACCGGTGCGCTGGTGAGCAACTGGAAGCCGTCGGTGTCGTACCGGGTCAAGGCCCTGGCGGTCTCCGGCAGCACGGTGTACCTGGGCGGCTCGTTCGGCCTGGTCAACAACGTCGCCCGGCCGCGCCTGGCGGCCGTGACGACCAGTACGGCGGCCCTGCTGGCCTGGGCGCCGCAGGCCGACAACGACGTCTACGCGATCGACGTCGCCGACGACGGCACCAAGGTGTACGCCGGGGGCAACTTCTCGACGATGAACGGCACCGCCCGCTGGTCCGTGGCCAGTCTGGACCCGGTGGACGGCTCGCTGCAGCCGTTCCCGGCCGCGTCCGCCGTACCGGATCCGGTGCCCGGGTGCACGTCGCGGGTCAAGGACATCGAGACCGCGGGCGACCGGGTGTACTTCGCCAACGCCGGTGACGGCGGTGGCTGCTTCGACGGTACCTGGGCAGCGGACGTTGCCGGCGGCAACCTGCTGTGGAAGAACAACTGCCTCGGCGCGACCGAGGCGATCACCTACGTGAACGGCTGGCTCTACAAGGGGTCGCACGCGCACGACTGCAGCTACCAGGGCGGCAGCGGCTTCCCGCAGGGCGCCGGGCGCTTCCTGCTCACCCAGAACATCGACACCGGTGAGCTCGGTCCCTGGTTCCCCAACACCAACACCGGCGCGCCGACCGCGGTCGGGCCGCTGGTGTCCGCGACCGGCGGGGCCGACCTGTGGGTCGGCGGCGACTTCACCACGGTGAACGGCTCCGGTCAGCAGGGTCTGGCCCGGTTCACCGGCGCCGGACCGGGGGCTGCTCCGGCGAAGCCGGCCAAGGTGGTCCCGGTCAGTTACCAGGCCGGTCAGGTCAAGGTGAACTTCCAGACCGTGCTCGACAACGACGACATCGGGCTGACCTACCGGGTGCTGCGCGGCTTCGGCAACACCACGGTGGCGACGTACACCGCCGAGTCCCGGTTCTGGAACCGGCCCTGGCTGTCCTTCACCGACACCGGGCTGACGCCGGGGTCGTCCCAGGTGTACCGGATCGAAGTGACCGACGGGAACAGCACTCTGCGGGGCGACTACTCGCTGCCGGTCACCGTGGCCAGTGTCGACGCACCGTACGACCAGCAGGTGCTGGCGGACGGGCCCACGGCGTACTGGCGGCTCGGAGAGCCGAACGGGACGGCCACCGCGACCGACTCGTCCGGCCAGAACAACACCGGCCCGTACTCCGGTGTCGTGCTCGGCGCGACCGGCGCGCTGACCAGCGGTGGCAACACCGCCGCCGACTTCGGCCCCGGCAGTCGGCTGATCGGCCAGACGGTGGTCAGCCAGCCGCAGAACTTCAGCGTCGAGGCCTGGTACCGGACGACGTCGGGCGGTGGCGGCAAGATTGTTGGCTTCGGCAACAGCTCGAACGGGACCAGCAGCCAGTACGACCGGCACCTGTACCTGCAGAACGACGGCACCGCCGTCTTCGGCGTCTACGACGGGTCCACCCGGGTGATCACCTCGGCAGCGGGCACCAACGACGGCCAGTGGCATCACGTGGTCGGCACGTTCGCGCCGGGCTCGATGAAGTTCTACCTGGACGGCGTGCTGCAGGGAACCCAGACGGTCGCGGGCGCCGAGCCGTACACGGGGTACTGGCGGATCGGCGCCGACAACCTGAACGCCTGGCCCAACCAGCCGTCCGACGCGGGGATCGACGGCACGGTCGACGAGGTGGCGGTCTACCCGACGGCACTCACCGCCGACCAGGTCACGACCCACTTCGAAGCACGCTGACCAGAAGTGCGGGGCCCGGAGCACACCTCAGTGCTCCGGGCCCCGTACTACGTCAGAGGTCCGGGGTGGGCACCGAATCGTTGGCCAGCGTACCTGGCTCGGATTGCAGACCGGCTGCCGCGCGGTGGGCCTTCAGCGCCTTGTGGGCTTCGTGCCACCACAGGAGCAGCGTGCAGAAGGCTGCGGCGGCCAGGCCCCAGGCGGCGCCTTGGGCGTCGCCCAAGGCGGCTCCGGTGACGCCGGCGGTGATCAGGATGACGGAGGAGATCAGCCGGACGCGCAGGCCGCGGCCGGCGGCGGCCAGGGCGCGCATGATGGCGAAGGCGCCGGCGTTGGAGGCGCCCAGAGCCTGCAGGAGGATGACCGGGACCATGACCGCGCTGGCTTCGGCCCAGACTCCGGGGCCCAGCAGGGCTCGGCCGATGGACTCCGGCAGGAGCAGGAAGATCGCTCCCCAGGCCAGCGCTCCGGCGCCCACGCCGAAGGAGATGGCCAGGCCGACTCTCCAGAGCCGCCGGTGCGAGTGCTTCAGTGCTCGCGCAGCCTCCGGTACGGCGACCGCGCGGATCCCTTGGTTCAGCACGTTGACCGGTCCGAGCAGCACCTGCGCGCCACGGATGCCGGAGACGGCGGCGATGCTTGCCGCCGCGGTGATGCCGAGCATGTAGACCTGGATCGTCCCGCTGACCGCGAGCATCTCCCCCACGTACTTCGGCGTCAGGTCCCGGTTCTGCCGCAGCCAGTGCTTGACCAGCCGGAAGCGCGGCAGCAGACCGGTCTGGAACCGCCCGAACACCGCGGCGATCACCGCCCCCAGCCCCCAGCACAGCGTCAGTGAGAAGGCCGTCGCCGAGCCGGTCAGGTACAGCCCGCCGAACAGCACGGCCATCGCGACCAGCCACACCAGATCGTTGAGGAAGGCTCGTCGCCCGTCCCCCACGACGAAGAACGCCCACCGCCAGGCGTCCTGCAGCAGCAGGCCGGGCATGGTCACCGCGAACGCGATCAGTACGCCGTGCGACGGTACGCCGGGAACCGCCGCGATGATCAGCCCGACGACCATCGCGACCAGCCCCGCGAGCAGGGCGGTCGCCGTACCGGACCGCACGGCCTTCTCCCACGCCGGTGTGCGGTCGCCGGAGTGCCGGACCGCGAGCGGCTCGGTGGCGATCGCGCGGGAGACGTTCAGCGCGATCGTGTAGCCGCCGAAGGCGAGCGCGTAGACCCCGAAGTCGGCGACGCTGCTGCTGCGGGCGACCAGGACGCCGACGGCCAGGTTGCTGAGGCTGGACAGTCCTTGGTCGGCCAGTCCCCAGCCGGCCCGGCCCGCGGGCCCGGCCAGCTTGCTGAGCTTCGGAAGTTTCAAGAAACCGGTTTCGGTGGCTGCCGCAGCACGCCCACAACGAACCGGGGGATGCCGAGCACGTAGCGCTTCCAGAGCCGGCGCGGCTCCTTGTAGAGCCGGTAGCTCCACTCCAGCCCGGCCTTCTGCATCCAGACCGGCGCGCGGTCCAGCCGCCCGGTGTGGAAGTCGAACGCCGCACCGACGCCGATCAGGATCGCCGCGTCCAGCCGGTCGCGGTGCTCGGCCATCCAGCGCTCCTGCTTCGGCGCGCCCAGCCCGACCCAGATGATGTCCGGCGCCGCCGCGTTGAGCCGGTCGACGATCTCCGCGTCCTCTTCGGCCGACAGCGCCCGGTACGGCGGGGAGTAGACGCCCGCCACGCGCAGCCCCGGGTGCCGCTTGGTGAACGTGTCCCGCAGCTTCTCGGGCACGCCGTCGGCGCCGCCGTAGAAGTACTGCGACCAGCCGCGGTCGGCCGCCACCTCCATCACCCGCTCGAGCAGGTCCGGCCCGCAGACCCGTGCCATCCGGTCGAACCCGGCCCGCTTGCCCGACCAGACCAGCGGCATTCCGTCCGCCAGCGTGAGCCCCGACGAGTTGTAGACGCGCGTGAGGTCCGCGTCGGCCCGCGCGTGCAGCAGCGCGTTCATGTCCGCCACACAGACCAGCTGCCGCTGCTGGTTGCCGATCCACTTGCCGAACGTCTCGACCGCGTCGTCCAGGTCGGTCACGCTGACATGGATCCCCAGTACGTCGACCCGCTGGTCCCACCCGGTCCCGTCACCGGTGCTGGTCCAGGGGCCTCGCTCTTCGACCGTCATGCGTTGGCCTCCTGCGTGAGTGCGGCCAGGTCGGCGTCCACCATGATGCGGACCAGCTCGGGCACGTGCACCTGTGCCTTCCAGCTCAGCTCGGTCTGCGCCTTGGAGGCGTCGCCGATCAGCGAGTCCACCTCGGTCGGCCGTTCGTAGCGCTGGTCGTAGTCGACGTACTGCTCCCAGTCCAGCCCCGCGTGCTGGAAGGACAGCTGCACGAAGTCACGCACCGAGTACGACGTACCGGTGGCGACGACGTAGTCGCTCGGCTCGTGGTGCTGCAGCATCCGCCACATGCCCTCGACGTACTCCGGCGCGTAGCCCCAGTCGCGGCACGCGTCCAGGTTGCCCAGGTACAGGCGTTTCTCCAGGCCCAGCTTGATCCGCGCCACCGCGCGGGTGATCTTGCGGGTCACGAAGGTCTCGCCGCGGCGCGGGCTCTCGTGGTTGAACAGGATCCCGTTGACGGCGAACATGTCGTACGCCTCGCGGTAGTTCCGGGTCATCCAGTAGCCGTAGAGCTTGGCCGCGCCGTACGGCGAGCGCGGGTAGAACGGGGTCTGCTCGTTCTGCGGCGGCGGCGTCGCGCCGAACATCTCCGACGAGCTGGCCTGGTAGAACCGGCAGTCCAGCCCGATCATCCGGATCGCCTCGAGCAGCCGGGTGGTGCCCATCCCGGTGGTGTCACCGGTGTACTCCGGCTCGTCGAAGCTCACCCGGACGTGGCTCTGCGCGGCCAGGTGGTACACCTCGTCGGGCTGGATCGAGGCCAGCAACGTGACGAGCCGGGAGCCGTCGGTGAGGTCGGCGTAGTGCAGGAACAGCCGCTTGTCGTCCTCGTGCGGATCGGCGTACAGGTGGTTGATCCGGTGGGTGTTGAACGTGCTGGCCCGACGGATCAGCCCGTGCACCTGGTACCCCTTGGCCAGCAGCAGCTCGGCGAGGTACGAGCCGTCCTGGCCGGTGATCCCGGTGATCAGGGCCTTCTTCATCGGTCAGCTCCCAGGTGGTCGAGGTACCAGGCGTAGGTCTGGGCGAGGCCCGGTTCGAGGTCGACGGACGGCGCCCAGCCGAGGTCGCGCAGGCGGCTCACGTCGAGCAGCTTGCGCGGCGTCCCGTCGGGCTTGGTCGGATCGTTGCCGATGGCACCGGTGTAGCCGACGACGCGGGCGACCAGACCGGCCAGCTCCTGGATGGTCAGGTCCTCGCCGACACCGACGTTGATCGGCGCCGGGTCGTCGTAGTGCTTCAGCAGGAACAGGCAGGCGTCGGCCAGGTCGTCGACGTGCAGGAACTCGCGCCGCGGCGTACCGGTCCCCCACAGCACCACCTTGTCGTCGCCGTTCACCTTGGCCTCGTGGAAGCGGCGGATCAGCGCGGGCAGCACGTGCGAGCTGGCCGGGTCGAAGTTGTCGTTCGGCCCGTACAGGTTGGTCGGCATCGCGGAGATCCAGTGCAGCCCGTACTGCCGGCGGACCGCCTGGACCTGCATGATCCCGGCGATCTTGGCGATCGCGTAGGCGTCGTTGGTCGGCTCGAGCTCACCGGTCAGCAGGCTGGACTCGCGGATCGGCTGCTCGGCGAACTTCGGGTAGATGCAGGACGACCCGAGGAACAGCAGCCGCGGCACCCGGACCTCGAGCGCGGCGTCCATCAGGTTGACCTGGATCCGCAGGTTGTCGCTGAGGAACTCGGTCGGGTGGTCGCGGTTGGCCAGGATGCCGCCGACGCGGGCGGCCGCGTCGATCACCACGGCCGGGCGGTGCTCGGCCAGGAAGGCCGTCGTCGCCGCGCGGTCCCGCAGGTCCAGCTCGGCCGAGGTCGCGCCGATCAGGTGGCTGCACCCGGCCTGCTCCAGCCGGCGCCAGATCGCCGACCCGACCAGACCGCGATGCCCCGCGACGTAGATCGGGGACCGGGGGTCGATCGTCATCAGTAGGCTCCCGCTCCGTAGATCACCGCGCGTACGGTCTTCCAGAGGATCAGCAGGTCGAGCGTCATCGACCAGTTGTCGACGTAGCGCAGATCCAGCCGGACCGACTCGTCCCACGACAGGTCGCTGCGGCCGCTGACCTGCCACAGTCCGGTGATGCCGGGCTTGACCAGCATCCGCCGCGAGTCGTCCGCGGCGTACAGCGCGACTTCCTCGGACAGCGGCGGGCGGGGCCCGACCAGCGACATGTCGCCCCGCAGCACGTTGATCAGCTGCGGCAGCTCGTCCAGCGAGAAGCGCCGGATCCACCGGCCGAGCGGGGTCATCCGCGGGTCGTCGCGCATCTTGAAGATCACGCCGTTGCCGTCGCTCAGCGTGTACAGGTCGCCGAGCCGCTGCTCGGCGTCGGCGTACATGCTGCGGAACTTGAGCATGGTGAACTCCGCGCCGGCCCGGCCGACGCGGCGCTGGCGGAACAGCACGCTGCCCGGGCTGGACACCTTGACGGCGACCGCCAGGCCGATCATCAGCGGGGACAGCAACGTCAGCAGCGCCAGCGCGAGCACCCGGTCGAAGACGGCCTTCAACAGGTGCGGCCCACCGCTCACCGACGGCCGCTCCAGATGCAGCAACGACAGCCCCGCGACCGGGCGGACCGAGATGCGGGGACCGGCCACCTCGATGATGCCCGGCGAAACGATCAGCTCGACACCACGCTGCTCGAGCGCCCAGGACAGGCGGCGCAGGGACTGGCCGGCCAGGTCGGGATCGGTGGACACGGCAACCACCTCGACCGCGTGCCGGTCCACCGCGGCCATGATGTCGGCCTCGTCCAGCTCGTCGGGTCCCAGCGGCCCGGTCGCACGGCCGGCCCCGCGCGGACGACAGGTGGCGACCACGCGGAACCCGTCCGTCGGCCGGCTCTCCAGGTGCTCGCACAGCGTCGCGGCGGGATCGGTCCGGCCGACCACCAGCACCCGGTGCATGCAACGACCCCGCAACCGGTGGCGGTGCAGGTCCTTGCGCAACCCGTACCGCAACGCGAGCGCGGAGCCGACGATCACCGGGATGGCCAGTACGACGAAGCCGCGCGCGATCTCGGTCCTGGTCGCGTACGACGCCAGCGCGACCGCGGCGGTCAGCCCGACCCCGGAGCGCAGCAGTGACCGGAACTCGTCCGGCCCGGCACCGAAGAACCGCGAGTCGTAGCCCTTCGACAAGGCGACCATCGCGACCCAGGCCAACGGCAGCAGACTGCTGATGACCAGGTAACCGCTGCCGACCTGGTAGCCGAAGCGGGTCAGGAGGGCGACCGAGATACCGATCATCGCCGCCAGGAGGTCGCCACCGACCGCGGCCCAGCGATAGACACCGACCCAGCGCGGCTCGGTGAACCTCGACGCGCGCGGCACGATCGCCGGTACTTCGTGCGGGACCACCCAGACAGGACCGTGGGCGTCACTGACTCCGCTCACACCCGGCCCTTCGTCTCACACTGCGATCGCCCGGGCACGCTGCGCCATTGCCCAGGGCAGTTTGCATTCTGCCCGTCATCACTGTCAATCGGCGGAAGCCACGCCACTACCGCCACGCCTGCCTTCAGGTCAACCCCCAGTGAACCCACCCGCACCCGCACTCCCCCTGCACCCCCAGCCTCAAACCAGCACCAGGCAAGAGATCGCAGAGTACTACGCCCCTCTACCAGTTGCGACGGGACTCCAGGAAAACTGTGGATAGAATTTGCGCTGGGGGTGGGGAAATGGGGCGGAGCCCGGGGGGTTCGGCGCGCGTCGACGCGCCACGGTCCCGGCCGGCCTTGATCCCGGCCCTGCGACCGGCGGCCGTGGCGCTGGCAATCGTGGGGGCCGTGCTCCTCGCCGTACCAGCGGTGCTGTACGCGGGACAGACCGGTCCAGGACGACTGGACAGCTGGATCCAGCCCCGGATCAACACGCCGTCACCCGCCTGGTGGGGCGTCCTGGTGGTGGACTGGGTCGGCGAACCGATCGGCCGGCTGTTCGCGGTTCTGCTGGTCACGGCAGTGTGCTTGCTCGCAGGCCGTTACCGGCTGGCGCTCACTGCGGTAGGCGCGGTGGTGGTGGTCACCGCGACCTCGTTGGTCCTCAAGGAGCTCGTCGACCGGCGCATCCACGGGGACTTCCTGTCCTACCCCAGCGGACACACCGCCGCGACGACAGCGGTCTGTCTCGTGCTCGGCCTGTTCCTGAGCGACGTGCTCGTGCTCGACCGAGCCTTGGCGACGGTGGTGGTCACCGGTCTGGCCCTGCTGGGTGGAGGGGTGATGGCCTACGCGCAGATCGACCTCACCGCCCACTACCCGACCGACACCCTGGGCGGATTCGGCTGCGCCCTGCTGATGGTTCCGGCCACCGCGGCCTTGGTCGACAAGCTCGCCGACCGCCGCTAGTTCCGGGCCTCCGCCTGGGGCGAGCCCACGCCTCAGGCGAAGGTGCGGAACACCGGCCGGACCGGACGTCCACCCGTCCACCCGGTCGGGTCACCGGCATCGAGGGCTTTGCGATAGACGGCGCAGGCCCGCGCGACGGCCTCCACCGTCCGGTCCAGGTCAGCAGCGGTCAGCGCCGCGCTGACCACGAAGGACGGTCCGATCACCCCGCCGAGGATCAGCTCGCGCAGGAAGAGCGTGCGGTACTCCTGCGACGGCTCCAGCTGCTCGTCGAGAGTCGCGAAGACCAGATTGCTCGGCCGGCCCCGGACCACGACGTGGTCGGCGACACCCGCGGCGGCCGCGGCCTGCCGGACGCCCGTCGCCAACTGCTCCCCCAGCTCGTGCAGGCGGGCCGTGACGCCTTCCTGCTCGTAGGTGTCGAGGACCGCGATCGCCGCGGCCAGCGAGTGGGTCTCCGCGCCGTGGGTCGTGGACAGCAGGAAGACCCGTTCGCGGGAGTCGTGCAGACCGCCTCGCTCCATCAGCTCGCGACGACCGGCCAGCGCCGCCACCGAGAAGCCGTTGCCCAGGGCCTTGCCGAAGGTGGACAGGTCGGGAGTCACGCCGTACAGGCCTTGTGCGCCCACCTCCGACCAGCGGAAGCCGGTGATCATCTCGTCGAAGATCAGCAGGCAGCCGTAGCGGTGGGCCAGGTCGCGCAGGCCCGCGAGATAACCCTGCGGTGGTTCGTTCTGCGTCGCCGCCTCGAGGATCAGGCAGCTGACCCGGCCCTCGTGCTCCCGCAGCACGAGCTCGGTCGCCTCGAGATCGCCGTAGGGAAAGCGGACCGTGAGCTCGGCCACCGCGGACGGGATGCCCGCCGGCATCGCGGTGGTCGCGATGAACCAGTCGTCGGTGGAGAAGAACGGCTGGTCCGCGCAGATCGCCACCAGCGGCCGGCCGGTGACGGCCCGGGCCAGCTTGACCGCCGCCGTCGTCGCGTCCGAACCGCTCTTGGCGAACTTGACCATCTCGGCGGTCCGGACGGTGCCGAGGAACCGCTCCGCGGCCTCGAGCTCGATCACGCTCGGCCGGACGAAGTTGCTGCCCAGCTCGAGCTGGCGGCGGACCGCCTCGACCACTCGAGGGTGGGCGTGGCCCAGGCTCACGGAGCGCAGGCCGGACCCGTACTCGACGTACTCGTTGCCGTCGGCGTCCCAGACGTGGGCACCGCGGCCGTGGGTGATCACCGGCGCCATCCCCGCGGGGTACTGGTCCTCGCCCTTGGCGTAGGTGTGGGCGCCGCCGGGAACGACGGCGTGCAGCCGGACGTTCAGATCACCCGACCGCTGGAACGATTTGTCTCCGGTGCTCATGTCAGCCTCCTGGCCGCCTCGGCGAGCGACGGCGCGGCCTTGTCCCGCGCCGACATCAGGCTGACCGGGAGCGGCCAGTCGATGGCAAGGTCGGGATCGTCGAAGACGATCGTCACGTCCTCGCTGGGATCGTGGGCCCGGTCGATCCGGTACGACACGTCGGCGGGATCGGTCAGGGCCTGGAAGCCGTGCGCGCAGCCGGCCGGCACGTAGACCGTGACCTGGTTCGCTCCGGTCAGGTCGAAGTACTCACGGTTGCGGTACGTCGGCGAGTCCGGTCGCAGGTCGACCACCACGTCGAACACCGCGCCGTACGAGCAGCGCACCAGCTTGGCCTCGCCGCGGCCGGCCCGGACGTGCAGACCCCGGACCACCCCCTTGGCCGAGCGGGAGACGCTGTCCTGCTCGAACGCGTCGGGATCGAGGCCCGCCGACCGGACCACCGCGCGGTCGAAGGTGCGGCAGAAGAAACCCCGCTCGTCGACGTACGGCGTGGGCAGGAACATCAGCGCGCCGGCGATGCCGGGGACCTGGACGACGTCCATCATGCCTCCTTGATCAGGGCGTGGATCCGATGCCGGCGCACCGGCCCGAAGAGCGCCGAGGACAGTTCGCCGTACTGGCGCCCGAGCGCATCCGTGTACTCGGTGAGCTTGTGCTCGATCTCGGGTCGCAGCTGAGGCGCCCGCAGCTCCAGCGCCCTGAACTGCTCGATCAGCCGCTGGACGTCGAGACTCTGGATCGGTTGCCGGAACTCCGCCAGCCGGGTCTCCGCGAGCAGTACGTCGTTCTTGGCGGCGTAGCTGATCGAGATGGTCGGGATCGCCAGCTTCAGCGCCGCCAGCACGTTGTGGAAGCGCGAGGCGACCACGAGGTCGACCCCCGCGAGCTGGTCCATCAGCTCGCCGAACGACGCCGCCGGCTCGTTGACCAGCCGCTCGTCGGCAAGCCCCGGCCTGGTCCGGCGGAGGTCGTCGACCACTGCGGAGACGACCTCCTGGTCCGACGGGTCGCCGGTGATCAGCCGGACCCGGTAGCCCTCGTCGACCAGCCACCGGGCGAACTCGGTGATCCGGCCGACGTACCCGGTGTAGACCTCGTCCGAACGGTCCCGGTCGGCGTTCGCGCCTCGATAGGCCATCACGCCCAGGGCCACCGTGCGGCTCGGCGCACCCGGTGCGGCGGGTGGGCGCGGCAGGGCGAACGCGAGGTCGGGGTAGACCTCGTCCCCGCTGACGTCGACGCCCATCGTCGCCAGCGCCTGGCGCGAGGGCTCGTCCCGGTACGACCGGTAGGTGGCGAGTCTGGCGGTGGTGCCGAACAGCCAGCGGATGGACAGTTCCCGGGTCACGTTCGCCCCGACGTCGACCAGCGCCGTCCGGGTGCCCAGCAGCCGCCCGGACAGGAAGACCAGGAAGAGCGCGTACGGCCAGCCCCAGGGCCGAAGCTGCAGCGTCGTCTCGAGGACCCCCATCCCCGGCACGATGACGATGTCGTACTTGCGCACCCACAGCGGTGTGCGGACCAGGTCGGCCACCTTGCCGAAGGCCTTCGCGGCCCGGCTGCTCAGCCGCCCCCGGCCGGCCCGGCGTGGCTCGTACCAGGTGATGGACATCGACGGGATGCCGTACTGCCGGCGCACTTCCTCAGGACCCGAGCAGACGCACGTGATCGGTGAGTCCGGGTGCTGCTCGCGCAGGAAACCCAGCATCGCCT
The DNA here is from genome assembly GCF_039529595.1 of Kribbella lupini. Taxonomy (NCBI): domain Bacteria; kingdom Bacillati; phylum Actinomycetota; class Actinomycetes; order Propionibacteriales; family Kribbellaceae; genus Kribbella; species Kribbella lupini. The sequence continues at coordinate 697,208 of NZ_BAAANC010000001.1, read as the reverse complement.
CGAACGATGCGTGGTTGCCCAGGTTGCCCGAGCCGAGCAAGCCGAGGATCGCGATCCGTGGCGCCGTACTCATTCCTGAGCTGCCCTGCGGTACGTGCCGGACGCGACGTTGTCGGGTCCGGCCGTCGCGGAAGCCGCGGAGGCCGCGGCGCTGTCCTCGATCCGCTGCGACGACCCCGGCAAGGCCCTGCTCATCAGCCACTGCGCCAGGTACAGCCGGCAGCGACGCCGGTCGGCCGACGACAACGGCGCTCTGCCGATCGCCCCGACGAAGCCACCGACGTACTCCGCCAGCAGCCGGGCGGTCGGATTGCGCAGCCGGCCGGCCCGCCGGGGATCCATGTTGGCGGCCCGGGTGCGGATGGTCGGCTTGGCCCGCTCCGCCCGGTCCGGGTGGTCGCGCCGGTAGTACAGCAGCTCGGGGACCTGGTGGAAGCGCCCGTGCAGGGCCAGTTCCGCCATGATGGTGCGGTCGGAGTGGTGGTAGCTGGCGTTGAGCGGCGTCCGGCGCAGCACGTTCGAGCGGATCACGCCGTAGAAGTCGTCACCGCCGACCGTGAACAACATGCTCCTGAACCGCTCGGGCGCCCGCGGGTCGTCGGTCGCCAGCGGGTAGTCGACCTTCAGCACGATGTCGCCGGACTGGTCGATGATCGCCTGCCAGGCGTGCGCGAGCACCAGCTCCCGGTCGTCGTCGAGGGCCTCGACGCAGCGCAGCAGCAGGTCGCGCCCGTAGAGGTCGTCGTGCGACGCCCACTTGAACAGCTCGCTGTGGCTCTGCTCGAAGACGTAGTTGTGGTTCGGCGCGGCGCCGATGTTGACCGGCTGGCGCACGTAGCTGATCCGTGGATCGCGCGTCAGGTAGTCCCGGCAGATCTCCTCCGTGCCGTCGGTGGAGGCGTTGTCGGAGATGATCAGGTCGAAGTCCGCGTAACTTTGCCCCAGCAGCGCGTCCAAGGACTCGGCCAGATACTTCTCGCCGTTGTAGACCGGCAGGCCGACCGTCAGTCGAGGTACTGCGTTCATGTGCTCCTCATCTCAGGCAAGTGCTCCGGTTCCGGACCGAACTCGGGCAGGGACGGCGTGGCGCCGGCCTGCTGTCGTTCGCGAATCCCGGCTCTCAGGTAGATCCACCAGACGATCGCGCCGAAGAAGGTCGCGGCCGCCGCGCCCCAGGCCGATCCCTCGGCGCCGCCGAGCGCGCCACCGCTGACGCCACCGACCAGGTACGCCGCGGACGCCCACAGCTGCGCCCGCAGACTGCGTTGGGCCACGCCCAGGGCGCGCAGACCGGCGGCTGCTCCGGTGTAGAAGCTGGCGTTCATCACCGACAAGGTGGCCGGGAGCAACAGCACCGACGCCGAGGTCCAGACGTCGCCGAGCAGCCGGTGGCCCCAGTCGTGCGGCAGGGCGACGATGAGTGCCATTCCCCAGAGCAGTGCGGCCGCGGCCTGGACTCCACCCAGCAACAGGCAGAAGGTCCGCAGGCCGCTGACCGACCGGCGCAGCACCCGTGCCGCCTCCGGCACCGCCACCAGACCGACTCCGGACAGCACGATGAAGAACGGGCCGAGCAGCATCTCGGCACCGCGGACCGAACCGACCGCCGCGATCCCGGCGAACGCACCCAGTCCGTACATCCGGAACTGGTACGCGCCGCTGAGGGTGAGGTTCTCGACCAGGTACCGCACGCTGAGGTCGCGGTGCTGGGTGAACCAGCGGCGGGTGCTGAACAGGCGGGGCAGGATGCCTGCCTGCAGGCCGCTGACCACCGCGGCGATCGCGCTCCCCGCACCCCAGGCGAGCACGAACAAGGTGACGCTGGGACGGTGCGAGGCGACGTACAGCAAGGGAACCAGGGCGATCGCCCAGGTGATGTCGCTGACGAAGGCCTTGCCGCCCTGACCGGAGGAGAAGAAGGCGAACCGCCAGCTGTCCTGCAGCGTCAGGGCCGGCAGCACGAACCCCAGGGCGACGAACGCCGCGCCGGGTCTGCCGCCCAGGGCGAGTCCGGCGACGACACAGACCGCGCCGGCCGCCAGGCCGACCGTGATCGCCATGCCGGTCGAGCTCGCGACCGCGGTCCGCCACAGCGGCCGCGGTACGCCGCTGAAGCGGACCGCGAGCGGGTCGGTGGCCAGGCCGCGGGAGATGTTCACCACGACGCCGTAGGTCACCCAGGCCAAGGAGAACGCACCGAACTCGACGGCGCCCATCGAGCGGGCGACGACGATCCCGACGACGAAGCTGACCATGCTGGTCACGGCCTGGTCGGCGAGTCCCCAGGTGAGTCGGCGCAGAACCCCTCTCACGGTCAGCCCACGACTTCGTGCGGTTCGGGCAGCGGGACCAGGTAAGTGGCGCCCCAGCCCTGGCCGTCGGCCTCGAGCTGGGAGATCACCTCGTCGGCGATGTCCCAGGTGAGCACCAGGACGACGTCGGGCCGGGCCGCGCGCAGTTCGTCGATCGAGCGGATCGGTACGCCGCAGCCCGGGATCCGCCGGCCGTGCTTGCCCGGCGCGGCGTCGACGGTGAAGGCCAGCAGGTCCGTGCCGACCTTGCTCAGGTCGAGCAGCACCGGCGCCTTCGACGGCGCGCCGTAGCCGAGAACGGTCCGGCCGGCGGCCTTGTGGCGGACCAGTTCGTCGTGCAGCGCCCCGGCCGCGTGCCAGGCGGCCTCCTGCAGGGTCGCCAGCTGGATCTCGTCGGAGATTCCGGCGGCCGCCTCGTCCTGGAGCATCTCGGCGACCGACTCGTCGGGCGTCGCTCCGGCCGAGTGCCGCAGCATCACCCGCAGGCTGCCGCCGAACATGTCGATCCGGCGCACCGACTCGACCGCCAGTCCGTGCAGTGCGCCCAGCCGGATGACGGCGCCGAGCGAGAGGTACGACCAGTGGCCGTGCCGGATGGTGTCGAACTGGTTGCCGATGAACAAGGGCAGCAGGTGGTGGAACTCCAGCACCAGCAGTCCTCCAGGGGCCAGCCGTTCGGCCCGGAGCCGCATCATCTCGCCGACCTCGGGCTCGTGCGCGATACCGTGCACGTCCACCACCAGGTCAGCACTGCCGGAACCGGTCGCGATTCGGCAGCCCGCGGCGGTCAGGTGGTCGAGCCACGATCCGCCGTGGTGGCTGGCGAACTCGAAGACCGTGGCGCCGGCCAGCTCCGGATGCTCGGCCAGCAGTTCCTTCACCGAGGTTTCGGCGTGGGCCAGGCTGGTCGCCGACTCGACGGCCAGCGGCGGCTCGGGCAGCTGCGGCTCGACCGGCCCGAGCTGGACGAGCTTGCAGTCACGGCACAGCCACAGCTCGAGCGGCCAGCGCGGGTCCTCCTCCGCCGTGTCGATCGGCGGGAAATGGTCCGCGCACGGCTGAGGGCCCAGATCGACCACCGGCGTGACGTCGTCACCGGCACATCCACGACAGCTGAAACCCGTCATCTCTCCCCCTCGCGTCACCATGTGAGTGCGGCCTTGCCGGTCGTGAACGCCTCGGCGTACCGGGCGCGGCACTCCATCCCGCGTAATCGGGCCAGGCCCGCGAAGACCTCCTCGTCGAACCAGTCGTGACCGACCTGCGACGGAAACGCCTTGTGCAGCCGGGCGACCTTCTCGCGCAGCTGCTCCTCGGTCAGGGCGACGTACAGCCACGGCCGGCTGATGTCGCCGTCCCACTTGGGAATCTCGTAGTTCAGCACCAGGTGGTCGCGCCACACCGTGGTCGCCAGGTCGGCGACCGTCCGGTGGTCCTGGTGCGCGTCGGTACGGCTGGGGGCCAGAACGAGGTCGGGCCGGCGCCCCCGCGCCGTCGCCTCGAGCAGCTCCTTGACCTGCTCCCAGTACGTCGGGAGCCGGCCGTCCGGCAGCTCGGCGGACGTGACCGTCACCGCGCACCCGGGGAGGAACAGCTCCGCGCCGCGGCGGGCCTCCTCCAGGCGGACCGGGTCACCGGTCGCGATGACGAACTCGGCGGTCAACCCGGGGACGGTCTCGGCGAGCCGCAGCAACGTCCCGCCACAGCCGATCTCGATGTCGTCCGGATGCGCCCCCAGGGCGACCACATGACTGTCCCGGCCCCGCAGGCCGAGCTGGAACGGAAGCATCAGATCGCCGCCACCGTCGGCGTCGGCAGTTCGGTCCCGTTCCCGCCGGAGCCACGTCCATTGCTCTCGGCAACCTTCGTGTCCGCGCCGGACGGAGCGGGGACCGCGGGATGCTCGGTGCTGCGGGGAACGCCTGCCTCCCGTGACCACACCGCCCAGGGCTTGGTCCCGGACCGGTACAGCTCCTCGAGCTGGCTACGCTCCTTCAAGGTGTCCATCGGCGCCCAGAACCCGTGGTGCGGGATGGCTTCCAGCCGGCCCATCGCGGCCAGCCGCGGGAACGCGTCGCCGACCAGGTCCTCGCCCTGGTGCAGCACGTCGAAGACCTCCTTCTTCAGCACGAAGTAGCCGCCGTTGATCCACAACGGCAGGTCGGTGACCGAGCGCAGCGCGTTGATCCGGGCGTCCGGGCCGAACTCGACCACGTGGAAGGACGACTGCGGCGGAACCGCCAGCAGGCTCGCGGTGATGTCACTGGCGAGCACGTGGTCGACGATCTTGTCCATCGGCGCGTCGGTCAGCACGTCGCCGTAGTTGGCCAGGAAGACGTCGTCGTCGTCCAGGTACGGCCGGACCCGCCGCAGCCGCTCACCGATGCTGGTGTCGATCCCGGTGTCGACGAACGTGATCCGCCACTCGCTGATGTCGGAGTCGAGCAGCTCGACCTGCTGCCCGCCCTTGGTCATCACGAAGTCGTTGGAGTGCGTCTCCTCGTACCGCAGGAAGTACTCCTTGACCGCGGCGCCCCCGAATCCGAGGCACAGGATGAACTCGGTGTGGCCGAAGTGCGCGTAGTAGCGCATCACGTGCCAAAGCACCGGCCGGTCGCCGATCGTCATCATCGGCTTCGGTGCGGAATCGACTCCGCTGCGCATCCGCAGCCCGAGCCCCCCACAGAAGATCACGACCTTCATGGAACCCCTCCCCTGGTCGTTTCGCCGGTCTGGACCGGCGGGTCAGATCACTTCGAGGCGCGGGATCGGGACGACGAACCGCGCGCCCCACTCCCGTGCATAGCCGAGCTGGTGCACGATCTCCTCCCGCAGGTTCCACGGCAGGATCACGATGTAGTCGGGGCGGACCTCGGCGAGCCGCTCCGGCGCGAAGATCGGGATGTGCGTCCCGGGCAGGTACATGCCGTGCTTGTGCGGGCTGCGGTCGACCGTGAACGGCAGCAGGTCCTCACGGATCCCGCAGTGGTTCAGCAGGGTGTTGCCCTTGCCGGGTGCGCCGTACCCCGCGACCGACTTGCCCTCGCGGGCCGCACCGACCAGGAACTCCACCAGATCGGCCTTGATCGCGAACACGTCGCGCGCGAAACCGGCGTGCCCCTCGACGGTGTGCAGCCCCGCTTCCTCCTCGTTCTTCAGCACCTTGAGCACCAGCTCCGACGGCTCCCCCGCCGTCTCCACCGGTGCCGACATGACCCGCAGCGAACCGCCGTGGCTGACCAGTTCCTGGACGTCGACCACCTTCAGGCCGGCCTTCTCCAGCGCCAGCGAGGCGGTCCGCAGGGTCAGGTACGAGTAGTGCTCGTGGTAGATCGTGTCGTACTGCCGGCCCTCGATCAGCCGCAGCAGGTGCGGGAACTCCAGCGACACCAGGCCGTCGTCCTTGACCAGCGCGCGCAGGCCCTTGGCGAAGTCGACGATGTCGGGCACGTGCGCGAACACGTTGTTGCCCACCACCAGATCGGCCTTGCCGTGCCGCGCCGCGGCGTCCTGCCCGGTCCGCTCCCCGAGGAAGTAGCTCTCGGTCCGGATCCCCTTCTCGTTCGCGACCTCGGCGATGTTCGCGGCCGGCTCGATGCCGAGCACGGGAATGCCGAGGGCCACCGCGTGCTGCAGCAGGTAGCCGTCGTTGCTGGCCGCCTCGACGACCAGGCTGTCGGCGCCCAGGCCGAGGCGCTGCCGCATGTCGACGACGAACCGGCGGGCGTGCTCCACCCAGCTGGTCGAGAACGACGAGAAGTACAGGTAGTCGCTGAACACGTCGTCGGCGGCAACGTAGGCCGGCAACTGGACCAGCAGGCAGTTGTCGCAGATGCGTACGTGCAGCGGGTAGAAGGTCTCGCCCTCGTCGAGCTGGTCCGCCCGCAGGTAGCTCTCACAGGGCGGGGACATCCCGATGTCCACGAACGTGCGGGTCAGGGGCTGTCCGCATAGTCGGCAGCCGAGAGATTCCACCATCAGCGCATCTCCTCGAAAACAGATGACCCGGGAGCCGGGAACTGGTCGTCGGTCAGCCGCCGGAGCCGGTCGTCGACCAGTCCTTGCGACAACAGCTGGTTGATTCTGCGCAGCCGCACGAACTGCGCGGAGTTGAAGTCGTCGAGCGTCAAGCCGTGCTTGCGGTACGCCGCGGCCAGCTCCTCGACCCCGTCGCGGACCGTCCACCGCAGGCGCAGGTCGGGGAAGGTGTCCTCGAGCTTGGAGAAGTCGACCTTGTAGTTGCGCAGATCCGGCCCGGCGCCGGCGGCGAACGAGACGGTGGAGCCGGGAACGGCCTGGCCGACCATCTCGGCGATGTCGCGAACCTGCACGACGTCCTCGGGCCGGCCGACGTTGAAGGCCTCGTCGTGGATCACCGCGCGGGGCGCCTCCAGCACCGTGGCGAAGGCGCGGCTGATGTCCTCGATGTGCACCAGCGGCCGCCACGGTGACCCGTCGCTCTCCATCCGGATCTGGCCCGTGGTCATCGCGATCGCGGTCAGGTTGTTCACCACGATGTCGAGCCGCAACCGGGTCGAGGCGCCGTAAGCCGTCGCGTTGCGCAGGTACGTCGGGCTGAAGTTGTCGTCCGCGAGCTTGGACAACTCCTTCTCCGCAAGGGCTTTCGTCTCGCCGTACGGCGTCACCGGGTACAGGTCGGCGTCCTCGCCGACCGCCTCGGAGCCGGCGGCGCCGTACAGGCTGCAGGAGGAGGCGAACAGGAAGCGCTCCACCCCCGCCTCCTTGGCCGCCTGGGCCACCCGCAGGGTTCCGTCCAGGTTCACCGAGTACGTCGTGTCGCGGTTGAGGTGGCCGAGCGGATCGTTCGACAGCGCCGCCAGGCACACGACCGCGTCGTACCCGGCCAGTTCGGCCGCTCCGACGTCGCGCATGTCCCGGGGTGCCCGGTCGCCGATCGGATCCGGGCCGCCGAGCAGGTCGCACCCCTCGTACAGGCCGAGGTCCAGGCCGTCGACCTGGTGGCCGGCCGCGCGCAGGAACGGGACGAGCACCGCACCGATGTAGCCGCGATCTCCGGTGACCAGAACCTTCATCGACATCTCCTCGCCGCAGTTCGGTGGCCGGACCACGTTCCGGCTTCGACTAGTACAGATCCGCGGCGTCCCGATCTGATACATCGAGATTTCTTGTATCAAAGGCAGCTCGTCGCCGTTCTCTTGTGCGCTGCCGACCAGCGGCAGTTCTCGGACGCCAGATGAGTCAGTGGGGGGCGTTATGAAGGTTGCCGTGTTCGGCCTCGGCTACGTGGGGTCGGTGACCGCGGCCTGTCTCGCGGCCAACGGTCACGAGGTCTGGGGGGTGGACGTCGACGCCGCGAAGGTCGAACCGATCGCCGCGGGACGAAGTCCGGTGGTGGAACCGGGACTGAACGAGCTGGTGTCCGCCGCCGTGGCCGCCGGGCGGCTGCACGCCACCACCGATCCGGCGCTCGCCCTGGACCGGGCGGACGTCTCCCTGATCTGTGTGGGGACGCCGTCGACGGCCAGCGGCAGCACCGATCTGACCTACGTCCGGCGGGCGATCCAGGACATCGCCGCGGCCGCGCGGACCGTCTCGCCGCCGGCGTCGGGGTTCCACAGCATCGTCATGCGCAGCACCGTGCCGCCGGGCACCGTCGACACCGTGGTGGGGTCGGTGCTCGCTGCCGAGCCGCCGGTCGACGGGTTCACCTTCGGTACCGCGATGTGCCCGGAGTTCCTGCGTGAGGGCTCCGGTCTGGCCGACTTCTTCGCGCCGCCGTTCGTGGTGGTCGGCACCGCCGATCCGCGGGTGGGCGGGGCGCTGAGCGACCTGTTCGGCTTCCTGGCCACACCGGTCCAGGTCGTCGACGTACGGACCGCGGAGGCGCTGAAGTACGCCTGCAACGCGTTCCACGCGACGAAGGTGTCGTTCGCCAACGAGATGGGCCGGATCTTCCGCAACTACGGCGTCGACTCGCGGGCCGTGATGGAACTGTTCTGCCAGGACACCAGCCTGAACATCTCGCCGTACTACCTGCGGCCCGGTTTCGCGTTCGGCGGCTCCTGCCTGCCCAAGGACCTGCGCTCGGTGCTGCACCTGGCCCGGACCAACGACACCGACCTCCCGCTGCTGGCCGGAGTGCTGACCAGCAACGAGCTGAGCGTCCGCGACGTCGTGGACCGCGTGGTGGCCGGACCAGGTCGTGAGGTGGCGCTGCTCGGGCTGAGCTTCAAGACCGCCACCGACGACCTGCGCGAGAGTCCGAGCGTCGAGCTCGCCGAGCGGCTGATCGGCAAGGGCTACCACGTCCGGATCTACGACTCGATCGTCAAGCCGAGCCAGCTCGTCGGGGCCAACAAACGGCACGTCGAGTCGAAGCTCCCGCACCTGCACAGGGTGCTGACCGACGATCCGGTCGAGGCGCTGCGGGGCGCCGACCTCGCGCTGGTGTCCTCCACCGACTCGCGGGTCGTCGAGGCCCTGCTCGGCCACCCGCCGGCCCGGACGATCGATCTCAGTGGCCGGCTCGGCGCCGGCGTCGAAGCCTTGCCGGGCTACGAAGGAGTGGGCTGGTGACCGCACCCCGGGTCCTGATCATCATCCAGAACCTGCACGTGCCCTTCGACCGAAGGGTCTGGCTGGAGTGCAAGGCGCTGGTCGCCGCCGGGTACGACGTCACCGTGGTCTGCCCCAAGGGGCCGGGCGACCCGGCGTACCAGGTCATGGACGGCGTCACGATGCACAAGTACCGCGGCTACTCGCCCGGCGGCAGCAAGCTCGGGTACGTCTTCGAGTACGTCTACTCCTTCCTGATGACCCTGCGGCTGGTGCTGCGGGCGCGCCGGCAGGGGAAGTTCCAGGTGCTGCAGGCCTGCAACCCGCCGGACATCTTCTGGCCGATCGCGATGCTGCTGCGCCGGCTCGACCGCACCCGCTTCGTCTTCGACCACCACGACCTGTGCCCGGAGCTGTTCCAGTCCCGCTTCCCCGACGCCGCGGGTCTTCCGTACAAGGGGCTTCGGTTCCTCGAGCGGATGACGCACCGCACCGCCGACCACGTCACCTCCACCAACGACTCCTACCGCGAGATCGCGATCACCCGCAGCGGCAAGCTGCCCGGCGACGTGACCGTCGTCCGGACCGGGCCGGACCCGGACAAGCTGCGCCGGGGCGCGGTCGACGAGTCGTGCCGGCGCGGTCACCGCTACCTGGTGGCCTACATCGGCGTGATGGGGCCGCAGGACGGCGTCGACATCGTCGTCCGGGCGGCCGACGTGGTGATCAACAAGCTCGGCCGCACCGATGTCGCCTTCACCTTGATGGGCAGTGGCGACTGCTACGACGAGGTGGTGGCCCTGCGCGACGAGCTCGGTCTGGCCGGTCACGTCGAGTTCACCGGCCGGGTGCCGGACGAGACGGTCCAGCGGGTGATGTCGACCGCCGACCTCGGGTTGTCACCGGATCCGAAGAATCCGCTCAACGACGTGTCGACGATGAACAAGACGATGGAGTACATGGCCTTCGAGCTGCCGGTGGTCGCCTTCGACCTGCACGAGACCAGGGTCTCGGCCGGGGAGGCGGCCCTGTACGTCGAGCCGAACGACGTCGTCAAGTACGGCGAGGGGATCGTGGAACTGCTGGACGACGAGGTCCGCCGGCGCCGGATGGGGCAGCTCGGCCGGGAGCTCGTCGAGACCCGGCTCGCCTGGAAGCACCAGCAGAAAGCGTACGTCGGCGTCTACGACGGGCTCACCGGCCGCACGGCCCGGACCGCACCGCCGGTCCGGATCGTCGGCTCGCGGACCGGGAGGTCCTGAGGTGTGCGGAATCGCCGGCTGCTACCAGCAGCACGACGGCCTCGCGCTGGCCGAGACGATGAGCGACCGGATCGCCCACCGCGGGCCCGACGCGACCGGCGTGCACCGGGTCGAGGACGGCCGGATCAGCGCGTACCTGGCCCATCGCCGGTTGTCGATCATCGACCTGACGGGGGCCGCCGACCAGCCGTTCTCGCACCAGGGCCTGACGATCAGCTACAACGGCGAGCTGTACAACTACAAGGAGCTGCGGGCCGAGCTGGCCGCCTCGGGAACGACCTTCCGGACCAGCTCCGACACCGAGGTCGTGCTGGAGGCCTGGCGCCGCTGGGGTCCTGCGGCGCTGCCCCGGTTCCGGGGCATGTTCGCGTTCGCGATGCTCGACGAGACGACCGGCAGCCTGTTCCTGGCGCGCGACCCGATGGGCATCAAGCCGCTGTACTTCCGGCGCCGCCACGGTGGCGTGATCTTCGCCTCCGAGCTGAAGGCGCTGGTGGCCGCGATCGGCCCGGAGCTGCGCACCGATCCCGGGGCGCTGATCGCGTCCATGCTCTACTACTGGCTGCCCGAGCAGCGCTGCGCGATCGAGGGTGTGGAGAAGCTTCCGCCCGGCTCGTGGGCGGAGTTCCGGCCGGACGGCACCGGCCGGCAGGAGACGTACTGGCGGGTGGCCGACGTCGCCGCCGAGGCGGCGGCCGGTCCGCCCGCGGACCTGCGCCAGGTGATCGAGGAGTCCGTCGCGGCGCACCTGGTCGCCGACGTACCGGTGTCGACGTTCCTCAGCGGCGGGCTCGACTCGAGCCTGGTGACGGTGCTGGCCAAGCGCAGCGATCCCGGGATCGACGCGTACACGATCACCTTCCGGGCGGAGGACCAGCGGCTCGAGGCGATGCCGGACGACGCGGTCTACGCCCGCAAGGTGGCTCAGCGGTTCGGGATCGACCTGCACGAGATCGAGATCGCGCCGGACGTGGTCGAGCTGCTCCCCCGGATCGTCGACATCCTGGACGAGCCGATCGGCGACCCGGCCGCGATCAACACGCTGCTGATGTGCGACGCGGCCCGCGACGCCGGGGTCAAGGTCCTGCTGTCCGGCATGGGCGCCGACGAGTTGTTCGGCGGCTACCGCAAGCATCTGGCCTGTGTGATGGGCGCTCGGTACCAGCGGCTGCCGGGCGTCGTCCGCAACGGCCTGGTCGGCCCCGCGGTACGGCGGCTGCCGGTCACCGCGAACGGCCGGGGACTGCGCTACGCCCGCTGGGCCAAGCGGTTCCTCACCTTCGCCGACCTGCCCGAGGAAGCCGCGTTCCGGCGCAGCTACACGATGTACGACGCCGACGAGCTGACCGGCCTGCTGAACCCGGACCTCGAACCGTACGTCGGGAAGCTGCTGGCCGAGCACAGCGACCTGTATCACGACACCACGCTCGACGACCACGTGAACCGGATGTGCCTGGCCGACACGCGGATGTTCCTGCCCGGACTGAACCTGGCCTACACCGACCGGGCCAGCATGGCCGCCTCCACCGAGGTGCGGACCCCGTTCGTCGACCCCGAGGTCGTCCGGGCGGCGTTCTCGATCCCGGGCCGGGACAAGATCCAGGGCCGGCAGGGCAAGCTCGCGCTCAAGCGCGCGGCCGAGGCCTGGTTGCCGAAGGAGATCATCTACCGGCCGAAGGCGTCGTTCAGCGCGCCGCTGCGGGCCTGGATCGGCAACGACCTGCGCGAGCTCGTGGACGACGTGCTGCTGGACGGCCAACTGGTCGGCAGTGGCTTCCTCCAGCGGGAGGCCGTGACGCGGCTCGTCGCCGACGAACGGGCCGGCCGCGAGGACTACTCCAAGCAGATCTGGCAGCTGTTGACGCTGGAGACCTGGTGCCGCCACCTCGGTGCGCTGGGAGTCAGCACATGACCCTCCTACCGGAGCGAGAGACGACGATGAAGCAGGTTGCGCAGAACTACAAGTCCGGCGAGCTCGCGGTGCTGGACGTTCCACCACCGGCCTGCGCGCCGGGCGGGGTACTGGTCCGGACGCACTACTCGCTGATCTCCACCGGCACCGAACTGATGAAGGTCGGCGAGGCCCGGCTGTCCATGCTCGGCAAGGCCCGGGCCCGGCCGGACCAGGTCAAGAAGGTGCTCGACTCGGTCGTCCAGCAGGGCGCGGTCTCCACCTACAAGAAGGTGATGAACAAGCTCGACTCCTACACGCCGCTGGGCTACTCGCTGTGCGGCGAGGTCGTCGAGGTGGGCCGCGGCGCCGAGGAGTTCACCGTCGGCCAGCTGGTCGCTGCCGCCGGCAACGAGTTCGCGCTGCACGCGGAGTACAACTGGATCCCGACCAACCTCTGCGTGCCGGTTCCGGACGGGGTTCCGGCCGAGCAGGCCGCCTTCTCCACCGTCGGTGCGATCGCGATGCACGGTGTCCGCCAGTCGGAGGTCCAGCTCGGCGACACCGCGGTGGTCATCGGGCTCGGCCTGGTCGGCCAGCTCGTGGTGCGCCTGCTGGTCGCGGCCGGGGTCCGGGTCTTCGGCATCGACACGGTCGACGACCGCTGCCGGATGGCCGAGAAGGCGGGCGCGATCGCCTGCTCGTCGGCCGACGACGCGGGGATCGCGACGCTCGAGCGAGCGCTGCTCGGGGCGAGCAACGGACTCGGCGCCGACCACGTCCTGCTGGCCGCCGGTGGCTCGTCGAACGGTCCGGTCGAGGTGGCCGCGCGCCTGGCGCGCGACCGGGCCCGGATCGTCGACATCGGCAAGACCAAGCTCGACCTGCCGTGGAACGCCTACTACGACAAGGAGCTGGACGTCCGGTTCTCCCGGTCGTACGGCCCCGGACGCTACGACGACCGGTACGAGCTCGAGGGCATCGACTACCCGGCGGGATACGTCCGCTGGACCGAGCGGCGCAACCTGGAGTGCTTCATCGACCTGATCGCGCGCGAGCAGATCGACGTGTCGTCGCTGGTGGCGCGGATCTTCCCGATCGCGGACGCGACCGAGGTGTACGGGCAGCTCAGCACCGGCGCACTGCCCGGTGTCGGCTTCCTCTTCGAGTACCCCGACTCCGGCACGCTCCCGCAGCCCGCGCCCCCGGTGGCCCGTCGGCCCGCACCCCGTCCGGCCACCGGTACGTCGGGCAAGGTGCGGCTTGGCTTCGTCGGCGCGGGCAACTACGCCTCCTCGATGCTGCTGCCGCACCTGGCCGCGAACGAGGAGGCGGTGCTCGCGCACGTCGCCACCAACAAGTCGTTGTCGGCGGCCAACGCCCAGCGGCGGTTCGGGTTCACGAGCATCTCGACCGACGCCGACGCCGTGCTGGACGACGAGTCGCTCGACGCGGTCTTCGTGGTCACCCGGCACAGCAGTCACGCCGACCTCACCTGCCGGGCGCTGGAGCGCGGCAAGACGGTGTTCGTGGAGAAGCCGCTGGCGCTGACGGCGGAGGAGGTGGACCGGATCGTCGCTGTGGTCGATGCCACTGGCAACGACCGGTTGATGGTCGGCTTCAACCGCCGCTTCGCTCCGCTGCTCACCGGACTGCGGGCCCGCTTCGGCGAGCCGGGCGGCGGTTCGGCGCTGCGCTACCTGGTCAACGCCGGCCGGCTCGACTCGTCCAGCTGGTACCTGGACCAGGGCCGGGAGGGCACCCGGTTCGCGGGCGAGGGTGGGCACTTCATCGACACGCTCTCCTGGTGGCTGGACAGTCTCCCGACCGAGGTCTACGCGGTGCCCGGACCCGACGACGGCGACGTGACCGTGAACCTGCGCTTCGAGAACGGCTCGATCGGCACGATCAGCTACCTCAGCTGCGGCAACGCGCGGTTCCCGAAGGAAACCCTCGACATCACCGGCGGTGGCCGGAACGCGCGGCTGGACAACTTCCAGAAGGCGTCCCTGTGGACCGGCCGTCGGCCGGTGACGAAGAAAGCCCGTGGCGGGGTGGACAAGGGTCAGCGGGCCGAGCTGTCCGCCTTCGTCTCAGCGGTCCGGTCGGGCGGGCCGATGCCTGTTCCGTTCGAGTCCCTGATCGCCACCACGCGGGCCACCATCGCTGTGGACCAGAGCTTGGCGAGCGGTTGCCCGGTACCGATCGCCCCGCTCCGCGGCCCGGGAACCGTGTGAGCCGCCAGCCAGTGGGCTGGTACGTCCGGCGACTGCGCCGGATGTCTCCCAGTGAGCTGATCTGGCGGTCCCGCGACCACGTCCGTCGTACGACCTGGGCTTCTCAGCAGGTCCGCCCGGGCGAGGAGCTCACCAGCTCCTTGCCCGGCGGCCCGGACAGGGTCTTCGCAGCCACCCTGCCAACCGGTACCGCGAACGACGTACCGGCGGCAGCTCGCAAGGCGGTGATCTCCACCGCCGACGCGATCCTGGCCGGTGAGCTGGAAGTACTGGGCATCGAGCGCACCGACCTGCGCAGCCCGGACTGGTTCCGGGATCCGGTCACCGGCCGGCGGTCCGACCCGGCGCACTACGCGTTCCGGTTGAACCACCGCTCGGAGGAACTGGTCGGAAACGTCAAGCAGGTCTGGGAGCTGTCGCGGCACCATCACCTGACACAACTCGCGGCGGCCTGGTACCTCACGCACGACGACAGCTACGCCGACCGGGTCGCGGAGCAGCTGAACGACTGGTGGCGGCAGAACCCGTTCCTGTCGGGGATCCACTGGACCAGCGGGATCGAGATCGGCACCCGGCTGATCAGCTGGACCTGGATCAGACGGCTGATGGCCGACTGGCCCGGAGTGGAAGACCTCTTCGAGCACAACGACCTGGCGATCCGCCAGGTGCACTGGCACCAGCGTTACCTCGCCGCGTTCCGCAGCCGGGGTTCGTCGGCGAACAACCACGTGATCGCCGAGGCCGCCGGCCAACTGGTGGCCGCCTGCGCCTTCCCGTGGTTCGCGGAAAGCACCGGCTGGCGCAGGGAGGCCGCCGCGTTGCTCGACCGCGAGCTGGACGCGAACACCTTCGCCTCCGGGGTCAACCGTGAGCTGGCCACCGACTACCACCGTTTCGTCGCCGAGCTCGGTCTGTACGCCGCGGTCGAGGCCGACGCGGCCGGCCACCCGTTGCCGGCGCGGACCTGGGCGCTGCTGACCAGGATGCTCGACGTGGCCGCTGCGGTCGTCGACGAGACCTTGCGCCCGCCGCGTCAGGGCGACGACGACGAGGGTCAGGTCCTGGTGCTCGATCCGCCCGACCTGACGAACTGGTCGGCCTTCCTCTCGCTCGGTTCCGCGCTGGTCGGCCGTGCCCCGTGGTGGCCGTCGGTCGCGGACACCACGGCCGCCGTACTGGCCGGATCCCTGGTCGGGCGGCATCCTCAGCCCGACCGGCCGGAGCAGCGGCCGGAGCACTTCGCCGACGCGGGCATCACCATCCTGCACAGCCGCGACCCCGGCCCGGAGATCTGGTGCCGCGCCGACGCCGGCCCGCACGGATTCCTCTCGATCGCGGCCCACGCCCATGCCGACGCACTGTCG
Organism: Kribbella lupini; assembly: GCF_039529595.1. NCBI lineage: Bacteria > Bacillati > Actinomycetota > Actinomycetes > Propionibacteriales > Kribbellaceae > Kribbella > Kribbella lupini. The sequence continues at coordinate 681,605 of NZ_BAAANC010000001.1, read as the reverse complement.
CTGGAGGTGCGCGTCGGCGGCACGGACGTCCTCGCCGACCCGGGGACGTACTGCTACCACGGCGAGGAGTCCTGGCGGAACTACTTCCGCTCGACGATCGGGCACAACACCGTCGAGGTCGCGGGCGCCGAGCAGTCGGTGCAGGGCGGGCCGTTCCTGTGGCTGCGGGGAGCCGCCGGGCACGGGCAGCGGTTCTCGGCCGACGACGACGAGTCGGTGTGGAGCGCCGAGCACGACGGCTACCAAGCCTCCGAACCGTCGGCCACACACCGCCGTTCGGTCGTGCTGGACCATCGCACCGGTGTCCTGCGCGTCGAGGACAGGGTGGACGCGGCAGTACCCATTCGGCTGGCTTGGCACCTCGGCCCGGAGGTGCGCGTCGAGCTCGACGGACCCGTCGCCCGGTTGCACTGGCCGACCGGTACGGCGACCGCCGAACTGCCGGCGGAGCTGACGTGGGTCGCGCATCGCGGGCAGACGGCGCCGATCCTCGGCTGGTACTCCCCGAGGTTCGGCCACCGGGTGGAGAGCACGACGCTGATCGGCACCGGCCGGCCGGCCGCGGATTCGGCCTTGGTCAGCCGGTTCCGCTTCCGTCACTGATCGACCTGGCTGTATCAGTCCCGGTTCGGCGCCCTCTATTACAGCGAACCAACCGACGGCGTTCGACTGGAGGGGCCTGTGAGCACACAGGAGCTGGACGTCAAGAAGTCCTGGCGCGCGATCCGGAGGCACCGGCGCGTGGTCGCGGCCGTGGCCGCGCTGGGGCTGCTGGCCGGCATCGGCTACGCGCTGCTCGAGCCGCCGATGCACACCGCCACGTCGCTCGTGGTGCTGCCGCCGCCGCCCGCGACCGACGCGGAGAAAGCGGCCGGCACCCAGAGCATCGAGACGCAGGTGTTCATCGCGGGCAGCGAGCCGGTGCTGAAGAGCGCCGGTCAGAACCTGACTCCGGCACTGGAGACCGACGCGGTCCGCGACCGGGTCGACGTCGTCGCGGTCACCCAGGACGTGATCGAGATCGACGCCCGGGGAACGTCGGCGCGGCAGGCGATGCAACTGGCGAACGCGGTCGCGGAGGTCTACCTGGTCTTCGTCACCACCGACCAGAAGCTGCCGGGCGATCTGGGGAAGAAGACGGGGGCTCGAATGCTGGAAGAAGCGACGACCGCTCGCGGCGGGAACATGGCGATCCACCTGGCGATCTTCGGCTTCCTGGGCGCGTTGCTCGGTGCCGTGGCCGGCTCGATCGGGCTGCTGGCCGTGGTGCGTGGTGACCGCCGGCTGCGGCTGCGGGACGAGATCGCGGACGCCGTCGGGCTGCCGGTGCTCGCCTCGGTCGCGTCGTACCGGGCCAAGGACGTCGAGGACTGGGCCAACCTGCTCGAGCACTACACGCCGACCGCCGTCGAGGCGTGGAACCTGCGCAAGACGCTCCACCACCTCGGCCTGGACGCGAAGGGGGGTCCGGACGTCTCGCTGAGCGTGATCTCGTTCGCCGGCGACGACAAGGCCCGGCCGCTCGGTCCGCAGCTGGCGGCGTTCGCGACCTCGATCGGCCTGTCCACCGCGATCGTCGTCGACAACCACCAGGAGCCGCCCGGAAAGGTTGCCCTCAGCATCCATGTCGTCGTGGTCGGCCGGGACACGCCGCAGCTGACCGAGGCCGATCGCACCACCGCCACGATCGTCGCCCTGTCGGCCGGCAGCGTGACGGCCGAAGAACTGGCCCGGCTCGCGGTGGCCGCCGCGGCGGACGACCGCGACATCGACGGCCTGGTCGTGACCGATCCCGATCCCACCGACCGCACCATCGGCCGCGTCTCGCAGTCCACCCGGCGGATCGGTGCGCGACTGCCCACGTTGCTCAGCGGCACGGCCAAGAGGACGAGCCGATGAGCAACCAGCCGTACGCCGAGCCGTCGCGCGCCGAGTCCTCCTGGGAGGACGACGACGACCTGTTCGCCGACGAGCCGTCGACGGCGTTCCCGCCGGACAGCCTGGTCACCTTGCGCTTCCTCCGCGACGCGGTCAAGCGGCACCTGCGGATCTGGCTGGTCCTCGCGGTCGCCGGGCTGACCGCCGGGCTGGCGATGCCCAGCGTGCTGCCGCCGCCGAGCGTGTCGTCGGCCCGGTTGGTGCTGACCCACCGCGAGGGCGACGACCCGGCGCGGGCGGTCGCCACCGACGTGAGCCTGGTGACGACCCACACCGTCGCGCAGCGGGTGATCGACCGGCTCAAGCTGACCGAGACTCCCGACGACCTGCTCAAGCAGTACACCGCGACGGCGTTGACCGACCGGGTGCTGGAGATCGCGGTCGCCGCGAAGACCAGTGCGGAGGCCACGCGGCTGGCCACCGTGCTGGCACAGACGTACCTGGCCTTCCGCAAGGAGCAGATCGCGCAGGTGGACGCCCCGCTGCGGGCGGATCTCGTCACCGCGCAGGAGAAGGTTCGAGCGGCCGAGGCAGCGGTGCGGACCGCCGGCGACGACCCCCGTGAGCCGAAGCGAACCAACAGTCCGCAGGCCATCGCGCTGACCGCTGCCCGTCAGGCCCGTGACATCATCCAGACGCAGGTGACCGAGCACGAGGTCCAGGCCGCGCGGATGAACAGCAGCCGGCTGCTCGACCAGGCCGCACCGGTACCGGCCTCGATGAAGCGGACTCTCGCCATCAGCGCCGGCACCGGACTGGTGGCCGGGCTCTTCCTCGGTCTCGGCTTCGTGGTCGTCCGCGCGCTGCTGTCGGACCGGCTGTGGAAGCGGCAGGACATCGCCCGGTCGCTGGGGTCCCGGATCCGGCTCAGCACCGGCCGGCCACCGCGCCTGCGCTGGTGGCCGTTCCCCAGGTACCTGCGCAAGTCGCAGCGTCAGCACCCGGAGATCCGCCACCTGGTCCAGCACCTCCACCGGCAGATCACCTGGGCGAAGTCCGCGACCCCCACCCTGGCCGTGGTCAGTGTCGACGACGAGCGTGCCTGCGCTCTCGCCACGGCCTCGCTGGCCGTGGCGGTGGCTGCGGAGGGCAAGCACGTCCTGGTCGCGGACCTGACCGGATCGGGCGTTCTCGCCGGTCTCCTGGGCGTCACCACGACGGGCACGCACGAGTCGCACTTCAGCGAGTCCCGCCACCGCATCGACGTCTTCCTTCCCGAGCCCGATGGCGGACCCGCACAGGGGTGCCACCTGCGGCGCAACGACGACGGCCGGCTGGCCGGCTCGGGCGACATCGCTCTGGACGCCTCCTGGGACTCCGCCGGCCTGGTGCTCACCCTTTCCACCCTCACGCCGATGCTGGGCGCGGACCACCTGGCCACCTGGGCCTCCCGGGCCGCGGTCGTGGTGACCGCGGGACGCTCCACGGCCACCAAGATCCACGCCACCGGAGACATGCTGCGGCTGGCCGGTCTGTCGATCGACACGGCCGTGGTGCTGAACGCGGATCGCACCGACGAGGGCGTCGGGGTCGTGGAGACCACCGGCGGGCCGGACACCGACCTGGAGATGTTCGCCCGATGACCGCGATCGCCACGATCGGCGCACGGCTCGCGGGCGACCACGGGGGCCGACGAGTCGTCACACCGCAACGCCGGCGTCGCCGGCGGGTCCAGGCCGCCTGGGGTCTGCTGGTGGTCAACGTACTGACGTTCTTCCCCGGCGCGCCGCACATCCTGCCGATCCCGGGCGTCGTCGGCAAGCTGGTCACCCAGGCCTCGCTCGGGGGCGCCCTGCTGCTGGCGCTCAGCGCGAACCGGCCGGCGCGGATCCGGCCCAGTGTCTTCGTCTTCCTGCTGGTGCTGCTGGCGGCGGAGTCGCTGCTCGCCAGCATCGGCGCCGAGTTCCTGTTCGGCGCGCTCTTCCGGGCGGCCCGGCTGCTGCTGTTCGCCACGGTGCTGTGGCTGCTGACGCCGTGGTGGACGCGGCGCGACCTCCTGCTGCTGAGAACCCACCTGATGTTCTTGTGGGTCATCCTCGGTTCCGTCCTGCTCGGCCTGCTGGCCGCTCCCGGTGTCGCCCTCACCGACAGCCGGCTGGGAGGAGCCCTGTGGCCCATCCCGCCCACCCAGGTCGGCCACTACGCCGCCGTGGTCACCGGTCTCACCACCGTGCTCTGGCTGTCCGGTCTGCTGCGACGTGAACTGGCGCTCATCAGTGTCCTGCTGGCTGTGCCGGTCCTGCTGCTGACGCACACGCGCACCGCGCTGATCGCCGTACTGGCGGGCGTTCTGATCGCCGGACTGAGCTTGTTCACCACCCGGTCGCGGGTCCGCAAGTCGTTCGCGATCGGCGCCGCCTTCTTCACCCTCGGAGCCCTCACCCTCGGCTCGGTGGTCACCACCTGGCTGGCCCGCGGCCAGGACACCGAGGAAGTCGCCGCGCTGACCGGCCGCCGGGCGGTCTGGGAGTCCATCGTGGCCGCACCTCGCTCCACCTTCGAAACGGTCTTCGGCCTCGGGTTGTCGAACAAGTCCTTCAACGGACTGCCGATCGACAGCAACTGGCTGGGCACGTACTACGACATCGGGCTGGCCGGGGTGGCGATCGTCGTGGCGATGGTGCTGTTCGTGCTGACGGCCGCCTGGTTCCAGCCCGACGGACCACGCCGTGCGCTGGCACTGTTCCTCGTCGCGTACTGCGTCGTCGCCTCCTTCACCGAGAGCGGTCTCAGCGACGCGTCGCCGTACCTGCTCGAACTCACGCTGGCGGCGTCGCTGGTGTACTCCGGAAGTACCTTCCGAGAAGGAGTGCGATGAAGATCCTGCTCGTGCACAACACGTACCGGTCGACCGCGCCCAGCGGGGAGAACCGGGTCGTCGAGCAGGAGGCCGAGGCGCTGACCGCCGACGGCCACGAGGTCGAGACCTTCGGCCGGCTCAGCGACGAGATCGAGGACTGGCCGGCCTGGCAGAAGGCGACGCTGCCGGGCCGAGTGATCTGGAACCCCACCAGCAAGCGGGATCTGGCGGCCGCCCTGGCCCGGTTCCGGCCGGACGTCGTGCACGTTCACAACACGTTCCCCCTGCTGAGCCCGTCCGTGCTGTACGCGTGCCGGGACGCGAAGGTCCCCGTCGTCGCGACGCTGCACAACTACAAGCTGCTCTGTGCGAGTGGCGACTTCTTCCGCGACGGCGCCGTCTGCCACGACTGTGCCGGAGGCAATCCGATCCCCGCGGTCGTGCACCGTTGCTACCGCGGGTCGGCGCTGGCGACCGGGCCGACGGTCCTGGCTGCCCGCGTGCACCGCCGCAGCTGGCGCGACCTCGTCTCGGCGTACATCTTCATCTCCGACTCCCAGCGCCGGCTGCTCGCGGCCCTCGGGTTCCAGCCGGAGCGGACCTACGTCAAACCCAACCTCGTCCCGTACGACGGTCCGGTCGGCGGTGACCGGCAACGGCAGGTCGCCTACGTCGGGCGGCTGGACGCTCCCAAGGGTGCGTCGCTGCTGATGAGGGGCTGGGACGCCTATCGCGCGCTGGCCGGCGACGACGCGCTCCGCCTGCTGATCGCCGGCGCCGGTCCGCTGCTGCCCGAGGTGACCGAATGGGCCGCGACCCGGCCGTCGGTCGAGCTCACGGGGCAACTGACCAAGCAACAGTGCTTCGAGCTGATCGCCCGGTGCCGTGCGGTGGTGCTGCCCTCGGAGTGGGAGGAGACGTTCGGTCTCGTGGTGGTGGAGGCGATGGCCGTCGGGGTGCCACCGCTCGCGGCCAACCACGGATCGTTCCCGGACCTGATCGGCGACGGCGTCGACGGCGCGCTGTTCGAGCCAGGACAGCCGGACTCACTGGCGAAGCTGCTGGCCGACGTCGACACCGACCCCCGGCGCTACCAGGAGTACGGCCGCCGCGCCCGGGAGACCTACGAACGCCGCCACGATCCGGGGCACAACGTCCGTCAACTGCTCGACATCTACCGGTTCGCGATCAGCCAGTCCGTCTCGGCCTCTCGCTAGCCGCGAAACGCTGCCCCCGAAGGAAGTGTCATGGAACAACGCGCTGCGGCCCGGTCCGGTCGTGGATCCGCCTGGTACCGCCGGCTCGTCCCCGTTGCCGCGGGTCTGCTGCTCCTGACCGGTGTCCTGGTGGCGGTGACGGTCGCCGACGACGACAAGCCGGCCGCGGACCAGGCCCCGGCCGACCTGACCCAACCGCCCCCCTCGCCTCCGGTCACCGCCCCCGCCGCGCCGACCGCCCGCGTCTGCGGGAGCACTGCTGCGTTGGCCGGACCGGCCACCGCACCGGCCGGCGCCGTCACCGTCAGCACCAAGCAGGATCTCAACGACCTCACCAAGGCCAGTCCACCCGGGACGACGTTCTGGTTGACGCCCGGCACCCACACCCTGGCCGCCGGCGAGTTCAGCCAGGTGATTCCCAAGGAGGGCAACACCTATCTGGGTGCGCCGGGGGCCGTCCTCGACGGCCGGCGCGTCAACCGCTACGCGTTCACCGGTTACGTCACCGGGGTGACCGTCAAGAACCTCACCATCCAGAACTTCGGTGCTCCGAGGACCAACAGCGACGAAGGAGTGGTGAACCACAACTCCGCGTCCGGCTGGGCGGTCACCGCCAACACGATTCGCCACAACGCGGGCGCCGCGGTGATGGTCGGCAGCCGCAACGTGCTGCGCGGCAACTGCCTGCAGGACAACGGCCAGTACGGCTTCAACGCCTACAACCCCAAGAAGGTGGCCGACATCGTCATCGAGAACAACGAGATCGCCGGCAACAACACCGACGACTGGGAAGCCCTCAAGCCCGGCTGCGGTTGCACCGGCGGCGGCAAGTTCTGGGAGGTGACCGGCGCGGTGGTGCGCGGCAACTGGGTGCACCACAACCGCAGTACCGGCCTGTGGGCCGACACCAACAACACCGGCTTCCGGATCGAGGGCAACTACTTCTCCGACAACAGCGCCGAAGGCATCATCTACGAGACGAGCTACAACGCGAGCATCAGGGGCAACACCTTCGTCCGCAACGGTCTGGGCAAGGGCCCGGGCAACGGCGGCTTCCCGACCTCGGCGGTGTACATCTCGGAGTCCGGCAGCGACCCGCGGGTGGCCGGGCCGTTCAACGAGACGTTCGAGGTCGCGGGCAACGTGTTCACCGACAACTGGGCCGGCGTGATCCTGTGGGAGAACGCGGACCGGTTCGCCGGCTCGCCGGCCAACACGAGCACGGGCTCCAGCACGCTGGTCAACCCGTCGACGGTCACCAACAAGACCTGCAACGCGACCACCATCGGCCGTCAGCCCTACCTCGGCGACTGCCGCTGGAAGACCCAGAACGTGAGCGTGCACGACAACACGTTCTCGCTCGATCCCGACAAGATCGGCAAGTCCTGCGCGTTCCGCACCGGCTGCGGCTACAACGGCCTGTTCTCCAACTGGGGCACGTTCCCCGCCTGGTCGCCGTACCGGCAGCGGGCGATCCAGGATGCGATCACCTTCGACCAGAAGAACCGGTTCTACGCCAACACCTACCGCGGCCCGTGGAACTTCATCGTGCACGAACAGGGCAACGGGGTGAACTGGTCGGCCTGGCAGGGCGCGCCGTACCTGCAGGACCGCGACAGCGTGATCAAGGTTCAAGGGACGCGCTGAGAACGATGAGCTGGCGACCGGAGCGCGCTGCGAGCACACAGCTGGAACTGCTGCGTTCGGTCGGGTACGCGGCGTTCGGCCAGCACGAACGCGACCTGGAGGTGCTGGACCTGGTGTACGACAGCCTCGTGGATCCGCTGGACGAGGGCACCAGCACGGTACGACGGCTGCGGTTCGCCGACCTGAACTGGGCCCTCGAGGTCGACGTCCACGGCCAGGAACACCTGACGGTGGATCTGCGGCTGCACCCACCGGGACCGGTCGTGGTCGAGGCTCGCGCCGCGGACACCGACGGTCCCGCGGCGCAACGGCTGGTCAGCTTCCTGCTCCGGTGGCCGGGCACCGCACGGCGGCCGGTCCGGACCGCGTGGATCATGCTCTGATCCAGCGGGCGGGGACCGGCCGCCGGCTCTGGGCGGGGGGCTGCCCAGGTCGTCGGCTCAGCCGTGCCGCTCAGGAAGCGAGCAACACCCTGAGCTTGTCCAGACAGCGCCCCCGGATCGGTCCGATGCTGCCGATCGGGATGTTCAGCTGCTCGGAGATCTGGGCGTACGGCGCGGGCGGATCGGCCATCAGCATGGCGAGCATCTGCTGCCAGCGGTCCGGCAAGCTCTCCAGTGCCCGGCGTACGTCGACCGCCCGCTCATCGGCGAGGAGCTCGGCGTCCGGCTCGGGTTGGTCCACCGCGACGACGTCGAAGGCATCGGGCTCGTAGGTCAGCAGCACCCGCTTGCGGAACGCCAGCACCCGCAGGCATTCGCGACGGGTGGTGACGACCAGCCAGGCGCCGACCCGGACCGGGTCCACCCGGTCGATGTGCTCCAGCAACCGCAACCACACCACCTGCGAGACGTCGGACGCGTCGCTGTCGGTGAGACGGAAGCTGTGGGTGACCGCCCAGACGAGCCGGGCGTAGTGATCGACCACCCGGCCCCAGGCGACCTGGTCGCCTTGGGCGGCCAGCGCGACCAGGTGTGCGGCCTCGGACCGGGCGGTCGACTCCTTCTCGTCGATGTCGCCCGGAACACTGAGGTATGGCATGGATTCCCCCCTTGGGAACACTGCTGTGCTCGACGCCTTCCTGGTGCTCGAAGACGTCAGTGACGACCCGCCGACGGGCGACGGGTCAGTAGGCTCCTGCGCTGCCGAGGACCGCGCGCGCGGTCTTCCACAAAATGAGCAGATCCAGGGCGATGGACCAGTTGTCGGCGTACCGCAGGTCGAGCCGCATCGACTCTTCCCAGGTCAGGTCGCTGCGCCCGCTGACCTGCCACAGACCGGTCAGGCCGGGCTTCACGAGCATCCGCCGTGCGTCGTCGATGGCGTACCTGGCCACCTCGGCCGGTAGCGGCGGCCGCGGCCCGACCAGTGACATCTCCCCCCGGAGCACGTTCACCAGCTGCGGCAGCTCGTCCAGCGAGAACCGCCGCAGGTGCCGGCCGACCCTGGTCACCCGTGGGTCGTCGCGGACCTTGAACAGCACTCCGTTGCCCTCGTCGACCGCGTGCAGCTCGGCCTTGCGTTCCTCGGCGTCGACCCCCATGGTCCGGAACTTCAGCATCGTGAACTCCGCACCCGCCCGACCGACCCTGGTCTGCCGGAACAGCACCGGGCCGCGGCTGGTCAGTCGCACCACGAGCGCGACCGCCAGGAGCAGCGGAGTTGCCATCAGCAACAGTCCCCCACCGACCACCCGGTCGAAGATGTTCTTCAGCAGGTGCGGCCCGCCGCTCACCGACGGCCGTTCCAGGTGCAGCAGCGACAGTCCGGCGACCGGGCGGATCGAGATCCGCGGACCGGCCACCTCGACGATGCCCGGCGACACGATCAGCTCGACACCGCGCTGCTCCAGTGCCCAGGACAACCGGCGGAGCGAGTGCCCGGCCAGCTCCGGATCGGCGGCCACGGCCACCACGTCGACGCCGTACAGGTCGACGGCCGCGAGGATGTCGACCTCGGCGCGGCCCAGCCGTTCCGAGTCCGGATCGGGCTCCGGTGCGGCGACGCCACGCGGCAGGCAGGTCGCGACGACGACGTACCCGTCGGCCGGTCGCTCCTCCAGGTGCCGCTTGAGCGTGGTCACCTGTTCGTCGTGCCCGACGACCAGGACACGCCGCATGCAACGACCCACGAAGCGGCGGTTCGCGATGGCGCGGTGCAGCAGCCAGCGGAGCGTCATCGCGCCCAGACAGGTCAACGGCACCGCGAGCACGACGAAACCTCGGGCCACTTGGCTCTTCGTCGCGTACGACGTGACCGCGACCAGGGCGGTCAGTGCCACCGTGGCCCGCAGCACCGACCTGAACTCTTCCGGTCCGGTACCGAAGTACCGGCTCTCGTACCCGCGTTCCAGGGCCACACAGGCCAGCCAGGCGATCGGCAGCACGGCGCCGAGCACGAAGTAGCCCAGGCTGATCTGGCCGCCGAAGCGTGTCACCAGCGCCGCCGAGACGCCCAGCAGCGCAACGGCGAGGTCGCCGCCCACCGCGATCCGGCGGTACCTCGCGACCCAGCTGGCCTCGGTGAACCGCGCCGACCGCGGCACGACCGCAGGCACCACGGCGGGAACGACCCAGACCGGGCCCCGACGATCCCCCTGCACCGGACGTCCGTCCACCGGTTCGGACAGACTTTCGGACACGACAATATCAGTCACGCACAGCCACCCCCCACAGGTGAATCGATGCCCGCGACCCGCTACACACCCCGTCACGGACTATCGATGAAGCGCCGCCCCCACAACGGCGATGCCCAGAGGCTACTACGCCGAACCGGTATCCGACAGTAGCCATTGCGGGTTTCCTTGGTCCGGAATCCGGAGCCTGTCGAGGCGTGACACGCGAAAACCCCCAGCCCTACCGGGCCGGGGGTTTCTCAAACGACTACTTTAAGTGATCAGCCGGCGATCAGGCCGTCGCCGCTGATCAGCTCGCGCATCTCGGCCAGCGTGCTGTCGCCCGGCGGCAGGATCGCGTCGGAGTCGTGCAGCTCGTCGTCCGGGACGCGGTCGCCGTTGCGGACGAACGTCAGCAGCGCGGCGAAGGCGGTCTTGAACGCGTCCTCGTCGCCGGCCGAGACGGCCTTCTCCAGGTCGCCGTCGACCGCGTTCAGCTGGTCGAGTTTCTCGTCGGCAAGCTTGTACTGACCCTCACCCATGATGCGAACGATCATCGAACGTCTCCGTCCTGCGGTCGAACCGGCTCGGCCTGCTGCACCGGCTGCTGGGCCGGCTGCGCCCCGCCGGGGGCGTCCTGGGACAGCTGCTTCGGCGCCTCCGAGCCGCCGATCTGCGCCTTCATCGCGGCCAGTTCGCTCTCCACGTCGGAGTTGGACGACATCCGCTCGAGCTCGAGCGTGATGCTGTCCTTGCTGCTGCCGGAGGCGTCGTCGAGCGCGCCGGAGGCCAGCAGCTCGTCGATCGCGCCCGCGCGGGCCTGCATCTGCTGGGTCTTGTCCTCGGCCCGCTGGACCGCCAGACCGACGTCGCTCATCTCCTCGGAGATGCCGGAGAAGGCCTCGTTGATCCGGGTCTGCGCCTCGGCCGCGGTGTAGGTGGCCTTGATGGTCTCCTTGCGCGTCCGGAACGACTCGACCTTGGCCTGCAGCCGCTGGGAGGCCAGCGTGAGCTTCTCCTCCTCGCCCTGGAGCTGGGCGTGCTGGGCCGTCAGGTCGTCGATCTGGCCCTGCAGGCCGGACTTGCGGGTCAGTGCCTCCCGGGCGAGGTCCTCACGGCCCATCGAGAGCGCCTTCTGCGCCTGCTCCTGCAGCTTGGACGACTGGGACTGCAGCTGCGAAGCCTGCAGCTCCACCCGCTTCCGGCTGGTGGCCACGTCGGCCACGCCACGGCGTACCTTCTGCAGCAGCTCGAGCTGCTTCTGATACGAGTAGTCAAGAGTTTCGCGAGGATCCTCGGCCTTGTCCAAGGCGGTGTTCGCCTTGGCCTTGAAGATCGTCGACATCCGCCTGAAGATGCTCATCGATATCCGTACCCCTTCTGTGCCGGAGAGTGGACCCGGCGTGCGTGTCATCCACCCTATGTCCCGATGGGTCACGACACCATCAGGACCGGCCCCGATAAACTGGCCCGATCCTCCGGGGACGACCCCGAGTGATCGACTGCGCAGCCCGAATGAGGTCCAGCTCCCGTGTTCCGTCGTAGCAAGTCCGAGACACCGTCCGAAGCCGCCGCGGCGGAGCCCCAGGGCAAGACCGGGGGCAAGGGCCGGCCGACCCCGACCCGGCGCGAGGCCGAGCAGGCGCGCAAGGCCTCGCTGAAGAAGCCGCGCAACCGCAAGGAGGCGGCGGCGTACCGGCGGGAGAAGATGCGCACCGAGCGGGCCAAGATGCAGGACGCGATGAAGACCGGCGACGACCGGTACCTGCCGGCCGCCGACAAGGGCCCGGTGCGCCGGTTCGCCCGCGACTACGTCGACGCCCGCTGGTCGGTGATGGAGTTCGCGCTGCCGGTGCTGCTGGTGATCTCGCTGCTCGGCGTGGTCTTCTCGGGCGTGTTCACCTGGCTGCCCGGGCTGGTGAACCTGCTGTTCCTGGTGATGATCGCGTGCATCGGCGCCGACTGGTTCTTCCTGTCCGGCGGGCTGAAGCGGGCGATCGCGAAGAAGTTCCCGAACGAGTCGACGCGCGGGATCGGGTTCTACGCCGTCCGCCGGACGATGCAGATGCGGCGCTGGCGGCTGCCCAAGCCGATGGTCGCCCGCGGCGAGAAGCCGGCCTGACTGCTTCATGCGGCCGAAACTCGAGGGACCGGCCGGGCTGACCGCCCTGTACGACGCGGCGCTGCACAACCTGCTGGACGTCAACGTCACCGCCGCCGGATTCGTCCGGGCCGGCGGTGGCTACGACGACCCGTGGACGCGCGACGCAGCGATCAACTGCTGGAACGCCGCCAGCCTGCTCGCGCCCGACGTGGCCCGGGCGACGCTGCTGAAGGTCTGCGACCTGGACCGGGGAGTGGTCGCCCAGGACAACCAGTGGTGGGACCAGATCATCTGGGTGATCGGCGCGTGGGAGCACGTGGCCGTCACCGGCGACACGGAGTTCGCCGCCACGGCGTACGAGATCGGCCGGGCGTCGCTGGCGATCCTCGACCGGGAGCGCTTCGACCCGGCGACCGGGCTGTACGCCGGGCCGGCGCTGATGCAGGACGGGATCAGTGGGCTCCCGTCGTACGAGGAAGTCGGCACGTCGTTCGTGCTGGACTACCCGGGGACGGCCGAGCTGCGGTGCCTGTCGACCAACGCGGTGTACGTCCGGGCGCTGCGCTGTCTGGCGCTGCTGGGCGGTGAGCCGCTGTTCGACCGCCGGGCCGACGTGCTGACCGACGCGATCAACCTGCACCTGTGGGACGCGTCGACCGGCCTGTACGGGTACTACCTGGGCCCGGACGGGCTCGACCGCCACCAGGAGACCGCCGGGCTCGCCCTGGCCATCGACTTCGGCATCGCCGGGCCTGCGCGCACCCGTCAGATCCTCGCGGCCGCGCACCGCGAGCCGTACGGGATGGTCAACGTCTGGCCGCACTTCGACCGGTACGACGCGGAGCGCCCCGGCCGGCACAACGCGATCTGCTGGCCCATGGTGATGGGCCTGTGGGGCGCGGCCGCCGCCTCCGCCGGTGACGTGGAGGTGTTCGGCCAGACCCTCGACGACCTGGCCCGCCTCTTCCACGGCTCCGGTGACGAGCTGTTCGAGCTCTACAACGCGGTGACCGGCGCGGTGGACGGCGGCTGGCAGGTCGGCCGCCAGTGGGAGTCCCTCCCCCACCAGACCTGGTCGGCCACGGCGTACCTCCGCCTGATCCACGAGTCCCTCTTCGGCCTCCACTTCACCCCCGACGGCATCAGCATCCGCCCGACGGTCCCGGAGGGCCTGGGAGACCTCCACCTGCTTGGCCTCCCGTACCGGGCAGCCACCCTCGATCTGACCCTCACCGGCACAGGCAGCACCGCGCAGGTGCGGCTCGACGGCCAACCGGTCACCTCCGTGCCGGCCACCCTGACCGGCCACCACACCCTGAGCATCGAAGTCAGCTGACGGGCTGTCCGTAGGCAGGGCGTCGACGGGCGGGTGTCCGCGGGTGGAAGTAGGGTCGGGGGTATGGACTTTCGGTATCTCGGAAACAGTGGACTGAAGGTCAGCGAGATCTCCTACGGGAACTGGCTGACCCACGGGTCGCAGGTGGAGAACGAGCAGGCCAAGGCCTGCGTGAAGGCGGCGCTCGAGGCCGGGATCACCACGTTCGACACCGCGGACGTGTACGCGAACACCGCGGCGGAGACCGTGCTCGGCGAGGCCCTGGAGGGACAGCGGCGGGAGTCGCTGGAGATCCTCACCAAGGTGTACTGGCCGACCGGGCCGGGCGGGCCGAACGACGTCGGCCTGTCCCGCAAGCACATCCACGAGTCGATCAACGGCTCGCTGAAGCGGCTCAAGACCGACTACGTCGACGTCTACCAGGCGCACCGGTTCGACACCGAAACGCCGCTGGAGGAGACGATGGAGGCCTTCGCCGACGTCGTCCGCCAGGGCAAGGCGCTCTACATCGGGACGTCGGAGTGGACCGCCGACCAGCTGCGCGAGGGCCACCGGCTGGCCCGTGAGCTGCGCGTGCCGCTGGTCTCCAACCAGCCGCAGTACAACATGCTCTGGCGCGTCATCGAGGCCGAGGTCGTCCCGGCCTCGGAGGAGCTCGGCATCGGCCAGGTCGTGTTCTCGCCGATCGCGCAGGGTGTGCTGACCGGCAAGTACAAGCCGGGCCAGCAGCCGCCGGAGGGTTCCCGCGCGACCGACGCCAAGGGCGGCGCGGACATGATCAGCCGCTGGCTCAAGGACGACGTGCTCGAGCGCGTCCAGGAGCTGCAGCCGATCGCCGACGAGGCCGGGCTGAGCCTGTCCCAGCTGGCCATCGCCTGGGTCCTGCAGAACCGGAACGTCTCCTCGGCGATCATCGGCGCCTCCCGCCCCGAGCAGGTCACCGAGAACGTCAAGGCGGCCGGCGTGAAGCTCGAGGACGCGCTGCTGAAGCGGATCGACGAGTCGCTCGGCAACGCGATCGAGACCGACCCGGCCAAGACGGCGCAGAACGCGCCGCAGACCCGGCCGGGCTCGTGAGCTGGACCTGGCGGTTCGAGACCGCCGCCGGTGAGCCGGCCGACCCGGGTGACCTGGGTACGGCGGACTTCTCCGCCCAGGGCGACGCGGAGAGCTGGCTCGGCGAGATCTGGCGCGAGCTGGCCGACCAGGGCGTCGCCCAGGTCTACCTGCTCGAGGACGGCCGCGAGGTCTACGGCCCGATGAGCCTGGCCGCACAGGAGTAGGCAGCACTTCCAGGAGCCCGTACGGCGAGCAGGTGGTCCACCGCGCTCGCCGTACGGGCTCTCGCACGTCCGGGACCGGTCGGCCACGGGCTCTCGCACGTGTGGGGTGCCGCACGTTCGGCGTACGGCGGCCCCGCGGCTCGGCGCGCCCGGCGGTAAGCTGCGGCCGAACCACTGCTGTGCCGCAGGGAAGCCGGTCCGAAGCCGGCGCTGACCCGCAACCGTAGGCCGCACCCGGGACACCGGGCGGCGGTGAGCCGGAACACTGCGTCCAGGCAGCAGGCTCACCGACCCGCCGAGGACCGCGGGAGGAGCCGGCCCCGTGTTCCCGGCGGTGCGCTCTCCTCCTGTCAGGCCCCGGCCCGAGCGAGGACACGAGATGACTGCACACCGGACCCTGCGACTGGTCCTCAGCCTGCTGGCGGGTCTCCTGCTGGCGGGGACCGTCACCATCAGTACTGCCCAAGCCACCAGCACCAGCGTCAGCACCACCAGTGAGGACGGCTACCGGTTCTGGGGCTACTACCAGTGGGCCAACGGCCAATGGGCGTTCGCGCAGAAGGGTTCGGACCAGGTGGTCCCGGCCGATGGTGCGGTCGAGGGCTGGCGGTACGCGCTCGGTGGCACCAAGCCGCGGGTCCCGCGCGCGGCCGGTGACTTCGAGGCGATCTGCGGCGCCACTCCGGCCGAGACCGGCAAGAAGCGCGTCGCCCTCGTCGTCGACCCCGGTACGCCGGCCGACTCCGAGTCCGGCGTGGCCCCGCCGCCCGCCACCGGCACCTGCGTCGTCACCGACGCGAAGGCGACCGGCGCCAAGGTGCTGGCCGCGACCGGTCCGGTACGGATCGAGAAGGGCCTGACCTGCGGCATCGACGGGTACCCGGCCACCGGCTGTGGCAGCCCCGTGAAGAACATCAAGGTCCCGGCCACCGACGCGCCGGTCAGCCTGGAGATCGGTCCGGCCGTCGGCTCGGCCGCCTCCCCGACCCCGGCGTCGAACCCGACCAACGCCGCCCAGCCCCCGACCACCGCCGAGGACGACGGCGGCGCTCCAGTGACCGGCATCGTCGTCGCCGCGGTCGTCGTACTGCTGCTGGCCGGCGGTGGCTTCGTGCTGGCTCGCCGACGCGCGCAGAGCTGATCAGGTGCGCGCGGTCCACCACCTGACTCTCCCCCGGGCTCTGCACCCGGGGGCTTGGTGGTTGTGGGCACTCGGCCTCGCCGTCGCCGCCAGCAGGACCCGCAACCCTGTGCTGCTGGTCCTGATCCTGGCGGTCGCCGGCTTCGTCGTGGCCGCGCGCCGCAGCGACGCCCCCTGGGCCAACAGCTACCTGGCCTTCCTCAAGCTCGGCCTGGTCGTGATCGGCGTCCGCGTCGTACTGCAAGCACTCCTGTCGACCCGCTCGCAGGGCAACACCCTGCTCTTCACCCTGCCGCAGATCCCCCTGCCGGACTGGGCCAGCGGCGTGAAGCTCGGCGGTGAGGTGACGGCCGAGGCGCTGGTCACCGCCCTGTACGACGGCGGCCAGCTGGCCGTGATGCTGTGCTGCATCGGCGCCGCCAACGCCCTGGCCAGCCCGCGCCGCCTGCTCAAGTCGTTGCCTGGGGCCCTCTACGAGATGGGCGTCGCCTGCGTGGTCGCACTGACCTTCGCGCCGCAGCTGGTCACCGACGCCCGCCGGATCCGCGGCGCCCGCCGCCTGCGCGGCCGAGCCCGCGGCTCGTTCCGTACGACGGCCATGCCGGTCCTGGAAGGCGCACTGGACCGCTCGGTCGAACTGGCCGCGGCCATGGACTCCCGCGGCTACGGCCGTACGGCGCACGTGCCGCGCCGCCAACGCCAGATCACCGGTGCGTCGGTCCTGCTCGGGCTGCTGGGCATCATGCTCGGCGTCTACTCCCTGCTCACCGATGCGATGGCCGCACCGGCCGCGGGCGGGGCGCTGGCGTTCGGCGTACTGCTGGCGACCGGCGCGATGGCTGTCGGGCGGCAGCGAGTGACGCGCACCCGCTACCGGCCGGACCCGTGGGCCCTGCCGGAGTGGCTCGTCATCGGGTCCGGTGCGCTCGCTGCCGCGGCGCTGGTCATCGCAGCGGCCCGTGGCGTCGAAGGACTGATCCTGCCCGGCCCGCTGGTCGTGCCGCCGGTCCCGCTGCTCCCTGTCATCGGCATCCTGATCGGCCTGGCCCCTGCTGTTGCTGCTCCTCCCCTGACCCGACGACGTGAGCTGGTGGCGGCATGATCGAGTTCGACCGGGTCACCGTCACGTACGACGGTGCTACCGAGCCGGCGCTTCGGGATGTCAGCTTCACCGTCCCCGAGGGCGAGCTGGCGCTGGTGATCGGCCGGACCGGTTCCGGCAAGTCCACGCTGCTCCGGGCGATCAACGGGCTGGTCCCGCACTTCACCGGCGGCACGCTGTCGGGCCGCGTCCTGGTCAACGGCCGCGACACCAAGGACTACCGGCCGCGCGACCTGGCGGACGTGGTCGGCATCGTCGGGCAGGACCCGATGGCCGGGTTCGTCACCGACACGGTCGAGGACGAGCTGGCGTACAGCATGGAGTCGCTCGGCGTCGCCCCGGACGTGATGCGGCGCCGGGTCGAGGAGACGCTCGACCTGCTCGGGCTGGCCGACGTACGGGATCGCCCGCTGACCGCACTGTCGGGCGGGCAGCGGCAGCGGACGGCGATCGGCGCTGCGCTGACGTCGCACCCGGCTGTGCTCGTACTGGACGAGCCGACGTCGGCGCTGGACCCGCAGGCGGCCGAGGAGGTGCTGGCCGCGCTGCAGCGGCTGGTGCACGACCTGGGCGTGACGGTGGTGATGGCCGAGCACAGGCTCGAGCGAGTGATCCAGTACGCCGACCGGGTGGTCGAGATCTCGGCTGCGGCGCTCGGTGGGGTGCCGGGCGCTGGGTCGAGCGGTCTCCCGGTCGTCGCGGGGGCGGGTGCTGGGTCCAACGGTCTGGCGGGTGCTGTGACGACCGGCCTTCCGGCGGACGTGATGGTGACTGCGCCCGTCGCACCACCGGTGGTGGAGCTGGGCCGGCTGGCCGGGTGGTCGCCGCTGCCGCTGTCGGTGCGGGACGCTCGCCGGGCGGCCGGCGTACTGCGGGAGCGGCTGGGCGATCACCGGCCGGCCCCGCGGGTCCTGGCGATCGGCAAGGAGCTTGCCCAGTGCAACGACCTGGTGGTCAGTTACGGGAGCGTGCCGGCGCTGCGTGGCGTCTCGCTGACGTTGCGGGCCGGTGAGGTGGTCGCACTGATGGGCCGCAACGGCGCCGGCAAGTCCACGCTGCTCAACGCCCTGGTGGGGCTGGTCCAGCCGCGCTCGGGCAGTGTGGTGGCCGCCGGGATCGACCCACGGCGTACGAAGCCCAAGCAGCTGGTCAAGGCCGTCGGGCTGGTGCCGCAGGAGCCGGCTGACCTGCTCTACGCGCCGACTGTGGCCGAGGAGTGCGCCGGAGCCGACAGCGACTTCCGGGTGGCAGCTGGCAGCTGTCGCGCGTTGCTGGAGCGGCTGGCGCCGGACATCGACGACCAGATGCACCCGCGGGACCTGTCCGAGGGACAGCGGCTCTGCCTGGCGCTGGCCGTCGTACTGTGTGGCGCTCCTCCCCTGCTGCTGCTCGACGAGCCGACGCGCGGGCTGGACTACGGCGCGAAGCGGCGGCTGGTCGAGATCCTGCGCGAGCTGGCGGCGGCCGGGCATGCGGTCGTGCTGTCCACCCACGACGTAGAGATGGTCGCCGAGGTCGCCACTCGGGTCCTGGTGCTGGCCGACGGCGAGCTGGTCAGCGACGGCGACACCGCCACGGTCATCGCCGGCTCCCCGGCGTTCGCGCCGCAGGTGGCCAAGATCCTGGCGCCGCTGCCGTTCCTGACCGTCGGCGAGGTCGCGACGGCGTTGGAGCGGGCTTCGTGACCTCCAGCCCGAGACTTGTCCGGCTGAAGCCACGCAGTACCGCGACGTTGCTGCTGGCGTCGGCGGTCGGCGTACTGGCCTTCGGCTGGCCCCTGATCTGGCAGACCGACCAGGCGGGCGCCTCGGCGCTCGGTCACACCACTGACGCGCCCTGGCTGTTCGTCCTGCTGCTGCCGCTGCTGGTGGCCGTCGTACTGGCTGAGCTCGCCGAGTCGGGCATCGACGC
Organism: Kribbella lupini; assembly: GCF_039529595.1. NCBI lineage: Bacteria > Bacillati > Actinomycetota > Actinomycetes > Propionibacteriales > Kribbellaceae > Kribbella > Kribbella lupini. The sequence continues at coordinate 662,512 of NZ_BAAANC010000001.1, read as the reverse complement.
CAAGGTCATCTCCCTGCTGGGCATGCTCGCCGCGGTCGGCGCCGCACTGCGCGCACTGGGCCCGGGCACGGCCGGGCTGGAGCCAGGGTTCTTTCTGCTCATCCTGGCGGGGCGAGCCTTCGGTGCGGGCTTCGGCTTCGTGCTGGGCGCTGTGTCGCTCCTGGCCGGCGCGCTGATCAGCGGCGGCGTCGGCCCGTGGATGCCGTTCCAGATGCTCGCCTGCGCCTGGGTCGGCTGCCTGGCCGGCCTGCTGCCGCGAGTCGGTGGCCGGCTCGAGCTGCTCCTGCTGGCGGCGTACTCGCTGGTGGCCGGCGTCCTGTACGGCGTCGTGATGAACCTCTGGTTCTGGCCGTACGCGACCTTCGGCAGCGACTTCTCGTTCATCCCCGGCGACGGCCTGGCCGAGAACCTGCACCGCTACTGGCTGTTCGTCGTCGCCACGTCGCTCGGCTGGGACATCCCGCGCGGCATCCTGTGCGCCGCCCTGGTGCTCGGGCTCGGGCGCCCGGTCCTGAAGGCCTTCCGCCGGACGGCGCGGAAGGCCGCGTTCGACGTACCGGTCAGCTTCGAGCGTTAGCGCCGGCCCGCAGGCGGATGGCGGAGACCAGGAAGAAGATGCCGCCGAGCAGCGCGTAGCCGCCGAGGCTGGTCAGCTTCGGGTCCTTCGCGGAGGCCGACAGGACGAACGACGTACCGGCGAGCACCGAGATGCCGCCGCTGAGGATCATCGGCCACTGGCCGCCGAGTGCGCGGCGGCGGACGGCGACGACGAGCTGGACGAGGCCGGCGACGATCGCCCACGCACCCCACACGCGCAGCACGGCCGGGATGCCGGAGGTGGCGGCGATCGCCAGGCCGATGCCCGCCAGGGCGCTGATGACGATGTTCGCGACCAGGGTCGGGGTCTTGGAGTTGCGGAAGTCGACGACGGCCGCGGCGACGTCGAACAGCGGGTAGACGATCAGCAGCGTCACGCTCAGCGGGCCGAGCCTGTCGGCGCTGACCAGCAGGAGGACCGCCCAGACGAGGGCGAAGCCGAAGCGGACGAAGTACAGGCGGCGCAGTGCCGCGGGGACGCTGGTGGGCGTGGTGGAGGTGGTTGTGGTCACGAGGGGTTCGTCCGTTCTCGGAGGTGTCGTCGATCAGTGGGTCAACAGGTAGACTGACTAGTAACTCTACTAGCGATCATGCACCGTCCGGGCCGGTCGGCGCAAGCGGAACGGGGGCCACGTACGATGCCGACCATGACCGAGCCGGTGCGAGAACGACTGCTCGCGGCCGCCGACGAACTCTTCTACGCGTACGGCCTGCGCGCGGTGAGCGCGGACAAGATCATCGACCGGGTGGGCACCACGAAGGTGACCTTCTACCGGCACTTCCGGACCAAGGACGACCTCGTCGTGGCCTACCTGGAACGCCGCGCCGCCGCGGAACGCGCGGGCGTCGAGGCCGTGATCGCCGCGGCCGGCGGTAACGCCGAGGCAGCGCTGCGGATGATGTCCGAGGGACTCGGTCAGATGGCGTGCGCGCCTGGCTTCCGTGGCTGCCCGTTCATCAACGCCGCCGCGGAGTACCCGGACGCCGAGAGCCCGGTACGCCGGATCGTCGACTCCCATCGCGCCTGGTGGAAGAAGTCGTTCGAGGACCTGGTCGCCCCGCTCGGCCTGCCCGCGCACACCGGCGACGACCTGATGGTGCTGCGCGACGGCGCGATGGTCGCCGGATACCTGGGCGAGGCGGACGTTGCCGCCGGCTCGTTCTTGCGCGCGGGTCTGGCGCTGCTCAATGGCTGAACTGGTCACCACGGCCGCCGGCGCGACGGTCGACGGCGTACTCGAGCTGACTGCCGATGGCTTTACCGCCGTCGAGGGGTACCAGGTGTCCGTCGCGCGGACAGCCGCCGGCCTTCGGTACGACGTACTGACTCCGGCCGGCGACCAGGTGTCCTGGACCAGCCGAGATGCAGAGGCGGGTGCAGCAGATGCGACCGGGGTTCGGGATATCTCTCGGAGAACCCTGATCCTCGGTGGCGCCCGCTCCGGCAAGTCCACCGAGGCCGAGCGCCTGCTGGCCGACACCCCTGACACCCTGTACGTCGCCACCGGCGGCGACGGCTCGACGGACCCCGAGTGGGCCGACCGCATCGCCAAGCACCGCGCCCGCCGCCCAGCGTCGTGGGGCCTGGCCGAGACCATCGAGCTCGTCCCCCTGCTCGAGTCCGACGGCCCACCGCTCCTGATCGACTGCCTGACCCTCTGGCTCGCGCGCACCATGGACTCGTGCGACATCTGGGACCACCAGGAGAACCTCGGCCAGGTCGAGCAGCGAATCGACGCGCTGGCCGCCGCCTGGTCGACCACCCCGCGCCTGGTAGTTGCTGTAAGCAACGAGGTCGGCTCCGGCGTCGTCCCGGCCGACGCCGGCACCCGCCTGTTCCGCGACCTGATGGGCCGCCTGAACGCCACGATCTCCCGAGAGTCCGACACCGTCCTGTGGTGCGTAGCCGGCCGAACGGTCGCGCTGTGAGCGTGCACGGCCGGGAGGACAACCGCCCGGTGAAAGGCGCAGCGTGAGACTCGACGGCCTGCGGTTGGCGTTCGGGACCTTGACGGTGCTGCCTACTCCCGCTCCCCGGCAAGTCAACCGGGTGACGGCCGGCGGCGCCATGCTGCTGGCACCGGTGGCCGGGGTGGTGATCGGCGGCCTTTCAGCTGCGGTCGTTGCCGCCGTACAGGCCGTTCAGCCGGACGCAGACCTACTGGCTGCAGTGCTCGGCGTCGTCACCTTGTGCGTGCTCTCGGGCGCCCTCCACCTCGACGGCCTGGCCGACACCGCCGACGCCTTCGGCAGCCGCCGCGACCGCGAGACCAAGCTCCGCATCATGAAGCAGAGCGACATCGGCCCGTTCGGCGTCGTCGCGATCGCCGCCGTACTGCTCGTCGACGTAGCGGCCCTCACCACCTGCATCCAAGCCGGCTTCGGCTGGCAAGCGATCTTCGTCGCCACAGTCGCCAGCCGCCTCACTCTCCCCTGGTCCTGCCGTACCGGCGTCCCATCCGCCCGCCCCGACGGGCTGGGCGCCATGGTCGCCGCCACCGTCCGCCCGTACGCCGCCGCCCTCGTCACTCTGGCTGCTCTCACGCTACTCCTGGCCCTCGCCTGGCTCACAGCCCTCCTGTCAGCCCCCATCCCCGAGAGCGCCTTCATAGGCATCGATCACGCAGCATCCGCCATCCCCATCTCCCTGACGGACAACCCTGCCGCCCCCTCTGTCGCCCTCTGGCCCGCCTTGATCGGCACCGCCCTGGCCATCCTCCTCACCACTGCCCTGGCCCTGGTCGCCACCCGCCGAGCCCGCACCGCCCTCGGCGGCATCACCGGCGACACCCTGGGCGCCACCGTCGAACTAGCACTCCCGGTGGCCCTCCTGACCCTCGCCCTGGCCGTCTGACCAGCTCACCGCCCCTCTCACCGCCGCACGGCCGTCTCACCGCCGCACCGCCCCCTCCCACCACCGCACCGCCCCTCCCGCCGCCGCACCGCCCGCTCACCACGTCCGCCCCTCACCACCCCACCGCCCGCTCACCACGTCCGCCCCTCACCACCCCACCGCCCACTCACCGCCGCACCGCCCCTCCAGCCACGCACCACCCCCGCCCTCCCCCAGCACTTCACAAGACGGCACTTCCAGCCCGGGTGCCGCCTGCCTCGCCTCGGCGTCATCGGTGGTCACTCCCCCGATTCCAGAACAGAGCGCAGCCGATCGAGCACCCTTCGTGGTGCTCCAGCCGCGTGCCGAGCGTCCGGCGGTGCGGGGACTGGTGGTGCATTAGTGTCACGGCGGATGTTCTGACGGGCAGGACTACGCGTAACGGCGAGGACACATGGCGATCACGGTCGGGCCGACGGGCTGCATTCCGGCGACGGAATGCCTTCAATCCGTTATCTTTATGTAATGAACGCAACCCGCCCGGCACCAGGCTCACAGGCTTCGCTGCGCGAAGCCAACCGTGAGCGTGTTCTGGGGGTTGTCCGGCAGCACGGTCCGCTCACCCAGGTCGAGATCGCCGCCGCCTCCGGACTGTCCGCCGCCACCGTGTCCAACATGGTCAAGGAGCTCGACCAGGCGGGCCTGGTCGGGGTGTCCCCGAGCATCCGCAACGGCCGCCGCGCCGTACTGGTCTCGCTGGCCTCCGGCGGCGGCCTGCTCGCCGGGGTCGCGTTCGGCGAGCGGGACGTCCGGGTCGCGATCGCGTCCGAGAGCCGGGAGATCCTCGCCGAGCAGTCGATGCCGCTGCAGGCCGACCACGTCGCCGACGACGGCATGGAACGCGCCGCGCGCCTGCTCGCCGACCTCGCCGAGACCGTCGGGCAGGGCGTCGAGGACATCGGCGCGATCGGGTTCGGCCTGCCGACGCCGGTCGACTCGGTCAGCGGCGAGGCCGGCTCCGACGCGGTCCTGCCGGGTTGGCGCGGCGTGAACGTCGCTGCGGCGATGGCCGGGTACCTGCGGGCCCCGGTCGCGCTCGACAACACCGCCAACCTGGCCGCGCTCGGCGAGCTCCGCTCCGGCGCGCTGCGCGACGTCCAGCACGGGTGCTACATCAAGTTCTCGTACGGCGTGGGCGCGGGGATCGTGCTCGGCGGTGAGGTGTTCCGCGGCTCGGCCGGTACGGCGGGCGAGATCGGCCACCTGACCATCGACGAGAACGGCCCGATCTGCCGCTGCGGCAACCGCGGCTGCCTGGACACGTTCGTCGGCTCCCGCGCGCTGCTCAACTCGCTCGCCGCCTCGCACGGCCCGCTACGCCTGCGTGACATCATCACCCGCGCCCTGGCCGACGACCTCGGCTGCCGCCGCGTGATCGAGGACGCCGGCCGCCGCGTCGGCGTCGCCGTCGCGGGCCTGGTCAACCTGTTCAACCCCGAGGTGATCGTCGTCGGCGGCAAGATGGCCGAAGCCGGCGACCTGATCCTCATCCCGATGCGCGAAGCCCTCGACCGCTGCGCCATCCCCAGCGCCGCCGCCACCGTCGAGCTCCGCCCCGCCGAGCTCGGCGACGCCGCCGACGTCCTCGGCGCCATCGAACTCGCCTCGGTCCTCAGCCACACCCGCGTAGCCCGCGCCTGACCGCAGCACACGAGCACCACCGCGCCTGAGCGCACCCGCGGAGCCCCGCGCCCGACTGCAGGACACCGGCACCACCCTGAGCACACCCGCGTAGCCCGCGCATCGCCACCGGGCCTCAGCCACATGCCACTCCGCCCGACCACAGCACACCAGCACCACCCACCGCCTGAGCGCACCCGCCTAGCCGCCCCTGGCCGCAGCACACCCGGCACCACCGCCGCCCGAGCGCACCCGCGCAGCCCGCAATGACCCCAGCACGCCGGCACCACTCGCCGCCTGAGTGCACCCGCGTAGCCCGCGCGTAACGCAGCGGGACACCAGCCCCCTCGTAAGGCGAGCGCTCTCACGCCGTAGTGCATCTCTGTGACAACGATATTTCTATTTCTTGAATTCAAGGCTTGACGTCAAGCCTCGGGCGAGCTTGACTTCGATCAGGCCTACTCGGGCCCTCACGTCAAGGAGTCACCAGATGTCCGTTTCACCAACTCGTCTCGTCGGCCTCGGTATCGCCGTGTCGGCCCTGGCTGTGTCGCTGGTCGCCTGTGGATCGGATGACGGCGGCTCCGACTCCGCCAGCGGCTCGGGCGGCAAGAAGATCGCCCTGCTGCTCCCCGAGTCCAAGACCACCCGGTACGAGGCGCTCGACCGGCCGCTGTTCACCGAGGCGCTGAAGGCCGCCTGCGCGGACTGCGAGCTGATCTACAGCAACGCCGACCAGGACGCCGCCAAGCAGCAGACCCAGGCCGAGGCCGCGCTGACCCAGGGCGCCAACGTGCTGGTGCTCGACCCGGTCGACGGCAAGGCCGCCGCCGCGGTCGTCGCCTCCGCCAAGGGCCAGAACGTGCCGGTGATCGCGTACGACCGGTTCATCGAGGGCGCGAACTACTACGTCTCGTTCGACAACGAGACCGTCGGCAAGCTGCAGGCGCAGACCCTGGTCGACACCCTGAAGGCGGCCGGCAAGACCAGCGGCAACCTGGCGATGATCAACGGCGCGCCGACCGACCCGAACGCCGCCGACTTCAAGAAGGGCGCGCACAGCGTGCTCGACACCAGCGGCTACAAGATCGCGGCCGAGTTCGACACCCCGGACTGGAGCCCGGACAAGGCCCAGGCCTGGATGGAAGGCCAGCTGAGCGCGATCAAGAACGGCCTGGTCGGCGTGTACGCCGCCAACGACGGCACCGCGGGCGGTGCGATCGCGGCCCTCAAGGGTGGCGGCGTGAAGCCCCTTCCGCCGGTCACCGGTCAGGACTCCGAGCTCGCCGCGATCCAGCGGATCGTCGCCGGCGACCAGTCGATGACCATCTACAAGGCCGTCAAGCCGCAGGCCGAGGCCGCCGCGAAGGCCGCCGTGGCGCTGGCTGGTGGCGGTCAGCCCGAGGCGACCGGTGACTTCAAGGGCGTGAAGTCCACCATTCTCGACCCGATCGCGGTCACCAAGGCCAACATCAACGACACTGTGGTGAAGGACGGCATCTACAAGGTGACCGACATCTGCACCGCGTCGTTCGCGACCGCCTGCACGGCCGCCGGCCTCAAGTAAGGCAGCCCACCCCGGTGGCACCCCCGGCTCTGAGGAGGCCGGGGGTGCCGCCGGGGCTCGGTCGTGAACGAACCTCTCAGGAGCTGAATCGATGACTGTCACACCCACCCCCGTCGCCACCGGCACCGTGCTGGCGCTGCGGGGCGTCTCCAAGCGCTTCGGCGCGGTCCAGGCCTTGAAGAACATCGAGCTGGACGTCCGGGCCGGCGAGGTGCTCGCCCTGGTCGGCGACAACGGCGCCGGCAAGTCGACGCTGGTCAAGACCATCGCCGGCGTCTACACCGCCGACGACGGCACGATGGTCTTCGACGGCCAGGAGGTCCGGGTCGGCAGCCCGGCCGAGGCGCAGCAGCTCGGCATCGCCACCGTGTTCCAGGACCTCGCGCTGTGCGACAACCTCGACGTGGTCGCGAACCTGTACCTCGGCCGCGAGCTGCGCAAGGGCACGGTGCTCGACGAGGTCGAGATGGAACGCTCCTCCTGGGAGCTGCTCCGCCAGCTGTCCGCGAAGATCCCGAGCGTCCGGATCCCCGTGGCCAGCCTGTCCGGCGGCCAGCGGCAGACGGTCGCGATCGCCCGCAGCCTGCTCGGCCAGCCCAAGGTCGTGATGCTGGACGAGCCGACCGCGGCCCTCGGCGTGGCCCAGACCGCCGAGGTGCTGAACCTGGTCGAGCGGCTGCGCGAACGCGGCCTCGCGGTCATCCTGATCAGTCACAACATGGCCGACGTGATGGCGGTGGCCGACCGGGTCGCCGTCCTGCGCCTCGGCCGCAACAACGGCGTCTTCACGGTCAGCGAGACCAAGACCCAGGACATCATCGCCGCCATCACCGGCGCGACTGACAACGCGGTCTCCGAGCGCGCGGCGCGCCGGACCCGCGAGGAAGGTACGGCATCATGACCACCCCGGTCGACGGTTCGAAGGCGCCCGTGCAGGACACCGTGCCCGAGGCAACGAACGGTTCCGCCGCCCTGCCGGCCGACCTGCAGGACGAGCGGCTGATCGCCAGCCACGGCTTCAGCGGGGCGGTCTCGGCCTTCACCGCGCGGCTGCGCACCGGTGATCTCGGCTCGGTCCCGGTCGTGGTCGGCCTGATCATCATCTGGGCGGTCTTCCAGATCTCGAACAGCAACTTCCTGTCCAGCCGCAACCTGGTCAACCTGACCCTGCAGACCACCTCGGTCGGCGTGATCGCGATCGGCATCGTGCTGGTCCTGCTGCTCGGCGAGATCGACCTGTCGGTCGGTTCGGTGAGCGGTCTGGCGGCCGCCGTCCTGGGTGTCACCTTCGTCAACGAGGGATGGCCGCTGATCCTGTCGCTGATCGCGGGAGCCGTGCTCGGCCTGGTGATCGGGTTGTTCTACGGCGCGCTGTACAACCGGTTCGGGGTGCCCAGCTTCGTCATCACGCTGGCCGGCCTGCTCGGGTTCCTCGGTCTGCAGCTGCTGGTCCTGGGCAAGGAGGGCTCGCTCAACCTGCCCTTCGACTCCGCGATCGTCGGGTTCGCGACCCGGAGCTTCCTGTCCCCGGCGCTGGCCTACGGCCTGGTCGCGGTCGTCGTCGCCGTGTACGTGCTGACCCGGCTGCGCGCCCGAGGCGCCCGCGCCGCGGCCGGCCTGTCGGCCGCACCGACGTCGATGATCGCGATCAAGGCCGGCGCCCTCGCGCTGGTGCTGCTGGTCCCGGTCCTGGTGCTGAACGGCGACCGCGGCGTCTCGTCGATGTTCGTGCTGTTCCTCGCCCTGGTGATGGCGACGGACTTCGCGATCCGCAAGACCCGCTGGGGCCGCTCGGTGATGGCCGTCGGCGGCAACGTCGAAGCCGCTCGCCGGGCCGGTATCAACGTCCGGTTCATCTACCTGTCGGTGTTCGCCGCCTGCTCGACCTTCGCCGCCGTCGGCGGGCTGCTCGCCGCGGCCCGGCTGGTCGCGGTGAACCAGAGCAGCGGTGGTGGCGACACGAACCTGAACGCGATCGCCGCCGCCGTCATCGGCGGGACCAGCCTGTTCGGCGGCCGCGGTTCGGCGTACTCGGCACTGCTCGGCGCGCTGGTGATCATGTCGATCTCCAACGGCCTGGCGCTGCTCAGCCTGGACTCCAGCGTCCGCTACATGGTCACCGCCGGCGTGCTCCTGGTCGCGGTGACGATCGACTCGCTCAGCCGCCGCAGCCGTCAGGCGCACGGCCGGGCCTAGTGACCCGGTGGGCTGCTGTCTGAATCCCCTGCATCGGCAGCAGCCCGCCGTTCCAACGAACCGACCGCGACTCCCCCGCCCGGGAGTCGCGGTCGGTTTCCTTTGTACGGCGGGTGCCGCCGCCCGTCGCCTGTACGCCGGTGCCACCACCCGTCGCCTGTACGCCGGGCGCCGCCGCCCGCTCCCTGTACGCCGAGCGCCCGTGCCCCGCGCTAGAGGGCGTTGACCGCCCGGGTCGCCACCAGCGCACCACGCCGAACGGCGCGCTCCAGCGCCCAGCGGCGGGCGGCGAAGTCGGCCGACGGGAGCGAGATGGCGACCGAGGCCAGGACGGCGCCCGCCGACGAGCGGACCGGCGCGGCCAGGCAGGACAGGCCGTCCTGGAACTCGCCGATCTCCAGCGCCACGCCGGAGCGGCGGACCTTGTCGAGATGGGTCTCGAGGGTCGGCCGGTCCGTCATCGTGCTGGTGGTGCACTGCCGCAGGCCGACCCGGTCGAGGTAGGCGTTGCGGGCCTGCTCGGTCATCGCGGCGAGCATCACCTTGCCGAACGCGGTCGCGTGGGTCGCCTCGTGGAAGCCGATGTCGAGGACCTGCACGCGCGGGCGCCGTTCGGAGTCGACGACGTGGGCGATCACGACGTCGACCTCGCGGTAGACCGCGTAGTACGCCGCCGCGTCGGCCTCCAGGTGCAGGCGGCGTACGGCGGACGCGATCAGCGGCGGGACCTCGAGCTGCCGCTCCAGCCCCTGCTCAAGCAGGCGGACCCGGTAGCCGAGGCCGTAGCGGTGGTCCTGCGCCAGGTGCACCAGGTAGCCGGACTCGGTCAGCGTCGCCAGCAGGTGGTACGCCGAGGGCAGCGCGAGCTGGAGGTGCGCGGCGATCTCCTTGGCGGTGACACCGTCGCGGCTGGCGGCCACGAACTCCATCGCCTTCAGCGCCCGCGACACCGACTGCACGGTCCCGGCCGCGGGCGTGGCGGCCACCGCGGGCGGGTCGAAGGGCTGCGCGGGCATGGTCACCCTGACAGCCTGCCCTGAAACCAGAGCCGTCGCACTACCTCGCCGTGCCGCCCGAGCGCCGGAACCACGCTCGGACGGCACCTCAGTGGCCGTCACCCGGCCGCCTGGTCGACACCGGGCGGACGCGGCAGCCCGTACCGGACACTCAGCAGCCCGCGGCACAGCCCCGAGTTCCCCTCGATGCTGATCCGCGTCGTCTTCGCCATCCGCAGCTGCAGAGGAAGGTCCACCGCAGTAATAGGAGTCCCGTCGTCCTGCACGAGCAGCGCAGCTTCAGGTCCGCTGGACAGCCCGAGCTCGGCTCGCCGCCTCCGCAGACGCTCGAACTCGATCTCCGCCTGCTCCTCCTCCGGCGCGGCTGACGCCGCGCCGGAGGAGGAGGGGGGAGGGGCAAGCGCGCCCGGCGAAGGCCTGGCTTCGCCGGCCGGGCGGACGGAGGTCAGCGCCGCCTCCGCCTCGCCAATCGTTGTCGCGGTCACGGCCACCCGCGCCTCCCCCAGCCTTGCGCCAGTGAGGGCGGCCCGTGCCTCACCCAGCGTGGTGTCGGCGAGGGTGAGCATGGTCCAGCCTGCCTTCAGCAGGCGGCTGGCGACCTGTTCCTGGCAGGCTCGGTGGGCCTTGCGGCGGAAGGTCCGGCGGAGTTCTTCCAGCTCACCGTCGGCCAGGCCCGGGAACGAGCCTTCGAAGCCCCGGGACGCGGCGACGCCGGAGTTGATCTCGTCGGAGGCGAAGTGGTCCTCGAGCCGGACCACCACCTTCTTCACCCCGGGCACGGCCGCCACCGCGTCGTACGCGTCGGCGACCATCAGGTAGGCGAAGTTCGGCGCGCAGAAGTACGTCGGCAACCGCAGCTCGACTTCCACCTCACCGTCGTTCTCCGCGATGTGGGAGACGAAGCCGAGCTCGGTGATCGGAGCGTCGAGCTCCGGATCTCTGACCGTTGCCAGCGCTTCCTCGATCATCACGCCACCGGCACCGGCTCGGACCCGACCGCGCCGTCCGCGGACTCGGGCAGCCGGAGCTCCTCGGGGACCTCGATGTCGTACAGCTTGGCCGCGTTCAGCCCGAGGATCTTCTTCTTCGCCTGGACCGTCAGCTCCGGGTACTCGGTCAGGTCCGCGGGGTAGCCGAAGTCGACGAACCGCTCGATCAGCCAGGCCGGCGTCCAGATCGCGTAGTCGCTGGCGAACGTGATCCGGTCCTCGCCGATCCAGTAGAGCAGTTCCCCGAGGATCTGCGCGAAGTACCGCGGCCGGGTGTGCATGAACGGCATCGCGACCGCCAGACCGCCGTACACGTTGGGCTCCTGCGTCGCGATCCAGCAGAAGTCCTCGAGCCGGGGCAGGCCGACGTGCTCGACGATGAAGTTCAGCCCGGGGAACGCCGACGCGACGTCGTCCACGTCCGCGACGTCGAACGCGTCCCGGTTCAGCGGGTAGATCGTCGGGCCCTTGTGGATGTGGATGTTCCGGATCCCGAGCTCCTCGCACTTCTCCAGGTACCGGTACGACCACGGGTCGGTCAGCTTCCAGCCCTTCGAGTCGCCCTTCCACTCCGCGGTGTACAGCTTCACCCCCCGCAGGTTCCACCGCTCCGACAGCTCGGCCAGCTTGTCCAGACCGGCCTCGCCGTCGCGCGGGTCCCAGGCCCCGTTGACGATGAACTTGTCCGGGTGCTTCTCAGCCAGTACGCCGTCCTGCTCGGTCGTGTTGAACCCGTTGACGTAGAAGTCGGTCAGGTACGTCGGCTGGAAGATCGCCTTGTCGACGTACCCGTCAGTGAACAGGTCCTTCACGATCCGTTCCTCGGACTGCTTGTGGAACTCCTCCAGCGTCCACACCTTGTCGGCCGGCGACAGGTTGCGGTGGTAGTCGTAGAAGCAGTTGATGAAGCCCTCGCCGTACCGGTTCGCCTGGTTGGCCGGGGTCGCGTCCCACGCGTGCACGTGGCTGTCGACGATGAAGTAGCTGTTGCCGTCCTTGCTGTACATGGGATGCTCCTCAGCTCGTGAGAATGGCGCGGCCGCCGGGGACCCGGCCGCCGTCCAGGTCGTCCAGCGCGGTCAGCGCGTCGTTCAGGGAGTACTGCTGGGTGGCGAGCCGGACGCGGCCCTGCGCGGCGAGCTCCATCAGGTCGGCCAGGTCGTTGTACGAGCCGACCAGGTTGCCGACGATGTTGATCTCGCGGGAGATCACGTCGATCGTCGGGACGTCGATCGTGCCGCCGTACCCGATCACGAAGTACGAGCCGGAGTTGCGGGTCATCGCGACGCCGTCGGCCTCGGTGCCGTTCTCGCCGACGAAGTCGAGCACGACCTGGGCGCCCTCGCCGCCGGTCTGCTCGAGTACCTGCTCGACCTGGCTGCCGTCGCTCAGCACGGTCGCGTGCGCGCCGAGCGCGAGCGCCTTGTCGAGCACCTCCTGCGACCGGTCGACGACCGTCACCCGCGACGGCGTCATCGCGACCAGGCACTGCAGCCCGATGTGCCCGAGCCCGCCGGCCCCGATCATCACGACCCGGTCGGCCGGGTGCAGCAGCGGGACGGCCTTGCGGACCGCGTGGTACGCCGTGAGGCCGGCATCGGCGAGCGCGGCGACGTCGGCCGGCGCCAGCCCGTCGTCGAGCTTCACGATCGAGCGGACCGACGTCCGCAGGTACTCGGCCATGCCGCCGTCGGTGTCGATGCCCGGGAAGCGCGAGTCCGCGCAGTGCACGTCGTCGCCGGCCCGGCAGGCGCGGCACAGTCCACACGTCACCAGCGGGTGGAGGATCACCTTGTCGCCCGGCGCGACCGTCGACACCGCGGCGCCGACCTCCTGCACGGTGCCGGCGTTCTCGTGACCGATCACGTACGGCAGCTCCACGCCGGACTTGTCGGCCCACTGGCCTTCGATGATGTGCAGGTCGGTCCGGCAGACGCCGGCCGCGTCGACCTTCACGATCACGTCCAGCGGCCCCTGCACGACCGGGTCGGGGATGTCGTCGAGGGTGGGTGGTTTGCCGTACTCGTGGACGCGCACTGCCTTCACCGTGGCCACAACCTTTCGGGGTCTGCGATGGTGGGTCCGATGGTGTCGGCGCGCCCGGCGTACCGGAAGGGGCGTTATCGCCTTCCGATAACCGCCCGCGCAGGCAGAATGGCGGCCATGAGCACACGACGGCCGCCGATCAAGGCGCAGGCCACCTCCGAGGACCAGTCGGTCACCACGCTCGAGCTCTTCTTCGACCTGGTCTTCGTCTTCGCGCTGACCCAGATCACCGCCTTGATGGCACACGACCTGACCTGGCACGGTGTCGTTCGGGGTGTGCTGCTGATCGGGTTGCTGTGGTGGAGCTGGATCGGCTTCTCCTGGCTGTGCAACCTGGTGAAGGCCGACGAGGGTTCGGTCCGGACCGTGCTGCTGCTGGCGATGGCGGCGATGTTCATGATCGCGCTGGCGATCCCGGAAGCGTTCCACGACCTGCCGGGCGGGCTGCCCGGGCCAGTGGTGATCGCGATCGCGTACTTCGCGTTCCGGGCGCTGCACCTGGTGCTGTTCTGGCTGATCGCGGACGGCGACAAGACGCTGCGCCGGACGCTGCTCCGGTTCGCGCCTTCGATGCTGGCCGGTACGGCGTTGCTGCTGGTCGCGTCGCAGTTCCACGGCCGGACCCAGACGCTGCTGTGGGCGGCGGCGCTGGCCGCGGACTACGGCGGCACCTACCTGATCGACGCGCGCGGCTGGCGGTTCCGCTCGGCCGCCCACTTCGCCGAGCGGCACGGGCTGATCGTGATCATCGCGCTGGGCGAGTCGATCGTCGCGATCGGCGTCGGCGTCACCGACCTGCCGATCTCGTGGCCGATCGTCATCGCGTCCCTGCTCGGGCTCGGCGTCTCCGCGGCGCTGTGGTGGATCTACTTCGACGCGACCGTGCACTACGGCGAGCACGCGCTCGCGAACGAGCCGCCGGAGACCCGGCCGAAGCTGGCCCGCGACGCGTACACGTTCCTGCACTTCCCGATGGTCGCCGGGATCGTGCTGCTGGCGCTCGGCCTGAAGAAGGTGCTCGAGTACGTCGGCGACACCGAGCACCACCACCTCGACGACCCGCTCAAGGGCATCGGGTTGTACGCGCTGTTCTTCGGCGTCGTGTTCTACCTGCTGGGCCACGTCGGGTTCAAGTACCGGACGACGGCCACGGTCGGGTGGAGCCGGCTGATCACGGCCGCGCTGTGCGTGGTCGCGGTGTTCGCGGTGGCGAAGGTGCCGGCGCTCGGGCAGGTCGGCGTACTGGCGGCGCTGCTGGCCGGGCTGGTCGCGTTCGAGTCGGTGCGGTTCGCGCGGGAGCGGGACGAGCTCCGGCACGGACATTCGAGCTAGCTGAAGGTTTCCCGCGCCGCGGCCGCTCCTAGGCTGCGGCGCGTGAAGCTCGTAGCAGACCAGCAGGAGTTGGCCGCCGGGATCGGCTGGGTCGCCCGAGGACTCCCCCACCGCACCAGTACACCGGTGCTGCTCGGATTGTTGTTCTGTGCCGACGCGGACGGTACGACGGTCGCCGGCACGGACCACGCCATGGCTGCGCAGGTGAGGCTGAACTGCCAGGTAGATGCCGAGGGCACCTGTTTGGTGCCGGGGCGGATGCTCGCCGAGATCACCAAACTCCTGCCGCCCGGGCCGGTTACGCTCACTGCGGCAGACAACAGATTCGTCGTGCGGTGTGGAGATGCTGTTTATTCTCTGCCCTTGTTACCGGTGGCCGAGTATCCGGCGAGCACTTCACCTGAAGAAGAACATCAGACGGTTGTTGATGCTGGTGAGTTCGCCCTGGCGGTGGGACAGGTGGGAGTTTCTGCCGCTCGGGACGATGTGGTGCCTGCACTGGCGGGGATTAACCTCAGCTTCGCCGGGGAGAGCGTCGAGCTGGCCAGCACCGATCGGTACCGGCTCGGGATCGCACGGGTCGGACTGACCTCGCCGGTCGAGCCGTTCGACGTACTGGTGCCCGCGAAAGCGCTGGGCGAGTTGTCGCGCGCGTTCGCCGCCGACGGCGGGCAGGTGCTGCTGTCGCTGGCCGACGAGACCCTGCTGCTGCGCAACCACGACCGGTCGGCCTGGGTGCGCACGCTGAGCGGGCCCTACCTGCCGTACCGGCGGATCGTCCCCGACGAGACCCCGATCAGCGCGACCGTCGACCGGATCGCGTTGCGCGACGTGGTGAAGCGGCTGAGCGTCGTCGCCGACGGGATGACGCCGATCTGGCTCGAGTACGGCGTGGGCTCGGTCCGCGTGTACGCCGGCTCCGGCGACGACGCGTCCGGCGCCGAGACCCTCCCGATCACCGGCTCAGGCGACTCGCTGACGGTCGCCTTCACCGCGCAACTGCTGCTGGACGCGATCAACTCGTTCGGCACGGAAGAGCTCACCATGTCGTACACCGGCGGCCGAAAGCCCGCGGTACTGACCGGCGGGCAGGACTACCTGCACGTGATCACTCCGCGGCTGCTGCCCCAGGCCTGACCTCACGGGCCCTCGGCCCAGCCCCGAAAAAGACTGAAGCCCCGGCCGCCGAAGGCGAGGCCGAGGCTTCAGAAACTCACGCCGCCCCGGCCGCCGAAGGCAGGCCGGGGCTTCAGAGACTCACGCAGTGGCTGCGGTCAGATCAGCCTTGGGCTCGGCGAAGTGGCAGGCGACCGTCTGCCCGCCGGCCGAGCGCGGCTTGATCTCCAGCAGCGGCTCCTGGGTGGCGCAGATGTCCTCCGCCTTCCAGCACCGGGTACGGAACCGGCAGCCGCTCGGCGGGTCGATCGGCGACGGGACGTCCCCGACCAGCCGGATCCGCTCCTTCGGCGGGACGCCGCGGATCGTGCCGAGGTCGGGAGCGGCCGACAGCAGCGCCTGCGTGTACGGGTGCTGCGGAGCGGTGTAGATCTGCTCCCGCGGGCCCTGCTCGACGATCTTGCCCAGGTACATCACGGCGACCGTGTCGCAGAAGTGCCGGACCACGCCGAGGTCGTGCGCGATGAAGACGAAGGCGATGCCCAGGTCGCGGCGCAGGTCCTCCATCAGGTTCATCACCTGTGCCTGGATCGACACGTCCAGCGCGGAGACCGGCTCGTCGGCGATGATCACCTCGGGCTCGACCGCGAGCGCCCGGGCGATGCCGATCCGCTGGCGCTGACCGCCGGAGAACTCGTTCGGGTAGCGGTTGTGGTGCTCGGGGTTCAGGCCGACCCGCTCCAGGAGCTCCTGGACGCGCTCGAGCTCCTTGCCCTTCTTCACCAGGTTGTGCACCCGCAACGGCGTACTGATGATGTTGCTGACCGTCTGCCGCGGGTTCAGCGAGCTGTACGGGTCCTGGAACACGATCTGCAGCTCCCGGCGGAACGGGCGCAGGTCGCGCTCCTTCAGCCGGGCGATGTCGGTGCCCTTGAACAGGATCTGGCCGGCCGTCGGGGTCAGCAGCCGGGTGATCATCCGCCCGGTGGTCGACTTGCCGCAGCCGGACTCGCCGACCAGGCCCAGGCTACCGCCCGGGGCCAGGTCGAAGCTGACGCCGTCGACGGCCTGGACCACCTTGCGGGTCCGGCCCAGCCCGGCGGCCTCCTTGATCGGGAAGTGCATCTTGAGGTCGCGGACCTGCAGCAGCGGCGTGGTGGTGGCCGGTGCCCCTGGATTTGCGTCCTGCACGGGGTTGCTCATCTCTCTCCTCAGCCCAGTCTCGGTGCGACCTCGGCCTCGTAGATCGAGGCCTTGTCGTGCAGGTGGCAACGGGACGTGTGCGCGCCGGCGCCGTCGACCGGCAGCAGCTCGGGCAGCTCGGTGGTGCAGCGCTCGCCCTTGACCCGGTCCTTGTAGGGGCAGCGGGGGTTGAACGAGCAGCCGCTGGGCAGGTTCAGCAGGCTCGGCGGGAGGCCCTTGATCGGGCGCAGCCGCTCGGCGGCCGCCGACACCGTCGGGATCGACTCCAGCAGGCCCCACGTGTAGGGCATCCGCGGCTGGGCCAGGACGTCGGCGGCGGTGCCGTACTCGACGCAGCGGCCGGCGTACATGACCAGGACGTCGTCGGCCATCTCGGCGACCACGCCGAGGTCGTGCGTGATCAGCACGATCGCCGAGCCGAACTCCTTCTGCAGGTTGTTCAGCAGGTCCAGGATCTGCGCCTGCACGGTGACGTCGAGCGCGGTGGTCGGCTCGTCGGCGATCACCAGCTTCGGGTCGTTGACCAGGCCCATCGCGATCATCGCGCGCTGCCGCATACCACCGGAGAACTCGTGCGGGTACTGCTTGAACCGGCGGATCGGGTTCGGGATGCCGACCAGGTCGAGCATCTCCAGGGCGCGCTTCTTGGCGACGTCCTTGGAGACCTTGTGGTGCACCAGGTACGCCTCGGCGATCTGGTTGCCGACCGTGTAGAGCGGGTGCAGCGACGACTGCGGGTCCTGGAACACCATCGAGACGGCGTCGCCGCGGACCTTCATCAGGTCGCTCTCGGGCAGGCCGACGATCTCGTCGCCGCCGAGCTTGATCGAGCCGGTGATCCGGGTCCGCTTGCGGTCGTGCAGGCCCATCACGGCCATGCTGGAGACCGACTTGCCCGAGCCGGACTCGCCGACGATCGCCAGCGTCCGGCCCAGCGGTACGGCGTACGTCAGGCCGTTCACGGCGCTGACCAGGCCGTCGGCGGTCGGGAACTTGACCGTCAGGTCGGTGACCTCGAGGTACGGCGTCTCACCGCTCGGGTTGAGCGATGCCTGCCGGCGCTCGCGGGTCGCGATCGACGGCCCGCGCTTGGCGTCGGCCGCGTTGTCGCTCATGGCGGGTCCTGCCTTTCCGATGTCGCCGGTCGGCCCAGGTTCGTTGGTGGGTGTGCTCACGACAGCCTCACCCGCGGGTCGACGATGCTGTAGGCCACGTCGACCAGGAAGTTCATCGCGACCAGGATCACCGACGCGATCAGCACGGTGCCCATGATCACCGGCAGGTCGTAGGTCTGCAGGCTCTCCAGCACCAGGTTGCCCAGGCCGGGAAGGTCGAAGATGCGTTCGGTGAAGATCGCGCCGGCCAGGCTGCCGGCGATGTCCAGACCGAAGATGGTGATGACGGGGATCAGGCCCGAGCGCAGCGCGTGCTTGTAGGTCACCTTCCGGTCCGACAGGCCCTTGGCCCGGGCGGTCCGGATGAAGTCCTCGCTCAGCGTCTCGACCATCGAGCCCCGCGAGTAGCGCGCGTACTGCGTGCAGTTGTAGAACCCGATCACCAGCCACGGCGTCAGCAGGCCGAGGAACCACTTGGCCGGGTTGTCGGTCAGCGGCGTGTACCCACCGCGCGGCAGGATCGGGTAGAGGATCGTCAGGTAGAGCGAGACCATCAGCGCGACGATGTAGTACGGCACCGAGCTGAGCACCAGCGTGCTGGTCATCAGCACCCGGTCCCCCACGCTGCCGCGTCTCTTCGCGGCCATCGAGCCGACGAAGACGCCGATGGTCAGGACCAGTACGGCGTACCCGGCGACGAGCGACACCGTGACCGGCAGCCGCTCCTTCAGCATCTGGGTGACCGGACGGTCGTTCTTGAACGAGAAGCCCAGGCAGGGCGCGTTGCACTTCTGCACGACACCGGCGGTCTCGAAGGTCCGCCCGGCGAAGATTCCCGCCGTGTACTCGGCGAACTGCTGCACCTTGGGTCTGTCGAGGTGCAGGTTCTCCTTGATCTCGTTGTAGCGCTCCTGGGTGCAGTTGCGCTCACCGCAGATCGCCGCGGCCGGGTCGGTCGGGGCGACGAAGAACAGCGTGAAGGTCGCGATAAGCGTGACCAGTACCACGCTGAGCGCGCTCACCAGCCGGCGCGCCACGAAGTAGAGCACGGGGGTTTTCTCCTCACCGATCGGGGTGGTGACCGAACCGAGGTTCGGTCACCACCCCACCATCAGATGATCAGACTGCTAGGTGCTCCGGCGAACCGGAGCTTGCTGGTCCGCCGGGCCTGGACGGCCCGGCGAGCCGGATCAGGGCTGCTTGAGGTAGATCGAGGTGAACTCGGGCATGCCCTGGGTCACGTCGTTGATGGCGTGACCGATGTTCTTGCCGACCGGGAACGCGCTCGCGCTGTAGTACAGCGGAACGGCCGGCAGGTAGTCCTGGAGGATCTTCTTGTCGATCTTCGGCCACTCCTTCAGCTGCTCGTCCGGGGTCAGCGCCGCGACCCGGTCGATCTCGGTGTCCAGCGCCTTGTCCTGGATCATGCCGATGCTGTTGTTGAGCGCGACGGCGTCCGACCGGAACAGCACCGGGAACCAGCTGGTTCCGGACGGCCAGTCGGAGCACCAGCCGGCCGGGCCCTGACCGATGTTGACCGGAGCGTTCATGTCGTTGGTCAGGCTGCGGATCTTGGCCTTCGGCACACCGACCGACTTGACCTTGAACCCGGCCGCGGTGAAGACCTGGGTCCACAGCTGGTTCTGCTGCTGACGGATCTTGTCGTCGTTGGAGTAGTAGTAGCTCAGCTCGAAGTTCTCCTTGCCGAGCTCCTTGAGCTTGCCCTTGATCTCCGTCGCGACGGCCGGGTCCTCGGCGCCCTTACCGGTTCCGGTCAGGCCCGGCAGCTCGAACTTCTCGTAGCCCGGGACGGCCGGCGGCAGGATGGTGGAGGCCGGGATGGCGCTGTCCGGGGTCAGACCGCGGACCTTGCGCCAGCTGTCGAACGGGAAGGCCTGCGCGATCAGCTTGCGGACCTCGAGCGGGATCTTGCGGGTGTCCATGCCGAGCACGATCGTGCAGGGCGAGTAACCGCGGATGATCTGGCTCTGGTCCTTGACCTCGGGCACCAGGCTGGCGTCCAGGTTGGAGTAGTTCAGCGCGTTCGCGTCGGCCCCGTTGCTGGCCAGCACCTGGCGCTGCACCTTGAGCAGGTCCTGCGAGAACTTGAAGTCCCACTTGTCGACGTACTGGTGCCGCACCGGGTCGGTGTTCGGGTCCCAGTTCGGGTTCTTGGTGAGCTTCAGCTCGGTCCCGGCGGTGTAGCCCTCCACCATGTACGGACCGGTCACCATCGGCTTCTGGTCGTAGGACTGCTTGGTGTCCTTGGCCTTCGGGATCGGCGTGAACATCGGGAACGCCGCGTAGAACGGAAGGTCGTCGAACTTCTTCGCCAGGTGGATGACCAGGGTCGACTCGTCCGGGGTCTCGACGCCGGAGTAGTTGTCACCGTCGGCGTACGGACCCTTGTACTTCTCGCCGTCCTTGAAGAACTGCAGCTGGTACGTCGGTCCGGCGTCGTACAGGTCGTGGGCGAACGACCGCTTGATCGCGTACGCGTAGTCGGCGGCCTTGACCGGCGAGCCGTCCATGTACTTGATGCCCTGCTTGAGCTTGAACGTCCAGGTCAGGCCGTCGGCCGACTTGGTGCCCAGGTCCTCGGCGAGGTCGGGGACGAGGACCGGCTTGCCGGTCTTGTCGTCCAGCTTGTACTGGGTCAGCGCCCGGTACATCAGCTTTCCGATCTGGTTGCCGTCGGTGTAGTAGATGTTGGTCGGGTCGAAGGTGCTCGGCGTGACGTCGGACAGCACCGTCGCGGTGCCGCCCTTCTTCGCGCCCTCGACCTCGGGGGCCGGGCCCTTCAGGGTCGGGTCGGTCGCCTTCTCCTGCGCCTTGCCCGCGTCGCCCGTGTTTCCGTTACCGCTCCCGCTGTTCGACGACGGGGTGCCACAGGCCACGGCGGCCATCATGACCGTCGCCGCGACAGCGGTGATCCGCTTCCACTGCATTGTTGTGTTTCTCCTTTTCTGCCGCTGGGGCAACGCCGGGCTACCGGCGAGTCTTCGGGTCGAAGGCGTCGCGGACCGCATCGCCCAGGAGGGCGAGGGCCAGTACGAGGGCCGTGATGCCGAGCACCGGCAGCCACAGGTACAGCGGGTCGGCCTTGAACCAGTTGGTCGCGGTGGCGATCGTCTGACCCCACGACGGGATCGGCTCGATCAGCCCCACGCCCAGGAACGAGAGCCCTGCCTCGGCCGTGACGTACGCCGGCAGGGCCAGCGACGCCGAGATCACGATCGGCGCGACCAGGTTCGGCAGCAGCTCCTTGAACAGCACCTGACGGGTCGGCACACCGATCGCCTTCGCCGCCAGCACGAACTCGCGCTCGCGAAGCGACAGCACCTCACCGCGGATGATCCGCGCCAGACCGGCCCAGCCGAAGAACGACAGGACGAAGATCAGCACGAAGAACCGGGTCGAGGCCTGCTCGTCGGGGGTCAGGTTGAACGAGCCACCGCGCATGTTCTCCACGATCGGCACCATCGCGATCGCGAACAGCAGGTACGGCAGGCTCAGGACGAAGTCGATGATCCACGAGATCAGCCGGTCCACCCAGCCGCCGAGGAAGCCGGCCAGCAGGCCCATCACCACGCCGACGACGGTGCCGAACAGCGTCGCGACGAACGCCACGATCAGCGACGGGCGGGCGCCGTACACCCAGCGGGCGAAGTTGTCGCGGCCGGTCTTCGGCTCGACCCCGAACCAGTGGTCGGGGGTGATGCCGATGGTCGGGAAGCCGTACTCGTCGACCAGGTCCGGGGTGAACGTGCTGATGTCGCTGCCCTCGAGCTTGGCCAGAAGCGGCGCGAAGATCGCGATCAGGATGAAGAACAGCACCACGCCCACGCAGATCATCGCGACCCGGTCCTTGCGGAGCCGGTCCATCGCGATCCGCGTCGGCGATTTCCCGTGCGCCACAGTCGCGTCGCGGACGGGCTCCGCCGACGACGGGTGGTCCTCGACACCTACGGTCGAGTCGGGTGAACCGATGCTCATGCAAACTCCGTCAGCTCTGTCAGCCAGATTCCGGGACGGGACCGGCCACGGTCTGTAGACCGGGCCAGGCCCTGGATGGTGGAACAACCTGCAGCCGAAATGCCTTGACAACGACCTGCGCCACAACCGCGCGCTAGCCTGCCCGACAGTCCGACACCAAACCAGCCGGTTCCGGCAGCAGTGTACAAATCGTTACCGGAACGAGTACCGGGGCGGTACATTTGGCACGAATGTTCACGCTCCGCGACCGATCATCCACAAATTGCGGCGGCACAGCACCGACAATGGCCATTTTGTGCCAGATTGTCACGGACAGTGCAGGAATCCGCCCGCTCGGTCGACGATCACCGAGAGTGGTCATTGCGCCTTCCGAGCATCCCCAGACCTCTCCCCGGCTGGTACGACCGGGGAGATGGCCCTGTCGGCTGGTACTGCTCAGTCCTGGCGGACGTTGACCGTGACGAACGGCGGCTTGACGACCTCGAACGGCTCCTGGCGGCCGCGGACGTCGACGGTCACCTGGTCGCCTTCCTTGATCGCCGCGTCGAGCAGCGCCAGGGCGATGCCCTTCTTCAGGGTCGGGGAGAACGTGCCGGACGTGACCTCACCCACGGGACCGTCGGCGCCGGCGACCGTCATGTGCGGGCGCGGGATGCCCCGGCCGACAGCACGCAGGCCGCGCAGGACCCGCTTCGGGCCGGCCTCCTTCTCGGCGCGCAGCGCGGCGTCGCCCCAGAAGTGCTCCTTCTTCCAGCCGACCGCCCAGCCCGACCGCGCCTGCACCGGCGTGATCTGCGGCGAGATGTCCTGGCCGTGCAGCGGGTACCCCATCTCGGTCCGCAGCGTGTCCCGCGCGCCCAGTCCGGCCGGCACGATCCCGTACTGCTCCCCCGCGGCCAGCAACGCGTCGAACACCGCGACGGCGGCGTCGTTCGGGACGACGAGCTCGTACCCGCGCTCACCCGTGTACCCGGTCCGGCACACCACCACCGGCGTACCGGCGAAGTCCGCGACGGCGAAGGCCATGTAGTCGTGCCCGGTCGGCAGCCCGATCGCGGCGACGACGTCGTCGGAGTGCGTGCCCTGGACGGCGAGGATCGCGTAGTCGTCGTGGGTGTTGGTCACCACGACCCCGTCCGGCGCCTGCTCGGCCAGCCGCCGTACGACCTCGGCGGTGTTCGCCGCGTTCGGGATCAGGAACACGTCGTCGTCCGCGTGCAGGTACGCGATCAGGTCGTCGACCACCCCGCCGTCCTCGGCGCAGCACAGTGTGTACTGCGCCTGGCCGGGACCGATCTTGCCCAGGTCGTTGGTCAGGCAGGAGTTCACGTACGCCGCGGCGCCCGGTCCCTTGACCGTGGCCTTGCCCAGGTGGCTCACGTCGAAGACGCCGACCGAGGTCCGGACCGCGGTGTGCTCGGCCACCACCCCGCCGTACTCCAGGGGCATCTCCCAGCCGCCGAACTCGGCGAACTTGGCTCCCAGGGCGACGTGCCGCTCGTGCAGCGGGGACTTCTTCAAGCTGGTCATGCAGCGGAACCTACCTGACCGGCGCACCGGCGCGGGACAGCCCGATGGGGCAGGCTCGCTGGTGTGGCACGCGTCGCGCGCGCCGCTGCCACGTAGCATGCTGGGGCAGCACGCACGTACCGTCACGACCGGCGCACCCTGCCATCCGGTCAAGGAGGACTGAGGATTTCGTGAGCACCATCACCCTGAGCAAGTCAGATGCGGCCGGCGTCAAGACCGACGTCGTCGTCATCGGTGTCGTCAAGCTCGACGGCGGCGTCGCGCTGCCGGCCGGCACCGAGTCGCTGAACGCCGCCTACGACGGCCGGCTGGTGGAGGTGCTGTCCGGGCTCGGAGCCACCGGCAAGGCCGGCGAGGTCACCAAGGTTCCCGGCCCGAAGCCGGGCAAGTCAGCGACGCTGATCGCGGTCGGCCTGGGAGCGGCGCCGGACGGCGCGCTGAAGACCGAGGACCTGCGCACCGCCGCCGGTGTCGGCGTCCGGGCCGCGAAGACCGCGCAGTCGGTCGCCTTCGCGCTGCCGACGCCGGACGCCGACTGCGTCCGCGCGGTCGCCGAGGGCGCGCTGATCGGCCGCTATTCCTTCAACGCCTACAAGTCCGAGGCCCCGACCGACGCCCCGGGCAACCTGACGCTGCTCACCGACCTGGCGCGCAACAAGGACGCCAAGGCCGCGCTGGAGCGCGCGCAGATCGTCGCGGACGCGGTCCACCAGGTCCGCGACTGGGTGAACATGCCGCCCTCGGACCTGCACCCGGCCGAGTTCGCGGCGCACACGCAGAAGCTCGCCAAGGAGTACGGCGTCAAGGTCGAGGTGCTCGACGAGAAGGCCCTGGCCAAGGGCGGGTACGGCGGCATCCTCGGCGTCGGCCAGGGCTCGGACAACCCGCCGCGGCTGATCCGGCTCAGCTACACGCCGAAGAAGCCGGTCACGCACCTGGCCTTCGTCGGCAAGGGCATCACGTTCGACTCGGGCGGCCTGTCGCTGAAGACCGCGTCCGGCATGATCAGCATGAAGGCCGACATGGCGGGCGCCGCCGCGGTCGTCGGCGCGACGATCGCGATCGCGCGGCTCGGACTGCCGGTGCAGGTCACGACGTACGCCGCGATGGCCGAGAACATGCCGTCGGGCTCGGCGGCGCGGCCGTCCGACGTACTGACCATGTACGGCGGCAAGACCGTCGAGGTGCTCAACACCGACGCCGAGGGCCGGCTGGTGCTGGGCGACGCGCTGGTCCGCGCCTCCGAGGACGCGCCCGACCTGATCGTCGACGTGGCGACGCTGACCGGCGCCTGTGTCGTTGCCCTGGGCACCAAGGTGGCCGGCGCGTTCGCGAACACCGACACCGCCCGCGAGCGGGTCGTCGACGCCGCGCTCGCCGCCGGCGAGGCGATGTGGCCGCTGCCGATCCCGTCCGAGATGCTGGACAAGCTGCGCTCGCACTCGAAGGTCGCCGACCTGGCCAACATCACCGGCGAGGCCTGGGGCGGCGCCCTGGCCGCCGCCGCCTTCCTCGGCGACTTCGTTGCCGAAGGCATCGACTGGGTCCACCTCGACGTCGCCGGCCCCGCCTTCAACGACGGTGGCCCCTCCGGCTACACCCCCACCGGCGGCACGGGCTACTCGGTCCGCACCCTGGTAGAACTCGCCGCTGCGGCCAGCTGAGCTGACTGGAGATCCGCTACCCGGCCGGGTGGCGGATCTCCAGCATGGTGCAGCCCTCTTCCGTGCTGTACGGGCCGTGGGGCATCCCCGGCCTGCGCGCCGCGTACTGACCGGCGCTGAAAGTCTTCCGCAGGGTGAGATCCGTCAGCGAACCCTCGAGCAGGTACACCTCCTCGAAGTACTCGTGGCGGATCACCTCGTCGGTTGTCGTGCCCGGAGCCCAGCGGGCGATCCGGGTGAGATTGTCCTCGGGTCCTTCACTCAGGACCCGCTGGGTGATGCCGTTCCCGGCGTAGGTCCACGGGACCTGGTCGACCGCGAAGAACTCGTGCTCGGCCTTCATCTCAATCCCAAGCCGCGGCGAGCGGCGCCAGCGTGCCGTCGTGGATCAGCTGCACTTGCATACTCAACGTATACAGCTTTGGAGGTTCTGTGACGTCCTCTGCGGGTGGCCGCCGCCCAGCTCCTGGCCGGCGCCGACCCGGTCGCCAATCTGGCCACTGCGACCGACGCCGTACGCCGGGCCGCTGACGCGGGCGCTCAGCTGGTCGCGCTGCCGGAGGCCACGCTGGCGGCGTTCGGCAGCGACCTGCGCAGTGGCGGAGCCGCTCGACGGGCCGTTCGCGAACGCGCTGCGCAAGGTCTCCGAGGAGACCGGCGTGGTCGTCGTCGCGGGACTGTTCGAGCCGTCTGACGACGGACGGGTGTTCAACACGCTGCTGGCGACCGGGCCGGGCGTGGAGGCGTCGTACCGCAAGATCCACCTGTACGACGCGTTCGGCTCGCGGGAGTCGGATCTGGTGGCTCCCGGCAAGGAGCTGGTGACGTTCGAGCTCCGAGGGCTGACGGTCGGGCTGGCGACTTGTTACGACCTGCGGTTCGCCGACCAGTTCAGCGCGCTGGGCCGGCTCGGCGCCGAGCTGGTCGTCGTACCGGCGTCCTGGGGTGCCGGGCCGGGCAAGGAGGAGCAATGGGACCTGCTGACGCGCGCCCGCGCGTCGGACGCGCAGGCCTGGCTGCTGGCGTGCGACCAGGCGTGGACTCCCCCGGCCGGGACCGATCCACTGGGCATCGGTCGCAGCGTGCTGGCTGACCCACTGGGACGGGTGAACGCACGCCTGGGCTCGGAGACCGGCCTGCTGCTGGGCACGGTCGACGCCGACCTGGTCGCGACGACCCGCCGGCGCGTGCCGATCCTCTAGCTGAATCCGACAGCCTTTAGCTGGATCCGTCGGCCTCTAGCGGGATCCGACAGGCTCTAGCTGAACGAACGGCGCCTGCGAGGCGCAGCAGCACCTCGGGGATCCGTCAGCCGGAGCGTTCGACCAGCCGGTCAGGCCAGCCCGTTCTTCTTCTGGCGGGCGTTGTACTCGCGCATCCGCGGCGGGTACCCGACCACGGCGGCGTCGTACGACGGGATGCCCAGCTTGTTCAGGAAGGTGTGCGCCCACTCGACCGAGGGCACCCGGCGACGGGTCCACTCGCCGTCGACCGCGACCAGCAGCAAGGTGTACTCGGTCACCGCGGTGCGCGGTTCGACGAACCCCTCGACGCCCTGGCGCGTCTGGACGAACTCGCGCAGATGCGCCTGGTCGGGGCTGTCCGACTTGCGCAACGTGCCGGGCTTGTTCCGGCGACCGAACCACTTCATGGACAAAGTGTCCCCTATCACCGCAAATTCGTGCCTGATCCAACGGTCCCGCCCACCACGCGCCGCCGCGGCCACCCCTCGCTGCCGGCCGTCCCCTGGCGGGGACGGCCGCGACCGCGGCGCCACGTGGTTCCCGAGCCGTCCGGTCCCCCGAGGACCCCCGCCTCCGGACGGCCCGTCGTACGGGCTGCTGAGTACGACGCGGCGCCTGCCGAAGAAGTTCGGAACGGCCGGCGGCTCCTCGCCGGACACCGGCCCACCGGGCGCCGTCCTCAGCGGACACCCCCGCAAACAGCCGGCCGCCGTACGGCGAGCCCGGGCACGACGTGACGCCGGCTCGGTGACAAGATGACGCCGGGCCGGAACTCCGCGACCCGGGGCCGCCCGCCGACCTGTTGACCCACGGAGGAACCTGTGACGACCACGGCAGACAGCACGCAGACCTACGACCTGGTGATTCTCGGCGGAGGCAGTGGCGGGTACGCCGCCGCGCTGCGCGCCGCCGTCCTCGGGAAGTCCGTCGCCCTCGTCGAGAAGGACAAGCTCGGCGGGACCTGCCTGCACCGTGGGTGCATCCCCACCAAGGCGCTGCTGCACGCCGCCGAGGTGGCCGACTCCGCCCGCGAGGGCGAGCAGTTCGGTGTCCGGACGACGCTCGAGGGCGTCGACATGGGCGGCGTGAACAAGTACAAGGACGGCGTCGTCGACCGGCTGTTCAAGGGCCTGCAGGGGCAGATCAAGTCCCGCGGCATCACCGTGATCGAGGGCGAGGGGCGGCTGACCTCCCCGACCACGGTCGAGGTCGGCGGTACGACGTACACGGGCAAGAACGTGATCATCGCCTCCGGCTCGTACTCGCGCTCGCTGCCCGGCCTCGAGCTCGACGGCCACCGGGTGATCGCCAGCGAGCACGCGCTGACGCTGGACCGGGTGCCGGAGTCCGCGGTGGTGCTCGGCGGCGGCGTGATCGGCGTCGAGTTCGCCAGCGCGTGGACCTCGTTCGGGACCAAGGTGACGATCGTCGAGGCGCTGCCGCGCCTCGTCCCGGCCGAGGACCCCGACTGCAGCAAGACGCTCGAGCGGGCGTTCCGCAAGCGCAAGATCGGCTTCAAGACCGGTACGTTGTTCGAGTCCGTCGAGGTCACCGACAACGGCGTCCGGGTGACCGTCGCCGGCGGCGAGGTGATCGAGGCCGAGCTGCTGCTGGTCGCGGTCGGCCGCGGGCCGAACACCGCCGGGCTCGGGTACGAGGAGGTCGGCGTCGCGCTCGACCGCGGCTTCGTCACCGTCGACGAGAACCTGCAGACCAGCGTGCCGGGCGTGTACGCCGTCGGCGACATCGTGCCCGGGCTGCAGCTCGCGCACCGCGGCTTCCAGCAGGGCATCTTCGTCGCCGAGCACCTCGCCGGGCTGAACCCGGCCCCGATCGACGAGGCCGGCATCCCGCGCGTCACCTACTCCGAGCCGGAGGTCGCGTCCGTCGGCCTGACCGAGGAGCAGGCGCGCGCGACGTACGGCGAGGTCGAGATCCTGAACTACAACCTGGGCGGGAACGGCAAGAGCCAGATCCTGAAGACCCAGGGGTTCGTGAAGCTGGTCCGGGCCAAGGACGGCGCGGTGGTCGGCCTGCACATGGTCGGCTCCCGGGTCGGCGAACTGATCGGCGAGGCCCAGCTGATCTACAACTGGGAGGCGTTCCCGGCCGACGTCGCGCCGCTCGTGCACGCCCACCCGACCCAGAACGAGGCCCTCGGCGAAGCGCACCTGGCGCTGGCCGGAAAGCCTTTGCACTTCCACGAGTAAGTTGGTGGTGCGCCGCAACGGGCGTGTCCGCCGTGACCCGGCGGCGCCCCGTTCCGGCGGCACCGTAGGCTGACTTCGAGACCGATCGACGAAGGAGCAACGACCGTCATGCCGACCTCTGTATCCCTGCCGGCCCTCGGGGAGAGCGTCACCGAAGGAACCGTCACCCGCTGGCTCAAGCAGGTCGGTGACACGGTTGCCGTCGACGAGCCCCTGCTGGAGGTCTCGACCGACAAGGTCGACACCGAGATCCCCTCCCCCGTGGCCGGCACCCTCCTGGAGATCAAGGCCGCCGAGGACGAGACCGTAGAGGTCGGCGCCGAACTCGCCGTCATCGGCGACGCCGGCGAGACCTCCGGCGAGTCCGCGGACTCCGCCCCGGCCCAGGCCGAGGCCCCGGCCGAGCAGGCCGCTCCGGCCGAGCAGGCCCCCGCCCAGGAGGCCGCACCGCAGGCGCA
Organism: Kribbella lupini; assembly: GCF_039529595.1. Taxonomy (NCBI): domain Bacteria; kingdom Bacillati; phylum Actinomycetota; class Actinomycetes; order Propionibacteriales; family Kribbellaceae; genus Kribbella; species Kribbella lupini. Next base: position 633,720 of record NZ_BAAANC010000001.1, on the reverse strand, counting down.
GGCTCCCGCCGGCCAGCAGGCGCCAGCCGTAGACCAGGCGCAGGCCCAGCCGCAGGCGCAGGCCCCGGCCGCGCAGCAGGCCGACTCGGCCGCGCCGCAGGCCTCGGGCGCGCCGCAGGCGCAGGCCTCGGGCGACGACACCTCCAGCTCTCCCTCGGCCGAAGCGGCCTCAGCCCCCGCGGCCTCCCCGGCCGCATCGGCACCCAGCTCAGGTGGCACCTCCGTCACCCTGCCGGCCCTCGGCGAGAGCGTCACCGAAGGCACCGTGACGCGCTGGCTGAAGCAGGTCGGCGACGACGTAGCCGTCGACGAGCCGCTCCTCGAGGTATCCACCGACAAGGTCGACACCGAGATCCCGTCGCCGGTCGCCGGCAAGCTCCTCGAGATCAAGGTCGCCGAGGACGAGACCGTGGAGGTCGGCGCCGAGCTCGCCGTCGTCGGTTCCGCCGACGCGGCCCCCGCCCAGGAAGCCCCGCAGCAGGACCCCCCGGCCGAGGCCCCGAAGCAGGAAGCCCCGAAGGAAGAGGCCCCGGCCCAGCAGGCCCCGGCCGCCCAGGCCCCCGCCCCGCAGGCCGCCCCGGCTCAGGCTCCCGCCGCCCAGGCGCCGGCTGCCCAGGCCCCGGCCCCGGCCCCGCAGCAGGCCCCGCCGGCCCAGGCCCCCACTCAGGCCCCGGCCCCCCAGGCAGCCCCCGCCCCGCAGCCGACCCAGGCGCCCGCCGCCCAGGCCCCGGCCGCGCAGGCTCCAGCAGCCCAGGCTCCGGCCGCCAGCTCCAACGGCTCCTCCTCCGAGGGCCCGAACTACGTCACCCCGCTGGTCCGCAAGCTCGCCGCGGAGAACAACGTCGACCTCGGCGCCGTCCAGGGCACCGGCGTCGGCGGCCGCATCCGCAAGCAGGACGTCATCGCCGCCGCTGAGGCTGCGAAGGCCGCCCCGGCCCCTGCGGCAGCAGCCCCGGCAGCAGCGGCCCCCGCGGCCAAGGCGCCGGTCAGCCCGCTGCGCGGTACGACCGAGAAGATGAGCCGGATCCGCAAGGCGATCGCCAGCCACATGGTGAACTCGCTGAAGGTCTCGGCCCAGCTGACCACGGTCGTCGAGGTCGACGTCACCGAGATCGCCAAGCTGCGCAACGCCAAGAAGAACGAGTTCTTCGCCCGCGAGGGTGTGAAGCTGTCCTTCCTGCCGTTCTTCGCGCTCGCCGCGATCGACGCGCTGAAGCAGTACCCGAAGCTCAACGCCTCGATCAACGAGGAGGCCGGCGAGGTCACGTACCACGCCGCCGAGCACCTGGGCATCGCCGTCGACGCCGAGAAGGGCCTGATGGTCCCGGTCGTGCACAACGCCGGCGACCTGAACATCGCCGGCCTGGCGAAGAAGATTGCCGACCTCGCCGACCGCACCCGCAACAACAAGGTGCTGCCGGACGAGATGGCGGGCGGCACGTTCACGATCACGAACACCGGCAGCCGCGGCGCCCTGTTCGACACCCCGATCCTGAACCAGCCCCAGGTCGGCATGCTCGGCACCGGCGCGGTCGTCAAGCGCCCGGTCGTCATCACCCACCCCGAGCTCGGCGAAACCATCGCGATCCGCCAGATGGTCTACCTGGCCCTCACCTACGACCACCGCCTGGTCGACGGCGCCGACGCCGCCCGCTACCTGACGGCAGTCAAGACCCGCCTGGAAGAAGCCCAGTTCGACGTCTGATCCAGAGACGACGCCGAGCCCAGTTCGACGTCTGAACGGCGGCCGGTGACGTGTCCAGCGGCACCAGCCGTCATCCGCTCCGGCGAGCAGCACCACAGCCGACCCGCTCGGGCCTCCCAGCCCGCAGCGGGTCGGCTGCGTTTCCCCCTCCACCTACCCGCCGACGTACGTCGTGAGCTCGAGATCGTCGAGCCGGCCCTGGTCGCCGGTCCACTCACGGCAGCGAAGTCGCCCTGGCGGGGTGCTCCAAGGCGAGTTGAGCTCGACCGGTTCGCCGGCGAGGCCCACCAGGGCGCGCCCGACCACCGACCGAACAGCTGCTTCGATACCGCCGCCCATCGGCCCCGAACCGGTACCGGACGTGCGCTTCCCACCTGAGCAGCCACCGCTTCGTCCCCACCCGCCTGACTTTCCTTGTCCCTCGCCTTTCAGCTTCCCCCGGAGGTTCGCGTGAAGTACGTCCTGGCCGGCGCGTCCGGCTTCCTCGGTACGGCGCTCGCCCGCGATCTCGTTGCCGACGGCCACCAAGTCACCCGCCTGGTACGCCGTTCGCCCGCCTCCCCTGACGAGCTCCAGTGGAACCCCGCCACCGGCCGCCTCGACACCCAGGCCCTCGCCGGCGCCGACGTCCTCATCAACCTCGCCGGCGCGAACATCGGCCGCCCCTGGACCCCGACGTACCGCAAGACCATCCGCGAGAGCCGCGTCCGCACCACCGCGACCCTTGCCGAAGCAGCCGCCCAGCTCGACCGCAAGCCCGTCTTCCTCACCCAGAGCGGCATCGGCGGCTACGGCATGGACTGCAGCGACGACCTCCTCACCGAAGCGTCTCCCCTCGGCGAAGGCTTCCTCGCGGACGTCGTTCGAGTCTGGGAAGGCGCAGCCGACCCCGCCCGCGAGGCCGGCTGCCGAGTAGCCACCCTCCGCACCGGCGTAGTCCTGGCCCACCAGGCCCCCGCGTTCCAACTCCTCGCCCTCCCCTTCCGCCTAGGCGTCGGCGGCCGCCTGGGCCCCGGCACCCAGTACTTCCCCGTCGTCTCCCTCACCGACTGGCTCCGAGCCGTCCGCCACACCGCCGAAAACGACACCGTCGAAGGCCCGGTCAACATCACCCTCCCCACCCCCATCACCAACCAGGCCCTCACCAAGTCCCTGGCCGCCCAACTCCACCGCCCCGCCCTGATCCCCGTCCCCGCCAAGGCCCTCACCACCTTCTTGGGCGAGTTCGCCTGGGAACTCCTGGGCAGCAAACGAACCCTCCCCACCACCCTCCAAACCACCGGCTTCACCTTCACCCACCCAACGCCGCAACTAGCCGTCGCAGCAGCCCTCACCCACTAACAGCCTTTCCCTCCCGCGCCGCGCGCTGGCGCGGTGGCGTCGCTGCCGGCCGCCGGAGTTGCCCCCGTGACCGGCAGCGCAGGTCCACCACCGGTCATCGGTGCGAGGGGTGACGCGCGTTGTCGGTACGGAAGCCGACGCAGGTGATGCGGGACCGGTGCTGCTGCGGGCCGCGGCACCAGCGCCGATCGGCCTCGTCGCGCTGGTCCCGCCGCAGATCGACCGCCGGTTGCCAGCCGAGCGCGGCTGCCGCGGACGGCACCCCGGGCCGAGCTGGCCGAGCACAAGGGCTGCGAGTCCGTGCTCGCGTTCGCGACCTCCGCGCTGCGCGAGGCACCGAGCGAGATGTCCGTGTTCGACCGGGTCCGGACCGAGAGCGACGTCGACCTGCAGGTGCTCAGCGGGCAGGACGAGGCGCGCCTGACGTTCCTCGCCGTACGCCGGTGGTTCGGCTGGTCGTCGGGACGGTCTCCATCACCAGATGGACGCCGCGCTGACCGCGGGGCTCGTCCTGCTACCAGACGTGCCGCCAGTACGGCCGGCCTCATCGGACTGGCCGCATTCAGACCGACCGCCGGTTGCTGGCCAAGCGCGCCACCGCGGCGCGTGGGCAGCGTCGCGGCGGTGGTGGTATGAAGGCAGCCAGTGCTGGAGGTGATGCTGATGCCGTCGGCTGCACCGTGGCAGGGCTGATGCCGACGCCATAGGCGATGCCCGCAGGAAAGGCTGCGCCGATGCTGACTCTGGTGTCGGAGGTGTGCCGAGGCCTGGCCACCAGAGGGGAAGTGGTGCTCGTCCAGAACGTGACGCCCGTGAGGTGGGCGGCCCGTGCCGGACGCGGCTCCCTAGCGTGGACGGTTCCGATGCCGGAGGTTGATCCCCTGGCGTGGGCGGTGGTTGGTGCTGTCCGGGGCGGTACAGGAATCGGCAGGTGATTCTGATGGGGACTGCTGCCGGTGTCCGGGAGCGGCGCCCGGACCGTGCCGCATTGGTTGCCTGAGGCAAGCTCTCGGCGAAGAAGGCGCCCCGCTGGCCCAAGAAGCCAAGGCTGGTGACGAGGCGGTGCTGCTGCCGTGGGTGGCGCAGGGCTAGGGGGCCGGGAGACAGTGCATGCGTTGGGGGGCGCTGGAAATGGCTCACGGGCGGGGGCCGGGGGTCTGGGGTGGTGTAGCGGTGGGTGGGCAGGATGGAGTGCCCTCGAGCGGGCTGGGTGGAGTGGGCGCTCGTCGAGGGGTTGGGGTTGTCTGCGTCACGGGGGTTTGGGTTTGTCGGCCCAGGTGGGGCGGGTGGGTTGGGGATGGCCTTGGTGCATGGTGATGGTCCAGTGGCCTTGGTGGACGTCGATGTGGTGGGCTTTGCAGAGGAGGGCGAGGTTGGTGACGGTGGTGGGGCCGCCGTCGGCCCAGTGGGTGAGGTGGTGGGCGTCGCAGATGGCGGTGGGGGCCTGGCAGATGACGCAGCCTTTGTCGCGGGTGTTGAGGGTTTGGCGGATGGCTGGGGTGACGAAGCGGTGTTCGGTGCCTACGTCGAGGGGTTCGGAGTTGGAGCCGAGGACCATCGGGATGATGCCGGCGTCGCAGGCGAGGCGGCGGATGGTGCTGGTGGACAGGGTGGTGCCTGAGGCGAGGGTGCCGGTGCCGGTGCCCGCGGTCAGGTCGTTGAGGGCGATGGTGACGGTGATGTGGGGTTTGATGTGGCCGTGGGCTGGGGCTGCTGTCCCGGTGGCTGCTGCGGTGGTGAGGATGGCGGTCAGGGCGTCGGCTTGGCGTTTGCCGCGGCTGCGGGGGTCGCGGGCGCCGTCGGGGGTCTGGTGGGGCTTGGCGCCGGCGAAGATCAAGGTGTGGAACAGCTCGGCGTTGTCGCCGGCCAGGTAGCCGCCGAACTCGACGCCTAGTTCACCGCGCCTGAGCCAGAGGGTTTCTGCGGCGAGAGCGCGGGCTTCTGCGGGTTCGGGCCCGTCGGTGTCAAGCGTGTCACGGAGATGTTTGCCGAGTTTGCGCAGGTCGGCGGGGGCGAGGGTTTGGGCGGCTTTGACGAGTTCGTGTTCGGCGACTTGGAGGGTCTCGACGGGGACCTTCGCCGCGGCAGGGATGCGTTCGAGGGTGGTGACGATGGATTCGGCTTGGGCCACGTGCAGTGCCGGGCTCGAGGGTTCGGTGGTGCTGAGGGCTGCTTGGACTTCGGAGTACTTCGGCAGGGCGGTGGCCAGGCGGAGGTCACGGCGGACTTCGGTGGGGTCCAGACGATGGCGGACGGAGATCAATTGGATCGTGTCCCGCGCGCCGATCTCGGCGGCGTGACCGTTGGTGTCCAGGGCCGCTAGGAGTTGCAGGCGGTACGTCTGCAGTCGGGTGATCTCGGTCTGGGCAGCGTCGAGCGCCGACAGCAGTTCGCTGCCGGTCATGGACCACGGGGGTCGCTCGTCGCAGTACGGCATACGGATCAGTCTCCTGGAGGGCGCCGACAGTTTTGAGAGAAAAGCCTTGTTTTGAAGGGGATCAGGCGGGGGTGATGGTGGTGATGCGCCACGTCTTGCCGGTAGGGGCGAGGGTGATGCGGCGGGTGGTGGGTGGGCCGGGTGGGAGCTGGGTTCGGCCGGTGGGGGTCAGGGCTGTGGCGGAGATGAGCCGGTCGGTGACTCGGAGGGTGACGGTGGGGCCGGGGGTGGGTTCTTGGGTGAGGTGCTCGATGTGGAAGCGGAGGTTGGCGATTCGGATCTTTTGGGCTTGGTAGGTGGCCAGGGCTGCTCGGTCCGTTGTCCAGGGGTGGCTGCCTGGTTGGTAGACGGCGTCGAGTTCGGCGGGGTTGAGGGTCCAGAAGGCGTGGGCTCGACGTTGGTCCAGGGTTTGGAGGGTTTGTTGCCAGGCTTTGGAGTTGGGTGAGGGCGGGGCTGTGGGGGCTGGGGTTGAGGTTGGGGGTTCGGCTGGGGTTGAGGTTGGGGGTTCGGCTGGGGTTGGTGTGGCGGCTTTGGCTGGGGTTGGGGTGGTGGCTTTGGTGGGGGTTGGCGACGGGGGTGCGGCTGCGGCTGGGTTGGTGGTGGGGGTGTCGAGGATGCCGAGAGTGGTCAGGGCCAGGGCTGTGACCACCAAGGCCGCTAGGGCTGAGGCGGCGAGGATTCCGTACGCCGTTCGGTGCGAGCGGGTTGCTCGGTGGGTGGTGTTGGCGAGGATCTGGTTGAGGCGCGTGGTGTTGTCGCGGCGGGCTCGGCGGGTCGTGTCTCGGCGGGGCTTGCGGCGGTTCTGCGGGCGGCGGGGATGGACGGTGGGGATCACGCTGGGACCGGCGGTTGGGGCTTGGGCGGTCGGGCCAGGCGCGGTCAGGGTTGGGATGGTCGGGGTTGGGATGGTCTGGGCGGGGATGGTCGGGGCGGGGGCCGGCCTTGGGGTGAGAAGGGGGCGGGATCGAGCGGGCTGGGGATCGGAGGTGGAGTGGTCGGGGAAGGCGAGGTTGAGAGGGGTGGGTGGGGAGAGGTCCAGCACCTTGCGGGCGAGGGCTGGGGCCGCGGTGTCGGTGAAGAGGCTCGCGGGGAACGGGGTGGTGGTGCCGGCGGCAAGTTGGGTGAGGGCAGCAAGGGCTGTCAGGTCGTCGGCTTGAGTGGTGGTGGGGTCTTGGGAGCGGAGGGCTGTGTCGGTGATGACGGGACGGCCGTCGGCGTCGAAGAGGATGTTGGCTGGGGTCAGGCGGCCGTGGTGGAGGCCTTTGTGGTGAAGAAGGGATAGGGCTTCGGCCAGTGGGCTGATGAGCGTGACCAGCTCGCCTAGAGCGAGGTCGCCTCTCCGGCCGAGGAGGGCTGTCAGGTTGCCGGCGGGGACGTGCTGGCCGAAGAGGAGCCAGTCGGACTCGGACTGGCGGACTTCGATCAGGCGAGCGATGTGAGGGTGGTCGATGGCTAGCAGGGTGGTGAGGTCTCGTTCGAAGACCGTCGGGTTGGTGATGGTCGGGGCGGGAATTCGTTTGAGCACGGCGTGGCGGCCGGAGGCGAGGTCGCGGACCAGCCAGACGGTGCCGGCCGATCCGGACCCGAGCTTCCGGCGCAAGCTGTAGCCGGCGATGTCGTCGAGTGCCATGCCAAGAGGGTGCACGAATCGTCACCGACGGCCGCGAAGTTATCCACAGCAAGCCCTGGTGGTCGGGGGCTGTGGATGGTGCGCGACGTCGGAGTGAGGGTGAGACATACACTCGAAGGCGTGAGAGCTATCAAGTACGTGGAGGCCGGGTTCGGCGCCGAGGCGGTCGACTACGAGCAGGCGTGGGAGGAGCAGCGGCGGCTGCACACCGCGGTTGCCGAGGGCACCGGCGCGGACACGGTGATCCTGCTCGAGCACCCGCCGGTCTACACGGCCGGCAAGCGGACCGAGCCGCACGAGCGGCCGGTGGACGGTACGCCGGTGGTCGACGTCGACCGGGGCGGGAAGATCACGTGGCACGGGCCGGGGCAGCTCGTGGGGTACCCGATCGTGAAGCTGGCGTCGCACGTGTACGTGGTGGACTACGTGCGGCGGCTGGAGGAGGCCTTGATCGCGGTGTGCGCCGAGCTCGGCGTACGGACCGGGCGGGTCAAGGGGCGCAGCGGGGTGTGGGTTCCGGCCGACGACCGTGGGCGGGAGCGGAAGATCGCGGCGATCGGGATCCGGGTGGCGCAGGGCGTCACCATGCACGGGTTCGCGCTGAACTGCGACAACGATCTGGCTTGGTTCGACCGGATCGTGCCGTGCGGGATCTCGGACGCGGACGTGACGACGTTGTCCAAGGAACTCGGGCGGGACGTGAGCGTGACCGAGGTGCTGCCGGCGGTACGGCGGGAGCTGGATCGGATGCTGGCGTGGGACGAGTACGAGCGGACGCCGGACCTGGATCACGTGGATCCGGCGCCGACGGGCATCACGTACGGGCTGGCTGTCACGCCGTAGGTCGGCTGGGCGGCGGCGGGAAGCCTGCCAGGGTGTTGTCGCAAGTGCCGTGAGGGAAGCAGTTGGAGTTTGTCGCCCGCGCGCTGCCGGACTGTCCGCGAGGGCGGGAGTCGGGGCCTGGCGGGGTGTTGTCGCACGCGCCGTGAGGCAGGGGTTGGATGTGTCGCCTGCGCGCCGCCCGCCTGTCCGCCAGGGCGGGAGTCGGAGTCTGCCGGGGTGTTGTCGCACGCGCCGTGAAAGCAGCAGTTGGAGTGTCCCGCCTGAGCGCTGCCGGACTGTCCGGCCACGGCGGGAGTCGGAGCCTGCTGCGGTGTTGTCGCAGGCGCCGTGAGGCAGGGGTTGGATGTGTCGCCTGCGCACTACCGGCCTATCCCGGCAGGGCTGGAGTCGGAGCCTGCCGGGGTGTTGTCGCACGCGCCGTGAGGCAGGGGTTGGTGTGTCGCCTGCGCACTACCGGCCTATCCCGCCAGGGCGGGAGTCGGAGCCTGCCGGGGTGTTGTCGCACGCGCCGTGAGGCAGGGGTTGGATGTGTCGCCTGCGCACTACCGGCCTATCCCGCCAGGGCGGGAGTCGGAGCCTGCCGGGGTGTTGTCGCACGCGCCGTGAGGCAGGGGTTGGATGTGTC
>NZ_BAAANC010000001.1:490969-625042 GCF_039529595.1 Kribbella lupini | reverse complement strand
GTCGCCTGCGCGCTGCTGGCCTGTCCCGGCAGGGGCAGGAGTTGTGGGCCTGCCGGGGTGGTGTTCTGCGGGTATTTGGGGTGGCTGGTCGGTGGGGACTGGGCGGGCCTTCGTGGTTGAGGCATGTGGCGAGTTTGTGGGGCAGGTGGTGGGCTGTTGCTTGGGTCGGTGAAGTGGTGGTGGCTTTGAGGATGTGCGGGCTGGGGTTGGCCGCGGAGGGTGTGGGTTGTGGTGCGCACTGATTCAGGCGCTGGGCCTGGGTTTATGGGGTTTTGAGGTTCGGTGACCGACCGTAGGTGAAGGTCCGGCGGGGCGCCGAAGTGTCGTCGCTGTCTGTGGGGAAAACGTCGCTACGGTGGGGACGTGTCCAAATTCCTTGGTTTCCTTCTCGGGATCATCGTGGCGCTGGCGGGGCCGGCCACGTTCGGAGTGCTGACGGCCGACGGCGGGATCGAGCTGAACGCGAAGGAGATGGCGCTTGCCTACGGCATCGGAGCGCTGATCTTCTGGGCTGTGGTGTCGTACTTCTCGGGGGCGGCCGCGCTCGGTGCCGCGCTGATGTTCGGCGCGATGATCTACACCGTGCACTGGATCCCCAACCGGACGACGAACTTCCTGAACGACGTCCCGGGCGTGACGACCGGCATGATCGACGGGCTCAAGGCGTACACGCTGAACGGCGTGGTGCCGATCCTCGCGGTGATCTCGCTGGTGTACGCGGTGCAGCTGATCGTGCAGTCGGTACGGCGGCGCCGCCGCGAGCGGGCTGAGGCCGAGCGGCGCCAGCGGGAGCAGGAGCTCGCCCAGGCGCAGCAGGAGGCTGAGGTGGCTGCTGTTTATGCGCCGCCGGTTGCTGCTGGTGAGTATGTGCCGGCTGGGGACAACCGGTTCCAGAATTTCGGGAACTCGAGCTACGACGACCTGTTCGACGACGAGCCGGCGCCGGTCCAGCCGCGGAGTCAGGCGGACGAGCACACGATGCAGTTCGCCGAGGCGGATGCTCGGGCCGAGCGGGAGAACACGGCTGTTGTCGGTGCGGTGGGCAACGATGCGGACGAGACCGTGCAGGTGGCGCCGGAGCGGGATGAAACGCAGCGGGCCGAAGCACAGCAGGCTGCGCGGCAGAGCGACCCGGATGAGACGCAGGCTGTTGCCGCCGGCGAGGCTCCGCGGGGTGACGAGACGCAGGTTGTTGCTGCCGGCGAGGCTCCGCGGGGTGACGAGACGCAGGCTGTTGCTGCTGGCGAGGATCGGCAGGCTGAGGAGACTCAGGTTGTTGCTGCTGATTCGGACGCAACTCAGCAGATGCCGGTGGATCAGGACGCGACGCAGCAAGTGCCGGTTGCCGAGGCGCCGGAGGCTGTTGAGGACGACAAGGACGATGAGCCGCCGGCTGCTGCCACGCCGACTGCCGCGGGGGCTACTGCGGTGAGCCCCGCTCCGGCGGCTACCGCACCGCCGGCTGCTGCTGCTGCTCCGGCCGCTGCGGCTCCGGCCGCAACGCCGCCAGTCGCTCAGACTCCGGAGGAAGCAGCACCCAAGGCCGAGACCCCTCGGGCTGAGGCCCCGAAGGTCGAGGAGCCGAAAGCGCAGGAGCCGAAGGCGGAAGCACCCAAGCAGCCCGAGGCCCCCAAGGCCGCGGCCCCTCAGCCGGAGGCACCCAAGAACCCCGGCCTGCAGGCTTTCGTACGGCCCAAGGAAGAGGTCGGCCAGCAGTACCGCGAGCGGATGGACGACCCCGAGGACACTGGGGAGTTCTTCGTGGGACAGTTCAGGCCCGCTGGAGCTTGAGGTAGGTACGCGAAAGACCCCGGTCGCAAAGCGACCGGGGTCTTCCAATGTCTGGGACTGAACAGAACAGCTCAGGCGACGTGCATGCGCTGGTGTTGCCCCCAGCGGGCGTGTTCGGCGAAGGCCTCGTCATACGCGTGAATGGCCATCTCGCACACGTCCGACGCCATCTGCGCACGGGGCGAGTCGGTGCTCCAGGCAAGTAGCAGCCGGCGGTGGATCGGGTCACCCGCCAAAGGGCGGGTGGTGACGTCGCTGGAGAGCATCCGGTACGACGTAGGCGAGATCAGCGCAACTCCCTGACCGCTGGTCACGAAGCCCATCAGCACCGACGTGTCGACCGAGTGATGCTCGATCCGGGGCGTGAAGCCCGCCTGCTCGCACGAAGCGCGGAACAGGACGTGGAAGCCGCTGTCGTCCGGTGGTTCGCCGATCCACTCCTCCTCGGCCAGGTCGGCGAGGTCGATGTCGCCGCGGTGGCGGGTGGCGATCGCCTTCGGATGGTCGGCGGCCAGTACGACGTACGCCGACTCGGACTCGACGATCGTGCACGCGTCGACGCCCGTCGGCAGCCGCAGCTCGAAGCCGGGGAACTCGCGCAGCAGCGCGAAGTCGAGCCGCCCGCTCTCCAACTGCTGCAGCAGCACGCTGGTCGACCACTCGACCTCGATGCTGACCTGCTCGATCTCGCCGTGGTCGCGCAGCCGGGACGCGATCCCGGACATCGGCGCGGTCGGGAACCCGCCGAGCCGGACGGCGCTGGACTCGACGGCGGTCATCGCCGACACGGTCGCGGACAGGTGGTCGACGTCGACCAGGATCGCCCGGGCGCGGTCGACGGCGTACCGGCCGAGCGGGGTCGGGGTGACGCCGGTGCGGGAGCGCTCGAACAGCTCACCGCCGAACGCCGACTCGATCCGTTTCAGCTGCGCGGTCAGGCTCGGCTGACTCACCTTCATCCAGCGGGCGGCCCGTCCGACGGACCCCGCTTCTGCCACCAGGACCACCACCCGCAGGTGGCGCAGCTCGACGTTCATGCATTGGGACCGTAGTCGAGGTTACGCCGCAGTACACAGGTACCGCGTGTTGCGGTTGTGTCACAGCCGGGCGAGAACTTGTAACGTTTGCCCGGCTGTGACGATAGGTAGCGGATTAAGCCCAGAAGTCAGGACGCGTCGAGACTCAGTGCCTCTCGGTAACCGAGTTTGCGCCCGGTCTGCAGCAGCGTCCGCTCGTACAGGCGGGCCCCGAGCCGCACGATCAGGACGGTCGCGACCAGCAGCAGCGCGATCGCCACCAGCGGCTGCCAGACCGGTACGTCCTCGGTCAGCATCCGCCCCGGCATCGCCATCGACGACGCGATCGGCACGAACGATGCCCACGTCTTGGCCGTCCCCCCGGCGAAGACCGAGAAGAAGAACGGGATCATCAGGATCATCTGCCCCGGCAGCGTCGTCGACCCGAGGTCCTCCTGCCGAGTGGCCAGCGATCCGGCCACGGCCCACAGCCCGGCCAGCGCCAGGAACCCGAGCACGAAGAACACCACGAACCAGCCCGCGACCGGCGCGATCACCTCGAGGATGTCGGCCTGTCCGGTGACCAGCAGCCCGATCAGCGACGCGGCCGCGATCACCACGATCTGGGTCAACGCCATCACCGTGTTGCCGACCACCTTGCCCCACAGCAGCGCGCGGATCGGGATCGCGGCGGCCAGGATCTCGACCACCCGGCTCTCCTTCTCCTGCACGACGCTCTGCGCGATCATCATGCCGAAGCCGAGCGCGGTCATGTAGAAGGCCAGCGCCAGGCCGATGTTCACGAACTCGGCCACGATCTCGGGCAGCGGTCCCGGGTTCAGCAGCTGCTCCTGCACCGTCGTACCGGCCTGGAGCTCCTCGGGCGTCAGGCCCTTCTTAGCGGCATTGTCGAACATGCCCAGATTGGTCACCGCCTCGCGCAGTGCGTTCTGGATCCCGCTGTCGACCTCGTCGTCACCGAGTACGACGTACCCGTTGTCGGCCGGCAGCAGCGCGGCCTTCACGTCGCCCGAGGTGACGGCCTGCTCGGCCGCGGCCCGATCGGCGACCCGGGTGGTCTCGAAGCTGTCGTCCCCGTTGAACTGGTCGGCCGTCTGCACGATCCGGGCACCGGCGTCGTTGGTGACCGCGATCTTGTCGGGTGAGTCGTTGCCGGCGAGCAGCGCCGGGACGATCACGGCCAGCATCACCACGACCAGCATGAACAGCGTCGAGCCGATGAACGTCTTGTCCCGCAGCTTGGTGCTGATCTCCCGCAGCGCCACCAGCTGCCACGGGTGCCGCAAACCCTGCTTCTGCTCACTCATCGGGTCGCCTCCCGGAAGACGTCGCTCAACGCCACGCGCTCGGGCCCGAACTCGAGCACCTGCCCGCGGCTCATCGCCAGCTGCAGAACTTGTTGCTCCTGGCCCGCCTCGACCACGTCGAACAGCCCGGACGCGCCATCCACGTCACGCACCTTGATGCCCCGGACGTCGCGCAGCCAGCCCGCGTCGACATCGGTCACCAGCCGGTACGTCGTACTGGAGCCGGCCGACAGCGACGCCACCGAGCCGGCCGCGACGACCTTGCCGCGGGACAGCACGACCAGGTCGTCGCACAGGCGCTCGACCAGTTCGAGCTGGTGGCTGGAGAACAGCACCGGCACCTCCGGCGTGACCTCCTCGCGGAGCAGGTCGACCATCGCGTCGACGGCGAGCGGGTCGAGCCCGCTGAACGGCTCGTCGAGCACCAGCGCGATCGGCTCGTGCACGAGCGCGGCGGCGATCTGGACGCGCTGCTGGTTGCCCAGCGAGAGCGTCTCCAGCATGTCGCCGGACCGCTCGGTCAGGCCGAGCCGGTCGAGGATCTTGTCGGTCCGCTCCCCCGCCCGCACCGGGTCGAGACCGTGCAGGCGGCCGAAGAAGATCAGCTGGTCGCGGATCTTCATCTTCGGGTACAGCCCGCGCTCCTCCGGCATGTAGCCGAAGTCGCTGCGGATCGCGTGCGTCAGCGGTGCACCGTTCCACAGCGCCTGCCCCGCCGTGGGCGCGAGCACCCCGAGCATGATCCGCATCGTCGTCGTCTTGCCGGCTCCGTTGGCCCCGACGAAACCGGTCATCCGCCCCGGCACGACGTCGAACGTGACGTCGTCGAGTGCGAGGTGATCACCGAACCGCCGGGTCAGCCCAGCAACGCTCAGCATCCCGTTCACCGTTCCTCTGCTGCTTCGGCCCCCGGACCGGGCGCAGGCCCGGCCACTCCCACCGCGGGAGTGGTACCAACGCTAGTCAGCCGGGAGCGTCCGCACGTCGGTCCGCAGTGTGACCGGCGGCGTCATCCGCAGGAGGGAGATCCCGGTGCCAGGCGGTCAGCTTGGCCGGGTTGAGGATCAGCCACAGGTGCGTGACGACCTCGTCGGCGACGTCGAGGCAGAGCACCGCCTGCGCCCGCCCGGACCGCCGTACGACGATGGCCGGCCGCCCGTTGGCGCGTTCGACCGAAAGGTCCGCGCCGGGACGGGTGCAGTGGAGGGTGATCACCCGGGCGATCTCTGCGGGGCTGTGGACAGGCTGCAGCGGAACGGCGACCTGCCCGCCGCCGTCTGAGACCAGTACGGCGCCGGGCGCGAGCAGTCGTTCCACCTGTCCCGACCGCAGGGCCGCGACGAGGTGGTCGATCATCAGCCCACCCCGGCGAGTTTGGTCGGGTTCATCTGCCAGTAGATCCGGTCGATACCCTCGGTCGACGCCACCACGGTGACCATGGCGAACAGCCGGCCGTCGAGCCGCAGCAGTGCCGACGACGAGCCGTTGACCGTGGCGATCTCCACATCGACACCGGCCCAGAAGCGGTCGGCGAACGCCTTGTAGTACTTGGCGACCCGCTCCACCCCGTGCACCGGGAACTTGGAGGCCCGGACGATCCCACCGCCGTCGGAGTAGCTGGACACGTCCGCGGCGAACAGGCTTTCCAGTGCGACCAGGTCACCGGTCCGGGCCGCGCTGACGAACGCACTGAGCAGGCGGCGCTGCTCCCCCTCGTCCACCGGCGTACGGCGGTCACCAGTGACCCGCTTGCGTCCACGGCTGACCAGCTGGCGCACAGCCGGCTCGCTGAGCTGCAGGATCTCCGCGATCTGCGAGTACGGGTAGTCGAACGCCTCCCGCAGCACGTACGCCGCACGCTCGTTCGGCGACAGCCGCTCGAGCAGGATCAGTACGGCGAACTCCAGGGCCTCCCCACGCTCCGCACCGAGCAGCGGGTCGGCACTGGTGTCCACCGGCTCGGGCAGCCACGGCCCGACGTACGTCTCGCGGCGGACCCGGGCCGACTGGGCCGCGTTGATCGCCAGCCGCGTCGTCGCCGTCGCCAGGTACGCCGCGGGGTTGGCCACGACGCTGCGGTCACAGGTCTGCCAGCGCAGCCAGACGTCCTGGACCAGGTCCTCGGCCTCGCTCGCGCTGGACAGCATCCGGTACGCGATGCCGAACAGCCGCGGCCGCAGCTCGTTGAAGACCCGGGCAGCCTCCTCCAGGTCGTCGGCCTCGCTCACCGCAGGTTCGTCCACGGGCCTATCTTCACTCCCCATGTGCGTCAGGGTCACCCTCCAGCGCCTCGACGGCGCCGAGCAGACTGCGCAGCGCCACCTCGTCCCGCTCGACCTCCATCGGGTCGACCAGCCACTCACTCACCGGTACGACGCGCTCGGCGTCGCTCGCGGCGATCATCCCGAGGTCGGCCTCGACCTCGTGGTGCAGCTCGCTCAGCGGCTCGTGCCCATACATGCTCTCGGCGTCGCGCAGGAACGACCGCTCGTCAGGTGTGCTCATCGCTCGGCCTGGCCCTTGACCCAGTCGACGTAGTGGATGTGGCCCAGCTGGGCCTCGCCCGAGGGAACCAGGCTGCCCTCGAGCAGCTCGGAGCCGAAGTACGTCGCGTGCTCGTCGGCGACCACCTCGCGCGCGTCGCCGGTCAGCGCGAGCGCCTCGCGGATGAACTCGTCCATCCGCACCTGGTCCGGGCCGGCGATCTCCGTGCGGCCGTTCAGCGGCGTACCGACGGCGACCTTGGCGACCGCGTCGGCCACGTCGTCGCCGGCGATCGGCTGGTACTTCACCGGCGCGATCCTGACCTCAGAACCCGTGGTCGCCGCGTCGGCGATGCCGATGGTGAACTCGAAGAACTGGGTCGCGTGCACCAGCGAGAACGGGACGCCGGAGTTCGCGATCAGGTCCTCCTGGGCGATCTTGGCCGCGAAGTACCCGTTGTCCGGCAGCCGCTCGGTGCCGACGATTGACAGCGCGACGTGGTGCCCGACGCCGGCCTTCTTCTCCGCCGCCAGCACGTTGGTGGTGGAGGTGGTGAAGAACTCCATCACCGCGGCCGGCTCGAACGACGGCGAGTTGGACACGTCGACGACCACGTCCGCACCGGTCAGCACCTCGTCCAGGCCCTCGCCGGTCAGCGTGTTGACGCCGGTGTTCGGCGCCGCCGCGACCGCGTCGTGCCCGTGCGCGGTGAAGCGGCGGATCAGCTTGGACCCGATCAGTCCGGTGCCGCCGATGACGACGATCTTCATGTCCGTCTCCTGCCGGTCGTGGGGGCCTGCTGCCGCCCGTCACCAGCAAAGACCGGACAGCGGGCCCGGCTGTGACCGTTCGCGAGAGGTTTTTCGGGCGACGCCGGTCACAGACCGGGCCGTTGCCCTGTCCTTGCTGACGTGAGCCGACCAGCACCAGGAGCCGAACCATGCCCGCAGCCCTGATCCGGGGCCGGATGCGCCCGCGCCGGCCCGACGAGCAGCACCGCGCGGCGAGTCCGCTCGAGCTGCTGTTCGACCTGACCTTCGTGGTCGCCGTCGCGGCCGCGGCGGCAGAGTTCGCGCACAGCGTCGCCGACGGGCACCCGGAGGTCGTCGGGTTCCTGCAGGTGTTCTTCACGATCTGGTGGGCGTGGATGAACTTCACCTGGTTCGCGTCGGCCTACGACACCGACGACGTGGCCTACCGGCTGCTCACCCTGCTGCAGATGGGCGGCGTCCTGGTGCTGGCGGCCGGCGTACCGACGGCTGCGGCCGACGCGGACTTCCGGCTGGTCACGCTGGGGTACCTGATCATGCGGCTCGGCCAGATCGCCCAGTGGGTCCGTGCGGGGGTCGAGAACCCGGCAGAGCGTCGTACGGCGTTCCGGAACGCCGTCGGGATCAGTGTGCTGCAGCTCGGCTGGTTGATCCGCACGGCGACCGGGGAGACCACCACACTCACCTTCGCCTGCCTGGCGGTGCTGGAGCTGACCGTGCCGTGGTGGGCCCAACGCAAGCGGGACACCGGCTGGCACCCGCACCACATCGCGGAGCGGTACAGCCTGTTCACCATCATCCTGCTGGGCGAGAGCGTCCTTGCCGTCAGCAACGCTGTGCGGGCCACCGAGGTCAGTGCGGGGCTGGTGGTCATCGGCGTGGGCGGTCTGGTCCTGCTGTTCGCACTGTGGTGGCTCTACTTCCTGCAGCCCGCCGGGCACGGCCTGGAGCGCAACCGCGACCAGTCCTTCCTGTGGGGCTACGCCCACTTCGGTCTGTTCGCCGCACTCGCTGCACTCGGCGCCGGGCTGGAGGTAGCAGTCGAGCAGACCAGCCATCACCTACCGCTCTCCCCCACCAGCGCCGGGTACGCCGTGGCTGTACCGGCCGGGTTGTTCGTTGCCCTGCTGTGGGGCGTGACGCGGACCATCCTGGCCAGGCCGACGCTGCGGCTCAGCACCAGCGTGGTCGGCGTGGTGCTGATCGCGCTGGCACCACTGCTCGGCCCGTACGCCGGGGTGCCTCTGGTCGTCGTACTGGTCGCTCTGGTGTGTGTGCTGGTGGTCGCGGTGACGCAGGTTCAGGAGGCGGCGTCGTCGCCGGGGACGACCAGCCCGCACTCGTAGGCGAACACCACCGCCTGCACCCGGTCGCGCAGGCCGAGCTTGAGCAGGACCCGGGAGACGTGGGTCTTCACCGTGGCCTCGCCGACGAACAGCTGCCCGGCGATCTCGGTGTTGGTCAGGCCGCGCGCGATCAGGCCGAGCACCTCGCGCTCGCGCTCGGTCAGGTCGGCGACCAGGTCGGGGCGGTAGACGCGCTCGCCGCCGCCGGAGAACCGCTTGATCACGCGGCGGGTGACCTCCGGCGCGAGCAGGGCGTGGCCGGAGTGCACGACCTGGATCGCCTCGACCAGGTCCTCGGGGGCGGTGTTCTTGAGCAGGAACCCGCTGGCGCCCGCGCCGAGCGACTCGAACAGGTAGTCGTCGCGGTCGAAGGTGGTCAGGATGACGACCTTGCCGGCGTCGGCGGCGACGATCCGCTGGGTCGCGGCGATGCCGTCGAGGCCAGGCATCTGCACGTCCATCAGGACGACGTCCGGACGCAGCTGCAGCGCGAGCTCGACGGCCTTCTCGCCGTCGGAGGCCTCACCGACCACCTCGATGTCGGACTCGACCGAGAGGATCATCCGGAACCCCGCGCGGACCAGGTCCTGGTCGTCGACCAGCAGCACCCGCATCGGGCCGGTGGCCCCGGTCTCACTCACTGAGCTGCTCCTTCACGGTCTTGGACAGAATGGTCGGTCTCCACTGGTTGTGGGTCGAGGGAAGGGGTGGCGCCGCCCGGGCTCGTCGCTGGCGCGACATCGGACGAGCCGATCGTGCCGACTGGCGGCGCGGCGAGCGGGATCCTCGCCCGCACTCTGAACCCACCGACCGGGCGGGGGCCGATCTCGGACTCGCCGCCGAGCAGGGCGACCCGTTCCCGGATGCCGACGTGGCCCAGGCGCGATCCGACCGGCGCGTGCTTCGGCCGCCCGTCGTCGATCACCTCGACCTCGATCGCGTCGTCCAGGTACCGCAGCGTCACGTGCGCGGTCCGCGCGGTCGAGTGCCGCCGGACGTTCGTGAGCGCCTCCTGGGCGATCCGGTAGACCGACACCGAGATCGTCTCCGGCACCTCCACCGGCTCCCCGATCTGGTGGAACCCCACCTCCAGCCCCTCGCCGCCCGCCTCGACGACCAGCGCGGGCAGCCGGTCCGCGCCCGCCTGCGGCGCCTTGCCGACCGGTACGCCGAGTCCGACCGGTACGCCGAGCTCGTCGTCCAGGTCGGGATCGGCCGCGCGGAGCATCCCGAGCAGCTGGCGCATCTCGTTGACCGCCGTCCGGCTGGAGTTCTCGATCACGCTCAGCGCGTTCTTGGCCGCGTCCGGATCCTTGTCCATCACCCGCCGCGCCCCGCCGGCCTGGATCCCGATGCTGCTGATGTGGTGCGCGACCACGTCGTGCAGCTCGCGGGAGATCCGCAGCCGCTCGTCGATCACCGCGCGCCGGGCGTTGGCCTGCTGCTGCGCGGCCAGCTCGGCGGCCTGCTGCTCCAGCTCGTGCCGCTGCCGCGCGACGCCCCACGACGTACGGCCCCAGAAGTAGGCGCCGAAGAAGTAGAGGACGTTGATCGCGAGCGTGATGATCACGCCGGACACGTACGGCCCGAGCAGGCTGTCGTTGACGCCCTTGAACTCGTCGGTGCGCAGCGCCCGGACGAAGCCCAGCGTCAGCCAGCCGAACATCACCACGAAGACGACCGCGACCGTCACCTTCATCAGCCGCCGGTCCCGGGCCCACGCGACCGCCGTGTAGATCGCCATGAACGCGGTCGCCTGGGTGACGATGTTGCCGGCGAACGCGAACGTCGCCCGCTCACCGGTGACCACGAACAGCACCGACACGACCAGCATGACCACGATCGGCCGCCTGCGGCGCAAGCACAGCGCCAGGGCGCCGGCCGCGCTCAGCACGTACGGCTCCACGCCGCCGACGCCCAGGTCGGCCGGCATCGGCGTCGCGCCGCGGGCCAGCTCGGTCGCGATCACGCCCGCGACGGCCAGCAGGAGGCCGAGCAGTACGTCGTACCGCTGCTCCTTGGCGGTCGGTCCGGGCCGGATCCAGCCCTGGACGGTCGTCCCGGTCTTCGGCGGCGTACCCGGCTCCTGAGGACTTGACATAGGTCACCAGCCTACGGGTGGAAAGGCCCTGACCAGCCCGGCGTACTCTTGGACGCGTGACGATCGCCCCAGAAGGTCGAAAGATGCTCAGGCTCGAGGTGCGCAACGCGGAGACCCCGATCGAGCGCAAACCCGAGTGGATCAAGACGCGCGCCAAGATGGGCCCGGAGTACCAGAAGCTGCAGGCGCTGGTGAAGTCCGAAGAGCTCCACACCGTGTGTCAGGAAGCCGGCTGTCCCAACATCTTCGAGTGCTGGGAAGACCGTGAGGCCACCTTCCTGATCGGTGGGGACCAGTGCACCCGGCGCTGCGACTTCTGCCAGATCGACACCGGCAAGCCGCAGGAGCTGGACCGCGACGAGCCGCGCCGCGTGGCCGAGTCCGTGGTCAAGATGGGCCTGCGGTACGCGACCGTGACCGGCGTCGCGCGCGACGACCTGGACGACGGCGGGGCCTGGCTGTACGCCGAGACGATCCGCCAGATCCACGCGCTGAACCCGGGCACCGGCGTCGAGATGCTCGCGCCCGACTTCAACGCCGTGCCCGAGCAGCTGGCCGAGGTGTTCTCGTCGCGGCCGGAGGTGTTCGCGCACAACGTCGAGACGGTGCCGCGGATCTTCCGCCGGATCCGCCCCGGCTTCCGCTACGAGCGCTCGCTCGACGTGATCACCCAGGCCCGCGACTACGGCCTGGTCACCAAGTCCAACCTGATCCTCGGCATGGGCGAGACCCGCGAGGAGGTCAGCCAGGCGCTGGCCGACCTGCACGGCGCCGGCTGCGAGATCATCACCATCACCCAGTACCTGCGGCCCTCGGTCCGGCACCACCCCGTCGAGCGGTGGGTCCGGCCGGAGGAGTTCGTGGAGCTGCAGGCCGAGGCCGAGCAGATCGGCTTCGCCGGCGTCATGTCCGGCCCGCTCGTCCGTTCGTCGTACCGGGCCGGTCGCCTGTACCGTCAGGCGGTGGAGTCGCGGATGACCTCCGCCACCACCGATGCTTAGGACGACCCCCTCGACACAGAGATTGACAAGGTAGAGATGGCCAAGAACGACGTCCCCGCCGAGAAGACCAGCCGGCTGAAGCAGATCCGGTCGGCGTACCAGCTGACCAAGAAGTCCGACCCGTGGATCGGGCTGCTGCTCGCCGGGATCTTCCTCGGCGTGGTCGCCGTGTTCGTCGTGCTCGGCCTGCTGGTCGGCCCGCTGCTGATCTGGATCCCGCTCGGCGTCGCGCTCGGCTTCCTGGCCGCGACGATCGTGTTCGGCCGCCGGGTCGAGAAGGCGGCGTACAGCCAGATCGAGGGCCAGGCCGGCGCGGCCGCCTCGGCGCTGCAGACGCTGCGCCGTGGCTGGAACGTGTCGCCGGCCGTCGCGGTCACCAAGAACGCCGACATCGTGCACCGCGTGGTCGGCCGTCCGGGCATCGTCCTGGTCGGAGAGGGCCAGCCCAGCCGGGTGAAGAACCTGCTCACCGCCGAGCAGAAGAAGCACAGCCGGGTCGCCGGTGGCGCCCCGGTGATCACGGTGGTGGCCGGCAAGGGTGAGGGCGAGGTCGACATCCGCAAGCTCACCAAGCACGTGATGAAGCTCCCGCAGGCGCTGCAGCCGTCCGAGATCACCGACCTGCTGCAGCGGCTGAAGGCGCTGGACGCCGTCCGCCCGCAGGTGCCGATGCCGAAGGGGCCGGTCCCGACCAGCCTCAAGGGCGCCCGGCAGGCGATGAAGGGCCGCTGACCCGTCGATCTCGGGCCTTCTCGTTCGTCAGGTGATCGTCCAACCTGGTGAACGAGGAGGTTTCCCATGACCGTCGACGACGTCTTCCCGATCCTGACCAGCGCCGGCCTGCCGCGGCTGCTGCCGTTCTACACCGACGTGCTCGGTGGTGAGCTGGTCTACCAGTTCCCGCCGGAGGGCGCCCCGGCGTACGTGAGCGTGCAGTTCGGCAAGGCCTCGGTCGGGCTCGGGCACGACCCAGACTTCCGGCGTACGCCGGGCCGGCCGCCGATCGCGCTGTGGCTCTACACCGACGACCTCGACGGCTTGGTCGCGGCGATCCGGTCGGCGGGCGGCCGGATCACGCAGGAGCCGGCCGATCAGCCTTGGGGCGAGCGCGAGGCCCGCGCCGAGGACCCGGACGGCAACCAGCTGTACCTGGGGCAACGGGCGGGTTAGCCCGCCTGGATCGATCGCTTGATCACGCTCCGGCACGTCGAGTCACCGGTCCGGTCCGGAAATCCCGGGGTAACCGATGGGCGTTGACGGCGTTTGTCTAGCGTGAGGACAATCCTGTGCCTGGTGTCGCACGTCCCGTGCGCCGATCGACCGTAGAGTGCGGCCAGGACGGATCTAGGGGCGAGGACAGGAAATGACCGATGTGATGCCGGCGGTGCACCAGCCGGAGGCCACGACCTGGCCTGGACTGGTGGCGCCCCGTTCGAACCCGGTCCGCCGGGCCGGCGCGCTGGCGGCGATCCGGATCATCGCCAAGGACCTGCCGGCCTCGATCTCGATCGACAACCGCCGGTACGGGCTGGGCGGCCCGGCGATGCGCGTGCACCGCAGCGGCCCCTTCCTGGACCGGCTCGGTCAGGACGCCGGCTCCGGGTTCGGCGAGGCCTTCCTGGCCGGCGACTGGGACCCCGAGCCGGGCACCGACCTGGCCGACCTGCTGGTGCCGTTCGCCGAGAAGTTCAACAACGAGCAGACCCGGCACCTGATGCCCAAGTGGGCCCAGTCGCTGCGCTGGCTGGTGACCAAGTCCCAGCCGGGCGAGCAGGAGAACGACCGGGCCGGCGCCCGCGAGAACGTCAGCCGGCACTACGACCTGAGCAACGCGATGTTCTCGGAGTTCCTCGACCCGACGCTGACCTACTCGGCGGCCTACTTCGGTACGGCGGACCCGCTGGCCGATCTCGGCTCCGCGTCGTACGACGAACTGACGCCCGCCCAGCTGAACAAGCTCGACGCGATCCTCGATGCCGCCGGGGTCCGGTCGGGCTCCCGCGTGCTCGACATCGGCTGCGGCTGGGCGAGCCTGGCGATCCGCGCGGCCCAGCGCGGCGCGTGGGTCACCGCGATCACCATCGCCTCCCAGCAGGCCCTGCTCGCCCAGCGCCGGATCGCCGACGCCGGCGTCAGCGACCGGGTCCAGGTCGCGCTGCGCGACTACCGCGACCAGATCGGCGAGTTCGACGCCGTGCTGAGCGTGGAGATGATCGAGGCGGTCGGCGAGAAGTACTGGCCGGTCTACTTCGACGCGATCGAACGGCGGCTCGCGCCGGACGGCGTCGCCGTCGTCCAGGCCATCGTGATGCCGCACGAGCGGATGCTGGCCACGCGCAACACGTTCACCTGGGTGCAGAAGTACATCTTCCCCGGCGGGCTGATCCCGTCGGTGAAGGTGATCAAGGACGTCACCAACCAGCACACCGGGCTGCACGCGCAGGTGCTGCGCTCACTCGGCCCGGACTACGCCCGCACGCTGCGGATCTGGCGCAACCGCTTCGTCCAGCAGTGGCCGAACATCGCCGCCCTCGGTTTCGACGACACGTTCGGCCGGATGTGGGAGTTCTACCTGGCCTACTCCGAGGCCGGATTCCGGTCGGGCTACCTGGACGACGTCCAGCTGCTGCTCACCCGGCGGTAGCTTTCTGTCACCGGGCGCGAACTTACCGCCGTACGACGATCGTGCCCGCGGCGCGGTCGTGGAGGCCGCGGCGGTCGCGGTCGAAGACGACGGCGGGCAGCACCAGGCAGATCAGCAGCGAGCGAATCACCCCGGCCAGGAGGCCGGGCTGCGCGGTGTACCCAGGGCCGTGCGCGCCGACCCGGATCACCCGCAGGCCGCAGATCCGGTGGCCGAGTGTGAAGCCCGCAAGCCCGGCCAGCACAGCGGACATGGCGAAGAACGTGACCAGCTGGGCGGTGCTGTAATCGTTGCCACCGGCCCATATCGGCGTACCGGTGATCGCCGAGGCGATCAACCCCGCGAGCAACCAGTCGATCAGCAGCGCGAGCAGCCGGCGGCCCCAGCCGGCGACCGACCCCGGACCGTCCTCGGGCAGGCCGAGACGGTTGCCCGGATAGCGGAACTCTTCGGCGGGTCCTGTCCCCGGCTGTGCGGATGATGCCATAGTGGCTAGCCTACGGAGGGGCGCGGCAGATCTCACCTGCCTCCCCCACCTCTCCAGTGGGTCAGCGCGGACACGCTGGGCTTAACATCCGCGAAACATGGGGGTCACGGCCGAGTAATCGGCAGGCCCTACGTTCAGATGAATCTCTGAGCCACCCCGAGGAGTATGTATGTTTTCCAGCGCTGAGGAGCTGCTCGCCTACGTCAAGGACGAGGGCGTCGCATTCATCGACGTCCGGTTCTGCGACCTGCCGGGCATCATGCAGCACTTCACCGTCCCGGTGTCGTCGTTCGGTCCCGAGGTCTTCGAGGACGGCCTGCAGTTCGACGGTTCGTCGATCCGCGGCTTCCAGCAGATCCACGAGTCGGACATGTCGCTGCTGCCCGACCCGACGACCGCGTACCTGGACCCGTTCCGCAAGGACAAGACGCTGGTCATCAACTTCTTCGTGCACGACCCGCTGACCGGTGAGGCGTACTCGCGCGACCCGCGCAACATCGCCCGCAAGGCGCAGGAGTACCTGAAGTCGACCGGGATCGCCGACACCGCGTTCTTCGCGCCCGAGGCGGAGTTCTACGTCTTCGACGACGTCCGCTTCGAGACCAAGCAGAACGAGGGCTACTACCACATCGACTCCGTGGCCGGCGCCTGGAACACCGGCCGGGTCGAGGAGGGTGGCAACCGCGGCTACAAGGTCCGCTACAAGGGTGGCTACTTCCCCGCGCCGCCGGTCGACCACTTCGCCGACCTGCGCAACGACATCACCAAGCACCTGGAGAACTCCGGGCTGATCGTCGAGCGGGCCCACCACGAGGTCGGCACCGCCGGCCAGGCGGAGATCAACTACCGCTTCAGCGAGCTGCTGAACGCCGCCGACGACGTGATGAAGTTCAAGTACATCGTCAAGAACACCGCGTGGGACGCCGGCAAGACCGCGACCTTCATGCCGAAGCCGATCTTCGGCGACAACGGTTCGGGCATGCACTGCCACCAGTCGCTGTGGAGCAACGGCGACCCGCTGTTCTACGACGAGTCCGGGTACGGCGGCCTGTCCGACACCGCCCGCTGGTACATCGGCGGCCTACTCAAGCACGCCCCGTCGCTGCTGGCCTTCACCAACCCGACGGTGAACTCCTACCACCGCCTGGTCCCCGGCTTCGAGGCCCCGGTCAACCTGGTCTACTCCCAGCGCAACCGCTCGGCCTGCATCCGGATCCCGATCACCGGCTCGAACCCGAAGGCCAAGCGCATCGAGTTCCGCTGCCCCGACCCGTCGGCCAACCCGTACCTGGCCTTCGCCGCCCAACTGCTGGCCGGCATCGACGGCATCCGCAACAAGATCGAGCCGGCCGACCCGATCGACAAGGACCTCTACGAGCTCCCGCCGGAGGAGCACGCCTCGGTCAACCAGGTCCCCACCTCCCTGCCGGCCGTGATCGACGCCCTCGAGGCCGACCACGAGTTCCTGCTCGAGGGTGACGTCTTCACCTCCGACCTGATCGAGACCTGGATCGACTTCAAGCGCGAGAACGAGATCGCCCCGATCCAGCTCCGCCCCCACCCGCACGAGTTCGAGCTGTACTACGACGTCTGATCCGTAGCCGTCAGCACCCTCGGGCCCATCCGCTTCGCGCGGGTGGGCCCGAGGTTTTTCGCAGAGTTTCCTGTACGACGGGCAGCTGCTGCCGCGCGGCGGGCGGTCGGTTCACAGAGTTCTCCCAGGAACTCTCAGCAACCGGTCAGCACGGCGGGTCAGGCTGCGGGGATGACGACGATCGAAGTACGTGAGCTGACCAAGCGGTACGGGCCGGACCTGGTGGTGGACGACCTGTCGTTCACCGTCGAGCCCGGGCACGTGACCGGTTTCCTCGGGCCGAACGGTGCCGGGAAGTCCACGACGATGCGGATGATCCTGGGGCTGGCCGCGCCCACGCACGGGTCGGTGCGGGTTGGTGGCCGCGAGTACGCGCAGCTGCCGGTTCCGCTGACCGAGGTGGGGGCGTTGCTCGACGCCGGGGCGCTGCACCCGGCCCGCCGGGCCGACGACCACCTGCTCGCGATCGCGCAGAGCAACGGCATCGGGCGCCGCCGTGTGAACGAGGTGCTGGCCATGGTCGGGCTGGACAAGATCGGCCACCGCCGGGCCGGCGGTTTCTCGCTCGGCATGCGCCAGCGGCTGGGCATCGCGGCGGCGTTGCTCGGCGACCCGCAGATCCTGATCTTCGACGAGCCGGTCAACGGGCTCGACCCGGAGGGCATCCGCTGGATCCGGGACTTCATGCGCAAGCTGGCCGCCGAGGGCCGCTCGGTGCTGTGCTCGAGCCACCTGATGAGCGAGATGGCCGTCACCGCCGACCACCTGGTCGTGATCGGCCGGGGCCGGTTGATCGCGGACACCAGCATGAGCGAGTTCACCCGTTCGCACGGTGAGGGCACCGTACTGGTCCGCGCCCAGTACGCCGACGAGCTCGCGCGGCACCTGACCGCCGCAGGCGGCGTCGTACGGGCTGGGCTGGAGCGGTCGCTGATCGTCTCCGGGCTCGACTCCACCGAGATCGGGCAGCTCGCCGCGTTCCACGGCGTCACGTTGTCCGAGCTGACTCCGCAGGCGCCGTCGCTCGAGGACGTGTTCATGGAACTGACCCAGGACAGCGTCGAGTACGCCGGAGCCACGTCATGAGCGCCGCGACTCGTCCGGCCGAGACCAGCCCAGCCGTCCGGGCCCAGGTGCGGTTCACCGACCTGCTCCGCTCGGAGTGGACGAAGCTCCGCAGCCTGCCCTCGGTCCGGTGGACGCTGCTGGCAATGGTTGCCTTCAGCACCACGGTCACCCTGCTCGTCACCAGCGGCGACGACTCCGCCTACGGCAACCTGAGTCCCGAGGACAAACTGGCCTGGGACCCGACCGCGCTGTCGCTGAACAGCTTCTTCCTCGCGCAGCTGTGCATCAGCGTGCTCGGCATCCTGGTCGTCACCTCGGAGTACGCGACCGGCACGATCCGTACGTCGCTGTCGGCGATGCCGCGTCGCGGATTGTTGCTGGCGGCAAAGACCTCGGTGTTCGCGGTCGTTGCCCTGGTGGCCGGGCAGGTGACGTCGTTCGTCACCTTCCTCGCCGGTCAGGCGATGCTCGGCCGGCACGACGGCACCCCGACGGCGGCGCTGAGCGATCCCGGAGTACTCGCGGCCGTGTTCGGCACCGGCCTCTACCTGGCCGCCATCGGTCTGCTGGCCGTCGCCGTCGGGACGTTGACCCGAGCCACGGCGGGAGGCCTGGCCGTGCAGGTCGGGATCACGCTGCTGGTGCCGGCGCTCGGCGGCGCGCTCCCGTCCTGGGCGCAGAAGGCGTTCGCGTACTGGCCGTCGCTCGGCGGGCCCGAAGTACGGACGCTGCATCCGACGCCGGAGTACCCCGACGCGTGGACCAACCTGGCGGGCATGACCGCCGGGATCGCGGTGGTGCTCGCCATCGCGTTCGTAGTCTTTCGGCGCCGCGAGGTCGGATGATCCTCGGCAGCGCCTCCGTAGGCTGGCGAGTATGGACGACGGGGAAACCGCAGTGACCCGACCGGCCGGCGCCGAGCGTCTGCTGGTCGTGGACGACGAGGCGACGGTCCGCGAGCTGCTGTCGGCGACGCTGCGGTTCGCGGGGTTCTCGGTCGCCTCGGCGTCCACCGGCGCCGAGGCGATCGCCGCCGCCACACGGGAACCACCCGACCTGGTCCTGCTCGACGTGATGCTGCCGGACGTGGACGGCTTCGAGGTCGTCCGCCAACTGCGGGATCGGCCGGGGCACCCGGTGCCGGTGCTCTTCCTGACCGCCCGCGATCGGCAGGCGGACAAGGTGACCGGGCTGTCGCTCGGAGCGGACGACTACGTGACCAAGCCGTTCGACCTGGAGGAGCTGATCGCTCGGATCCGGGCGATTCTGCGGCGCACGTACGGCGTACCGGCCGCACTGCTGACCGTCGGCGATCTCGAGCTCGACGTCGAGGGCCACCAGGTCACCCGGGCGGGCCGGGCCGTGCGACTGTCCGCGACGGAGTTCCGCCTGCTGCACTACCTGATGCAGAACGCCGGGCACGTCGTCTCCAAGGCGCAGATCCTCGACCGGGTCTGGGCCTACGACTTCGGCGGGGACGCGAGCATCGTCGACACCTACATCTCGTACCTGCGCCGCAAGGCCGACACCGGCGAGCCGAAACTCATCCAGACGGTGCACGGCATCGGCTACGTGATGCGCGAGCCGCGACGGTGAGGCGGCTGTCGCTGCGGTCCCGGCTGCTGCTGATCACGCTGGTCCTGCTCGTGGTCGGCCTCGCGACGGGCAGCACGATCGTCACCTCACGGCTGCAGGACCATCTCCAGACCAGGCTGGATTCCGAACTCCGCTCGGTCGGACAACTGCTGCGGATCTCCGGCGCCCCGACCAACCCGGAACGCGTGGACGCCAACGCCCAACAGTTGGCACTGGGACTGGACCTGTTCGGCAGCCCGTACTTCGTGTTCCTCGACCCGGCCGGCACCGTCGTCGGCGAGGTCAGCTCCCCGCGGATCGGTCCGGAGCAGCTTCCGCGGGTGGACGACCTCCGCACGGCTCCGCCGGATGGTCCCGCCGTGGTCGTCACGTCGGCCGACGGCGCCAGCCGGTGGCGTGCGATCGCGCTGTCCCGGCCGTCCGGCTCGCTGATCGTGGCCGGTTCGTTCGCCGAGGCCGACGCCACCGTCGCCCGAGTACGGCGGAGCAGCCTGATCGCGGGATCGCTGACCCTGGCCGCGCTGGCCGTCGCCGGCTGGTTCGCGGTGAACGGCGGTCTGCGGCCGCTCCGCCGGATCGAGCAGACCGCCGCGGCCATCGCGGGAGGCGACCTGTCGCGCCGGGTGCCCGACCTGGCCGCACCCGGCACGGAGATCGGCCGGCTGTCCGCCTCGCTGAACACCATGCTGGTTCAGCTGGAACAGGCCTTCGCCGACCGGTCGGCCTCCGAGGCGCGGATGCGTGCCTTCGTCTCCGATGTCAGCCACGAGCTGCGGACGCCGTTGTTCGGCATCAAGGGCTTCACCGAGCTGTACCGGATGGGCGCGCTGCCCGAACCCGCCGACGTCGACGCGACGATGCGCCGGATCGAGCAGGAGGCCGGGCGGCTCGCCGGGCTGACCGAGGATCTGCTGCTGCTCGCGCAGCTCGACGAGGCGCCGGACTCCCTGCTCGAGCCGGGCCCGATGGACCTGCGGACGCTGGCCAACGACGCCCGGCACGATCTGCAGGCGCTGGATCCGTCGCGGCCGGTCGAGGTCACCGGACCCGCGCCGAGCCGTCTGTTCACGGCGGCTGCTCAGTCCGACGGTGGACCGCCCCGCCCGGCGCCGGTATCGGACGGTGGGCCGCCTGGGCCCGCGCCGGTGCCGGGCGGTGGGCCGCCCGGACCGGCGCCGGTGTGGGGCGACGAAGCGCGGCTGCGCCAGGTCGTCACCAACCTCGTCGGCAACGCCGTCGCCCACACCCCGGCCGGCACTCCGGTACGGATCGGCGTCGGTACCGCGGACGGCCACGCGATCCTGGAGATCTCCGACCAGGGCCCCGGCCTCGCCCCCGACCAGGCGGCCCGCGTCTTCGACCGCTTCTACCGCGCCGACCGCTCCCGCAGCCGCGCCGGCGGCGCCAACGCGGGCCTGGGCCTCGCGATCGCCCGATCGCTGACCCAGGCCCACGGCGGCGAGATCGAACTCCACACCGCCGTGGGCGAAGGCGCCTGCTTCCGGATCACGCTGCCCTTGGCTGCACGCCCCTGAGGTTCCGGCGTACGTCGCCGCCAACTAGCCGGTGTAGGTGGCGCTGAGGTGGTACAGCCGGCCGCCCCAGCCCTCCTCCGGGAACGAGTCCGAGATCCGCACGTACGCCGCCTTGTCCGGGCCGAGGTGCGGTGTCAGGTCGAACGTCCGCGCCGCCTTGTTCTGGCCGTCGTGGGCATGTTCGGTCTCCCTCCCGACGGTGGTCCACTGCTGCCCGTCGCCGCTCACCTCGACGACGTACTCGTTGTCGAGGGTCAGCGTCGCGGACGCCGACGTGGTGCCGGACGGGAACGGGAAGCGGTAGACGAAGTACGCGTTGCCGTCGGCGAAGCGGTTCTGGACGCCGTTGCTCTGCGATCCGCCGGCGTCCCACAGCCACGGCAGCTCGGCCGCCGTACCGGTGTCGAAGTCCACCGTGCGCGCCACCAGGATGTCGGCCCGCGTGCTGA
Source organism: Kribbella lupini (assembly GCF_039529595.1). Lineage (NCBI taxonomy): Bacteria > Bacillati > Actinomycetota > Actinomycetes > Propionibacteriales > Kribbellaceae > Kribbella > Kribbella lupini. The sequence continues at coordinate 603,832 of NZ_BAAANC010000001.1, read as the reverse complement.
ACGCCAGGAGCGGGCCGGACTTCGCGGTCACGGTCACCGGGTAGCGGCCGTCCGCCGTACCGGCAGGGATCGCCACCTCGAGCTCGACCGCCGTCTGCGCCGGTACGGCGTTGCCCTTCGGGCGCAGGGTCACCGTCGCCCGGCTCGGCGTCACGGTCCAGCCCGCGGGAGCAGTTGCCCGGACGTCGGCCGTGATCCGCTGCCCGGCCGGTGCCGTGGCCTGGATCCGAGCCGTGAGCTTGACTGTCGTCGCGGTAGCACTCGACGCCATCACCACCGGCTGGGCCGGAGACATGGTCGCGGACAACGACCGCACGGGCGGCCGCGCCGGTACGTCGGCGATCAGGGCGCTCAGCGCGCTGGCCTGCGTCCGCCAGTCGAAGACGTTCGAGCTGCCCCCGGCCCACCGCAGTCCGAGCCGTCCGGCCGCGTCGCGGTTGTCCCAGACCGTGGCGGCCTGCCGATCCTGGAACGCGGTGTAGCGCGCGTCGTGCGTGGTGTCGGTCAGGTCCATCCAGTAGCGCAGGAAGATGCCCTTGAACTGCTTCTGGTTGTCGTCGCACGACTTGCCCGGCGCCTCGCAGGACTCGGTCAGGATTCCGTTCGGGGCCAGGCCCTTGGCGCCGATCGCGGCGTCCGCCAGCCGCCGTACCGTCGTCAGCAACTGCGGGTTGTGGGTCGCCCGCCACAGCTCGAGGCCGGCACCGATCGCCAGGCCCTGGTTGTAGGTCCACACCGTCTCGTTGTTGGACTTGCAGGTGCCGGTGTTCAGACCGTCGTTCACCAGCCCGTCGGCGTTGATCAACCCGCTGCCGGTGAACCAGTTCCAGCCCTGCTGCGCGCGGCCGAGCCAGTGCCGGTCACCGGGGATCCGGTTGTGCAGCTCGGCGGTGAGCCGGATCCACAGACCGTTGGTGACGGCGTTCTTGTACGTGCGCTCGCCGTCCCACCAGACCCCGCCGCCGCAGGTGTCGTCCCAGTAGCCCTCGACGTACCGCGCGATCGTGACCGCCATGTCGAGGTACTTCGGGTTCTTGGTCAGGTCGTAGGCCTGGACCCAGGTCAGGCCCCACCACTCCGAGTCGTCGATGGCGCGGCTGGTGAAGTTGCCGAGCAGCGGGTCACCTGACAGGTAGCCGGCCGGGAAGACGCCCTTGTCGTTCTCGAACGTGTTGTCCAGCTGCGGCAGATAGCGGCGGTCGCCGGTGCGCTGCATGTAGTCGCCGACGGTCTGCAGGGCGACGGCCGAGTTCCACCAGCTGGAGGGGAACCAGGCCTTGACCGGCTCGTACGAACTCATCAGGACGTCGGCGGCGACCCGGGCCCGCGCCGTCGCGGTCGGGCCGTCGGCACCTCCGCCCGGATCGGCTCCGGCGGGCAGCGCGGATACCATGCCGACGGCCAGCGACGCGGCGCCGGCAATCAGCGCGCGCAGGACGCGCGAACGATTCAGGATCATGTGCGGATCTCCTCGAGGCTCCAGGGCGGCTCGACCGACCGAGGTTTGGAAACGTTTCCTTCCATCGTGCGGCAGTATCGTCGCCACCCGGGACAACGATGTCAATGCCGAACGATGAGACAGTCAAAGTGCAGTAGTTCAGGTGGATTACAGTCTTTTGCGTCGTGTCCGCCGCCGAAAGGTCCCGCCGTGAGCCTCGAATTCCTCTGGTACATCCCCAATCAGGTCCAGCCCGGGCACCGCGGCGACGACACCACCGACGGGCACAACAGCCTGGAGCGGCTGACGGACCTCGCGCGGTTGACCGAGCAGCACGGATGGGGCGGCGCGCTGCTCGGGACGGGCTGGGGCCGGCCGGACACGCTGACCGTGGCGACGGCGCTCGCGGCGCGGACGACGTCGTTCCAGCCGCTGGCGGCGATCCGGCCCGGGTACTGGCACCCCGCGCACTTCGCGTCGGCGGCGAGCACGCTCGACGAGCTGAGCGGCGGGCGGCTGCTGATCAACATCGTCTCGGGGCAGGACAACCTCGCGGCGTACGGCGACAGCGAGGGCGACCAGGCGCAGCGGTACGCGCGCACCAAGGAGTTCCTCCAGCTCGTACGGCGGCTGTGGACCGAGGAGGACGTCACCTTCGCCGGGGACCACTTCCAGGTCACCAACTCGACGGTCGCCACCCGGCCCGTCGTACGGGAAGGGCGCCCGCATCCCCGGCTGTACTTCGGCGGCGCCTCCCCCGCCGCCGAGCGCGTCGCCGCGACCGACGCCGACGTCCAGCTCTTCTGGGGCGAACCGCTCGACGGCATCGCCGAGCGCGTCGACCGCCTCAACGGCCTGCAGCAGGAGCTCGGCCGCGAGCACAAGCCCCTCGAGTACGGCCTGCGCATCACCACCCTGATCCGCGACACCACCGAACAAGCCTGGGCCGACGCCGAGGCCAAGGTCGAGAAGATGGCGCTCGACACCAACTTCCGCGACACCCACGGCACGAACCCCAAGCGCTTCAAGGCCGTCGGCCAGCAACGCCTCCTCGAGCTCGCCGACCGCGGCGAGGTCCTCGACGACAACCTCTACACAGCCCCCGGCAAGTACGGCGGCGGAGGCGCCGGCACCACCTGGCTCGTCGGCTCCGCCGAAGACGTCGCCAAGTCGCTGCGCAAGTACCAGGACCTCGGCCTCACCCACTTCATCCTCTCCGACACCCCCTACCGCGACGAGATCGTCCGCGTCGGCGACCAGCTCCTCCCGCTGCTCTCCGGCAGATAGGTGCAGATCTTCCCGTGCGACTGCGCGTACGACGGCGCACCCCGCCCCTCGGTGCCGATCAGCCCTCCGATGGCGAGCACGGACAGGCCGGTGACGCGGGCCGCGCGCCGGGCGGCGTACTGGATGACGTTCATACCCGGGACAACGGGCAGGCGAGCAGGCCCCTTCCGGCGCATCTCTTACGGCACGCTTTCGGCACATCCGACCGGTCGGCGGCTAAGTCACCGCCGGGATGCCGCCGACCGCGTCGATCGCTGCTCGCAGTCGGCTTTGCCGGTCGAACAGCCAGTCGGTCATCGCCGGCCAGGAGTCGGTCTCGGCCACGTCGGAGAAGTCGGAGTACACCGCAATACGGGCGGCTTTGCGCCCTGGCATCGGGTCCCAGACGGCGGGAGCTCCGAGCTCCGCCTCGAACTGTTCCTTCTGCGCGAGCAACGCCTCGTACCTGGCCGCGTTGACGGCCGGGTCCGCGTCGAAGTACAACTGCACGCTGAGACCGGCCCGGGTGAAGGACATCGAGACCAAGGCTCCCGAGGTGCCCGTCGACATGTCGAACCAGGAGGCCTTGGTCGACGTACGGGCCCGGCTCCAACTGGGATGACCGGCCTGGATCTTCGTCCGGACCTGGTCCCAGAAATCCCAGTACAGCCTGCCCTTCTCGCTGAGCTGACCGGACGCCGCGCCGGTCGTCGCGGACTTGACCTGCTTCTCCCAGTCGTTGGGCTGTGCAACCAGCTTGAACGCCGGGGCCGGTGTCGATTCGCCGATCCGCACGACCTGGATCTCGACACCGAAGAACCGGGTGTCCTCGTCGGTGTGCTCGTTGAGCCAGTCGATGGCCGCCCGGTGCTCGGGGCGGAAGCCGGTGGTCATCCAGACGATCGTCGTCGGATTGGTCCCCGCCGCGTAGGTGAGGATCTGACCGAGGTGGGCGTGGTCGGAGGGTTCCAACTGGTTCTCGACGATGACGGTCGTGCCGGTGGCTTCGTCCCGGCCCATCAGATCCAGAAAGAATCCGCCGACGGGATGCTCTGCGACGTCCAGCACGAGGTCCATGCCGAGGAGGTCGGACAGCACGTCGACGTTGGCGAGCAACCAGGGGGTGAAGTCGTGGGCCTCGTGCGGCCACACTTCGCGAGCGGGCACGACCGTCAGGCGTCCGAGCAGTTGATCCGCCGCCAGAGCGTACGACGGCGCGGCCTCCAGCTGCAGTTCACCGAATGCTTACAGCCGATCCCTCGACGTGACCCGTTCGGAGTGAGTAGGTTCCTCGGGCGGTGAGGTTTACCTGGAGACTGGGCGGGGACTACTCCCGGTACGAGCTTCGCCACTGTCGGTGAAGACGTGAGGCGTGTGAGGTGTTGTTTTGGCCCGACCGATGACGGCTGACCAGACGGTGGCGGCGTTGCGGAAGTGGGGGGTCAAGTTCCGGGAGTACCCGGGATGGCGGACGCGGGGACGGCCTGGGACGTTCGGGGACGTGCGCGGGGTGATCGTGCACCACACCGGCAGCAACTCCCAGAGTGACGACTACCTGAACTTCCTGTTCGTCCGCGGTCGCCCCGAGGACGGCATCCCGGGGCCGTTGTGCAACGTGTCGACCGACATGGACGGCGACCTGCACGTCGGCGCGGTCGGCCGGGCCAATCACGCCGGGCGTGGGTCGGCGACGACGCTCAGCCGGGTGACCGCGCAGAACTACGCCGGCTACACGTCCGAGCTGCGCCCGGGCGCCGACAGCGTCGACGGCAACGCGCACTACTACGGCAACGAGGTCCGGTACGACGGCGCGCGGGCGATGACCGCGGCGGCGTACCGGACGGCGTTGCTGCACGCCGCCGCGATCTGCGACTTCCACGGCTGGAACGCGCTCGCGGTGATCGGTCACCGCGAGCACACCCGCCGCAAGAACGACCCGGGCCACAACCCGATGAACACCTTCCGTACCAACCTGGCCGCCGTGCTGCGGGCCGGACCCGATGGAGACGACATGGCAAACGCCGACGAGGTACTCGCCGAGCTGCGCAAGTTCCAGACCGCCGAGGCGCAGCGGTACGCCGACCTGGCCAACCGCGTGCAGGCCCTGACCGACCAGGAGGAAGGCCGGTACGCCGACCTGCAGCGCCGCGTGCAGGGCCTGGTCAACCAGGAGGCCGGCCGCTACGAGGACTACGTCCGCCGCTTCAACGCCATCCTCGCCGCGCTGCCCAACGGCGCGGCGCAGCAGACCGCACCGGAAGCGGTTCCGGAATCCGACAACCCTTCTTCTACCTCTTGAATTAAGTAAAGAAGTTCGTTTTCCTTTGAGGTCATTCCCTTTCAGAGGAGAACACCCATGCCTGGAGTCGCCCCGCTCCGTCGACCGCCGCGTGCCCGCGCGGCGGTCGCGGCGTCTCTGGTGGCCGCCGTCGTCGCCACCGCTCTGTCCGTGGTGACCTCGCCGGACGCCACCGCCGCCATCTCCCCCACCGGCTGGAACACCGTCACCGCCAAGCACAGCAACAAGTGCGTCGACGCGCGCGCGGCCGGTACGGCGAACGGCACCGCCGTGCAGCAGTACACCTGCAACAGCAGCACCGCGCAGCAGTGGCAGTTCCAGCCGACCTCCGACGGCTACGTGCGGATCAACGCCCGCAACACCCCGACCCAGGTGCTCGACGTCAGCAACGTCTCCGTCGCCGACGGCGCCCTGATCCACTTGTGGGCCTTCGGCAACGGAAACAACCAGCAGTTCCGCCCGGTCGAGGAGGCCGACGGCGCCTACCACCTCGTCAACCGTCACAGCGGCAAGTGCCTCGACGTCCCGTCCGCCTCGACCGCGGACAGCGTCCAGTTGCAGCAGTACACCTGCAACGGCAGCGCCGCCCAATCGTTCAGGATCAGCCCTGTGGACGGCACTCCCCCGACCAACCCGCCCGGTACGCCGGACCTCGGCCCGAACGTGTCGGTCTTCGACCCGTCGATGCCGGCCAGCCAGATCCAGAGCCGCCTGGACCAGGTGTTCACCCAGCAGGAGGAGAACCAGTACGGCGAACAGCGCTACGCCCTGCTCTTCAAGCCGGGCAGCTACAACGTCAGCGCGAACGTCGGCTTCTTCACCCAGGTCGCGGGCCTCGGCCTGACGCCGGACAGCGTGAACATCAACGGCGCCGTGCACGTCGAGGCCGACTGGTTCCCGCCGCAGAACGCGACCCACAACTTCTGGCGCGGCGCCGAGGGCCTGTCGGTCACACCGCCCGGCGGTCTCGACCGGTGGGCGGTCAGCCAGGCGTCGGCGTACCGGCGGATGCATCTGAAGGGCAACCTCGCGCTGGACGACGGCGGCTGGGCCAGCGGCGGTTTCATGGCCGACACGCTCGTCGACGGCCAGGTCCGGTCGGGCAGCCAGCAGCAGTGGCTGTCGCGGAACACCAACTGGGGCAGCTGGACCGGCCAGAACTGGAACATGGTCTTCGTCGGCGCGCAGAACGCGCCGGCCGGCACGTTCCCGAACCCGCCGTACACGAAGGTCGCGCAGACGCCGGTGGTCCGGGAGAAGCCGTACCTCTACATCGACAACGCCGGCGCGTACCAGGTGTTCGTCCCGGCCGTCAGGACGAACTCGGCCGGCCCGAGCTGGACCAGCGGCAACCCCGCCGGCCAGTCGCTGCCGATCAGCCAGTTCTACATCGCCAAGCCGGGGGTCTCGGCCGCGACGCTCAACGCGGAAGTTGCCGCAGGCAAGAACATCCTGTTCACCCCGGGCATCTTCCGGCTCAGCGAGCCGCTGCGGATCACCCGTCCGGACACCGTCGTCCTCGGCCTCGGCCTGGCCACGGTGATGCCGACCAACGGCAACAGCGCGATCACCGTCGCCGACGTCGACGGGGTCAAGATCGCCGGCCTGCTGATCGACGCGGCGCCGACGAACTCGCCGCTGCTGATGGAGGTCGGCCAGACCGGCGCCTCGGCCGACCACAGCGCGAACCCGACGTCGCTGCACGACGTGTACTTCCGGATCGGCGGCTCGGCGGTCGGCAAGGCGACCGAGACGCTGCGGATCAACAGCGACGACGTGATCCTCGACCACGCCTGGCTGTGGCGCGGCGACCACTCGATCGGCGTCGGCTGGAACACCAACACCGCCGACACCGGCCTGGTCGTCAACGGCGACGACGTCACGGCGTACGGGCTGTTCGTCGAGCACTACCAGAAGTACCAGACGATCTGGAACGGCAACGGCGGCCGGACGTACTTCTACCAGAACGAGATGCCGTACGACCCGCCGAACCAGGCCGCCTGGATGAACGGGTCCACCCGCGGGTACGCCGCCTACAAGGTCGCGGACTCGGTCACCACGCACGAGGCGTGGGGGCTCGGCAGCTACTGCGTCTTCACCAGCGACGCGAGCATCATCGCCGACCGCGCCTTCGAGGTCCCGAACAAGACCGGCGTGAAGTTCCACAACATGGTCACGGTCTCTCTCGGCGGCCGCGGCACGATCGCCCACGTCATCAACACCACCGGCGGCCCCTCCAACTCGAGCACCAACGTCGCCCAGTGGGTCAATTACCCCTAAGAGTTCACGCTCTGCTGTAGAAAAGTTACGGACATGGTCTCACCATAGGAACGAACTTTCCGCCCCGTTCCGAAGGTGAGACCATGACTCCGATCAGTCGTAGATCCTTTGTGCTCGGTGGGCTGGCGGCAGCCGGTGCTGCCGTGCCCGCGTACTCCAGCGTCGTCAACGCCACCGCCGCGGTCCCCTACCCGTTCCAGCTCGGGATCGCGTCCGGCGAACCCGATGCGAGCAGCGTCGTCCTCTGGACGCGCCTCGCGCCCTCCCCGCTCAACGCGGACGGCCAAGGTGGCATGGCGAACGCCGACGTCGCCGTCGACTGGCAGGTGTCCACCGACGACCGGTTCACCACGCTGGTCGCGTCCGGCTCGGTCATCGCGACGTACGCCGCCGCCCACTCCGTGCACGTCGTCGCCGGCGGGCTCAACCCCGACGCCGACTACTTCTACCGCTTCCGCGCCCAGGGTCACCTCTCCCCCGTCGGCCGCACCCGGACCGCTCCCGCGCCGGGCACGAACGGCCGCGACCTCGTCATGGCGTTCACCTCCTGCTCGCACTACGAGGAGGGCTATTTCACCGTCTACCGCCGGATGGCCGAGGACAACCCGGGCGTCATCCTGCACCTCGGCGACTACATCTACGAGTACGGCGCGACCGCCGGCCGCCCGCGGCTGCACGCGGGCACGTCCGAGATCGTGTCGCTGGCCGACTACCGCCGCCGGTACGCGCAGTACAAGTCCGACCCGGACCTGCAGGCCGCCCACGCGGCCGCGCCGTGGATCGTCGTACCGGACGACCACGAGATCGAGAACAACCGGGCCGGCAACATCCGCGCCGACAGCACGCCGGCGCTGACCGCGGCGCAGTGGACCGCGCGGCAGACCGCGGCGTACAAGGCGTACTACGAGAACATGCCGCTGCGGCCCGCGCAGGCGCCGAGCGGCGCGAGCATCCCGCTGTACCGCAAGCTGCCGTGGGGCAAGCTGGCCAGTTTCCACATGCTCGACACCCGGCAGTACCGCAACGACCAGGCCTGCGGCGACGGCTGGAAGGTCTGCTCGGACGCCGACCTGGCCAGCCGCAGCCTGCCCGGCAACGCGCAGGAGACCTGGCTGCTGAACAACCTCGCCCAGCGTGGCGCGACGTGGGACATCCTCGGCCAGCAGGTGTTCTTCGCGCGCCGATTCAACGCGACCGGCGCGAGCATGGACTCGTGGGACGGCTACCGTGCCTCCCGTGCCCGGATCCAGCAGGGCTGGGTGGACCGCGGCGTGCGCAACCCGGTCGTGCTGACCGGCGACGTGCATCGTGCCTGGGCGAGCAACTTGGTTGCCGACTACAACAACCCGGCGTCGGCGGTGATCGGCCAGGAGCTCGTCACCAGCTCGGTCAGCTCCAGCGGCGACGGTGACGGCGCGACCGCGATCCCGGACGTCGGTACGAACCCGTGGCTGAAGTTCTACAACAACCGCCGCGGCTACATCCGGACGACGCTCAGCCCCACGCAGATGCGCGCCGACTTCCGCGCGGTGGCGAAGGTCTCCGAGCACGGCGCCGCCGCGACCACGGTGAAGTCGTTCGTCGTCGAAGAGGGCCGTCCCGGCCTGCAGACGGTCTGAGGGGAAACGACCATGAAGAAGAAGCTTCTGGGGATCACCGTGGTTTCGGCCCTGCTCACCGTCGGGATGACCCAGGCCGCCGAGGCCGCCGTCGCCGCGCCGACCTGGGTCACCGCGAACAGCACCGCGACCGGCGACCAGGACTGGGCGGCGATCGCGACCAACCGGACCGGGTACGTCGCCGTGGTCTGGGAGGACGACCGCGACACCACCGCCGCGGAGGACAACGCGCACAGCGAGATCTATCTCCGGCTGTTCCGCAACGGCACCGCCGTGTACGAGAAGAAGCTGTCGGCCGCCGGCGGCAGCGGTGTCACCAACTGGCGGCACCTGACGCCGGACGTCGGCCTGGACGACAAGGGCAACGCCGTCGTGGTGTGGGCCGACGACCCGGACGGCAACGGCTACTACAACGTCCCGTACCGCGTCGTGAACACGGCCGGTACCGTCACCGCTTCGGGCAGCGCCAACAGCAACTCCGACGGCCAGCAGCTCAAGCCGCGCGTCGCCGTCGACCCCGACGGCGCTCCGTCGACCGCGGCGGTCGCGTTCACCGTGGCCTGGGAGGACATCCAGACCGGTACGCCGGCCACGATCAAGGCGGCCGGGTTCACCGGCCCGACCACGCGCGCCTGGGAGGTGACCGCGTCGGCGACGACCGGTCAGCACCACAATCCCGACGTCGCGGTCTCGGCCTCCGGCGACGCGGTCGTGGTCTGGGACGACGACGCCGACGCCAACGCGTCGTACGACGCCGGTCTGGTCCGGCTCGCGCGCACGAACGGCGCGGTCAACCTGTCGCGTCGTACGGCGAACGCCACCCTCACTGGTGAACAGACGCGCGCGTCGGTCGCGGCGAACTTCAACGGCGACTTCGCGGTCGCGTGGCAGTCCGGTACGACGACCGCCACCCGATCGTTCACGTCGACCGGCACGGCGCGCCACGCCGACCTCCAGGTCGCCACGGCGGCGACCCAGCCGTCGATCGGCATCGACGACCAGGCCAACTCCGTCGTCGGCTGGACCACCCAGGCCACCGACCTCGACGTCTGGGTCCGCGGCTTCGGCCCCGACGGCAGCGACACCGGCCGCCTATCCGCCCAGCGCCTGAGCCAACTCACCGCCGGCCGCCAGGAACAACTGGCCGTCGCCGTCTCCCCCTGGTCCGAGGTCGCCGTCGCCTACACCGACGACAACGACGGCAACACCTTCGACCAGGTCATCCTCGGCCACTCTTTCGCCAACAACGGCTGGTGAGATCCACTCAGTAACCACAGCGCATTGGGTTGGTCCTCGGCGCCTTGCCTTGGCATCGAGGACCAGCCACCGACTTGCTCATGGCCGTGGGGTCAGCCCGCGCTTCACCATGAAGTCGACGGCGCTGTTCATCCCTGTCGGGCTGATGACTGTTCCAGGGTGGAGCCTGGGCCAAACGCGCAGCATCTCGTCGACGAAGGCTTGGCCCACGCTTTCGACCCCGGTGAAGTCAACCTCCACCTCGCTGAACACTTCCATGCCCGCGAGCAGCCGCTTGGCCTCGCTTCGGCTGACGAAGGTCACGCCGAACTCGAACAGCTTCACCACCGGGCGACTTCGGCTGAACTCGTAGTCGATGGTGAACTCCTGGAACAACTGGGACAGGTCGCGGTCCGTGGCCGGATCCAGTTCCAGACTGACTGTGGTTCCCTCAACCACTCTGGAGACGCCAACCGCCTGGTCGTTGCGCAGGTTGTCAACCGTCCAATCGATTCCGTTGGCCGACAGCCTGAAGACGTCGACCGCCTTGGAGGTGAAGAAGATTCCCTCGCCGGTGTGCCGATCGGGCGCCGTGGTGCGCTTGCCTTTCGTCAGTTCCTGAATCGCCGTGAAGTTGTCAGGCAGCCCCAACCCGTGGGCCAGATGCGCGAACGCACCTCTGCCATCGTCCTGGATCATCACCCGCAACCCACCCTCCGAGGCGAAGGCCGAGACATCCACATATGCTCCGCCGGAGTGGTCGATCGCGTTGTTCAGCATCTCGGTGAACGCATATGCCAAGATCTGCTCGGCCGGCCCACCCGCGATGAGGTCGAGCTTCGGCTTCACGATCGACCACACCCGGTCCTCGGCCAGACCATCGAGCTCGAACTCGCGCTGGAAAAGCAGCTCCGACGGCTCTTGGTGCTGAACGGCGACCGTCGTACGACCAAGACGGTGATTCATCCAGGCCGACCGGGTGGCCTCGATGTCGTATCGGCGATGTCCGCCGCTGGTTCGGTCGGCAGTGAACACCCCAGCGTCGGTCAGTTGCCGGATGCGACTGGGTGACAGTCCGAGCTCCGCCGCGACACTTTTGATCGACTTCAGTTCGCCCACAACACTCCTCAAAATCTACAACTCGCTGTAGATTCTACTGCTGACTTGAGCCAAAATCTGCAACTTGCTGTAGATTTCGCGACCCCTCATCCATAAATTCTATAATTTCCTGTAGCTTTTGCCGTGGACATCACCGAACTGAGCGAGCGGGCCGAGCGGATCTCGGAGCGGTACGGCGAGTACCTGGGGATCGAGCGGGACGGGGACTGGTTCCTGCTCAAGCTGCAGGAGGAGCTGGGCGAGCTGACCCAGTCCTACCTGCAGGTCACCGGACGGGCCCGGACCAAGGGTCTGAGCGAGGCCGAGATCCGGGACGCCTTCGAGCTCGAGTTCGCCGACGTGCTGTGCCAGTTGCTGCTGCTCGCCCGTCACCACAAGGTCGACGTACCGGCCGCCGTCGAACGCAAGTGGCTCATTCGCGAGGCGCAGCTGGACGCTGCGGTCACGCCGTCTTCGGGCGGATCGAGAACATGATCGCCAGGACGATGCCTGGGATCACGTAGCACCACAGCGGGGGCCAGCCGAACAGAACTGGCAGCAGGCAGAGCAGGAGCAGGTCGAAGCCGCGGATCGGCTGGGAGAACAGGCCTGGCGGGATCGCGCCCATGGGCGAAGCGACGAGCGGGCCGGCGTACGACGGTGGGCGGGCGGACGCCTGCCGGACAACTCCGGTCAGGATTCCGGCCGCGACCGCGAACGTCGTCGGCGCACTGCCGAGGGCCGGCGACGCGGCCAGCGTCCACAGCAGCACGAACCCACCCGGTACGACGGACATCGCGACCCGCAGGTCCTTCAGGTCCATCCCCAGCGCGCGCACCAGCCCGGTCGACCGGCAGACCGACCGCAGCCCGTCCATCAACGGCCGCGTCGCCGCGAACCCGGCGAAGCCCGCCGCGATCGGCACGAGCACGTCGTACCCGGTCCCGGCGACGGCGTACGGAACGACGAGCAACCCGGCGCCCACGACCAGCCGGCGCGGCCAGCGCAGCACCCGGAGGAACTCGCGATGGATGATCGCCTGCACGCGCTCACCCCGCCCGCGCCGCGACTTCAGCCGCCCGACGGTCCGCCAGTGCCGCCCGGCGACGACGTCGGCCAGCAGGCTGACGTCCATGGTGATCGCCGCACCGGCCATCCCGGCGAGCAGATCACCACCGGCGACCACGCTCTGCTTGGGAAGACGAGCCAGCGTACGAGCGGTGAAGAAGACGAGAGCACCGCCAAGGACAACCACCACGACAGCCGTCACCAGCAGCCGCACCTGATAGTCGCTCAGACCGCTGTTCACTTCGCTGTAAGCAAACATGCTCAGGGTTTCAAGACTTTCCGGCGAGGTCTTCTTCCCAGCTTGTGTCGCCAAGATCAACGCCGGAACCGCCGCAACCACCAGCAACAGATCAGCGATCCGCAGCGCCCACCGCCCTCGCGCCGGCACCTGCTGCGCCCACACCGTCGCGCACGCCGTACCGACCAGCAGCAGCACCGTCAGCAGCGCCGCCTCGCCCACGGTCGACCACCCCGCGCCGAACAGCGCGAACCCGATCACGGCCGCCAGCGCGCCCATCACCGCCGCCACCACGATCACCAACCGGTACGCCGGCCGCAGCAACGCCCCGCGATCGACAGGTGTCGCCAGCAACCAAAAGCCCGTTGCCCGCGACGCCGACACCGGCCCGACGCTCAGCAGCACCCGCAGCATCCACGACACCAGCAGCGGCACCAGGATCCACGGCACCGTGTCCAGCAACCAGCCGCACGACGCCGACGAGCACGCCGCGGACTTGTTGTTCAGGTGCCGTACGACGTTCCCGCCGGTCGCGCCGAGCATGGCCAGCGCGAAGATCACCAGGTAGACGTCCTCGAACTGCTGCCAGAACGTGCGGTCGGCCTTGCCGCGCCGGACCTTGCGCATCCAGCGCCGCAGCTCCACCGAGCGCGGGATCGCCCCGAAGTCGGCCGGGTCGAACACCACCGGGCCGTCGGACGCGGCGCTCATGGCAGCGGGGTGAGTTCGACGCGGGAGTCCGCCACGGCCTCCACCAGAGCCGGATCATGACTCGCGAAAACCACCGACGTACCGGCCTTCTTCTCCGCGACCAGCCGCTCCGCCAGCCACGCGACGCCGGCCGTGTCCAGCCGCTGCTCCGGCTCGTCCAGCACGAGCAGCTTCCGCGGCCGCACCAACGTGGTCGCCAATGCGAGCCGCCGCCGCTGACCCGACGACAACGACCCCGGCAGCTGATCGGCCGCCGCGAGCAGTCCGACGTCGTCGAGCAACGTGTCGACCAGATCCTCGGGCTCCGGGTTGCCGTGGGCCCGCGCGAGCAGGTCGAGATGCTCGGCCGCGGTCAGGTCCGGGAAGAAGTCCAGGTCGTCCAGCAGCGCGGCGACATCTCGCCGGACGACCTCCGCGCGTTCGTCGATCGGTACGCCGTCCAGCAGGATCTTGCCCGCTGCCGGCTCGTGCGCGCCGACGATGCAGCGCAGCACCGTCGTCTTGCCCGCGCCGTTCGGACCGACCAGCGCAACCGCCCGGCCGGCGGGCAGGCTGAACGTCAGGTCCTCGATCACCGGCCGGTCGGCGTACAGGTGCCGCAGGCCCGTCACCGCGAGCCGGGGAGCCGCTTTGGTCATCGCTTGCGAACCAGCGTCAGCCCGTCGCCGATGCCGAGCATCACCACGTCGACGCGGTCGTCGGCGGCGACGTGCGCGTTGAACTCCTTGCGGTCGACCGGGTCCTCGTCGTGCACCCCGACCACGCGGCCGCCGGCCAGCGTGTTGTCGAACAGCAGCAGGCCGTTCGGGCGGATCCGCGGGACCAGGTGCTCGAAGTACTCGATGTAGCCCGGCTTGTCCGCGTCGACGAAGGCGAGGTCGAACTCGCCGTCCAGCTCGGCGGCGGACTGGTGCGCGTCGCCGATCCGCAGGTCGATCTTGTCCGCGACGCCGGCGCGCTCCCAGTACCTGCGGCCGATCGAGGTCCACTCGTCGCTGACGTCGAGGCAGATCAGCTGCCCGTCGTCGGCCAGGCCGCGCGCGATCGCCAGCGCGGAGAAGCCGGTGAAGGTGCCGATCTCGACCGCGCGCTGGGCCGAGATCAGCCGGGTCAGCGTCGTCAGCAGCGCGGCCTGGTCGGCCGTGGTGAGCATGACGGCGGCCGAGCCGAGCTTCTGCGTCTCCGCGACGAGCTCGGTGGCGATCTCGTCAAGCGGCATCCCGTGCGCCACCATGTAGTCGTGCAGCTGGTCGGTCACCTGGACCTGGTTGCCCATCCGTTTCCGCCGTTTCCTCGTCGTGTTCGGTCGCCTGTAGTCTCTACGGGTTGTCCGACCGCTCGACACCGACCCCTTCTAGGAGTACCCCAGCATGCAGATCGCCGTCGCCGGATCGATCGCGACCGACATCCTGATGACGTTCCCCGGACGCTTCAAGGACCAGTTCGTCGGCGAGCAGATGCACAAGGTGTCGCTGTCGTTCCTGGTCGACGAGCTGGTCGTGCACCGCGGCGGTGTCGCCGCCAACATCTGCTACGGGATGGCCCAGCTCGGCCGCCCGTCGCTGCTGGTCGGCTCGGTCGGGGCCGACTTCGCCGAGTACGGCGCGGCGCTGACCGAGGCCGGTGTCGACGTCTCCCACGTCCGCGTCTGCGAGAACGTGCACACCGCGCGCTTCACCTGCACGACGGACCTGGACGCGAACCAGATCGCCTCCTTCTACACCGGCGCGATGGCCGAGGCCCGCGAGATCGACCTGGCCGGGATCCATGCCACGACCGGTGGCATCGACCTGGTGCTGATCGGCGCGGACGACCCGGACGGCATGCTCAAGCACACCCGGCTGGCCAAGGAGAACGGCATCGCCGTCGCCGCCGACCCGTCGCAGCAGCTGGCCCGGATGGACGGCGAGCAGATCCGCGAGCTGATCGACGGCGCAACGTACCTGTTCAGCAACGAGTACGAGTCCGGTCTGATGGCGCAGAAGACCGGCTGGAGCCAGGACGAGATCCTCAGCCGGGTCGGCGTCCGGGTCACCACCCACGGCGGCGACGGCGTCGTGATCGAGAACGCCGACGGCGTGCTCGCCAAGATCCCGGCTGTCCCGGCGCCCGGCCTGGTCGACCCGACCGGTGGCGGCGACGCCTTCCGCGCCGGTTACCTGACCGGTCGCGCCGCCGGCCTCGACCACGAGGCCGCCGCCCAGATCGGCTGCACCCTGGCGACCACGGTCCTCGAGACCGTCGGCACCCAGGAGTACACGCTGGACCGCCCGGCCTTCCTCAAGCGCCTCGCTTCGGCGTACGGCGAGGAGGCCGCGGCCACCGCGGCCAGCACGCTCAACCTCGGCTGACCCCTGAGCCTGCGGCGCGGCCGCACCGGTCAGGAAGGCACTCGGCGTCGTCCGAGCAACTGTTCATCGCAGCTGGTCCAGCACCCCGGTCTGGGCCAGCAACGCGAACCGGTCCGGGCATCCCCAGTGCTCCACCAGCAGGCCGTCCCTGACCCGGGCGACCTCGAACAGCGCGATGTCGACGGGCCGGCCGCTCGGCGGACCGAAGAAGCTCCCGGTCGCCGTCCCCCGGGCCCTTGCGCGGGCCCACACCGTGTCGCCGACGGTCACCGAGTCCTCGATCGTGTAGACGACGTCCGGCATCATCGCGTGGACCTCCCGGATCGCCGCTCGCAACCGGGTCCGCGCCTCCTCGCCGGTACCGGCCAGCCCGAACTGGTGCTCGACCAGGTCCGGCGCGCAGACCTTGTCGACGATGCCGTCGTCGCCGGTCGCGAAGCCCTCCACCAGGATCCGCTCCAGCACGTCGTACGCGCTCGTTGTCGTCATCGCTCCCCCAAATGCACTGTTGGTGTACTCGATGCAGTGCCACTGCACTGAACGCATTGATAGTGTGCCCACATGGCCGAAGCCGTCAAGACCTACCGCCAGGAACAGGCCGAGGAGACCCGGATCCGGATCGCCCGAGCGGCCCGGACGCTGTTCGCCGAGCACGGGTACGGCGCGACCAGCATCGCCGCGATCGCCGCGGAGGCCGGCGTCGCGACCCGGACGGTCTACTCCGCGTTCGGCACCAAGCGGGAGATCCTCTCGCTGATCTGCGACCTGTGGCTGCGTGACGCCGGCGCGCGCGAGCGCGCCGAAGAGGTGCTCGCCGAGCCGGACCCGGTCCGCCGGTTGCGCGGCGCGGCCGGATGGCTGACGAACCTCTACTCGGCCGGCTTCGACGTCGTACTGATCTTCGAGGCCGCCACCGACGAGAGCGCGGAGACGCGCGCGTTGCTGCGGTCCAAGCTGGCCGGCCGCAACCAGGTCATGGATGCCATGATCGCGTCGCTCGACGGGGAGCTGGCCATCCCGCTCGCCCAGGCGCAAGCCGTCTACCGAGCGCTCGCCGCCCCGGGCGTCTACCAGGAACTGGTCGACGAGTCCGGCTGGAGTCCGGCAGAGTTCGAGCAGTGGGTGGCCGACTCGCTGCAGCGCCAACTGCTCTGACGGAATGCAGGCGGCGTCGCAGGGGTTGTAGCGAACTGTACGTTCAGTTCACTTGAGGAGATCGTGATGACAGAACCAGTGGCAGCCGCGTCCGGCGAGTTCAGCATCGGCGGCGACCTGACCGTCCGGCGGCTCGGCTACGGCACGATGCAGCTGACCGGCGAGGGCGTCTGGGGCGACCCGAAGGACCCCGACGAGGCTGTCCGCGTGCTGCGGCGCGCGATCGAGCTCGGGGTGAACTTCATCGACACCGCCGACGCTTACGGCCCGTTCACCGCGGACCTGTTGCTGAAGAAGGCGCTGCACCCGTACGCCGACGACCTGGTGATCGCGACCAAGGCCGGCTTCTCCCGGACCGGGCCGGGTCAGTGGGTGCCGATCGGCCGCCCGGAGTACCTGCGCCAGCAGGTCGAGCTGAGCTTGCGGCACCTCGGCCTGGAGCGGATCGACCTGCTCCAGCTGCACCGGATCGACCCCAAGGTCCCGGTCGCCGACCAGATCGGTGAGCTGGCCGCGCTCCAGCAGGAGGGCAAGATCCGGCACATCGGCCTGTCCGAGGTCTCGGTCGAGGAGATCGAGGAAGCCGGCAGGACCGCGCGGATCGTCTCCGTCCAGAACCTGTACAACCTCGCCCAGCGCGACGCCGAACCGGTGCTGGAGTACGCCGAGCAGAACAACCTCGGCTTCATCCCCTGGTTCCCGCTCGCCACCGGCGGCCTCGCCCGCGCCGGCGGCCCGCTCGACCAGATCGCCAAGGACCACACCGCGTCCCCGTCCCAGCTCGCGCTGGCCTGGCTGCTCAAGCGGTCCCCCGTCATGCTCCCGATCCCCGGCACCTCCTCGGTCGCCCACGTCGAGGACAACATCAACGCCGCCACGCTCGAGCTCACCGATGAGGAGTTCACCCGCCTCACCGAGGCCGTCAGCTGATGCCGCATGCCTGACCGGACCACTCATCCGCGCAGCCTCCGCGCACGGGAGTCGGTGCTGTGCGCAACCAAGGAGCTGCTCGCGGAAGGCGGGCTGACGGCCGCGACCGTCGATGCGATCGCGGCACGTTCCGGGGTGAGCAAGGCGACGATCTACAAGCACTGGCCGTCCCGGACCGCGATCGCGGCCGAGGCGTTCGGGCGGGAGATGGCAGCCGCGATCCCTTTGCCGGACACGGGTTCGGCCAGGGGTGACCTGGCCGAGCAGGTCCGCCGGGTGAGCCGGTTCTACTCCGGTGAGCACGGCAAGGTCTTCGCGCAGTTGCTGGCGGCATCGGTCACCGATCCGCAGGCGGCGCCGTACTTCCGGGAGTACTTCCTGGACGCGCGGCGCCGCGCGATCGCCGAGTTGTGGCAGCGGGCAACCGATCGCGACGAGGTCCGGCCGGGCATCACCGCCGGTACGGCGACCGACGTGCTGTTCGGCCCGCTCATCTTCCGGCTGCTGACCGGCCATGCCCCGCTGAGCGAGGAGGAGGCCGACGCCCTCTCGTCGGCCGCCCTGGACGGCCTGCTGCGCTGACTGAACTACCGGAGAGCGAGGCCTTCGGGAGTGAGCTGATCGGCACGCAGCTTGGTGTTGTTCACGAACACCGTGGGGAGGTCGAGCACCTCGCGCTCGACCGTCGTGGCCTCTAGGGTCGCGAGCCAGCCCTGGTAGTCGGTGGAGAGCTTCTCCGCCGGTACGCCGAGCTTGTTGCCGAGCTCAACCAGTTGACCATCGGTCCAGGCCTTGCCGGGGTCGTCGTAGATCGCCCGGACGAAGCCGCGAGCGTGGCCGTTGGCGGCGGCCAGGGCGAAGGCGTTGGCCAGCCGCGGCGAGTCGGTGTCCGTGAAGGTCATCGGCCAGTACGTGAGCGTCGCGGTACCGTCCTCGACCAGCTGGTCGAGCGTGAGCCCGTTCGTCCTTTCGAACTCCACGCAA
Source organism: Kribbella lupini (assembly GCF_039529595.1). Taxonomy (NCBI): domain Bacteria; kingdom Bacillati; phylum Actinomycetota; class Actinomycetes; order Propionibacteriales; family Kribbellaceae; genus Kribbella; species Kribbella lupini. The sequence continues at coordinate 585,159 of NZ_BAAANC010000001.1, read as the reverse complement.
CGAGCGCACCGAAAGTCCAGGTAGACGTCGATGTTCGTCGCGGCGCCGGCCTTCCCGATCGTCACGCCCCGCCCGGCGGTGCCCGGTGCGGTGATCACCGCAGGCTCAGGCCGGGCGCTGTCGACGCGCACCGGCGAGTGGTTGCGCCAGTAGTCGACCCCCACCGCGGAAACGACGGCAACCACCAGCACGACCGCGACCACGACGAACCCGTGCGACGCGCGGAGCGTCCGAAGAAGCCGGATGCGTCCGAAGAGGCCGAGGCTATAGCGCACTCTGCTTCGGACGCATCGCGGATCTTCGGACGCTACGGCCCACAGGATGACCGCGCACAGCAGGCCCATGACGGCGGTGACGAACGCTTCCAGCAAGTAGTCGGTGCGTCCGGCGCCGAGGACCGCTCCCCCGGCCGCGACGACCAGGACCGGAGCGACGGGCGCGCGGCCGGCCGAAACACCGTCGTGCCGCAGACCGGTCGGTCTCGATGCCATCGGCAACCAGTGGACCGCGGTCAGGTACCAGATCCCGGCGAGCAGCGTCGCTCCGATCGCGTCGCTGGGCCGGTGCCAGCCCAGGTTCTGCACCGCGGCCGCCACGAACGCCAGCCAGGTCGCGCCGACGGCAACGACGTACGGGCGGGCTCGTGGAGTGCTGACCAGAACGGCGCCGATCGCGAGCCCGGCAGTGACCGCCACATGCCCGCTCGGGAAGCTGGTCTCGGTCAGGAACGAAGGCGCGCCGGAGATCTCGGGGCGCGGAAGGACGAACCGGTTGAGGACATACGTGCTGACGGCCGTGGCACCCGGCACGAACGCTCCCGCGACGGCGAGCCGCCACTGCCGGCGCAGTACGGCGATCAGCACGATCAGCGCGGTTCCGATGACGAGCGTGAGCTCTTCGCCCCGCAGCGGCGGCGGACCGATCGAGTAGCGGATGCCGTAGATCCAGGTCTCGGTGCTGAACCCCCTGGTCATGGCGTTCTCGAGCGACTGGCCGTACGGCGTACAGACCGCGAGGAGGTAGAGCACCCCGAACGCGATCGCGAGCTTCAGCGGCTGCTTCACCGCAGCCGGGTGTTCTGGCGGGTCGTCAGCACCACCACCGGCAGCGTCGCGACCAGCGCGAGTACGACGGTGACGCTCGGCTGCGGGTGGTACGCGAGCACGGTCGGATCGGTGAGGATCGCCTCGGCGCGAACGACGGCGAACGCCCCGATCGGAACCGCCCAGCGGAAGTCGCGGGTCAGGAACGTCGCCCAGCCGGCGCCGACGACCAGTGCGATCTCCAGCACGAACTGACCCCGCTGGAACCACGGATCACCCGCGGTGAGATGGAGGCCACCGGCAACGAACGCGGCGACGGCAACCGGGATCAGCCAGGCGTAGGACGACGCCCGCGACGCCCTGCGGAGGGTCAGCACCGCGCTGACGAGCAGCAGCAGGATCGGCAGAACGACGTGGTGGGCAAGGATCGGTGCGCCGAGGCCGTAGTAGCCCGGGCCGACCACGCCTTGGCTGCCGAAGACGTTCGAGCTGCCGATGGTGAGCCCGGTGTAGAGCATCGCCGCGGCCGCCGGCACGGCGATCCACGCCCGGCCCCGCAGCAACGCGACGAAGGCGATCAGCGGGAGCAACCCGTACGGAAGCAGGCGAGTCTGCGTGCCCTCGCCGACGGCCCACGGGAACCGGCCGTTGAAGTGGAAGTTGATCGCGTGCGCGGCCGGGTCGATGTGCAACGTCCAGTTCCACACGTCTTGCAGATAAGGAGCCAGCGCGAGAAGCGCCAGCCAGAGTCCGGCCAGCCGCAGGCCGGCGGGCCACCACGCGGTGCCGGTGGTGGCCGCCTGGATCCGGGCCTGCAGAGCGCTCCGCAGCAGCGCGGCCGCCTCGCGCGGAGGTGGCCAGTCGCGCCCAGGATGAGCCTCCGCAAGACAGTCCAGCAGCTCGTCGCCACGGCTGTCGCGATAGGCCTTCGGGTAGGCCAGCAGGACCAGCCGGTTCACGCTTGCGCCGTACGGGGGCGCTTGATGACGACGTTCGCCGCCTGCTGCAGCCGGGCCGCCTCGCGGCGCAGGGCGGTGTCACCGTCGTCGGTCAGCCGGTAGTACCGACGGGCGCGGCCGTCCACGATCGCCTCACCGTCCGGCACCACCAACCCGGCGCGCTCGAGCCGCTCCAGCGCGCCGTACAGGGTGCCGACGGCCAGCCGCAGCCGTCCGTCGGTCGCCTCCTCGGTGGCCTTGATGATCCCGTACCCGTGCAGCGGCCCGTCCTGCAGAGCGGCCAGCAGGAAGTACTGCGCTTCGGTCAGCGTCGGCGATTGATCCCTCACAGGGACCGAATATATATCGCCCGACGAACTATGCGAAACGCGGCCCCTGCTACAGCCGCGGATCGACCGGCTCGGACTCCAGTGCCAGTACGGCGAACACGCACTCGTGGATCCGCCACAGCGGTTCGCCGCGCGCGGCGCGTTCCAGCGACTCCAGGCCGAGCGCGTACTCCCGCAGCGCGAGCGAGCGCTTGTGGCCCAGGTTCCGGTTGCGGAGACGCTCGAAGTTGGCCGGTTCGGTGTAGTCGGGGCCGTAGATGATCCGCAGGTACTCCTGCCCGCGGACCTTCACCCCCGGCTGCGCCAGCCCCTTGCCGGTCCGGACCAGGTTCGCGGCCGGCTTCACGACCATGCCCTCACCGCCCGCGCCGGTCAGCTCCTCCCACCAGGCGATCCCGTCCGCCCACGAGCTCTCGTCGACGAACAGCCTTTTGGTGGCCGTGATCAACGACGGGCCCGCGGCAACCATCCGGTCCGCGATCCCAAGATGCCAGGTGTGCGGCCGGTCGTGGTACGTCGCGCCCTCCGACGCCAGCACCTGGAACGGCGCCACGCGCACGCCGTCAAGCCCGTTGGTCGGCCAGCAGTAGCGCCGGTACGCCGCGCTGAACAGCTCCGCGTTCGCCGTACGACGCTGAGTCCGTTCGAGCAGCTCCCCGACGTCGAGGCCGGCCGCCTTCGCCGTCTCCAGCGCAGCGGTTGCCACCGGCAACGACGATCGCGCGGCCGCGCCGACTGCGGCGTACTGGTTGCGGAGCAGGTCGCCCGCCTTCGCGCTCCACGGCAGCAGCTCGGCGTCGAGCAGCAGCCAGGGCGTGTCCAGCTCGTCGAAGAGTCCGGCCTGGGTGACGACCTCGCGGAGCCCGAGCAGCAGCTCGTCGGTCAGCTCCGGCTTGAAGAACGACCGCCCGGTCCGCGTGTGCACCGCGCCGCGACCGGCCAGGCCGAACCGCTTCTCGGCCACGTCGTCGTCCCGGGTGAGCAGCACGACCGCGCGCGACCCCATGTGCTTCTCCTCGCACACGAGCTCGGTGACGCCCTGCTGCTGGTACGCCTCGAAGGCCTGCCGCGGGTGCTCCAGCAGCCCCGGCTCCGGCGAGGTCGCGACCGGGCTCATCGTCGGCGGCAGGTACAGCAGGAACCGCGGGTCGATCGCGAACCGGCTCATCACCTCCAGCGCGGCACCGGCCTGCTCGGCGCGCACGCTGAGCCGCCCGTGCGTCTCGGTCTCGATCACGCGGCGCCCAGTGACGTCGGTGATGTCGAGGACGTCGGGCTCGCGAGCCGGCGCGCTCGGGACGTGCAGCGGCTTGGCGGGTACGTAGTACTGCTCAGCAGCCTGTACGGCGACCAGCTCGCGCTCCGGGTACCGCAGGGCGGTCAGCGCGCCGCCGAAGACGACACCGGTGTCGAGGCAGATCGTGTTGTTGATCCATTCCGGCTCCGGCGTCGGGGTGTGCCCGTAGACGACCATCGCGCGGCCGCGGTAGTCCTGCGCCCACGGGTAGCGCACCGGCAGGCCGAACTCGTCGGTCTCGCCGGTCGTTTCGCCGTACAGGCAGAACGCGCGCACCCGCCCGGAGGCGCGGCCGTGCATCCGCTCGACCAGGCCCGCGTGCGAGACGACGAGCTTGCCCTCGTCGAACACGTAGTGCGAGACGAGACCGTCGATGAAGGTGTCCACCTGCGCCCGGAACTCGTCGGACTCCCCCGCCAGCTGCTCGAGCGACTCGGCCAGCCCGTGCGAGGTCTTCACGTTCTTGCCGCGCAGGGCCTTCAGCAGCTTGTCCTCGTGGTTGCCCGGCACGCAGTAAGCGTTGCCCGAAGCAACCATCCCCATGACCAGCCGCAGCACCCCAGGCGTGTCCGGCCCCCGGTCGACCAGATCGCCGACAAAGACAACTCGGCGTCCGGCGCCCGTCACCTCGCCCGCCGTGCCCTCCGGGCCGACGGCATCGTCGGCGGAGCCGACGTGCCGGGCGTCGACCGCCCTCCCCTCCTCATCCCGGGCGATGGCGTAGCCGAGCCCGACCAGCAGTTGTTCCAGCTCAGCCCGGCACCCGTGGATGTCGCCGATGATGTCGAACGGCCCGGTCTGGTCCTTCAGGTCGTTGAACAGCCGGGTCCGCTCGATCGTCACCGCCTCGACCGCCTCGACGGTCTCCAGCACGTGCACCCCGCGAAACCCCTCGCGCCGCAGGCTCCGCAGCCCGCGCCGCAGCTGCGACCGCTGCCGCCCGACGACGCGGGCCCCGAAGTCCCGGTCCGGGCGCTGCTCGTTGCGCTCCAGGCAGACCTTCTCCGGCAGGTCCAGCACGATCGCCACCGGCAGTACGTCGTACTCCCGGGCCAGCGCGACCAGCTCGCGCCGCGCCTCCGGCTGCACGTTGGTCGCGTCGATCACCGTCAGCCGCCCCGCCGCCAGCCGCTTGGCCGCGATGAAGTGCAGCACCGCGAACGCGTCCTTGGTCGCCGCCTGGTCGTTCTCGTCGTCGGACACCAGCCCGCGGCAGAAGTCGCTGGAGATCACCTCGGTCCCGAGGAAGTGCTTGCGCGCGAACGTCGACTTGCCCGAGCCGCTCGCCCCCACCAGGACGACGAGGCTGAGCGCCGGTACGCCGATCGTCGCCATCAGACGTTCTCCTTCCGGAACACCGCGAGCTGGGTCGGCGGCCCGACCTCCGGGTCGTCGGGTCCGACCGCGCGGAACGTCACGCCGTACCCGTACAGCACGCACACCTCCGCCGCCCACGCGCGGAACTCCTCCCGCGTCCACTCGAACCGGTGGTCCGGGTGCCGGAACGCGCCGGCCGCGAGCGTCTCGTACCGCACGTTGTGCTCGGAGTTCGGCGTCGTCACCACCACGGCACCCGGCCGCGCCGCCCCGAAGACGGCCTGCGCCAGCGCCGGCAGCCGCGGCGGGTCGACGTGCTCGACGACCTCCATCAACACCGCGGCGTCCAGCCCGGTCAGCCGGGCGTCGGCGTACGTCACCGACGACTGGAACAGCCGCAGCCGCTCGCGCTTGCGGTCGGACATCTCGTCGACGTGCAGCCGCCGCTCGGCCAGCGTCAGCGCCCGCGCCGACACGTCGGTCGCCACGACCTCGTCGAACTGCCCGTCCTTCAGCAGCAGCCCGACCAGCTGACCCTCACCACAGCCCAGGTCGGCAACACGGTGCGCGCCCAGCTCCTTGAGTACGCCGACCACAGCCTCCCGCCGCTGCACGGCCAGCGACACCGGCGCCGCTGCCACCTCGCCCGCCTCGCCGTCTACCGCTTCACCCTGGACCGCTTCACCCTCGACGAGCGTCCCGTCCCCGGCAAGCGGGTCCTCGGCGAGCGTGTCCTCGTCCAGCGACAGCCCGTCGGCCTCGGTCAAACGCTCGAGCGCCTGATCCGTCAGCTTCCGTCGGTGCGCCAGGTACCGCCGGCTGATCAGCTCCTTGTCCGGGTGCGTCCCCAGCCACCCGTCGCCGGCCTTCACCAGCTTGTCGATCTCGTCCGGCCCGACCCAGTAGTGCTTGGCGTCGTCGAGCACCGGCAGCAGCACGTACAGGTGGTTCAGCGCGTCCGCCAGCCGCAGTACGCCGGTCAGCCGCAGGTCGACGTACCGGGAATCGCCCCACTCCGGGATCTCCGGGTCGAGCGGCACCGGCCGCGCGTCCACCGTCCACCCGAGCGGCGCGAAGAGCCGCTCGGCCAGCGCCGCACCACCGCGGCACGGCAGCGCCGGCACGTGCAGCGACAGCTCGATCGGCCGCGCCGCCAGCTCCGGCCGCGCGTCGCACCGCCCGTTCATCGCCGTCCGGAACAGCTTGCCCAGCGCGACCGCGAGCAGGCTCGACGCGGCGTACGGGCGGTCGTTCACGTACTGCCCGAGCGTGAACCCCTCCGTCGCGCGACCCCTTCCGGAGCGGACGAGTGCGATCGGGTCGACCTCGAGCAGCACGGCCGCCGTACAGGCCTGGTCGGTCGCCTCCGGGTAGAGCACGTGGGCTGTCCCGCTGGTGACGTCGACCGACTGCGGTCGGGCCGGGTTCTTGTGCAGCAGGAAGCCGAGCTCGGCCGCGGGGGCGCCGAGACCGCTGGACGTGGTGGCGATGGTCAGGAACACGGCTCATTCGACCACGCCGACCGGCCGATCGGCGCGTCCTTTTGTCCCACGGATCCGACCACTCACCGAGACACGCGGGCAAGCTCTGGCGCGTCCGGGCGGTTTGGTCCTAGCTTGTTTTCCAGAAGATGAGTCGCTACGGACCGTCCTTCCCCGCTGACAGTCGGTACCTGTCCCCGGTTTGTGGCGAGTGCCCACCCGCGCCGATTCCCGGGGAAAGGACCATGGTTACAGCTCCTTCAGGCCGCCTGGCCACCGCGACCGCAGAGGTCCGCCGGTGAAACCCCAGACCTTCGAACTCGTTCGTTTCACCGACGTCAGCGGCGTCTCCGGCACCGGGGTGGTGGCCGAGGGCTGCGTGTTCACCGACGGCTCCGTGGCGCTGCGCTGGCACGGCGACAACCCCTCCACCGCCGTCTGGCCGGACCTCGAGTCGATCCTCGCCGTCCACGGCCACTGCGGCGCCACGGTGGTGCGCTGGCTGGACGTCTCCGAGATGGAGACCGTCCCCGGCACCGACCTGCTGCCCGGCGAGGTCGCCCACATCCTGGCCACGGGCCGGCGTACTCACCACCCGCCGCCGGTCGTGGCGACGGCCTAGTACCTCAGGCCGAGATCCCGGTCAGCGCGAAGAACTCCTGACGCGACGCCGGGTTGTCGCGCAGCGTGCCGTGCACGGCCGACGTGACCGTCGTCGAGCCGGCCGCCCGCACGCCGCGCAACGACATGCACTGGTGCTCGGCCTCGATCACCACGCCCACACCCTTCGGCGCGAGGTGGTCCTGCAGCCAGTCGGCGACCTGCTTGGTCAGCCGCTCCTGCACCTGCAGGTCACGCGCGAACAGCTCGACCACGCGGGCCAGCTTCGACAGCCCGAGGATCCGCTCGCCGGGCAGGTACCCCACGTGCGCCACGCCCTGGAACGGCAGCATGTGGTGCTCGCACAGCGACTGCACGGGGATGTCCCGCGCCAGCACCAACTCGTCGTACCCCTCGTCGTTCGGGAACGTCGTCAGGTCGAACTCGCGCGGCGTCAGCATCTCGGCGTACGCGTTCGCCACCCGGCGAGGCGTGTCCGCCAGGTGCGCGCCGTGCGGGTCGCGACCCAGCGCCACCAGGAGGTCGGCCACCGCGCGTTCCGCGGCCGGCAGGTCGATCTCGGGGCGTCCGCCCACGACGTGCAGCTTGGCCGGTACCACGGTGGTCGGCTCGGCGAGCTCGGTCCGGATCGTCGTCATGCGCCCCTCCTGATGATCGAAGGCGATCAGTTTACTGTTTTGTCAACCGAAGTTGGAGATAGAATCATCCCGTGGACCGACAGGCCAACCTCCAGGCGGTCGCCGCCCTGGACGAACCGACCCGGCGACGGCTGTACGAGTACGTCGCCGGGGCCACCGCGCCCGTGAGCCGGGACGACGCGGCCATCGCGCTCGCACTCCCGCGCAACACGGCCGCGTTCCACCTCGACAAGCTGGCCGCCGAGGGCCTGCTCGCGGTCGTCTACGAACGCCGTACCGGCCGGACCGGACCTGGCGCCGGGCGTCCCGCGAAGCTGTATCGCCGCTCGGACACCGAGATCGCGGTCTCGCTGCCAGAACGCCAGTACGCCGTCGCCGGCCATCTGTTGGCCGGCGCCATCACCGACGCCGAGACCACCGGCGACTCGCCACGCGCGGCTCTGGAAGGTCGGGCTCATGCGTACGGCAAGTCCCTCCCCGGCGACTCGATCTCGGAGGTCCTCGCCGACCAGGGCTTCGAGCCCCACCCCGACGGCGACTCCATCGCCCTGTCCAACTGCCCGTTCCAGGCCCTCGCCAAAGAACACGCCTCCCTGGTCTGCACGATGACTTTGCACCTGGTCAGAGGCGTCCTGGCGGGTCGTCCTGACACCGGCCTCCGAGCAGAGCTTCAGCCCACCCCCGCCCACTGCTGCGTCCGCCTGCTCCCCAGCTGAGGACGACCGCCCCGCCCTCCGCCTTCCTTCCCTGGATCCCCCGCTTCCTGCCCGGTGGGGCTTAGGCTCGGACAGTGGCGAAGAGCAAGCAGAGTTCTGCAGGTACTCCCGCGACGGTCGCGCTGACCAAGGCCGGGATCACCTTCAGCACGCACTCCTACGAGCACGACCCCGCGGCGAAGTCGTACGGGCTGGAGGCGGCCGAGGCGCTCGGGCTGAAGACCGCGCAGGTGTTCAAGACCCTGCTCGTCGACGTCGACGGCAAGCTCGCGGTCGGCGTCGTACCGGTCGACAAGCAGCTCGACCTGAAGGCGGTCGCCGCCGCGCTCGACGGGAAGAAGGCGACCATGGCCGACCCGGCCGCCGCCGAGCGGACCACCGGGTACGTCGTCGGCGGCATCAGCCCGATCGGCCAGAAGCGCCGGCTCCCGACCGTCGTCGACACCACCGCCACCGAGCACGACACCGTCTACGTCTCCGGCGGCCGCCGGGGCCTCGACATCGGCCTGTCCCCCGCCGACCTGATCGCCGTCACCGCCGCCCGCACCGCGCCGATCGCCCGCTGACCAGACCAGGAGCCCGCCGGCATGGAAGAACCCAACATCGAGACCAGACCGTCCCTGCGCGGCTTCCTCGAGCTGTACGCCGCCGGCTTCGTCGACCGCGAGGAAATGCTGTCCGCCGTCGCCTCCTGGCCCTTCGAGGACGAGAAAACCGACCCCGAACCCCAGGACCAGGACAACACCCTCGCCGTCGTCTCCGCCGCCCGCATCCTCGGCCAGCTCTCCCGAGAAGACATCGAAGAAATCCAACGCCGCCTCGAAGGCCCACCCAACTTCGCCTGACCCGGCGCCCACACCGACTCCCCCAGCCGAAGCTGCTCCCCCAGGCACCCAGCAGCCCCCAGTCACAGCTGCTTTCCGAGCAGCATCAGCAGCTCCCCAGCCACCTCCCCGACGCCTCACCAGCCCCCGGAAGCGCCGGTACCACCCACGCTTTCCCGGCCGCCGCAACCTCAGCCACCTGCGACCTCATCGGCCGCATTAACGCCAAGCTGTAGTTAGGAAATGATCTTCCACCTCGGCGAGTGCCGCACGAGGCAGCGCGCTCAGCTACAGCACGGCGACCATGCGGCCGACGGCGCAGCATGTGGCTGATGCCGCTCCGGCCGGTTGTTCGGCCATGAAGGCGCCCAGTTGTTGGGCGCCGGGAGCGCCCTGCCGGGACCGGGACGCAGCTCCGGCTGGCCCCGGGAAGCACCTCCGGTTGGGTCCGGGAGGCACCTCCTGTTGGACTGCGGAGAGCACCTCCTGTTGGGCTGCGGAGGCACCTCCTGTTGGGCTGGGAGGCAACTCTCGGTGGTGCGTAGGAGGCGCCTCCGCCGAGCCGCCGGTGCAGGCGAGTACTTGGAGGCACCGCACGAGGCGCCTCCGGCTAGCCCGTGACGCTGGGGTGGCCGGATTCGGTGTGGCCGGTGAGGCGGCGGCGGTAGGTGGGGTCTTCGGCGGCGGTGATCTCGACGTCGTACCAGCCCTGGTCCGTGGGCCAGGTGAGTGTGCGGACCTGCTTGCCGCGGACGTCCTGCTTGATGGTGCGGCTGCCGTAGCCCAAGGCCTTCAGCTTGAGGGACAGCGGCTTGCTGCTGTGGTTCTCGAGATGCACGCGAAGGTTGCCATGGGCAACCTCCAGGCGCACGTCGAGCCCGGCGGCGACGCCCTCGGTGGTGCCGGCGAGCTCGGTCCAGAAGCGGTTCGGGCCCTGGACGGCGATCTCGAACGGTCCGTCGACCTCGATCGGGAACGCCTTCACCGTGCGGACGTCGACGTGCTCGGGCGCGGCCAGCTCACCGGCGTACGGGTAGACCGCGAAGTGCGCGGCCGCCTCGCCGTCGTTGCTCAGCCGAAGCCTCAAAACACCGTCCACGACAGCACCCGACACCGACGGCTGGTACGGCAACGGTCGCGCCGGTCGGCGGCCGGGCTCCTGCAGCGGGAGCGCCTGGTCGACCGGCGGTGTCGGCTTCCAGCGGGCAACAGGTGCGGGGACCGCGCCCGGCTTGTCGACCGATGGTTGCCGATAGCCCCGATCGAAGTCGAACGCCGACGTCAGGTCGCCGCACGCCGTACGGCGCCAGCTGCTGATGTTCGGCTCGCGGACGCCGGTCCACGTCTCCAGGAAGCGAAGCACCGACGTGTGGTCGAAGACCTGCGAGTTCACGTGTCCGCCGATCGTCCACGGCGACACGACCGTCATCGGCACCCGCGGGCCGAGCCCGATCGGCCTGCCGTTGAACCAGTCGTCGTCGTTGCCGGACGCCGGCCGCGGCGCCACCGGCGGCGGGACGTGGTCGAAGTACCCGTCGTTCTCGTCGAAGTTGATCAGCAGCACGGTCTTCGACCAGACCTCGGGGTCCTGCGCGATCGCGTCCAGCACGTCGTACACGAGGTTCGCGCTGCCCACCGGCGTCGACGAGCCCGGGTGCTCGGAGTCGACCGCCGACGGCACCAGCCAGCTCACCTGCGGCAGTTTCCCGGCCTCGATGTCCTTGCGCAGCCGCGGCACCAGCGACTCCGGCTCGGACCGGTACATCGCCTTGCGGAACAGCGCCTGCTCCCGCTTCGGCAGCTTCTTCACCGCCGCGTCGAGCTGCTGCACCGCGGTCGCCCGCTCCTCCGGCGTCTTCGCGAAGAGCTTGTCGTAGAACTCCTCGGTCGTCCGGTACCCGCCCGGCACGTTGGCCAGAATCCGCCGGCCGATCTCCTTGAACGTCCTGAAGTACTCGACCGCGTTGTCGGTGAAGTTGTCCCACTCCTGGTAGATCTGCCAGGACACGCCGGCCTTCTCCAGCCGTTCCGGGTACGCCGTCCAGTCGTAGCCCGCGTGCGCGTAGTCGTACGCCGCGTTGGTGACCGCGCGGTTCGCCGTACCGGGCTCGTAGCCCGTCGTACCGGACCACAGGTAGTTGCGGTTCGGGTTGGTCGACCCGTTGACCGAGCAGTGGTAGGCGTCGCAGATCGTGAAGGTCTCGGCCAGCTCGTACTGCAGCGGGATGTCGCGGCGCTCGTAGTGGGTCATCGTGGCGGCGGTCTTGGCCGCGACCCAGTCGTCGCTCCAGCCGTTGCCCCAGGCCTGGGTCGCGTCGGTGAACCCGTGCGCGAGCGCGCCGAGGTACTGGATGTCGCCCGGGTCGCGCCCCTCGGCCGCGGCCGCTTCCCGCACCGAGAACGGCAGCACCTCGCCACCACCGGCGACCGGCTGGTGGAACACCGACTTGCCGTTGCGCAGCCGCAGCGGCCGGCGGTCGCCGAACCCGCGCACGCCGCGCAGCGTCCCGAAGTAGTGGTCGAACGATCGGTTCTCCTGCATCAGCACGATCACGTGCTCGACGGCCTTCAGGCCACCCTTGCGCAACGGCTGCGCCATCGCGCTGTGCAGGGACGGCGGCAGCAGCGACAGCGCCGCGCCACCGGCCGCGGATCCGAGAACGAGACGGCGGGAGATCTCAGTCATGCCTGCAGATTAGAGCCGGAAAATCCGCCGAGGTGAACAGCTCAGAACCGCTCGGTGAAGACGAACCGGCCGGTCGACGCGGGCCGGGCAGCACGCGAGAGCCCGGCCGCTGGTGTGCGGCCGGGCTCTCGTGGAAGTGCGCGCGATCAGCCGATCTTGACCGCGGTGGCCTGGCCGGAGACCGAGATCTGCCCGGCGCCGAAGGCACTGCGGTCCTCGTTGTAGCCGAAGCCGTAGATGTTCAGCGTGACCGGACCGGTGACCGTGACCGTGGCGGTGCTGGACCCGGTCAGCTCGACGAAGCCGGCCTTGGAGACCGGGCTGCCCATGATCGTCCCGGCGTCCTTGTCACCGTCGTACCGGACCACCAGGCTCGGGTACGTCTCGGTGGTCGGCGTCTCGTACCCGGTCGAGCCGGCGTCCTTGCGGTCGAACTTCGCCTGGGTGTTCACCAGGTACGTGCCGGCGCCGGGCAGCTTCAGCTCGCCGACGGCGGTCTTGTTGGTGGCGAACGAGCCACCGATCTTCTCGATCGCCTTCGGCCCGAAGGTCGCCGTACCGGCACCCTTGCCGTTGCCGAGCTGGTTCTTCAGGTTCGCGTCCAGGCCGATCTCGTGCACCGAGCCGTTGTAGACCGTGGTGAACCACTGGACCATGCCCGGGCCCAGGTTGTCGCCGTACACGCTGCCCTTGCCGAGGTGCCAGTTCGTCACCGCGCCCTTGGTGTTCGGGATCGCTCCGCCGGCGTCACGCGATGCCGCCGTCGGCTGCGGCTCCGCCGCGTTCGCCGAAGACATCAGCAGCACGCCGCCACCCCCAGCCAGCCCCAGTGCCGCGATGCCCGCTACTGCCTTCTTGGTGATCCGCACGATGTTCCCCTCCGAAAGTCTGCCGGCATCGTTGCCGTCTACACCCTCGATGCGGGACCTGAGGAAGAAGTTGCGCGGATCACCGGTCCGGCGTGTCGCGCGGCCGTACCCCGTCGTACCGGCCCCGGCGATCAGCGCGTCTGCCGCCTGGCCAGTACGGCGTCGCGCAGGCCCTCGAGCACCTGCTCGGTGGTGTCCCAGCCCAGGCAGGCGTCGGTGATGGACTGGCCGTACGTGAGCGCGTGGCCCGGCTCCAGGTTCTGGCGGCCCTCGACCAGGAACGACTCCAGCATCACGCCGACGACGGCCTTGTTGCCGGCGGCCACCTGTGCGCCGATCTCGGCGGCGACCTGCGGCTGGCGGCGGTGGTCCTTGCGGGAGTTGCCGTGGCTCGCGTCGATGACGACGCGCTCGGGCAGACCGGCGGTGCGGAGCAGCTCCTGCGCACCGGCGACGGACTCGGCGTCGTAGTTCGGCCCGGCGTCGGAACCGCGCAGGACCAGGTGGCAGTCCGGGTTGCCGCGGGTGTGCAGGATCGCCGGCGTACCGTCGTGCGCGATACCGGTGAACACGTGCGGTACGGCGGCCGCCTTGATCGCGTCGACCGCGGTCGCGATGCTGCCGTCGGGGCGGTTCTTCATGCCGATCGGCATCGACAGGCCGGACGACAGCTGCCGGTGCACCTGCGACTCGACCGTCCGGGCGCCGATGGCGCCCCAGCCGACGGTGTCCGCGATGTACTGCGGCGTGATCGGGTCGAGGAACTCGCACCCGACCGGCAGCCCCTGCGCGAGCACCTCGAGCAGCAGCTTGCGGGCGATCCGGAGCCCGGAGTTCACGTCGCCGGAACCGTCGAGGCCCGGGTCGTTGATCAGGCCCTTCCAGCCCAGCGTGGAGCGCGGCTTCTCGAAGTACACCCGCATCACCACGAGCAGACCGTCGGACAGCCGCTCGGCGACCGGGCGCAGGCGTTCGGCGTACTCGAGCGCCGCGTCGGCGTCGTGCACCGAGCACGGCCCGACGACGACCAGCAGGCGGTCGTCGGTGCCGTTCAGGACGTCGGCGACGGCGTCACGCCCGGCGACCACGGTCTTGGCGAGGTCGTCGGTCAGCGGCAGCTCGTCGTGCAGCGCCTGCGGGGTCACGAGCGGGACCGTCTTCTCGATCCGGCGATCGACGACCGGGGACGGACCTGCCTGCAGCGGCTGGGTGTTCATCACGGGGAGACCTTTCCGCCGGCGACCGAACCCGAAGCCAGCGCCGGCTGACATGAGAAAAGGCAAGGACGATTGTCCTTGCCTCGTGCCGGCTCTGGGTGTTGCGTCGGGGCGTCAGCGATCGGCTGAGTCACCCGGCACCAGGGCCGGCCACTCAAAAAACCGCCAATAGCAACGCTTCACCTGACAGAGCGTAGCACTTGGTGTTCTGCGGGCCCGAGCAGCAGCCCGTACTTCGGAGCGGCAGCCGCGGAATCCCGTGGCGCGGGCGGGCCGGCGCGTGGTTGTCTCGTCCGGTGTCCATCAGACTCGCCGTGCCTGCCGACCTCGCCCTGCTGCAAGAGCTCGAGATCGCCGGCGGTGAACTGTTCCGCCGGATCGGCATGACCGAGGTCGCCGACCACGCACCGCCACCCCTGCACGTCCTGCGCACCTACCAACGCGCCGGGCGCGCCTGGGTCGCGGCCGGCGCCGCGAATCAGCCGATCGGGTACATCCTCGTCAAGGTCCTCGACGGCGCCGCCTACATCGAACAGGTCACCGTCCATCCCGACCACCAGCGCCAGGGCCTGGGCCGCGCCCTGATCGACGCCGCCGCCCGCTGGGCGTCCACGCAGTCGCTCCCGGCGCTCACCTTGAGCACCTTCCGCGACGTCGCGTGGAACGCGCCGTACTACGCGGGCCTGGGCTTCGAGGAACTGCCGGAGGAAGCGCTCACCCCCGGCCTGCTGGCGATCCGCGCCGAGCAGACCAAGATCGGCCTCGACCCGGCCGACCGGGTCTTCATGCGCCGCGCCACTCGCTGACCGCGGCCGCGCCTGCTGCCCGTGCGGCGTCGGACTGCCGCGCCTCGCGGGCGTTCGTCGTACGGCCTGAGACGGATGGGGTCACGGGGTGAGACCCGGCTGTCCCACCAGTAACCGGGGTGGGCGGTGGGTCGTTGAGGGTCGCAACAACATGTCGAGGCAGCTAAGGGGTCGAAGTACGGTGGCGAATCCGCTCGGGGGTCTGGTTCGGCACGGCGGGTACCGGCGCGGAGCGGGCTGGTGATGCCGCGGACGTTCGAGCTCGTCCGGCACCGGGACCTCAGCGGCGTCTCGGGAACCGGCGTGGTCGCCGAGGGGTGCGTGTTCACCGACGGCTCGGTCGCGTTGCGGTGGCGAGGCAACAATCCCGCGACGGCGGTCTGGCCTGACCTCGACTCGGTCCTCGCCGTCCACGGCCACCACGGCGCCACCGAGGTCCACTGGCTGGAGGGCTGGACGGAGCCCTCCCCACCCGAGCTCCCCGGCCGCCCCCCACTCGGCGAGCGGGGCGCGCGGCCTGTGCAGGACTTCCTCACCAGCGGGTCCGGAGGCGACGAGCCTGAAGTCAGCGAACCACCACTCGACAGCACCGTCTTCAGCGAGCACACCGAGCCTGCACCGAGCGAAACCGGCCGGACTTTCCTCGACGCTGCCCACCTGCCCCTCGATGGGCCCACGATCCTGCCGAGGCTTGCAGGGCTGGACTATGCGCCTCCCCTCGACGGCGAAACCGGCTCGTGGGATGCGGCCGACCGAACTGCTCACGCAGACACGTCCGCCCTCGGCGATGGACCGGTGCTCGGCGACGGAGCTGCGCTTGGGGATGGTGCCCTCGACGACGACGATCGCGCGGCGCTCGACGAGCTGTTCGGCGTACAGCATGCGGTACTGCCGCCGAGTGGGCCGGTGGAGCCGGGCGGGCGGGTTCGGGGCTGGGCCGGCGCTCGGCATCGGCGATGAGGGCGACACCGCGCGGACCGCGACGCCAAGCTGCCGAGTCAGGTAGAACAGGGTCGTGATCCAGATCTACCTGGTGCGGCACGGGGCACCGGACTACGCGGCGGTCGAGGGCCGCGGCTGGCCCGGCATGGCCGCCGACTCGGCGCCGCTGAGCACCGAGGGCGTCAAGCAGGCCGAGGCGGTCGCCGACCTGCTGAGCGGCGTCGGTGCGACGTACCTGGTCAGCTCGCCGTTCACCCGCGCCCTGCAGAGCGCCGCGATCATCGGGCACCGGCTCGCGCTCGGCGTGAAGGTCGACTACGAACTGCGCGACTGGCTGCCGAACAGCACCGGTACGTGGCGCGGCGTCGCCGACGTACGCGCTGCCCAGGCGGAGCTCAACGAGTACGGCGGCGAGTGGCCCGACGGCATCCCACGCCCGTGGGAGCCGCTGTCCGCGGTCCGCGAACGCGCCCACGCCGCCTTTGCCCGGCACACCGCGAGCACCGACGGCCCGGTCCTCGCGATCACCCACGCGATGGTGATCCGCGCCCTCAGCGGCACCGAGGACATCGCCCACGGCGCCCACGAGTACTACCGCTACGACCCCTCCGACACCGCGTGAACCACGCCCGACCCGCCGCCGGCCCAGGAGCCCGCGCGTTCCACGCCCCCTCCGGGCCCCGGGGCCGGGTTCGGCGATGACGCGTGAGGTCTCGCTCGGGCGGACGCTCGCGGTGATCGCCGCCGGCGGCGTGGTCGGCTCGTTGGCCCGGTACGGCGTCGCGGACGCCTGGCCTCATCAGCAAGGCGGGTTTCCCTGGGCGACGTTCGTCGTCAACGTCGTCGGGTGTTTTCTGATCGGCGTACTGCTGGCGCGGATCACTCCGCAGACCCATCCGTTGTTGCGGCCGTTCCTCGGGACCGGCGTACTGGGTGGGTTCACGACGTTCTCGACGTTTGCCGTGGACACCGACCGGTTGTTGCCCGATCACGCGGTGGTTGCCCTGGTCTACTTCTTCGGCACGCTGGCCGCCGCGATGGTCGCGGTCTGGGCCGGGGACCGGGTGGCGCGGTGAACCTCCTGCTCGTCGCCGTCGGCGCGGCGGTCGGGGCGCCGTTGCGGTTCCTCACCGACCGGTACGTCGTCGCCCGGATCATGCACGGCGCGAAGCCGTTCCCGTGGGGGACGCTGACGGTCAACGTGCTCGGCAGTTTCGTCCTCGGCCTGCTGACCGGCGTCAGCGACCACACGACCACGCTCCTTCTCGGCGTCGGGTTTTGCGGCGCGTTCACGACGTACAGCACGTTCTCCGCCGAGACCCTGCAACTCGCCCGCGGCGGGAACCGCGCCGGCGCGGTCCTCAACGCCGTACTCAACCTAGGCCTCGGCCTCGCCGCCGCGATCCTCGGCGCGACGATCACTTAGCCGGCCGAGCTCGACGTCACCTCGTCCGGCGCACCAGCGGGCGCTCAGCCCGGGCGCACCGCGCCGACCAGCGCGTCCACGGCGTCCGACAGCGAGTTCACCCAACCGGTCGGTTTGCCAACCGACTGCCAGCCCGGCCCGCCGACCACCAGCGCGTACGACGGCCGCGTGCGGACCAGCGTCTTCAGCGCGGCCAGGTCCGCCGTCTCCGGCGCGCTCGACCACACGAACACCGCGGCCGGCCGGATCCGGCGTACCGCCGACGACAGCGACGCGACCGGAGTCGCCGCCCCGAGCGTCCGGACCTTGACCCCGCGCTCGGCCAGCGCGGCCGCGAGGGCCAGCAGCGGGAGCGCGTGGTCCTCCCGCTCCAGGCACGCCAGTACGACGGGACGCTCCTCCTCGTGCGGCCGGTTCCGCTCGACCGCCCGGCGCGTGTGGTACCGCAGGCCGCCCGCGACGGCGTCCGACGCCAGGTGCTCGACCTCGACGCAGGCGCCGGTCCGCTCCCACTGGTCGCCGACCTCGACCAGCAGCGGCATCAGCCGGCTCGTCCAGGCCTCGACGGCGCCCGACCGGTCGAGGCTGCGGGCAACCTCGTGGGTGAGCCGCTCGGCGTCCATCGCGTTCGCCAGCGAGAACAGGTCCGCCGGCGGTTTCGACGGCTCGCGACGGGCTCGCGCGGGCGGCTGGAAGGTTGCCGCCGCAGCCTTCTCCGGGCCGGTGGCAACCGACGTGGCGGATGTCACAGCCGGTGAGGAGACCGGGTAGCTGCGGTCACGGACCTCCGCGGCCGCCTCGGCCGTCGGCACCCCCTGGTCGACCAGCCGCAGCATCGCGCGCAACCGGGCCAGGTCCTCCGCGTCGTACCGGCGGTGACCGCCTGTGCTGCGGGCGCTCGGGCTCAGTCCGTACCGGCGTTCCCAGCTCCGCAGGGTAGGCGCCGCGATGCCCAGACGGCGGGCGGCGGCACCGACGGTGAGGGTCTCCGAGGCGGGTCGCACGGCGTTCATCATGCCTGTTTCAACTCCCGATTCGGGGGAAATGCGGGCAGATTCGCCAAGGGCCGATAACGAATCGACCGAACTTCGAGACGACAAGGGTTGAACTACGCATGAGTTGAGCATAGTTTTCACCGAGCGCCCGTCCGCGCTCACGGTGAGTCAAGGAGGTTGCCATGTCGAGAGGGATGCCTCGCCTACCCCGCCCGCTCATGGATCTGTGGGACTGGCAGTCGCAAGCCGCTTGCCGCGACGTCAACCCGGAGCTGTTCTTCTCCCCCGAATCGGAGCGTGGCGTCCGCAAACGCGCGCGCGAGATGGTGGCGAAGTCGCTCTGCGGTACCTGCCCGGTCCAGCCCGAGTGCCGTCAGCACGCACTCTCCGTCGGAGAGCCGTACGGCGTCTGGGGCGGGACCACGGAATCCGAGCGGGACAACAACGTCGTACTCGCCGAGCACAGGAAGTCCGCCTGACGGCCGCCGGGTGACGATCCACCCCGACCCTTCCGGCCCCGGCCTGCCCCGGATCCGGACCCAGCCCCGGGACTTCTCGTCCGGAGGTTGAACACCCACCCAGCACCGAGGTCTTCGGGCGTGCACCCGCGCGCCCGAAGCCTCGGCGGGCCGGTGCCGCGGAAACCCCAGCACCCCAAGGGCTCCGAGCCCTGATCACCTGGACGCCCCCGCTGCCGACCCGCCCCCGGTGCTGCCCCGCGGCCCACACGCTGCCCGGTCTTCCGTACGGCGGTCGACGTGAGCTCACCCCCCCGGCCGGAAGACAGCCGCAGTACGAGCAACAGCTCGCAGTTGTCAGCCGTCCAGGTGACCACGTACGCCGACTTGCGGTTGCCCCGTACGCCGACTTGCGGTGCCCCCGAAGCTCGCCTGCAATGCGGCCGGAAAGGCCGCGAGGGCTGAGGCCGCTGCGGCCGAAAACAGCTGTAGGTGTTGCCGGCTGGAGGACCTTCGCGGGACTCCCCCGCCGGGCTGGTGCCAGTCGCCGAGGCTGCACAGTCTGGGCCGCTGCGGCTTGGAACAGCTGTAGGTGCTGCCGGCTTGGTGACAGCTCGGCTGAGGTTGCTGGGCTGGCTGTCAGCCGAGCGCAGCCCGTCAGCCGCCAGCCAGCGCGCTTGCCCGTGCGGGCACGGCTCAGCTGGTGCACGCACCCAGCTCAGCTCGCGCATCCAGCCCGGCGCGGCGCGGGCACCGTCCAGCTCGGCTCTGGTCGGCTCGTGCAGCGCCAGCTCAACTCGGCTCGTGCAGCGCCAGCTCGACTCGGCTCGTGCACCGCCAGCTCCACTCGGCTCGTGCACCGCCAGCTCCACTCGGCTTGGCTCGTGCACCGCCAGCTCGACTCGGGCGGCTCAGCCACTACACGGGCTCGGGCCGGCTCGGCCCGCGCACCGCCCAGCTCAGCTCGGGCACCGCCCAGCTCGGCTCAGGCACCGCCCGGCTCAGCTCTGGCCGCGCGGCTCGGCTCGTGCGCAATTCGGCGCGGGCACCGCCCGGCTCCCCTCATGCACCCTCCGGCTCAGCTCTGTGCGCTTCGCTTTTCGGCCGGTGGGGCCTCAGGGGGCAGGGCCTTGTCGGCCGCATGGGCACTGCCTCGAGGGGCAGGGGTGTGCTGGTTACTGCTTGCCGTCGTCCGACTCGGTGGGGGCTTCTTTGGTGGTGTCCGGTTCGCCCTTGTCCTTGGACGGTTTGTCCTTCGGCGGCTTGGCGGGCTTGTCCTTGGTGGGCTTGTCCTCGGCCGGCGGGTCCTGCGGGGGTGGGGCGGAGCCGCCCATGCGGGGGTCTCGGTAGCGCTCGAGGGTCGCCAGGAAGTCCGGGTCGTCGTCAGGGGCGACCGGGCGACCGGAGGCAGGCGCCCGGCGGACCGGGCGTTGCGGGCGGCCGGCGTTTCGCGACATCAGCAGCCAGATGATCGGGCCCGCGAAGGGCACGAAGACGATCAGGACGAGCCACACCAGCTTCGGCAGGTACGGGACGTCCTCGGTACGCGTCTGGATGCAGGAGAACAGCGCGTAGACGGTCAGGGCCAGGCTGATCAGGAACGGCAGATATCGCACGCCTCCACAGTACGGCGCTCGGACCAGCCCGCGACCCCGGCGGCGCGGCCGATCGTCTTTCGGCTCGCGAACGAACCGGCGATCAGGCGGCGACCGTCTCCAGTTCCTTCTCCTCCACGCGCTGCAGAGAAGACCGCCGTACGCCGTACGCGACGACCGCCGCCCACAGCCCCACCAGCACGCCGTACACCACGAACCGCGGCCCGGTCCCCACCTCGAGGCCCTTCATCAAGGTCCGCGCGTTGGTGAGGATCAGCACCAGCCCGACCCCGACGCCCAGCCACTGCGTGGCCAGCCGCGACACCAGCCAGGCGGCGAGCGGAGCCGCGATCACCCCGCCGATCAGCAGCGCGGCGACGATCCCGTACGGGATGTTCTCGCTCCCGAGCCCGAACAGGAAGCCCAGGCTCGCCGCGACCGACACGATGAACTCCGCGGCGTTGACCGACCCGACCGTCTTGCGCGGCGTGAGCTTCCCGCTCCCGAGCAGCGCCGACGTCGCCACCGGTCCCCACCCACCACCACCGGTCGCGTCGACGAACCCGGCGATCAGCCCGAGCGGCCCGAGGAACCGCCCGCCGACCTGCCCCTGGATCACCGCCCGGATCTTCCCGGTGGCGAAGCGCGCCAGGATGTAGACGCCGAGCAGGATCAGCAACGCGGCGACCCACAGCGACGCCGACTCGGTCGACAGGTTCGACAGGAACGTGGCCCCCGCGAACGCACCGACCCCACCCGGTACGCCGATCAGCGCAACGACGCGCCAGTCGACGTTGCCGAAGCGCCAGTGCGACAGGCCGGACGCCAACGTCGTCCCGACCTCGCTGAGGTGGACGGCGGCCGAGGCGACGGCCGGGGTGATGCCGGTGATCAGCAGGGCGGTGGTGGCGGTGACGCCGTACGCCATGCCGAGCGTGCCGTCGACCAGTTGGGCGACGGATCCGAGCAGGGCGATGAGGATGAGACGACGCACAGGACTGCTCCTTCGGGCGAACGCGGAGACGGCGGCTGACGAAGTGCGTCGAAGGTCAACAGCCGGCGGAGTTCACCCGGAGCAGGTCGACGTGCCGGCGACGCGTGAGTACGTCTCCGGGCGCGTTGAGGATGGCCTGCATCCCCCAAGGAAAGCAGACAAAGTCACCCAAGATGCCAGGGTTTCAGATGCCGAGACGCCTGATCATTTCCGCCCTTGAGTCAGCCCCCTCGCGCGCAGCACCGAGTTCTCCAGCGGCCGGAACACCGCCAGCTCGATCCCGACGCCGACCACGAAGATCAGCAGGATGCCCGCGAACACCATCGAGATGTCCGACAGCGACATCGCGTTGTGCAGGTACTGCCCGAGCCCTTCACCGAGATCGGGCGACGTCGCGATCAGCTCCGCGGCCATCAGCGACCGCCACGAGAACGCCCAACCCTGCTTGAGCCCGCCGAGGAATCCCGGCAACGCGGCGGGCAGCAGGATGTACCTGATCCCACCCCACCGGCCGGCGCCGAGCGCCTTGCCGACCCGCGGCAGGATCGGCGGCACCTGGTCCAGCCCGGACACCAGTCCGTTCGCGATCGACGGTACGGCGCCGAGCAGCACGACCCAGTAGATCGCGCGGTCGTTGAGTCCGAACCAGAGGATCGCCGCCGGGACCCAGGCCACCGACGGAAGGCTCTGCAGCCCGGACACCAGCGGCCCGACCCCGCGGCGGACCACGGTGATGTTCGCGATCGCCAGGCCGAGCGGTACGGCGATCAGCAGCGAGATCGCGAACCCGATCACGGCCCGGTGCACCGAAGTCCAGAACAGCTCGAGGATGTCGCCGGACGTCACGAGCTGCCAGATCTGGGCGCCGACGTCGACCGGCGCCGGCAACTTGAACTCCGGCCAGAACGCCGCGGCCCACAACACCTGCCAGATCAGCACGAACACCGCGATCGCGCCGACCGGAGGCAGCACCCGTACGACGATCCGCCGCAGCAGCGTCTCCCGGTGCACATCGACCGGGGTGTCGAGCGCGTCGAGCCCCGCCTCGACCGAGCCGGCATCACCGGGCCGGACCCGTGTGGCCTCAGGCGGCATGGCTGCTGATCACCTTGCGCAGGGCGGCGTTGACCTCGTCGACCGCACCGGTCTCGGCGCCGTCGGTGAGCCCGTCGACGTTCCACTCCTGCACCACGCGGCCGGGCCGCGAGGACAGCAGTACGACGCGCTGCCCGAGCCGCACCGCCTCGCGGACGTCGTGCGTGACGAACAGGATCGCCGTACCGGTGGCACGCCAGATCCGCAGCAACTCGCCCTGCAGTACGTCGCGAGTGATCGCGTCGAGCGCGGAGAACGGCTCGTCCATCAGCAGCAGCGACGGCTTGCCGGCGCCAGTCCCGGTGTGGTCGGTCGTCGAGGCGAGCGCACGCGCGAGGGCGACCCGCTGCCGCATCCCGCCGGACAGCTCGTGCGGCCGCTTGTCGCCGACCCCGCCGAGGCGGACCAGTTCGAGCAGCTCAGCCGCGGTGGCCCGCCGGGCCGCCTTGCCGACCCCGGCCATCCGCAGCGGCAGCTCGATGTTGCCCGCGGCGGTCAGCCACGGCATCAGCGCGGCTTCCTGGAAGACGACCGCCGGCCGGGACGAGTTCAGCTCGATCCGGCCGCTGGTCGGCTCGTCGAGCCCGGCCACCAGGTTGAGCAGCGTCGTCTTGCCGCAGCCGGACGCGCCGAGCAGGCAGACGAACTCCCCCGGCTCGACCGCGAGGTCGACCTGGTCGAGCGCGACGACGGCCTTGCCGCCCTGCCCGAAGGTCTTGCCGACCTGATGGAAGCGGACCGGAGTCGCCACCGGCGCCACCTGCCTGGTCTCGATCGTTGCGGTCATCGTGTTCCCCCTGGAAACGTCGGAACCCTGTCAGAGCCTTGAGAACAACGGTTACTTCTTGTCCAGGCCGGCGGCGTCGACGGTCGGCTGCCCGGCCTTGGTCAGCACCTCGTTCAGCGGTCCGAAGTCGGCGAAGCCCGACACGTTCGGCGCCTGTTTCGCGATCCCCGCGGTGACCTGGTCCTTGGCCAACTGCGGGAACTGGGCGGCGACCGGGTCGGCGGTGATCGTGATGTTGTCGAAGGCCCGGTCGATGACGGCCGGCTTCAGCGCCTTGCCGGTCAGCTCGAGCAACTGGGCGTTGACGACCTTCTTCGCCGCGGCCTCGTCCTTGGTGCTGAAGTCGATCGCCGCGACCAGGCCGGTCAGCAGCGCCTTGACCGTCTGCGGGTGCTCCTGCAGGAACTGGGTCCGCACGATCAGCACGGTGGTCGGGAACTTGCCGTCGGGCCACAGCGAGGCCTCGTCCAGCAGCACCTTCGCGCCGGCGTCGAGGACCAGCCGCGACGACCAGGGCTCGGGCAGCCAGGCGGCGTCGACGTCACCCTTCTTGAACGCGTCGAGCGTCTGCGCGTTCTCCAGGTTGGTGACCTTGACCTTGCCGGTCAGGCCCTTCTCGGACAGCCACTTCTTCAGCGACACGTCCTGGGTGTTGCCCAGCTGCGGCGTGACGACGGTCTTGCCGACCAGGTCCTCGGGCTTGGTGATGGTCGGCTTGACCACCAGCTGCGCGCCGCCGGACGTCGTACCGGCGATCAACCGGACCGCTTCGCCGTTGGACTTGGCGTAGGCGTTGATCGCCGGGCCGGAGCCGATGAAGGAAGCGTCCAGCGAGCCGCCGAGCAGCGCGCCGACGGCCTCCGGGCCGGCGTTGAACTTGGTCGGCACCAGCTTGGTGCTGCCGAGCTCCTTGGCGAACAGCTTCTGGTCGAGCCCGACCAGTGCCGCCGCGTGGGTGACGTTCGGGAAGTAGCCGAGCCGCAGCTCGGTGGCCAGGCCCTTGTCGGTGGCAGCAACCGGCTGCTCGTTGCTGTCGGCGCGCGAGCAGCCGACGGCGACGGCCATCAGCGCCACGGCGGCGGCCAGCAAGCGGGTACGGCGGAAGTTGTTCCTCACAGTGGTGACCTTCGGGGTGCGGGCGACCAGGGCGGATCGCGATCTGTCGTTCGGACCAAGCACGAGGGCCACCGGCAGGCCTGCGTTGCCGACCATGAAAGCAAACAAAATCTATCGACTGGCTCTCCTTTCAAGATGTGAGACATCGAGCTCAACATGCGGCTGGACCCATCACCTCCGCGCCCGGCTCCGAAGACCTTCCGGAATTGACCAAAGTTGTTCAGAACTTATGCACCCGGAAGGCTTTGCCCATGAACGGTCATCGTGAATCGGTGGCCGTGGTCGGGTCCGGCGTCGCCGGGTTGACCGCGGCGTACCTGCTGAGCCGGACGTGTCGGGTCACCGTCTTCGAGGCGGACGTCCGGCCCGGCGGGCACGCGCACACCCACGCCGTCACCGACTCGGCCGGCTCCACGCACCGGGTCGACAGCGGCTTCATCGTGCACAACGAGCAGACCTACCCGTACCTGCTCAAGCTCTTCGCCGAGCTCGGCGTCCGCACCCGCGCGACCGAGATGAGCATGAGCGTCCACTGCGACGGCTGCGGTCTCGAGTACGCCGGGGGCCGCGGCGCCGCCTCGATCCTCAGCCAGCCGCGCCGCCTCGCCGACGCCCGGTTCGTCCGGATGCTCGCCGAGGTCCCCCGCTTCCACCGCGAGGCGCGCGCCGTCCTGGACGGCGGCGACGACACCCTGACCTGGGCCGGGTTCCTCGACCGGCACGGCTTCTCGACGTACTTCCGGAACCACTTCGCCGTCCCGCTGGTCGCCTGCGTCTGGTCGTCGGGCACCGCCGACGCCGGGCTGTACCCGGCCCGCTACCTGTTCCGCTTCCTCGACCACCACGGCATGCTCACCGTCGGCGGCTCGCCGACCTGGCGCACGGTCGAGGGCGGTTCCGGCGCGTACGTCGACCAGCTCGTCGCCGCGATCGGCGACGTCCGGACGGCGACTCCCGTCCGCTCGGTGCTGCGGCACGACGACGGCGTCCAGGTCCTCACCGAGGATGACGCGATCCACGACTTCGACCGCGTTGTCCTCGCGACGCACGCCGACACGACGCTCGACCTGCTCGGCGACGCGACCCCGCAGGAGAAGAGCCTGCTCGGCGCGTTCCGCTACTCGGTCAACCCGACCTGGTTGCACACCGACACCTCCGTCCTGCCCGCCGTACGCCGGGCGCGGTCGTCGTGGAACTACCGGATGCGCGACTGCCACACCGACCAGCCGCAGGTCCTGGTCAGCTACTGGATGAACCGCCTGCAGGGCCTGGACTCCGCCGACGAGCACCTGGTCACGCTCAACCCGGACGGCTGGGTCGACCCGACGAAGGTCACCAGCCGGATGACGTACGCGCACCCGGTCTTTACTCCTCAGTCGGTCGCCGCGGCCGAGCAGCTCAAGTCCGCCGGCGGGCCCCGCCTCGCCTTCGCGGGCGCGCACCTGGGCTGGGGGTTCCACGAAGACGGCTGTCGCTCAGGTGTCGAGGCGGCCGCCCGGCTGGGAGTCGAGTGGTAGCCCTGCCGGCCCTGCCCGCGATCGTCCCCGGCCATGTCAGCCACTCACGACGGATGCCGCGCAGGCACCGGTTCCGCTACCGGACGTACCAGTGGCTCGTCGACGTCACCGACCTCCCCCGCCGCGGCTGGCTCGGCTCGTTCCGCGCCGCCGACCACCTCGGCGATTCCCAGCGGTCCCTGCGTGACAACGTCGCTCACTTCACCGCCGCCCAGGGCGTCCCCCTCGCCTCGGACGACCGCGTCCTGATGCTCGCCAACGCCCGCACGTTCGGCTACGTCTTCGACCCGCTCACCGTCTTCTGGTGCCTGACCGCCGCCGGCGACCTGCGCTGCGTCGTCCTCGAGATCCACAACACCTACGGCGAACGCCACGCCCAGTTCGCCCGCGGCACTCGCTTCAGCCTGGACAAGCAGTTCTACGTCTCCCCCTTCTTCACCGTCGAAGGCCGGTACGACGTGACGCTGCGCCTCGACCCCGGCCAGGTGTCGGTCGCGATCGACCTGCACCAGCACGACCGCCGCGTCTTCTCCGCGGCCTTCACCGGGAAACCCCGCCCGGCCGACCGGCGTGCTGTCCTCGCGACGGTCTTACGGACCCCTTTCGTCACCCACCAGATCGCGACCCTGATCCGAATGCACGGAGTGTGGCTGTGGTTCCGCCGGTTACCGGTGGTTCAGCGCCGCCCGCACACCCCACCGGAAGGAGTCGCACGATGAACCTCAACGAGCGCTGGCCAGACATCACCAAAAGTCCTCAAAGTTCTGTTCGTGCGACCGCCGCCCGACAGGTGCTTCGACGAGCTGTTCGCGACCTCCCACTGGAAGTGGTTTTGCCCGACGGGCGTCGGCTCGGACGCGGCGGACCAACCATGGAGATCGTCGACGACAGCTTCTTCCACCGGATCGGCGCCGACCTCAAGATCGGCTTCGGCGAGGCGTACATGGCCGGCGACTGGCGCCCCGGACCAGGCACCGATCTCGCCGAGCTGCTGACCGTCTTCGCGCGCCACCTCACCACGCTAGTTCCCCCGACTCTCCAGCGCTTCCGCAAGCTGATCGAGCAACGCATGCCGGCCACCGAGCGCAACGACCGCAGGGGCGCCCGCTCGAACATCGCCCGTCACTACGACCTGTCCAACGACCTGTTCGCGACCTTCCTCGACCCGACCATGTCGTACTCGTCCGCGCTCTTCGACACCACCGACGACCTCGATCAGGCCCAGGTCCGCAAGATCGACCACGTGCTCGACCTGGCCGGCGTACGAGACGGCTCGCGCGTGCTGGAGATCGGCACCGGCTGGGGCCAGCTCGCGATCCAGGCGGCGGGCCGCGGCGCGGCCGTCACGTCGATCACGCTGTCCACCGAGCAGCGCGACCTCGCGCGCAAGCGGATCGCCGAGGCCGGCGTGGACGCGACCGTCGAGCTGTGCGACTACCGCGACGTCGAGGGCCGGTACGACGCGGTGGTGAGCGTCGAGATGATCGAAGCGGTCGGCGAGCGCTACTGGCCGACGTACTTCGAGACCGTCGACCGCGTGCTCGTCCCCGGCGGGCGGTTCGGCCTGCAGGCGATCACCATGCCCGACGACCGGCTGCGGGCGACCCGGCACGCCCAGGGCTGGATCCACAAGTACATCTTCCCGGGCGGGCTGATCCCTTCCCTGGAGGCGATCGACCGCGCGGCGGGCCGTCTCACCGTGGTCGACCAGCGCGCGTTCGGCGCCGACTACGCGCGGACGCTGCGCCTGTGGAGAGACCGTTTCACCGAGCAGGCCGCCGAGGTCGACGCGCTCGGCTTCGACGAGACCTTCCGCCGGATGTGGGAGTTCTACCTCGCCTACTCCGAAGCCGGCTTCCGCTCCGGCTACCTCGACGTCGTCCAGCTCGCCCTCACCCGAAGGACCTGACATGAATCTCGCCAACCGCAGGATCTGGGTCGTCGGCGCCTCCTCCGGCATCGGCGCCGCCCTCGCCCACGAGCTGCACCGGCGCGGCGCGCAGGTCGCGATCTCGGCCCGCCGGGAGGACAAGCTCAAGGAGGTCGCCGGGCACCACCTGACCATCAGCACCGTCGACGTCACCGACCAGGACTCCGTACGCCGGGCCGCCCACGACGTGACGCAGGAGCTCGGCGGGCTCGACATCGTCGTGTTCAGCGCCGGCTACTGGCAGCAGATGGACGACTTCGACGCCGGCTCCTTCCAGAAGCACCTCGACGTCAACCTGACCGGCCTGGCCAACACCCTCGACACGGTCATCCCGCGGCTGCGGGGCGGCGGCATGATCGTCGGGATCGCGTCGGTCGCCGGCTACCGCGGCCTGCCCGGAGCCGAGGCGTACGGCGCGACCAAGGCCGCGCAGATTAACCTGCTCGAGGCGCTGCGCGCCAAGCTCCGGCCCGCCGGCATCGACGTGCTGACCGTCTGCCCGGGCTTCGTCGAGACCGAGATGACCGAGACCAACTCGTTCCCGATGCCGTTCATCATCAAGGCCGACCAGGCCGCCCGCGCGATCGCCGACGGCATCGAGCGTCAGTCCGCCCGGATCGTCTTCCCCTGGCAGATGTCCCTGCTGATGCGCTTCGCCAAGCTCGTCCCTGACCGCCTGTGGGCATTGGCTCTCACGCCTCGGCCGTGATCTGTCCAGATGCGGACAGAGGTGTTGCCCCGACCCCGCGCAGGTACGTACGGTCCTCCGGGATCGACCGCCGACGTGAGGAGCTCACCCCGTGGCCACACCAGCTTTCCCGGACGGCTGGACCCCCGGCGGACCCCTCGACGTGGCGAAGCTCACGGTCGAGTACGCCGACCGCCCGCTCGGCCTCGACGAGCCGCGCCCGCGCCTCGCCTGGATCGCGACCGCGCCCGGCTACGGCGCCACCCAGTCGGCGTACCAGGTCCTCGTCGCCACCAGTCCTGATCTCCTCGCCCCCGAGCAGGCGGACGTCTGGGACACGGGCAAGCTCACCGGTGACGCCATCCAGCTCGAGTACGACGGCCCGCAGCTCGCGCCGCGCACCCGCTACCACTGGGCCATCCGTCTCTGGGACGGCCTCGACCGCGAGAGCCGGTGGAGCCGCCCGAGCTGGTTCGAGACCGCGCTGCTCGACGAGGGCTGGCAGGACGCCCGTTGGATCGGCGCCTCCACCGAGGCCGCTCCCCTGCTCCGCCGCGCCTTCGACCTGCCCGGCCCGGTCGCGAAGGCCCGCCTCTACGTCAGCGGTCTCGCGTACGCCGACCTCCACCTCAACGGCCAACGAGTCAGCGACGCCGTCCTCGACCCCGGGTTCACCGACTACGACCGCACGGTCCTCTACGTCACCCACGACGTCACCGACCTCCTCCAGCCCGGCGGCAACGTCCTCGGCGCCGAGCTCGGCCGCGGCTTTTTCGGCCTGACTACCCCGAACACCTGGCGCTGGCACGAAGCCCCCTGGATCGCCGACCCGCGCCTGCTGGCCCGCCTGGTGGTCGACCACGAGGACGGCACGACCACCGAGATCCACTCGGACACCAGCTGGCAGGTGACCAGCGGCCCGACGACCTCCGACAGCCTGTACGCCGGAGAGACCTACGACTCGCGCCTCGCCCAGCCCGGCTGGGACACCACGGACTTCGACGCCTCCACCTGGTCCCCCGCCCTCGAACTGGACCCGCCCAAGGGCCGGCTCCGCGCCCAGCAGCACGAACCGATCCGCGTCGTCGAAGAAGTCCAGCCGACCGAGATCACCACGCCGCACGCCGGCACGCAGGTCGTCGACTTCGGCCGCACCACCGCCGGCTGGGTCCGCCTGGCCGCCGAAGCACCGGCCGGCCGGACGATCAGCCTCGTGTACGGCGAGACGCTCGCCCCCGACGGCCAGGTCGTCGCGGTCAACCGGCACGTGCACGTCGACCGCTTCCAGCGCGACGAGTACATTGCCTCAGGCAACGGCATCGAGACCTGGGCGCCGCGCTTCTCGTACAAGGGCTTCCGCTACGTCCAGGTCACCGGCGCCGACACCGCCGAGCTCACCCTCCAGGTCGTCCACTCCGACGTCCGGCCGGCCTCGCGGTTCAGCTCCGACGTCCCGATCTACGAGTGGCTCGAGCACGCGATGCGCCGGACCGTGCTGAACAACCTGCACGGCATCCCCACCGACACCCCGATCCTGGAGAAGAACGGCTGGACCGGCGACGCGCAGGTCGGCGCGCCGTCGATGATGTCGCTGCTGGACTTGTCGCGCTTCTTCACCAAGTGGCTCGGCGACCTGCGCGACAGCCAGACCGCCGAGGGCCAGCTGCCGGTGATCGTGCCGTCCGGTGGCTGGGGGTACGCCGAACTGGCGCCCGCGACCGAGTGGTCGACGGTCTATCCGTTCGTACTGCGCGAAATGCACCGCTGGTACGGCGACACGCACTTGCTGCGCGAGCACTGGGAGGCGGTCAACCGCTACGTCGACTGGGAACTGGCCCGGGTCGAGGACGGCCTGTCGACCAGTGTGCTCGGCGACTGGATCCCCCCGGGCTACCCGGACGGCCCGCCGCCGGAGGACTCCCGGCTGACCGCGACGGCGTACCTGCACCGGGCGCTCACCGCGGTGATCGAGATCGGCGAGCTGATCGGCGAGACCGGCGACCTGGACCGGTTGCGCAGGGCAACCGTTGAGCTGGCCGACGGGCTCAACCGCGAGTTCCTCGATCGCGAGGCGGGCCTCTACCGCACCGCGAAGGACCCCGACTACCGGCAGACCTCGAACGCGGTGCCGCTGGCGTTCGGCCTGGTTCCCGACGAGCTGGTCGACCAGGTCGTCGCCAACCTGGTCAGCGACATCGAGGCCCGCGACTTCCACCTGAACACCGGCTGCCTCGGTGTCGGCGTACTGCTCCCGGTCCTGAGCCGGTACGGGCACGCCGACGTCGCCGCGAAGGTCGCCCAGCAACGGACCTACCCGAGCTGGGGCTACTGGATGGAACAGGGCGCCGACACCCTGTGGGAGATGTGGGAGACCGACACGCGGTCGCGCAACCACTACTTCCAGGGCACCGTCGTGCAGTGGCTGCTGGAGAACGTCAGCGGCCTCCGCAACGCCGGCAACGGGTGGGAGCGGATCGTGGTCCGCCCGGACGGACGAGCGGACACGGCTCAGGCGTCGCTGCGCACCGACACGGTGCGCGGGAAGGTGTCCGCGACCTGGCGGCAGGTCGGGCGCGTGCTGCACGTCGAGGTCCAGGTCCCGGTCGGCAGCACCGCCGAGGTGCACCTGCCGTCGGAGGAGGCGGCCGACGTCACCGCCGTACCGGCTCCGTACGCCGGGGAACCGGTCTGGGCGGACGGCTACACGATCTACACGGTCCCGTCAGGGCACTGGTCGTTCACCAGCCGGACGGCGTGACCTTCGTGTAGAGCAGATCGCGGCAAACTCGGCCCTCGCTGTGCGCGCGGGACTCGAACTTGGTCAGCGGGCGCCACGACGGACGCGGCGCCCAACCGTCGTACTGATTGACGAGCTGCGGCTCAGCCGTGCAGACCTCGCGCATCTCGTCGGCGTAGTCGGCCCAGTCCGTGGCCAGGTGCAACGTCCCGCCCGGCCGCAGCCGCGACGCGACCAGCGCGACGAACGGCGCCTTCACCAGGCGCCGTTTGTTGTGCCGCTTCTTCTGCCACGGGTCCGGAAAGTAGATCCGTACGCCGTCCAGCGTGTCCGGCGCGACGTGGTCCCGGAGGAAGTCGAGCGCGTCGCCGTGCAGGAGGCGGACGTTGCTCAGCTCGTTCTTCTCGACCGCCAGCATCAGCTGCCCGAGCCCGGCCGGGTAGACCTCGGCGGCCAGGTGGTTGACCTCGGGCGCGGCCTGCGCGAGCTGCGCGGTCGCCTCGCCCATGCCCGACCCGATCTCCAGCACCACCGGCGCGGTCCGGCCGAACCAGGCGTCCAGGTCGAGGATCCCGGCCGGCAGGTCCTCCAGCTTGCGCCCGAGCTCGGACCAGTGCGTCTCCCACACCCGCTGCTGCCCGACCGTCATCCGCACGCTGCGCCGGACATGACTGAACACGCCCGGCTGCCGGACCTGATCCACCTCTTGCACCGATACAAACTCAGCCACCGGTACAAAGTACAGGGCCCTACGCAGACCTCCGGTAGTCGAGCAGGAGAGGATCCCCCCGCAACCGGGCCAGCGCACGGCTGGTCTGGCTCTTGATCGTGCCGACCGCGCACCCGACCTCCAGCGCGGTCTCGGCCTCGCTCAGATCGACCAGGTACCGCAGGACGACGACCACGCGCATCCGTCCCGGCAGCCGTTCCAGCGCGGCGACCAGAACCGTGTCGCGCTCGATCCGGTCGTAGTGGTCGATCATCACCGGCAGGATCGGCAGCTCCTCGGTGGGGAACTCCAGCTTGCCCTTCTTCACCCGCCAGTGGGCGCGGCAGGTGTTGACGAGCACCTGCCGCACGTACGCGTACGGGTCCTCGGCCCGGATGGTGTCCCACCTGCGCCAGCACTTGGCCAGCGTGGTCTGCACCAGGTCCTCGGCCAGGCCGTGGTCGCGGATCAGCAGGTGCGCCGTACCCAGCAGTGCGCCGTACCGGTCTGTCACGAAGTTCGTGAAGCTCGTGGCGCTGTCCCCCGACAGATCCTCCATGGTGATCGCCCCCAGCGTGTGCTCTGCGAGAAATCAGAGTCGCGCAGGGGCCTTTCAGGACGCTTTCATCGCCTCACCGCGGTGAATTACTCGCCCCAGAACAGGTGATCCACCACGTTGCGTGCACGTCTGGTCAACCGTAGGTAGTCGTCGGAGAACCGGCTGGTCTGCCCCGGCGGGTAGCCGCAGATCTGCGCCACGGCGGCCAGGTCGCGCGGATCGCGCGGCAACGAGTCACTCGGCCGGGCGCGGGTCAGCATGATCGCGTTCCGGATCCGCGACGCCCGCTGCCAGGCGGCTCGCAGTATGTCGGCTTCCCGCGGCTCGAACAGTCCCTCCTCGACGGCCACCCGCAACGCCCCGAGCGTCCGCGTCGTCCGCAGACCCGCGACCCGGTGCGCCTCGCGCAGCTGGAGCAGCTGGACCGTCCACTCGATGTCGGCCAGACCGCCGCGCCCGAGCTTGGTGTGGGTGGCCGGATCGGCGCCGCGCGGCAGCCGCTCGGCGTCGACGCGCGCCTTGATCCGCCGGATCTCCATCACGTCCCGCTCCGGTACGCCGTCCGCCGGGTAGCGCAGCGGGTCGATCAGGTCGCGGAACGCCTGGCACAGCTCGGGATCGCCGCAGAGCGGATCGGCCCGGAGCAGCGCCTGCGCCTCCCAGACCGCCGACCAGCGCGCGTAGTACGACGCGTACGACGCCAGCGTGCGGACGAGCGGTCCCTGCCGGCCTTCGGGCCGCAGGTCGGCGTCGATCGCGACGGCCGGGTCCGCCCCCGGCAGCGACAGCAGCCGGCGCAGCTCGGTGGCCGCCTGCGTGGCGAAGTCGGTCGCCGCCTTTTCCGATGCCCCCGGCAACGGATCGTGGACGAACATCACGTCCGCGTCGCTGCCGTAGCCGAGCTCGTGCCCGCCGAACCGGCCCATCGCGACGATCGCCATCCGGGTCGGTTCCTCACCACCCTTGGCGACCACCCGTCGGGCGACCTCCAGCGAACTGGTCAGCGTCGCGGCCGCGATCGTGGTCAGCGCCTCGCCGACCTGCTCGACCTCGAGCAGGTTCGACAGGTCGGCCGCCGCGACGCGGAACAGCTCACGCCGCCGGACCGCGCGGATCGCGGCCACCGCGGCCTCCGGCTTCTCCTGCCGGCGCGCCGCGGCGGACATCTCGGTCAGCAGCGCCTCGGGCTTCCGCGGGACCAGCTCGCGCTCGTCCGCGAGCATCGCCGTCGCCTCGGGGGCCCGCTGCAGCAGGTCGACGGCGTACCGGCCACTGGCCAGCAAGTGCGCGAGGCGCTCGGCGGAAGCGCCTTCGTCGCGGAGCTGGCGCAGGTACCACGGCGTCGAGCCGAGGGCGTCGGAGATCGTCCGGAACGCGAGCAGACCGGCGTCCGGGTCGGGTGACTCGGCGAACCAGCCGAGCATCGCCGGAAGCAGGGCGCGCTGAATGGACGAGCGCCGGGACACGCCCTCGGACAACGCCTCGATGTGCCGCAGCGCGGACGCCGGGTCGGCGTACCCGAGTGCGGTGAGGCGCTGCTTCGCGGCCTCGGGGGTCAGCCGGACCTCTTGACCCGGGATGCGCGCGACGGCCGCCAGCAGCGGGCGGTAGAAGAGCTTCTCGTGCAGGCGGCGGACCTCCAGCGCGTGCTTCTTCCACACCTTGGTCAGGTCGGCGATCGGGTTCTTCGTGAAGCCGAGCGAGCGACCGAGCCGGCGCAGGTCGTCCTCGTGCTCGGGAACCGAGTGGGTCCGCCGCAGCCGGTACAGCTGGATCCGGTGCTCCATCGAGCGCAGGAACCGGTACGCGTCGGCCAGTACGGCGCCGTCGGTGCGGCCGACGTACCCCGAGCTGGTCAGCTGCTCCAGCGCGATCAGCGTCGTCCCGCTGCGCACGCTCTCGTCGCTCCGCCCGTGCACCAGCTGCAGCAGCTGTACGGCGAACTCGACGTCGCGCAGACCACCCGGCCCGAGCTTCAGCTGACGGTCGACGTCGGCGGCCGGGATGTGGTCGACGACCCGGCGGCGCATCGCCTGGACGTCGTCGACGAACCCCTCGCGGTCGGCCGCGGACCAGACCAGGCCGGCCGTCTGGTCGGCGTACGCCTGACCGAGCTCGGCGTCACCGGCGATCGGGCGGGCCTTCAGCAGCGCCTGGAACTCCCACGTCTTGGCCCAGCGCTGGTAGTAGGCCAGATGGCTGTCGAGCGTGCGGACCAGCGGGCCGGACTTTCCTTCCGGGCGGAGCGCGGCGTCGACCGGCCAGAGCGTGCCCTCGGCGGTGTGCGCCGAACAGATCCGCATCGCGGCGGCCGCCAGCTGGGTCGCGGTCTTCAGCGCCGGCGCCTCGTCCTCGCCCTCCAGCGGTTCGGCGACGAACAGGACGTCGACGTCGCTGACGTAGTTCAGCTCACGGCCGCCACACTTGCCCATGGCAATGATCGCGAGCCGGCAGTCGGCGGCGCCGGGGTGCTGGCCGAAGTAGTCGTTGCGGGCGATCTGGAGGGCGGTCTCCAGCGCGCCACCGGCCAGGTCGGCCAGGACGGCGGCGGTCTCGTCGACGAGCAGGCCCTCCGCGAGGTCGCGCGCGGCCAGGCGGAGCAGGAGCCGGCGGTATTCGATGCGCAGGGCATCGACCGGGTTGTCGTCGTCGACGGCCAGCGCGAGCCGGGCGGCGACGTCGTCCGGCGTCGGGTTGCTGCCGGCCAGCGCCGGGTCGGCCAGGTCGTACCAGTGCCGCGGGTGCACGGTGAGGTGACGGCCGAGCGCCTCGCTCGCGCCGAGCACGCAGCACAGGCGACGGCGGAAGTCGCCGTCCATGTCGAGCGTACGGGCGAAGGCGGACACGTCGTACTCGTGCTGGGTCAGCGCCTCGGCCAGGCCGAGCAGGTGCAGCAGCGCGAGATCGGGGTCGGCGGACTCCGACAGCGAGGTGATCAGCTGCTCGGTCGCCATCGGGGTGCGGGCGTCCAGCCGGTCGAGCTCCTGGAGCATCTTCGAGGCCCGCTGGGGGTCCGCGAACCCCCGGCGGACCAGCTGGCCCTCACTCGACACCTTCCGCGACTCCGCCACCCCCGCAGATTACCGGCGTCGGGACCGTGAACACCTTCCCGGGACCTCGGACAGCACCTGTGGTGTCCGAGGTGGCCAGGACGTGGTCACGGTCCCCACCGCACGACCGGCGCAGATCGCGGTTCCGTTGCGGGGTGATCACGGCCAACACACGGAGTGGCTGGCGAAAACTGTCTGTGACGGGCATGATGACTCGTCATGGTCATGATGACGGGGTCGCTCGCTGTTCGGGGCACGGTGGTCTGGTTGACGCCCCAGCAGGGCGGGCGAGTGTCCGGGCCGCCCGAGCCGGACTACGACTACGACTACACAGCCACCGCGTTCCTGCCACCACGCACGGCCGAGGACGGCCAGGTCGGCATCGCGCTGCGCCGCTTCGCCCCCGGCGCCTGGCGTTCCGCGGCCGAGGGCATCCTCGTCCCGGCCCAGGACCACCGTGCCCAGCAGGTCGTCCCCGGCTGCATCGTGGTCGTCACCGAGGGAATCCGTCCGGTCGGCCTGTTCACGGTCGACGAGGTCGAGATCCTCACCGCCGACGGCACCACGATTCCGGAGCCCAGGGCAACCACTCCGGCGCCGGAAGCCCTTAGTACGCCGTACCGGCACTCCACCGCGGCCGCCCGGTGGGCCGACAGCAAGCAGCCGGAGAGTCCCACGGACTCCCCGGCTGTCGCCCTCACCTGAACTCAGTAGGCGAACTGGTCCAGTACGCCGAACTTGTCGGCGGCGCCTCCGTTGGAGGCGACCACGATGCGGCGGCTGATCGTGTGCTCACCACCGGCCGGCAGGTCCAGCTTGAACTTGCTCATCGTGAAGTTGCTCTGCGAGTAGCCGGTGAACGCGCCGCTGGCCGCGCTGTAGACGAGGCCGTAGGTCTCGTTGTCCGGCGTCGTTCCGCTCTGCCCGATCCACCGCTTCCCAGTCGGCACCTGGCTGAACGGCCCGCCGCTGGTGACGACCGGGAAGCCCGCGACGGCCGAGCGTGAGCCGGCGCCGTCGTGGTCGATCGCGTCCCCGGCCCACACTGACAGCACCGCTCCTGTGCCGTTGGTGAAGGTGGTGTCGGCGGTGACGAACGACTCGTCGGGCGTTGCCGTGAAGGTGGTGACCACCTTGAGCTGAGGGTGCTCGGCGGACGCGCCCTCGACCCGAACGACGGCCTTCTGTCCATCGTTCTGGACGATTTTCACCTCGGTCGAGCGCACCTGCAGCTGCTGCCAGGCGTTGCCGCCGACCGGTTCGGCCATGCTGACGTACGGCAGGTTGATCCAGTCGAGCTGGTCCGGCTGCCCGGTCAGCGCGAGGTCGAGCACCTTGCCCGTGGTCGACGGGCTCAGCTGCGGGTCGTTGTAGACCTTGGCCACCGCCATCGCGAGCAACTTGTTCTCGATCACCACGTCACCCGGTCCACCCTCGACCAGGCCGCTCGGCAGCCGCTTGCCGATGCTCGCGTCGACGTTCACCGGGCTGACCTGCAGGTCGATGCCGTCGGCCCCGCCGGCGCCGACCGTGAGCTCGCGCGCCGCCGTCGCGAAGCCGAGCTGCGCCACCTGGAGGGTGTACGAGCCGGCGCCGCCCGGCAGCCCGACGCGGTAGTTGCCAGCGGCATCCGTCGTGGTCCGGCCGATCGCCGTACCGTCCTTGACCACGCTGACCGCCGTGTTGGCGAGCGGCGTACCGTCGGCCTTCAGCGTCACCTTGCCGGACACGACCGGCCACGGCGCGGCCGTCGTACCGCCCGGGGTGAAGGCGTACAGGTTGCCGTCGAAGGCCCCCGCGACCACGGTGTTGCCACTGACCGCCGGGCCCGCCGACACCCAGGTGCCGATGTTCTGCGACCACAGCGGCTGACCCGTCCGCGCGTCCAGGGCGTAGAACCCACCACTGTTCGCGCCGACGAAGAGGGTGGTGCCCGACAGCGCCGGTGAGGTGAACGATCCACCGCGGTACTGCGAACCCGGCAGCAGCTGGTCCCAGATCACGGCGCCGGTGGTGGCGTTGAGCGCTGTCACCGCACCGCTCGGGAAGGACATGTAGACGGTGTTGCCGCTCAGCGCGGCCGCGGACGGCGTCGCGCCGCTGCTGACCAGCGACGGGTGCGTGCTGGTGTAGCTCCAGAGCACCGTGCCGGTCGCGCCGTCGCGCGCGACGATGCCGTTGTTCGACCCGATGAACACCTTGCCGCCACCAGCGGTCGGTACGCCGTCCTGCCAGCCGCCGAGCGTGTCGGTACCGGTCCACAGCTTCTGGCCGGTCTTCAGGTCGTACGCGATCACGATGCTGCCGTCCTGGTTCCCGACGTACACGCGACCGTCGGCGACCGCGGGAGTGCCGTCGCTCATCGTGTTGCCGGCCATCGGCGAACCCCAGATCCGCCGCCCGGTCTTGGCGTCGAGGGCGAGCAGGATGCCTGCCGCCGCCTCACCGAACCGGGTCTGGAACGGGAACAGCACCTTGCCGTCGGCAACCGTCACGCCGTAGTACCCGTAGGTGCGCTGGTTGCTGCCCTCCGGCGCCGCCTCGGGGTCGTTGCGCCACTTCAGCTTGCCGGTCCTGGCGTCCACCGCGAAGAGCGTGCCGCGCAGGGTCGGGACGTAGACGAGCCCGTCGGAGACCGCGACGCTGCCGTGCACCGACGACGGGACGTCGTAGCTCCACAGCTTCTTGCCGGTGGCGAGGTTCACGGCGTGCACCTCGCTGTTGCCCTCGCCGTTCTCGTCCCGCGTCCCGGCGTACACGACGCCGTCGACGATGGCCGGCGAACCGGTCAGGAACGTGCCCTTGGTCCGGTACGACCACGCCAGCCGCTGGCCGGCCGCGATGGAGTCCGCGGCGACACCGCTGTGCGACGCGTCGCCGTGGTGCTGGTTCCAGTCCGCCCCGGCGACCGGCTTGATCGCCTTCTCGTTGGTCAGCGTGAACTTCGAGGTGCCCTTCCAGGTCGCCTTGGACTTGTCGGTCGCCTCCACCTCGAGGGTGTGCTTGCCGACCTTCGCGTTACCCGGCAGCTCGGCGTACCAGGTGAACTCACCGGTCGGGTCGAGCCGCTTCCAGTTGCCGTTGTCCAGGCGGTAGCGGACCTTCACCGGCGCGTCGGTGGTGTCGTAGGCGTTCACCTGGATGCCGGGGAACTTGTCCAGCGGGACCGAGGTGCCCGGCGCCGGCGACACGATCGTCAGGTCCTTCTCCGCGCCGTAGATCCGGAACGGGTTGTCGAAGGTCTTGTTGTCCATGTTCACGAACCGGAACCCGCGGGGCGAGTTGTCGATCGTGTACGACGACGAGACGGTCTGGATGTGCTTCGCGGTCCTGGCGAACTGGCTGTTCGGCTCGACGTCGTTGCTGTGCTCGTGCCCGACCAGGATCAGCTCGGCCTGGTACTGCTCGAGCACCTTGCCGAACTCGTCGTACACCGACGGCGAACCGAACGGCACGTTCATCGGCTGGTGGGTCAGCACGACCAGATGCTTGCCCCGCTTGACGTTCTGGGCCAGGTCGGCCTTCACCCACTCCAGCTGCTCGGCGAACGGCGCGGCGCCGTTGTTCTCCAGCACCAGGAAGTGCCGGTCACTGTAGTCGAAGGAGTACCACTCCGGGCCGACGTGCTTGCGGTAGTTGTTGATCCGCGCCGCGTACGTCGAGCCGGCGGCGTACTCGTGGTTGCCCACGGCCGGCCAGACCGGCACCTTCGACTTCGCCGTCGAGGCCTTGTAGAACTCGAACTCCGCGTCGGTCGCGTTGTTGGTCAGGTCACCGCTGACCTGGATGAACGCGAGGTTCTGCCGGGTCGAGTTGATCTCGCTGATCTGCTCGGGCAGCTGCGCGTTCACGTGCGGGTCGGCCACGTTGCCGAAGGTGAACCCACCGTCGGCCGACTTCTTGTCCTTGCGCAGCCCGAAGTTCACCTCCCGCGTGTCACCGGCCGCCAACTGGCCGAGGTTGCGGAAGAACTTGGGGGTCATGGTGTCGTCGGTGCCCACCGAGTAGCCCGACGGCTGGGTGACGAAGACGATGTCGACGTCGCGGCGCTCGACGTCGGACGAGAAGGAGTAGTGCCCCTTCCGGTCCGTCACGACGAGCTGCTGACCGTCCGAGACGGTCACGCCGGCCAACGGGGTCTCGTTGGTGTCCTGGCGGTTGTCGTTGTCACGGTCCTCGAAGACCGTGCCGGAGATGGTGGCGGCCGGCGCGTCGACCGCGTCGGCGATGACACCGGTCAGCGGTACGCCGATCACCAGCGCGGCGAGGCCGCCGGTGACGCCGTACAGGGCTTTGTGCCAGCGCGTGGCGGGAGGACGATCGCTCGACGTGCGAGTCAGGCCGATCATGCGAGGAAGAACCTTTCTACGAACCAGAAGGTGCCGAAGGCGGCGACGACCCCGGTCGCCGAGCGGACAACCGGAACCGACAGCCGGCTCCGGCGGATCAGCAGGACCAGCGGGAACACGGCCAGCAGCAGCAACGCCTGGCCGGTCTCGATGCCGACGTTGAAGCTCAGCAGCGAGACGAGCAGTTCCGGGCTGACCTGATCGGTGATCCGCAGCGAACCGGCGAAGCCGAGCCCGTGCAGAAGACCGAAACCGAAGACCACCGGGAGCCGGTGGCGGGTGGAGCCGAGCAAGTTCTCGACCGCGACGAAGGCGATCGACAGCGCGATCAGCGGCTCGACGACGATCGCGGGCACGGTGATCCCGCCCAGCAGCGTGGTGACCAGCGTGACGCTGTGCGCGACGGTGAACATCGAGGTGACCTGGAGCAGGTTCTTGAGGCTCTGCGCGCCGAGGATCAGGGCGACCACGAAGAGCACGTGGTCGAGGCCGAGCAGGATGTGCTCGACGCC
The DNA here is from genome assembly GCF_039529595.1 of Kribbella lupini. Taxonomy (NCBI): domain Bacteria; kingdom Bacillati; phylum Actinomycetota; class Actinomycetes; order Propionibacteriales; family Kribbellaceae; genus Kribbella; species Kribbella lupini. The sequence goes on along the minus strand of NZ_BAAANC010000001.1, from coordinate 544,897 downwards.
CATCCTGCCGAACTGCAGGCTGGACGAGGCGACCGTCGAGTCGCCGACGGTGAAGTCGTGGTGGCTGCGATCGAAGACGGTCCGCCCGGAGTCGTCGCCGAAGTGGTACTCGACCAGGTTGGTGTGGTCGTCGGCGACCGCCTCGTTGTCCCCGAACACCTTGTACTGCAGGCGAAACGTGCCCTGGTCGCCGGCGCAGGCGTAGGTCAGGCCAAGTTCGGCGTACGGCGTACTGGCGCGGCTGCCGACGGACGTGGTGGCCAGCTCCGGCTCGCAGGCGGCGCCGTCGAGGGAGACGATCACGCGGTCGTGCAGGTAGGTCTCCAACGCCGGCTTGGCGGCGTCGAGGGCCTTGGCGCGCTGACCGTCGTCGGTCGCCGGTTCGCCGAGGTCGACGGCGCGCGCCAGGACGGCGTACTCGAGGCTGAGCTGGAAGTTCACCTGGCTGCCGTCCTGCGTGACGGTGGCATAGCCGGTGGACGCGATCACGTGGGCGGACGCGGCCGTGGTCCCGGCCAGAGCCAGGGCAGCAAGCAGCCCGAAGAAGGTCAGCAGACGACGCATGGGCTGAATCCCACGCGACGTTGATGACCGGTCAGGAAACTATTTACCAACAGAACAACATCATCTGAAACTGACACGCAGTGTCACCGTTCTCACTGCGTGTCAAGGTCAGCGCGTTGTTTACAGCACCGGCAGCAGCTTGTTCAGCTCGAACGGCGTGACCTGCTTGCGGTAGTCCTGCCACTCGACCCGCTTGTTGCGCAGGAAGAAGTCGAAGACGTGCTCGCCCAGCGTCTCGGCGACCAGCTCGCTGTCCTCCATCGCGTGGATCGCCTCGGCCAGGCTGTTCGGCAGCGGCTTGATGCCGAGCGCGCGGCGCTCGCGGTCGGTCAGGGACCAGATGTCGTCCTCGACCTCGCGCGGCAACTCGTAGCCCTCCTCGATGCCCTTGAGGCCCGCGGCCAGCATCAGCGCGAAGGCCAGGTACGGGTTCGCGGCGGAGTCGAGCGAGCGGAACTCGACCCGGCTCGACTGGCCCTTGTGCGGCTTGTACATCGGCACCCGGACCAGCGCGCTGCGGTTGTTGTGACCCCACGAGATGAACGACGGCGCCTCGTCACCGACGGCGAGCCGCTTGTACGAGTTCACCCACTGGTTGGTGACCGCGGTGATCTCCGCCGCGTGGTGCAGCAGGCCGGCGATGAACGCGCGCCCGGTCTTGGACAGCTGGTACTGCGCGCCGCCCTCGAAGAACGCGTTCCGGTCGCCCTCGAACAGCGACATGTGGGTGTGCATGCCCGAGCCGGGCTGGTCGCTCAGCGGCTTGGGCATGAACGAGGCGTAGATGCCCTGGCTGAGCGCGACCTCCTTGACGACCACGCGGAACGTCATGATGTTGTCCGCGGTGGACAGCGCGTCGGCGTACCGCAGGTCGATCTCCTGCTGGCCCGGGCCGCCCTCGTGGTGGCTGAACTCGACCGAGATGCCCATCGACTCCAGCATCGTGATCGCCTCGCGGCGGAAGTCGTTGCCGATGCCCTGCGGGGTGTGGTCGAAGTAGCCCGAGGAGTCGACCGGCTCGGGATAGGTGCCCGGGGCGCCGGTCAGCGACTTGAACAGGTAGAACTCGATCTCGGGGTGGGTGTAGAAGGTGAAGCCGAGGTCGGCCGCCTTCGACAGGGTCCGCTTCAGCACGTGCCGCGGGTCGGCGAACGAGGCCGAGCCGTCGGGCATGTTGATGTCGCAGAACATCCGCGCGGTACCCATCGTCTCGCCGCGCCAGGGCAGGATCTGGAACGTCGACGGGTCCGGCTTGGCCAGCATGTCCGCCTCGGTCACCCGGGCGAACCCCTCGATCGCGGAACCGTCGAACCCGATCCCCTCGGCGAACGCGCCCTCCAGCTCCGCCGGGGCGACCGCCACCGACTTCAGGAAGCCCAGCACGTCGGTGAACCAGAGCCGCACGAACCGTACGTCGCGCTCCTCCAGCGCGCGCAGCACGAACTCCTGCTGCTTGTCCATCGGCGGTTCCACCTCTCTCGACGTACTGCAGAGCACCGGACCTCACACAGTGTGCCCCGGCAGTGTTAAGCAGACGTTACGTGGCCGCCGGGACATCGTCTGTCCCAGGGCCTAGGGTTGCGTCGGTGCAGACGATTTTCCACGCCGCGCTGTTCGTGGCCGCCCTGCTCTGCATCAGCGACCTGCTGCTCAGCACCGGCCGGTTCGTCCGGTCGCTGCAACGCCGCCGGCCCGCCGAGCTGGACGTGCTCGGGCGGCGCTGGCTCCCGATCCCCGAGCTCGGGTACGGCATGTTCGCGTTCTGCTGCCCCGGGCTCGTCACGCTCGGCCTGACCCACGAGGACGGCTTCCTCCCGACCAAGCAGATCCTGCTCGCCGCGCTCGTCTTCGGGTACGCCGGCGCGGTGCTCTCGCGAGTCGTCCGCACGCCGGGCCCGGGCGGCCGGCGCTTCCGGCTACGCGCCGGGCTGCTGCTGGGTCTGCCGGCTGTCTTCGGCCTGGTCTTCGGGCTCTCCGGCGTCGCCACCTGAGCCCCTGCGCCGCTGGAACCAGGGGATGATCCGCTCCATCGGGGCGAACGCGAGCCAGCAGACCACGGTCGGCAGGAAGTGGATCAGCAGGATCGCGGTGTTCGCGACGTGGAAGCCGATGAAGAACAGCGCGCCGAACAGTTGCCAGCGGCCCTTCAGCCAGAGCACGAGCGGCGACAGGAACTCGCCGATGATCCCGACCCACTGCATCACGTGCAGCATCCACGGGTGGTGCAAGAGCCACTCGCCGACCGGGTGCGGCCGGCGCACGATCGCCCAGGTCAGGATCGCGCTGCCCGGCCAGGTCAGCGCCCAGCCCGCGCTGCGGAGCTTGGCGACCGCGGACAGGAAGTACGTCGCGATCACGCTGATCTGAACGCAGCGGATCGCCCAGCCGGCCGCCTCGGAGGTGGTCTGGTCGGCGTACACCGAGCCCTTGCGGTGCTTGTTCGGAGCGACGGTCGGGAGGACCCAGAGTGCGACGACGAGCGCGAGGTGGTCGTGGTCGACCTTGCCGTCGCTCATCCCGATCAGGACCCACCAGGTGAACGCCGGCGCGACCACCCAGCCCGCGAGCCGCGGCAGCCGGTTGGACGCGGCGATCAGGCAGAACACGATCAGTACGACGTACAGGGTGGTCGTGTTGGCGACCGAGGGCTTCGGGAGGTCGAACAGGCGGGCCAGGAAGAGCGGCTGGTAGAGCCCGGGGTGCTCGCCCTTGAGCCGGGTGTCGCGGACGAACGCGTGCATGTCGAGGATGACGAACAGGTACAGGACCGTCCGCAACCAGGCGACCCGCGCCAGCGCGATCTTGGGCGTGAACCAGTCGGCGACCTTGGACATCACTTCACCTGCCAGGTGGCCATGACCTCGGCCTTCGGCGGCCCGTCGACGCGTCCGTCCACCAGTTGCGTGGTGTCCCGGATCAGCTCCAGCTTCACGTACTTCGGCTGGTCCGGGTGCTTGCGCGCCCACCCGTCCGCCACCTGCTGCAGCAACGAGGGGTCCTTCACGATCTCGCCGGTCCGGGCTTCGATCTCCGCCCGGGCCACCCCGGCGCCCTCGATGTTCAACGGCACGTCCACCGAGGTCCCGGCATCGGTCTCCGCCTGAATGCGGGTGAACGTGATCGACGCGTCGTCCGGCACGGTCATCGCGTACTGCGACATCGGCCCGAACGGCCACACGTCGTCCGTCATCCGCACCGACCCGTTCACCAGCAGCACGATGCCGACCACCGCCACCACGACCCTGACCGTCTTCCCCACCCGGCCCAGCCGCAGCCCATCACCCGTCGTCACGTCCGTCATTACACACCACCCCCGGTTCGGCCCAGCAACCCCGACATCTCAGCCCCGTCTCGACCCCTCCACCGGCCAGAGTTGTCCAATGCGCATCACCGTCCTGCTCGCAGCCGCCGTCCTCCTCACCACCGCTTGCGGCACCGAACCAGCCGGCACCACTCGCAGCGCGGACTCCACCCCGAGCGTCCTGCCCTCCCCTCCCCCGACACCGGAGCTGACCCGACCGGTCGTCCCGACCAAGCTGCCGTCCCGGCCAACGCTCCCCAAGAGCGCCTACCAGCAACTGACCGTTCACCGGCTGACCGAGCCGGACACCTCTCTCAGAGCACCCGCGACCGGCTTCGCCCAGGTCGTCCTCGCCTGCGACTACGAGGAGTGGAGTCCGCAGGAGCAGCGGAACGTCATCGAGAGGATGCCTGCCAACGCCGTCCGCGGTGACTACCTGGACGCCAGGACTGCGACGCGGACCGCGGAGGCGCTGGGCAGCCACGGGGATCCGGTGGCGACGGACTACCTCGCGCGGAGCTTCACCAAGGACTCGTGGCCGACCCGCAAGCTCGTCACCACGTACGACGTGGCGCGCGGCAGTCTGACGCGGGCCAACGTGGTCGCGGCGCGCAACTTCTACGCCGACGGCTGCTCGGCCAAGTACGTCGCTCCGCTGCTGGCCGGCGTACGGGTCAGCATCTACGCGCCGTGGACCTGGAAGCTCTGAGAAGATCCCGCCATGGCGACGATTCAGGAAGTGGCGGAGGCCTTCTCGCGGCACCGCTTCTCGGAGGTGTACCCGTTCCTGCACCCGGAGGTGACCTGGACGCTGGTCGGGGCGGCGAAGCTCGAGGGGCACCAGCAGGTCGTGCAGGCGTGCGAGAACGCCCTGGCGGGGCTGGCGCGGTCGACGACGCAGTTCCTGCGGTTCAAGACGATCGCGAACGCCGACTCGGTCGCCGTGCACGCGGTGGCCCGGTACGTCGACGCGAAGTGGCAGTCGTCGTTCGTGTCGTCGTGCGACCTGTACGAGTTCACCCAGGGACATCTCACCTCGATCACGTCGTACACGGTGGAGATCGATCCCGACACGATCACGTGACAACGGGAACCGGCGAGCCGGAGGTCCGCATCTACTGAGACATGAGCCGTCGACGGTGGTGGGCCCGGGCCCTGGTGGTGGTTGCCGCGTCAAGTGCCGCGCTGGTCGTGGCACCCTCGCCGCAGGTGTTCGCGGCGCCCAGCCCCGCGACCGAGCAGGTCGACTCCCTCACGATCGACTACAAGGTCGGCAGCGACGGCGTCGTCCAGGTCACCGAGACGATCGTCTACCGCTTCGGTGAGTCCTCCGGCCGGCACGGGATCTACCGCGACCTCGTGGTCCGCGAGCCGAACGGCGACGACCAGGACCGCCGGTACGACGTGACCGACGTGCACGTCACCAGTCCGACCGGCGCCGACACCAGCGTGCGGCAGGAGGACCTCCAGCTCGGCAGCCCGCGGACGAAGGCGCTCCGGCTGCGGATCGGCGCTCCGGACCGGACCGTCACCGGCGACACCGCGACGTACGTGGTCAGCTACCGGCTGCGCGGCGCGATCCGGTCGTTCCCCGATCACGACGAGCTGTACTGGAACGCGACCGGCCGAGGCTGGATCGCTCCCCTGCAGCAGACCACCGTCACCGTCGAGGTCCCCGGCGGCGTCACCCGAACGGCTTGCTACGCCGGCGAGTCCGGCGCAAGCACTCCCTGTACGACGGCCAAGATCACCGACGGCCGAGCGACGTACACCCAAGGCAAGCTGTCGCCGGGTGAACAGCTGACCGTCGTCGCCGCGATCGAGCTCGGGCAGGTCCCCGCGGACACGGCCATCCTCGAGGACGCGGCCGGCCCGACCTCCCCCGGTCTGCTGAAGCTGCTGGGCGGTCTGCTCGCGCTGATCATCGTCGCGGCTGCCGCCGTCGTCCTCTTCTTCCGCTGGAACCGCAGCGCAGCCACCGGCGAACCCGTCACCGCGCCCCCGGCGATCAGCGTCGCCGAGTCCCGCCTGCTCACCCACGGGTACGTCGACGCCGAAGCCACCCAGGCCACGCTCGTCGAGCTCGCCCTGCTGGGGACCGTCCGGCTCGACACCGAGGAGGAGAGCGACACCGTCGTCACCCTCGTGACCCCGGCCGCCACCCGGCGTCCCCACCACCTCGCGCTGCTCAGAGGCCTGTTCCCCACGCTCAAGCCCGGTGCCACCGTCCTGCTGCAACGCCGCCGGCGCCCACTCGACGCCCAGGCCGCCATGATCCGCGCCCTACGGACCGAGATCGCCACGTCGGGCTGGTTCGCCCGGCTTCCGTCCCGGAGGCCACCGCTGGTCCGGCGCAAGCTTCAGTTCGTGCCGATCTTCCTCAGCGTGCTCGGCCTCGCGCTGCTCGCGTTCCTCGCGAGCGCGATCAGCACCGAGGTCTCCGGCCGTCCGCTCGACGGCATCCTCGTCCTCGCGCTGGTCGTGGTCGCGGGCATCGTCCTGTACGTCGTCCGCCGCGCGACAACCCGCGGCCGGTTGACGCGATCCGGGCGCGAGCTCGTCGGTGAACTGCGGTCCTTCCAGCGGTACCTGACCCAGGTCCGCGCCGACGACCTCTCCGACCCCGAGCTCGCCGAGTTGTTGCCGTGGGCCATGGTCCTCGACCGCGGCGACCGCTGGGAGGAGCTGATCGCCGGTGGCGACCCGGTCAGCGTGTTCAGCTCGGTGGGGATGTTCCGGATCGGCCGGTTCCGGCGCGGCGTCGCGGCGTTCACGGCCGCCGGCCTGGTCGGCGGGACGAGCACCGGGTGGGCGGCGGACAACCGGTACGGCGCGGACTCCGCCGGCAGCAGCGGCTCGGGCTTCAGCGGCGGTGCCGGCGCGGGCGGCGGTGGTGGAGGCGGGGGCGGCGGCTCCTGGTGATCAGCAAGGCGTCCGTCACGCGCGTCCGCTGCCTGGTGATCAGCCGTCCAGACGCGTGAGGTGCAAGGCCACCGGGCTCGTCGTACCGATCCACACCAGCTGAGCCTGCGCGTCGGACGTCGTCACCGACCGCAGCCCCGGCACGCCTTCGAAGGTGCCCTCGATCGTCCGCGGCAGCAGGTGCTCGAGCACCTCGGCGAGCTCCGGGCCGTCCTGCCACTCGACCCGTGCGGTCGACGGATTCGTCTGCCACAGGTCCACCCAGCCCGCGGCGTCCTCACCGAACAACCGGGTCCGCAGGACGTCGGCAACCAGCCCGAGCAACGTCGCCGCGGGCGTGGCGACCAGGTTGAGCAGGTGCCGTTCGTCGTCGGACAGGTCCGGCAGGGTCGGCTGGTCGGCAAGGCTGAGGTTCACGTCGTACTCCGCGCAGGTGGTTCCGGGTGGTCTGCGGATCGTCGGTCACCGTCGTACCGCCGGACGACTCGACACGCCGGTGCGGTACGTGATCCTGCGAATCAGCACCTCGAACGGCCCGCGGTAGTCCGCCCGACGCATCCGGTCCGCCAGCACAACCGTCAGCATCCAGGTCGCCGTCGCAAGCAGCGCTGTCGTCGCCACGGTCAACGTGTCCGACAGGTCGAGCAGGTACGGCGTGAAGACGATCGCCCAGACGACCGACTGCATCAGGTAGCAGGTCAGCGATCGTTGCCCAGTCGCCGCGATCGCCTCGGTCACCCGGCCGCGCCGGACCCGCGTCGCGATCAGCACGATCAGCGCGGCGTACCCGAGTCCGCCGATCGTCCCGCTCGCGTCGTGCAGCGGCCCGATCAGGTTGAACGTGTCCCTCGATGGCCGGTCGATCACGCGCGCCAGCGTCAGCGCGACCGGCTGCGCCCCCAGTACGGCGATGGTGACGCCCGCGACAGCCGTGGCCCTGAGCAACCGAAGGTGCTCGGCCGGACGCTCGAGGATCCGGCGACGGCCGGCCCACAGCCCGATCAGGAACGGCGGCAGGAACCCGATCGGACCCAGCAACGCGATCACCGGGCTGACCAGGATCCGCTGCGAGAACTGCGTCCAGAGATCCGGCGGCAGCATCGCGGCGTCCGGCCCGTCGGCGCTGATCGACAGCGACGTGTCGCCCGGCAGCGCGGTCAGCGCCAGGACGAAGAGAGCGACGACGAACAGCCAGCGGTCCTTCCACCGGATCGCCCAGACGCCGAGGAACAGCAGCACGCCGTACGCCGCCAGGATGTCGCCGACGTACAGCAGCATCGCGTGCAGGAATCCGAGCACCACGAGCACGGCGCTGCGTCGCCAGAGCAGGAACCGCGTCGCCCACACGGTCCCGGTCTGCCGGCGAACGATCTGCGCGACGCCGTACCCGAACAGCAGGCCGAACATCGGGAACGCCCGCCCGTCGACGAACGTGGCGATCAGCCAGGTGACGGCGCGGTCGACCGCCGACCCGTCCTGGGGGAAGCCGCCGAGCACCGAGGGGCCGCGGAGGAAGTAGTGCGAGTTGGCCAGGGCGATGAACAGCAGCATGAAGCCGCGGGCCAGGTCGGGGCCCAGCGCGCGGTCGGTGACGGCGGTCGGTCCTTGCTCGGTGGAGGTCACGTTTCCAGTGAATCCGCGGTGCTCCGGACAGTCGTCGGCGGAAAGTATCCGCGCCCGCAAACCTTCGTACTTGTTAAGTCCTGGCCTGGATCGGCGGAGTCGCTTCGACCGGCGCCGCGAACCCAGTAGGGTGCACAGGTGCCTCAGCTCCGGCTTGCTCTCGCTCAGCTCGACGTGACGGTCGGCGACCTCGACGCGAACGCGGACAAGATCGTCTCCTGGACCCGCGGCGCGGTCGACCGCGGCGCGCACGTGGTCGCCTTTCCCGAGCTGGTCCTGACCGGCTACCCCGTCGAGGACCTGGCCCTGCGCGGCTCGTTCGTCGACGCGTCCCAGTCCAAGGTGCAGACCCTCGCGCGACGGCTGGCCGACGAGGGCCTCGGCGACGTCGTCGTGGTCTGCGGGTACCTCGACCGCGCGGCCGGTACGGCGATGGGCGTCGACCGGCTCGGCCGGCCGAAGGGCTCGCCGACGAACTCGGCCGCGGTGATCCACCAGGGCCGCGTCGTCACCAGCGCGGTCAAGCACCACCTGCCCAACTACGGGGTCTTCGACGAGTTCCGGCACTTCGTGCCCGGCAACACGTTGCAGGTGATCCGGATCCACGGCATCGACGTCGCGCTGGTGATCTGCGAGGACCTCTGGCAGGACGGCGGCCCGGTCGCCGTCACCCGCGCGGCCGGTGCGGGGCTGCTGCTGGTGGTCAACTCCTCGCCGTACGAGGCGAACAAGGACGACGTCCGCGGCGAGCTGGTCGCGCGCCGGGCCCGCGAGGCCGGCTGCGCGCTGGCGTACGTGAACCTGGTCGGCGGCCAGGACGAGCTGGTCTTCGACGGCGACTCGCTGATCGCCGATGCCGAGGGCAACGTGTTCGCCCGGGCCCCGCAGTTCGAGCAGGGCTCGATGCTGGTCGACCTCGACCTGCCGGCCGCGACCGCGATCCCGGTCGCCGAGCACGAGGGCATCGAGATCGTGCACACCGTGCTGCACGAGGAGCCGCTGCCGGCGTACGAGCCGCTGCAGCCGGCGATCGCGCCGCGGCTGTCGGACGAGGCCGAGATGTACGGCGCGGTGGTGCTCGGGCTGCGCGACTACGTGCGCAAGAACGGCTTCAAGTCGGTGCTGCTCGGGCTGTCCGGCGGCATCGACTCCTCGCTGGTCGCCGCGATCGCCTGCGACGCGGTCGGTCCGGAGAACGTCTTCGGCATCTCCAACCCGAGCATCTACTCCAGCGACCACTCCCGCGACGACGCCGCCGAGCTGGCCGCGCGGACCGGGCTGAACTACCGGGTGATCCCGATCCAGCCGATGGTGCAGCCGTTCCTGGAGACGCTCGGGCTGAACGGCCTGGCCGAGGAGAACCTGCAGGCGCGGGTCCGCGCGGTGATCTGGATGGGGCTGTCGAACGCCGACGGCCACCTAGTACTTGCCTGCGGCAACAAGTCGGAGCTGTCGGTCGGGTACTCGACGATCTACGGCGACTCCGTCGGCGGGTTCGCGCCGCTGAAGGACGTGCCGAAGACGGTGGTCTGGCGGCTGGCCAAGTGGCGCAACGCCGACGCCGTCGCGAAGGGGCAGCAGCCGCCGATCCCGGAGAACGCGATCGCCAAGCCACCGTCGGCCGAGCTGCGGCCCGGGCAGGTCGACACCGACTCGCTGCCGCCGTACGACCTGCTCGACGACATGCTCGACGACTACGTCGAGCAGGACCGCGGCAGTGCCGAGCTGGTGGCCGCCGGGTTCGAGCCCGAACTGGTCAGCAAGGTGGTCCAGCTGGTCGACAAGGCGGAGTACAAGCGGAGGCAGTATCCTCCGGGTCCCAAGATCACCCACAAGGCGTTCGGCCGCGACCGGCGGCTCCCGATCACGAACGCGTGGCGTGAGGACGCCAGAAAGGCTGCCGACAACTGAGTGGATCGTGGCGGAACCGCCCTTCTTCCGACGCTCCCTGGGACAGCCCGTTCGACGAGCACCCCGGTCGTTCCGGCCTGCCCGCGGATGCTGTGAGCGATCCCTCATCGACAGCCGGTGGCGCTCACCCTCCGCAACGGTGGGACGATGAGGGCATGGTTGACAACTTCATGTCGGCCGGTACCAACGGCGACGCCGACGACGAGCTGCCGGCGCCGTACGGGACCGGACCGAAGAACCGGACAACCGAGGAGCACCACCGCTCGGACTACGGCTACGCCGACGACCCAGGCGACAGCTGGCGCGACCGCTCGACGCTGGAGGGCCTCAACCCGTCCCCGTCGCTGCCGAACGCACCCCGCACGTACGACCGCGGCCCGGTGCCGCAGCAGCCGTACGTCCCCAAGCCCCCGTTCCTCCCCGCCGAGGACCGCGGCTACCCGAACCAGTACGACGAGCGCCAGCGCCAGTACGACGAACGCCGCCCGGCGCAGTACGACAACACTCGCGAGAACGTCCGCCCCCTCCCGCCGGAGCCCGTGCGCGACAACGGCCGAGGCTTCCCGCCGGAGCCGGGACGCGACCTCGGGCGCGAATCCGCCCGCGAGAACGGGCGCGGCTTCCCGCCGGAGCCGGGGCGCGACGCCGCCCGCGACGCGGGACGCGACCTGGGGCGTGAGCCTGCCCGCGACAACGGCAGTCCCTTCTCGCCCGAGCCCGGGCGTCTGCTCCCACCCGAGGGGCGGGACCCGGCGCGCGAGACCACTCGCGAGATTCCGCAGGAGCCTGTGCGGTACGAGGACTCGCCGTTTGCTCCTTCGGCGTACCAGGAGCGGCCTCCTGCTCCGCCTCAGCCTGGCCGGCAGCAGAGCCCGTTCGCCCCTCAGCAGGGTGAGCCGCCGCGTCGCGCACCTGAGCCGCCGGCCAACCGCCAGGGCCCGCCGCCGGGTGCTCCCCCGCAGCAGCGCCCGGCCGGACCTCCGCCGGGCAACGGTTCCAACGGACTGACCCAGCACGGCAACGGCGCGACCAGCAACGGCTGGAGCGGCAGCGCTCCGACGCCTCCGCCCCCGCCGCCGTCCAACGGGCTCACCAACCGCCCGTCCGCGAACACCCCGCCGCCCGCCCCGAGCAACGGCACCGCGAACGGCAACGCCCAGCCCGCGCCCAACCCGCTCGGCTCCAGCAACGGCACGTCCCTCGGCACCAGCAACGGCCTGGGTTCCGGGACCGGCAACGGCCTGGGGTCCACCGCGAGCAACGGCCTCGGCACCGGCTCCGGCACGAGCAACGGCCTCGGCTCCAGCACCGGCAACGGGCTCGGCAACGGCAGCACGCTGGGTAACAGCAACGGGTTGAGCAGCAGCAACGGCCAGACCAACCCACCTGGCAACGGCTACCCGGCCCAGCAGTCCACCGGCATCCAGCCCGCCATCCAGGCCTCGACCCCCACGCCTCCCCCGCCGGGCGCCCAGCAGCGCCCGCCGGCCAACCGGCCGCCGGCTCCCCAGCCCCCGGCCCAGCAGAACGCAGCGGTCAACGGCTACCCGACCGACCCGAGCGCGGAGTACGAGATCAACCACCCGGAGCAGTCCCGGACAGAAGCCCGTCCGGAGAACCGACCGGAGCAGTCCCGCACGGAAGGCCGTCCAGAGATGCGTACCGAGGGCCGCCCGGTCGGCGCCCGCCGTCGTGCCGACGTCCAGCAGGACGCCCCGAGCCAGGTGAAGGCCGAAGCGGCCGTCTCCCACCGGGCCCGCCGCGCCCAGCCCGGCGGCAACGCACCGGCACCGCAAAGCACCCCAGGCCAGCCCGGCGCGCAAGGCCAAGCGAACACACCAGGCCCGGCCCAGCCGACAGGACAGCAACCGGCCAACATCACCAACACGACCCCGTCCGACCCGTCGCACTCCGGCGTCCTGAACGCCCCCGGCGCGACCGGCACCCCGGCCGACGGCAGCAAGCGCCCGCGCAAGTACCGCATCCACCACCTGCGCGACATGAAGAACCGCGGCGAGAAGTGGGCGATGCTGACGGCGTACGACCAGTACACCGCGGAGATCTTCGACGACGCCGGGATCCCGGTGCTGCTGGTGGGCGACTCGGCCGCCAACAACGTGTACGGCTACGAGTCGACCCTCCGCGTCACCGTCGACGAGCTGATCCCGCTGGCCCGCGCGGTCGCGACCGCGACGCAGCGCGCGCTCGTCGTGGCGGACCTGCCGTTCGGCTCGTACCAGGCCTCGCCCGAGCAGGCGTTCCACACGGCCGTCCGCTTCATGAAGGAGGCCGGCGTCGCCGCGGTGAAGATCGAGGGCGGCCGCACCGTCGTACCGGCGGTCGAGAAGCTCACCCAGGCAGGCATCCCGGTGATGGCGCACATCGGCTTCACGCCGCAGAGCGAGCACGCCATCGGCGGCTACCGCGTCCAAGGCCGAGGCGATCAAGCAGCAGGCCTGATCGATGACGCCGTCGCCCTCGCCGAGGCCGGCGCCTTCTCGGTCGTCCTCGAGATGGTCCCCGGCGACGTCGCCGCCGAGATCACCAAGCGCATCCCGGTCCCGACCATCGGCATCGGCGCCGGCCGCGACACCGACGCCCAGGTCCTCGTCTGGCAGGACATGGCCGGCCTCCGCTCCGGCCCCATGCCGCGCTTCGTCAAGCAGTACGCCGACCTCCGCACCATCCTCACCACCGCCGCCACCACGTACGCCGCCGAAGTCACCAACGGCACCTTCCCCGCCGACGAACACACCTTCTGACGCCAACCCCTGACGGTCGCCGACCTACTCGCGACCGTCAGGCCGTCGTCATCGCCGCACGCGGTAGTCGAGTACGACGATGCCTGACGTCAACGGAGTCGCGCTGGTGAGGTCGAAGTGGGTGGTGGGGAGGTCCCGGTAGAGCAGGGCTTCCGGGCCGCCGTGGCCGATAAAGAAGGGGTGGACCCAGAGGCGGAGGCGGTCCAGGAGGCCTGCGGACAGGAGCGTGCGGGTGACCTCGCCGACGCCGAACTGGACGATGTCGCCGCCGGGTTCCTGCTTCAGCGCGGTGACCGCCTCGACCAGGTCGCCCTTGATGACATGGCTGTTCGTCCATTGCGGCGCGGTCAAGGTACTCGAGGCGACGTACTTCGGCATCGTGTTCATCTTGTCGACCAGCTCGTTGGCGGGCAGGTTCGGCCAGACGCCGGCGAAGCTCTCGTAGGTGTGCCGGCCCATCAGGATCGCCGAGCAGCCGAGCACCAGGTCGTTCTGGATCCGGTTGCCCTCGTCGGTGAACCCACCCGTGTCCGGCCAGTTCTGCGGGCTCTCGATCACCCCGTCGAGGCTGATGTAGGTGGAGTTGACGATCTCGCGCATGGTGTTCCTTCCCTCGGTGGACGACCTCCAGCATGTGGTCGAATGCGACACCGGCTGAAGGTCCACTTCGGGGGACGGCCAGTGAACCACTTGGGAGGCGCCATGACGGTGCAGTGGAAGGGCGACGGCCCGGGGCTGCTCCTGCAGCTCGACCGCGGTACGCCGCGGCAGCTCGGTCACCAGCTGCAGGAGAAGCTCCGAACAGCGATCCGCACGGGCGCGCTGCGCCCCGGCGAGAAGCTGCCGTCGTCGCGCAGCCTCGCCGACCAGCTCGGCATCTCGCGCGGACTCGTCGTCGACACCTACGCGCAGCTGTACGCCGAGGGCTACCTGGTCAGCGAGATCGGGTCCGGCACGCGCGTCGCCGAGCGCGGGGAGGCGACGGCTCCGATCCGTACGACGCCCGTCGACCAACCCGCGCAACGCTTCGACGTCGACTTCGAGTACGGCATCCCCGACCTCGCGTCCGCACCGGTCCGGGACTGGATCTGGGCGCTCGGCGACGCGGCCCGGCTCGCGCCCGCGACGCTGATGGGTGACGAACCCGACCGCGGCGACCAACGGTTGCGCGAGGTCCTGGCGGCGTACCACCGCCGCGTCCGCGCGGGCGCTTCGGACGCGGACCGCACGATCGTGACGACCGGGTTCCGGCACGCGCTCACGCTCGTCCTCGCGACGCTGGCGACGTACGGCGTGGAGCGCGTCGGCCTGGAGAGTCCCGGCCCGCGCGACCACGACCGGATCGCCGAACGCTTCGGCCTGGAAGCCGTTCCGGTCCCGGTCGACGAGGACGGCGTCGATGTCGCCGCGCTGCGGGCGAGCGGCGCGCGGGCCGTCGTACTGACTCCGGCTCATCAGTGCCCGACCGGTGTCGCGCTCAGTCCCGGCCGCCGGCAGGAGCTCGTGGCCTGGGCCGAGCAGGTCGACGGGTTCGTGATCGAGGACGAGTACGACTCGGAGTTCCGGTACGACCGGCAGCCGGTGGGATCCTTGCAGGGCTTGGCTCCTGAGCGCGTGATCGCACTGGGCTCGGTGAGCAAGACACTCGCGCCGGGCATCCGGATCGGCTGGATCTTCGCACCGCCCACGATCCTCGACGGGCTCGTCGAGACCAAGGCGCTGACCAGTCGCGGCGCTCCGGCTCTGGACCAGCTGGCCTTGGCGCGCTTGATGGAGTCGGGTCGCTACGACCGGCACCTGCGGCGGATGCGCACGACGTACCAGGTACGACGGGACGCGCTCATCGCCGCCGTGGACGAGCACCTGCCCGCGCTGCGGTTGACCGGCCTCGCGGCCGGTTGTCACGCCGTACTGCGGTTGCCGGACGGGGCGGACGAAGCGGCTGTCGTCGCGGCCGCCGAGCAACGGTCGGTGTCGGTGCGCGGTCTGGGCGACTACCGGATGGACGGGGTCGGTGCGGCCGCGCCGGGACTCGTGCTTGGCTTCGGCAACGTCAACGAATCGGGCATCCGCCGTGGCGTGCGTGTTCTGGCCGAGGCCATCTCAGATCCACGGCAGGGCTGAGCGTTCGGTCCAGTACTCCGCCGGGTTCTGCGTGAACTCGGCGAGCGGCTCGACGTCGGCCGCGGCGAGGTTGCTGGTGAGCTGCTCGGCAGTCGTCGCGCCGCTGAGCACGACGTCGGCCCACGGGTTGGCGAGCGCTGCGCCCAGTGCGAGCGCGTCGGGAGCGACCTGGTGCTGGGCGGCGAACGCCGTGAACGGCGTCGTACCGGCCTTCGCGGTGAGCCGGCCGTTGGCGACCGCTTCCTTCACGACGACGAACCAGCCGGCGTCGTGAGCTTCGGCGAGCGCGGGACCGACCGAGCGTTCGAGCACGTTCCAGGTCGACTGGACCGCTGTGAACGGTCCGTCGAGCTTCAGCGCCGCGCGCAGCGTCTCGGCCTGATGAGGACCGCTCGTCGAGAGACCAACCCGTACGCCGGTGTCGGCGAGCTCACCGAGGCGATCGAGCAACTTGGTGTCGGCCAGCGCCGGGCTGTCCTGGGTCAGGCTGTGCACGAGGTAGAAGTCCGGCGGGCCACCGAACGCCTCCAACGTCTCCGGCCACTGGCGTTCGAAGGTCGCGAGCGAGTGGTCCTTGATTTCGTGCTGGTCGGCGTCCGATCGCCAGTCGGCGACGTACGTGTAGCCCCACTTCGACCCGACCGTCACCTGAGCCCGGCGCTTCGGGTCCGCGGCCAGCCACTCGCCGAGGAACGTTTCCGCCAACCCGTACGAGCGCGCGGCGTCGAAGTACCGCACCCCGGACCGCCAGGCGAGGTCGAGCAGTTCGTGCGTACGACGGCGCAGGTCCTCGACCGCGCGCCCCGGCGGCAGGTCCTCGTCGTGCCCGAGGTTGATGTAGCCGGGACGTCCCAGAGCCGCGAGACCCAGACCGATGCGCGCTGTCATACGGCGATCGTCTCACCGCGTTCCAAGCACCGGCGGGCGCGGTCCGCTGCGTGGATCGCCGACGCCGCGGCCGGACCAGGCCGGAATGGTTGCTGACGGCGACGCGCCGTGGAAGTGGTCGAAGGACGGGACAGGTCGTCTAGCGTTTTGAGATGTGACAGATTCCCGGTTGCCACCTCCAGGCACCGTCGTCCGGCGGACGACGGCTCGCGTCCTGCCCGTCCGCCCGGACGGGAAGGTGCTGCTGCTGCACGGCTGGGACCCGCTGAAGCCCGGTACGCCGTACTGGTTCACGATCGGCGGCGGCGTCGAGGCGGGCGAGACCGTGGTGCAGGCGGGGCTGCGGGAACTGCGCGAGGAGGTCGGCATCCTGCTGCCGTCCGACGCGCTCGGCGAACCGGTCGCGACCAACACGATCGAGTTCGAGTGGGGCGGCTGCCCGATCATCCAGCAGCAGACCTTCTTCGCGGTCGGCGTGGACACGGTCGAGGTGTCGTTCGCGAACCAGGAGGAGCTCGAGCTGCAGACGATCAGCGACCACGGCTGGTGGCACCCGGACGAGCTGGAGGCGACCGGTCAGGCCGCGCACGTCACGATCCCCGGCCTGCTGCGGGTCGCGGTCGAGGCGATCAACCTGCGGCAGGCGTCCTGATCCGGTGTCCGCGGCGGGGGCTCAGCGCTCGCGGGCCTTCTTCAGGACCTTCTTCTTGACCTTCTTGTCCACCACGTAGTGCCGCAGGTCGAGGCGCTCCGCGCAGCCGGCGTCAGCCAGCCGCTTGAGGACCACCGGGCACTTCTTGCACCTCGGCTTGTCCTTGCAGCACTTCTTCTTCGCGGTCATCTCGGGCACGCTTGGAGGATAGGTGAGCCTGACCTAACCGTCTACCTGAGACAGCAACCTTCGTGTCGCAGGTCACGCCAGCTGTCCGCTGAGTACCGCTCGCGCCTCGACCAGTGACGGCCCGTACCAGGTCAGGTGCCGCCCGGAAACGCACTTCGCCGGGCGGTCGAATACCTCGGGCCCGTCGTCGGGAGAAAAGGCGTACGGCTCGTCCGGAAGTACCACCACGTCGTACGGCGGTAACGCGGCGGGCGTGAACCGCGGATAACGTTCGGGCGATTCCGCAAACACGTTGTCGATCCCGAGACGGTTCAGGACATCGCCCGCGAAGGTGTCTCGGCCGAGTGCCATCCACGGCTTTCGCCAGATCGGAACGACGGCCCGCCGGCGCGGTCCTTCGTACGGCGTACTCCACACTTCGCGTGCTCGGTCGAGCCAGGCCGGAGTGGTTCCGGTGATCGCCGAGAGCATTCGCTCGAGTGAAGTCAGTGACTCCTCGACGGTCGTCGGCGTGGTCACCCAGACCGCGATTCCGTGCGCGCGCAACGCATCGAGATCGACGCCCCGATTCTCTTCGGCGTTCGCGACCACGACGTCGGGACGCAAACCCACGATGCGTTCGACGTCGGGATTCTTGGTGCCGCGAACGCGCGTCACGTCGAGGTCGTGCGGATGGCTGCACCAGTCCGTCGCGCCGGTCAGCAACGCGCGCCGCGTGTGCGCGATCGACTCCGTCAACGACGGCACGATGCTCACCACCGACGTGATGTTCGTGGGCAGTTCGACGGGGTCGTGCAGGTCGTCGTAGAGGGTTCGCACCGCGCCGGATCCGATCGTTCGCAGAGACGTTGCCGAGGACAACACTGTCCGAAAAGCCTCCGAAGTGGCCAGTTCGCGCGCGTGTCGCCAACATTTCTTCAGCGCCTTCGGGCATGCTCTAGGGTCACCGAAAACCCTTCTGCACAAGGATTTTCGGCATTACCGCCCGAATTGCCGGCGCGGACGCCTTGACCTGTAGGTGATTCAGGTGCTTTACGTGGGCACCAAGTGTTGTCATCATCAAGGCGACGAGGAATCCACCGTGGTTTTCCTCAGCCGCACCAAGGAGGCAGAGTGCCAGCCAAGAAGGCAGCCGCAGGGAAGGCGACAGCCAAAAAGGCTTCTCCCGCCAAGAAGACTGTCGCCAAGAAGGCCCCCGCCGCGAAGACAACGACCGCGCGCAAGGTCACGGCAGCGAAGAAGACAGTGACGAAGAAGGTGAGTGCGGCCAAGAAGGCGGTCTCCAAGGCACCCGCCAAGAAGACCGCAGCGAAGAAGACCACGGCGGTGAAGAAGACGACGGCCGCGAAGAAGACCACGGCGAAGAAGGCGCCCGCCAAGAAGGTCGTCGCGAAGAAGACCGTCGCCAAGAAGGCCCCGGCGAAGAAGGCCACCGCCACCAAGGTGACGACGGCCAAGAAGGCCCCGGCCAAGAAGACGACCGCGAAGAAGACCGTGGCGAAGAAGGCGCCGGCCAAGAAGGCCGCCACCAAGAAGGTCGCGGCGAAGAAGGCCCCGGCCCGCAAGGTGGCCGCGAAGAAGGCCCCGGCCAAGGTCGCCGCCAAGAAGGCCCCGGCCCGCAAGGTCGCCGCGAAGAAGGCTCCGGCCAAGAAGGCCCCGGCCCGCAAGACCGTGGCCACGCGGACGACCGCGCGCAAGGCGCCGGCCCGCAAGGCGACGTCGCGCTAGTCGCCGTACGACGTTCGAGGGGCACCACCGCAATCCGGTGGTGCCCCTCGGCACGTTCAGCGTGCAGTGGTCAGTCGTCGTTCCACTTCGGGTCGTTGTCCCAGGCCTCGTTGCGTTCCTGCGCCTTCTCCAGCGCCCGGGCCGCTTCCTCCGGCGAGCTGTACGGGCCGAGCCGGTCGGCGGACTTCGCACCCTGGTAGGGCTCGACCTCGCCGGTCTTCGTGTTGTAGTACCACTCGTTGCTGTGATCGTCGTCGGCCATCGCAGCGGACCACCTTCCCGGTGAAGTTGTCGCAACTAACTAGAATGATCCCACCATGTCGATTCTCACTCCCGGCATCATCTCGCCGCGCCGCCCGGTTCCCGCCTCCATTCCGCGCCCGGAGTACGTGGACAAGCCCGCGCCCACGCCGTACGAGGGCTCGTACGTCACGTCCCCCGAACTGGTCGAGAAGATGCGCGTGGCGAGCAAACTCGCCGCCCAGGCGCTGCAGGCCGTCGGCGCCGCGGCGAAGCCCGGAGTGACCACCGACGAGCTGGACGCGGTCGGCCACGAGTACCTGGTCGAACGCGACGCGTACCCGTCGACGCTGGGCTACCGCGGCTACCCGAAGTCCCTGTGCACGTCGGTCAACGAGGTGATCTGCCACGGCATCCCCGACGACCGACCGCTGGAGAACGGCGACATCGTCAACGTCGACATCACCGCGTTCCTCGACGGCGTGCACGGCGACACCAACGCGACGTTCCTGGTCGGCGACGTCGACGAGGAGAGCCGGCTGCTGGTCGAGCGCACCCACGAGGCGCTGATGCGCGGCATCAAGGCCGTCAAGCCCGGGCGCCAGGTCAGCATCATCGGGCGCGTGATCGAGTCGTACGCGAAGCGCTTCGGGTACGGCGTCGTCCGCGACTTCACCGGCCACGGCATCGCCACGTCGTTCCACTCCGGCCTGATCATCCCGCACTACGACGACGAGCGTTTCGACGACGTGATCGAGCCCGGCATGACGTTCACCATCGAGCCGATGCTCACCCTGGGCAGCTACGACTACGACCTGTGGGACGACGGCTGGACCGCCACCACCAAGGACAAGTCCCGCACCGCGCAGTTCGAGCACACCCTGGTGGTCACCGACACCGGCGCCGAGATCCTCACCCTGCCATGAACCCCACCGACCCCGGCGACGCCAACCCTTCGCCGGGGTCCGGCAGTTCGCCGGCGGTCCAGGTGATGCGGTACGACCGCGCGTACCTGCCCGGCGTACTGAAGATCTGCGCCGCCGAGGACTGGCCGAGCTTCCCCGGCGATCCCGAACGCGCGCACGTCGTACTGACCGCCCCCGGCGTCACCAGCGTCGTCGCCGTGCAGGACGACGAGGTCGTCGGCTTCGCCTACCTCCAAAGCGACGGTCACATCCAGGCGCACCTCTCGCTGATGGCCGTAGCAGCATCCCACCGCCGCCAAGGCATCGGCCGAGCCCTGCTCGAGTACGCCGCTCCCCTCACCGGCGCCCTCCGCGTAGACCTCGTCACCGACACCGCCCAAGCCTTCTACGCGTCCTTCCAGCACCACACGTACGACGGCTTCCGCATCTACCCGGGCTGACCCACCAACCAAGCGGACCGGCCCAGGCAGACCGTCCACACGCGGGCGCATCGTCCACACCAATCGGCACAGCAGACCGGCCCCACCCACAAGCGCATCCTCCTACCGGGCACCTCACAACCCCCAGCGCCTCACGACCCCCGCAGCACCTCGCCAACTGCTGCATTCTTCGGCGGCTGCCGCGGTACACCACGCCAGTCGCCCAACAACAAGCCAGTCGAGCCAAGGCCGGTCGCCTGTCGAACGGCCAAGCTCCGCACCTGCCCTCACCCCACGTGGGTGTCCGAGGTCTCCATGGAACGCCGAATTACCCGGGCTGGAAGCCGAAGCGCTCGTACAAGGTGATCGCGGGGGTGTTGTCTTCTCGTACGCGGAGGGCCAGTGAGGTGCTCGGGGGCAGGCAGGTGGTGAGCAGAGCCTGCGCGATGCCCTGGCGGCGGTGGGTGGGGAGGGTGAAGAGCTCGATCAGGAACGGGCAGTCTGGGGCGTCGGACCACGGGCCTCGTTCTACGACCAGGGCGGCGCCGACGATGGACGTGGACGTGCTCGCGCTGTCCGACGGGTACTCCGGGGCGATTGCGAGGCGGCTGCCGCGCAGGTCGAGGACGCCGTACTCGCCCGCGTAGGTGAGACGGATGTCCTCGATCGCTTCCGGCTCGGTGGCGCAGGCGACGCCTGGCGGGTAGGAGGCGAAGTACGTGCGGCCGAGGGGCTCGATGTCTTCTGGGGTTGGAGGTCGCAGCGTGATGCCGGGTGGTGGCCCGCAGGCGTCGACCGGCGTGGGCGGGCGGATGAGGAGCATCAGGTCACTCGGCCACAGCATTCGGCACGGCGGGAAGATCGGGCGGGTTCATCAGCGGTTGGAGGCTGACTGGATGAACGCCGCCAGGTCCTGGGACTGTTGCAGGCGGGACGGCTCGTGGACGTACATCATGTGGCCGGCGGGGTAGTAGAACAGCTCGATGTTGTCGCGGAGCTCGGCGGGGATCCTCAAGCGGGCGACGGTGTGCTCGGTGGCGAAGTACGGGGTGGCGCAGTCGTAGCGGCCGGAGGCGATGTGGACCTTCAGGTGGGGGTTGGCGCGCATCGCCTCGGAGAGTTGGTCGGCGACCGAGACGTGGTTGTTCTCGAACTCCTTGAACGACCAGTCCTTGGCGGCGTCGGCGCTGATGATCTCGTACGGCAGGTCGTTGCGGTAGTCCAGCTCGGCGCGGACGTAGTGGTTCAGCGCGGCCGTGTACGGGCCCATGATCGCGCGCATCGACGGGTCGTCGGTCGACACCTCGCCGGCGGAGTCGGGGTCCCAGCCGGTGAAGCGGGCGTCCAGCCGGCCGATCACCTGGCGGCGGGAGCGCAGCAACTCGGCGAAGAAGCGGGTGTGCTCGATCCGCAGGTCGACGCGGTCCAGGTAGTCCGCCGACAGACCGGTGAGCCCGGAGAGCCGCTCGATCACCTCACCGCGGTAGTCCGCGGGCAACCGGTTGCCCTGGGCAAGCGCATTCGGGTACCTCCCGGCGGCGTACCGCTCCGCGTCGGCGAGCACCTCGGAGAGCTCCCGGTCCGGGATCAGCCCGTGGTAGTGCGCGGCCGCGGCGTACGACGGCAGGAACAGCGTGTACGGCAGGTCGTTGCCGGGGGTGAAGTCCAGTGTCGCGAACTCCAGCACCGCAGAGATCAGCATCACGCCGTTGAAGTACATCCCGTGCCGGTTCTGCAGGTGCGCGACCAGGCCTGCCGCGCGGGTCGTCCCGTACGACTCGCCGGCCAGGAACTTCGGCGACATCCAGCGCCCGTTGCGCGACGTCCACAGCCGGATCACCTCGCCGACCGACTCCAGGTCGGGCGTGAACCCGTGGTACTCCCCCGGCTTCTCGCCCTCGACGGCGCGCGAGTACCCGGTCGAGACCGGGTCGATGAACACCAGGTCACTGACCTGCAGCAGCGTCTCCGCGTTGTCCACCAGCCCGTACGGCGGTGGCGCCAGGTCGCCCACGTCCCCCGACGCCACGCGCCGCGGCCCGAGCAGCCCGAGGTGCAGCCAAATGCTCGACGACCCCGGCCCGCCGTTGAACGCGAACGTCACCGGCCGCGACCCGGCGTCCGCGTCGTCCAGCGTGTACGACGTCAGGAACACCTCGGCCTTCGGCAGGTGCCCGTCGAACTTGCCCTCGGTGAGCACCTCCCGCCGCAGCACGATCCGCCCGGTGGTCGCCGTGTACTTCAGCGTCCGCTCCCCGACGGTCAGCTCGTGCCGCGTCGTCGTCAGGTCGTCGACCGGCTTGGTCGCGCCCTGCGTGGACGCGACCGCGTCGCCGGTCGTCTCGGGTCCCCGCTCGTCTGTCGCCATGCCCGGAACACTAACAAAACAAGGCCACCGGGCGTCGCGGAATATCCACAGCAAGCAGTGAGCCCGGCGCCCGCCCCCACGGGCGCCGGCACCCAACTAGCTCAAACTGAAGTGGTCGACGTCGAACAACGACCCCGACCCACCGCTGAAGGTCAGGAACAGCGGACCGCTCCCTGCTCCGTTCAGCGTCGTCGACACGGTCTGGAAGTTGTCCCACCCTCCTGTCACCGGTACGGCGACCGACCCGAGCACCGGGCCTCCGGCCGAGCCCGAGCGGATCCGGATCGTCCCGCCCGCACCACCCGACGAGATCCGGGCAGTGAACCCGGTCCGCCCGACAGTGCTCACCTGCGAGTACCCGGCCCAGTCACCGTTGTCGATGTACCCCAGCGTCTGACCACCACTGGCGCCACCGTGCCCAGCCACCTGTACGCCGGACTGCGACGTGAACGCCTCCCCCTCGATCTGGGTCACCGGAGGCGTCGACGACGCACCGGCGGCGTACTGGATGCCGCCCAGCAGGTGCCGGCGGAACGCCTGGTCGGCGTACGACTCGATCGTGTGGCCGAAGCCGGTGTAGAACGACCGTCCGGAGCCCTGCGGGTGGTACCAGGCGATCGGGTGGTCGCCCATGTTGCCGCCGCTGTAGGTGGACTCGTCCAGGTTGATCAGCACCCGCACGTTCGGCCGCGGGTTGGTCCGGTAGTTGTACAGCTCGTCGGTCCGCGCCCAGGTGGTCCCCAGGTGCGCGGTCGAAGCGTGCGTGCGGTCCTCGACCCGCGCGGTGACCTGCTGGATCGCCGGGTGGCTGTGGAACCACGCACCGACCAGCTGCCCGTACCAGGGCCAGTCGTACTCGGTGTCGGCCGCCGCATGCACTCCGACGTACCCGCCACCGCCGTTGATGTAGCCCTCGAACGCCGTCTGCTGCGTGGCGTTCAGGACGTCCCCGGTCGTGCTCAGGAACACCACAGCCTTGTACGCCGCCAACTGCGCCGCCGTGAACACCGCACTGTCCTCGGTGGCCGTCACGGTGAAGCCGTTGGCCGCACCGAGGTCCCGGATCGCCTGGATGCCGGCCGGGATCGAGTCGTGCCGGAAGCCGGCCGTCTTGCTGAACACCAGTACCTGGTACGGCGCCGCAGAAGCCGACTGCCAGGGCAGCAGGCCGCCAACCACCAGTGCTCCACCGGTCAGCAAAGCCGTACGTCGCGTGAAGGTAGTCATGACAGCTCCCTAGGAAGAGACGGTGAAGGTGTCGACGTCGAACAGCGAGCCCGCGCCGCCGGTGAAGCTCAGGAACAGCGGCCCGGTCGCGTTGCCGGTCAGCGCCGTGGAGACGGTCTGGAAGTTCTCCCAGCCGCCAGTGCTCGGTACGGCGACCGAGCCGAGCAGAGTGCCCGTCGCCGACCCGGACCGCACCTGGATCGTGCCGCCGGGACCGCCCGACGAGATCCGGGCGCTGAACGACCGCAGCCCGCTGGTGCTCACCGCGGAGTACCCGGCCCAGTCGCCGTTGTCGATGTAGCCCAGCGTCTGCCCACCACTCGCTCCCGCGTGCGCGGCCACCTGTACGCCGGACTGCGAGCTGAACGCCTCGCCCTCGCGCGTCGTACCGGTCGACCCCGAGGTCGCCAGCGTGAAGGCGTCCAGGTCGAACAGGTTCCCGTTGCCCGTGACGCCCTTGAAGACCAGGAACAGCGTCGTCGTACCGGCGGGCTTGTTGCTCAGGTTGGCCGAGACGTTCGTGAACGTGTCCCAGTTGCCCGTGTTCGCCACCGGCACCGTCGCCATCAGCTGACCGGTCGCCGAACCGGCCCGCACCTCGATCGTCCCGCCCGGACCGCCCGACGAGACCCGAGCCGAGATCGACGTCGCCGTGCTCAGCGCGTACGGCGTGAACGAGACCCAGTCGTTGTTGTCGACGTACCCGACCGTCCGGCCGCCTTCGGCCGCCGCGTGCGTCGCGAACTCGATCCCGGACATGGCGTTGAAGTGCTCGCCCTGCCGGTGCCTCGGCTGCAGCTTGCGGACGCTGTGCGAGGTGATCCCGCCGTTGTCGGTGTACTCCGCGTCGAACACGCCGAAGATGTTCGCGGCAGGATCGTGCTCACCGTCGGCCGGTACGGCGATCGAACCACTGCAGCCGTTCTTCGAGGTGATCTGGTGCTGGTGGTCGTCGTGCCCGAGCAGGTAGGTGACCTTCACCCGGCTGCAGTCGATCGTCCCGTCCTCCGGGTCGCTGACGCTGACCTGGAACGGCACCGTGTCCCCGAACGAAAACGGCTGCCCGTCCGCCGGCGTCTGCAGCGTCACGGTCGGCGCGGTGTTGCCGACGCTGATCTGCACGTTGGCCGATCCGGTCAGCCCGGTCGGGTCCGTTACGGTCAGCGTCGCCGTGAACGTGCCCGCGGTGTTGTAGGTGTACGACGGGTTGGCCTGCGTCGAGCTGCCGCTGTCGCCGAACGTCCACCGGTACGACAGCGCGCCGCCCTCCGGATCCGAGCTGCCCGCCGACGAGAACGCCACGGTCAGCGGCCTGCCACCCGACGTCGGCGTCGCCGCGGCCTTGGCGATCGGGTTGCGGTTGGCGCTCCCCTTGTACTCGATCCGCCACAGCGCCTGGTTGTTCGCGCCGGTGCCGTAGTCGAGCACGTACAACGCGCCGTCCGGCCCGAAGGCCATGTCCATCACCTGCGTGCCGGTCCACGGGAACGCGCCGATGTCACCGACGCCACCAGTGCCCGTCACCTCGATCGCCTTGATCCACTTGCGACCGAGTTCGCCCGCGAAGTAGCGGCCGTTCAGCGAGGCGGGGAACTTGACCGGCGAGGTGTTGTTGGCGTCGTACCGGTAGACCGGGCCGCCCATCGGCGACTCGGAACCGCCGCCGAACTCCGGCGGCGTGCCGGCGTCACCGCCGTACTTGATCCAGGACGCCTTGGCCGGCGGCAGCTTGGCCTGGCCGGTGTTGCGGAACGAGTTGTTGGTGGGACCACCGGCGCAGTCGAACTTGGCGCCGGACGGGCCGCTGGGGAACTGCCAGTCGTTGTAGGTCTCGGTGGTGGTGTTCGTGCCGGTGCAGTACGGCCAGCCGTAGTTGCCGGGAGCAGTGATCCGGTCGAACTCGACCTGGCCGTTCGGCCCGCGGTTCGGGTCGGTGACGCCGGCGTCCGGGCCGTAGTCGCCGAGGTAGACGATGCCGGTCGGTTTGTCGACACTCATCCGGAACGGGTTGCGGAAGCCCATCGCGTAGATCTCCGGCTTGGTCTGCGCGGTACCCGGCGCGAAGAGGTTGCCGGACGGAATCGTGTACGTGCCGTCGGCCTGCGGCTTGATCCGCAGCAGCTTGCCGCGCAGGTCGTTGGTGTTGCCCGACGTGCGCTGCGCGTCGAACTGCGGGTTGCGGTTGGTCCGCTCGTCGATCGGGGTGTAGCTGTCGGACTGGAACGGGTTGCTGTCGTCGCCGGTGGTCAGGTAGAGGTTGCCCGCGGCATCGAAGTCCAGGTCACCGCCGACGTGGCAGCACTGGCCGCGGTCGTTCGGGACCCGGAGCACGACCTTCTCGCTGGTCAGGTCGAGCGTGTTGTCGGTCTTCAGCACGAACCGCGACAGGTGCAGCTCGCCCTTCCAGCGGTCCCAGTCGGCCTGCGTCCCCTCGGTCGGCGCGTCCCCGTCCGGCGTCGAGAGCCTCGGCGAGAAGTACAGCCACACAAAGCGGTTCGTCGCGAACCCAGGATCGACCGCGACGCCTTGGAGGCCCTCCTCGTCGTGGGTGTAGACGTTCAGCCGGCCGGCCAGCGTCGTCGTACCGTTCACGTCGGTGATCCGTACGGCGCCGTCGCGGGCGGTGTGGATCACCGAGCGGTTGGGCAGGACGGCGAGCGACATCGCCTCGCCGAGCTCGTTGCCGCCACTGGCCAGCGACACCTGCTGGTAGTCGGCGGCCGGGATGGTCGACCCTGCCTCGGCGGCCGGGGCGCTGACGCCCAGGGCTCCGATCAGAGCCGCCGTGATCAGCACGGCGATTCGGCTTCTTCTCATCACGCGACTCCTTCGATCAGGTCGAACTGTTCCCAGGGGCCGATCGCGTCCCGGTTCGCGATCAGAGGTGCGGCGCCGCCGTTCTCGGCGCAGACGAGCTTGCTGTTGACCTGGGCCCGGAAACTGACCGAGCCGTCACCGTTGCGGATCAGCTGGAAGGTCTCCCAGGAGCCCACGTTCTGGTTCTTGGCCAGCAGTGGTCCGGCGCCCGCGTCGTCGGCCGCGACGAGCAGGTTGTTGGCCTTGGCGCGCAGCGAGACGTTGCCGCCGCCGAGGTCGGTCATCACGTACTGCTGGGCGGTGCCGATCGTCGTACTGTCCGCGATCAACGGCGTACCGGTCCCGGCGGTGACGTACTTGCCGTTGGCCCGTGCTCGCAGGGCGACGGTTCCGTTGCCGCTGCTCTGCTTGGGCAGGCCGATCGTTGCCTTGTCGTAGCGTCGCGCGGTCGTTGCCGGCGTCCCCGACAGTGCTTGGAACGGTTGCGCGGTGGCTCCGGTCTTCTCCACCAGGTACGACCGGCCGGCCTGCGCCGGGATCGTGAAGGTCCCGTTGGACTGCGCCGGTACGACGACCGCGCGCGTCTGTCCATCCAGCACCGTCACGCTCTGCCCCGGCCAAGGGCTCCGTACGGCGAGTTGCTGGGCAGCCCCGGAGCTGATCGCGACCGTGGTCGGCGACCCGTTGGTGATCTGCACGTGCACCTTCGACTTGTGGCCGATGGCAACCGTTCCCTCACCGGTCCAGTCGGCGGGCCAGGCGGGCGCGATCCTCAGCAGGCCGTCGTAGTCCGTCGCGAGTGACTCCGGGACGGTGATGGCTAGGACACCGGACTGCTCGATGTACGGCTCGAAGGCGGGCTGCGCGGTGAAGCTGGCCATCCCGGACGGGTAGACCTGGTACTGCCTGATCGCGGCGAGCAGCGCGGTCTTCATGTCGGTCGCCATGCCGAGCCGCGCGGCGTGCAGGGCGTCGTAGCTCCAGTCGTTGCCGTTGACGTAGCTGCGCGCCGTGAATGTCCGACGGCCGACCGCGGTCAGCGGACCGCTGTCGCCGATCAGGTTGAACGGCCAGACCGCCTCGAGGCCGATGTTCTCGCTGTTGTGCCGCGGAGCCGTTGGTTGGGTCGAGAGGCCGATCATCGTGGTGCCGTTGGCGTCCTGCGCGGGTGTGAGCAGCTGGGTCTGCGTCGCCGTGTCGGTGCGCGGCAGCGCCTGAAGCTTCGGGATCGCCGCGTTGAGCTGGCCGATCAGCGCGGTGTCGACGCCGAGGGTCTGCGCCGCCTTCACCGCGACCGGGAAGAACGCCTGCATCGCCGCGATGTCGGTGGTGGGATCGGTGACGCCCCACTGGGTCTCGTGCGCGTTCGAGAACGTGTGCAGCTTGCCGTCGGCACCGGTCGTCGCGTGCGAGAGCAGGAACTGCGCGGCGCCCTTGATCAGCGGGTAGTTCGCCGACAGGAACGCCCGGTCGTCGGTCATCCGGTAGTGCTCCCAGACCCACAGGCCGATCTCGGCGCCGGTGGTGACGGTCAGGGAGTTGTACGTCGGCGCGATGATCGAGTCGCAGGAGGCGTTGCTGGTGCCCCCGTCGTACGTCCCGTTGCCGTTGAACCGCATCGTCTCCGGCACGCACAGCCCTTGCCGGCCGGGCATGCGTTGACTGGTCCAGGCCGCGATCGCGTCGAGGTTGTCCTTGTAGAGGCGGAACATCGGGTCGTTCAGCGCCGGCAGTCCGGCGGACAGGTTTGCGGCCACCTGCATCCGGAGGTTCCAGAACCAGTAGCCCGACGGGTACCAGTCCCGCTTGTCCTGCGAGAACGTGAACAGGTCGGCGACCCCGGCCTGCGAACCCGGCAGGACTCCGCGGCTCTGAGCTGCGGCGGAGTACAGGTAGATGGTCCGCAGGTTCTCGACGTAGTCGCCGGTGCCGTCGGTCGAGCTGATCTTGATCAGCCCGGCCTTCTGCCAGTAGTCGTGCCACCACTGCAGATGCGCACTCCGGACCTCTGAGGCCGGACGCGTCGCAGCACCGTCCAGTACGGCGTTGGTGGTGGCGATCGAGTCGCCGCCGGTCCACGTCGGCGCCGCGACGACGACCCGGAACGAGCCGTCGGCGTTGGGCTGGAAGGCGACCTGGCCGGTCAGAGCGTTCGGGGTCGAGGCGACGACGTTGCGGCCGCCCGCGGTGATCCCGGCCAGCGAACCGAAGGTCCGGCCCGACACCCCGGCGCCTTGGTTGTCGACCCAGGTTTCGGCCAGGGCGGCAACGGATCCGGAGGCCCGGGCGGTCGGCGTCCGGGGTGACCAGAGTTTGACCTGCGCGGTCTGGGTGGCGTTGGGATCGGCACCGGTCACGTCGACGACAAGCTGCTGGGTGTCGGCGCGGATGAAGGCGGTCAGCGTCATGCCGCCGCCGGACTGGCGCAGCATTCCGTCGTACAGGTCGAGGCGGCCGGTGAAGTCGGCCGCGCCGGTCATCCGGGACAGGCCCGGGATGACCACGTGGCCGAGCGACTTGCGGCCCGGGAACGTGTCGGTGCGGTTGAGTTGCGCGGTGAAGCCGCCGGCCGACCAGACCGCGGCCCCGAGGGCGCCGTTGCCCAGCGGGAGCGACTCGGTCGGGGCCGCGTTGGCCCGGCCGAGCACGATGTCGGAACGCCGGACGAGGTTCGGGGTGTCGACGACGAAGGACCCGCTCTGCCAGGCGGTGGTGCCGGGCGCGGCGACGGCGGCAGGTGGTCCGGAGCCGGCGATCAGCCCGGCAAGTAAGGCCATCGCCGGCAGGATTTTGGGCAGGCGGGATCGCAGGAGGGTGTTCATCGGATCTCTCCTGGAGAAGGAGCGGACCCCTGGCCTGGGGGCGGAGAGGACCAGAGGTAGACATCGGATCTTTCTGCGTTCACGCTGCGCTGTCAATCCCTCACCGGTTCCGGAACTTCCGACACCTGTGACCGGTCCACGGCGGTCCGTCGTACGGTCGCTAATCTCTGGGGATGGCGACGATCCTGCACATCGCGTTCCCGGACGAGTGGGCGGCGGCCCAGGCGGCGGGCGCTTACCGCATGTCAACCCGCGGCGTCTCGCTGGACGACGGCGCGACCTTCATCCACGCGTCCCGCTGCGACCAGGTCGCGGGCGTGGCGAACAGCTTCTACGCCGATGTCGAGCACCCGCTGGCGCTGCTGGTGATCGACACCGAGCGGCTCGTCTCGGCGCTGTGCGACGAGGACCTGGACGGCAGCGGGACCACGTTCCCGCACATCTACGGCCCGCTGAACCTGGACGCCGTCGTCGACGTACTGGCCTACGAGCGTGACGCCGACGGCCGTTGGCCCGAAGTGTCGCCGCAGGCCGTATCCTGATCGGCGGAACGGGTCGGTCGGGTGATCGCGTCGCGCACTCCGGTGCGCGCCGAGGAAAGTCCGGACTCCACAGGGCAGCGTGGTGGGTAACGCCCACCCGGGGAAACCCGCGGGACAGTGCCACAGAGAACAGACCGCCAGCGGCCTGGACGAACCCCGTGGTTCGTTCAGGTGCGGGTGAGGGTGAAACGGTGGTGTAAGAGACCACCAGCTCGGCAGGTGACTGCGGAGGCTAGGTAAACCCCACGTGGAGCAAGGCCAAGAAGGGCGTCGGGCAACCGGCGTTCGCGCGAGCGTTCGAGGGCTGCCCGCCCGAGCTCGCGGGTAGGCCGCTGGAGACTGCCGGCAACGGCAGCCGTAGATGGATGATCACCGACTACAGAATCCGGCTTACAGACCGGCCCGTTCCCTCAGCTCGGTGGCAGTCGTGCGGCGACCACGGGCGCCGCGTCAGTGACAGGGCTCGTCGGTCTCCCGGTGCGTGATCCGCGGGTCACCGGCCACCGGCGCGGTCCCGGGCGTACGACCCTTGGGCTCTTCCCACGGTTCCTGGCGGCCGAGCGCGGTGAGGTCGAGCGCGTTCGCGGCGAAGCCCATCGCGTCGACGCCACGCCCGTACGTCGAGTAGGTGTGGTGGACGGCCTCGTCGGTGCGCAGGAAGCAGCTCAGACCGTGCAGGTCGAAGGGATGCTCGCCGGTGACGTGGTCGCCGTTGCCCAACGCTTCCCACTCGGCCAGGGTGCGGTAGTTGTACTCGACCGGCCGGACCGCCGGGTCGAAGGTCACGTGGAAGTCGTAGTTGAAGGTGCTCGCGCCCGAGGAGTACCAGGGGAACGTCCAGCCCATCCGCTTCTCGTACGCCGCGATCTTCTCGTACGGCGCGCGCGAGATCGCCGCGAACGTGGTGTTGCGGTCGGTCAGGCCTTCCAGCCGCCCGATCTCGTCGGCGAACCCGGAGCAGTTCGGGCACCCGGCGTCCCACTCGGGATGGAACATGAAGTGGTAGACCACCAGCTGCGCGCGCCCCTCGAACAGGTCCGCCAGGCCCAGCTCGCCGTTCGGGCCGGTGAACCGGTAGTCCTCGTCGATCCGCACCATCGGCAGCCGGCGGCGATCGGCGTTCAGCGCGTCCCGGCGTTTGGTGAACTCCTTCTCCTCGATCAGCAACTGCTTGCGCGCGGCCAGCCACTCTTCCCGCGAGACGACGTCGGGCAGGCTCATGTGTTCCACTCCTCGGCTCGGTGATGCTTGCCTCGACGACGTCGTAGCCGGGGCCGCGGGTTCGACATCACGAAGGCCTGCTCCTCCGCGGGCGTCAGCGCGCGCTCTCGCCGCCCGGCCGTGCGATCGACTGTCGCGGGTCAATCGCTCAGGCGACCAGACGGCTCGACGAGTCGCCGGGCGAGTAATCCGGCGACCGCCGGGAGCACGATCAGGACGGCGAGAACCGTCTGCAGCGACGTGCTCCGGGCGAGCGCGCCGAGGGCCGGCGCGAGCAGGCCGCCGGCGCTGACCGCGAGGCCGAGCGTGACGCCGCTCGCCGTACCGACCCGGCTCGGCAAGTAGTCCTGGCCGAGCGTGATGTGCAGCGAGAACGGGACGGACAACGCGATCGCGGCCAGGACGACGAACGCGAGCATCGCCGGACCAGGGACGAAGGTCAGCCCGGCCAGTCCCACGGCCGCCGTGGCGTAGGCGGCGCGCATCACCGGGAGCCGGGAGTACTTCGCGGCGAGCCGGCCACCGAGCAGGGTGCCGACGACGCCGCCGGTGAAGAGCACGACCAGTACGGCGGAACTGCCGGTCGCGGACAGGTCCAGGCGCTGGCCGGTGAACAGGCCGACGAACGTGGTCAGTCCGACGTACACGATCGAGCGCAGCACGATGATCGCGGTGAGCTGGATGAACGATCGCCAGTCGTCGGCGCCTTCGCGGCGGGTGGCCTTCGGCGCCGTGCCCTTGCGCAGCAGGGGAAGCGTGATCAGCGCGCCGACGACCGCGGGGACCATCAGCGCGGGCGTCGCCGCGAGGCCGCCCGAGTGGAGCAGCGGTACGACGAGCACCGGCGCGAGCGCGAAGCCGACGATGCCGCCGAGCGAGAACCAGCTCATGCCGACATGGCCGCCTCCGGTGACTGCGCGCGCCGTACGGGCTGCTTGCGGGTGGTACGCCGCGACGCCGACGCCGGTCAGCGCGATCACCAGCAGCGTGAGGCGGTAGTTCTCGGTGAGGCCGACCAGCGCCGTACCGGCTCCGGTGCCGAGCATGCTGACCGGGAGCAGCCACGGCGTCGACCAGCGATCGGTGAGCAGGCCGAACAGCGGCTGGACCACCGACGACAGCAGGGTCGCCGCGAGTACGAAGCCGGAGACCGCGACGTAGTCGTAGCCGCGCTCGGCGACCAGGAACGGGACCAGCACCGGGACGATGCCCTGGTAGAGGTCGACGCTGCCGTGGCCGGTGGAGAGCAGGACGGTGGGGAGTCTCTTCACGTCTCCCAGCCTCGTCCGGCTGGGGTTGTCCGGCTTCCGATAATCTGCCGAGTGATGTCGACAAGCCGCCACCAGCCGATCGCGCCGACCGTCCTGCGCCGTCTCGACGCCGGCGCGGGCATCGACGCGCACCGGCACGACGACCACCAGATCGCGTACGCCGCCCGCGGGGTGCTCGCGGTCGCCACCGACCAGGGCCACTGGATCGCGCCGGCGGACCGGGCGATCTGGGTGCCGGCGGGGACCGTGCACCAGCACCGCGCGTACGGGCGGACCGATCTCTACCTGGTCGGGCTGACCGAGGATCCTTTGGCGCTCTCGACCCCCGCAGTACTTGCCGTCAGCCCACTTCTCCGAGAACTGCTCATCGCCTGCACCGACACCGAGCGCTCAGCCGCCGAGCACACTCGCTTGCGGGCCGTCCTTCTCGACCAGCTGCGGCACACCTCGCAACAATCCCTGAAGTTGCCTAAAGCAACTGATTCCCGCCTCGCCGCTGTCTGCGCGGTGCTCGCCGCCGATCCGGCCTCTCAGCAGACTCTGGCGTCCCTCGGCGCGTCGGTGGGAGCCGGCGAACGCACCCTGTCGCGTCTGTTCCGCTCGGAGTTCGCGATGACGTTCCCGCAGTGGCGCACCCAGCTGCGCCTGCACCACGCCCTCATCCTGCTCGCCGAGGGTCATCCCGTCACCACCATCGCGCTGCGCTGCGGCTGGTCCACGCCGAGCGCGTTCATCGACACCTTCCGCCGGACCTTCGGCCACACTCCCGGCCGGCACCTTGACAGATCTCGGTAAACGTTTGCCAAGATGCGGGGATGATCTACGAGCTGAACCACGTAGGCGGACCCGTCCAAGACCTCGACGCCAGCTTGACCTTCTACACCGACCTGGGCGCCCAAATCGTCGACACCCTCTTCATGGAGGGCCCTCGCGTCACCCGCGTTCACCTTCAACTGGGCACCGGCCTGGTCGAGCTCCTGCACGCCGAGCAGCCGGCCCCCGACGCGACGTACGGCCTCAACCACATCGGCTTCATGACCGACGACCTCGACGCCGACTACGCCCGTCTCATCGAGGCCGGGTACGCCGAACTCACCCCGCCCCGAGTAGCCGGCAGCGGCCAAGGCCGCCTCGCCTTCCTCTCCGACCCCAACGGCCACCGCGTAGAACTCCTCCAACGCACCGAGGAGTTCCGCGTCCCACCCATCACCAGTACTCCCCTCCGCCGCCTCGCCCACATAGGCCTCGACGCCCCCGACCTCGAAGCCGCGGCCACCTTCTACGGCACCCACCTGGGCCTGCCGCAGGACAACAACACCTTCCGCCTCCGCGAAGACACCCTCAAGCTGTCCCCCTCCTGGCCCACCGCCACCACCCCCGTCAACCACCTCGCCCTCGAGGTCACCACCCCAGGCCCCGACCAGCACGACCCCGACGGCAACCGCCTCACCTTCCTGCCGGTCAGGTGAGGTCGAGTTCGTAGTACTGGCTGATGAGGCCTTCGCCGAAGAGGGTGTGGGGTTCGGAGCCGGTGAGGGTGAAGCCTCGGCGGAGGTAGATGTTGCGGGCTGCTTCCAGGGGGTCGTTCGTCCACAGGACCATGCGTTTGTAGTCGGCGTCGCGGGCGAAGGCCAGGCAGGTGTCGACGAGTCGGCCGCCCAGGCCTTGGCCTCGGGCGGCCGGGGTGAGGAGCAGCAGGCGGAGTTTGGCGGTGGACTCGTCGGGGCCCTGCACACAGAAGATGCAGCCGGCGCGTTCGCCGCCGACCTCGGCGATCCAGGCGGTTTCGCGGGCCGGGTCGTGGGCCTCGGCGTAGTCCGCGACGATGCGGGCGACCAGGGCCTCGAAGGGCAGGCCCCAGCCGTACTCGGCGGCGTACAGCTCGCCGTGGGCCTGAAGCACCCAGCCGAGATCGCCGGGCTGGTCGGCGGGACGGATCACTGCTGCGGACATCTGCACCACCCGATCTACTGACACGACTGTTTCAGTAAGCGATACTAGCGGCGTGCCGACCACGAAGCCAGCCCCTTCCGCGCGGGAGCAGGAACTGCTGGAGCGCGCCTACAGCTACTCGCTCACCCACGGCCTCGCCGACCTGTCGCTGCGCCCGCTGGCGACCGCGATCGGGTCGAGCCCGCGCGTGCTGCTGTTCCTGTTCGGCAGCAAGGACGGGCTGATCCGCGCCCTGCTCGCGCGGGCGCGCAGCGACGAACTGACGTTGCTCGAGCAGCTCCGGTACGACGAACAGCCCGGCCTCGACGTCATCGGCCGGGAGCTGTGGACCTGGCTGTCCGCCACCGAGCGCCGGCCGTTGATGAACCTCTGGGTCGAGGCGTACGGCCGTTCCCTGGTCTCCCCCGACGGCCCGTGGGGCGACTACGCGCGCAGCACCGTCGACGACTGGCTCGAGTTGCTCAAGGCATCACAACCCGATGCCGAGAGCAAGCAAGCCCGCGCGCAGCGCACCGCCGTACTGGCGCTGCTGCGCGGAGCCCTGCTCGACCTGCTCGCCACCGGCGACCTCGACCGCACGACAAGGGCGGTCGAGCAACAGTTGGCCCGCTGAGCAGCCGCCGGCCCCGCCTCGCGCTCCCACGCTCTTCTCGCCGGCCGCGGCGGGAAGTTCCAACGACGGACTCCGGCGGGACAGCGGCGACCAGCCCTCCAGCGTCTACTACTCCGCCAGCTCGAAGGCGATCGTCCGCTTGGTGAGGTCGGCCTCGACCAGCTTCACCCGCACCGGCTGGCCCAGCGGCAGCGCCGTCGTGCTCTTGACCTTGCCCTCGATGGCCAGCGTGGACAACGTGACGACCCCACGGGTGGGATCGCGCTCGTCGACGTCGACGACCACGCCGTCGAACGTCGACCCGACCTGGTCGTGCACCAGCCCGGCCTCGACCATCGACACGATCGCGCGCTCGTACGCGTGCGCCTTGCGGTCGCACTCGTCCATGATCTTCGGGATCTCGTCCATCGACTCGCGCACCCAGTCCGGCACCGGCGCGTCGGCGCACAGCGCGACGCAGATCTCGCCGGTCCAGCGGTCGACCAGCCGGCGCAGCGGCGCGGTGACGTGCGCGTACTCCGACTTCATCGCCGCGTGCTCCGGTCGCTCGGGAACCCCACCGGAGAAGGCGGTGTAGCCGGCCCCGCGGAACAGAACGGTGCACGCGGCAAGCATCGCCGCGTGCGCGGGCACCTTCGGGTCCAGCCCGTGGATGAACTCCGCGTACGACGTACCGACCGGCCACTCGATCCCGAGCGCCTTGGCGGTGTTCTCCAGCTTGCGGCGCAGGTCGTCGTGCGACTCCGGCAACGTCCGCAGGATGCCGATCTCGCCGTACATCATCAGGTGCGCGGCGGCCATCCCGGTCAGCAACGAGATCTGCGCGTTCCATCCCTCGACCGGCAGCGGCGCGCGGAACTCCAGCGTCCACTGGCCGTCGTGGGTGACGACCTCCTGGTCGGGGATCGGCAGGTTCACGCCGCCGCGTTCGAGCTCGCGCTGCTCGCGCAGCTTGCCGACCTCGCGCAGCAGCTGCAGCGACTCCGACGCCGTACCGGCATCGAGATCCTTCTGCACCCCGGCGTAGTTGAGCTTCGCGCGCGACTTCACCAGCGCACGTTCGCAGACGACGTCGGTGCCCTCGCCCGACGCGTCGACGGTGATCGTCCACAGCAGCGCGGGCCGTACGACGTCCGGCAGCAGCGACGCGGCGCCCTCGGACAGCTCCGGCGGGTGCAACGGCGTGCGCTTGTCCGGCGCGTACAGCGTCTCGCCGCGCTTGCGCGCCTCGACGTCGATCGGGTCGCCCGGCTGGACGAACGCCGCGACGTCCGCGATCGCGTAGTGCACGGTGTAACCGTCGCCGGCGCGTTCGATGTGCAGGGCCTGGTCGAGGTCCATCGAGTCCGGCGGGTCGATCGTGACGAACTCGATGTCGGTCCGGTCCAGCTCCGGCAGCCGCGCGTTCTCGACCGCCGCCAGCGCCGCAGCGGTGACCTCGGGCGGGAACTCGGCCGGCACCTCGAGCTCGCGCCGGATCGTCTGCAGCGAAGCCCGGAGCACCTCGGGCACGTCCTCGGCGAAATGCACCTTCTGCAACGGCACTCGACCACTCCGTCCTCGGCTGGCCCGGCCGCGACGATGCGGCCGGGAGCTTCAGACTAGTGCGCCGGGGCTCAGACTGGCGGCGGCACCACGTTGAAGCCGCGCAGCGAGGCCAGGCCGTCGGCGTACCAGTTGATCTCGGTCACCGTGGCCGGCTTCAGCTCCATCCGGAACAGCGACGTCATCGGCGCCTGCAGCACGCCGCGGACCATCAGCTTGATCGGCGTCACGTGGGTGACCACAACGACGGTCTTGCCCGGGTACGACGACAGCACGGCGTCCCGCGCGGCCCGCGCCCGCCGCGCGCACGCGTCGAACGACTCACCGCCCGGCGGCGCGACGGTGGTCGAACCGAGCCACGCGTTCAGCGCCTCCGGCCACTTCTCCTGCACCTCGGCGAACGTGTGCCCGTCCCAGTCGCCGAACGAGCACTCGACCCACCCGTCCCGCACCTCGACCTCGAGCCCGAGCCGCTCGGCCACCACGGCCGCGGTCTGCCGGGTGCGCAGCATCGGCGACGAGATCACCGCGTCGATCGGCCCGAGCCCGGCCGGGTCCGCGCCGGTGGCGCCTTCGCCGGCGAGCCCGGCGATGTACTGCGCCGCCGCCTCGGCCTGCCGGCGTCCGGTCTCGCTCAACCCCGGGTCGTCCCCGCCGGAGCCCGAGAACCGCTTGTCCACCGTGTGCGCGGTCTCGCCGTGCCGCAGGAAGATCAACCGGGTCGGCGGTTCGGTCGCCGTACCGCCCCAGCCCTGCATCGCCTTGCCGAGCTCGGACACCTCGGTGACCACCGGCGCGGCCGAGCTCTCGGCCGGCTTCAGCGGGACCGGCTTGCCGTCGAGCGCCATGTTGGCCAGCGCGTCGGCGGCCGCGTTCTGCGCCCGCGGCACCCAGGTCCACTCGGTGCCGAACGGCGCCAGCGACTGCGCCTTCATCGCCAGCGGCTTCATGTCCGGGTGCTTGACCTTCCAGCGCCCAGCCATCTGCTCGATCACCAGCTTGGAGTCCATCCGGACCTCGATCGAGGCGTTCGGCGCGTACTCCGCGGCCAGTTCCAGCCCGGCGATCAGACCGCTGTACTCCGCGACGTTGTTGGTCGCGATCCCGATCGTCACCCCGGCCTGCGCGATCACCTCGCCGGTGGCCGGGTCCCGCACCAGTGCGCCGTACGACGCAGGGCCCGGGTTGCCCCGGGATCCACCGTCAGCTTCGACGATGACGTGCGTCCAGGTCATACCGTGCTCTCCGCCGTCCGGACCAGGATCCGGCCGCACTCCTCGCAGCGCTGGACGACCTCCGGCGCGGACGCCTTGATCTTGCTCAGGTCCGACGGCGCCAGCTCCATCCGGCAGCCCATGCAGCGCTTGCCGACCAGCGGCGCGGCGCCGATCCCGCCGTTGCGCTCGCGCAGCTTCTGGTACAGCGTCACCAGGTCGTCGGGCAGCTCGGCGGCGACGGCCGACCGCTGGTCGCCCAGCGTCGCGCGCTGCTCGTCGAGCTCCTTGAGCGCGGCGTCGCGGGTGCTCTCCAGCTCGGCCTGGCGGCCGGCGAACGCCTCGGCCCGGCTCTGCAGATCGGCCTGGACGACCTCGGCCGCCTCGAGCTTCTCCATCACCTCGAGCTCGGCGTCCTCCAGGTCGGAGATCCGGCGGTCCAGCGAACCGATCTCGTGCTGCAGGTTCTCCAGGTCCTTCGGCGAGGTGATCTGGCCGGAGTCGATCCGCTGCTGGTTGCGGGCCTTGCGCTGCCGCACCTGCTCGACGTCGCTGTCGGCCTTCTTCTGCTCACGCCGCAGGTCCGACACCTCGGTGTCGGCAGCGACCAACTCCCGGTCGACGACCGACTTCTCGGCGCCCAGGTCGACCAGCGCCTGGTGCTCGGGCAGGGCCTTGCGCTTGGTCGCGACCACATCCAGCTGCAGGTCGAGATCCTGCAGGTCCAGCAACCGGCGTTGGACAGCGGGCTCGGCGTTCAGGGTCGGCTCCTTAGATCTTGCGTTCAGTTGTCAGCTCGCCGGGCGGGCCCTACAGGCGCAGGTCCCAGGCATCCGTGCGGAGCGTCGAGATGTGAGTGTCCACGGTACTGCCCCGCTCTGCCAACCCCGCGGTCAGGAGGCGTTCGGCGTCGGCCAGCCACGGCCACTCGCTCGCCCAGTGCGCGACGTCGACCAGCGCCGGGCCGTCGGCGTACGCCCGGGCCTCGGTCGCGGGGTGGTGCCGCAGGTCGGCCGTCACGTACGCGTCGACGCCCGCCGCCCGCACCCGGTCGAGCTCGGAGTCGCCCGCGCCACCACAGACCGCGACGGTCCTGATGATCCGTTCGGGATCCCCCGAGACCCGTACGCCGTGCTCGGTCTTCGGCAGTCCGCGGTCGACGCGTGCCGCGAACTCTCGCAGCGACAGCGGCTCGTCGAGCGAACCGATCCGGCCACCGCCGAGCTGACTGGGCAGCGACGCCAGCTCCAGTACGTCGTACGCGGGCTCCTCGTACGAATGCGCCGCCCGCATCGCCTCGACCACCGCGCGCCTGCGGTGGCGCGGCAGGATCATCTCGACGCGGGACTCCTGGACGACCTCGATCGCGCCGACTTCCCCGATGGTCGGGTTGGCGCCTTCCAGCGGCCGGAAGGTCCCTTCCCCGGTGGTCGACCAGGCGGCCCGGTCGTAGTCGCCGATCCGCCCGGCGCCCGCGGCGGCGAGCGCGTCGATCATCGCCTGCGTCTCGTCGACCGGCACGTAGACGACCAGCTTGTCCATCGGCGCCGACGGCATCGCCTTCAACGGCCGCGTGTCCCGCAGACCGAGCGCTGCGGCCAACGCGTCGCTCACTCCAGGATTCGCGTTGTCCGCGTTGGTGTGACAGACGATCAGCGCGACCTGGTTGCGGATCAGGTCGTGCACCACCCGCCCCTTGGGCGTGGTCGTGGCGACGCTGTTCACTCCCCGCAGCAACAACGGATGATGACTGACGATCAGATCGAACCCACCGTCGATCGCCTCGTCCACCACCGCCCGCATCGGATCAACGGCGAACAACACCTTCCCCACCGGCTGCTCCGGATCCCCCGTCACCAGCCCGACGGCATCCCAACTCTCCGCCCAGGCCGGGTCGTACAGCCGATCCAGTACAGCCTTCACATCACCAAGACTTGTCGCCACGAGTCCCATCCTGCCGCACCGAATACCCAGCCATCAGCAAGCTCCCGCCCGCCCACCAACTCGCGGCGTCGTCTTCGCAGGACGACAACGCCGCGGGGTCACTGGTCGTCCGGGAGCGGTTCGCCGGACGCACGGCCGTTCTGTTCGGAGTCGGGCAGGAGCGAGGCGATCATGAAGTCGGCGATGAAGTCGGCGAATCGCTGGGGCGACCAGCCGCGCTTCAGCACGAGGAGCTCGTAGATCTCGACGGAACTGCAGGTCCACAGGATGTCGGTCGCCTCGGCGACGGTGACGCCGTCGCGCAGGTATCCGCGCTCCCCCAGGAACCGGGCGTGGTGCGACATGCGGGTGAGACGTTCGGCATCGCTGTCCTCGAGCACCGCGGACACGTCGGGGTCGGTGGCGGCGGCCGAGCGCATCAGCAGGCGGATCGGCGTCACCACCGAGGCAACCTCGGCGGTGAGCAGGCCCCACCTGCGCATGATGGTTTCCGGGTCGGTCTCGTGAGCCCGCATGTCGTCGGATCGCCGGTACGCCGGAACCGGCTCCCGCCCGGTCAGACCGCGCTCGTAGATGGCACGTACGAGCCCCGACTTGCCACCGAACGCCTTGTAGATCGTTTCCACCGACACCTCGGCCTCGGCGGCGACGGCGACGATCGTGGTGGCGGCGTACCCGTCGGCCAGGAACCGCCGTTCGGCGACGTCGAGGATCTCCTCGCGGCTACGGCGGGCTTGCGCCCGACGGCCGGCGGAGTCGTAACGACGCTTGCCCTTGACGTGGGTCATCATTCCGTTCCATGCTCCAGTATTGGTTACAGATTACTGTAACGGGAGGGGTGGTCCTCGTGGAAGGATCCCGGCAAGGACCGACGGCGGTGCTCCACCGACTGCTGGACGCCGTGAACGCACACGATCTCGACGGTCTGGCGGCCTGCTTCGCCGACGACTACGTCAACGAGACCCCGACGCATCCGCAGCGCGGATTCCGCGGCCGGGAGCAGGTTCGGACCAACTGGACGCAGATCTTCGCCGGCGTTCCCGACCTGCGCGCCCAGGTGCCGCGCACCGCGGTGGACGGCGGCACGCTGTGGACCGAGTGGGACATGTCCGGCACCCGATGCGACGGATCCGCGTTTCTCCTGCGCGGCGTGATCGTCTTCGGCGTCACCGAGCAGCTGATCTCCTCGGCGCGGTTCTACCTGGAACCGGTCGAGGAGACCAGCGGCGACGTCGACGCCCACACCCGCCGAGTTCTCAGGAACGCGGCGAATCCCCAGGAGGTCTCGTGATTCTCGTGGCCGGAGCCACCGGTCAGCTCGGTCGGCTGATCACCCGCACGCTGATGGAGCAAGGCAAGCCCGTGCGCATTCTGGTCCGCACCGGCTCGTCGTACGACGAACTCGTGGCCGCCGGCGCGCAGCCGGTGACCGGCGACCTCAAAGATCCACGATCCCTGCGCGCCGCGTGCGCAGGCGTCACCGCGATCCTCACCACGGCCAACTCCATGGGGCGTGGCGGCGACGACACCGTCGAGTCGGTGGACCGGGTCGGCAATCGCAACCTCGTCGAAGCGGCAGTGGCCGAGGGGGTGCGCCGCTTCGTCTTCACCTCGGTGCTCGGCGCCGATCCGGAGAGCGTTGCGCCCTTCATCCGCGCCAAAGGTGAGACCGAGCAGCGACTCCGAGACAGCGCCCTGGCCTGGACGGCCTTGCAGCCGGACGCCTTCATGGACACGTGGGTCCCCGCCGTGGT
This sequence comes from Kribbella lupini, assembly GCF_039529595.1. Lineage (NCBI taxonomy): Bacteria > Bacillati > Actinomycetota > Actinomycetes > Propionibacteriales > Kribbellaceae > Kribbella > Kribbella lupini. Next base: position 503,357 of record NZ_BAAANC010000001.1, on the reverse strand, counting down.
CGGCGGTCCGGCCCTCGCCGGCCAGCCGGTCACGGTGGTCGGGGACGGCCTGCGCCGTCACACCTTCGTGGCCGTGCGCGACGTCGCGGCGTACGCCGTCGCGGCGCTCGATCGCCGCGACGCAGAGGGTCGAGCACTGCCGATCGGAGGGCCCCAGGCACTCACGTGGGGTGACATCGTCGATGTGTTCGAACAGGAACTGGGCCGACCGGTGGGACTGCGAACAGTGCCGCCTGGGCAGCCGGTGCCAGGGATGCCGGACTTCGCCGCCGAGCTGCTCGCGATGCTGAACACCTACGACTCTGACGTCGACAGCACCGACCTGGCGAGCTCCTTCGGCGTGACACCAACCCCTGTCGCTGAGTTCGTCCGCAGCCTGGTCGCTGCACATCACCAGCACGCCGGCTAAGACAGGCCGGACATGTCCCTCACCAACCCAGCAGGGAGATGGGTTGGTGAGGGTGGCTACTCCTTCAGATCAGCCAGGCAGTCGTGTCGACGGGGAGCTTCTCGCCTTCCAGCGGGGCGCTGGAGAGGACGACGGCTCCTTCGGGGAGTTCGATGGGGGCGGCGCCGAAGTTGGTGATGGACTGCCAGCCGCCGGGGCGGCGGAAGTGGAGGGCCCACTCGACGCCGTCGACCCACTCGAGACCTTCACCGGTCTGCAGGCCTCGGCGTACGGCGAGGGCCTTGCGGTACAGGCTGAGGGTCGAGTCGGGGTCGCCTTCCTGGGCCTCGACGGAGTAGCCGCCGAACCACTTCGGCTGGAGCAGGTGCGAGCCGCCGGAGCCGAAGCCGAAGGACAGGCCGCCGACCGTCCAGGGCAGCGGGACGCGGCAGCCGTCGCGGCCCTTCTCGGCGCCCTTGGAGCGGAAGTACGCCGGGTCCTGCAGGTTCGCCGCCGGCAGTTCGCCGACCTCCTGCAGCCCGAGCTCCTCGCCTTGGTACAGGTACGCCGAGCCCGGCAGCGCCAGCATCAGCAGTACGGCGGCCCGCGCGCGGCGCAGCCCCTGCTCGACGTCGACGGTCGGCTCGGTGCCGTTGCTCAGCAGCCAGGCCTTGCCGTCCTGCCAAGCCCCGTCAGGATCCTTGGGCAGCCCGTACCGGGTCGCGTGCCGGACGACGTCGTGGTTGGAGAACACCCACGTCGAGGACGACCCGTTCTGGTCGGCCAGCGCGAGGTTCTCCTCGATCACCTGGCGGAACCGGTCGAAGTCCCAGTCGGCCTGCAGCAGGTCGAAGTTGAACGCCTGCCCGAGCCCGGCGGCGCTCGCGTAGCGCGCGCGACGAGCAGCCGGTACGAACGCCTCGGCCACCGCGGACCGCGGCGGGTCGTACTCGTTGAGCACCTTGCGCCACTCGACGTAGATGTCGTGCACGTCGTCGCGGTCCCACAGCGGGTGGATGCCGTTCGACTCCGACTGCCGGGGCAGCGTGGTCTTCGACGGCAGCGGCTCGGTCAGGTCCTTCTTCAGCGCGTGCGCGACGTCGACGCGGAACCCGTCGACCCCACGGTCGGACCAGAACCGCAGCGTCTTCAGGAAGTCCTCGCGGACCTCGGCGTTGTCCCAGTTGAGGTCGGGCTGCTCGGCGGCGAACAGGTGCAGGTACCACTGGCCGTCGTGGATCTGCGCCCACGCCGACCCACCGAAGACCGAGTCCCAGTCCGAGGGCGGCTGGTCGCCGTCGCCCTCGCGGAAGATGTAGCGGTCGCGGGCGGGCGAGTTCTTCGGCGCGGCCAGCGCCTCCTGGAACCACTCGTGCCGGTCGGAGCTGTGGTTCGGCACGATGTCGACGATCAGCTTGATGCCGTTGTCGTGCAGCGTGCCGACCAGCTCGTCGAAGTCGGCGAGCGTGCCGAGCCGCGGGTCGACGTCGCGGTAGTCGTCCACGTCGTACCCGCCGTCGGCCAGGGCCGAGGGGTAGAAGGGGCTCAGCCAGACCGCGTCGATGCCGAGCGACGTCAGGTACGGCACCCGGCTGATGATGCCCTGCAGGTCGCCGATGCCGTCGCCGTTGGAGTCGGCGAAGCTGCGCGGGTAGACCTGATAGACGACCGCCTGCCGCCACCAGTCGGCAGCGCTCGTCTCCTGCGCACGAGTAGTAGTCAAGACAGAGCCTCACTCTGAGTGTGTGGGGTGCGACGTTTATATAGACTTTAAATTTAGAATCTGTAGTATTGTGAACACGGTACTGCGAGGAGGTCAAGAGGGATGCCGAAGACGTCTGCGGCCACTCCACCGCTGCTGCGGCGGGTGAACGCGAGCAAGCTGCTCGGCGTGCTCTCGTCCACCGGAGTGATGACCGGAACCGGCCTGATCGAGGCGACCGGGCTCACTCGCGCGACCGTGCACGCGGTCTGTAACGACCTGATCGGCATGGGCTGGGTGGTCGAGCTCGACCCGGTCCGCGACGACACCAGCGTCGGCCGGCCGTCACGGCGGTTCGAGTTCAACAGCGGCGCCGGCTACGTGCTGGGCATCGACGTCGGCGCGGCGAAGACGACCGTCGTGGTGGCCAACCTGCGCGGCGAGACGCTGGCGAAGGCGGGCCGTTCGTTCGCCGCGGTGAAGGAGCCGGCCGAGCGGACCGACCTGGTCGACGAGGCCGTGGTCGACGCGATGAAGGCCGCGGAGGTGACCGACGACCAGGTGATCGCGGCCGGCGTCGGGGTCGCCGCTCCGGTCGACCGGAGCGGGAACATCCTGGCCGACGACGAGTTCTGGCGGCGGTTCGACGCCGGGCTGACGGCGCGGCTGTCGAAGGTCCACGGCTGGCCGGCCCTGCTGGAGAACGACGCGAATCTCGCGGTGCTCGGCGAGCACTGGCGAGGCGAGGCGCAAGGGGTCGACGACCTCGTCGTACTGCTGGCCGGTGAGCGGTTCGGCTCGGGCCTGATGGACTCCGGGCGGCTGCTGCACGGGAGTCGCGGCGGCGCCGGCGAGATGGTGTACCTCAAGCTCGTTGAGGGCGTCGGCGACACCCACGGCATCGCCCGCATCGCTCGCGAAGGCGGAGCCGCGGCGATCGCGGATCCGGCCATCGAGACCGTACTGCGGGAGCTCGCGGGCGGTGAGCCGGTGACCGCGGAGATGGTTTTCGCCGCCGCGGCGCAGGGTGATCAGGCGGCGCTCGACGTCCTCGAGGTCGTCGGTCAGCGGACAGCGCGCGTGGTGGCGACGCTGGGGATCCTCTTCAACCCCGAGCTGGTGGTGATCGGCGGCGCGGTCGCCGAGGCGGCGAAGGCGCTGCTGCCGTCGATCGAGCAACTGCTGGCGACGTTCACCAGTACGCCGCCGAAGGTCGCGGTGTCATCGCTTGGCGACACAATCGTCTCGGTCGGCGCGGTCCGGCACGCACTGAACTACGTGGAACAGAACGCACTCGATCTGACGCTCACCGCTAGGCGTTTTTAGTCCCTCGTGTGGTGCTCGGCGAGGTCCAGCTCGCCTTCCAGTTCCAGCTCGACGACCGTGCAGTCGCGGTCCAAGGCGGTGTCCGAGTCGACGTACAGGTACGTCCAGCCCGCCGCGCCCTCGATGCCGCCGCCCTGGCGGTCGATCCGGAGCTCCACGTCCGAGCCGACGATCGTTGCCTTGAGCACCTTGTTGCGGATGCCGCGGACCACGAAGTACTCGTTCGGCCGGTCGAAGGCGAACAGGTACACCTTGCGCCGGTCGGCCGACACCGTCGACGCACCGTAGAACGCGCCGTTCGGCAGCCCGCGCGTCGTCCCGAAGACCGCGCGCTCGTGCCGCCGGATCCAGTCGCCCAGCTCGCGCAGCCGCTCGACCTGCTCCTCGGGAATCGTCCCGTCCTCGCGCGGACCGACGTCGAGCAGCAGGTTCCCTCCCCCGCCGATCGTCTCGGCGAACAGCCGGATCAGCTGCCGCACCGACTTGTAGTGGTGATCGTGGTGCTGGAACCCCCACGAGTCGTTGATCGTGACGCACAGTTCCCACGGACCGGCCGGCGGCACGATCGGCACGCCCTGCTCCGGCGTCGCGTAGTCGCCGAACCCGCCGCGCATCCGCCCGTTCACCACCGTCGCCGGCAGCTTGCCGACGATCAGGTCGCGCACCTCGTCCATCCGCCACTGCTCCGGATCGCGCTCCCAGTCGCCGTCGAACCAGAGCAGGTCCGGCGCGAACCGGTCCATGATCTCGGTCAGCTGCGTCCGGTGGAACGCGAGGAACCGCTCCCATGCCTCCGGATCCTCTTCACCAGCCGCTGGTACGGCGTACGGATTGCCGCGCTCGTCGGCCGGCATCCCGGCCGGACGCACCGACGCGTAGTCCGGGTGCGTCCAGTCGAGATGGCTGAAGTACAGCCCGACCTTCAGCCCGTGCGCCCGCAGCGCGTCGACGTACTCGCTGACGATGTCGCGCCGCGCGGGCGTCGCCTTGACCGTCGACAGGTCGTTCGCCGCGGTGTCGTAGAGCGCGACGCCGTCGTGGTGCTTCGACGTCAGTACGGCGTACCGCGCACCGGCCGCCTCGAACAGCTCGGCCCATGCCTCGGCGTCGAACTTCGACGCGGTGAAGCCGTCGAGCTGCTTGAGATAGTCCTCGTGGCTGATCTCGCCGTTGAAGAACGACCAGGACTCGGCGATCCCGTTCACCGCGTAGATGCCGTAGTGCAGGAAGATGCCGAGCTTGGCCTGCTCGAACCAGGGCTGGATCGCCATCGCGCACTCCTCGATCGGGGTGAGCGATAGGATATAGGATTTACGGTTTGCGGGTCAGCACCTGGGTCACGGCCTCCAGAACCACCAGGTTCCGCCCGTACGTGACCGCGGTCGGCACGTTCGCCGGCACCAGCGCGCGGTCCTCCGGGATCCCGGTGCAGAGCACGAACACGTCGCCCTCGTGGCTCTCGATCAGGTGCTGCAGCGCGGCCCGCATCCACGGCGTCCGGACAGCGTCCTGGACGGCGACCACCAGCGGCCGGCCGATCGCCGCCGCCTGCGCCTCGCCGAGCGCCTCCGCGTCCGCCTCGCGCAGCACGACGCCGGCCGATCCCGGCGCGATCCGCGCGAACACCTCGGGCAGGCCGCTGAAGTACGGGTTCCACGCCGGGTGCAGCCCCTGCGTCAGATCCACCACGTACGGCGAACCGCCGAGCGCCGGGAACTCCTGACCGGTCACCGTCCGCGCCGCAACCTCGCGGGTCGGCGCGCCGTCGAGGCCGGGCATGCGAGTCCGGGACGCCAGGTCGGCGGCCAGATCGCGAACGCGACCAGCTGCTTCCGTGACGCGCGACGCGTCGAGCGTTCCGTTGCCGACGGCACCGACGATCTCGGCGGTCAGCGCCCGCGGGTCGGCCTCGCCGATCGCGATCATCGCCAGGTCCGCACCGGCCCGGATCGACTCGACCGCGGCCTGCTCGATCGACCGGGTGCTGGTGATCGCCTGCATCTCCAGCGCGTCGGTGGTGATCACGCCGGTGAAGCCGAGCTCGTCGCGGAGCAGGCCCTGCAGGATCCGTCGCGACAGAGTGGCCGGCTGGTCGTCATACGCCGAAAAGACGATGTGGGCGCTCATGATCAGGTCGGCGCCGGCCTCGATGGTCGCCTTGAACGGCGCGAGCTCGACCGCGGTCACCTGCTCGATCGACCGGTCCACGCGCGGGAGCGCGAGGTGGGAGTCGACCGCGACGTCGCCGTGGCCCGGGAAGTGCTTCGGGCAGGCGGCGATGCCGGCGTCGCGGACGCCCTGGACGAAGGCGACGCCGTGCCGGGAGACGACGCCCGCCGACGTACCGAACGAGCGGGTCGAGATGATCGGGTTGGCCGGGTTGCTGTTCACGTCGACCGACGGCGCGAGCATCACGTCGATGCCGAGCGCGGCCAGCGTCGCGGCGGCGTCGCGGGCCGCGGCACGGGTCAGGTCGGTGTCGTCGAGCTCGCCGAGCGCACGGGGCGAGGACAGCGGCCAGGGGTTGGCCGGGGCGAGGTGGCTGAACTCGCCGCCCTCGTGGTCGATCGCGATCAGCAGGTCCGGCCGCTCGGCGCGCAGCGCGGCGGTCAGCGCGGACACCTGGTCGGCGTCGACGACGTTGCGGGTGAACAGGATCACCGCGCCCAGACCGTTCGCGACGGCTCGGCGGAGGTCGTCGGGGGCGGTGGTACCGGTGAAGCCGACGATCAGGGCGCCGGCGGCGTCGCGTTCGAGTTGGTCACTCATGACGCCACCCTCTCGCGCCGACGCAGTGGATGCCAATGGACCCGGGGATGTCTCACGCCGCGTGAGTTCACCAACGGCACCTCCGGACGTCATCTCAGGTTCGACGGGCCCCGGAAGGGTTGGCGGGAATCCATCCCGCCGATCCGTTACGGAGCTCCGCCATGCCCGTCACACCGATCACCCGCCGAACGTTGCTGGTGGCCACGGCCGCCGGCGCCACCGCGGTCGCCGCGGCCGGTACGTTGCCGGCCGCCGGGTCACCGCTGGCCGACACGACCGCCGCCTCCGCCTCGTCGCAACCGCTGCCCGACCCGTTCACCCTGGGCATCGCCTCAGGCGACCCGGACTACCGCAGCGTCGTCCTGTGGACCCGGCTCGCGCTCGACCCGCTCGCCGCCGACGGCATGGGTGGCATGCCGAGCCGCCGGTACCAGGTGCAGTGGCAGGTCGCGCTCGACCCGGGGATGCGCCGCGTCATCCGGTCCGGCGTCGTGTCCGCCACGCCGGAGTCCGCGCACGCCGTCCACGTCGAGGTCGGCGGCCTGCTGCCCGGCCGCGAGTACTACTACCGCTTCCGTTGCGAGCGGCACGTCTCCGCGATCGGCCGCACGCTGACGACGCCGCTGCCGGGCACGTACGGGAGCCCGCTCGACATGGCGTTCGTCTCCTGCTCGAACTACTCCGGCGGCTACTTCACGGCGTACCGGCGAATGGCCGAGGAGCACCCGTCGCTGGTGCTGCACCTCGGCGACTACATCTACGAAGGCGCCGGCGGGACCGGGGCGCGGGCCCACTCGCCGGCCAAGGAGATCTGGACGCTGGCCGACTACCGGGTGCGGCACGCGCAGTACCGTACCGACCCGGACCTGCAGGCCGCGCACGCGGTGGCGCCGTGGGTCGTGGTCTGGGACGACCACGAGCTGGAGAACAACTACGCCGACGAGATCCCGTCGCCGGCCGGGCAGGCCGGGTTCCTCGAGCGGCGCGCGGCGGCGTACCGGGCGTACTACGAGATGATGCCGCTGCGGCGCAGCTCGATCCCGCGCGGCATCGACATGCAGATCTACCGCCGGATCCAGTGGGGACGGCTGGCGTCGTTCCACATGCTCGACACCCGGCAGTACCGCAGCGACCAGGCCTGCAACGACACGACGTCGGACTGCCCGGCGGCGCTCGACCCGGCGCGCTCGATCACCGGTCCGGAGCAGGAGAAATGGCTGCTCGACGGGCTCGGCCGGTCGTCGTCCACGTGGGACGTGATCGGGCAGCAGGTGTTCTTCGGCGCCCGCGACTTCACCGCGGGGCCGGCGGTCACCTACAGCATGGACGGCTGGGACGGGTACGTCGCCTCGCGCCAACGGATCCTCGACGGCTTCCAGCAGCGGCACGTCACCAACCCCGTCGTCCTGACCGGTGACGTCCACAAGCACTACGCGAACGACCTCAAGGCCGACTTCCGCGACCCGTCGTCGCGCACCGTCGGCGTCGAGCTCGTCACCACGTCGATCACCTCCGGCGGCGACGGCCAGGACTTCCCCACCGGCGGCCAGCTGCAGCTCGACGAGAACCCGCACATCAAGCTCCTCAACAACCAGCGCGGCTACGTGAAGACCCGCATCACCCGCGAAACCCTCCAGGCCGACTTCAAGGTCATCCCGTACGTGAGCACGCCCGGAGCCCCGGTCTCCACCCGAGCATCCTTCACCGTCGAAGCGGGCACACCGGGCCTGCACCTGACCTGATTCGCCGGAGGGCCGGGCGGCTCGCGTCCGCCCGGCCCTCCGCTTTCGACTGCCGCTACTTCTTCGTCATGGCCGGGATCCGGGACTCGATGGACTCGACCGGCAACGTCGCGGGCAACGCACTGCCCTCTCCCCCGACGTACACGTACTGGTCGCCCCGCTGCTCGTAGAGGCCGCGGCCACCGGCGAGCACGGTCCGTCGGGCGCCGTCGGAGGTCTCCTCGGCGAGGAACAGCAGGTAGGTCGCTCCGCTCGTCATCACCTGGGCGAGGCCGGGCGCGAGAACCTGCTCCGATCCGAGCTGCGAGACGGTCAACCCACCGGCTCGCAACTTGCCCGCGACCGTCTTCACCGGGGCGACCTCGGTCATCGTCACCGGCAGGCTGCGCAGCTCGGTGGTCGTACGGCGTCCGGCCACTCCGACGACGACCGCCTGACTGCGCTTGGTGAGGTCGGACAGGCTGGTGACCTGGCTGATCTCGTTCACGTTGATCTGCTGCCGCGGAGTGCTGGGGGTGCTCGGCGTGCCCTGGGCGGCGGTGTCCGAGCATCCGCTGAGGGTGAGCGCGACCAGCAGCGTCACCAGGCCAACGCCCAGGAGCCGGTCAGTAAAGATCATTGGCGCCGTTGATGTCGGCCTGACGCGGCGTCGAAAATCCTCCGCAGGCGGTGTCGTACTTGGCGTCGATGTTCGTGTCCATGATGCCGAACTCGCAGCCGCGCCCCTCGGTGTGGGCCAGGCCGAGGGCGTGACCGAGCTCGTGCACCATGATCGCCTTGCGCTTGTCGGTGGTGTACCCGTCGGTGTAGTGGGTGTTCCACCAGGCGACTCGTCCGGTGTCCCAGGTTCCGCCGGTGCAGGAGACGGTGGGACTCTGGTCGATGCCCAGCATGATTCCGGAGAACTGGTAACCCATCCAGGTCGCGCCGAAGTTGCCGTCCGAGACCCTGATGTTGGCGCCAGAGGTCACCTTCGCCATGTTGAACTGGCTGCTGGTCGAGTTCCAGGCGGTGACCGCGCTGGCCGCTGCGTTCGCGTACGGCGCCGACCGGGTCGCGTCCTGCCACTTCAGCGCGTTGCCGCTGCCGGCGAACTTGCAGCCGATCGGGAGCGGCTTCGGCACGTCGGCGGTAGCGGTTGTGGCGGTGGCCGTGGCGGCGACGGGCACCAGCACGGCCAGAGCGAAACCGGCGGTCAGGAGTCGTTGGATCATCTTCGGGTCCTCTCGATTGGGCGGTCCCCGAACTCTGACGGCAGTCGCCCGTCGGCAGAAGCGACAACTCGTACAGTTCACCCGTACAAATCGCTTCCCGGCGTACGGCGGGCCGTTTTTGTCCTCTCAAAGGCCATCGTTGTCAGTGACCGTCAGTGCATCCGAAGGGGCAATCTGCGCACGATGTGGCGTGCTGATGCGTGATTAGCTGCAGTTACCTCTCGCTGTATCAGCTACTTGCGGATAACGTTGTCTCTCGACCTGACCGCCACCGACCGGAGTCCGATCACCGTGACAGTGCAGATCACCCGCCCATGAGCGCTGACTCAGCGACCGTTCTCGGCATCGACATCGGCGGCACCAAGATGGCCGCCGCGCTGGTGGCCGCCGACGGGACGATCCTCACCGAGGACCGGATCCTCACCCCGCCCGGCGACGCCGACCAGGTGTTCGGCGCGCTCGCGGAACTCGTCGAGCGGGTCGTCGGCGCGACGACGCCGATCGCGGTCGGGATCGGGTCGGCGGGTCCGCTCGACCTGACCCACGGACTGGTGTCCCCGGTGAACATCACCGGCTGGCGCAACTTCCCCCTCGTCGACCGGGTCCGCGCGCTGGTCGGCGACGTACCGGTGGAGCTCGGCGTCGACGGGCACTGCTTCGCGCTCGGCGAGTCCTGGACCGGCGCGGGCCGCGCGGTCGACACGCTGCTCGGCATCGTCGTGTCGACCGGCGTCGGCGCCGGGATCGTCGTCGACGGCAAGCCGATGCTCGGCCAGTCCGGCAACGCGGCGCACCTCGGGCACATGGTCGTCGACCTCGACGGCGAGGCCTGCGCGTGTGGTTCGTACGGGTGCGTCGAGACGTACGCGAGCGGTCCCCGGATGGTCGCCCGCGCGAAGCGGCGCGGCTGGCGTCCCGGCGAGCAGGTGGACGCGGCGGTGCTGTCCGCCGACGCCGCGGCCGGGGACGAGATCGCGCTCGCGATCTTCGACGACGGCGCGCAGGCGCTTGCCGCAGGCATCGTTGCGACCGCGGTCACGGTCGACCTCACGACCGTCGTCATCGGCGGCGGCGTGGCGAAGGCCGGGCCGGTGCTGTTCGATCCGGTGAGCCGGTGGGTGAAGCGGCTGGCCCAACTCCCGTTCGTCACCGACCTCACCGTCGAGCCCGCGCAGCTCGCCAACGCCGGCCTCCTCGGCGCGGCCCGGCTGGCCTGGGCGACCACCTGAGCGAGCCGCTCACTCGACGCTGCCCGGCTGGCCTGGGCAACCACCTGAGCGAGCCGCTCACTCGACGCTGCCCGCCGCCGAGCGGCGACGCCCGGCCGGTCTGAGCGAACCGCTCAGTCCAGCGTGCCCGCCGCCGAGTTCGCCGACGCCCACCACTGATCAACCTCCGTCGCTCGGCCGGCCGCACGCTCGCCGGCGACGATCCACGACCGGTCGGGCCAGGTTGATCAGTCGTGGCCGTCGGCCCTCCCGCCGGTCGCGCCACCTGCGCCGATCGCCGTCGCGAGCGCGGGCATTTCGGCGTACCGGCGGTGATTGAACTTTGTCCGACAGTCCGACGGAAACCACGAGTGACAGCGGCAGCACCGGCTGCAGCCCTTACACACAGTTGCGCCGCTCGGAAAGGGATCTCCCGCGCAATTTTGTGCAGTTTTAACCCCAATGCCGAAAAGTCTGTAACGGCGACCCCTGTCCACGCGATGCAACGGATGGATGGGGTGGGGGCACGTCATCCAAGGGCAATCAGGGGGGCCTGCATGCCAGGGATTGACCGCTTGCGAGTGCGGCGGAGAGGCGACTCTCCGCCGCGCACGCGGGCTCGACAGGTTTCGTACGCACGTCCACCAGCGTTGCCCGGGGCAACGCACGACCGGAGGAACAGGTCTTGATGGACGTCGCCGTACTCGTGGTCTTCGCACTCTTCTTCACCGCGCTGGTGGTCGTCACCACCAGCGCGGACGGCCGTCTGCGGGCGTCGGTACGCCGCCCGCGGCTGTTCCAGCTGGTCGTGTTCGGCGCCGCCGCCGCGACGGTCCCCGTCGACGTGTACGCCGTGGTCTACGGCACCGTCGCCGGCGTACCGGTCGCCGAGGTCGTCGACCGCCTGCTGCTCCTGAACGTCGCCGCCTCGTGCGGCGTCGCGGCCCTGCACGAGTCCCTCCGGGGACGTGCCATCTCCGCCGCGCTCGACCTGGACGACCCGTCCGAGTCCGAGCAGCCGGTCCGGATGGGCGTGCTGGGCTGGACGGGCCCGTTGATCGCGCTGGTCGCGGTCACCGCCGTCGTCGCGCTCGGATCCCGTGGGAACGGGGACGAGCTCGGCAGCGTCGGATCCGTCTGGGCCGTCTACTCGCTGCTCATCTGCGTGATCAGCGCCTACGCGCTGCTGCGCCGACGGGCGGTGAGTGCGATCGATCCTCAGGAGGGATGAGGATCGTCGCGGGTTCTGCACCGCGGACGGTGGGCCGACGACTGCGGGAGGGCAGCCATCGGGACTCACACCCCCGTCCACGGTGCAGAACCAATGTTTCAGGAAGTCGACCGCCCGCCCGGGGTGCTCCGGGCGGGCGTTGCTGTGTTCGCTGTTCTCTTCGGCTCTGGTTGGGTTTTTCGCCTCGCTGATGCATTGGCCGTCCTGTTGCTCGCCGTACGGCGGTCTGATGGTGCTCGCGGATCTGGTGCCACCGCGGGGGCTGGTGCCGCCACGGATGCGGCCGACGAGGTCGCTGGGGCTCAGGCCGCTCCGGCCGAGGAAAGCGTGAGAGCACGTAGGCGATTGGGGCTCGGGCTGGGGTCGCGCGCGTGACCAAGGTCGAGCGCCGGGCCGGCGGCCCAGCAGCCGGACTCCACCGGGCCACGGGCGACCTCGCCCCGACGATGTGCTTGTCGAAGCGGCGACCCGGCAGTCCGACTCCACCAGGCGACGGGCGTCCTCGCCCCGACGATGCGCTTGTCGACGCAGCGGCCCGGCAGTCCGACTCCACCAGGCGACGGGCGTCCTCGCCCCGACGATGCGCTTGTCGACGCAGCGGCCCGGCAGTCCGACTCCACCAGGCAACCGGCAACCTCGCCCCCGACGAAGCGCCCATCGAAGCAGCGACGCGGCAGCCCGATCCCACCAGGCAACGGGCAACCTCGCCCCGACGAAGCGCCCATCGAAGCAGCGACGCGGCAGCCCGATCCCACCAGGCAACGGGCAACCTCGCCCCGACGAAGCGCCCATCGAAGCAGCGACGCGG
>NZ_BAAANC010000001.1:0-490874 GCF_039529595.1 Kribbella lupini | reverse complement strand
CGAAGCAGCGACGCGGCAGCCCGACTCCACCAGGCAACGGGCAACCTCGCCCCGACGAAGCGCCCATCGAAGCAGCGACGCGGCAGCCCGACTCCACCAGGCAACGGGCAACCTCGCCCCGACGAAGCGCCCATCGAAGCAGCGACGCGGCAGCCCGACTCCACCGGGCGACCTCGCCCCGACGATCTGCCTGTCGGACCGGCGGCCGCGGTCCTCCCGCAAATGAACCCCGAGGACCCGAAAGCCGGCGCCACCAACCCCGTCCGGCGAACGGATCCTGCTTCAGCGCGACTGGGCCCCGGCCTGCGAGCCTCTCCCCCTTCGTTGCTGGGGGCGAGGTGGGCAGAGCCCACGAGCCCGAGACTCGCTCTAGTCCTGCAACCACTCCGGCTCGGGGAGTTGGCGGCGGTCCAGCTTGCCGGCCGCGTCCAAGGGGAGCTCCTCGATGGGGATGAGGTCCGCGGGGACCAGGTAGATCGGCAGTTCCTTGGTGAGCTCGAGCATCAGCCGGGCCAGCACCGCCGGGTCCTCGTCGTCGAGGACGACGTAGCCGATCAGGCAGGTGTCGCCGGCGGGGTTGACGCAGGCCACGACGACCGCGTCGATGACGCCGTCGAGGTCGGCGAGCACGTGCTCGGTCTCCCCCGGCTCGACGCGGTGGCCGCGGATCTTGACCTGATCGTCGACCCGGCCGAGGTAGTCCAGCGTCCCGTCCGGGCGCCAGCGGCCGAGGTCGCGGGTCCGGTACAGCCGGCTCCCGGGTGCCGAAGGATCGCCGACGAACGACGTCATCGTCTCGTCCGGCCGTCCGATGTAGCCCTGGGCAACGGCCACTCCGCCGAGGTGGATCTCACCGACCGCACCCACCGGTACCGGCCGCAGCGCCTCGTCCAGCAACCGTACGACGACGCCGTCGATCGGCCGGCCGATCGACGGCCGGTCCTCGGCCGGGTCGACCTGGTGGATCGTCGTCACGACCGACGCCTCCGTCGGCCCGTACTCGTTGTACAGCTGGCAGTCCGGGTGCGCCGCGAGGAAGTCGCGGATGCCGTGCGTCAGGACCATCGCCTCGCCGCCGGCGACGATCTCGCGCAGCGCCGGCAGTTCCGGCATCTCGTCCATCGTCGCGAGCAGCGCGGTCAGCGGCGTGAACGTCATGAACAGCCGCTCGATCTTGTACTCGGTGAGCGCCGCCACGACCGCGTCCGGGTCGTACCGGTCGTCCTCGCCGATCAGCACCAGCGCGGCGCCCGACGCGAGCGCGGTGAACATCTCCTGCACGTGCACGTCGAACCCGAACGACGTCCACTGCAACGTCCGCAGCGACGCCCGCGAGCGCAGGTAGTGCCGGATCAGGTTCACCGGGCCGCGATGCGGCACCGCGACGCCCTTCGGGTTCCCGGTCGAGCCCGACGTGTAGATGCAGTAGGCAACGTCATCGGCCGCGGCCTTCACCGGCGGCGCCTGCTCGGCCCGCACATCGTTGTCACCGGCAACCACCGGCACCAGCCGCAGCCCGAGCCGATCCGCGAGCGCCGCGTCGTCACCGACCAGCGCGACTGCTCCGGCATCGGCGGTCATGAAGGCCCAGCGCGCCTCCGGCACGCCAGGATCCAGCGGCAGGTACGCCGCGCCGGACTTCAGCACAGCCAGTACGCCGACCACCAGCTCGACCCCACGAGCAACCCGTACGGCGACCAGCTGGCCCGGCTTCACGCCCAGGTCGACGAGCTGCCAGGCAACAGCGTTCGCGCGCCGGTCCAGCTCGGCGTACGAGATCTCGCGCTCGCCGTGGATCAGCGCGATCGCGTCCGGCGTACGGGCGACCTGCTGCTCGAACAGCGTGTGCAGTCCGCTCAGCTCACCGCTGACGACCGCGTTGCGGCGGACCCTGCCGACCGGACCGCCGGCAGGCGCGGCGCCTTCGAGCTCGCGCAGCGCGAGGCGGTCCGACTCGATCGGCAGCATCAGGTCCGGCAGCGACATCGACGGTTGCGCGAGCGCGCGGCGCAGGACCGCTTCGAGGTAGTCGAGCAGCCGCTTGATCGTCGACTCGTCGAACAGGCCAGAGCGGTAGTCCGCCGTACAGGTGATGCCCTGCGCGTGGTTCGCGAGCGTGAGCCTGAGGTCGAGACCGGCCGGCAGCTCGTCGGTGGTCGGTTCGAAGACGACCAGGACCTGGTAGAGCGGGTCCTGCTCGAGTACGGCGAGGTCGGCGCCGGCGTGGTCGAACGCACCGGTCGTTGCCTCACGCACCCTTTGGGCCAGCTCGCCGAGGTCCGGTTCGCCGGACAGATCGATCCGGAGCGGCAGCGGGGTCGGCTCCTGGCTGCGCAGCGCGGCCGCGCCGATGGTGATGTCGTCCTGCGCCGCGAACCGGCCGAGCACCGTGCCGACCGCGGCGAGCATCGTCATCAGCGGGCTGAGCCGACGCTGCCGGCTGAACGCGAACACAGCCTCGCCGAGCCCGGCGTCCAGCTCGTGCACGAGGCTCGCCGTACCGGCTGCTGCCTCGGGACGAGCCTTGTCCGCCGGGAGCACCAGCGGCTGGGCGCCGCTCAGCGCGGTCTGCCAGTACTGGATCGCCGCTCGCTGCCGGGCGCGCTCGGCTTCGATGGTTGCCGCGTCGTCCTGCCGCGGCGCGCTGCTCGCGTCAGCCTGGGTTCCGGCCGTTCCACCGTGGGCTGTACTCGCGCCGCCCTGGCCCGAGCCGGCTCCAGCTTGCCCCGAGCCCGCTCCGGCCTGGCCCGCGCCGGCGTGCGGCGTACCGGCCTGGGTTTGAGTGCCGCTGTGCGCAGGTCCGCTCTGCGGCTGCGGTACGTCGCCCAGCAACGCCAGCTGCTCGTGCATCAGCTTGGTGACCCCGTCGACCAGCTGACTCGCGACCCGAAGCTGCTGCGACATCAACGCCGCCATACCCGAGCCCGGCAGGTCGGCCTCGCTCGTCGCCGACGCCGCGGCATCGACCTTCGCCGCCAACTCCGCCAGGCCCGACCCGAGGACCGCCAGCGCGGCGCGCGCGTTCGGCTCCTCCTTCTTCGGGACCTCCGGCAGCACCCTGATCCGGGCCGGCTTCAGCGTCACCGGCCTGGTCTGCTTCGGCTTCGCGGCGAACGCCGACGGCGGCGTCTTCGCGGCGATCGCCGACGCGAGCTTGTGCGGCGTAATCAGGTCCTCGAACAGCGCCTCGGCCTTCACCTCGACATCGAACTTGCGGAGCACCTCGTCCAGCACGCGCTGCATCGACGCCGGATCGGCGCCGAGCTCGGCGAACGAGTGGTCGACGGTGACGTCGTACGGGTCGAGTCCCAGCTGCTCGCTGGTCAGGTCGAGCACGAGGTCGAGCGACTCGCGGTACCGCTCGGCGACGACCTCGGGATCGGCGGCCGCGGCATAGCCGGACTCGTCGGGCGCGGGCTTCTCGGCGGTCGGCGTCTGCGCGGCTGCGGGCTTGTCGTCGGCTGCGGGCTTGTCGTCGACTGTGGGCTTGTCGTCGGCTGCCGGCGTGGTTTGCACCGGTACGGCGACCACGCGGTCGACGTCGTCCGCCGGGATCGCGAACGGCGACTCCTCCTCGGCCGTCTCCGGCTCGGCGACCTTCTCGGTGGTCTTCGCGGCCGGCGGGTCCAGCGGGATCCGCTTCAGCGCGCCGCTGGTCCGTTCGACCGGCCGCAGCTCGTCGACCGGCTCCTCGACCCGCGCGGCCTTCGCCGGCGACGGCTCCGGCGCACGGGCCGCGAACACGTCGACCGGGTAGTGCGTCCGCCGGAACGGGTACGTCGGCAGCGGCACCCGGCCGCCGTCGGCGTACACCTTCGCCCAGTTGATCTCGGTGCCCTGCAGGTACAGCTCGGCCAGGCCGTTCATCGTCGCGAGCACCGGGTCCTGCCCGAGCCGCTGCGCGGGAATCCACGTGCTGTTCGGCGCGATCCGCCGGCCGGCCGGTGACAGTACGGCGTCCGGCCCGAGCTCGAGGAACCGCCGGCACCCGGCCGCGGTCAGTGCCTCGACCGCGTCGCCGAACAGCACCGGCTGCCGCAGCTGGCCGACCAGGTAGTCCTCGTCGAGCTTCGTCCCGCTCTCCAGCAGCTCACCCGACCACGACGACACCATCGGCGTCCGCAGCGGCCGAAGCTTGACCTTGGCAACGATCTCGGCGAAGTCGGACAGGATCGGGTCGACCAGCGAGCTGTGGAACGCGCGGTCGACGTCGAGTCGTTGCCACGACACCTGCAACCGGTCGAGCTGCTCGGCCAGCTGCCCGACGATCACCTCGGACCCGGCCAGCACGAACGACTGCGGACCATTGCCTGCAGCAACTTCGACGCCGGGCGTCATCGCCAGCTCGCGGACCCGGTCGGCATCGGCGCGCACGGCAACCATTGCTCCCGGCACCGTTCCGCGCTGCATCAGCTCGCCACGCTTGGCGGTCAACCGAACGCCGTCCGCTGTCGACAAAGCGCCTGCCACACAGAGCGCGGCGTACTCGCCGACGCTGTGCCCGACGACCAGCGCGGGCCGGACGCCGAACGACTCCCACAGCCTGGCCAGCGCCAGCTCGAACGCGAACAGCGCCGGCTGCGCGGTCTCGGTCGGCCAGACGCCTTCGGTCCCGGTCGCGGGTGTCAGCAGCAGGTCGAGCAGGCTGCCGCCGAACTCCTCGGCGTACACCTTGTCGCACTCGTCGAGCACCGAGCGGAACACCGGGAACCGGGCCGCGAGGCCCGCCGCCATGCCGCGGCGGGCCGCGCCCTGCCCAGTGAACGCGTAGCCGAGCGGGCCGGGTCCGCCGCGCGGAACCTCGGCCGGGATCGCCGACCCGAGCGCCTCCGCGAGCTCCTGCTCCGACGAGCCCGCGACGGCGATCCGGTGCCGGTGCGCCGGGCGGCCGAGCGCCGCCGTACCGGCCAGGTCGATCAGGCGGTGACCCGTACCGGCCTCGAAGTCGGCGCGGTACAGCTCGGCGAGGTCGCTCAGGCCGTGCGGGTCGGGCGCGGACAGCGCCAGTACGACGGGGCCGTCGTCGCCGCGGCGGATCTGGCGCGGCGCCTCTTCGAGGATCACGTGGGCACTGGTGCCCCGGGCATCTATCGCGCTGACGCCCGCGCGCAACGGCGTACCGGACGTCCAGTCGCCGACCTGCGTGCCGATCACGAACGGGCTGCCGGCCAGCTGGAGCTTCGCGTTCGGACGGTCGTAGTTGATCGTCGGGACCAGCGTGCGGTGCTGCAGCATCAGGATCGTCTTGATCAGCCCGGCCATCCCGGCCGCGCTGGCCAGGTGGCCGATGTTCGGCTTGACCGACCCGATCGTGCAGAAGCCCACCTTGTCGGTGTGCTTGCGCAAGGCATTGCTCAGGGCAAGGAACTCGGCGGCGTCGGCATCCGGCGTACCGGACGCGCTGGCCTCGACGTAGCTGATCGACTCGGCCGGGACGCCGGACTTCTCCAGCGCGCGCTCGACGAGCTCGACCTGATCGCCTTCACTGACGGCGGACCCGCGGATCACGGCGTACACGGTGTCGCCGTCGGCGATCGCCTGGTCCAGCCGCTTCAGGAGTACGGCGGCGACGCCGTTACCGCCCACGGTCCCGTCGGCATCAGCGTCGAAGGCCCGGAGATGACCGCTCGGGGACAGAATCGATCCGGCACTGGCGTGGTAACCCGTTGCCTGAGGCACATGAACGGCCGCCGCACCGGCCAGCGCGAGGTCGGCGTCGCCGCTCCGCAACGCCTGACATGCGAGGTGCACGGCAACCAACGACGACGACCAGGCAGCCTGTACGCCGATCGCCGGACCGGTCAGCCCGAGCCGGTAGGCGACGCGGGTCGCCAGGTTCTCACCCGGCTGCGCGCCGTACAGGTTCATGCCGGAGCCCGCGAAGATGCCGATCCGCTCGGTCGATCCAGCATGCCCGCCATGCTCGAGTGCCTGCTGGCACACCTCGAGGAACAGCCGCTGCGCCGGGTCCGTGAGCTCGGCCTCGCGCGCGCTCAGCCCGAAGAATGCGGCGTCGAACGACTCGACGTCGTCGAGCGCACCGCTGACCGCGACCAGCTCGTCATCACCGAACGCCTCGGCATCGCCGGCGTTGCGCAGCTCCTCGGGAGAGAACCGACGCAGGCTCTCGACGCCGTTGACGAGGTTGTCCCAGAACTGGTCCAACCCGCCGGCGCCTGGCAAACGGGCGGCCAGCCCGACGACTGCCACCGGCTCGGCTACTTGCCCGGCAGTCGCGCCGCGGCCGGCGTGGGCGGGCGCCTTGGCTGCCTTGTGGGTTGACGCCTTGGCCAGCTCCACCACGGATAGGTCCCCGGCAGCTGCATCCTTGGCAGCCGCGACACCTTGGTCGGCATCGGGTGAATCAGCGTCTGCCCCGCCCTGAGCTACATCCTCATCCCCCGCACCGGAGGCCACCTCACCAGGCGCCCGCGTCGGAAGCATCGGCGCAGCAGCAAGCGCTGGGGCATTGGCTGCCCGCTCCACGGCCACGTCAGCCGAAGCCGCGGAGTCCGGCTGGTCGCCATCCGCGACCGCAACACTCTCGCTGGACGCCTCGGCCGCACTTCGCCCGTCGGCGTCGCTCGCCGCCGCCTGTCCAGTCGGCGCAACAGCATCGCCAGACTCAACCAGATCCGCCGCCGTCACCATCTCAGCAGACTCAACAACCCCAACCGCCGAAGCCTCAACCGGCACCTCGTCCGCGTCCGCAGAGTCCTCGGTCGCCGACAACATCTCCGTCGAGGTCACATCCGCCTGCTGCGAATCGCCTTCCAGCGAAGCACTTCCGCCCGCCGCAGCCTCGTCACTCGTTTGCTCCGTGTCGCCAACAACCGAAGCCTCCGACGACCGCAGGTCAGCCGCTTGCTCCACCCCGTCAACCGACAGAGCGCCATCACCAGACGCTGCCTCGTCGCCATCCTCGGCAGTTGCCGCCGGCAACTCCTCGGCAACCGTCGAGGACTCCGACGCAGCCGACGCCGATTCCACCGGCTGCGCGTCCTCGGCCGACGGCTCCACCCCCACGAGTCCTTCGACCGCAACTACCTCGGCATGAGCTTCGTCCGCAGGAGATTCGTCGGCGTTGTCCGTCGCAACGGGGAGTGCCTCGCCTGCGTCACCGTCTGTAGGCGCATCGCCCGCTGACTGCTCGGCCTTAGCGTCCGCAGCCTCGCGCGACTTCTCGTCGTCGCCGATCGGTTCGACTGCTTGGCCTGCACGAGCCGACGCCGGTACGTCGACATCAACCGCCTCGGACCGAGAGCCATCAGTCGGCGCCGTTCCGCCCAGCTCTGCATCCGTCGGCAGCACATCGGCAGATGCAGCAACCGTCTGCTCGACATCCGTCGACGGCTTATCGGTCTGCGCAGCGTCCACCGACGGCTCGTCGGTCTGCGCGGCATCGATCGAAGGTTCGTCTGTCTGCGCGGCGTCGATCGAGAGCACGTCGGTCTGTGTGGCGTCGGCCGGCTGATCATCGACGTCTGTTGCGCCCTGCTGACGAGCGTCAGCGGAGATCGCATCCAGATCCTCAGTCGATGCGCTCTCAGCAGGCAGACCGTCAGTCTGCGCTTCCGCCGGTACGACGTCGGCCGGCCGTGCCTCGTCGGGCTCGGCGTCTGCCTCGGTCGAAGCCTTCTCGCTGCCCTCGATCGAGGTCGTGTCGGTCGGCCGTTCTGGGCCGGGCTCGCCGCCTGTGGCCGACGCGAGCGCATCGTCTGCATCCGCCGCGGCCGGGGGCTCGTCGGCGTCCGCCGCCGCACGAGTCTCGTCGGAAGCTCCAGCCGAGCCCGCCTCGGCTGAGGACTCGTCGTCGTCACCCTCGACGGAGGACTCGTCGCCGCCCCCGACCGAGGCTTCGTCGCCGCCCTCGACCGAGGTTGCGCCGGTTGGCCGTGCCTCCTCAGGCTCCCCGTCGGTTGCCGACATGAGCGCCTCGTCCGCATACACCTCGGCCGGGGACTCGTCGGCGTCCGCCGCCGCACGAGTCTCGTCGGAAGCCTCAGCCAAACCCGCCTCGACGGAAGACTCGTGGTCACCCTCGACGGAGGACTCGTCGCTGCCCTCGGACAAGGCTTCGTCGCTGCCCTCGGCTGAGGCTTCGTCGCTGCTCTCGACCGAGGTTGCGCCGGTTGGCCGTGCCTCGTCAGGCTCCCCGTCGGTTGCCGACGCGAGCGCCTCGTCCGCATCCACCTCGGCCGGGGACTCGCCGGCGTCCGCCGCCGCACGAGTCTCGTCGGACGCTGCAGCCAAACCTGCTTCGACGGAGGACTTGTCACCGTCCTCGTCGGCGTCCGCCGCCGTACGGGTCTCGTCGGAAGCCTCAGTCAAACCCGCCTCGACGGAGGACTTGTTGCCAGCCTCGACGGAGGACTCGTCGGCCTCCTCGGCTGAGGCCTTGCCGCTGTCCTTCACCAGGGTTGCGTCGGACGGCCCGGCCTCGCCGGCGGATTCGTCGGCAGACGTTGGTTCGTCAGCCGAGTCCACCTCGGCAGACAACTCGTCGTCGTCCTCAACCGAGGCCTTTTCGTTGTCCACAACGGAGGTTGCGCCGATCGCCCCGGCTTCACTGACTGGCTCGTCGGCGGAGGCGGCTAGTGCGTTAGCCGAATCTGCCTCGCCAGACGGCTCGTCATCATCCGCGACCGAGGACTCGTCGCCGTCCTCGACCACGGCTGTGCCGGCTGGTCGCGCTTCGCTGACCGCATCGTCGGCGGACGCGTAGGCAAGCGCCTCAGCCGAGCCCACCTCGGCGGAGGACTCGGCGACGGAGAACTCGTCGGCGGACGCGGAGGAGGGTGCGTCGGCCGTCGTCGCCTCGGACGGGGTTGGGTCGGCGCCCGCCGCGTGCGTGGGGGCGTCGGCGGGCGCTTCAGTGGGGGCTGCTTCGGAGGCCTGTACTCGCGGGAGGATGCTCGTCGGCGCTTCTTCGCCGACGGCTCGGTCGGCGGATGCATCCGGGAGTGCGTCGGCCGGGCTCGTCTCCGACGGATGCTCGTCGGAATCTGCCGATGCCAACTGACGAGCATCGCCGGATGGTTCAGGCGAGCCCGCCTCGGCTGACGAGGTGGCGTCGTCGGTGGACGAGAGCTTCTCGGCTGAGATCGCCTTCCCCGTGGGGCCTTCCGCGTCTACCGACGGACGAGCTTCGTCGGCCGGCTCTGTTGAGTCCGCTGCGGCGGAGGAACTGTCGTCACCCGCGGACATGAGCGCGTCGGTCGGCTCTGCCTCGTCGACGGGCTCGTTACTGCCTGCTGGCGAGAGCGCGTCACCTCGAGTCGGCTCGGACTGGAGGCCGTCAGCGCCTGGTGCAGCCGGGCGTGACGGGAAACCGTCGGTCGCCGCGGCGGACTGGTCGGCGTCGGCGTCGATTAGGGCGGGGACCTGCTCGGCCGCGCTTTCGTCTGCGTCCGCTGCAGCCGCACGAGCGTCGCCGGCGTCGCCGGCTTCGGCGCGGACCTGCTCGGGTGCGCTTCCGCCTGCATCCGTTGCAGCCGCACGAGCGCCAGCGTCGGCGGGGACCTGCTCGGCCGCGCTTCCGCCTGCATCCGTTGCAGCCGCACGAGCGCCAGCGTCGGCGGGGACCTGCTCGGCCGCGCTTCCGCCTGCATCCGTTGCAGCCGCACGAGCGTCGGCGTCGGCGGAGGCTTCGGCGGGGACCTGCTCGGGCGCGGTTGCTTCTGCGTTCGTGGCGGACGTACGAGCGTTGGTGGTGGAGTCGGAGGTGGTCGACTGGACGGTGTCGGAGGCGTCACCGGAAAGGCTCTGCGCCTCGTCGTACACCGGCTCCTCGCGGGGCTCGGTGGAGGCTACGCGGGCCTCGGGGGTGATGAGGTCCGCCTCAGGCGACGTCTGAGCCGCGGCTTCGTCGTACGCCGGCTCTTCGCCGGACTCCGCGGCGTCGGAAGCGGTCTGCGCTTCGTCGTACGCCAGCCCCTCGTGAGACTCGGCGGAGGTGTCGCGAGACTCCGAGGTGGTGACGTGCGCGTCGGGCGACGTCTGCGCCGACGTTTCGTCGTGTGCTGGATGCTGGAGGGCCTCAGGGGCTGCGGGGTGCGAATCGGAGGACGTCTGCGGGTCGGCGTCGTCGTCCGCGAGGGTGTCGGGCAGGTCGCCGGTGGTGGGGCCGGCTTCGGAGCGCGACTCGGTGTGCGTCGAGGCGTCAGCCTCGTCGACTGCGGCGGGCTTGCTCAGGTCGCGGGCGGTGGGGCCGGCCTCGGAGCGCGACTCGGTGTGCGTCGAGGCGTCAGCCTCGTCGACTGCAGCGGGCTCGCTCAGGTCGCGGGCGGCGGGGCCGGCCTCGGAGGACGGCTCGGTCTGCGTCGAGGCGTCGGTCTTGTCTTGTGCAGCGGGCTCGCTCAGGTCGCGGGCGGTGGGGCCGGAGGGCTCGGTGGGCGTCGGGGACTCGGACGCGGCCTCGTGCTGCGGCTGCTCGGGGTGGTCGGATCCGAGGGGGTCCTCGTGGCGGTTGGCTCCGAGGGTGGGGCGCTCGGGGGGCTTGGGGATGGAGTCCTTGAGTTCGCGGCGCCAGGCCAGGCGGACTACCGGGAGCTCCATGGTGCGCTCGGCGGGGTCTTCCTCGAAGGTGGGGGGCGCGGCGGCGGGGTCGAGGGGGTCCAGCGTCGGTGAGAGGGCAGTGGACGCATCCGGGGTGCGGGGGAGGCCGGAGACGCCAGCTGGATCGGAGGACGGGTCAGCGGATCCGGGTACGCCGGATGCACCAGCCGGAGCGCCAGCGGCACCAGCCGGAGTACCAGCGGCACCAGCCGGAGCGCCGGCGGCAGCGGGAACCGCAGAGGCCGGGCGGAGCGGCCTCGACTGGTCGAAGCTGTTTTCGATCCAGCGTTGTTTGAGGAGCGGGCGGAGGATCTTGCCGCCCGGCGTCGTCGGGAACTGGTGTCTCGGGACGGCGACCACCTGGGCCGACAGTGCCAGGCGGTCGAGCAGCGCGGCTCGGATGGCGTCGGCGAGGTCCGGACGGGTGTTGGGGACGTCCGCGTAGAAGACCATCAGGCGGTCGGTGCCGGTGGTGCTGTCGGCGATGCCGCAGGCGGCGATCAGGCCTTCGGGGGCGCCGGGGACGCCGGCGGCGACGGCTTCGATGTCATGGGCGTAGTGGTTCTCGCCGTTCAGGACGATGCGTTCGCTGTCGCGGCCGGTGATGACGACCTGGCCGCCGGCGATGAACGCCTGGTCGCCGGTCGCGAGCCACTTGCGGGCCGGCCAGTTGCCGACGGGGAAGGCGGCGCGGTCGGCTTCGGGGTTGCCGAGGTAGCCGGGCGTGACGCGGGCGGAGGCGACCTGGAGCTGGCCGATCCGGCCCTCGGGGAGGACGGCGCCGTTCGGGCCGACGATGCGGACCGTCGTACCGGGGGCCGGTGCTCCGACCGACACCAGGCTCAGTACGCCGGGAGCGTCGGCGCGCGGCTTGCCGGGGCGCGCGACGGCGACCTTGCCGGCCGGGGTGGCCTGGTCGACCCACTCGACGACACCGGTCGGGGGGATGCGGACGCGGTGCACGTTCGGGGTGAGGCCGGGGCGGGCGAACGTGATGCCGGTGACGGTCTCGGTCATCCCCCACGCGGCGACGAAGGTCTCCGGTACGACGCCGAAGCGGTTGGTCAGCCGGAGTAACTCGCTCATCACCGGCACGGTGATCTGCTCGCCGCCGCTGACCAGGCTGCGCAGCGCAGAGAGGTCCCAGTGGCGGTCGGGCTCGCCGGCGATCGCGGTGGTGACGAGGCGGTAGCCGAAGTTCGGGGACCACGAGTGGTTGACCCGGTGCTGGTCCATCAGGTCGAGCCAGCGCAGCGGGTTGGCGACGATCCAGCCGGTGTTGACGTGGATGTTGGTGCAGCCGGTGAAGACGGGCAGCAGGTGGTACAGCAGGAACGCGCCGCTCTGGTCGAGCGGGAGCCAGTTGAGCGTCACCTGGCCGGGGCGGACCGGCAGCATGGCCGGCGTACCGGCGGCGAACTCGACGAGGCCGCGGTGCGTCAGCTGCGTGAGCTTCGGCGTACCGGTGCTGCTGCCGGACGACATCATCAGTACGGCGACGTCGTCGGCCGCGGGGCGGTGGAAGTCCGACGTCGGCTCGTGGCCGGCCAGGGCGTCGGGGTCGAGGACCGGGAGGCCGAGGTCGTCAGGGAGGTCGCTCGGGCGGCCGATCAGGACGGTCCAGCCGAGCAGCTCGGTGACCTTGCGGAGGCGTTCGCGGCCTTCCTCGGAGCGGTCGCCGGCCGGGGACGGGGAGATCAGCAGCGGGCGGATGCCGCCGAGGGTGCAGGCCCAGAACGCGGCGAAGAAGCCGACGGGTTCGGTGCAGTGCACGACCGCGGGGTCGCCGGCGCGGACGCCGTTGGCGCGCAGGCCGGCCAGGATGCGGGCGGCGAGCTCGAGCAGCGTCGGGAAGTCGAGGCGGGTCTCGCGGCCGTCGGGGCCGATCTCGACGACGCCGGCGGTGCCGAAGTCGCGGGCGGCGCGCAGCAGCGCGCTCGGCAGGTCGCGGGGGTACCCGGCCGGGATCATCAGGGCCGGCCCGGTGCTGATCGCCGGTCGGTCCGCGCCGTTCCTCACCACTCCGTAGCCACCACCAGCTCAGCCTGCTCCGGAGCAGGCTGATTGAAACCATCCAGTACGACGTACGCCTGCCGCACGCAGGCGGTCGGGTGCGGGTGAGGGAAAGCAGAGGGGGTGGGGGCGGCAGCCGCCGACAGGTCGCGAGCGGCCGCCCGCGGGAACGCGGTGGTGCGCGCGCCGACGTACGGGCGCGCGGGCAGCGTGGCGTTCACCGGGCGGGGTGAGCGGGGTGCAGGCTGGGTACGGCTGTGGACCTCAGCGGCGCCAAGTCGGCGACCCACGGACACGCGCCTCCCCAACTGGACGGAGCCGGGCTCAGGGCAGACCCGTCTCGCTCTCACCGACAGAACAGGCCCCGTTGCGGCCGGGCGGCGATGCCTCATCGTGCCGACCGACAGCCGTGAACCCTACCAGCCAGCGGGTGGGCTGGAGGAGTCCGTTCTCGGCAGCCGAAGGTTAAGAAATCCGCCGACCGCTGACAGAGAAGACAACGAGCGTGGGCCCGATCGGATACGGCCCGCCGAGCAGTTGGCGGGATCCCGCCAGGCGGAACGCCACGACGGCGGCCGGCGGGCGAAAGGGTGGGTGCTGAGGGGATCGAACCCCCGACATCTTCCTTGTAAGGGAAGCGCTCTACCGCTGAGCTAAGCACCCGCGAGCGACGTACTTTACCCGACTCCGGGGACCAGTTCGGACAACGCGCGAGCGTAGTCGTCCGGGTCCCGCGCGTCCGGTACGTCGTTGACCACCGACCAGCGCACGACCCCCTCGGGATCGATCACGAAGGTCCCCCGCAGGGCACACCCACGGGCCGAGTCGAACACCCCGTACGACGAGGCGATCGCCCCGTGCGGCCAGAAGTCGCTCAGCAGAGCGAACTCCAGCCCGGCGGACTCGGCGTACGCCCGCAGGGTGAACATCGGGTCGCAGGAGACCCCGACGAAGTCCGCCGCGCCGAGCAGGTCGGGCCGGTCCCGCAGCGCCTCCAGCTCGCTCGTGCAGACCCGGCTGAAGGCGTACGGGTAGAACACCACGACCACCGGCCGCCCGCCCCGGAGGGAGCTGAGGCGGAACGGCTCGCCGTGCTGCGTGCGTGCGGTGAAGTTCGGTGCCGCGCTGCCGACCAGGTGGGCGGCAGCGGGGCTCACTTCTTGACTCGCGGCGACTTCGGCATCACCAGTTTGGTGGCGGACCAGTCAGCGGTCACCGTCAGGCTGCTGGTCGTGGACAGTCCTGCGGTGGGTGCCGCCTCGGCGACGTCGGCGGCGTCGACGTAGCCGTCCCGGCCGACCTTCGGCGTCATCAGCCACACCACGCCCCCGGCTTTCAGGTCGGTCAGGACGTCGAACAGCGCGTCGACCAGGTCGCCGTCACCGTCCCGGAACCAGAGCAGCACGACGTCCACGACGTCATCGGTGTCCTCGCCGACGAATTCCTCGCCGGTCGTCTCCTGGATGGCGTCGCGCAGGGCGTCGTCGCAGTCCTCGTCGTAGCCGAGCTCCTGGACGACCCAGCCGCTCTCCAGGCCGAGCCGGCTCGCCATGTTCGGCTCGCCGCTCTTGCCGTCCGCGTGGTCCGCGGTCGCGCTCACGTGTCCTCCTCCGTCGTCCCCGGGGACCGGGGGTAGGCGTCAGTAGCAGTAGTCCATCGTGGCCTACCGCGTCGCGCAAGTATGCACGAGGGTTCCGTGACGTGTCCGGTATCCGCGTGCCGCGGAGGGCGCGTGTCCGCTCCCACCCCCGCCGGGAGGCCGGATCTTGCTCCGGAAGGGACGCAAAGTAGAACGCATTCCGAACAGGTGACAGGATTGCTAGGAGTACCGACTAGTGCTTGGCAGGATCGACTAGACAGAACGGCAGGACACCGTGGCTTCCGGACACGAACCACCAGCCATCATCACCGAGGGGATGCCGACCCAGCTCCCCGACATCGACCCCGACGAAACTCGTGGGTGGGTCGAATCGCTCGACGCCGTGCTGGACGAGCGGGGCAAGTCGCGCGCGCGCTACCTGATGCTCAAGCTGATCGAGCGGGCCCGGGAGCGGCAGGTCGGCGTACCTGCGCTGCGGAGCACCGACTACATCAACTCGATCCCGCCCGAGCGCGAGCCGTGGTTCCCCGGTGACGAGCACATCGAGCGGCGGATCCGGGCCTTCATCCGGTGGAACGCCGCGGTGATGGTCAGCAAGGCCAACCGCAAGGGCCTGGAGGTCGGCGGCCACATCGCCACCTACCAGTCCGCGGCCAGCCTGTACGAGGTCGGTTTCAACCACTTCTTCCGCGGCAAGGACCACCCGGGCGGCGGCGACCAGGTCTTCATCCAGGGGCACGCCTCCCCGGGCATCTACGCCCGCGCGTTCCTCGAGGGCCGGCTGAGCACCGACCAGCTGGACGGGTTCCGCCAGGAGGTCTCCCGCGGTCCGCACAAGGGCCTGTCGTCGTACCCGCACCCGCGGTTGATGCCGGACTTCTGGGAGTACCCGACGGTCTCGATGGGTCTGGCCGCGCTGGACTCGATCTACCAGGCCCGGTTCAACCGGTACCTGCACAACCGCGGCATCAAGGACACCAGCGACCAGCACGTCTGGACGTTCCTGGGCGACGGCGAGATGGGCGAGCCGGAGTCGCTCGGCGCGATCGGCCTGGCCGCCCGCGAGGAGCTCGACAACCTCACCTTCGTGATCAACTGCAACCTGCAGCAGCTGGACGGACCGGTCCGCGGCAACGGCAAGGTCATCCAGGAGCTGGAGGCGTTCTTCCGCGGCGCCGGCTGGAACGTGATCAAGGTGATCTGGGGCCGCGAGTGGGACTCGCTGCTGGCGCAGGACCACGACGGCGCGCTGGTGAACAAGATGAACACCACCCCGGACGGCCAGTTCCAGACCTACTCGGTCGAGTCCGGCGAGTACATCCGGAACAACTTCTTCGGCGGCGACCAGCGGCTGCGGCAGATGGTCAGCAACCTGTCCGACGAGGACCTGCGCAAGCTGCCCCGCGGCGGTCACGACTACCGCAAGGTGTACGCCGCGTTCAAGAGCGCCAAGGAGCACGTCGGCCAGCCGACCGTCATCCTGGCCCAGACCATCAAGGGCTGGACGATCGAGGCGCTGGAGGGCCGCAACGCGACCCACCAGATGAAGAAGCTGACCTCGGACGACCTGAAGCTGTTCCGCGACCGGCTCTACCTGCCGATCGAGGACAAGGACCTCGAGGACGCCTACAACCCGCCGTACTTCCACCCCGGCACCGACTCGCCGGAGTACCAGTACATGATGGAGCGCCGGCGTCAGCTCGGCGGCTTCCTGCCCGAGCGGCGGGTGGCCCCGAAGACGACGCTGAAGCTGCCCGGCGACAAGGTCTACGCGCCGCTCAGCAAGGGCAACGAGAAGACCCCGGTGGCCACCACGATGGCGCTGGTGCGGCTGTTCCGCGACCTGATGAAGGACCCGGAGATCGGCGACCGGATCGTCCCGATCGCCCCGGACGAGTACCGCACGTTCGGCATGGACTCGATGTTCCCGACGGCGAAGATCTACTCGCCGCACGGGCAGACCTACGAGTCGGTCGACCGCGCGCTGCTGCTGTCGTACAAGGAGTCGGCCCAGGGCCAGCTGCTGCACGAGGGCATCAGCGAGGCCGGCGCGATGGGTTCGATGATCGCGGCGGCGACGGCGTACGCGACGCACGGCGAGCCGATGATCCCGTTCTACATCTTCTACTCGATGTTCGGGTTCCAGCGCACCGGCGACTCGCTCTGGGCGCTCGGCGACCAGCTCGGCCGCGGCTTCCTGGTCGGCGCGACCGCGGGCCGTACGACGCTGACCGGCGAGGGTCTGCAGCACGCCGACGGGCACTCCCCGCTGCTCGCCTCGACGAACCCGGCGGCCGTGCACTACGACCCCGGTTTCGCCTACGAGGTCGCGCACATCGTCAAGGACGGGCTGCGCCGGATGTACGGCTACGGCCTGGACCAGGACAAGCCGTTCGGCGAGGACATCTTCTACTACCTGACCGTCTACAACGAGCCGGTCCCGCAGCCGGCCGAGCCGGAGAACCTCGACGTCGCGGCCCTGCTCAAGGGCATGTACCGCTTCAGCGAGGGTCAGGGCGACGCCGACGCGCCGCGGGTCCAGCTGCTCGGTTCCGGCGTGGCGCTGCCGTGGGTCCGCAAGGCCCAGCAGATCCTCGCCGACGAGTACTCGGTGGCCGCCGACGTCTGGTCGGTGACCTCGTGGAACGAGCTGCGCCGGGACGCGATCGCCGCGGAGGAGCACAACCTGCTGCACCCGGACGAGGACGAGCGGGTTCCGTTCGTCACCGAGCAGCTGAAGGACACCAAGGGCCCGGTCGTCGCGGTCAGCGACTTCATGCGCCAGGTCCAGGACCAGATCTCCCGCTGGGTCCCGAACGACTACACCTCGCTCGGCACCGACGGCTGGGGCCTGGCCGACACCCGTGCGGCCGCTCGCCGGCACTTCCACGTCGACGCCGAGTCGATCGTGGTCGCCACGCTGGAGATCCTGGCCAAGCGCGGTGACGTCAAGCGCGAGGTGGCCGCCGAGGCCGCCCGCAAGTACCGCATCGACGACCCGACCGCGGTCGCCGGCGTGAAGCAGGAGGGCGCCGGCGCCTGACGCCGGTTGCCTGGTCGAAGGGCCGTCCACCTCCGGGTGGGCGGCCCTTCGTCCGTCGAAACACCCATCCCGCCCGGGTCCGAGATGGGTAGAACGCCCGACGCCCGCGGCCGTTCCGCGCTCCTACCGTCGAAGAACTTTCACCGACGAGCGGAGACCCAGCCATGTTCACCGAACGGATCGAGACGGTCATCATCGGCGCCGGCCAGGCCGGACTGGCCACCGGCTACCACCTGCGTCAGCGGGGACGGCAGTTCGTCGTACTCGACGGCAATGCGCGGGTCGGCGACAACTGGCGAGCCCAGTGGGACACCCTCCGCCTCTACACACCACGCCGGTACGACGGTCTGCCGGGCCTGCCCTTCCCCGGCGACGACCGCTGGTCGTACCCGAGCAAGGACGAGGTCGCCGACTACCTCGAGTCGTACGCCGCCCGCTTCGACCTGCCCGTCCGGATGAGGACCACGGTCGACCGCCTCGAGCCGTCGGACGACGGCGGGTACGCCGTGACGACCGGCGACCGCCGCATCCTGGCCGACAACGTGGTGATTGCCACCGGCACCTTCGGCCGTACGCCGTACCTGCCCGACTTCGCCGTCGACCTGGACCCGGCGATCCGGCAGCTGCACTCCAGCGAGTACCGACGGCCGAGTCAGCTCAAGGACGGTCCGGTGCTCGTGGTCGGCGGGTCGCACTCGGGCACCGACATCGCCTACGAGGTGGCGTCGACCCACCCGACCGTGCTGTGCGGGCGGGACCCCGGCCAGATCCCGGTCCGGCTGGAGAAGAAGGGCGCGCGGTTGTTCTTCCCGGTCTTCCTCTTCGTCGGCAAGCACGTGCTGACCCGGCGGACGCCGATGGGACGCAAAGAGCTGCGGGAGGTCCGGTACCACGGTGGCCCGGCGCTCCGGGTCAAGCGCGCCGACCTGCTGGAACGGGGTGTCGAACGCGTCCCCGAGCGGGTGGCCGGTGTACGGAACGGACGGCCGGTGCTCGACGACGGCCGGGTGATGGACGTCGCGAACGTCGTGTGGTGCACCGGGTTCCGGCAGGTGTTCGACTGGATCGACGTGCCGGTGATCGGCGCGGACGGCTGGCCGGACGAGTCGCGCGGCGTCGTACCGGCAGCGCCCGGGCTGTTCTTCTGCGGACTGTCGTTCCAGTTCGCGTTCACCTCGATGACGTTGCCGGGCGTCGGACGGGACGCCGAGTACGTCGCCAAGCGGATCGTCGCCCGGTCGCACGCGGTGCGCACAGTCGCTGCCGCCTGAGGCCCGGCGCGCGTATTCTCGGCCGCAGGGGAAGGGATACGCGATGGGCATCGTCGACGAGCTCGAGCAGGCGCGCCAGGCGTTCGAGCGTCGGGACTGGACCGCCGCCTACGCCCGCCTGTCGACCGTCGACGACGCCGGCCCTGACGAGCTGGGTCCGGACGACCTGATGGCGCTGGGCACCGCGGCGTACCTGGCCGGTGACGACGACGCCTGCATCAGGGCCTTCCAGCGCGGCTACCAGTCGGGCATCGCGGGCGGGGACACGCTCCGCGCGATCAGGTTCGCCTTCTGGCTCGGGCTGGTGCTGAGCGCGCGCGGCGAGGCCGCGGTCGCCGGTGGCTGGGTCGCTCGGGCGCAACGGCTGCTGGCCGATCAACCTGAGGACGTCGTCGAGCGCGGCTACCTGATGATCCACGACTTCTTCCGATGCCTGGACCGGCAGGACTTCGCCGGGGCGTTGCGGGTCGGCACCGAGATGGCCGAGCTGGGCCGGCGGTTCGGGAACGCCGATCTGGTGGCACAGGGCCTGGTCTGTCAGGGTCGCCTGCTGATCTACTCCGGCCAGGTGCCCGAAGGCCTCGCGCTGCTCGACGAGGCGATGGTCGCGGTCGCGGCCGGTGAGCTGTCGCCGATCTTCGCGGGCAACGTGTACTGCGCGATGGTCGAGGCCTGCCAGGAGATCATGGACTTCGGCCGGGCTTCGGCGTGGACCAGTGCGCTGACGCGGTGGTGCGACAGCCAGCCCGACCTGGTTCCGTTCACCGGGCAGTGCGCGGTGCATCGTGGCCAGATTCTGCGGCTGCGAGGCGCCTTTGTCGAGGCTCTTGAGGAGTTCGACCTCGCGTGCCGGCGGTACGCCGCTGCGCACTCCCGGGCTGCCGCCGGGCTGGCCGTGAGCGAGCGGGGCGACGTACTGCGGATCCGTGGTGACCTCACGCTGGCCGAGGCGTCGTACGAGCAGGCGTCCGGCTTCGGCTACGAGCCTCAGCCCGGTCTGGCGCTGCTGTGGCTCGCCCGTGGCCGTACGCCGGCCGCGCTCGCCGCGATCCGCCGCCTGCTCGCCGAGACGCCCGACCCGGTCCACCGCTCCCGGCTGCTCCCCGCGGCGGTCGAGATCCTGGTCGCCGGCGAGTCCCTCGACGAGGCCGAGCGCGTCTGCGGCGAGCTGACCGAGATCGCGGCCGCCTTCGGCTGCGGCGGTCTGCGCGCGATGGCGGCGTACTGCGCCGGGCTGGTCGCACTGGCAGTGGGTGATCCTGAGCGTGCGCTCCCCCAGGCGCGGCTCGCCACGCAGCTCTGGGGCGGCGTCCAAGCGCCGTACGAGGTCGCTCGGGCGCGGGTCCTGGTCGGGCGGGCCTTCCGCGGGATGGGCGACGAGGACTCGGCGACGGCGGAGCTGACGGCGGCGTTGCAGACCTTCACGTCGGTCGGTGCCGCGAGCTGCCGCGAGGAGACCGCGCGACTGCTTCATCGGCCGTCTCCGGGAGGCCTGACTCCGCGCGAGGTCGAGGTGCTCCGGTTGGTGGCCGCGGGCAACAGCAACACGTCGGTCGCGCAGCAGTTGGTGCTCAGCGAGAAAACCGTGGCGCGGCACCTGTCGAACATCTTCACCAAGTTGGACGTGCCGTCGCGGACGGCGGCGGTCGCGTTCGCCCGGGAGCACGACCTGCTCTGAAAACTGGGTGGGCGTCGAGGTGCGGCCGTCCTAGGCTCTGAGCATGCCTGAGCTGATCGAGCCGACCGTGGCCCTGCGGGACTCCTGGCTGGAGTCGTCGCTGGAGTGGGGATCCGAGACCCAGCACGGTTCCGGACTGCAGGAGTCCGACGACGTGGGCAGCGTCGAGGGGTTCGCCGCGTGGGTCGAGCGGCTGGGGCGGGAGGGCAACGAGGCCCAGCTCGCGCCGGGGCGCGTGCCGGCGGCGTACTGGTGGATCGTTGACGACGGCAAGTACGCCGGCGCGATCACCTTGCGGTACCGGCTGAACGACAAGCTGCTCGACGGCGGCGGGCACATCGGGTACGGCGTACGGCCGTCGGCGCGGCAGCGCGGGCTGGCGACGTGGGCGCTCGGCGCGGTCCTCGACCGGGCGCGGCAGCGCGGCCTGGAGCGAGTGCTGGTGACCTGCGACGACGACAACGCGGCGTCCGCGCGGACGATCGAGCGCAACGGCGGCGTACTGGAGGACGTCCGCGAGACCTGGCTGGGGCTGACGCGGCGGTACTGGATCACGCTCTGACCTGCCCCGAATGGCCCCGGGAGTTGTGCAAGGACTACCGTCGAGACGGTCTGTTGCCGAGCTACGGGGAGTAGTCGAGCGTGTCACGAACGGAGTCGGGCGCCGAGCAGGAGAAGACGTTCTTCGGGCACCCACGAGGCCTGATGACGCTGTTCACCACCGAGTTGTGGGAGCGCTTCAGCTACTACGGGATGCGCGCCATCCTGCTGCTCTACCTGACCGACAAGGCGCACGGGCTCGGCCTCGGGCAGTCGCTCGGCGAGGCGGTCGTCTCGATCTACGGCGCGTCGGTCTACCTGCTGTCGGTGCTCGGCGGCTGGTTCGCCGACCGCGTCTTCGGCGCCCGGCGTACGGTCCTGTACGGCGGGGTGGTGATCGTCTCCGGCCACCTCTGCCTGGCGATCCCGGCCGAGGGACTGGCCTACCTGGGCATCGCGCTCGTCGCCCTGGGCACCGGTCTGCTCAAGCCGAACGTGTCGACGATGGTCGGGACGCTTTACTCCGATGGTGACGAGCGGCGGGACTCGGCGTTCTCGATCTTCTACATGGGGATCAACATCGGCTCGTTCAGCGCGCCGTTCGTGGTCGGCTTCCTGCGCCGCGAGTTCGGCTTCCACGTCGCGTTCGCGGCGGCCGCGGTCGGGATGACGCTGGCGCTGATCGCCTACGTGCTCGGCCGCCGGACGCTGCACGGCCGCGGCGACGCCCCGCCGAACCCGCTGACCGCCGAGGACCGGCCGACGATGCTGAAGGTCAGCGGCGCGGTGATCGCGCTGCTGGTCGTCGTGTTCGCGGTGTCGGCGTGGATCTCCGGCGGCATCGGGCCGAAGCCGGTCGTCGACGCGATCTCGTACCTGTGCTTCCTCGCGCCGATCGCGTACTTCACGATGCTGCTGCGCAGCCCGCTGGTGACACCGACCGAGAAGCAGCAGGTCAGGGCGTACATCCCGCTGTTCGTCGCGGCGATGCTGTTCTTCATGCTGTTCGAGCAGGCGGCGACGACGCTGACCACGTTCGCGGCCGACCGGACGTCGCTGGAGCTGCTCGGGATCTCGATCTCGCCGGAGTTCTTCCAGTCGGTCAACCCGTTCTCGATCATCGTGCTGGCGCCGGTGTTCGCGGCGATCTGGATCAAGCTCGGGGACCGCGGGCCGGGGATCGGGCAGAAGTTCGCGACCGGGCTGCTGCTGGCTGGGATCTCGTTCGCGATCATGGGCGTCGCCTCGGCCGTGACCGGCGACGGCCTGGCCTCACCGCTGTGGCTGGTGCTGGTGTACGTCGTCCAGACGCTCGGTGAGCTGTTCCTGTCGCCGGTTGGTCTGGCCGCGACGACGGTGCTTGCGCCGAAGGCGTTCCTGAGTCAGATGATGGCGCTGTGGTTCCTCGCGCCGGCGGCCGGTCAGGCGATCACGGCGCAGCTCGTGCAGGCGACGGAGGGCGCGTCGGACACGGCGTACTTCGGTGGGCTGGCGGTGGTGACGATCGCCTTTGCGCTGGCGCTGTACTTCCTGTCGCCGTGGATTCGGCGGCACGCCAGGCGGTGACTTCCGTCGCGTGATTTCCCCCGCGCGAGGGAGGCGAATCCCTCGCGTGGGTGAGGTTTTCGGGGCTTTCGCCTTGCAAGCTTGAGGGCATGACAGACAGACCTGTGCCGCGGTGGGCCGAGTGGCTGGCGCACGCGATTCCGTTCATGGTGCTGCCGTCCGGCTTGTGGCGGCTGGGGTTGGTGGCCGGCTCGTCGATGGGGATGCTCGACGACGCCGGGCGTCCGGCGATGCTGCACGGGATCGGGGAGCACGTGTACGTCGTGTGCCTGACGCTGTTCTCCGAGGCGGTCGCGTTGACCGCGTTCGGGATGGTGCGGCGGTGGGGTGAGGTGGTGCCGTCGTGGATCCCGTGGCTGGGCGGGCGCCGGGTCGCGCCGTACGCGGCGATCGTGCCGGCGACGCTGGGGAGCTTCGCGCTGATCGCGATCTGGACGTACGGGTTCCGCGACGTGTTCAGCGGTCACTTCCTGCCGTTCAGCAGCGACGGGGCCGCGGCGTTGATGATCAGCTGCTACGCGCCGCTGAACCTGTGGGGACCGGCGCTGCTGGTGCTGACGTGGGCGTACTACCGGCGCCGGGTGAGCGGGGTACGGCGAGAAGGTGTGGTGGTCTCGTGAGGGTGAATGGCGGCGGGCGTGCCCTGCTCCCGCGCGGGCGCAGGCCCTCAGCGCGAGCGTGGCCTCGGCTTCAGGCGCGTGGCGGGCAGCGGCGGGGCTGGGAGCGGGGCGCCGTCGTAGCCACGGACGGCCGGGAAGCGGGTCGAGCCGTGGGACTCGATCGACGCCATCCAGTCGTTGCGGGCAGCAACGATGTCCTCGTGCGAACGGCCGATGAAGTTCCACCACATCACCAGCTGCTCCTCGAACGGCTCACCGCCGAGCAGCAGGAGCCGGGCGCCATCGGCTCCGGCGGTGAGCTCGATCGCGTCCCGTCCGGTGCCGAAGTACGCCATCTCGCCGAACCCGGGCGCGACGTCGCCGGCGTCGACGACGCCGTCGACCACCAGTACGGCGTACTCGAACTCCGGCGTCAGCGGGACGGTGACGGTTCGCCCGGGCTCGATCATGAGGTCGGCCCCGACGAGCGGGGTGTAGGCCGGGGCCGGCGACGTGACGCCGGCGACCGTGCCGATCATCACCTTCCCGCGCGCACCGTCGAGCTCGAGCGCCGGCAGGTCGGCGTACGCGTTGAAGGTCGGCGTGACGGTGTTGCGTGCCGACTCGGGCAGCGCGACCCACAGCTGCGCGCCGTGCAGCGTCGGAGGTGCCGAGGGCAACGAAATCTCCGAGTGCGCGATACCGGGGCCGGACGTCATGATGTTCAGCTCGCCCGGGCGGACCATCGCGTGCGACCCGGCGGAGTCGCGGTGCTCGATCTCACCCTCGAACAGCCAGCTCACCGTCTGCAGACTGGTGTGCGGGTGCGGCGGGACGAACATGCCCTGCTCCCCCGGTGCGTCGTACGAGTCGACGCGGCGGGTCAGGTCGTCGGGCCCGTAGTGATCGGCGAAGCACCACGCGCCGACCATCCGGCGGTTCTTGTTCGGCAGCAGCCGACGCACCTTCGTGGTGCGCCCGAGCACCACCTGCCGCGGCTCCAGCAGCTCCTGCACCGGCCCCTCGGCGCCCGTCCCGTCGCAGACGACCTCGGCCGGGTCCTTCTCCAAGTCGCTCATTGCACGAGTATGGACTCCGACACCCAAGGACGGGGCTCCCACCCGGTCGCCGCGCGGCCGGGCCCCACGCTCGACCGTTGGAGGCTGGCCGTGCACGACGCACTCGACCTACGTGACCTCGTACCGGACGAGGCCGAACAGTTGGAGAGCTCCGGCTACGCCGTCGGCGATCTCCACGCCCGCGCTCGCCTGGCTGCGGCCGCCGGCGACCTGACCCAGCTCGCCGACATCGAGACCGCCCTCGCCGCGCTGCACCGAGACTCGGAGTGGCCGTACGACGAGCCGGAACCAGCGCCAGACGGCTCGTACCAAGGGGTGGAGGCGCCAAGCCCGATGCCCCCGACGGCTGACCTTGCTGACCGCATCCGCGGCGCCTGGCTCGGCCGCTGCGTCGGCAACACGATGGGCAAGCCTGTCGAGGGCCTCAGCCGAGCCGACGTACGGACCTATCTCGAAGCAGCCGGCGACTGGCCGCTCAGCGGCTTCGTCCCGTACGTCGCGACGCCACCGCCCGGCATCACCCTGCACCCGTCAGCCGTCGAAGCGTCCGCCGGCCGATTCGACGCCGTACCGCGCGACGACGACCTCGACTGGACGATGCTCGGGCTGCACCTGCTGGAGACGTACGGCCGGGACCTGCGCACCGAGGACGTCGCCCGCGAGTGGCTCGACCGGATGCCGTTCACGCAGACGTACACCGCCGAGCGCGCGGCGTACCGCAATCTCGTCCACGGCCTCCACCCGCCGGACACCGCCACCACCCGCAACCCGTACCGCGAGTGGATCGGCGCCCTCATCCGCGTCGACGCCTACGGCTACGCGAACCCCGGCAACCCCACCGAAGCCGCCCGCCTCGCGCTGATCGACGCGAGCCTCTCCCACACCGCCAACGGCCTGTACGGCGCCCAGTGGGCCGCCGCCCTGGTCGCCCAAGCCCTGGTCGTCTCCACCCCCACCGAAGCACTCCGCACAGCCCTCACCGTCATCCCACCCCGCTCCCGCCTCGCCGACAGCCAACGCTGCCTCCTCGACCTCCACGAACAAGGCGCCACCGCCGAAGAGGCCCTCGACTGGGTCGACGAAACCCTCGACTACAACTGGGTCCACACCCTCAACAACGCCGCCATCATCACCACGGCTCTCCTCTGGGGCAACGGCGACTACGTCCGCACCCTCGCCCTCTCCGTAGGAGCCGGCCGAGACACCGACTCCACCAGCGCCACAGTAGGCAGCGTCTTCGGAGCCCTCCACGACGCTGATTCCATCCCGCCCGCCCTGGCAACCGCCGGCAACGGCGTAGTCCGCTCAGCCCTCCGAGGCTTCGACCGCATCACCATCGACGAACTGGTCGAACGCACGCTGGGCCTCCACCACTAGGCCACTCTCTAGCCGCGTCACCATCACCGCGCCACCGCGCCACCGCGCCGCGGCGTCACCGCGCCGCGGCGTCACCGCATCCGCGGAAGTCATGTCGCTGGCCGCCGGCACGCAGCCGTCGTCGAGCCGCGTCGCCCGCATCACCGGGCCGCCTCATCGCCTCGCGCCACCCCATCGACTCCACCCCACCCCGGCGGCCGCCGCTACCCGGACCGCGCCGGCTTCGACACGGCGGTGCTGGACGCGTTCGACACGCCGATCCGCACCGCGCGAGTCCGCCGCTGAGACATCCGCGCCTCCGACCACGCCTCCGCGCTCGCCGCCGGGCATCACCTGCCGCAGTGGCTCCCGGCAGAGACCTCCAGCCCACCACGACCATCCGACTCTCACCGGCCACGTCCACGAACAACGTCGGCCATACGCGCGCGCGTCCCCCAGAGCGATCAGCCAACCCGCAATCGCGCCTCCCCCACCTTCCCCCGGGCAGCACCGCCGCGTTGGCTCCCGGCGGAGTCCCCCAACCTCGCCGCGCCCAACCGCCTCCAATCACCCTCGTCGGCGCGCACCCTCGTCGGCGCGCACCCTCGTCGGCGCGCACCCTCGTCGGCGAGCGCCCTCGGCGGCACCCGCCGTACCCGCCTCTCCCAGAACGTCCGCGCTCGCGATGCGGCTCACGCCTACACCAACCCTCACGCTCACCCTTCGGCGAATCGCGGGACCTCGACCAAGTAGTCGGGACCTCGGACAAGATGCAGCCTGTCCGCGGTCCCACGGAGGTGTTCAAGGTCCCGCAAGGTGTTCAACGCGGCGGTCAGCGGCAGTAGACAGCAGGGTTGGCGGCGTGAGTTGCCGGCGGAGGTGTCCCCGGCCGGCGTGCGACGTTGTTCGTGAGCAGGAGGCACCCACGTGGGTCAGCTGTTGGTCCACTCCAGGAGTTGGTCCTTCTCCCAGGTGTTGATGACGTTGTCCGGCTCGACGCCGCACTCTTCGGCGCGTTCGCAGCCGTAGGGTTGCCAGTCGAGTTGGCCGGGGGCGTGGGCGTCGGTGTCGATGGAGAACTGGCAGCCGGTTTCGACGGCCAGGGTGAGCAGACGGCGGGGTGGGTCGAGGCGTTCGGGGCGGGAGTTGATCTCGACCGCCGTACCGAACTGGCGGCAGGCCTCGAAGACGACCTCGGCGTCGAAGTCGGACTCCGGGCGGGTGCCGCGGCCGCCGGTGACGAGGCGGCCGGTGCAGTGGCCGAGGATGTCGACGTGGGGGTTGGCGATCGCCTTGACCATGCGTTCGGTCATCGGTTCGGACGCCATGCGCAGCTTGGAGTGCACGCTGGCGACGACGATGTCGAGGCGGGCGAGGATCTCGGTGTCGCAGTCCAGCGAGCCGTCGTCGAGGATGTCGACCTCGATGCCGTTCAGGATCTGGAACCCGTCGAGCTCGTCGGCGAGCTTCTTGTTCAGCTCGGCGACGACCTCGAGCTGCTGCAGCCGGCGTTCGCGTGACAGTCCGTTGGCCACGGTCAGGCGCGGTGAGTGGTCGGTCAGTGCAATGTACGAGTGCCCGAGCCGCGCCGCCGTTCGCGCCATCTCCTCGATCGGGCTCCCGCCGTCCGACCAGTCCGAGTGCAGGTGCAGGTCGGCCTTCAGCGCGGAGCGCATCGCCGTACCGTCCTCGGTCAACGCGGCGGCGCCCTGCTCCAGCTTCGTCAGGTACGCCGGTACCGCGCCGTCCATCGCCTCCAGGATCACCGCCTCGGTCTTCGGCCCGATCCCCGGCAACTCGGTCAGCGTCCCGGCGCGCTTCCGCGCCCGCACCTCGGTCGCCGGCAACGCCTCGATCGTGTCCGCCGCCCGCCGGTACGCCTTCACCCGGTGCGTCGGCTGCCGATCGCGCTCAAGGTAGTACCCGATAGCCCGCAACGCCTCAACCGCCGCCGCCACCCCAGCCTTGTCGCTCATCCCCCCATCATGGCGGGTCGCACCGACCATTCCCCGGCAACACCGTCCTGGTCGATAATTTCAGACGTCACTCTCATCCGAGCCGCTCGGTCACGATCTGCCGCATGCGGCGGCTGATGCAGATTCCGGCGAACGTGGCTGGCATCGCCGACGGCGGGCGGCGCACCTGCTGAAGAGACGTTGAGTACGGTCAGCGGACAGTCCGCGTACGAGATCCCCCTTGGCTGGCTGGGCGATGGACACTGGGTTCGTGGGAGCAGGCGTCCCAAGGCCGAATCATCGACTCGCCGGACGAACGATCGAGTATGAACTTCTCGCGAGAGCTCTGGAGGGAGCCGCGAGCGGAGAGCCGTGCGCGGTGGTGGTTCGGGGCGAGGCCGGCATCGGCAAAACGAGACTGATCCGTGAGGTGTGCAGCGGTCTCGGCGACGGGACCCATGTGCTCTGGGGAACCTGTGTGCACTTCGGGCAAGCGACCGTCCCTTTTGCGCCGTTGACCGGCGCCTTGAAACCATGGTTCGCACGCGTTGACGCTGCGAACCGCCGCAAGGTGTTGACCGGGGTTGATGATCTCGGACTGATCTTCCCGGCGCTGGGAAGCGCCCGGGCGAGGGAGACAGGACGTCTACTTCCCCTGCTCGATCTGGTGTTCAACCGGATCGCTGAAACGGCACCGACCGTGCTGGTGATCGACGACCTTCACTGGGCGGATCACACGTCGCTCGATGTACTGGCGTACTTGATCAGCGGGTTCGACGACCAACGTCTGGCTGTGATGGCGGCGTGCCGCGAAGAACATCGTGACGAGGGTCATCCCTTGCACGGCTGGCTCGCTGACATGCGGCGGACGCCCGCATTCAATGAGGTTCAGCTCGACCGGCTGGACTTGGCGGCGACAGAGGTCCAGATCGAAGGTCTGCTGGGACGGGTCGTCGACGTCGAATTCGCCGCTCAGGTTCACGAACGTTCAGGTGGTAATCCCTATCTGACGGAACTACTGACTCGTGACATGTCCGACGGCGAACGGCCCGATGACCTGCTGGAGCTACCGGCAGCGATACCAACGGCCCTCGGCGAGGCGCTGCTTTCCAGCTGGCATTGCCTGTCTGCCACAGCCCGTCAGACCACCCGTGTGCTCGCGGCCGCCGGCCGCCCCACGGAGGTCGACGTGCTGGCCGGCGTCTTGACGAAGCACGGCGGCGTGAACCCCGCCCAGCTGTCCGAATGCCTGACCGAGGCTCAGTACCAAGGCGTCGTGCTTTCGGATGTCGACGGACGGTTGTGGTTCCGGCACCCCCTCTTGGCTGAGGTCTTGGAAGATGCCATGCCGCCGGGCGATGCGGCCCGCGTGCATGCAACTTACGCCCGCGTGCTCGAGGCTCGGTCGGGCACCACGCGTCAGTGCGACGCGGCGGATCTGGCGGTGCACTACGACCGCGCAGGCCATGCTGACAAGAGCTACCAGTGGTCGATCGCGGCGGCTAACTATGCGGTGAACCTGCACGCCCCCGCCGAGGAGGCCATGAACCTGGAGCGCGCGTGTTCGCTGTGGGACGAGGTGTCGCCGGATGTCCGTGGACCGTCGTGGGCTCACATCGATCTGTTGTTGAGGGCCAGCGACGCCTGCGATCGGGCTGGGCGGGTTGAGGCGGCGATCGGATGGTTGGACCACGCCAGAGGGCTTGTGAACCCGGCAGACGAACCGCTGCTGGCAAGCACACTCGCCTGCGCGCTGGGCGACCTCGAGCGGCAGCGCGCAACGCCAGGGAAAACACGGCTCAGCGACAGCACCCAGGCAGTCGAACTCACCCAGCAATTCCCTCTCAGCCCCCAGCGGGCGCGGGCACTGGCTGGCCTCGCGGACGCGGAGAAGTGGGATGACCGTCTGCCTGAGGCTGCGATGCACGCAGACGAAGCGGTTAGGATCGCTCGCAGATCGGAGTCCGGTCCAGCGCTGACGTACGCCCTCAACAC
Organism: Kribbella lupini; assembly: GCF_039529595.1. Taxonomy (NCBI): domain Bacteria; kingdom Bacillati; phylum Actinomycetota; class Actinomycetes; order Propionibacteriales; family Kribbellaceae; genus Kribbella; species Kribbella lupini. Next base: position 461,622 of record NZ_BAAANC010000001.1, on the reverse strand, counting down.
CCGCGCGTCCGTCCACTTGCACCGCGATCAGATCGAGTCCTCACTCGCGGATGCGGGTGAAGCTCATCTGCTCGCGAGGTCGTGCGGCGACAGCGTGCAACAAGCGGCCGCCGCGAACTGGCGTGTGATCTGTCTGTCGGAACTCGGTTTGACGACAGAGGCCACCGCGGTCGCCTTGCAAGGATTCCACGACGCCCTCAGGGGAGGTTCGCCACACTGGGGATATTTCCTCGCGGCCCTCGCAGCGGAAGGGTTGTTGCACTCCGGCCGCTGGCAAGAGTGTCAGGACCTGCTGCGTGAAGCCTTGGCTGCGCGCCGCGGTCCCATCCCAAGCGCGGGCTTGCGGATGGTTGCGGCGCGACTGGCCGTGAGATCGGGGAATCTCGCAGAAGCCAAGCAGCACCTTGGGAGGGCCCTCGAACTGATTCCAGGCGACTACCCGGGTCTACGGATGCGAATGGCGCTGGCCGGCGCCGAAGTGTTCACTGCTTCTGGTGAACCGTACAAGGCGTTCGAATGGGTCAAATCACGCATCACCGGCCCAAACGCCACACCGTCGCCCCCTCGCGCAGAAGACCTCCGGGCGGTCAAGTACAGGGATCAACTGGTCCTGCCCCTCGCTGAAGCCGCGGCCGAGCTCGCGGTGGCTGGACGAGATGCCGGTGATGTCGATGCTGCCTCGCTAGCGCGGTCCGGACTGGACGAGACACTCGCGCGCTGGCCTCGCCCACCGTTCACGTCTCCGCCCGACAGTGAGATACAACAGATGCGCAGAACACTGTTCGCCGCTGCAGTCGCCCGCTGCGGGCACGATCCCAAGGAAGCAGCCTGCTGGGAACAGGCGATAGAGAAGTGTGAAGCCGCTGGTGCTCCCTGGCACACGGCTTTGTCCCAGTACCGATGCGCAAGTGCTCTGCTCACGACTGGTGCGGCATCTTCAGCCGTCGGCGGATTGCTCCGCAGCGCACACCGCGGCGCCATCGGACTCGGAGCGCAGCCGTTGCAGCATCAGATCGATACGCTCGCCCGCATGGCGCGGGTTACTCTTCGCGAACCGGCAGAGCCACTGAACATGGATCTCCCTGTACCTGGTCTGGCACACCTCACCGCGCGGGAACGAGAGATCATGACTTTCCTCGTGGCCGGGCGATCGAACGGCGAGATCGCCAAGGAACTTGTAATCAGCGACAAAACCGTGAGCGTGCACGTATCCAGCATCCTGCGCAAAACCCGCACGACGACTCGGGTGGAAGCGGCAGCACTCGCCGAGCGGTTGACCGACCGTCGCGAGGGTTGAGTCCGCAGCCCGACGACCTCTGCTGCCGTACCCGAGTACAGGCACGGCAGCACCTGCCTAGCCGGCCGTCGCTTGACGACGTCGGTAGATCCACAGGGCAGCCAAAGCGACGCCGGCGCCGCCGAGTCCGGATGCCGCGACTGGGACGACGTCGGCACCGGCGCCGTCAACCGGCTTGGGTGCGGGGTCGATTGGTGCCATCGGCACGTCGAGTTTGTACTCGGGGTAGTTGTACTCGAGGGTGTTCGACCGGGACGGCTCGGGTATGACCTGTGCTGTCACCTCCGTCGCAGTGAGCCCTGCTCCGCACAACGCCAACGCTGCTACCGCCATTGCTGAGTGCCTGCGGTTCATGAATCCTCCTTGAGGGACCGCGGCGACGATCGCCGCTTTCCTTCACAGTCGAGCCACAGGGTGTCCCACCACATCGTGTGCGCCACCTCATTTCGGCGCCTCTCCCCCCTTAGAACTCGCGTGCTTCGCGGTGAGAGGCTTTTGACTTCGCCTGCTGTGCCGAGCGTTGACGGCACGCGCCTTCACCCGGCGGCTACTGTCGAGCCGTGGCGAAGGTGATGGGGCATGCGGCTCGGGCTGAGCGGTTGCAGGGGGCTACCGGGGCGCTCGCTACGGCGGCGATGGCGGCGATGGACGAGGAGCTGCCGTGGTTCCGGAGGTTGTCGGCGCAGGATCGGTCGTGGATCGGGCTGGTGGCGCAGTCGGGGATCACGGCGTTCGTGGACTGGTTCCGGGATCCGGAGGCGCACTCGTCGATGCCGACGCGGATGTTCGGGTCGGCGCCGCGGGAGTTCACGCGGGTGATCAGCTTGCACCAGACCGTCGAGCTGCTGCGGACCACGATCGAGATGATCGAGAACACGATCGGCGACCTGCTGCCCGAGGACGACGTGCCCGCCGTGCGGGAGGCGATGCAGCGGTACGCGCGTGAGGTCGCGTTCGCGGCGGCGACCGTCTACGCGCAGGCGGCGGAGATGCGGGGCGCGTGGGACGCCAGACTCGAGGCCCTGGTGGTCGACTCGGTGATCCGCGGCGAGGCCGACGAGTCGGTCCGGTCCCGCGCGTCGGCGCTCGGGTGGACCGGGGCAAGCGGGTCCTCGGAGGTGGCCGTCGTGGTGGGACGAGCCCTCGAAGGAGAGTCCGGTACGGCGAACGTCGCGGACTCCGTCCGGGCCGCGGCGCGCGAGGCCGGCGCCGACGCGTTGTGCGCGATGCAGGGCGACCGGCTGGTCGTGGTACTCGGTGGTACGAGTAAACCTGTGGAGATCGTACAAAAGCTGGCCGCTTGGTTCGGACCCGGTCCGATCGTCGTCGGGCCGGTTGTCAAGGACCTGATGTCGGCCGTCACCTCGGCCCGCGCGGCGGTCGCGGGACTCCGCGCCGCACCGGCCTGGCCGGCCGCTCCCCGACCCGTCCACGCCGACGAGTTGTTGCCCGAGCGCAGCCTGTCCGGTGACGGTCACGCCCGCCGTCAACTCGCCACTGACGTCTACGGCCCGCTCACGATGGGCGACGGAGTCCTCCTGGACACGGTGAGCGCGTACCTCGACTCCGGTGGTTCGATCGAGGCGACGGCCCGGACGATGTTCATCCACGCCAATACCGTCCGGTACCGGTTGAAGCGTGTGGGCGAAATCACCGGCTACTCGCCGGGCAACCCGCGAGACGCTTTCACGTTGCGTGTCGCACTGGCGCTGGGCCGCCTGCTCAACCCGGAGCCGGGGACGCACGTTTTGTAGGATTCCTACAAAGTCGAGGCCGTAGAATTCGTACCGCCGAAGGACCCACGAACGCCCCGGCTCAGGGAGAGTTGTCACGTGCTCGTCATCGTCGCGCCCGGTCAGGGCGCTCAAGCCCCAGGTTTCCTCGAGCCGTGGCTGGAGGACCCAGTCTTCGAGAACCGGCTGAACTGGCTGTCCGCGGTCGCCGGTCTCGACCTCGCCCACTACGGCACCAAGGCCAACGCGGACACCATCCGTGACACCGCGATCGCGCAGCCGCTGCTGGTCGCCTCCAGCATGCTGGCGGCGCTGGCCGTCTTCCCGCACCCCGGTGACGCGTTCCAGAAGATGGGCGCGCTGGCCGGTCACAGCGTCGGCGAGATCGCCGCGGCCGTCGGCGCCGGCGTGATCAGCGCCGAGCAGGCGATGGTCCTGGTCCGCGAGCGCGGCAAGGCGATGGCCTCGGCGGCCGCGCTGACCCCGACCTCGATGACCGCCGTCCTCGGCGGCGACCGGGACGAGATCCTGGCCAAGCTCGAGCAGTACGGGCTGACCGCGGCCAACGACAACGGCCCGGGCCAGATCGTTGCCGCCGGCACCGTCGAGGAGCTGGCCGCGCTGGCCGCCGACCCGCCGGCCAAGGCCCGGCTGATCCCGCTCTCGGTGGCCGGCGCCTTCCACACCCGGCACATGGAGCCCGCCGTCCAGACCCTGGCCGGCTACGCCAAGTCGATCACCACCCACGACCCCCGCGCGCGGCTGATCTCGAACCGCGACGGCCAGGTCGTGCACGACGGCCGCGACGTCCTGCAGCGGCTGGTCCAGCAGGTCAACGCGCCGGTCCGCTGGGACCTGTGCATGCAGACGATGGCCGACCTGCAGGTCACCGGCATCCTGGAGATGACCCCGGCCGGCACGCTGACCGGGATCGCGAAGCGGGCCCTGAAGGGTGTCGAGACGTTCGCGCTGAAGACGCCGGACCAGCTCGACGACGCCCGCGCGTTCGTCGACAAGCACGGCAGCCCGTCGGAGATCGACGCGTCGCCGACCTGGCGGCTGCTGGTCGCGCCGATGAAGGGCACCTTCACCCGCGAGGCGCAGGTCAAGCGCGAGACCGGTGACGCGGTCGAGGCCGGCGAGGTGGTCGCGACGGTGAAGAGCCTGCGCGACGAGCTCGAGGTGCGCGCCCCGCACGGCGGCATCGTCGTGGAGTGGCTGGTCGAGGAGGGCGACCCGGTCGCCCCCGGGCAGCCGCTGGTGCGGCTGCACCCGAGCGGAGGAAACTGACATGACCGGTTCGATCACGACCGTCCAGGGTGCCGAGCACACCGCCGTCCTCGGGATGGGCTCGTACCGGCCGCGCACGGTCGTGCCGAACTCGGTGATCCTCGAGCAGATCGACTCCAGCGACGAGTGGATCCGGACCCGGTCCGGCATCCGCGAGCGGCGCTGGGCCGAGCCCGACGAGACCGTGCTGATGATGTCGGTCGAGGCCGCCAAGGAGGCGCTGCGCGACTCCGGCATCGACCCGGCCCAGATCGGCTGCGTCATCGTCGCCACCGTCACGCACCTGTACCAGACGCCCGCGATCGCGACCCGGATCGCGGTCGAGGTCGGCGCCCCGACGGCGGCCGCGTTCGACATCTCGGCCGCTTGCGCGGGCTTCTGCTACGGCGTCGCGATGGCCAGCGACATGGTCCGCGGCGGCAGCGCGAAGTACGTGCTGGCGATCGGCGTCGAGCGGCTCAGCGACATCACCGACCGGACCGACCGCGGTACGGCGTTCATCTTCGCCGACGGCGCCGGCGCGGCCGTGATCGGCCCGTCCGACGAGCCGGGCATCGGCCCGGTGGTCTGGGGCTCCGACGGCACGCAGCACGAGCTGATCAGCCAGAAGGAGTCCTGGCAGGAGGCGGCCGGCAGCTACAACTGGCCGAACCTGAAGATGGACGGCAACCCGGTGTTCCGCTGGGCGGCGTTCGAGATGGCCAAGACCGCGCAGCAGGCGCTGGACGTGGCCGGCGTGACGGCCGAGGACCTCGACCTGTTCGTGCCGCACCAGGCGAACATGCGGATCACCGACGCGATGCACCGGGCGCTCAAGCTGCCCGACCACGTCAAGGTGGCCCGCGACATCGAGCGCCAGGGCAACACGTCGGCCGCGTCGATCCCGCTCGCGATCAGCGCGATGCGCGAGAGTGGCGAGGCCAAGAGCGGAGACCTCGCGCTCATCATCGGGTTCGGGGCCGGACTGGTGTACGCCGGTCAGGTCATCCGGATCCCGTAACACCCCTCAGATGTCCGGGGCCACGCCCCGGCGTACCAGAGCAGCAGAAACTCCGAAAGGGAAACCACACAGATGGCCAGCACCGAAGAGATCCGCAGCAACCTCGCCGAGATCGTCAACGAGATCGCGGGCATCCCGGTCGAGGACGTCCAGCTGGACAAGTCCTTCACCGACGACCTCGACGTCGACTCGCTCTCCATGGTGGAGGTCGTGGTGGCCGCCGAGGAGAAGTTCAGCGTGAAGATCCCCGACGACGAGGTCAAGAACCTGAAGACCGTCGGCGACGCCGTCGCGTTCATCGAGCGCGCCCAGAACGGCTGACGCAGCCGATCGAGCCGGTAGCGGTGCCTCACCGGGCCTGAGGGTCCGGTGAGCACGCGGCCGGTACGCCGTACCAGCAGCACCCCCCACCCCGCACCAGTTCTCTCGCCGAAGGATGAGGTAACCATGTCGAAGACCCGAGTCGTGATCACCGGGCTCGGAGCGACGACCCCGGTCGGGGGCGACGTCGCCAGTACCTGGGAAGCCCTGCTGGCCGGCCGGTCCGGCGCCAAGCTGCTGACCGCCGACTGGGTCGAGGAACTGCCGGTCAAGATCGCCGCTCCGGCCGCGGTCGAGCCGACCGAGATCATCGAGCGGGTCAAGGCCCGCCGCCTGGACCGCAACGCGCAGTTCGCCGTGGTCGCCGCCCGCGAGGCCTGGGCCGACTCCGGCCTGGCCGACGTCGAGCTGGACAAGACCCGCCTGGGCGTCGCGATCGCCACCGGCATCGGCGGCCTGCTCACCACGCTGACCAACTACGACGCGCTGCGCAACGGCCCGCGCCGGGTCTCGCCGCTGGCGATCCCGATGCTGATGCCGAACTCCGCCGCCGCCAACGTCGGCCTCGAGCTCGGTGCGCTGGCCGGCGTCCAGACCCCGGTCTCGGCCTGCGCCTCCAGCAACGAGGCGATCTCGCTGGCCGCCGACCAGATCCGGCTCGGCCGCGCCGACATCGTCGTCGCCGGTGGCGCCGAGGGGTCGATCGCCGGGCTGCCGCTGGCCGCGTTCGGACAGATGATGGCGCTCAGCAAGCGCAACGACGACCCGGAGCGCGCGTCGCGTCCGTGGGACGTCGACCGCGACGGCTTCCTGCTCGGTGAGGGCGCCGGCGTCCTGGTCCTGGAGACCTACGAGCACGCGGTCGCCCGCGGCGCGAAGATCTACGCCGAGTTCGCCGGCTCCGGCATCACCGCCGACGGCCACGACATCGTGCAGCCCGACCCGACCGGTTCCGGCGCCGAGCGCGCGATGCTGCAGGCGCTGCGCGAGGGCGATCTGGCGGCCGGCGACATCGTGCACATCAACGCGCACGCCACCTCCACCCCGACCGGTGACGTCGCCGAGGCGATCGCGATCCGCAAGGCCCTCGGCAGCGCCGCCGACCACGCGATCGCGACCGCGCCGAAGTCGATGGTCGGTCACCTGCTCGGCGCGGCCGGTGCGGTCGAGTCGATCGCCACGGTGCTGGCGCTGCACCACCGCGTCGTGCCGCCGACGATCAACCTGGACAAGGTGGACGACGGCGTCGACCTCGACATCGCCACCGAGCAGCGCAAGCTGCCCGACGGTGACGTCGCGGCGCTGAACAACTCCTTCGGCTTCGGCGGCCACAACGTCGCCCTGGCCTTCAAGTCGGTCTGAGTTCTGAGCTGGGCCGGGCAGTTCGCTGCCCGGCCCAGCTTTTTCCAGCAGGCAGTTCGAGCTAGCTGATCCCCCGGAGATGCCCATGACCACTGCCCCCGCGAAACCAGCCAAGCTGCCTCGCGAGCTGGACCCGCGCAACCCCTTCACCCGCCTGACGAACCTGCTCGACGCGGACTCGCTCGAGCTGCTCACGCCCGACGACCTGTCCGGCATGCTCGCCGTCCGCGGCACGATCGCCGGCGCGCCCGTCGTCGCCTTCTGCTCCGACGCGACCGTGATGGGTGGCGCGATGGGCGACGAGGGCTGCGAGGTCGTCTGTACGGCGTACGAGGTGGCGCGGCGCGAGGAACTGCCGATCATCGGGCTGTGGCACTCCGGCGGCGCCCGGCTGGCCGAAGGCGTGCTCAGCCTGCACGCGGTCGGCAAGATCTTCTACGCGATGACGCAGGCCTCCGGCAAGATCCCGCAGATCTCCGTCGTGCTCGGGCCCGCCGCGGGCGGTGCGGCGTACGGGCCGGCCCTGACCGACGTGGTGATCCTCGGGCCGGAGGGGCGGATCTTCGTCACCGGTCCGGACGTCGTCCGCTCGGTTACCGGCGAGGACGTCGACATGCTGCGCCTCGGCGGTCCCGAGCCGCACGGCCGCCGGTCCGGCGTCGTCCACATCACCACCGACAGCGAGGCCGCCGCGATCGAGAAGGCGCGCCAGCTCGCCGACCTGTTCGCCAACCAGGGCGACGTGTCCGGCGACGTCTCCGACACGGACCTGTCCGGGCTGCTGCCGGAGTCGGCCAAGCGCGCGTACGACGTGCACCCGCTGGTCGGCGGCGTGCTCGACGAGGACTCCGGCGTCGAGCTGCACCAGCGCTGGGCGCCGAACATCGTCACCACGCTCGGCCGGCTCGGCGGGCGCACGGTCGGCGTGATCGCGAACAACCCGCTGCGGCTCGGCGGTTGCCTCGACGCGTTGTCGGCGGAGAAGGCGTCGCGGTTCGTGCGGATGTGCGACGCGTTCAGCGTACCGATGGTGGTGCTGGTCGACGTACCGGGTTATCTGCCGGGCGTCGGGCAGGAGTGGGACGGCGTCGTACGGCGAGGTGCCAAGCTGCTGCACGCGTTCGCCGAGTCGGTGGTCCCGCGGGTCACGCTGGTGACGCGCAAGACGTACGGCGGCGCGTACATCGCGATGAACGCGCGGTCGCTCGGGGCGACCCGGGTGTTCGCCTGGCCGCGGGCCGAGGTCGCGGTGATGGGCGCGGTGGCCGCGATCCGGATCCTGCACCGGCGCAAGCTGGCCGACGTCGCACCGGAGCTGCGCGCGCAGGTCGAGGCGGAACTGGCGGCCGAGCACGAGAAGATCGCCGGCGGGATCGAGCGGGCGCGGGAGATCGGGGTCGTCGACGAGGTCGTCGAGCCGGCCAAGACCCGGTCGGCGCTGGCCGCTGCGATCGCGACCGCCGAGGAGAACGGCAAGGTCCGGGGGCGGCACGGCAACATTCCGCTGTAAGGACGGCAAGAGAAAGGGCGCGAACCCTGTCGGGGTTCGCGCCCTTTCCACGTGGTGCGGCCGCTGTTTGTGACAACCGGGGGTGTCCCGACACCCGGTGGCCCAGCGGCCACGGCCTGGTCCCCGGTTCGCACCGGGGAAGCTGTGGGAGTCCAGCATCGTCGAAGAATGCCGGAAAAGCTCCTGCCTTCACTGCTTTCTTCAGAACTTCTCAGGTTTGCTGTCGAGCGGTTGTTTCAGTGCCTACACAACCTGGTGCAGCCAGCGAACGGGAGCACCGTCACCCGCGTAGCGAAACGGCTCGAGCTCGTCGTCCCAGGGACGTCCCAGCAACCGTTCGACCTCCTCGGTCAGATCGGCCTCGCCGCTGGCGGCCTTGAGCATCGCGGCCTTCAGCCGGTCCTCGGGCACCATGATGTCGCCGTGCACCCCGGTGGTCGCGTGGAACACCCCGAGCGCGGGAGTGAACGAGTACCGCTCGCCCTCGACGCCGTTGCTGGGTTCCTCGGTCACCTCAAAGCGCAGCTTCTGCCATCCGCGCAACGCGGACGCCAGCTTGGCCGCCGTACCGGCTTCCGCCTGCCACGACAGTTCGGCCCGGTACTGGCCCTGGGCCGCCGGCTGCGGGGTCCAGTCCAGTTTCACGGGCACGCCAAGGATGCCGCCCGCTGCCCACTCGACATGCGGGCACAGCGCTGACGGCACCGTGTGGACGTACAGAACGCCACGAGTCGTCGCCACCAGGACCTCCTTTGTGCTCGAGCTGCGCCTTCCCCAGCGTTCTCGATCACGGCCAGATGGTCCTGACAGCGAGACCCATCTTGCACCACAGATCCCTTTGACACCAGCAACCTCGCCGTGTCAACTACATCACCGTCGTGTCGCGATCCGGCACCGGCCGGTCCGAAAAGCTCAACTCGACGCGCGGACGACCAGTCGCGTCGGCAGGATCAGTGGACTAGGTTGCTCCCCCGCCAGCACCGCGAGCAGCATCCGGGCCATCTCGCGGCCGAGCGCCTGGATCGGCTGGTGCACGGTGGTGAGCGGCGGGACGGTGTGCCGCGCTGCGGAGATGTCGTTGAAGCCGACAACGGCCACGTCGTCCGGCACCGACCGCCCGGCCTCGCGCAGCACCCGCAGCGCGCCGATCGCCATCTGGTCGGAGGCAACGAACACCCCGTCGAGGTCCGGCCACCGCGCCAGCAGTTCCCCCATCGCCTGCGCGCCGCCGTCCTCGGCGAAATCACCCTGGACGATGCGGCTCGCATCGAGCCCGGCGACCGCCAGCGCGTCCTGGAAACCCTGGTACCGCGCCGTACCGGCTCCTTCGTCGAGGCGCCCGGTGATCGTCGCGATCCTGGTCCGGCCAGTGGCGACCAGGTGCTCGGTCGCGGCCCGCCCACCACAGCGGTTGTCCGCGTCCACGTAGTACGACGGCTCGAAGCCGAGCGGCCGTCCACCGAACACGACCGGTACGTCGGCCTGGTGCGCGAGCGCGGCGAGCGGGTCGTTCTCCCGCAGCGACATCAGCATCACGCCGTCCGCCTGCCGCGTCCGCAGCCGTTGCGCCAGCCGGGCCTGGCCGCGCTCCGACGTGGCGAGCGACAGCACGAGCTCGAGGTCGGTCTCCTCGAGCACCGAGGAGATCCCGACCACCACCTCGGCGAAGAACGGGTCGGCCAGCAGCGCCGGGTCCTCCCCCGAGATCGCCAGCACGACCGAGCCGACCTGCTGCGTGGCGAGCGCGCGGGCCGTTGCGTTCGGCACGTACCCGAGCGCTTCGACGGCCCGCTGCACCGCCTCGCGCTTGACGCGGCTGACGTTGGGGGCGTTGTTGATCGCCCGCGACGCCGCCGACCGGGACACGCCGGCCCGTTCGGCCACCTCGTCGAGGGTCACCTGCCGCTTCGCCATCCTGCTCCTTTGCGGAAAGAACTGGAAGCGCTCCCGGTCGCCATTGACAGCTACCGAAGCGCTGGTCACCATACTGAGACTGAAAGCGCTCCCAGTCCAGTCGCCCATCGGAGGCAGCGCATGTCCAGACTTCGCCGACGGTCCACTCTCGTGCTGACCGCCCTGGTTCTGTCCCTCGTCGGTCCGCCTGCCGCGCAGGCCGCGGACCCGGAGTACGAGCGGATCCTCAACGGTACTTTCGACACCGACAAGAGCCCGTGGTGGAGCAGTGGCAGTACGCCGACCGCCGTCGAGGGCGGCCGGCTGTGCGCGCAGGTTCCGGCGGGGACGGTCAACGTGTGGGACGCGATGATCGGCCAGGACGACATCCCGGTCGAGGCCGGTCAGGACTACCGGCTGCGGTTCACCGCGACGGCGAGCCGGGACGTGACGGTGCGCGCGGTGGTGCAGCTCGCGGGCACGCCGCAGACGACGGTGCTCAACCAGCCGGCCGCGCTGGGTGCCTCCCCGAAGGCGTTCGAGTTCACCGCGCCGTCGACGGTGACCAGCGACCACGCGCAGGTCAGCTTCCAGGCCGGCGGCAACGGTGCGGCGTTCACGCTGTGCCTGGACGACATCTCGCTGGTCGGAGGTGTCGTGCCACCTGGTGGGGTACGGGACTTCGGCTCGCCGGTGCGGGTGAACCAGCTCGGGTACCTGGGCAACGGTCCGCGGCGGGCGACGTACGTGACGGACGCCGTCGAGCCGCAGCCGTGGCGGTTGCTCGATGCAACGGATCGCGTGGTCAGCACGGGCGTCTCCACGCCGTACGGGCTGGATGCGGCGGCGGGGACCCGGGTGCAGCGCATCGACTTCGGCCGGTATCGCGGGAGCGGGCAAGGGTTCCGGTTGGCCGTCGGGGACCACCTGAGCGAACCCTTTGACCTGGGCAACGATCTCTACCGGCCGCTGCGCCGCGACGCGCTCGCGTACTTCTACAACAACCGCAGCGGGATCCCGATCGAGGCCCGGTACGTCGGTGAGGCGTACGCGCGACCGGCCGGGCACAGCGGGGTCGCGCCGAATCAGGGGGACACGTCGGTGCCCTGTCTGCCGGGGACGTGCGGCTACAGCCTCGACGTACGGGGTGGTTGGTACGACGCGGGCGATCACGGCAAGTACGTGGTGAACGGGGCGTTGGCGGCGTGGCAGCTGCTGGATCTGTACGAGCGGTCGGCGCAGCACCGGGATCGTGGGGTCGACCTGCGCATTCCCGAGGCGGGCAACCGGACTCCCGACGTACTGGACGAGGCTCGGTGGGAGATCGACTTCCTGCTGCGGATGCAGGTGCCCTCCGGTGCTCTGGCCGGGATGGTGCATCACAAGATCCACGACGTGGCGTGGACCGGGCTGCCGTTGCTGCCGTCCGCGGACCCGCAGCCGCGGTACCTCTACCCGCCGTCGACGGCGGCGACGCTGAACGTGGCGGCCGTCGGGGCTCGGTGCGCGCGGGTCTACGCCGCATGGGACAAGGCGTTCGCGGCTCGGTGCCTGAGTGCCGCCGAGAAGGCGTGGAAGGCGGCTGCGGCGCATCCCGCGGTCTACGCGCCCGACGGTGGGGTCGGCGGTGGCGCGTACGACGACACGAAGGTGAGCGACGAGTTCTCGTGGGCCGCGGCCGAGCTGTTCGTTGCCACCGGCAAGGCGTCGTACCGGCGGTCCATCACCACGGTGCTGAAGGCGGCTGACGGGTTCTCGTGGCAGGAGACCGGCGGGCTGGCGGATCTCGCGCTGGCCAGGGCGCCTTGGCGGCTGCCGCTGGTCGACCAGTGGAAACTGCGGCAGCGCATCGCCGCGGTGGCTGACGTGTACGTCGCTGCTGCTCGCGGGCAGGGGTACGCGAATCCGTACCAGCCCGCCGACGGGAAGTACGTGTGGGGCTCGAACAGCGCGGTGGCGAACAGCGCGCTGATCCTGGCGGTCGCGTACGACCTGACCAGGAACAATGCTTATCGGTCGGCGGCACTCGAGTCCCTCGACTACCTGCTGGGGCGGAACGCGATCAACCAGTCGTACGTGACCGGGTACGGCGAGCGCGCGAGCCAGAACCAGCATCATCGCTTCTGGGCCAAGTCCCTGGATCCGGCGTTGCCGTCGCCGTACCCGGGATCGCTCGCCGGTGGGCCCAACTCGGGCCTGCAGGACCCGGTGGCCCAGCGCAACCTCCAGGGGTGTGCGCCGGCGACCTGCTACACCGACCACATCGGCTCGTACTCGACCAACGAGGTCGCGGTGAACTGGAACTCGGCGCTGGCGTGGATCACCGCGTTCGCCGATGCCGAGGGCAGGTCCTAGGGGAAGCGGGTGGCCATCGCGATGCAGGCGCCGGCCGCGGCCAGCGTGAACAGCATCGCGATGCCCGCGAAGCGGGACGTCACTTCCTTGTCGACCTTGTCGTAGCCGACCGAGGAGCCGATGTCCTTGTAGACGTCCTCCAGCTCGCCCGCGGACTCCGCCGTGTACGCCTCGCCGCCGGTGATCTCGGCGACGCTGCGCAGCTCGGCGCGGTCCGGGGGTACGCGCTGCCGGATCCCGTCCATCTCGATGAAGCCGGAGTCGGTGCCGAAGGTGATCGTGTAGATCGGGGTGTTCTTCGCCTTCGCCGCCTGCGCGCCTTCCTGCGCCGTCCGGCCGACCGTGCGCTTGCCGTCGGACAGCAGCACGATCCGCGCGGGCGCCGGGTCGTTCGGGTGCTCCGGGTCCGGCGGGACCTGCGTCAGCGCCTGCAGCGACGTGAAGATGCCTTCGCCGGTGGCGGTCGACTCCGCGAGCTCCAGCCCGTCGATCGACCGCTGCACGGTCGCCCGGTCAGTGGTCGGCGGCACGATGATCGACGCGGTCCCGGCGAAGTTGACCAGCGACACGTTGAACTTCGACGGCAGCTGGTTGACGAAGTTCTTCGCCGACTTCTTCGCCGCCTCGAGCCGGTTCGGGTCGACGTCGGTCGCCATCATCGACAGCGAGACGTCGATCGCGACCACGATCGTGGCCCGCTCGCGCGGCACCTTGACCTCGTCCTTGGGCTGCGCGAACGCGACCACGCACGAGCACGCCGCCAGCAGCGCGAGCGCGACGGCCAAGTGCCGGCGCCACTGCGGCCGGCGCGGGGCCACCCGGTCGAGCAGGGCGATGTTGGTGAAGCGCAGCGCGTACTGGGCGCGCCGGTGCTGCAGGTAGATGTACGCCGCGATCACCAGCGGGATCAGCAGCAGGAACCAGAGTCGGGCCGGAGACAGGAACTCCATCAGCGAGCCACTCCCTTCGGCGGTTGGTGCAGGCGCGGCGCGACTCGCTTGTAGGCGAGCACGAACCGCACGGTGTCGGCGACCCAGTCCCGGTCGGTCCGCAGAACCAGGTGCCCCGCACCTACCCTACGCAGGGCCGTCCTGGTTCGTTCCCGCTGCGCGAGCGCCGCGGCGGCGTACTCCTCCCGCACCCGGCGCTTGCGGGTGTCGATCTCGCGGACCGCGCCGGTCTCGGGGTCGCCGATCATCACGACGCCGATGTTGGGCAGCTCGAGCTCGCGCGGGTCGACGATCTCGACCGCGAGCACCTGGTGCTGCGCGGTCAGCTTGCGCATCGCGCGCTCCCAGGACGGCTCCATCCGGCTGTCGATCTCGCCGTCCTCAGGGGTCAGGAAGTCCGACACCACGACCCGCAGACCGCGCTTGCGCTGCGTCCGGGCCATCGAGTCGAGCGCCCCGGCCAGGTCGCTGCGCGCCTTGTGCTCGCCGTGGTCCTTCTCGGCGAGCAGCGCGCGGAGCAGCCCGTACAGCGCGAGGCGGCCGGAGCGGGCGGGCCAGCGGCGCAGTGTCGAGTCGCGCAGCATCAGCCCGCCGAACCGGTCGCCCAGCCGGTGGGTGAGGAACCCGACGGTCGCCACGGCGGCAACGGCGAGCTCGCGCTTCTCCAGCTGCGACGTACCGAAGTCCATCGAGGCGGACAGGTCGACCAGCGCCCAGGTCTCCAGCTCGCGGTCCGCGATCAGGTCGCGGACGTGCGGCATCGTCGTCCGCGCCGTGACGGCCCAGTCCATCCGGCGGACGTCGTCGCCGACCTGGTACTCCCGGGCCTCGGCCAGCTCGGTCCCCGGCCCGGGCAGCAGCCCGAGGTGCTCGCCGTGCAGGTACCCCTCGAGCCGCCGTACGACGGTCAGCTCGAGGCGCCGGAGCGCGCGCTCGGGCGCGAGCTGCGAGATCGTCATCGCAGCCCTCGGGTCGGGTCGGTTGGCCATGTGTTAGACGAACTCGGGACGGCCGGACTGGTCGTTGCCGTCGCGCCACACCGGCTGCGGCGGCGGGACGGTGGCCAGGATCCGCTCGATCACGGCGCGGGCGTCGATGTTGTCCGCGATCGCGTCGAAGGTCAGGCCGAGGCGGTGGCCCATCACGTCCAGCGCGACGGTCTGGACGTCGCTCGGCAGCAGGTAGTCGCGGCCGTGGATCAGGGCCAGCGCGCGGCCGGCCGCGATCAGGCCGAGGGTCGCGCGCGGGCTGACGCCGAGCTCGATGATCGGCTCGAGGTCGGGCAGGTGGAAGTCGGTCGGCGTCCGGGTCGCCATCACCAGGCGGACGGCGTACTCGGCGACCAGGTTGTGCACGAAGACCTGCTCGGCGGACCGCTGCAGCTCCATGATCGTCTCCGGCTGCAGCACCTGGCGCGGCTGCGGCGGGTCGACGCTCATCCGGCGGAGGATCTCGAACTCCTCGTGCCCGCGCGGGTGCGGCACGTCGATCTTGACCAGGAAGCGGTCGCGCTGCGCCTCGGGCAGCGGGTAGACGCCCTCGGACTCGATCGGGTTCTGGGTGGCGATCACGATGAACGGCTTCGGCATCGGGAAGGTCTGGCCGCCGATCGACACCTGCCGCTCGGCCATCAGCTCCAGCATCGCCGACTGCACCTTGGCGGGCGCGCGGTTGACCTCGTCGGCGAGCACGAAGTTCACGAACGTCGGACCGAGCTCGATGTCGAACGCCTCGCGGGTCTGCCGGTAGATCCGGGTGCCGACGATGTCGGAGGGGACCAGGTCCGGGGTGAACTGGATCCGTGCGAACGACCCACCGACGACGGAGGCGAAGGTCCGGACGGCGAGCGTCTTGGCCACGCCCGGCACGCCCTCGAGCAGGCAGTGCCCCTTCGCCAGCAGCGACACCATCAGCGTCTCGACCATGTGCTCCTGGCCGACGATCACGCGTTTGACCTCGGTGATCGCCTCGCCGACCAGACGAGACTGCTGGGCCACTGACCCTGCCGGGACGGTGGTTTCGGTCATGCCTGTCCTTCCGGGGCCCACACGGACCTACTGCTCGGGAACTCCGGCCATTCCATCAGATCCCAGGGCTCAAGCCGAACCAAGCCCCGCCCGGACCACTGTCCATCCTCCCCACCCACCCAAATCGCCACTCCTCCTTCCCGGGGCGCGCGACAGTGTTACCGCCGATGTGGTGGGATTGACCCGATGACCGCGACCGAGTCCCAGACCGCTGCGCCGCCGGAGGCTCCTCAGCCGAGCCCTGCGCCGCCGCCGCTCCCGGACGCGCTCCCGCTGCTGCCGGAGGACCCGCCCAAGGTCGGCGAGTTCTGGCTGCGCGGACGTCTCGGCGCGAACGCCGCCGGCTACCTGTACGCCGCCGCCGACGAGTCCGGCCGCGGCGCCGTGCTCGCGATGATGACCGAGGGCTCCGCCGACGACGCCTCCGCCCGCGACCGCTTCGTCCGCGCCGTCGACGAGCTGCCCGAGGAGTCGGTCCTCGCCCACAACGACGCCGATGACGACGACCTGGCGCTGTGGGTTGCCCTCGGCCCGCTCCGCGAGGACGACGGCTCCAGCTCCGCCGCCGACGAGCGGCTGATCGCCGAGCGCCGCGGCGAGGACGTCCTGTCCGCCGTACTGATGGACCGCGTCCCGCAGATCGGCCGGGTCCGCGGCCCCGACTTCCGCCACTACTGGGAGAACCGCCGCCGCCCAGGCCTGTTCCGCATCTGGCCGCTGCCCTGGCCCGCCGTACTCCGGCCGGCCTCCAGGCTGGCGCTGATGCTGGCCTTGCTGGCGATGGCCTTGCTCATGGCGCTCGCCGTACTGATCGCCTGGCTCCTGTTCCGCAACGCTCCCGAGGTCGACCCCGGCCCGGTCATCCCGAACCCGAGCGGTACGGCGACGGTCACGGTCACCCCGACCACGCCGCCGCCCGGCAGCACCGGCCCGGGCACGCCGACCTCCACAACCCCCGGCAGCCCCAACACCACGGGCCCCGGCCCTGGGACTCCCGGTACGCCGGAATCCCCCGGCACCCCGGTCGACCCCGCCGACCGCTTCTAAGCGACGGCACCTCGGCTGGCGGAGGTCGCCGTACGGCGGGATCTGAGCAGCGCGATCAGCCCGATCAAGCTGACCACCGCCCAGGTCCCCTCCAGCAGCAGGAAGCCCCAGGACTGCTCGACCCCGGCGATGACCGCCAAGATGCCCGAGCCCACCAGGTTCAGCACCTGGTACCGCAGAGTCTTCTGCTCCAAGCGCCCCGCCTGGGAGGCGGCGAACGCGATCAGGATCGTGATCGCGCCGGCGATTTCGAGGACGTCGACTGCATGCATGTCCACTGCCCCTCCGGGGGCCGGCGTCGTCTTTGCGTCGGGTACGGCGCCATCTCGTCCGGGGATCCGCACTCCACGGACCCGATCCCCAGCCTACTGACGCCGGACCCGCTCAAGGAGCATTGGTGACCGATCTGACCATCACCAGCGTCACAGGCCGTTCCTGATCGCCGTCGCCTTCGCCACCAGCTGATTCGCGGCCGGTGCCGGGACGATCTTCTTCGCGGCCAGCACCTTCACCTCGATCACGAACGCCGTCAGCAGCGCCTTCGCGACCGGCTTCTGGTTCTTCTGGACCGCCACCCGCGCCGCCTCCAGCTTGAGCACCAGGCTCGCCTCGACCGCCTTCGGCAGGTGCAGCGCCTTCACCTCGGCGATCAACGCCGTCAGCGCCGCATCCGGACCGGACGCCTCGACGATCTCGACCGACCCCGCCTCGCAGTTCGCGCCCGCCGGCCGGGCCACCATCCGCTGGTCGTCCTCGACCGTGCAGTTCGCCACCGGTACCCGCCCACCCAGCGGACTCGTCGCCGCCGGCACCCGAACCCGCGCGAAGCCGCTCCCGCTCAGCGCCGCCAGTTGCGGGTCGTTCGCGGTGACCAGGTCCGACGCGACACTGCCGCAGCTGGCGTCACGCCGTACGGAGAAACCGAGCGACGTCCCCGCGAACGCGCCACCGATCCCGGCGCACGACGTACCGACCTGCGGCAGCACGATCGCGCTCTTCTCGGTCTTCACCTGAGCAGCCGGTACGGCGGCGATGTGCGCGCCGGTCGTCGCCTGGTCGTCGGCCATCGTCACGTGGGTCAGCGTCGCCACGGCACTGTTGATGACGGCGAGGCCACCACCGGTCGCTGCGGTGTTGCCGCTGAAAGTGCTGTTCAGGAAGTTCGCCGCAAGGGCGGACACCCGCGCTCCCCCACCGGTCCCGGACGCGACGTTCCCGGCGAAGGTCACCTTGGTGCCGCCGAGGTTCTCCGTCGCGACGTCCAGCCCGGCGCCGTTCGCCGCCGTGTTGTCGTCCACCGCCATGTCCTCCAGCGTCACCGAGTAGCTGTTGACGACCTTCGCGCCGCCACCGTTGCCCCCGGCGCTGTTGTTGCTCAGCCCGGTCCGGTCGAGGAACAGCCCGGTGATCGCCTGCGCGTACACACCGCCGCCGTCGCCGGTCGCCGAGTTGTGGTTGATCGGCGTCTCGTCGAACGTCAGGTCGAACGGCCCGGTCGCGTCGATCGTGCCGGCGCCGCCGCCGTTGCCGCCGGTCGTGCTGTTGCCGACCAGCGAGCCCTTGTACATGTGCAGCGCGCCGAAGCCGAGCCAGACGCCACCGCCACCACCGACCGACTGGTTGTTCTCGACCAGTACCCGGTCCAGCCCGACGTTCGGCGTCGCGCCGTCGTCCTCGATCAGCACCGGCGTCAGCGAGATGCCGCCGCCCGGCTGGGTGCTCTTGTTGCCGGTGACGGTGGACAGCAGGCCGCTGATCCCGGTCGAGCCGTTGCCCCGCTTGGAGGCGGTGAACGAGATGCCGCCCCGCGCGTCGGCCGCGGTCAGCCCGTTGTCGCTGACGTTGGTCGAGTACATGCTGAGCGACCCGCAGTTGCTGCACAGGATGCCGGCCCGGCCGTTGCCGACGATGCTGGTCAGGTTGACCGTCATCTTGTTGGCCGCGAACCCCTGGCCGGTGTTCGTGATGCCGGTCCGGGTGTTGTTGCCGATCGTCGCGTTCTCGATCGCGACCGGGTACCCGTCGACCAGCGACATCCCGGAACCGGTGTTGCCCGAGATGTTCGTGCCGTCGACCGCCAGCGAGCAGTTGTCGCAACTGACCACGCTGCCGGTGTTGTCGTGCAGGCTGCCGCCGAGCAACGTCATCCGGTACGGCGTGGTGCCGTGCCCGAAGCTGCTCCAGACGACGCTGCCGCCGGGCGAGAGCACGTTGCGGACCTCGACGTCGGTGAGCAGCAGCTCGCTGTCGGACCGCACCGCGGCGCCTTCCAGCGCGGTGTTCGTGGTGTTGGGTCCACCGTCGATCACCAGGTCCCGCAGTTCGAGCCGCCCGTCGTGATCGGTGCTGTCGACGACACCCTGCGCGTCACAGCTCTGCTCGATCGTGGAGTTGTTGCCCTGGACAATCAACTCGTGGTTGTCGGCGTGCGTCAGCGGGCCGGAGCAGGCCGACAACGGGTACGTCAGGCCGGCGCCGAGCGTGATGACGTCGTCGACGCCGTTGCCGGAGGCGGTGGTGAACGCTTCTCGCAGCGAGGTCAGGCCGTCACCGCCGTTGACCACGTCGGCGGTCGTGGTGACGGTGATCGAGGCAGCGGACGCAGGCGAGGTCGTGACGACGACCAGGCCCGAGCCGAGCAGGCCGGCCAGCGCGGCGGCGCGCAGGCAGGACGCAGTGATTCTGGACAAGGAAATCCCCCCACAGGAATCGAGGTCACCAGACTTCCGTAGCCGTCCCCCGCTGACAAGACTCAGTCGCCCAGCAACCGCGCCAACTCCGGATCGCGCCAGAACGGCTCGGGCACGGGCTGCCGGACCAGCGCCGCGTCGGCCCGGATCTCGGCCGGCGACGCCGCACCGATCAGCACCGAGGTCACCGCGGGATGCCTGCCCGGGAAGGCCAGAGCGGCCTGCGGCAGCGATACGCCGTACGGCTCGCAGACCGCCGACATGCGCCGCGCGCGGATCGTCAGTGGATCAGTCGTTTGCCGGGACCGGTCGGTCAGCAGGATCTCTTGGGTGAGGACACCGGAAACGATCGCCGCCACTCCCCTTGCCTGGCAGCGATCCAGCAACGGCGCGCCGGACCGGTCGAGCAGCGAGTACTGCCCGGCCAGCAGTACGGCGTCCAGCTCGAGATCCCGCACCAGCGGATCGAGGTGCTGCCACTCACGCCCGGCGACACCGATCGCGCCGATCACCCCGCGCTCGCGCAGCTCGGTCAGTACGCCGTACGCGCCGTCGATCGGCCGGTCGTCGGCAACCTGCACGAAGACGAGGTCGAGCGACGTCACGCCCAGCCGCTCGAGGCTGCCGGCAACGGACTCACGCACCCCGTCGAGCCCGACACCCGTGGACAGCAGAAAGCCCGACCGCGGGTGCGCGGCCAGCGCCGTACCGAGCCGCCGCTCGTAGTCGTCGTACGCCGGTGAGGTGTCGAAGAAGCGGATCCCCGCCGTGTACGCGGCCTCGATCGTGGCGGTCGCGACCGCGCCGTCGGCGGCGCCGAGCCGCGACCCGCCCAGGCCGAAGCGCGGCGGACGGAAGCGCGTCGCGTTCTGCGGAGCGAGCACACGGCTGGGAGCGGTCATCGGCCCTACCTCCCTGGTCGGCACTACCAGGATCGGTCCTCGGCGTCGGTTTCGCATCTCGGGCCCCGCGCGGGGCCCGAGATCACGAGTCAGCGGCCGGAGTCGTACAGCGCCTTCACCTCCGTCGCGTCCAGCGCGCGGTCGAACAGGTGCACCTGGTCGACGACGCCGTCCAGGTAGTCGACCGGGTTGCCGCCGAACTTGCCGCGGCCGATCACGGTGTTGCCGGTCGAGGTCGCGTCGAGCGTGCAGGCCGACTTGGTCGCGACGAGCGTGCCGTCGACGTACAGCCGCAGCTCGCCCTTCGCGGCGTCGCGTACGCCGGTCAGGTGGTACCACTGGCCCGGGGTCGGCTTCGTCGGCGCCAGCGCGCGCTGCCCCGGGAAGCTCATCGCGAACCGCTGGTCCTGGCCGGAGTACTGCAGGAAGAACGCGCTGTCCCGGTCGCCGTCCTGGCTGACCACGGTCTGGAACGCGCCGTCGGCCTTGTTCAGCTTCACCCAGGCGGTGGCGGTGTAGTTGCCGTTGGTGTCGAGCAACTGGGCGCCGGTGTCGACGTACTGGCTGGTGCCGTTCGTCGCGACGCCCTGGCCGTTCTTGCCGGGGGCAAAGGTCGCGCCGCCCTGCAGCGTCGCGTCGTTGTCGCCGGCAACGTCCTCGCCGGAGCCGTCGAGCGGGTAGAAGTGGATGCCGTCGACACCCGGCGTACCAGGTGGTGGGTTGGGGCCGCCGCTGCCGGTTCCGTCCGCTCCGGCGATGATCTGCTCGTTCATCGTGCGGACCTGAGCGAAGTCCATCTTCGGGACCTGCCGGTCGTAGGTGAAGAAGCCGTTCACCTCGCCCTCGACGTCGGTGATCTGGGTGTAGACCGATCCGCTGATCCCGCAGGTGTTGGCCGAGCGCAGGACGTCGCGCTGGTTCTCGACGTACCGGCGGGTGAGCGTGGCCGAGTCCGGCGTCATCTCGTACGCGAAGCCGTCGCCGAACCACATGTGGCCTTCGGTCTTGAGCCCGAACCCGCCGTGCTCGCCGTCCACCGCGACGCGGTCGCCGGACGGGCTCGACGTCGCCGGCCCGAGGTAGGCGTGGTGGTCGATCATGTCACCGCGCCCGGAGTCGCCGAGGGAGTCGCAGCAGTTCATCCCGCTGTGCGCGTTGACGAGCCGTGACGGGTCCTGCGCCTTGACGCTGTCCGCGATCCGGCCGGTCTCGGCGAGATCCCACTCGCCCCAGCCCTCGTTGAACGGCACCCAGGTGGTGATCGAGGTGAAGCTCTTGTGCTCCTCGACCATCTCGTGCAGCTCGGCCTTGTACTGCGCCTGCCAGGCCGGCGGGATCGGGTCGGTCTTCGAGGCGGGCATGTCCTGCCAGACCATCAGGCCGAGCTTGTCGGCCCAGTAGTACCAGCGGTCCGGCTCGACCTTGATGTGCTTGCGGACGGTGTTGAAGCCGAGCTCCTTGTGCTGCTCGAGGTCGAACCTGAGCGCCTCGTCGGTCGGCGCGGTGTTCAGGCCGTCGGGCCAGAACCCCTGGTCCAGCGTCGACAGGTTGAAGAGGATCTTGCCGTTCAGCGCCAGCCGGAGCTTGCCGTCGGCCCCTTTCAGCTTGCCGACCTGACGCAGCCCGGCGTACGAACCGACCTCGTCGACGACCTTGCCGCGGTCGATCAGCTTGACCTTGAGCGTGTAGAGGAAGGGGTTGTCGGGCGACCAGAGCTTCGGGCTGGGGATCGTGATCTTGAGCTCTTGGTTGGCCTTGCCTCTGCGGGCTGCGACTTTGCGGCCGCCGTCGTACACGGTCGTCTCGACGTCGAGGTTGGTCGGGCCGGTCGTGTCGGCGGTGACTTTGAGCGCCTTGCCCGGTACGTCGGGCGTCAGCTGCAGCCGCTCGATCGAGGAGCTGGCGACCGGCTCCATCCACACGGTGCGCCAGATGCCGGAGCTGCCCTGGTAGAAGATGCCGTGGTCACCGACCTCGCGCTGCTTGCCGATCGGCTGGAACGTCTCGTCGGTGAGGTCCTCGGCCCAGACGATGACCTCCTGGGGGCCGCGCTGGTGCAGGGCGTTGGTCACGTCGACCGAGAACCCGTCGTACCCGCCGCGATGGGTCGCGACCTGGCGGCCGTTGACCCAGACCTTGGCGTCGTAGTCGACCGCGCCGAAGTGCAGCAGGAGTTGCTGGCCCTTCCAGCCCTGCGGGACGGTGAAGGTGCGGCGGTACCACATGCGGTCCTCGTGGCGCTGGACGCCGGAGAGGGCGGACTCGACGGGGTACGGGACGAGGACTTTCTCGGCCAGTTGGCGTCCGAACGGTGGGGCTTCGCCGGGCTGGGCGGCGGCGAACTCCCAGAGGCCGTTGAGGTTCTGCCAGCGGTCGCGGGTCAGCTGCGGCCGCGGGTACTCCGGGAGCGCGTTGGTGGGTGAGACGTCGTCGGTCCACGGGGTGCTCAGCGGCGGGGTCCCGATCTGCCAGCCTGGTGCGGCCTGCGAGGTGGGGACCACGATCGCGGTCGCGGCCAGGAGGCCGGCCGCGACCGCGGCGAGGCGTCGTTTCATGCTGCGTTTCCTTCCGGGGCGGGGAAAGGACAGCTCCGATGGAAACGCTTCCACGACACAATTGCAAGAGCTCACTCAGGTTCGAACATCACCCGAGCGTGCAGACCGGGCTCGGAGTGCTGAAGCTCTGAGCCGGCGTGAGGGTTCCAGTCTGTTGGTTTCTGTGGAACGTGGTGATGGTGTTGGAGCGCTGGTTGGAGACGAGGAGCAGGGTGCCGGTCGGGTCGATCGCGCAGTGCCTGGGCCAGTCGCCGCCTGTGGACGGGGTTGTTGTGCGCGTGAGCGTCGCTCCGTCGTCGCTGGTCGCGAAGACCGCGATGCTGTTGTGGCCGCGGTTGGTGACGTAGACGAAGTTGCCGTCGGGCGAGACGATCACCTCGCCGGGGTAGTTCTGCGGCCCTGCAGGCGCGGTCTGCAGCGGTGTACCGGGGGTCAGCCGGCCGTCGGCGTACGCGCACGGGACGACGGTGCTGTCGAGCTCGTTCGCGACGTACGCGTACCTGCCGTTCGGGTGGAAGGCCAGGTGACGCGGGCCGGCGCCGGCCTCGAGCTTGGCCTGCGCGACTTCGGTCAGCTTGCCGGGGGCCGCGATCGTGTACGTGTAGACCGTGTCGGTGCCGAGGTCGACCGACAGGATGTACTCGCCGGCGGGGTCCTGCACGACCTGGTGGGCGTGCGGCGCGGCGCCGATGTGCTTGACCAGATCGGTCCGGGCGCCGAGGCTGCCGTCGGCGTTGACCGGATGGACGGCGACGTCACCCGAGCCGTAGTTGGCGCTCAGCAGGTACTTGCCGCCCGCAACGAGTGCGAGGTGACAGGGCGCGGATCCGCCGGTGGACTGGCGGTTCAGGATCCGGAGCTCGCCAGGGGCATCCACTGCGATCGCCGTCACGCCACCGTTGGTCTGCTCGTTGACGGCGTACAGGAACCTCCCGGAGGCGATCAGGAACGAGGGCTCCTGGACTCCGGTCAGTACGCCGGTCGAGGTGATCGCGCCGCTGGCCGCGTCGTACTGGGCGATCCCGATGCCGGTCCCGCCGGCCGAGGTGTAGGTGCCGATGTAGAGCGTTTTCTGGTCACGGCAGCCGGCGAAAGCCGGAGTGATGCCGGTGAATGCTGCCGCTGCCGTGAGACCGAGGAACGTACGTCGGGTCGTAGCCATCTGTGGGGACCTCCGTGGGGGCGGACGAGGATTATCGAAGACTAGCTTCGAAATCACCGGTCTGTCACTCGACGCGCACGGAGTGTGCTCAGAACGCGTCGACTCCCGTGGCCTCGGCGGACCAGGCCCACAGCTTCTGGGCGAGTTCGGGGTCCTGGGCGACACTCGTCGGGGTCGCCGGCCTCGGAGCGCCGCGGTAGCCGAGAAAGCCCGGGCCGACGAACGAACCCGACCGCAGCTCGGGCAGCGTCGCGGCGTACAGGCTGGGCCAGGCGCCGGCAGCGGCCGACTGCGCGACGAGTCTCGTGGCAGCTCCGAAGACACGAGCCTGGAACTGTCGACCCGCCAGCTCGGGACCGGCGGCCTGGAGATGCGTCGACGCGTATCCCGGGTGCGAGCCGGCACTGACCAGGCTGTCGCCGGCCCTGCGGCTCAGCTCGAGCATGAACAGCAGGTTGGCCAGCTTGGACTTCCCGTACGACTCCCACTTGCGGTAGCCGTTCTCGGCGGTCAGATCGGCCTTGCTGATCCCCCGGACGGTCTTGTGCATGAACGAGCTGACCGTGACGACCCGCGGCTGGTCCGCCTGCCGGAGCAACGGCATCAGCCGGGCGGTGAGCGCGAAGTGCCCCAGGTGGTTGGTGCCGAGCTGCAGCTCGAAGCCGTCCACGGTCTGCCGGTACGGCGTCGCCATCACGCCGGCGTTGTTGACCAGGAGATCGAGGCGGTCGTGCGTCTTGGCGACCTGCTCGGCGGCCTGCTGGACGCTGGAGAGGTCGGCGAGATCGAGTTCTAGGATGTCGGGCTCTTTGCCTGAGGCCTTGGCGAGACCGGCCGCGGCTTCGGCGGCCTTCTGCGGGTTGCGCGCGGCAATCAGGACGTCGGCGTTGTGTCTGAGCAGCTCGAGCGCGGTGGCGTACCCGATACCGCTGGTCGCGCCGGTGACCAGGGCGCGACGGCCGGACTGGTCAGGGATGTCCGCAGTACTCCAGCTCATGCGCCCACAGTAGCGGTGGGCGCACGAGCCGGAGTGTTTGCGTTCGTCGTACTAGAGGATCTTGCGGGCCTTGAACGCGGTGGTGACCTGGTCCGCGACCGCCTTGCCGTACAGCAGGCGGGCCGACTGGACCGTGACGCGCGCGGCGTCGGCGAAGCTGGTGTCGGGCGCGTAGAAGAACGTGCCCTGCAGGATCACCTTGTTGGCCTTGGTGCGGCCGAGCGCCTTCTGGATGTCCCAGAGCGCGTTCGACCAGATCTCACCGTCGTCGTGCACCTCGCCGACGATGTCGTCGGTGGTCTTGCCGGTGTCGGTACGGCGCAGGCAGTGCTTCGGGCCGTCGGTGTACGACGTGGCGTCCCAGTCCATCACGCACGGGATGTCGTAGCCCTTGCTGACCGGCATCGACTGCTGCACGGCCCAGTAGTCGCCGAAGCCCTCACCGATCGAGCCGGCCTCGAGCGACTCACCGAAGCCCGGGACGACGTCGTCCTGGATCGCGTGACCGTACTCGTGCCAGATCACCTCGGCGTCCTCGGCGTCGTCGACGCCGCCCTCGCCCATCGTGATCACGTCGACCGACGGGTCGTAGAAGCTGTTGTCGCCCTCGTAGGTGTTGATCGAGAAGTCCTGCGACTCGTTGTTCACCTCGGTGAACCCGAGCGAGTGGATGTACTCCTGGGTCTGGTTGACCTGGTAGTACGCCATCACCTGCTCGAACTTGTCGTTGGCGCGCTGGTACACGAACGTGTTGTTCTTGTTCTGCGCCACCCCACCCTTGGCCTCGAGGATGTTGACGTAGGCACCGTTCAGCTTGCCCGAGCCGTCCAGGTTGCGCAGGATCACGTTCTTCTGCGCGAGGAACAACTCGTTGCTGTTCTTGTCGTTGTTGTCGAGCAGATCCTCGTTCTTCAGCGTCACCACCGGGTTGGGATCGAACACCGACCCCTTGCCGTCGACGTTGTCGCTGATCACCTTCGACTCGACGACCACACCGTTCTTGGCGTCGACCAGCGACCGCGTCACCCCTTCGGACGACCGCGACGTCACGTTCCACACCAGCCGGGCGTTCGGCCCACCGATCACGGCCAGCTGCGCCGCACCCTGGGTCGCCGTCGGCGTCTGCACCACACTCTTGTTCGGCTGCGCGATCCGGTTACGCGCCGCGCGGGCGCTCACCAGCGTGTTCGCCGATTTCGTCGCCGTTGCCGACGGCACCTTGGCACTGACGTCGAGCGACTCCGGTACGGCGTCCCGCCCATCGGAGATCTGCACGACCTTGCCCGACTTGTCGAAGTGCTTCGCGTAGTACCCGTTCACCACCGGCAGCCCCTTGAAGGTCTGCTGGTACCACACGTGCTTCCCGAGCAACGAGCTCTTCGTCTTCACCAACTTCAGGTTCCCCGGCACCGCCTCACCAGGCGCCGCCCCCGCGGCCCCGGTCCCCGACAACCCCAACGCAACGGCAACAACCCCCGCAGCCACCGCCGCGACCGCCTTACGCTTCACCATCCTCTTCCCTCCCATGGACTCACGTGATGACACGACTACGATCCGTCGCGACCCTAGTTCGCCCACCAGCCCTTTGGGAAGCAAATCCACCACCCGGTCCGCGCCAACAAGGGAAAACCTGGTACTCCCACGCCGCACGGCCACCGGGCCGACGCCCACTTCCCGACCCCGCACACAACATCCCGACAGGCGAAAGTCCGCCAAGTAGCTGCGCCAACATCCCCAGCGAATCCTTGACCTGGCCAACAGCAGGTGGTCGATGTTGCAACAAGTGGACTTGTGACGGTCAGTGAAGGTGCGCTAACACCGTCAAAGCTGATCAGACCGCGGCACAAATATCGGATCGCACTCCGTGCGCCGCGGTCTGTTTACGCCCCGAAACCGACCACGACAGGCTCGACGCCTCACTAAACCGTGCTCTGTTCGAGGGTGTGGACCCGATCCGCCAACGTCGGCGTGTTGGACATGACCTGCTGCCGCCTGGTCGTCTCTCGACCCAAGTTCTGCTGATGCTGGTGCTGCCATCCGTAGAGAACCTGAACCAGTGTCGAGCCGTATCCCATCGAAGCCGCTCGCCGGTCGGCCTCCTTGACCTGCCAACGGTTCACCCATGCCAGGAAGGGCGGCGCCACGAACGGCGTGAGGTAGACGAGCGGCCAGATGAACCCGGCTCCACCGACCACTGCCGCCAGAGAGAGGCCGATCCAGGCCAAGGCCAGGAAGGCGAGCACACCACAGCCAACGGCCGGCACCTTCTTCACCAGTCGCGCTATCGCGCGGGCAGCGATTAGACCGGCACGGGAAGGAATCGAGTACCAGAATCCCAAAAGGCTCAGCCACGAGCGCCCGCCAAGGTGATGGCTCAACTCATGCGCGAGTGCGGCCTCGAGGTGTTGGGGCGGAAGTGTGTACAAAGCCCACCTCGTCACCGCGACAACATGGCCCGGAGTGGGGGTGGCATTGACGTCATCGGATTCCTGGACCCACAGCGTGAAGCGTTCAGGATTCGTTCCCGCTCGAGCGTGCAGCTGTCTCCAGACAGGCTGAAGGCGTTCCCGCTCGATCAAAGTCGGTCTACGCAGCCGGAACAGATAACGAGCGAGGAGATCCTCCACCGAACCGACGAAGACGACCGCCCCCGACAGAATCCAAGCGCCGACGACGATCCAGCCTGCGGGGTAACCGAAGACTCCGCCGATCCAGATCACCAGGATCAGACTCCAGAAGAACCACGGAGCGGCGGCGACCACATTCCCCCAAGCGGACACCTCCGGAAGTCGTCGCTGCTGGCCTCCTGCGGCCTGCGGTCCGCTGCCCGGCGGCAGCTGTGCCCACGGAGGAGGAGCCTGGCCGGGACCGAAGGACGGCTGCTGCTGCGCCGGCCGCCACGAATCCTGGCCCCAGGCGCCGTCTTGCTGGTTCGGATCACCAGGGCCAGTCATGAGCAACTCGCTTCCAGAAGTGGCGGATCATGCAGTGTGCTCCGCATTGATCAGTACATCGAGACGTGGACGTGGTCGAAGTGGCCGCCAGTCGCGTCGGTCGGAACGTACACGCCACCGCCGTTGTACGGAATCCATGTTCCCCGTCGTGCAGACCAGATCTTCCCGTACCAGATGACATAACGAACACCGGTCTGTCCAGCGGTACTGACGGCCCAGTTCGCGATCCGATCGCCTTTGGCACGAGCCTGAGGCGACCGCCGAGCATCAGTTCCGACCATCACGTCGCAGGCACGTCCCTTGGGGTGATCGCTGGTCGGGTTCCACAGGTGCGCGTCCCAGCAACTCATGCTCAGTGACCCGAGTGTCTTGCCGGCTAGCGCGACCCAGGCCGCCGTTCTGGGCGTCACCATCCCACCGGTACCGGTGGGATCAGTGATCGTGGCTTCCTCAGGCGGCCAGACGCCATTCACCGGCTTGCCGGCCACCAAGCCTTCGCTCTCACACTCACCACCGGCGCCAATCCCAGGCGAGACAGGAGGGACCGGCCCGGCACGGCCCGCGTACGGGTCTCCTGGTCGTTCGAGATTGATCCCCGCGGCCGCGGCGATTGCCTTCGCCTCCTGCTCGTGCTGTCCGTAGAGGTCTGGGTACGCGGAGACCTGTACCGCTTGAGCGGCATCATTGAACGACATCTCCGGCCATCCATCGATATCAACCAGGCCTGGCGGGCTGGGCGCCCCCGAACCCCCGAAGAACGCGTTCGCGGAGTAGCGCGGGTTTAGGATCTGGCTGACTGTCCCCCAGCCGGCCGCCGGTCGTTGCTGAAACAACCCGACTGAGTCTGCATCACCGTACGGCAAGTTGCGCAACTGCGATTCCTGCAGGGCGGTCATCAGCGCAACCAAGGTCGCCTTGCCAGGCAGCCCTCGCTGAACCGCGACCTCGTCGATGATCTTCGCGAAGTCGATCTGGTCCTGCCTCAAGGCATCGGCCGCCCTGGGCTGAGGTGCCCGGCCGGGAACGCCCGGCAAGCATGCAGCCTGCGATTCCGTCCCGCCGCCGAACGGAGCAAGCATCAGCAAAGTCCCGATACCAGCGACTGCCAGTACTGCTCCTAGCTTGGCGTACAGGCCTCGGGATGCCCAGAAGCCTGCCACCTGGCCAAGTTCACCCCCGCCGAACATCGGAACCTCCCGCCGCCCCGCTCATGGTCCGGTACCACCCGAAACATCGCTGATGACCCACTTGCCGTCCTGGTCAATCACGGTCACCAGCAGTGGAACGTCAAACCGCTGAGCACGCTTACCAGTCACCTCGATGGTCACGTTGACAAATCGGGTGATCCGGCCCGGCGTGTCTGCAGGGGCGGTGTTCGCGCGTGGCGTGCTGACGGGTGCCGCGACCACCGCGGACTTGCCTCCGTCGGTCTTCAACGCCTCGTAGGTGGAATCACCCGCGGCAGCAAAGGTCGCCGCGACCTCTTCGGTCATGTACTTCGAAGCCTTTTCGATCAGACCGGCGTAGGTCTCCACCGCTGGATCGCGGGTATAGAAGGTCCGTGCCCAGGCGCCGACAACATCCGTCGCCATCGCGGTTGCCTGAGCGCCTGGCCGCGCCGTTTCGATCGGTGGCGTCGTCAGAGTCGCGCTCGCCGTGGGCGGACCTGTTGTACCACCAGCGGACGCAGTCGGCAGCACCACTGGAGCTGCAGGCGTCAGCAATCCGACCGGCGACTCGCTACTAGGGTCGTCTTTTCCCAGCAGACGGGGCAGACCACCACCGAGTCCGAGAATCACAATTGCGACGACAACGACCAGCACGACGATGACGGCAGGACTCGTCGGCTCGGCACCGCGTTGATCTCGTAGCCACGCAACGCGCTGCGCGTGATCATCGCGCCGCCAGTTCTTCTTTGCCCGGCGTCGATCCCGACCCGGCAGTTCATCAAGGTCATCCGGGTAGTCGTAGTCGGAGCTGAGCATGGAACGCCAGCTGTCTGGAGCCTCCGGGCCGTGCCCATCAGCGTCCGCCGCGTTGTCTCGACCGCGTTTAGGCCCTGAGCGGCCGGCCTTCCGGTCGTCGTCCTCTGGGGGGTGCTCGCGTGCCATCGCCTATCACCTACGCGTCGGGACGTGAATAGTCACGCCGTCCTTGGTGATCGCGGAGTACTCCCGGAAGCGACGCTGCTGCGGAGCCGACGAGCGCCGCCCGGCCCGTTGGCTCTTGGGAGGACCTTCACGAAGGCTGGCGGAGTGAACGTGGGACCGCGGCTCATATCGAGCGTCGTTGGCAGACGCAGGCTGAGGACGACGCGAACGGCGAGCATGCTGCGGCTCCGACGAAGAACGAGACCCAGATCCAGACGCCTTGGCTGTCGGGACTGCCGAGCTCGGAGCACTGACCGTCAGCGCGTGCCGTCCCTCAGAGCCGCCTTGCGCCTGAGCTCGTGCTCGGGAAAGGCTCAAAGCCGATGTGGTCCGCGTCCGGGTACCGGCGCCGCCAGCCTCGTTCGCAGTGTTCTGTCCGTTGGGGGCGCCGCCGCCGGGCATCCCTGCCGTCTCGGCCTTGCGACGATCCGTGCCGGCCGTCAGCTCGTACGGCGAACTGGCTGCGCTGCCTCGTCCTCCCAGCGAACCAACCGCCGGTGCCTGCCGATAAACCCGTACTGACGTCACACGCTGTGGACTCGATTCACCGGCGCCGGGACGATCGCGTAGGCGTTCTCCTGGAGTCGGCGCCGCACCACGGCTCGACAAAGCGCTCATGACGCGCCTGGCCGCGCCGGTCATCCCTCGACGAGCAAGGCTTCCCAACGCCACGCTTCCTGAACCTGGACGCATCATGGTCGTCAGGTTGTCCAGCAGACGTCGAAGCCTGAAGCCGACGATGAGAACGACGATGGCGAGACCGGTGACCGGCAGCCAGCCAAGCGGCCCGCTCAGGCTGAACACAGCCGTAAGAAGAGTCAACGCTGTACCGAAGACCAGCATCGCCAGGAAGGACTGGAGCACGAGGCCAATCAGTGCCTCGAACCAGTTGAGGCCCCATTGTCGTGGCCGGCCCGGAATGATCCAAAGGCATGCGAAGAAGACTCCGACGACCAGCAGTAGCAACGCACCTATGAATGCCATCAGTGCTGTGAAGGCAAGCCCGATGTTGAGGAAGCCGAAGAGCGTGGCCGCGATTGCAGCCAGCATCACTACGGCGACACGACCGAACGGACTGTCACCCTTGACCCATTTCACTGTCGCCGCATCATCGCCGCCTTCAGCGGGCGCAATGACGTTGTCGATGTAATCGCGACGCTTGTCGAGTGGCACGCCGATGTCGAGCATTCCTTTGCCATACCGTTCACAAGCAGCAATGGACCCGAATTCAGCGATGCACCACGGTGTCACCGCGAAACCTCGCCAACTGGCGTCGGCCGATTTTCGCAGCAGCGTGTCCTTGGGACTTCCACTGAAGCCTGGCTCTGGCCATGGGATCGGTGTTTGCATCGTCGGTCCCAGCGAGTCGGAAGAAGCGCTCATCACCGCTCCGGCACCGAGCTGTCGGGCGCCGTCAACGCCTCGGAGCCAGGTAGCGGGCGCCACAGCGAAACTAATGCTCAGCACGCCGGCGACAAGCACCCAGACAAGCTGGCCAAGTGCGCTTCCAGTCGCACGCCTCTGGGTGTACGCAGCGACAGCCCCGAAGGCGAGCGCCGACGGCAAGAGCCAACCGACCAATTGAGTACCGGTCTGGCCGATAGTCGTCGACGTGGCGTCTGTCAGCGCCTTGACGTCGGTAAAAGAAAACAACCACCAACCGACCGAGATCGCCGCGCGGGTGATCGCGACGATGTACATCATCACGAGGTACGAGTAGCCGTTGAAGATGTTCTTGAACGTGTCCGTGATGCCGGTGTCGAAGTCGATCCCGTAGGCCATCGGGCTGTATTGCTCGAACAGAGTCCGAGTGTCGCCGTGCGTCAGGTCCGGCGTGGGAAGAAGGTCGGCAAAGCCGGTTGGGTTGGTCGGACCAGGGGTTGGGTCGGCGGCAAGAGCAACCTGGGCACTGACGATGAAGGAAATTGTCAGGACCGTGAGCGCCGTCCTTGCTCGGCGCTGCCACTTCATCAGACGTGTTCTTTCTTTGAGGACGAGGGGCTGGGGTCCTCGGGGGTGTACATGGCCTTGTTGTAGCCGGGGTCGTCGGCTTCTTGGTCGTAGACCTCGTCGGGGCCGATGGGGGCCTCGTGGTGGGAGGGGTGGGGGGTGTGGCCGTTGCCGTTTGGGGAGAGGGGGGCGGGGGCGGTGCCGGACTGCTGGGCTACCGGGGGGTGGGTCGGGGGCTGGGAGACGGGGGTGCCGTTGGGGGTGGTGGGGACGGCGTCTCCGGGTGCGGGGACCGAAGGTGTGGTTCCCTGCGCAGGGTCCTGCCGGGGGCGGGTGATCTGCGTTGGGGTTTCTTGGGTCGGGGGGTTCTGGGGGCCGACGGCTTGGGCGGGGACGCTTTGGGCGTGGGCGGCGCCGTTGGGCGCAGGGTTCTGGGCTTGGGGGACGTACGCCGGGGTGCCCTGGGCGTTCTGGAGAGGTGCCCCCTCGACCGGAGCGTCCTGAAAGGGCTCGGGGTCGATGGTGGTGTGGGCCTCGGCCTGAGCCGTGGCGGTGGCTGCTGGTTCGGGGAGGAGGGCGTCGTCTTCCTCGTCCTCGGCGAAGGGGTCGATGTCTTCGGGGAGGGTGGGGATGGGCTGGGTGGGTTCGAGGGCGTGCTCGGACTCCGGGGTGGTGCGGAGGAGGTCGGCGACGCGCTGGCTGGGGATGTCGATCTGGACGGTGGCGACCTCGTCCCAGCGGTCTCGCATGATGCAGTGGCCGTGGCGGATGGACTTGCCGTTGGCGGCGGTGTTGATGCCTCGGACGAGCGTTTGGTACGGCGCCGTCTGCGGCCGGCCCAGGAGTTCGAGCAGGGAGTCGACCTGTTCGCGGGAGCGGAGCGAGAAGGCGAACAGGGTGGTGATCTGCTCGACCAGGCCGGGGAGCTTGAGGATCGACGCGGGGTCCTGGGTGTCGAGGACCAGCGAGGCTCCGAGGGCTCGGCCTACTCGGGCGATGTAGTCGAGGAAGCTGGCGCCGTCGGGGGTCTTCGTCAGGAGGTGGACCTCGGGGACGATGACGACCTTGGAGCGGCCGCGGAACTCGCGGCGACCCGTCGTACGGACCATCCAGGCCAGGCAGCCGCGCAGGCACGCCATGCCGACGCGTTCGATCGGGGACCAGGACTCGGGGGCCGACTCGGGAGAGGGCAGGGTGAGGCCTGGCATCTGGACGACCCAGAGGCCTGGGTTCGTGGTCAGCGACGAGAGGCCTGACGGCGGGCCGGCGACGACCGAGCCGAGGCCGGTCTCGACCAGGTCGCGCAGGGCGAACCCGACCGTACGGGTGGTCTCGGACTCCGACGCGCAGAGGCGCTGGATGACGCCCCAGGACGACGGGTCCGGGGACTGGATCTCGGCGCGGGTGGCCGCCATCACCGGTGCTTCGGCGGCGCCACGCAGGTGCGGCGGGAGCAGGAGCATCAGCTGGGACGGCGCCTGCAGAAGCGCGTCGTCGACCGGGAGCACGCGGAGCAGGTCCGCGGCACCGGAGAACTGGGCGGTGATCTCGATGACAGCGGTCGGTACGCCGTACTCGGCGGCGACGGCGGAGACGCCCGCGGCGTCACCCTTCAGGTCGAGCAGCGGAACCCACGCGCCGGCGAAGGCCGAGTCGAGGCCACCGAGCATCGCGGCGGTCGTCTTGCCTCGACCGGAGCGGCCGAGGAACAGCGTGGTGGTCGCGTCGCCGAGCGCCGAACCGGCGGCCGCGTCGAAGCGGACCAGACCTGGCGTCGAGCCGGTCAGGTAACCGATCGCGGGACCCGTGGCGTCACCGATCGACGCACCGCCCCAGAACCACGAACCGAAGAACGCGGTCGACTCCCGGACGTGGCCGAGGTCGGGCACCCGGAGCTGGTCGCCGGGCAGCGACTCCAGCCACAGGTCGCGCTGCTCGTCGGCGCCGGCGGCGACGGTGATGCCGCGGTCGGCGTAGTGCGCGATGACGGCGTCGACGTACGCCTCGAGGTCCTCGCGGGTGTCAGCGCTGACCAGCAGGCGCGGGTGGTCCTCGACCAGCGTCAGGCCGGAGCGGTTGATGTCGCGCTTGACCTCGCGCATGATCCGCTCGGTCTCGACGATCTCGTCCGCGGTCTCCTCGGCGGTGCCCTTGGCGGCCGAGCGCCTCTGCTCCTTGGCCGACTTGCGGGTCTCGTCGACCAGGTGCCGCGCGGTCTTCTTGGTCAGGACGCGAAACCGTACCGACGCCTCGACCGTGACGTCGATCTCGTCGCCGTCGTCGTCGATCGCCTTGATCTCCGACAGTGTCCGCAGCCACTCCCCCGCGCCCGGGGTCTCGAGCTCCTCGGGGAAGTCGGTCATCGCGAGCACGGTCGTGTACGCCGCGATCTGGCCTCGGGTGTCGTAGATCCGCAGGTGGTCGGTGTACGGAACGACTCGTCCGGCCGTGAGGCGGGCCAGCGAGGCGCCGGTGATCAGGCCCCGGCGAGGGGCTGCGACAGCGCCGCGGTGCATCTCGCGGCTCACCAGCCAGGAGATGACCTCGGCCGGCGCGGTGTGCGCCCGCCAGACCGTCGAACCGAGCTGGCGGGCCAGCTTGCGGACCCGCTCGTCCAGGTGCGCGAGCTCGCGCGCGCTCACGCGCCACGACGTCGTACCGAGGGCGTCGCTGATCGAGCCGCGGACCTGCGCGGTCGCGCGCGGGTCGCGGTCGCTGAGGTGGACGCCGAGCGCGACGTACCGCTCCGGCATCCGCATCTCGTCGATCCGGTCGGCGCGGGTCTGTGCCCAGGCCTCGTGGTCGCCGAGCCGGTAGTGGCCGGCGACGCTGTCGAGGTAGTCCTGGCCGGTCGAACGGCCCCAGACCACCTTGAGGTGGCTGAGCCGGTCGCCGAGGATCGTCGCGGCCGCGCTCACCGCGGCGTCGAGGGCGGCGTCCTGCTCGCCCTCGGTGGCCAGGTCGGTGTTCGCCACCGAGATCAGAAACCACGCCTCCGCGCTGCGCTCGGTGACCAGCAGCCCGTCGGCGATCGCGACCAGGCGTGGCGGCGGGAGACCGCGTTCGCGGCCGACGCCGACCAGGTTCAGGAGCTTGTCCGCGATCTTCATCAGTTCCTCTTCCCCGACGACGTCCTGCGACTGACCCTCTGCACGTGGTCCGCCCCCAGGAGGCGAGCCCGCTGGTTCACCGTGATGTCCGCACCGGCGCGGACCTGGGGGTCGAGCTCCTCCACGACCTCGCGTTCCCACTCCGGGGTCACCCTGGCCTTGGCCAGGCCGGCCACCTTCTGGGTCGCGACGCGCTCACGCCATGGCAGGTACTCCGTCTTGTCCGCCGCCCGGGCGCCGAGCCCGATGATCGGACGGTGGGCGCGCAGCGCGTAGCGGACGGCCAGCGCCCACTCGGTCACGCGGCGGCGGCGTTCGTGGTGCTTGCCCGCGCGCCAGCCGAACGCGGTGATCACGAACGGCGGTACGACGTACAGGCTGACGGTGGGTTTCTTCGGTACGCCGATGATCGGCACCAGCAGGGCGATCCAGAGCAGGATGATCACCGCACCGAAGATGATCATCCGGCGACGGGCGCCTTCACCCAGATCGATGCCGAGCAGGTCGTACTGCCGGGTCTCGATCTCGAAGTGGTGGGTCAGGGTCCGGCCGACACGCATTCAGCTGCCTCCGGAGAGCAGTCCCCAAAAGCCCTTGAGCACGTTGATGGTCTGGTTGTTGGCGTAGATCAGCCCGCCGACCAGCACACCGGCCGCAATGTGCCCGAAGAGCTCGCCCCACTCGCGCTTGAAGTAGTGCCCGATGGCGCGCAGCACCAGGATCGCGATGAAGATGTTCCCCGCGATGACCAGGACCCAGTCCTTGAAGTCCGCGCCGGTGGGCACGTTGGGGTCGGCCAGCGGCGCGGCGAGCTCCACCACACTGGCTACCAGTTGAGTCGTGATCATTGCGGTGTCTCCCAAGGTGATCTCATCGTCCGACGGCGGTCAGCTGTGGTCATCCGACCGCGGCCACTTGCCATCGCTGTGCTCCGTCCGCGGCGACGGTCCGCCGCAGGGTGAGCGTGTAGGTCTGGTCGAGGGTGGTATCCCCCGTGCCCTTCCAGGTGACGGCGCCGGTGGCCCGGCGTTCGTCATCGTTTCCGGTGAAGACCTGCCAGTCCTTCAGCTCGCCGAGCTTCACCGCACCGTTCAGGCTGCGGATCGCGGCGCCCGGAGCGGCGACCGCCTCGACCTTCGCGTCGGACTCGGCGTAGGCGCTGAAGAACGCCTCCGCGTCCTTCAGCGTGGCCGCGGTCAGGTCGTCGTCCGGTACGCCGGCGTCCGGCATGTTGTCCGGCAGCGCCGCCCGCTCGTCGGCCACGTACGTCGGGGGGCCGCTGGCGACGACCCTGGACGACGTACGGGCCACCGGTACGGCGACGCGCTGCCAGCTGTAGGGACCGCCGGACCAGCCGCGGCCCTGCTTGGTGAACGGGCGCACCTGCACCCGCACGTCGACGACCGCCGTGACGCCGCCGGAGTCGACCTTGACCTCACCCGGGTACGCCGCGTTGGCGGTCTGTTTGCCGCGCCCGTTCCACCCGGCGCGGGCGTCGAGCCCGGCGGCCAGGTCCAGGCTGATCTGGGCCGGACGGGCGTCCGGGTTGCCTTCGTCCCAGTTGAGGTAGGACACGGCGTACCGGGTCGCGACCGCGCGGGCCTCGTCGGCCGGGAAGCCCGACTGGTTGGCCACGACGCCGCCGTTGGTGCCGGTGGTGGGCCGGATCCAGGAGCGGACGCCGCTGATCGCGGCGAGCAGGAGAACGGCGACGACCAGGCCGCGGAAGAACCGCCGGGCCCAGGTCGAGAACGAGGACTCCGGCTCGGTCGCCCACGGGGTCGGGCCCGGCTCCACCGGTCCACGCGGCGGCTGGGGTGCCGCGTGGGCTCCGTGCGGAGAGCGCTGGCGAAGACGTTCCGGGGGTCGCTGGCCGGGAGCGGTGGCGTGCTGCGGCGGTGGGACCGCCGTACGGGGTGTGTCCGGGCCCTGGGGCCGGCGCGGAGGCGCCATCACCCCGCCGGCGACCGGAGGCGGCGCGCTGTACTGCGCGGCGACGCCCTGTGCCTGGCGAGGGGTGGGTGACACCGGGCCGTCGGGGTGCTGCCACCACTCCGGTGCGGTGTTCTGCGGACGGCCCTTGGGCTTCTTCGTCCGTCGCTGGTCCGACCAGTGCTCACCTTTGGGTGGCAGATTCAGGACCGTTCGCCACCAACTCATCTCTCCCCGCCCCTCAGACAGCAGTTACGCGGACAGTAGCCGGGAGGATACGGCAAGCAACTGCCCTCCGGGAGTCCTGGGACCAGGATCCGGATGCTCCATCGCTCCCCGCAGCCATACTGTTACCCCACTCGGGGGCAGATGCACACTTCCGCTCGAAGCGTGACACCTTCGGTACCGTCGTCATAGCTCCTCTCTCATGCCCGACCGGCTCGACCAGGCAGCGCAAACCATGCCACACGCCGTGGACAGGTTCGAAAATCCGTGCGAAGGACAGGGTAGAGAACCGATTCAACTGATCACGCAGTGTAGTCGATACCCGTATCAGCCTGTGGAAAACTCTGTCGTGGCGCGGGGTCAAAGTAATAGGTTCTTGGTGACTTTGCCGACCCTGTGGCCGGCACCTTGCGGAACTCGTGGAAGGACTGGCATGGAGACTCGACGGCTGGGACGGCTGGAGCACCGCAGTTCGGTCCTGATCTACGGCGCCGCGGCGCTGGGCGGCGTCGACCAGGACACCGCCGACGCCTCGATCCAGGAGGCGCTGGAGGCCGGCGTCAACCACTTCGACGTCGCCGCCGACTACGGCGACGCGGAGTTGCGGCTCGGGCCTCGGATGGGCGAGATCCGGGACAAGATCTTCCTCGCCACCAAGACCGGGCGGCGGACCTACGACGAGGCCTGGTCGGAGATCAACCGTTCGCTGGAGCGGTTGCAGACCGACCGGATCGACCTGATCCAGATGCACGCGGTGTGTGACCTGGAGAACCTGGACCTGGTGACCGGCAAGGGCGGGTCGCTCGAGGCCGCCGTACGGGCCAAGGAAGAGGGCATGGTCGGCGCGATCGGCATCACCGGGCACACCGACCAGGCGCCGGCGGTGCACCGGGAGGGGCTGCGGCGGTTCGACTTCGACTCGGTGCTGACCCCGCTGAACTACCGGCTCTCGACCGACCCGCAGTACGCCGACGACTACGCGGCGCTGGTCGAGGCCGTGCAGGCCTCCGACGCGGCGCTGATGACGATCAAGATGATCGCCCGGCGGAACTGGACCGACGGCGAGGAGAAGACGTACAGCACCTGGTACCGGCCGTTCGACGAGCAGCGCTACATCACGGCCGCGACGGCCTGGCTGCTCAACGGGCACCCGGAGATCACCGGGCTGGCGACCGCCGGCGAGACCCGGTTGCTGCGGCAGATGGTGATCGCCGAGCAGGAGCGGGCCGGGCTGACGCCGGAGGACGCGGCGGCGATCCTGGACGAGGTCCACGACTACACCTCTCCCTTCGTCGACATCCCGATCTGATCCCCCACCGAACACGGCGCGGGCCGGGCTGGGAAGGGCAGATCCCTCGGTGGGGCAGTGTGCCCCGGGACGGCGCGTCTCAGTCCGGTGTCTCGCCGGACGTGAATCAGTTGTTCGGTTCAATCGTCGTACCGGAGTGTGGTCGGTACGACGCGATGTGTGAGGGTGGGGACGCTCGCCGGGGGTACTGGTACCGGTCGGGAACACCGGCGGGGCCGGCGGTGTTGAAAAGCGCGTATTCCCTATTCTTCGGAGGTCGTAGTGGCAACGGTCGAGCTGTCCCAGCAGAACTTCGACGAGGTCGTCGGTTCCGACGGGCTCGTCCTGGTGGACTTCTGGGCTGAGTGGTGTGGTCCGTGCAAGATGTTCGGGCCGGTGTTCGAGAAGTCCTCGGAGGAGCACTCGGACATCACCTTCGGCAAGGTGGACACCGAGGCGCAGGTCGAACTGGCCCAGGCGTTCGAGATCCGGTCGATCCCGACGCTGATGGCGGTCCGCGACGGCGTCGTCCTGTACTCGCAGCCGGGTGCGCTCCCGGCGCCGGCGCTGGAGGACCTGATCAGCCAGCTGCGTGCGGTGGACATGAACGAGGTCCGCGCCCAGATCGCGGCCCACGAGGCCGAGCACGGCACGGAGCCGCACACGCACTGAGGTAACCGCTGAGAGCCGAGGCCCTGGAGTCGTCACGAGACGAGTCCAGGGCCTTTGCCGTGGCGCTAGCGCTACCTCAGCTTCACGATTTCCTCCGCAAGCTTGGCCCGAGCGGTGCCGGGTCCGAATCGCGGGCTGCTGGCGACTGCGTTCTTGATTTCGGTCTGGACCGCAGCGCTCAGCTCACTCCAATAGAGCTCTGCAAGGCGCATCCCGTGGTACTGCTCGTTGCCGCTCGCCGAATGACTGATGCTCTCCAGCAGTATCCGGTCGTTGACCAGGCGCGGATTGCCCTCCATCAAGCCCAGTGCCATCACCCGTAGGACCGGAGTGCCGTCGTAGAACATCGCTCGCACCTCGTTCGGATCGATCTCCTCCACGGCGGCGACGGCGGCCACTCGCTGCAGAATTTGATCGAGCAACGAGGCTCGCAGCTCTTTCTGACCTGGTCCGCGGAGTTCGGTGAAGATCGTCGCGTAGGCGTCGATCTCACGATCGATGCCGAGTCGGCGAAAGACTTTCGCCGTCTTACGGGCGCCGGTGGATTCCAGCTGCTCGGTGAGTTTGACCTTGAGCTGGCTGAACTCGAACGACTCGAGCCGGTCAACAACCGCCGGGACCAGGATCATCAGGAGACCGATGACGAGGATCATGGTCAGGCCGTCGCTGTGCTCGGTGAAGTAGCCGACGGCGCCTGACACGACCAGACCGGCCCCGAGAACCAGCGACAATCCACGGGCCGTCAGATCGAGCCCTCTAGGAAGGTTCAACGCCCATCGCCCACGGATTCTGGTCGACCGGTCCCTCTGCTGGGCAATCGGTGGCGTCAACGTCGCCTCGGCCGGCAGGTGACTCGGTGGGCCGACAATCGGTCCGCCGGCGGGTTGCCCGGCATTCCGAGGGTTGCCGTCGTTCGTACTGGGCATCGTCCTGGCCTCCCGAGCCGCGATCGAGGGGCTGATGATGCTCCCCAAGCGTCAGACCAGCAAGAGGCGACAGCCACTTTCCTCCACTCAACCTGTACGACGAGAGCGTGGTTCCCAGGTGCTGGTGGGAACCACGCTCTCGGGACCGGTCTCGGGGTTGCCCGGTCGGTACTGCGTCCGCCCCAGGGGAGGCGGGTGGTGCGCTCCGTCCCGGAAGGGACGGGTTGCCGCTCGGGGTCTCGAGCGGGTGGTGCCGGGTCGGCTCAGGCGCAGCCGGTCCCGTCGTACCGGTCCGCCCCGCATGGCGGACTTGGTGCGACCCGCTCCAGGC
Source organism: Kribbella lupini (assembly GCF_039529595.1). NCBI lineage: Bacteria > Bacillati > Actinomycetota > Actinomycetes > Propionibacteriales > Kribbellaceae > Kribbella > Kribbella lupini. The sequence goes on along the minus strand of NZ_BAAANC010000001.1, from coordinate 420,993 downwards.
GCGAGCGGGGTGGTGCTGCCGCTCAGGGTCGAGCGGGTGGTGCGCCGCTCGCAGGGGAGCGGGTGGTGCGCCCGCTCGCTGCTGAACGGGGTGGTGCCTCCCGCGCAGGGACGGGGAGTGGTGCGCCCGCTCCAGGCGCGAGCGGGATGGTGCGTCCCGTTCCGAGGTGGAGCGGGGGTGGTGCGCCCCGTTTGAGGTGGAACGGGGGTTGGTGCGCCGCCCTACGAGAAAGAGCGGGTGGTGCGCCGCTCGAGGACAGAGCGGGTACGGCGCCCGCGCTGGAGGCGGGTGGGGCCGGGGCAGAGATCTCTGGCCGGCCGGGTGGGTCGTGGCGGTGAGGTGTCGCCACGGCCCGGGTCGGTGGCGGGTCGCTGGATGCGATCCGCCACGAAGCTCAGCGGAGTGGGTCGAACGGCGCCAGCTCGGCGGGGCGACGGCCGGTGGTGATGGTCTCGGCCAGGAGCTGACCGGTGACCGGGCCGAGCGTGATGCCCCACATCCCGTGCCCGCCGGCGGCAAAGACCCGCGGGGACGAGGTGGCGCCGATCAGCGGCAGGCCGTCCGGCGTACAGGGGCGCGGGCCGACCCACTCGAAGGTGCGGGCGTCCAGGTCGGCGTCGCGCAGCAGCGGACGGGCGGCCTCGACCATCGCGTCGATCCGGCGCGGGTCGAGCTTCGCGTCGGGCTTGCGGAACTCCATCATCCCGGCCACCCGGAGGCGGTCGCCCAGCGGCGTGCAGGCGATCCGCTGCGCCGGGAAGTACACCGGTCCGGCCGGCACGTGCGCGATCGGGACACTGAACGAGTACCCCCGACCAGCCTGTACGACGGTCTTGACGCCGAACCGCCGCGCCAGGTCGCCGAGCCAGGCCCCGGTCGCCATCACGACCGCGTCGTACGACTCGCTGTCGCCGTCGGCGGTGACGACCCGGGTGTCGCGGATCCCGTCGACGACGTCGGCCACGTTGGCGCCGGTGAGGATCCGGCCGCCGCGGGCGACGACCGAGTCGGCGAGCAGCTGGACGTAGTCGCCGGGGTTGATGAAGCGCTGGCCGTGCAGCCGGATCGCCGCGCCGATCTCGTCCGACAGCGACGGCTCGATCTCCCGGGCGTCGTCGCCGGTGATGGCCTCGAACTCGATGCCCTGGCCGGCCGCGTGGATGTGCTCGATCTCGTCGAGCAGCACCGCGCGCTCCTCGGCCGTCCGGTACGCCGCCAGGAACGACTTGGCCTCGTACGTCTCGGCCTCGACACCGGCCTTGGCCAGCAGGTCGAAGGCGCTCAGGGCCTGCCGGTTGATCGGGACCAGCGACTCCATCGCCGTCTTCCAGCGCCCGGCGGTGCTGTTGCGAGCGAACCGGGTCAGGAAGGACAGCAGCCGCGGGCTGGCCGTCGGCGGTACGTAGACCGGCGAGGACGGGCTCAGCACAGCGCGTACGCCGTACTTGAGCACCGCGGGCTCCGGAAGCGGGGTCGCCAGACCCGGCGTGAGCCAGCCCGCGTTGCCCCAGGACGCCCCGGCGGCGACACCTTCGCGGTCGTACACGGTGACCTCGATGTCGCGCTCCTGGAGGAACCAGGCGGTGGCGAGGCCGACCATGCCCGCGCCGACGACGGCGACCCGGTCGGGGACGATGTGTGTGGTTGAACCAGCAGCGACCATGCTTCGATGGTGCGCCGCTCCCGGAGCGCTGTCATGGTGCGATCGCACCACTGCTGGAGCAAATGACAGTGCGCAGAGCACAATAACCTTATGATCACCGCGCCTGACCTGGTCGTTGCCGTCGGCCCAGCCCTGTTCGAGACCGTGGTCACCGGCCACGGTGACACCGAGGTGCGGGACGTCTTCCTCGCCGATCCGCAGGAGCCGGCCACCGGTGGGCCGGGCGATCTGGTCCTGGGACTCGGTCTGCGCAACGCCGAGGAGGCAGTCGAGCTGCTGGAGCGCTGTGCCGCTGGCAACGCGTCCGGCGTCGTACTGCGGACCGGTCTGGCGCAGGAGCCCGCAGTAGTGGCTACGGCGGAGCGCTGGCTGCTCACGCTCGTCGCACTCCAGCCGACCGTCACCTGGGCGCACGTCGTCTGGCTGCTCCGCGGTGTCATCGACCGGGCGGCCGCACCCGACTCCCCCGCCGCCGGTGACGCCGGAGTGCACCAGGAGCTGTTCGCCTTGGCCGACGCGGCCGCGGCGATCGTGGACGCGCCGGTGACCATCGAGGACAACCAGTCGCGGGTGCTGGCCTACTCCTCCCAGCAGGACCTGTCCGACACCGACCCGACGCGGGTGTCGACCATCGTCGGCCGGCGAGTTCCTGCCGAGGTGATCGCCCACTTCCGCGCCCGGGGCATCTTCCGGCGGCTGGCCCGGTCGAGCGAGCCGTTCCTGGTGCCGGACGGGCCCAACGGTATCCGCCCGCGGCTCGTCGTACCGGTCCGGGCTGGTGGTGAGTGGCTGGGCTCGATCTGGGCGGTGGTGGACGGCCCGGTGAGCCAGGAGGTCACCGAAGAGCTCAGCAACGCTGCGTCGGTGCTCGCACTGCACCTGCTGCGGCTCAGGGCGCAGGCAGACGTCGCCAGGCGCTCGGCCATCGACCGTCTGCGCACTGTGCTCAGGCAGTTCTCCCCTGAGGCTCCGGTCGAGGTCAGGCTCCCGTCGCCGCCATGGCGGGTGGTCGCGCTGAACTCACCCGACGGGTACGACGTACCGCAGCAGCTGGATCTGTGGGAGTCGCTGGGCCGTCGCCAGGGGTGGAGCGAGCCGCTGCTGGCTGACCTGGACGGCACGGTGTTCGCCGTGGTGTCCGACGGTGAAGCAGTACCTGGCTCTTGGCGCTGGCTGCGCAAGCTGGTGGGCGACCAGGCCAAGGACAACCCCGGTACGGCGGCTGCCGCCGGGGGCCGCGCCCGCTACCCCGCTGACCTGCCCAGCTCGCGTGCTGAGGCAGTGGAGCTACTCAACCTCGTACGGCGGGGTGTTGCGCGCGGTCCGGCGTTGCGGGTCGAGCAGGCGTGGCACGTACTGACCGTGCACCGGGCGGTGACCTCGCTCGACACCACCAAGATGGACGGGCCGCTGGCCACGCTGCTGCGGCACGACATCGAGAACGACACCGCGTTCGTGGACACGCTGGAGGCGTGGCTGAACCATCCGGGCCAGCCGCAGCAGGCCGCGAAGGACCTGCACCTGCACACCAACACCCTGCGGCACCGGATGAAGCGGATCGGCGAGATCGCGCGGCTCGACCTGTCGGATCCGCGCGAGCGGCTCGCGCTGCAGCTGCAGATCGCGTCGGTGCGCACCGAGCACTGAGACGTTCGCCACAGCGCCGCGTAACAAGGCTTCACATTCCGGCAATCGATGAGCAACATCCGGGTGGAAAAGTACTTCTCACGAAGACGTCTCAGCTCTTCACCAGGGAGCTGAGCCGATGGTTCGGACTCTTCACCAGGGAGCCCGAGCCTCTGGGCCCGGCGATTGTCTGAGCGATCGCCGGGCCCCTTCACGTCAAACGGTTGACGATCGCGCCGTAGACGCCCGGGAGCGCGGCCGCCGCGGGGACGATGCGGGGAGCGAGCAACGAACGGTTGCGGGCCCAGAGCAACGATGCGGTGAGGGCGCGGCACTCCCAGGAGACGCGGCGCCAGGCGGCCTCGTAGTCCTCGGGCCGGTCGGCGACGACGCAGTCGACGAGTTCGGCCGACGTCCTCAGCGCCACCGCGATCCCCTCGCCGGTGAGCGCGTCGACGTAGCCCGCGGAGTCGCCGACCAGCAGGACACGTCCCGCGACGCGGCGTCGGACTCGCTGACGCAGTGGCCCGGCGCCCAGTACGCCGGACGCGGGCGGCGCGTCGCCGAGGCGGGCGCGCAGGCGGGGGAAGGCGCGGAGGTGGTCGTCGAACGAGCCACGCGCCGAGGTGAGGACAGCGACCCCGACGAGGTCGTCGGCGACAGGCGTCACGTAGGCCTCGCCGAGGGAGGACCAGTAGACCTCGACGAGGTCGCTCCACGGGCGAATAGCGAAGTGTTGCCGCAAGCCGCGCCGGGTGGAACCCGCCCCTGCGGGGCGGACAGCGCGGGGAGAGAGGGAGGAGCGGGTGGGACGAGAGTTGCCTGCGGCGGGATCGACGCCGAGGCCCAGCTGGCGGCGGATTGGTGAGTGGAGGCCGTCGGCGGCAGCAAGATAACGGGCAGTATGGCCCGCCGCGGTGACTGTGGAGGGGGTTTGCGAGATCTCGCCAACTCTTGCGCGGACAACAGGCACACCTAGCTCGTCCAGGCGGCGCCGTAGGCCTCGGTGAAGCTCGGTGCGGCGGACGCCCAGCCCGGGCCCGGCGCGGAAGCGGGCGTCGACGGAGTGCGCAGCGTCCAGGTATCGAATGCCATGGAACGGCCGGCCTTGCAGCTCCACCCCCAACCGCGAGAGGTAAGCAACGGCGCTGTGCGCGATCCCCTCACCGCAGGCCTTGTCGATCGGCGCCTCACGCGGTTCGAGGACGACGACGTCGAGTCCAGCCAGTGCCGCCCGGATCGCCGTCGCAGCCCCCGCGGGACCTGCGCCCGCGACCAGGAGATCGATCACCCCGGCGCCGGACCAGATGATGACCGCGGCGCCGGCGGTCGGCCAGCGGTCAGCGCGGTGTCCAGCGCGGTCTCCTCGGTGCGGATCCGAACCGCCAGCAACGGCAGGTTCAGCACGGTGAATACGACCGCGGTCACCCACGCCGTGTGCACCAGCGGCAGCGCGATCCCCTCCAGCACGACCGCCACGTAGTTGGGATGCCGCAACACCTTATAGGGGCCTTTAGCAACCAACGACAAGCCCGGTACGACGATCACCCGCGTGTTCCACTGCCGCCCGAGCGTCCCGATGCACCACCACCGCAACCCCTGCGCCAGCAGGACGACGGCCAGCATCGTCCACCCGAGCGCCGGGACGAACGGGCGGTCGGCAACGATCGCCTCGACCAGACACCCGGCCAGCAGGCCGGTGTGCAGCACCACCATGAACGGGTAGTGCCCCTTCCCGGACTCCACCCCGCCCTGGGCGAAACTCCAGGCCGCGTTGCGCAGCGAGACGACCAGCTCGGCGACCCGCTCGAAGCCGACCAGGAGCACCAGTACGACGTACCACCACAACGACGCGTCCATCACCACTCCATCAGCACGAGCTCGGAACAGAAGCCCGGGCCCATCGCCAGCAACACACCCGGACCTGCAGGATCCAGGGTCATGGTGTCACCGAGCACGTGCAGCACCGAGGACGACGACAGGTTGCCGACCGCATCGAGCGATTTCCAGGTCAGGTCGAGCGCCCCTGGCCGCAGAGAAAGCGTCTCCGCGACCGCCTCCAGCACCTTCGGCCCGCCGGGATGGCTCACCCATGTCCCGATCTCGGGCACCGTCAGCCCCCGCGAGCCGAGGAAGTCCCGCACGTCACCGCCGAGGTACTTGCGCACCACCTCCGGTACGTCGGCCCCGAGCACGATCCGGAACCCGCCCGACCCGACGTCCCAGCCCATCACCCGCTCGGAGTCCGGGTACAGCCGGCTCCGCGTCGCCACCACCGAAGGCCCTGCCGCCGGCCGATCGGCACCGGTCATCACCACAGCAGCTGCGCCGTCCCCGAACAACGCCCCACCCACCAGGTTGGGCAGCGACGAGTCGTCCCGCTGCAGCGTCAGCGAGCACAGCTCCACCGACAGCAGTACGGCGACATGCTCGGGCCACGCGGTCAGATAATCGTGCATGCGGGCAATCCCGGCCGCTCCCCCGACGCACCCGAGCCCGAACAGCGGCAGCCGCTTCACGTCCTCACGCAGCCCGAGCCGCATCGCGACCCGCGCGTCGATCGAGGGCGCCGCGACCCCGGTCACGGTCGTGAACATCAGCAGGTCCACGTCGTCGACCGTCAGCCCGGCCGCCGCCAGCGCGCCGCTGACCGCCTCGGCCCCGAGGTCGACCGCGGCCGTGATCCACGCGTCGTTGGCCGCGCCGAAATCCTTCAGTACGCCGTACTGCTCCAACGGGATCGCGAGGTGCCGGTGCGACACCCCCGCGTTCGCGTGCAGCCGGCGGAGCAGCGCGAGCCCCTTGCCGTCGGGCAGGCACAGCTCCGCGAACGCCTCGGTCAGCTCAGCTTGTTCGTACCGGTACGGCGGCAACGCGGCCTGCACCGCGGCGATCCGGCTCATCGTGGCATCGTTGCTTCGGTGAGCCGACTCCGAACCGTCAAGGGTCTGGCGCTGGCCTGCCATCCCGGGCCGACCGTTGCCGTCACCGCGCTCGTGACCGCCGTCGCCTGGTCCGCGGGCCGCGGCCTCACCGGATCTCTCCTCGTTGCCGCAACCATCCTCACCGGCCACCTCTCGATCGGCTGGAGCAATGACGCGATAGATGCCACCCGCGACTCCATTGTGAACCGCCGTGACAAGCCTGTCGTCCTGGGACTTGTCGGCCGCCGGACGTTGTGGGTCGCGGCGATCGTCGCCCTGGTCGTCACGATCCCGGTCTCGCTCGCGAACGGCGTCCTCGCGGGCCTGGCGCACCTGCTGTTCGTCGCCTGCGCCTGGGCGTACAACCTCAGGCTCAAGTCCACGCCGGTCTCGTGGGTGCCGTACGCCGTGGGGTTCGGCGCACTGCCGTCGTTCGTCACGCTCGGGACGAGCGGCGACTGGGCGCCGTGGTGGGCGACGGCGGCGACCGCGCTGCTCGGCGTCGGGGCGCACCTCGCGAACGTCGTACCGGATCTCGCCGACGACCTGGCGACCGGCGTCCGGGGCTGGCCGCAGCGGCTCGGGCAGGCTTCGAGGCTGCTCGCGCCGCTTCCCCTGGCCACCGCGACGGTCCTGCTCACGGTCGCGCCGTCCGGGCAGGTGGGAGTGGTCGGCTGGGTCGCGCTGGCCGTCGTCGCCGTCCTGCTGGGCGTGATCGTGGCGTGGAAGCAGGCGCCGTTCCTGGTCACCATCGGCGTCGCGGTGGTCAGCGTGATCGTCCTGGTCGTGCGCGGCGACGCCTTGTGAGCGTCACGGCCGGAGCTCCTGGAGCTTCGTCTTCACGCCTTCCTTGAGCACGCCCCAACGGTCCTCGTCGCCCTTCCACAGCGACTCGGTCATCTTGCTGATCTGGTCCCAGCTCGCGTGCGGCGGGATCGGCGGGACGTCGGGATCGCAGTACACGTCGAGCACGGTCGGCCGGTCGGCGGCCAGCGCGTTGTCCCAGGCGGCGGGCAGCTCGTCAGGTTTCCTGACCGCGATCCCCGTCAGGCCGACCGACCGCGCGAAGCCGGCGTAGTCGACCTCGGGCAGCGTCTGCGAGTCGGTGAACTTCGGCGCGCCCTGCATCGACCGCATCTCCCAGGTCACCTGGTTGAGGTCGTTGTTGTGCAGGACGGCGATCACCAGGCGCGGGTCCGACCACTCCTCCCAGTACCGCTTGATCGTGATCAGCTCGGCCAGCCCGTTCATCTGCATCGCGCCGTCGCCGGAGAACGCGACCACCGGCTGACCCGGGTGCGCGAACTTCGCGCCGATCCCGTACGGAACGGCGGAGCCCATGGTCGCCAACGTGCCGGACAACGAGCCGCGGGTGGAGTCGGTGAAGCGGAGCTGACGCGCGTACCAGTCAGCGGCCGAGCCGGAGTCGGCGACGACGATGCAGTCGTCGGGAAGGCGCTCGGAGAACTCGTGGAACAGTCGCTGCGGGTTCACCGGGTCGGCCTCCACGTGAGCGGCACCGGCCATCACGTTCCACCAGCGCTCGACGCCCTCCTCGATGCCGCTGCGCCAGGAGCGGTCCTCCTTGCGGTTCAGCAGCGGGATCAGGGCGCGCAGCGTGGCCGCGGCGTCGCCGACCAGGTTGACGTCGTACGGGTACCGCAGACCGATCATCGAGGCGTCGGCGTCGATCTGGACGGCCTTGGCCTGGCCGAACTCGGGCAGGAACTGCGAGTACGGGAAGCTCGAGCCGATCGTCAGCAGCGTGTCGCAGCCGGTCATCAGCTCCCACGACGGGCGGGTGCCGAGCAGGCCGATCGAGCCGGTGACGTACGGGAGGTGGTCGCTCAGCACGTCCTTGCCGAGCAGCGCCTTCGCGACGCCGGCGCCGAGGAGCTCCGCCAGCTCCTCGATCTCCCGGCGCGCGCCGCGAGCGCCCTGTCCGACCAGTACGGCGACGCGCTCGCCCGCGTTGATCAGCTCCGCGGCGCGTCGTACGGCGTCCGCGTCCGGCTGCTGGATCGCCCGCGCGAAGCCGAGGCTCGACGGGACCATCTTGAACGCGTGCTCCGGCGGGGTGTACTCGAGTTCCTGGACGTCGGCCGGGATGATCACGGCGGTCGGCGCGGACCGGCTGAGCGCGGTGCGGATCGCGCGGTCGAGGACGTTCGGCAGCTGCTCGGGGACGTTCACGGTCTCGACGAACTCGCTGGCCACGTCCTTGAACAGGCTGTGGAGATCGACTTCCTGCTGGTACGAGCCGCCCATCGCCGAGCGGTTGGTCTGGCCGACGATCGCGACGACCGGGACGTGGTCGAGCTTGGCGTCGTACAGACCGTTCAGCAGGTGGATCGCTCCTGGGCCGGAGGTCGCGACGCACACGCCGACCTTGCGGGTGAACTTCGCGTACCCGACGGCCTGGAACGCCGACATCTCCTCGTGCCTGGCCTGGATAAAGCGGGGGCCGTCGGCTCTGGTCCAGGCGGCCAGCAGGCCGTTGATGCCGTCGCCGGGATAGCCGAAGACATTCTCGACATCCCACTCCCGCAGCCGTTCCAGGACATAGTCACCCACGGTGGTAGCCATGAGGACTCTGTGCCCCGGGAACCGAGGTGTATTCAGGTGTTGGAAGGCTTCAGAGGCGCGTTGCTGCCGAGGATCGCCGCGGTGAGGGCTTCGGCTGGTTCCTTGGCCGCCCGAGGGTTCGTGATGAGCACCAGATCGATGGACGGCAGCTCGGGCAGCCCCGCGCTCGGCGGCGGTTCGACGAGGTCGGCAGGCATCAGCGAGTGGGCGAAGATGGCGATGCCCAGACCCGCGCGGACCGCGGCGAGGACTCCGTTGACGCCGCGGACGATGCAGGTGACCCGGTACGGACGGCCGACGCTCTCCAGGGTCTGTACGCCGAGCATCCGGCTCAGGCTCGGGGCCTGATAGGCGACCAGCGGGACCGGCCCGTCGGGCGCGATGCGCGTGCCGGAGATGCCGGCCCAGACGAGCGGGTCGCGGCGGACCAGGCGGCCGTTGGGTTCGGTGGCGGCGCCGACCGAGTGCTTCACGTACGCCAGGTCGAGGTGGCCCGACTCGACCCGGCGCAGGAGGTTCGGGCTCTGGGCAACGGTCAGCTCCAGGTCGATCCGGGGGTAGAGCTGCCGGAAGTCTCGCAGGATCCGCGGCAGGGGCGTCAGCGCGAGGTCGTCGGTCACGCCGAAGCGCAGCCGGCCGCGCAGCTCCGAGCCGGTGAAGTACCCGACGGCCTCCTCGTGCGCGGCCAGGATCGTCCGGGCGAACCCGGCCATCGCCTCGCCGTCCGCGGTCAGCGTCACCGTCCGGGTGTCGCGGACGAACAGCGGCCGCCCGACCGCCGCCTCCAGCTTGCGGATGTGCTGGCTCACCGTCGGCTGCCGGATGCCCAGCCGTTCGGCGGCCTGGGTGAAGCTCAGCGACTGTGCCACCGCGAGGAACGTGCGGAGCTGGTCCGGGTCGTAGGCCATCGATTTCCCTCTCATCGCGACTCGTAATAAGACTAATAGGAGTAATTCGCTACGAGAATCCGGCCCGGACCGGTGAGGATGGAACCGACCTCCCCTGACACGTCCACTTCCAAAGGGTTGACTCTTGACCACCCGGGCTTCCGGCTCTGTCCCCGTCCCCGATTTCCACACCCACCGTTCCACTCCGCGGACCGCTCCCGGCGAACTGCCGCCCACCCAGCGCCGGCCCGGATTCCGCGAAACCTTCAGCGCTCTCGAGGTCCGCAACTTCCGGCTCCTGGTCAGCGGCCTGTTCGTCAGCTCGACCGGCGGCTGGGTCCAGCGCATCGCGCAGGACTGGCTGGTCCTCACGCTGACCGGCAGCGCCACCGCCGTCGGCATCACCACCGCGCTGCAGTTCCTGCCCACCCTCCTGCTCGGCCTGTACGGCGGGGTGATCGCCGACCGCTTCCCCAAGCGCAAGATCCTGCTCGTCACCCAGTCGACGATGGGCACCCTGGCCGCCGTCCTGGCCGTGCTCGCGTTCACCGGCGACGTGAAGGTGTGGCAGGTCTACGCCCTCGCGCTGGTCCTCGGCCTGGCGACCGCGGTCGACAACCCGACGCGGCAGTCCTTCGTCACCGAACTGGTCGGCAAGCAGCGGCTGCGCAACGCGATCAGCATGGTCTCGTCCACCTTCCAGCTCGGCGGCCTGATCGGTCCCGCGCTGGGCGGCGCGATGCTCGGCACGATCGGCGCCGGCTGGGCCTTCGCGCTGAACTCGATCACGTTCTTCGGCTCGATCTCGGCGCTGCTGATGATGCGCGAGAGCGAGATGCCGGGACTCCAGGCCGCTCGCAAGGCCGGTCAGGGCCTGCGGATCCGCGACGGGCTGCGCGACGGTGTGCGGTACGCCTTCCACGAGCCGGCCGTGCGCTGGGCGATCGTGCTGGTCGGCATCTTCGGCATGTTCACGATCAGCCTGCCGGTCACGCTGACGGCGTTCGCCGACGTCGTCTTCAGGACCGGCGCTACCGGGTACGGCGTACTGAACTCCGTCGTCGCGGTCGGCTCGCTGGCCGGCGCGCTGCTCTCGGCGCGGCGGATCCGGCCGACCCGGCTGCGCAACCTGGTCGGGATCGCGTCGATCCTGGCCGTCACCGAGATCATCGCGGCCCTGCAGCCGTCGCTGTGGACGTTCCTGCCGCTGCTGTGCGCGCTCGGGATGGCGACGCTGATGTTCCTCACCGCGGCGCAGTCGATGGTGCAGCTGACCACCCCGGACGGGCTGCGCGGTCGCGTCGCGGGGATCTACAACCTGGTCTTCATCGGCGGCGGCGCGATCGGCGGGCCGACCGTCGGTGCGATCGCCGAGCACTTCGGCGCGCGGACCAGCCTGCTGCTCGCCGGATTGATCCCGGCCACGGCAACAGTTGCCATCGGCATCAAGCTCGCGCGGGCCGGCCGCTTCCGGGTGATCGTTGTCCGCGGCGACCGTTCCCCGTGGCGCCAGCCGCCGGTCCGCCTGGGCCTGGAGCAGCTTCCGATCCAGTTCACCCGGCCGGAGCCTCCAGTCCCATCGAGGCCGCGCCCGTTCACCTTGGCCCGCCGCAGGTACCAGCGGACGGACCAGCACACGACCACAACCAGGACCAGACGCAAACCACTTCATCGATGAGACAACCGCCGACCAGTCAGCTGCCGACTGGTCGGCGGTTCACTTTCTCAGCAGGTCGATCACACGCTCCGGCTGCTCGCGCCAGAACAGGTGCCCGGCGCCCTCGAGCAGCTCGAGCCGCGCACCGGGGATCAGCCGAGCCAACCGCTCGCCCTCGGTCGGCAGGATCATCTGGTCGGCGGTCCCGTGGATCACCAGCGCCGGTACGTCGAGCGCCGGCAGCCGGCTGACCGCGTCGTGCTGCAGCGCCGCCTGGAACTGCATCCCGACCACCGGCACCGGAACCCGTGCCGCCAGCGCGTCCTCCCGGTACGCCGCGAAGTGCGCCGGGTCGGCGGCGAACCCCGCCGACAGGTTCACCTCGAACCCGGTCCGCAGTACGGTCGCTTCCCGCCCCGACCGCATCGCCGCCAGCAACAGCTCGGGTCCCGGGCCGATCCCGGCAGCTCCCCGCGCGGAATCCTCGCGGCGCACACCGCTCCCCACCCCCGGCGACGTGCAGCCGAGCGTCAGCCGTCGTACGCGCTCGCGATGATTGAGCACCAGCTCCTGCGCGACCATCCCGCCGAGCGAGATCCCGAACACGTGCGCATCGGCCCACCCGGCCTCGTCCATCACCCGCGCGGCGTCGTCCGCGAGGTCCGCCGTACTGAACTGCCCGTCGGCGCGATCACTCGTCCCGATCCCGCGCTGGTCGAAGGTCAGCACCTCGAAGTGCTCCGCCAGTCCGGCCAGGAACGGCTCGCCCCAGATCCGGTGGTGACCGGCCATCCCCATGATCAGCAGCAGGGGCTCGCCGGAGCCCCGGCGTTCGGCGTACAGGTGCATGCGGGCAACCCTACGCAGAGTTATCGGCGCCTGTTACTTGACCACGTAAATTTATCCGCCCTAGGCTCGGCCTCACTCGCCCCGCTCCCGCCCCGAGACGGAGGAACACCCATGCCACTTCCCACCGGCCGACAACGCCGCGCCGCGATCGTGGTCACCGCGACTGCCGCCCTGGTGTCGGCAGCCGTAACGATCGCTCCCGCCGACGCGAGCGCTCCCCCGGTCTCCCAGCCCGGCCCGAAGCCGGCCCTGGTCGAGCCGCACTCCACCTTCCAGGGCACCGCGCCGATCGAGGCGCCGAAGCCCGAGGCCGCCGTACCGGCCAAGTACCCGCAGGTCGCGGCCAAGCCGTACCTGGGCTGGAGCAGCTGGAGCCTGCAGTCCACCAACTACCCGGGCGTGAACCCCGACGGCCCGGGCAGCTTCATCAGTGAGAAGAACATCCTCGCCCAGGCCAACGCGATGGCGACCAAGCTCAAGCCGTACGGCTACGAGTACGTCAACATCGACGCCGGCTGGCAGCTCGGCGGCGACGAGTACGGCCGCCCGGCCGCGAACACCGCCCGTTTCCCGCGCGGCATGAAGGCCGTCGGCGACGACATCCACAAGCTCGGGCTGAAGTTCGGCATCTACACCGTGGTCGGCCTCGGCTTCGACGTCTACCGCGAGGGCAACACGCCGATCTACAACGCCCCGGGCTGCTTCACCCGCGACATCGTCTACCCCGACCTGCGCACGACGAACGGCTGGGACCAGGCGTACAAGATCAACTACGCGAGCCCGTGCGCGCAGAAGTACGCCGACTCGATCGTGAACCTGTTCGCCTCCTGGGGCGTCGACTTCATCAAGATGGACGGCGTCGGTCCCGGCTCCTGGAAGGGCGCGCCGGACGACCCGAACCACAACAACACCGAGGACGTCGAGGCCTGGTGGCGCGCGGTCCAGAACGCCGGCCGCCCGATGCTGTACACGCTGTCGTGGTCGCTCAGCCACCGGTACGCCGAGACCTGGAAGGCGAACTCGAACGGCTGGCGGATCGACACCGACGTCGAGTGCTACTGCGACACGATCGTGCGCTGGAACGGCTCGCTGGTCGGCCGCTGGTGGGACCTGCCGCAGTGGGTCGACGACGCCGGGCCGGGGCACTGGAACAACCTGGACGCGATCAACGTCGGCAACGGCGCGATGGACGGCATCACCGAGGTCGAGCGGCAGAGCGCCATGACGTTCTGGGCGATGAACGCCGCGCCGCTGTTCATCGGTGACGACCTCACCAAGCTGGACCCGTACGGGGTGAAGCTGTTGACCAACCGCGAGGTGATCGCGATCAACCAGGCCGGCGTCCCGGCCCGCCCGCTCGACCAGGACCAGCTGCAGCAGACCTGGTACGCGAAGAACCCGGACGGCAGCGTCACGGTCGGCCTGTTCAACCTGGCCGACACCGCCGCGACCGTGACCGGCGACTTCGCCCAGCTCGGGTTGTCCGGCAAGGCCTCGGTCCGCGACGTGTGGGCCGGCCAGACCGCGCGCAACGTCTCCGGCAAGGTCAGCGCCGTACTGCCCGCGCACGGTTCGAAGCTCTACAAGATCACGCCGAACCAGCTCGCGGTGCCGAGCCGTCCGGCCGATCTGACCGTCACCGACACGAGCCGTACGACGGCCGCGCTGACCTGGCAGCCGAGCACCGGCGCCACGGCGTACAAGGTGTTTGCCAACGGCAAGCAGGTGGCGACCAGCTCGTCGACCTCCGCTGTCGTCGCCGGGTTGTTGCCGCAGACCTCCTACACCTTCACGGTGAAGGGTGTGCAGGGCAACAAGTCGTCGGAGGCAAGCGCTGGGGTCACCGTCCTGACGGCGAAGTCGGATGGGGGGCCGGTCCGGTACGAGGCGGAGGCCCCGACCAGCACCTTTACCGGGAACGCCGGGGTCGGCGGCTGCACGCTGTGCTCGGGTGGGCAGAAGGTCGGCAACATCGGGTACGACGCGTCGGTGACGCTGAACGGCATCACCGTGCCGACCACCGGGACATACCTGGTGAAGATCGCCTACACCGACGGTGACACCAGCCGCCAGAGCATGCTGACGGTGAACGGCGCCGACTCGTACTGGGTGAACTACCACGGCCTCGGCGACAACGACTGGGGGACGCCGCAGGTGACCTACCTGCCGGTCAAGCTCAGCGCCGGGACCAACTCGCTGAAGATCAGCAATCCGAACGGCTACATCGCCGACATCGACTGGATCACCGTCTAGTCGCCGCGGGGCCGGCCTTTCCCCGGGCCGGTCCCGCGTCTTTACTGGCTGCATGAGCTACCCCGAACCGATCGTCCCGGCCGGGCCCGTGCCGGTCCCCCGCCGGATCCGCGCGCTGCACGACGGCAAGTTCGTGCTCGACACCCAGAACGCGGTTTACGTCTGGGAGTTCCCGCCGTACCCGCAGTACTACCTTCCGGTCGCCGACATCGCCGACGGCGTGCTGACCGACACCGGCGAGACCCGCACGTTCCACCACGGCGAGGCACGGGTGATGCAAGCCGGTTCGGGCACCGCCTGGCAGTACGACCAGGGCGAGCTCGCCGGCCTGGTCCGCTTCGAGTGGGACGCCGTCGACGCCTGGTTCGAGGAGGACGAGGAGGTCTTCGTCCACCCGCGCAACCCGTACGCCCGGGTCGACGCCGTCAAGTCCGGCCGCCAGGTCCAGGTCTCGCTGGACGGCGTCGTGGTCGCCGACTCCACGTCGACCGTCATCGTCTTCGAGACCGGTCTCCCGCCGCGCTACTACTTCCCCCGCACCGCGGTGACGTTCGCGCACCTCGAGCCCACCGACACCGCGACTTCCTGCCCGTACAAGGGCAACACCAGCCAGTACTGGTCCATCCGCACCGACAAGGCCCTGTACGACGACCTGGCCTGGTCCTACGACTTCCCCACCGCGCCGCTGCTCCCCGTCGCCAACCACATCGCCTTCTTCAACGAGAAGGTCGACCTCACCGTCGACGGCGTCGCGGTGGACCGCCCGGTCACGCCGTTCTCCTAGCCACCCGGAACCCGACGTCGTCGATCCGGAACGTCGGATGACTCCGCCGCCGCACCGACGCCCGGCAGCTCCACGCCTGATCGAACCATCCACCACCCCGGAGTACGCGGTACTCGCCGTACACCTCGGGGTCGTAGTAGTCCCAGCACCACTCCCAGACGTTGCCGAGCAGGTCGTACAGCCCCCAGGCATTCGGCGCCTTCTCGCCGACCTCGTGCACCCGCCCGTCCGACGTCCCGCGGTACCAGGCGATCTCGTCCAGATGCCCGTACTGCGGACCGGTGCTGCCCGCGCGGCACGCGTACTCCCACTCCGCCTCGCTCGGCAGCCGATACCCGTCGGCCGCCGGGTCCCATCGGGCAGCCTCCTCCGCCAGCAGCTCGTACGCCGGTGCCAGCCCCTCCCGCTCCGACAGCACGTTGCAGAAGCGCACCGCGTCCCACCACGACACGTTCTCCACCGGTAGGTCGTCCCCGGTGGAGGTGCTCGGGCGGTCCCCGGTCACTTCGGCGTACTCCGCCTGCGTCACCGGGACCGCCGCCAGCCGGAAGTCGGCCACCTCGACGGACCACGTGCGCTCGGTCCGCCGATCGGTCAACCGCACCCGCCCACCGGCGATGTCGAGCAGCTTCACCGCGACTCCTCCATCAACTCGGTGGAACGGGACGTCCGCTCAGATCGCCGAGGTCACGCCGCCGTCCATCGGGACGATCGCGCCGGTGACGTAGCTGGCCCGGGGCGAGGCGAGGAAGACGGCCAGGTTGGCGACCTCGGACGGTTCGGCGGCGCGGCCGAGCGGGATCTCGGACACCATCTCGTCGAGCAGCTCACCCTTCGGCCGGCCGGTCGCGCGAACGGCGGCCTCGAGGCCTTCGTCGACGCGGCCGGTGCGGGTCAGGCCCGGGTTGATCACGTTCACGCGAACCCCGCGCCCGGCGTACGCCTTCGCGTAGCCGACCGACGCGAGCATCAGCGCCGCGTTGGCCGCGCCGCCTCCGATGTGCAGCGGATTCGCCTGCCGGCCACCCTGGCCGACGACGTTGACGACCGCCCCGCTGCCGCGCTCCGCCATCCCGCGGATCACCGCCTCGGTGGCGTGCATGTACGTGAAGTACTTCGCCTCCATCGCCGCGTGCAGCGTGGTGCTGTCCAGCTCGTCCAACGGCGTACGCCGGGCCGCCCCCGCGCAGTTGATCAGGATGTCCGGTACGCCGATCCGCGCGAACACCGCGGCGGTCGCCTCGGCGTCGGTCAGGTCGACGGCCTCGACGGCGTACTCGAGCCCCTTCGCCTTCAGCTCGGCCTGCGCCTTCGCGAGGTTCCCGGGATCCCGGGAGATGCCGGTGACCTGGACACCCTCCCAGGCCAGCGCCTCGGCGCAGGCCAGCCCGATCCCCTTGCTCGCCCCGGTGACGACCGCGGTCCTGCCCGACAACTGAAGATCCATCGACTCTCTCCTGACTCGGCTACCTCGATCGTAGTTTCCGCCGACCCGGGAACAGGTAAGGACCAGATGACGAGAACGGGAGCTGCGATGAGGATCACGGCGGTCGAGACGGTCAGGCCGAGCATCCAGCCGAACCTGGTGTTCGTGCTGCTGCACACCGACGACGGCCGGACCGGCCTGGGCGAGGCCTTCTTCGGCGGCCGGACGGTCGAGTCGTACCTGCACGAGTCGGCCGCCGAGGTCCTGCTCGGGGCCTTGGACCCGACGCCGGAGTCGATGGCCCGCGCGCTCGCGTCGTACACGGGCTTCGCCGGCGCCGGTGTCGAGACCCGCGGGAACGGCGCGATCGACCTGGCACTGTGGGACCTGGTCGGCCAGGAGGCCGGCCTGCCGCTGGTCCGGCTCTTCGGCGGACCGGTGCAGGAGTCGTTGCCGACGTACAACACCTGCGCGGGACCGGGCTACATCAGTACGAGTACGAGGCAACGATCGGACAACTGGGGCGTCCCGGCAACGACTCCGGCCCGCTGGGACGACCTCGACGCCTTCCTCAACCGTCCGGCCGCCCTCGCCCGCGACCTGTGGGACGAGGGCATCACCGGGATGAAGGTCTGGCCGTTCGACCACGCGGCCGAGGCGATCGGCGGGACGGACATCTCGCCGGCCGAGCTGAGCCGCGGGCTGGCGGTCCTGGAGGCCATCCGCGAAGAGGTCGGCTTCGACATGAAGCTGATGGTGGAGCTGCACGGTCTGTGGAACCGGCGCGGTGCGACCGCGATCCTGCAGGCTTTGACCGAGTACCAGCCGTACTGGGTCGAGGACCCGATGCGTCCGGACGCCGTCGATGCCCTGGCCGCGCTGAAGCGCGATGTCGACGTACCGATCGCGACCGGCGAAACACTCGTCGGCCGGCGCGGCTTCCTGCCGCTCCTGGAACGAGGGGCAGTCGACGTCGTCACCGTCGACGTCCAGTGGACCGGCGGACTCACCGAAGCTCGCAAGGTCGCAGCACTCGCCGACACGTACGGCGTACCGGTTGCTCCGCACGACTGCACCGGCCCGGCGACGCTGGCCGCCTGCGTCCATCTGATCCAGTCCGCGCCGAACGGCCTGATCCAAGAGACCGTCCGGGCCTTCCTCCGGACCTGGTACGCCGAACTGGTCGACGGTCTGCCACCGATCGTCGACGGCCGGATCGCCGCGACCGAAGTACCCGGGCACGGCGTCCGGCTCAAGCCGGACGTCAACGCCGAACGCCGGGTCTCGAAGCTGCCTTAGGCAACGATTTCACCACTACTCCGGACGATCTGAGCCCAGGGCAACCAGTTGGGGGTCGTCGGCCCTTGAACAGCTGAGTACTATGAGTGACGAGATCGACACTCTTTGTTTCGACGCCTGATGCTCTTGCACCGACGCCGGAGGGACCCGTGCCGACCATGTCTACTTCCCATTCACCGCCTTCGCGCGAGCCTGCTGTCGAACAGGCCTCGTGGAGGTCCATCGTCCGTCATGACCTACCGGCCTCGCTGGTGGTCTTCCTGATCGCGATCCCCTTGTCCTTGGGGATCGCCGCAGCATCCGGGGCGCCGCTGATCGCGGGCCTCGTCGCCGCCGTCGTCGGTGGCGTGGTCGCCGGCGCGCTCGGCGGCTCACCGCTCCAGGTCAGCGGCCCGGCCGCCGGCCTCACCGTTGTCGTCGCCGGGCTGGTCAGCCAGTTCGGCTGGGCCGCGACCGCAGCCATCACCTGCGCCGCCGGCCTCGTGCAGATTCTGCTCGGTGTCACCCGCATCGGCCGGCTCGCACTCTCCTTGTCTCCCGCGGTCGTGCACGGCATGCTCGCGGGTATCGGCGTCACCATCGCCGTCCAGCAGCTCCACGTCGTTCTCGGTGGACGGGCGCAGAGCTCGCTGATCGCCAACCTGGCCGCGCTTCCCGACCAGCTGCTCGCACACCACGCCGGGTCGGTCCTCGTCGGTGTGCTGACCGTCGTGATCCTGCTGGTCTGGCCGCGGATCCCGAAGGTGAAGGTCGTTCCGGCCCCACTGGTCGCGGTCGTCGCGGTCACGGCACTGGCCGCCCTGTTCATGGTCGACGTCACCCGCGTCGACCTGCCGGACAATCCGCTGCAGGAGCTGATCCTCCCGGTGATGCCGTCCGGCAGTGCGCTCGAGATCGGGACCGCGGTGCTGACCGTCGCCCTGGTCGCCAGTGTCGAGTCGTTGCTCTCGGCCGTTGCCGTGGACAAGCTTCACCGCGGCAAACGCAGCAACCTGGATCGCGAGCTGATCGGCCAGGGCGCCGCGAACGCGGTCTCCGGCGCCCTCGGGGGGATGCCGGTCACCGGCGTCATCGTCCGTAGCTCGACCAACGTCGCCGCCGGCGCCAAGTCGCGTGCCTCGGCGATCATGCACGGCTTGTGGATCGCGGTCTTCGTGCTCGCGGCCGGCGCCATGCTGGAGCTCATCCCGATGGCCGCTCTCGCGGGCGTGCTGCTCGTCACCGGGCTCCGGCTGGTCCAGCTCGCGCACATCCGCACCTTGCGGCGGCACGACGAACTGCTCGTGTACGTCGTGACCGCGGCCGGCGTAGCGGCGCTCGGCCTGGCCGAGGGGGTCCTGGCCGGGCTGGTGCTCGCGCTCGGCCGCGTCCTCTATCGGTTGGCGAGGGCAACGGTCACGGCGGTCGAGGAGAACGGCGTCTGGACCGTCAGGATCCAAGGCACGTTGGTGTTTCTCGGTGTCGCGTCACTGGTCCGGACGTTGCGGACCATCCCGGTCGGCGCCGACGTCCGCGTGAAGCTCCAGGTCGATCACCTGGACCACGCGGCGTACGAGGCGATCGAGGACTGGCGTCGCGGACATATCGCGCGCGGCGGGACGGTCGAGCTCAACCGTTCGGCGTTCCGGGCCGCGTTGCAGGGCGACGCCAAGCGCAGGCTGCCCTGGCATCACGAGCAGGTCGTGCCCGCGCCGGACCAGCGCGTCTCGATGCTGGACGGGATCCGCGAGTTCGAGGAGTCGGCCGACCTGATCCGGCCGATGATGGCGAAGCTGGCCGCCGACGGGCAGAAGCCGACGCAGCTGTTCATCACCTGCGCGGACTCCCGGATCGTGCCGAACCTGATCACCACGTCGGGTCCCGGTGAGCAGTTCTGCGTCCGCAACGTGGGCAACCTGGTCCCGCCGTACGGGTCGAACAGCAACTCCGTCGACGCCGCGGTCGAGTACGCCGTCGACGTCCTCGGCGTCAGCTCGATCGTCGTCTGCGGCCACTCCCACTGCGGCGCCGCGAACGCCGCGCTGGACAGCACCGACGACGACGGCTCGGGCCTGCGCACGTGGCTGCGTCACCTCGAACCGTCAGTACGCCGGGCCGTCGCCCTACCGGACATCGTCGATCCCGCCACCGGCGTCAAACTCGGCCCCGCCGACAAGCTGTCGGTAGCCAACGTCGCCGTCCAGCTGGAGAACCTCCGCAGCTTCGCCTGCGTCCGCAAGGCCGAAGAAGCCGGCCGCCTCGAACTGATCGGCCTCTGGTTCGACATCGGCGCCACCGCCGCCCGCCTGGTCCTCGAACACGACCCCTACCTGGTCCGAGCCGACGAACAACTGGCCACCGCCACCACCCCGGCGGACGCCGACCTCTGACAACAACCGGTCCGGCACCGGTGGGTGCGCTGTCCCGCCCACCCACCGGCTGCCGCACCCGCACACCGACACCTGCCGCCTGCCGCACCCGCACGAGCCTCCAGCCCCACCAGCACCCGGTCCGGCGCCACGCACCCACCCCAACCCCACCAGCACCCGGTCCGGCGCCACGCCCACCCCAACCCCACCAGCACCCGGTCCGGCGCCACGCACCCACCCCAACCCCACCAGCACCCGGTCCGGCGCCGCGCCCACCCCAGCCCTACCAGCCAGGCCTCGCTCCCTACCTCTTCTCCGGCCGCAGCGGCGCCTAGCCACCGGCAACCTCCCCGGCCGCATCACCGCCGACAGCAAGTCAGACAAGCACCCGCCGAGAAGCAATCAGCTGACCACCTGAGAACGCATCAGCCCGCAGCAACTGCCCCGGCGACACATCCAGGATCTCGATGCCGAGGGGAACACCCACCAGATCCTCCGAACTGATCGGCCGCCCATCAAGGTACAGATCGACCCGATCAATCCCCTCCACCTCCAGCCCCACCGTCAACGTCGTACCAGCCATCGACGTACTGACCTCGAGCCGCCGCCGAGGCATCCCCGCCAGCATCTGCCCGGCCGCCTCCAGCAGATCCGCGTTCCCCGACAACAGATCAGCCCGCGTCATCCGATGGATGGCATGCGGCCGCACCCCGACATCCTCGACCGGCGTACCGGACAGCTCACCCACCCGCAACGTCCGCCGGATTGCCACCCGCAGGTTCGCGCCGTTCGGCAGCGCGACGTACGGCGACGTCGGATCGGCCGGCGGCGGCTCGTTCAGCAGCGTCGCCAGCAACCCGTGCGTCCACACGTTCGCCCCACCGGCACCGGTGTTGTCGTCGACCCCGAGAATCATCCCGATCTCGTGATCGGCGAACCCCGCCGCGAAGATGTCCGTCGCCGAGTAGCACCGCGCATCGGTGACGAGCACGACCGGCCCGTAGTACGTCTGCCCGAGCTCGTTCGCCCCGTCTTCGGGCGTGATCGGCTTGGCCGCCGAGTACGTCGCCCCGGTCTCGGTCGCCAGGTCCAGCGAGTCGAACCACGGACCGAGGTCGATCCCCGACGGGTTGTCCTTGTGCCGCCGGCAGATCCGCAGGTTGAGCGCCGTACTGATGAACTGCACCGGCTCCGGCGCGATCCGCCGCGGCGTCATCGTCTGCAACGTGAACTCGCTCGCGTAGATGTGCCCACCGCCGTTGTCCCGGACGTCGACGATCAGCCCGTCCTGCGGCAGCGCGGCCGCCAACCGGACGAACTCGTCCCGGAACGCCACCGGATCCGTCACGCTGAACGTGAAGATCCGCAGATGCCCGAACGTCCCGTGCGACGTCGTCACCGCCCGAGCGCGGAACACCCCCGGCATCGTCGTCGGCAGGTCCGCCGCACCGACCGCGACCGGCGCGGTCAACGCGGCCGAGCTCTCGCCGCGTTCGAGATCGACCACGTCCCGGACGTACAGCACCTTCTTCGCCCGCGACTTCTCGTCGGAGTCCAGGTCGAGTCCCATCGCGGCCGACGCCTCGGTGATCGCGTCCAGGTCCGTCATCGGCGGCAGGTTCGTCGTCACCTTCCACTGCTCGCGCAACTCCTGCGCCGATCCATCCAGACCGGTGTAGGTCAGCGTGACCCAGTCCTCGTCGGGCGGCGCCTGGATCACCAGCGGCCGCAACGTCAACGACTCCAGCCCGCGCGCGAGATTGGCCGCGTCGTTGCTCCCCGCGAACACAGCGCCGTTCAGCGCGACGGCCCGCGCGATCGGCGTACCGTTCCAGTGCGTCACCTCCGCACCGGGCCCGAACTGCGGCGCGCTGTACCCGGTCACCATCCGGGTGATCAGGTAGTGCTCGCCGACGGTGTCGAAGCACTTCTCGATCATGAACGGCAGGTACGCGACCTTGCCGGCGAACGGCGCGGGCAACAGGTAGTTGGTGTGCAGGTCGCGGACCGAGTGGAAGATGCTCGACATCTGCCGGTGGAAGATCCACTCGGGCTCCATCGTGGCATCGGTCTGGCGTTCCATCCGGGCCCGCAGCACCCGCAGCCGCTGCAGCGGGTTGACCGCGTGCATCGCGGCCTTCAGCGGCAGGTGCACGTAGTTCTCGCCGAGCAACAGCAGCGACTGGTCGACCAGCAACTTGCGCTGGGCGAGCGTCAGGTTGCCGGCGCCGGCCAGGAACTGCGGCAACGGTACGGCGGCCGCCTGCGCGCTCTCCTTGGCTCGCGCCGCCTTCCGCGTCACGGCCCTCCGGGTCGCCGGCTTCTTCGTGACGGTCTTGCGTGGTTCGGTCATGACATCCCCCAACAGGCGCGCCCCTCCCCTGGGCGTCGCGATCCCTCCACCGTCCGCCGCCCCCACTTCCGTGTCAACGCCTCGACTCTCGCCCCGTTGTCCTGGTGGCCACCCCTCGCGCCGACGGTCAGCATCAAGACCATGCGGATCAGTCGTTTGTTGGTCACGATCGCCCTCCTCTGCGGCCTGCTCCGGCGACGCGCAGCCGAGCGGCGGCGCGCGGCACAACGCCGACGACACCGCGATCCGGGTGTCGTTCCTGGACTTCGCCACCAACAAGTACCGGCACGTCCTGCTGGTCGAGCCGACGTCCGACACCGACTTCGCCGCGATCACCGGACACGGCCACGGGCTGTTCTGGTCGGGCAACTACCTCGTCGTCGCGACCAGCGGATCCGTGCTGCGCGTCTTCGACGTACGGCACGTGTGGCGCACCGACACCAGCAGCGAAGTCGTCGGATTAGGTGCCGACGGCAAGTATCACGCGCTGGCACGCCTTCGCGCTGCCGCAGGTCGGCGCCTACTGTCCCGAGTACGCCGACAACATCGGCGACGGCGTCGACTACCCGAGTTGCCTGCACCGCGGCGCGGCCGGCGGTCCACCTCGGTCTGGATCAAGGCGCCGAAGAACACCGAGAACCTCTCCCACTGGCCGGCCGCCCGTGAGCTCTGGCTGATCAGTGAGCAACTTCGCGAACGCGTGACCGCGCACATCCTGTGGCAGTAGCGTGCCGGGTGTGGAGCCTCCCTTCGTCGACGAGCACTCGCGGCTGATCCCGTACCGGCGGGAGGTGGTCTGGCGGGCGCTCAACGAGCACGCGACCGGCGATCTGCTGATCGGTCCGCACAACCCGCTGGCCTTGATCCTCGGCACCAAGCCCCGCGGCGGCTTCGAGATCACCACGAGTGTCGAGGGCGAACGACTTGATCTGGTCGGACGCCACCACTTCTCCAACTACTTGCTGCGCTTCGAGCTCGCCAACGGAGCACCCGGGAGCACCGCCGAGGCCGCGCCCGGCGCGACCCGGCTGAGCGCCCTCACGTTCGCCGCCTTCCCCGGGCCCCACGGGCGGGTCTACCGGCTGCTGGTGATCAGGTCCGGCGCGCACGCGATCGCGACGCGCGGGATCCTGCGGTCGGTCGCGCAGCTCGCCGCACGGAGAGGCTGAACAATGCAGTCCCACCACCAAGGCATCAAATAGTCGCCGAATCCCCACCCAGCTGCCCACGAGCACTCGCGCGCGCCGAGCCTGAAACCCAAACCCACCGCACCTAGCAGCGCGTCCCAACCCCCGCGGCGGCGCCCGCACAGACCTTCCCCCATCCGCTCCCGTCACCGCATCACCTGTCAGGATGTCCCGGTGATTGAGGTATGGGACAACATCACGTCCGTGCAGGCCGATCCGTCGATCCAGGTCGTGATCGGTACCGGCGTCGCGGCGCTGCTGCTGATCGCGTGGCGACCGGTCTGGCGGCACACGCGCCAGGTCGTGACGATCGCGCACGAGGGCGCGCACGGGCTGATCGCGCTGCTGGCCGGCCGCCAGCTCGCCGGGATCCGGCTGCACTCGGACACGTCCGGTGTCACCGTCTCGCGTGGCAAGCCCGACGGCCTGGGCATGGTCGCGGTCCTGCTGGTCGGCTACCCGGGTCCCGCGCTGTTCGGCCTGGCCGCCGCGTTCGCCCTCAGTCGCGGGTACGCCGTGGGCCTGCTCTGGGGACTCCTGCTCGCGCTGGTGATCCTGCTGCTCCAGATCCGCAACCTCTTCGGGCTCTGGTCGGTGCTCGTCTTCGGCGCTGTCGTGTTCGGCGTCTCGTGGTGGGGCTCCGAGCAGGTGCAGTCGGCGTTCGCGTACCTGCTCACCTGGTTCCTGCTGCTCGCCGCGCCGCGCGCCGTGCTCGAGCTGCAGCGCTCCCGCAGGCACGGCGCCGGCCGCAACTCCGACGCCGACCAGCTGCGCCGCATCACCGGCGTACCGGCGATCCTCTGGGTCGGCGTCTTCGGGCTGATCACGCTCGCCTGCCTGGCGCTGGGCGTGCTCTGGTCGGACGTTTTGCCGACCTGAGCACACCCAGCGCCGACCCCAGGCCCTAGCTGCGGCCCCCGGTGATCGGACGGTCCCGCTGGTTCACCCCCGGTACGCCGTACGGGTAGTCCGCCGCGCCCGGGTCGCTCGCCTCGTCCAGCTGCTTGCGCTCCTCGTCCGTGAGGTGCAGGTCCGCGGCCGCCAGGTTGTCGCCCAGCTGCTCCAGCGTGCGCGCCCCGAGGATCACCGACGTGACCGCCGGCCGGTCCACCAGCCAGGCCAGCGCGATCTGCGCCATCGAGATCCCGCGCGCCTCGGCGATCGCCCGGACGGCGTCGACCACCGCGCGGACCCGCTCGTTCTTGCTCCGGCGGGCCCACGCCTCGACGCCACGCTCCGGGTTCTCCCCCAGGCGCGTCGCGCCCGTCGGCGCCTCGTCGAACGAGTACTTCCCGGTCAACCAGCCGCCGCCGAGCGGCGACCACGGCAGCAGGCCGAGCCCGTTCTCCTGCGCGGCCGGCACGATCTCCCACTCGATCTCGCGGACCAGCAGGTTGTACTGCGGCTGCAGCGTGACCAGCGGCGACCAGCCCTGCCGGTCGATCAGGTCGCACGCCTTCTGCAGTTGCCAGCCGGTGAAGTTCGACAGGCCGCCGTACGCGATCTTGCCGGCCCGGACGGCGTCCTCCAGGAAGCTCAGCGTCTCCTGCAGCGGGGTGATCGGGTCCCACGCGTGCAACTGGTACAGGTCGACGTGGTCGACACCGAGCCGCTGCAGCGACGCGTCGAGCGCACGCCGCAGGTGCCTGCGGGAGGTGCCGACGTCGTTCTGCCCGTCGCCGGTCGGGAACCGGCCCTTGGTGGCGAGCACGACGTTGTCGCGCGCGGAGCTCTTGGCCAGCCAGCTGCCGACGATCTGCTCCGACACGCCCGCGGAGTACACGTCGGCGGTGTCGATCAGCGTGCCGCCGGCCTCGACGTAGGCGTCGAGCTGCTGGTGCGCGCCGGCCTCGTCGGTCTCGTTCCCGAACGTCATGGTGCCGAGCGCGTACGTCGAGACGACGGTGCCGCTCGCACCCAGGGTGCGGTATTCCACAGCTGCTCCTTCACAGGTCTGGTTCGCTCACAGTAGAACGTTTCAGCCGGCGGTGCGTGAGGCTGTCCACAGGCCGGAGTACGGTGTCAGAAGTCCGCGTGACGAAGGGAAGAAGATGAACACCAGCACACTTCTGATCGACGCGTTCGGCCGCATCCAGGAGGTCGTGCACGCCACCGTCAAAGGCCTGCCGGACGACGTCCTGAGCACCCGCCCGGACGACTCGGGCAACTCGATCGCCTGGCTGGTCTGGCACCTGACCCGGATCCAGGACGATCACCTCGCCGACGCCGGCGGCTACGAGCAGGTCAGCACCGCCGACGGCTGGCACGCACGCCTCGGCCTCCCGTTCGACCCGGCCGACACCGGCTACGGCCACTCCGCCGAGGACGTTGCCGCGGTCAAGCTCTCGGCGTCCCAGCTGACCGGGTACTACGACGCCGTGCACGCTCGCTCGGTCCAGTACCTGGAGACCCTGACCGACGACGACCTCGAGCGCGTCGTCGACAAGCGCTGGAACCCGCCGGTCACGCTGGGCGTCCGGCTGAACAGCGTCCTGTCCGACGACCTCCAGCACGCCGGCCAAGCGGCGTACGTGCGTGGTCTACTCGGCAGCTGACTTCCAGAGCGTGTTGCCGGCGATCAGGTAGAGGGTGCTGCCCACCAGGCGCGCATCGGTCACGTCACCGGTCGGACCGTCGGAGGTCCTGACTGTCCACGCGCCGTCCGTGCCGCGCAGCACCTTCACCTGATTGCCCTCAGCAACTACCTGGACGATCTGGTCGTCCTCCAGGATGGGCGGCGGCAGCGGCGTCTTGTCGCCGACCGCGATGTCCGGCACACCCTTCAGCCGCCGCGCGCTGTCCGGCCGCGCCGGGTCGAACTGCCACAGCGCCAGCTTGCCCTCGACCCAGCCGGCCACCGTGCAGAGCTTGTCTCCGCAGGTCACCCGCTGACCGTGACTCCGCTCGCCGGCCTCGGGCAATGCGAAGCCCGACCACCCGTCGTTCAGCCGCCGCGACGTCCACACTGCCGCCTCCTGCCGTACGACGTTCGGCGCGAGGCGCACCTGCGACCCGGTCTGCACGATCGCGTCGCCGAAGACGGTCGCGTCCCCCGGCCCGGGCAGGAGGCCCGGCGTACTGCGCAGGACGGTGCCGGCGGAGTCCTGCCGGATCCACTTGGTGCCGTCCGGCAACCAGACCGCCGCGTCCAGACCCGACGTGCGCGAGGCCCACGCGCCGAGCAACGCCTGCCCGGCCGGGGCGATCACGGCCGAGTACAGCGTGCCCGCGTCGGGCCCACCGAACGTGTTGAACTCCTGCGGCAGTTCCTGCACCGCGCTGGTGGTCCCGGTCCACACGGTCCAGCGCACGTTGGAGTGCGCGCCGCCCGCCGCTCCGCCGAGCGCGAGCACCCGGCGGCCGTCGTACGCGATGGACTTCCAGACGGCGAGGGCGGCGTACGGGCTGCTCGCGTTGGGCGACAGCTTGATCTCGCTCTGCCGGTCACCTTCGATCACCAGCAGCCGCGGGACCACCTTGGCTTTGCGGTCGCGCAGTCCGACCAGCAACTGCTCGCCGTGGCCGGCGAGCACCACAGGTTCGGCCGGGAGCTGCACCTGCGACCAGATCACAGCTTGGGCTTGCTGCGGCTTGTCCTCACTGCAGGCGGTCGCCAAGAGCAGCACAACGACCAGCAGCAGCGCTCTGCGCATCAGCGGTTCTGCGGCAGCTTGGTGGTTCGCTTGCGAGCGCCGCGCGGGTTCGACGGCGGCGGTACGACGGGACCGATGTCGCCGTCCGGCGCGACGTCCAGGTCGATGATCACCGGCGCGTGGTCGCTCGGACCGGTCCCCTTGCGCGCCTTGCGGTCGATCCAGGCCGCCTTCACCCGCTCGGCCACCGGATCAGACGCGAGGACCAGGTCGATCCGCATCCCGAGGTCCTGGTGGAACATGCCGGCCCGGTAGTCCCAGTAGCTGAAGACCCGCTCGGTCGGCCAGCGATCCCGTACGACGTCGTGCAGGCCGGTCGCCAGCAGCGCGGCCAGCGCCTCCCGCTCCGGCGCGGTGACGTGCGTCGAGCCGACGAACGCCGCCGGGTCGAACACGTCGGCGTCGGCCGGCGCGATGTTCATGTCACCACAGACGATCTGCTCGGCCGGCCCGGCCGCGACCACGTCCCGCAGCGCCTTCAGCCACGCCAGCTTGTAGACGTAGTGGTCCGAGTCGGGCGCCCGCCCGTTCGGCACGTACAGCGAGTGGATCCGGATCCCGCCACACGTCGCCGCGACCGCCCGCGCCTCCGGGTTCGGGAACCCCGGCGCACCGGCGACGCCGGTCACCACGTCCTCGATCCCGACCTTCGACAACAGGGCGACGCCGTTCCACTGCACCTCGCCGTACAGGGCGGTCTCGTACGCACGCCCGGCCAGCTCCTTGCCCAGCAAGGTGGTGAACGCGTCGTCGGCCAGCTTCGTCTCCTGCAGGCAGACGACGTCCGGCTCCCGCTCGTCCAGCCAGTCCAGCAACCGCGGCATCCGCTGCTTGACCGAGTTCACATTCCAGGTAGCTACGCGCACCCGCCTACCGTAGCCCGGCTCAGTTCCGTCGGGTGCGGCGTTGCGCCCGCCTGTGGAAACTCTTCCTCGGCCGGGCCGCACCAGAACTCCGCTGCCGCCTCGAGCTGCTCGAACACCTCGACCGACTCCTCCAGGTAGTACACCTGCTCCTCCTCGCCGCGCCGATCACATAACCATACTCGGTATGAGTTTGAGATGGGTATGATTTCTGCATGGAAGGTCGCCGGGAGCGGAAGAAGGCCGCGCTCCGTCAGCACATCTCCGACGTCGCGACCGCGCTGTTCCTCGAGCGCGGCTTCGACAAGGTGTCGGTCTCCGAGGTTGCCGAGGCCGCCGACGTCGCGCGGCCGACCGTGTTCGCGCACTTCCCGCGCAAGGAGGACCTGTTCTTCGACCAGTACCCGGAGACCGAGGCCCAGCTGGTGAGCGCCGTACTGGACCGCCCCGCCGGCGTCTCGGCAGTGCGCGCGATCGCCGACCGAGCGCTCTACCTGGCCTCGCAGGAGTCACCGCCGTTCCTGGTCCGGCCGCACCAGGAGCCCTTCTTCCGGATCGTCGCGGAGTCCAGGGCACTACAGGCCCGCGCTCGGGAGATGGTCGACCAGCTCGAGGACGCGATCGCCCTGGCGATGGAGGCCACCGGCGTCCGGCAGCCGCGACTGGTCGCCGCGCTGACGACCGCGGCGTACCGGACGGCTCACCTGGAGTCGGTACGGCGAGTTCTCGCCGGCCGCGACGCGCTCGACCACGTGTTCCGGGTGCAGACCGCGCTCGGCGTCGTCGATCAGGCTGTGGAAAACAATCCGGTCTTCGTGCGCTGATCCAGGACAATGGCCGGGTGGCCAGAATCCCGGGACTTGCGCTGACCGATCACACCTTCACCGTGCCGCTCGACCACGAGCGGCCGGACGGTCCGACGATCGAGGTGTTCGCGCGCGAAGCCGTCGCGCCGACCAAGGTGGACGAGGATCTGCCCTGGCTGGTGTTCCTGCAGGGCGGGCCGGGCAGCGCGTCCCCGCGACCGACCAGCGGCAGCGGCTGGCTCGAGCGCGCGACGCGTGAGTTCCGGGTGCTGCTGCTCGACCAGCGCGGGACCGGTCGCAGCACGCCGGTCACCCGTCGTACGGCCTCGTCGATGGAGCCCGCCGAGCTGGCGGCGTACTTGAAGTATTTCCGCGCGGACTCGATCGTGGCCGACGCGGAGTTCATCCGCGGGCAGCTCAGCCCCGGCAAGCCGTGGTCGACGCTGGGGCAGTCGTACGGCGGCTTCATCACGCTGACCTATCTGTCGAAGGCGCCCGAAGGATTGAAGGCCTGCTACGTGACCGGCGGCCTGGCCGGACTCGACGCGACGGCCGACGAGATCTACACGCGCACGTATCCGCGCGCCAAGGCGAAGACGCTGCGCTACTACCGCCTCTTCCCCGAGGACGTCGCGAAGGTCCGCCGCATCGCCGACCATGTGACGGCCTCGGACGTCCGTCTACCCAACGGGGACCGCCTGACCGTCGACCGCTTCCAGACCCTCGGCTTCGGCCTCGGCATGAGCGAGTCCGCCGAGTCCCTGCACTGGCTGATCGACGAGGCCTGGGACGGCGACGAACTCTCCGACGCCTTCCTGTACGGCGCGATGGCGCGCACCGACCACACCCTCAACCCGCTGTTCGTCGTACTGCACGAATCGCTCTACGGCCAGGACGACCGCCCGACGAACTGGGCCGCGGCGCGCATGAAGCCCGCCGAGTTCGCGCCGACCGCCGAGCCGTTCCTGTTCACCGGCGAGATGATCTACCCCTGGATGGTCGAGGACCTGGGCGGCCTCCGCCCCTTCGCCGAAGCCGCGAACCTCCTCGCCGCCGCCACCGACTGGACCCCGCTCTACGACCCCACCGTCCTGGCCGCCAACCGCGTGCCGGTCGCCGCCGCGATCTACCACGACGACATGTACGTCGACGCCAACCTCTCCCTGGAAACGGCCTCCCGCGTCGGCAACGTGACCACCTGGATCACCAACGAGTACGAGCACGACGGCGCCCGAACCTCCGGCGGCGCGGTCCTCGACCGCCTGATTCAACTCGCGAACGACCTACCCCCAGCCTGAGAACCTCCCCTCGATCCACCCCCGAACCGCCGCGACCGTGAGCCGGTTCGCCGGCTCGCGCACCCAGCGCGCGAAGCCCACCTCCGGATGTGGGCTCCTGACCGCGCCCGGCCAGGTCCTGAGCCGTTCCGGGAACCGCCCGAAGTCCCGCCGCGCCGACGACACCGCCGGGTCGAACCCGGGCAGTTCGCCGTACGCCGTCTGCCAGCGCCGCGGCCAGAACGCCACGTGGTACGGGCTGTCGTCCCACCCGCAGAACGCCACCAACGTCCCGTCCGCGCCGACCACGTCCCGCAGCGCCCGCACGACCGTGTCGATTCCACCGACCACCCACCCGAGTGCCGACAACCGCACATGCACCATCAGCACCTCGCCCGCGCTCACCCCCAGCGCCGCGACCCCGCGGGCGATCTCCCCGCGGGTCACCGGCGAGAAGTCCGCGTCCTCCAGCAGTTCAGCCCCAGGAAACGCCATACCTCAGCATCCACCGGGCACCACCCGCCGGACCGCCGATTTTCCGTCACACTCCGACAGCCGTCGGCTTGCATGATCATGCAGGAGACTGCATACTTATTCTCATGTCCAAGGTGATCTCCTCTCTGCCCGTCGGCGAACGCGTCGGCATCGCCTTCTCCGGAGGGCTCGACACGTCGGTCGCGGTCGCCTGGATGCGCGACAAGGGCGCCGTCCCCTGCACGTACACCGCCGACATCGGCCAGTACGACGAGCCCGACATCGGCTCGGTCCCCGGCCGGGCGAAGGCGTACGGCGCCGAGATCGCCCGCCTGGTGGACTGCCGGGCGGCGCTGGTCGAGGAGGGCCTGGCCGCGCTGACCTGCGGCGCGTTCCACATCCGCTCCGGCGGTCGCGCGTACTTCAACACCACCCCGCTCGGCCGCGCGGTCACCGGCACGCTGCTGGTCCGGGCGATGCTCGAGGACAACGTCCAGATCTGGGGCGACGGCTCGACGTACAAGGGCAACGACATCGAGCGGTTCTACCGCTACGGCCTGCTCGCCAACCCGAACCTGCGGATCTACAAGCCGTGGCTCGACCCGGCGTTCGTCACCGAGCTCGGCGGCCGCAAGGAGATGAGCGAGTGGCTGCTCGCCCACGAGCTGCCGTACCGCGACAGCACCGAGAAGGCGTACTCCACCGACGCCAACATCTGGGGCGCGACCCACGAGGCGAAGACGCTGGAGCACCTCGACACCGGGATCGAGACCGTGCAGCCGATCATGGGCGTCGCGTTCTGGGACGCGGACGTCGAGATCCCGGCCGAGGACGTCACGATCGGGTTCGAGCAGGGCCGGCCGGTGACGATCAACGGCAAGGAGTTCGGCTCCGCGGTCGACCTGGTGATGGAGGCCAACGCGATCGGCGGCCGGCACGGCCTGGGCATGTCCGACCAGATCGAGAACCGGATCATCGAGGCGAAGAGCCGCGGCATCTACGAGGCGCCGGGCATGGCGCTGCTGCACGCGGCGTACGAGCGGCTGGTGAACGCGATCCACAACGAGGACACCGTCGCGTCGTACCACAACGAGGGCCGTCGGCTCGGGCGGTTGATGTACGAGGGCCGCTGGCTCGACCCGCAGTCGCTGATGCTGCGGGAGTCCCTGCAGCGCTGGGTCGGCGCCGCGATCACCGGCGAGGTCACCCTGCGGCTGCGGCGCGGCGAGGACTACTCGATCCTCGACACCACCGGCCCGGCGTTCAGCTACCACCCCGACAAGCTGTCGATGGAGCGCACCGAGGACTCCGCGTTCGGCCCGCTGGACCGGATCGGCCAGCTCACCATGCGCAACCTCGACATCGCCGACTCCCGCGCCAAGCTCGAGCAGTACGCCGGCCTCGGCATGATCGGCACCGCCCACGCCGAACTGATCGGCACCGGCATCCCGCAGCTCATCGGCGAGATGCCCGAAGGCGGCGCCGACCTGATCGCCTCCCGCGGCGAGGTCGACGACGAAGCCGCCCTCCTGGACCGAGCCGCGATGGAGTCGGGCACGGACTGACTCGACGCCCAGCCGTTTCCCAGGAAGCGGCTGGGCTGTTTCAGTCGGCGACGAACCGAACTTCGGGACCCCACCGCCAGGTGCCACGAGGATGACGGTC
Organism: Kribbella lupini; assembly: GCF_039529595.1. Taxonomy (NCBI): domain Bacteria; kingdom Bacillati; phylum Actinomycetota; class Actinomycetes; order Propionibacteriales; family Kribbellaceae; genus Kribbella; species Kribbella lupini. The sequence continues at coordinate 388,413 of NZ_BAAANC010000001.1, read as the reverse complement.
GACAGGCACGAGCCCACTCAACACCGAGGCCTGCTGAGAGCTCGTCGGACCTCTTGCTGGGCTTGCTCGGTGGACCACCTGGCGAGTTCGGGCCAGTCGTGGGTACGCCGAAGATCCTGGACCAGGCGGGTGCCGACCAAGTACCCGACGCGGTCCGGGAAGGGCGACCCCTGGTTGCGGGTCAGGTACCGACCGACGACCTCGTCGTCCTCCGACTCCAGGTCGGACAGGATCGCCGACTCCGCTGCAGGGAGGACCTGGAGGCAGTCCACGAGCCAGTCGTCGTACCCGTCACCGAACCACAGGTGTTCGGCCAGCCCGTACTCCGGCAGCAGCTCGGCGGTGAGTGCCGTGGCAAAGCCCTCGGAGTAGATCCACTGGCCCAACGGGCCGATATCGGTCCAGGGAACCTCCGGCAGCGGGAGTTGCACCGCGTGCGCGAACTCGTGCGCCGCCAGGATCCGCGCCGCCGTGGCATCCGGGATCCGTTCGACGGCCAGGAACAGCGTCGGCCGGCCGCCGAAGTCGCTCACCCAACCGTTCGCTGTCCCCAGGCCCACCATCACCACGGCCTGCAGCTCGAGATGACGCGCGTCCAGCACCGGCGCGACCAGCTCCGCCGCCTCGTGCACCCAGCCGTCCGCCGCCTCGGCGTTGGCCCGGATCAACTCCAGCGCTTTCGGATAGAGGCCAAGCGCCGCCCGCGGATCGGGCTCGCGCCCACTCCTGCGGAAATCGTCGATCACCTCCGGATGGCGTTCGACGTACTCGGCCCAGAGCGTGAGCTGACCCTGCTCGTCCTCGGCGCGGGCCTGGTCCCAGAACTCCAGGAAGTCCGGTACCAGGTTCCGCACGGTGATCGGCATCTGCCGATCGTAGAGCGACAGGCGGTCGACCAACGACGGCGTTCGACCGCACGTGCTCAGTCGACACCGACCGACTGGCGACGGCGACGCACGGACACGGCCCAGCCGACGCCGGCTGAGAGTGGGGGCGACGGATAGACACGGCTCAGCCGACACCGACCGAGTGGCGACGGCGATGGGTGGACGCGATTCAGCCGACGCCGACGGACTGGTGGGTCGGGTTGATGACGGCGACGACGCGTTCGTCGCCTCGGGGGTAGGGCTGGCCGGCGTACTTGATGGCGAGTTGGTCGACGATCTCCCAGGCCGCGTCGCCTTCGAGCCACTCGACGACGTGGCCGCGGATGACGACCGGCTCGAACGGGTTCTCCGCGGGGGCGATCGACAGCGCCAGCCGCGGGTCGCGGCGGAGGTTGCGGGCCTTGCGGTTGCCGGGGCCGGTGAACAGGACGACGTGTTCGCCTCGGGTGCCGACGTACACGGGGACCGAGTGCGGTGAGCCGTCGGCGGAGACGGTGGCCAGGTGGGCGATCGACGTGCCTTCGAGCACACGGCGTACGGCGGGGTCGAGCATGAGGTGCTCCTTCGACAGGTAGAGCGCGGGTGCGGGGATCGGACGGGCGAGGGGACGAGCGAGCGGCCGGGCGGGGGTGAGCGGGCGAGCCAACGGGCGAGCGGGCGACAGCGTCAGCGCGGGTTCTTGCTGCGCCAGGTGAAGTAGTCGGCGACCGCGGACGCGGGGTCGAAGCGCGGGGCGAAGCCGGTCTCCTCGGTCAGGCGGGTGATGTCGAGGTACGGCTTCTCGCCGGGGTCGGGCACGCCGCCGGTTCGCTCCGGGCGCAGGGCAACGGGAGTGACCGCGTCCAAGGCCGCAGTGAGGTCGCGGTTGGTCGACGGCCGGCCGGCGGAGACGTTGTACGCCGTGTGGTGCAGCGCGTCCGCGACTGTCAGCAGCGCGATCGCGCGGCCGGCGTCGGGGGCGTAGCAGTTGTCGCCGCCCTCACCGGCCGGGAACGGCCGCGGCGTCTCTCCGCGCAGTACCGCGCTGACGTACGCCGGGATCGGGCTGAACGGCGACTCCGGATCCATCAGCGGACCCCAGATGCTGCCGATCCGGAGCAGGACCGGCTCGACGCCGCTGCCCTGGAGCGCGTGGACCGTGACCGGTTCGACGGCCTTCTTGAACGCGATGATGTGGTGCGGCAGCTCCACGGTCGGCAGGTCGAGCTCCTCGTGCCACGGGATCTCGGGACGGCCGCTGTACACCCCGATGCTGCTGGCGACGGCGAACCGCCGGACGCCCCAGGTCCGCGCGGCGTCGAGCGCGTTCAGCAGACCGGTCAAGTCGGCGCGGTAGAAGTCGACCGGGTTCTCGCCGGGAATGGTGCCGGCCAGGTGGACGATCGCGTCGACGTCATATCGGTTGCCGAGGGCAAGAAACGCGGCCCTGTCGGTGACGTCGAGGGCCTCGACGGCGACTCGTCCGTCCAGGAAGGACGGCACGTCGGTCTGGCGGTACGTCGTAGCGACGACCTCCTCGCCGAGCTCGACCAACGCGTGCGCGGTGTGGGCCCCGATCATGCCGAGGCCGCCGGTGACGAGGATCATCGGACCACCTCGTAGTGCAGGTGCGTCACGCCCGGGGCCGCGACGGCTTCGACCAGGCGCAGGTTCACGTGGTGCGGGAGCTCCTGGAAGAAGCTGCGCCCGCCGCCGAGCAGGATCGGGACCTGGTGCAGCACGATTTCGTCCACCAGTCCGGCGGCCAGCGCGGTGCTCACCACGCCGCCGCCCATCAACGCGACATCCTTGTCCCCGGCAAGCTTCTGGGCGACCGCGACGGCATCCTCGATGCCGGATGTCACCAGCGTCTGCCGGTCGCTCATCCCCGGTACGACGCCGGACGGCGCGGCCGGCCCAGCAGATGACGCCGACGGCCCGGACGGCTCGGCGGGTGCGGACGACTCGCCGCAAGCGGACGGCCCGGCGGGTGCGGACGGCCCACCGGAAGCGGACGGCTCCGCCCCAAGTCGATCGGCCGACGCATCCAGCGGCCGATGGCTGACCACCACCAGCGGCGCCGTCGGATGCGGCGTACCCCCGTCGATCCACCCGGAGTCGTCGTACGTGTTGCGCCCGGTCAGGCTCACCCCGACCCGGCTCGCCAAACCGTCGAACACCCGCGCGCTCGCCTCGCTCAACCGGAACCCGTCGAACTCCCGGCTCGGCGTGTCACCGTTGAAGTACCAGTCGAACAGCATAGACCCGTCCCCCAGCCCCCGCCCCGGACCGGGATCGCGCCCGGTGATGTACCCGTCGACCGACACCGACAACGCAGTGATGACCTTGCTCATCTCACTCCCTCAGATCCCTTGCGGAAAAGCAAAAAACCGGTGCGGGTCGTAGGCCCGCTTGACCGCCTGCAACCGCGCATAGTTGTCCCCGTGGTACGCCGAGGCCCAGTCCTGGAGCGCCGGATCGGGAAAGTTCGGGTACACCCCGCCGGACCCGTCGACATGGCCCGTCGCCCACGCAGCATCGATCCACGGGTCCCCGACGTCGGAGACGTACTCCAGCAGGAACCTCGACGACCGGTGCGCGAACGCCGTCGCCTCCGCGGCGACCCGGTTGTAGGTCCCGCCCATCGCCGTGAACGAAAGCTCCCGCCCGGCCGACAGCTCCCCCACAAGGGACGCGACCGTGCCGGCCCGCAACGACGAGGTGAAGAACTCCGACCGCATCCGCAGCGCAGGCCTCTCCAGCGGATCGGCAAAAGAACTCTTCAGCTCGGCGTACGCCAACCCACCCCGCAGCTCAACAGAACTGCCAAACGCCGACAACAGCTCGCGAGTAGCCGCCACCCCGAGCATCGAAGCCCCGAACAGCCGCGCCCCGCCGGCCCCCACACTCAGATTGACCGTCACCTCGTCCGGAGCATCCGGCGCCCACTCCTGCCACGCCGACACGAGCTCCGCGAGGTCGATCCCCGCCCATCGCGCCTCGATCCGCGTCATCACGGGCTCAGGCACGCTCGCGAACCGCAGCGACGTCACCACCCCGAACTGCCCACCGCCAGCCCCGCGCAACGCCCAGAACAACTCCGGCTCCGACGACTCGGAACACTCGACGACCCGCCCGTCCGCCAGCACCACCTGTACGCCGACCAGCCGGTCGCACGTCAGCCCGTACTTCCGCCCGAGCAACCCGATCCCACCGCCCAGCGTCAGCCCGGCGATGCCGACCCCGGGCCCGCACCCGCCCGGCACAGCTCGTCTATGACGGTGCAGCTCGGCGTACAAGGTCCCCAGCAGCACCCCGGCCCCGACAGTTACAACACCGTCCCGCACCGAGATCTCGTCGAGCCCCGACAGGTCGAGCACGATCCCGTCCGTCGACGACCGCCCGGCGAAGCAGTGCCCGCCGCCGCGCGGTACGACGCGCTCCCCCGACGCGGCGCCTTGCCGCAGCCCTTCCACGACGTCCGAGACCGACCGGCACACCATCACCAGCCGCGGTTCCACGGTGATCATGCCGTCGAATCTAGGTCCGGCGCTCCGCCCGGTCTTGAACAAATCGAGCACGCAGGAACGGCCGGTACGACGCCGAGTGGTCGTGCCCGCACCCGCACAGATCCACCGTCCCGCCCAGCAACTGGGTCGGCGTGAGCCCGGTCAGCCGCAGGCACTCGCGACTCAGATGCGCCTGGTCGGCGTACCCGACGTCGATCGCCAGCCCCGCGGTCCCGTCCGCGCCGCGCTTCCCCGACGCCGCGGCACCGGCCTGCGCCAGCGCGAGAAACCCCTGGAACCGCAGCGTCCGCTGCAGCACCTTCGGCCCGACGCCGGTCGACTGCAGACACCGCCGCCGCAACTGGCTCGCCGAGAGCGCGAGGTGATCGGCCAGCGCGTCGATCGTCAGCGGCCGCCAGGGCATCAACGCCCGCACGGCCTCGCCCATCAACGGATCCAGCCGCCCGCGGAACTCCTGCTCCAGATGCTTCTGCAGCACCATCAACGCCCGTTCCGGCGTACCGGCCAACGCCATCGTCTCGACCAGCCGATCGACCAGCCCACCCCACAGGTCGGTCAGGTCCAGCCGCTGATCCACCAGATCGTCGAGCCCCGCCGGCAGCGGCGGCGCGGTCCCCGGCATGAACCGGACGCCGACGATCGTGGTCCGCGCCGGAATCACCTCGACCTCCGGCCCGGTCAACGGCCCCACCAACTGCGGCCGCCCACCGATCGGGAAGTGGATCTCGACCCCACCCGTCGGCAGATGCCGCTGCACGTACGCCGCGTCGCCGGTTCGCTGGATCCACACCGTCCGCACGACGCCTGCCAGCGCTGCCACCGGCGCGCGCTCGACGTACGACTCCACCAGCCCATGCTCGCACCGAACCGGCCCACCGACCCCGGGTCAGCCGCCGGCGACCACCGTCGCCGAACCCGCGTCACCGCCGGCGACCACCACGGTCGAGGCATCCGGGGAAGTCCCCGCGACCACGAAGTCCGCCCGCTCCCACGGCCGGTCGCGCTCGAGGAACGGGATCTCCGACGCCATCCACTCGTGCCAGAAGGCCGTCGCCGCCCGGGCGTCGCCGTTCACGCCCGACGCGATGTCGCGCGCGATCCCCCGCCGCTCGGCCTCGGCGAAGTCCGACTGCACCCACACCAGAACGTCGATGAGCCCGGCCAGCGCCCGCTGCCCGGCGCCGACTCCCTCGACCACCACCAGCAGCGAGGCGTCGGCCTCGATCGCACCCGTCCGACCGTGCACGTCCCAAGCCGGCGGCCGGTACGACACGGCTTCACCTCGCCGTACGGGCTCCAGCACGCCCTCGGCCAGCAACGAACTCCACCCGAACATCGGCGCGTGCCACGCCACGTCGTCGACGTGCACCACCGTGCCGCCCGCAACGCCGGCCACCCGATCGGCCAGCGTCGACTTGCCGCTCCCGCTGCGCCCGTCGACAGCGACCACGCGCGGGCGCGTGCTCAGCAGCCGCTCCACGAAGTCGTCGAGCGGAACCGCCTGCCAGTCGTCGAAAACCGGTTCGCCAGGGCCGGGGTGCATGACTGCATGATGTCCTCATGGATCCCCTCGAGACCACCCGCCGCCTGGCCGCCGACCTCTTCCCGACGGCGATCTGGGTCGTGCTCGGCGGCAGTGTGCTCACCTCGGCGCGGACGGCCGGCTCCGATCTCGACGTCGTCATACTGCTGCCGGACGGCACACCGGGTGCACCGCGCCGCGAGTCCATCGAGTACGACGGCTGGCCGGTCGAGTTGTTCGTGCACGACCGGGCCAGCCTCGCCCACTACCTCGCCCGGGACGGTCGCCGGCCCGCGCTGCACCGGATGGTTGCTCTCGGCACCGCGGCGGTCGGAGATCCCACCGACGACCAGAAGGCGGCCCGCGAACACCTCGACGCCGGCCCGCTGCCGCTCGATCAGGCCGAGAAGGACAGCCTCCGCTATGCGCTGACCGATCTGCTCGACGATCTCACGCACGCGCCGGCGGACGAGCAGGCCGTCATCGCGACGTACGCCTGGATTCGCACTGCCGAAGCTGTTCTGCAGTTTCGCGACCACTGGGTCGGCAACGGCAAGTGGTTGCTCCGCGAGCTCCGTGATCTCGACCCCGCGTACGCCGACCGGTGGCTGGCCGCGCGCACCAGCACCACAGCGATCCGGGCGCTCGCCGAGGAGGCGCTGGTCCTTGCCGGAGGCCCGCTTTTCGCGGGCTACCAGGCCGCCGGCGAGCGGCGTTGATCCAGGTTCGCCGAACGATCCGCGGTGTTAGTCTGACCGGATCATGGCCAGTGACTCCGCCGTTCCGGACTACGAGCTCGAGGAGACCATCGAGCTCACCACGGCCGAGCAGGTGCGGGCGATCAGCGACCCGCTGCGGACCACGATCCTCGGCCTCCTGCACGAACGCGCCGCCACCGTCAGCGAACTGGCCGCCGCCGTCAAGCGCCCGAAGAGCACCGTCGCCCACCACGTGAAGGTGCTCGCCGACGCCGGCATCCTGCGCGTCGTCCGGACCCGCAAGGTGCGCGCGATCGACGAGCGGTACTACGGCCGCGCGGCCCGGATGTTCTTCGTCGGCCTCGGCCGCCGCGTCGACGGCGTCGACCTGCCGCCGGACTTCAACGACTTCGAGGTCGCCGCGAAGGAGTCCACCAGCGCGTACGACGCCGGCCAGCTGCGCTCGTTCATCCGGCACGCGCGGATCCCCGACGAGCGGGTCGCCGAGTTCTGGGACCGGGTCGAGCAGCTGGTGCACGACTTCGACACGCTGCCCCGCTCCGGCGACACGACCTACGGCTTCGTCACCGGCGTCTACCCGATCCTCGACTACCCGGCGCTGCCCCCGCGCAAGGACGACCAGTAGTGCGATCCGCTCGGGCTCTTGCCTGTTCCTCTCACCTGTGGCTGGATCGGGTTGTCGTAGGGTAGAGGTCGTGCTTGGCTGGGAGCGTGCCCCGAGACCAGTTGAGCGAGCTTCGTGACCGCATCGCTGTGCACGCGCGTCCGGACCTGTCGACCGCCGTCGACGGTCTGACGCTGTCCAAGGTCGAGTACTCCGCGCCGGAGTACTCGCTCACCGAGCCGCTGCTGGTCGTGATGGCCCAGGGCGCCAAGCGGCTGCTGCTCGGCGACGAGATCTTCGACTACCGCGCCGGGGACCTGTTCGTCGTGACGACCGATCTCCCGGTCTCCGGGCACTTCGTCGGCGCGAGCGCGAAGACGCCTGCGCTCGGAATGGGCATCACCTTGCGGGCGGAGGCGATCGCGCCGCTGCTGCTGCAGGCTCCGCCAGTACGCCGTACCGGCACCCCTGCCATCGCGACCGGCCCGGCCAGCGCCGAGATCCTCGACGCCGCCCTCCGGCTCGTCCGCCTGCTCGAGTCCCCCGCCGACATCCCGGTCCTCGCCCCATTGATCGAGCGCGAACTCCTCTGGCGCCTGCTCACCGGTCCGCACGCCGACGTCATCCGCCAGATCGGTCTCGCTGACAGCAGCCTCAGCCACGTCAACCGCGCGATCCACTGGATCCGCGACAACTACGCCGAACCGCTGCGCGTTGCCGACCTGGCGAGCCTGGCCGGCATGAGCCCGGCCGCGTTCCACCGGCACTTCCGCGGGATCACCAACCTGAGCCCGCTGCAGTTCCAGAAGCGCATCCGCCTGCAGGAAGCGCGATCGCTCCTCGCGGCCCACCCGCGCGACATCGCCGGCGTCGGGCATCTGGTCGGCTACGACAGTCCGTCGCAGTTCAACCGCGAGTACCGCCGCCTGTTCGGCACTCCGCCCGGCGCGGACGCCGCCCGCCTGCGCACGGTCTAACTCGTCGCACTGGTGTAACGCCGCAAGCCGCTCCGCCAGACCAGCCACGCCGCCGTACTGGTGCCTATGGCAACAATCGGCACACCCCAGAGTGCTCCACCCCTGAGCGCCTCCATCGGCACGGTCGCGATCATCGACACAGGCACGACGTACGTCAACACGACCCGAAGGCCCGACCCGTAGATCTGCACCGGGTACCGGCCGAACTGCCACACTGCGTCGTACAGCACGTCGAGACTCAGTCCGAGCGCCCAGAACACCACCGACGCGGTCACCACCCGTGTCGCCCACATCGTCACGGTCGCGGCGGCAACGACGACCAGCCACGCCGCGACACCGCCGGGCGTCACCTCGAGGTCGGCCCGGACGACTCCCGTGACAGCAATCCCGACACCGAGCCCCACCCGGATCAACGCGGTCGGCGCGGACGAGCCGAGGCTGGCGAGCAAGATGCTCGGCGCCGGCTGCAGCAGGATCGCGTCGAGCCGCCCGCTCTTCACCTGCTCGCCGAAGAACTGCAGATTCGGCTCGACGAACGTCGTCCGCAGCCCGCTCAGGATCTGGAACGTGCCGAGCAGGGCGATCGCCGCGCCGGGGCTCCATCCGCCCAACGTGCCGGTCCGGGTGTAGACGACGAGCAGCGCGGCGACCGAAGCGCCCGCACCCACGATCGTCACCACCAGCTCGAAGAGCAGGTCCGCGCGGAAGGCGACCGCCCGCCGTACGGACAGCGAGAACAGCACACCGAACAACATCGCTAACCTCCGAACGCTGTGAATCGACGAACCGCGCGCCGCCAGACCAGTACGGCGACCAGCACGGCCACGGCCAGCCAGCCGGCCTCGACGGCGTACACCTCGAGCACGTCCTCGATGTTGCCTGCGGCAACCTCAGCCGGTGCCCCGAGCATCGACCAGAACGGCAGCACCGAGCCCACCGACCGGAACGGCTCGGGAAGGAAGGTCAATGGCGCCGCCGTACCGCCGAGCAGGAAGATCATCGCCTCGCCCATCCCGACCACGCCGTGCGCCCGTTGCGTCCAGACCGCCGTCAGCGCGAGCGTGTAGGTGAAGACGAACCGGAGGCCCGCCGCGAGCACGATCGCCGGCACCGCGAGCACGAGGTCGACGCCGTCCGGACGGATGCTCGCGAGCAGTGCGACCACGACGATCACCGGCGCGCCGAAGGCCAGGTGCCAGCACCGCAGCGCCAGGTTGGTCCCGAGGAAGTCGAGCACGACCGGCCGCGGCTTCAGCAGCTCGACGGCGAAGTCGCCGGCGTAGATGCTGCCCGCCAGCGTGTGGTGCTCGTAGGAGACCGTCATCAGCTGGACGGCGAGCAGCAGCACGTAGTACGTCGAGATGCCACTGTCGCCCGGCACCGCCGCCGACCACACGAACAGCCCGAGCAGCGGCGTCACGACCTGGCCCGCGACCAGCGTGATCACGAACGAGCGGAAGCTCCACCACTCCACCGAGCTGCGCCAGAACCCCATCCCGAGCAGCAGCGCCGTACGACTGGCGGTGCTCACGAGGGGATCCCGTCGCGGTAAAGACGCTCCATCACGACGTCGAGCGACGGGTTCTCCGCGAACTTCGCGGTGAGCGCGGCCAGCTCGCCGTCGTACCGGATGCGGCTCCGGTCGATCAGGATGACGCGTTCGCACAGCGTCTCCACGTCGGTCATGTAGTGGCTGGTCAGCAGGATCGTGGCGCCGGTGCTCGCGGCGTACTCGGCGACGAACCGGCGCAGCGCGCTCGCGGCGAGGACGTCGAGGCCGAGCGTCGGCTCGTCGAGGAACAGCACCTTCGGCCGGTAGAGCAGGGCCATCGCGAGCCCGGCCCGCATCTTCTCGCCGAGGCTCAGGGCGCGAATCTGGCGGCGCAGGAGGTTCCCGAGGTCGAGCAGGTCGACGAGGTCGTCGACGGTCGTGTCGGTGCGCGGTACGTCGTACAGGACGCGCTGGTACTTGAAGGAGTCCATCACGGTCAGCTCCGTCGGGCCGCCGATCGGCTGGCTGCCGCGGATCAGCGCGATCTGCCGCAGGTACTCGCGTCGGCGCTGCCACGGGGTGAAGCCGAGGACGCTGACGTCGCCGCTCGTCGGGTGAAGGATGCCCGACAGGATCTTCATCGTGGTCGTCTTGCCCGCGCCGTTCGGGCCGAGGAAGCCGACCACCTCGCCTGCGTGGAGGTGGAACGAGAGGTCGGTGACCGCCTCGATCTGCCGGTACTCGCGGTGGGTGACCGCTTTCAGCGCGGCCCGCAGACCGGCTTCGCGGACGGGCGCCTGGAAGGTCATCGTCAATCCGTCGACCTGGACAACTGCCATGGATCTCAACCTAGAAGTGTGATGCAAGAATTTAAGGTTGCCCGCCGGGGACGGATTTCTGGCGCGCTCGGACCCCTCCAGCCGTCGTTGAAGGGCTTCGTGAAAGACAGATGACAGCGGCGTGCGGTCTACTGGGGCGCATGATCAGGCTCTACATGTCGATGTCACTGGACGGATTCGTGACCGGACCGGACGACCGCGCGGGACAGGAGCTCGGCCGGGGCGGCTTCCGGCTGTTCAACTGGCTCGACGACCGGACGGGGACCGGCGTCAACGGGCAGGTGTACGCCGAAGCGATGGCGACCGGAGCGGTGATCGCGGGACGCCGGACGTTCGAGCTGGCCGGGCAGTGGAACGGCGACCACCACGACGGCGTACCGATCAACATCCTGACGCACCGGACGGACCTTGATCCGCCGCCTGGCAGTGCTCGGTACTACGACGACGTCGCCGCCTGTGCCGCCGACGCACGCGCTGCGGCCGGCGACCGCGACGTCATGGTCCACGGCGCCGGCGCCGCCCAGGCCCTACTCGCTGCCGATGAGCTGGACGAGCTGGAGATCCACCTGGTGCCAGTACTCCTCGGAGCCGGCCGCAGCCTCTTCGACGGCCAGTACGTCGAGCTGGCGCCCGTCCGCCAACTCCAGGGGCGTGACGCCACCCACCTGCGCTACCGGGTACTCCGCACCGGCGAGAAGTAGGCCAGCGCGACCCCGGCCAACATGCCAAGGCTGCTGATCACCAGGGCCGCTCTCAGGTCCAGCACTGTCCCCACCAGCCCGCCGACGAGGGCGCCGACTGTCTGGCCGCCGATCACCAGCGTGCGCCAGGCGGCCGTCGTACGGCCTAGCAGGTGATCGGGCATGCGTGCTTGCCTCAGAGCACGCTGCGGTACGCCGTACAGGGAGAGGCCTAGGCCCGCCATCGCCTGTCCCACAAAGACGAACGGCCACCAGGTGCTCGCGAGCGCGAACCCAGCACACGCGGCCACGCTCTGGCCGATCAGGTACGCCCGGCCTGTCCCCAGCCGCCTGCTGCACACCGGCGCGACGAGTGCGCCCAGGACTGAGGCGACTCCGAGCGTCGTGACCGCCACGCCGAGCTGGACCGCCGACCAGCCGAGGTCCCGCACCACGTACAGCACGACCAGCGGTCCCTGCATGGCCCCCGCGATTGCCGCCACGGTCGCCGACCGGACCAAGGGGTTGAGCACCGGATCCGCGAACAGCTCCTTCAACCCGAGCGACTGCCGCTCCGTGTGCCCTGGCGTCTGCCTCTGCTGCCTTTCCCGCGGCGGCTCCTTGATCAGGTACGTCGCCACCGCCGACCCGACGTACGACACCGCATCCACCGCGATCGCGAACGGCGCACTGACCGCCTGCACCAGTACCCCGCAACCGAAGGCCCAGCCGTCGATGCCAGCGTCTGGCTCAGCGTCGTCGCGCTGTTCGCCTCGACCAGCTCCTCACGCCGTACCAACGCCGGCAGCAACGCCAACGACGCGGTATCGGCCGCCACGGTCAGCGCCCCCACCAGCGCCGCCGCGACGTACAGATACCCCATGCTGAGGTCTTCGGTTGCCGCCAGCAACGGAATCGCCCCCAGCAACCCCGCCCGCCCCAAGTCGGCCCCCACCATCAACCGCCGCCGACTCCCCCGATCGACCCACACCCCCACCGCCAGCCCCAGCACCAGCTGCGGCACCACCCGCAACGCCGCCAGCACCCCCATCTCCCCCGCCGAGGCCCCCAACCCGACCACCGCCACCAACGGCAACGCCACCCCCGACACCGCCGACCCCGCCGCCGAAACCCCGATCCCCACCCACAACTTCCCGAACTCCGGACTCCGCGGCCATCCCATCCCCGAACCCTGTCGGCGGCTTGCTCCGTCCACCACCCTCGTTCACCCCGAGCGAACCGATTTCACCTTCAGCAGAGGCCGGGATCGCACTGGGCGGAACCGTCGGCGCCAGTCACTTGGCGTGGCCTGCCGATACCGCTCGTGATCGAGAGCTAGTAATGTGTGCCTCGGTCGAGGGTCCGCTCGGCACAGCTCGGGAACTTGGGGAAGGTCATGCAGCCAGAGGCGCCACAGTCCACGGTCAACGAGTCCATTCCGACAGCGGCTCGAATGTACGACTACTACCTCGGCGGCAAGGACAACTTCGCGGCCGACCGGGCCGCCGTCGAGGAGCTGGACAAGGTCGTCCCCAGCACCCGCGCCCTGGCGGTGAACAACCGGCAGTTCCTGCAGCGAGCGGTACGAGCCCTGGCCGAGGAGCACGGCATCCGGCAGTTCCTCGACATCGGATCCGGCCTGCCCACGCAGGACAACGTGCACCACGTCGCCCAGAAGGTCGACCCGGACTCGCGCGTCGTCTACGTCGACAACGACCCGGTGGTCCTCGCCCACGGCCGCGCCCTGCTGGTCGAGGACGAGCGCACCACAACGGTCATCCAGGCCGACATGCGCGACACCGAGACGATCTTCAACCACCCCGACACCGTCCGGCTGATCGACTTCTCCCAGCCCGTCGCCGTCCTGTTCAACTCCGTCTTCCACTGCATCCCCGACAGCGAGACCGACGGCCCGCCGGCCGTCGTCCGCCGCGTCAAGGAACGCCTCGTTCCCGGCAGCTACCTGGTCATGTGCCAGTTGGTCAGCGAAGACGCCAGGATCCGCGAGTCCGTCACCAAGATCATGGACCAGGTCACCCAAGGCCACTGGGGACGAGTCCGCCAGGAGCAGGACGTCGCCGCCTGGTTCGAAGGCATGGACATCCTCGACCCCGGCCTCGTCGAGGTCTCCACCTGGCGCCCCGACAGCATCCAGGTCCCCGCCAAGCAGCTCACCACCGAGTGGATCGAGTACGGCGGCATCGCCCGCCTCCGCTGACCTGATTTCCGTACGCCGGCGGCTTGGCGCCTCGCCCCAGGCGATCTCCGCCAAGCCGCATCATGCCGCAGTGCTTCGCGTTCGACCGCCTCGACCACACCTCTGCGCTGAGTCTGCGTGACATCCCCCGTCGAGTGATCATGGATGGATGGCGCAACTCCACGACATCGTCTTCGACTGTCACCATCCCGCGTCCGCAGCCCGCTTCTGGGCCGGTGCTCTGGACGGCTATGCCGTCGCACCGTACGACGAGGCAGAACTCGAACGTCTGCGCTCACTGGGGATCACCAGCACCGAAGACGACCCGACCGTCCTCGTCGAACCGGCGCACGGAGGACCTCGCCTGTGGTTCCAGCGCGTGCCAGAGCCCACCCGTGGAAAGAACCGGGTACACCTCGACCTACTGGCCGCAGATTCGGAGCTCGAGATCCAGCGCCTCACGGCCCTCGGCGCAACGGTTCAAGCCCGGCACCCGGGGAACACCGTCCTGACCGACCCCGAAGGCAACGAGTTCTGCCTGTCACAGTCGACCTGACGGCGCGCACCTGACGAGCGCGGCGTCCGACTTCGACGCCTTCGTCGTCGCTCCAGGATTCGCGATCACGTCGTAGCTCGCTCGGCCACGTGGCCGAGGCCGGCAGTTCCTGTGTGGACCCGGTGGGGCGTTACTCGAATAATCTTCGACAGGGGAGATCCTTGCGCAACTGCTGGACCGGACGCGATCGGACGTACGTCATGACTTCGAACAGTCGACTCGTCCCCAGACCGAACACAAGATCTCGCAACGCGTGGATGCCGAGTCAGTATCTCGGCTGGTACAGGCCTATGTGGCCGGGACATCAACGACTCAGTTGCGAGACATGTTCGGATTGAGTCAGGGCACAGTAGTACGGCTGTTGCAAAAAACATGGCGTAGAGACGCGATTCAAAGGCTTGAATGAGTCGGGCACGGTACCGCTTGCAAGCTGTACAGGTCCGGACTCTCACTCGTGCAGGTTGGCCAGAAGCTAGATCGCGCGCGCCAAGTACCATACGAAAAGCGCTCCTTCAGGCTGGCGTGCCGATGCGTCCTCGGAGCGGCCTGAAGCATGGGTAGCGACGGCGGGCAGTTGTACAGCGCTCGTCCGGTTGGAGCATCCAGCGGCCAGCCGATCGGTACGACGTCAGCAAGATGACCGACCGCGAGCGGGTAGTTGTTCAAGATACTTAGCAGCAGGGTGTCCAACAACTGAGAGTCCTTTTCTGTCGGAGGCGTGCCCTACTCTTCGGATTGGAACATCAGGGGCAGGGCTGGAGGACGGTATGGCATCGGAATTCGACAACTTAGCGGCGGGCACCGAGTGGCGTCGCTGCGCGCTTCAGGTCAATCCGTTGTCCTACCTGGAGGCGAACGGGAAGTCACTCGATGGGTTGGACAACGAGAGCAGCTACAACGCTGCAATCGTTGCCGCACTAGTCCACGCAGGCATCTCGGTCATCGCCATCACTGATCACTGGTCGGTCGACTCGGGAGCGGATCTTCGGATCGCAGCCGAGGTTGCAGGGCTCACGGTCTTTCCAGGTTTCGAAGCCACGGCCAAGGACGGCGTGCACCTGCTAGTCCTGTTCGATCCGGCGAGCGACACTGCCAACATCAATAGGAACATCGGCGAATGCGGTATCCCAGCTGACTGTCGGGACGCCCGACCCGGGTCGCTCGACACTCTCGAGCTGCTCGAATGCGCCGAGAAGTGGGGAGCGGTAACCGTTGCCCCGCATGTGACGACTGGTGGAGGGCTGTTGGACAAGCTCAGCGGGCAATCGGCGGTGCGGGCCTGGACTGACGCTCGATTGCATGCCGTCGGCGTTGGTGGGGCGACACCCAGCCAGGCCAACGCCGCTATTCTGGCCAACAAGGATCCCGCCTACCGACGCGGCAACCCGCTCGCCGTCCTCAGCGCCGCCGACATCAGCAGCCCTGCCGACGCCGCGAAGGCAGGGAGTTCGTGCTGGATCAAACTTTCGAGCCTAACTATCAGCGGCCTCGACCTAGCGTTCCGAACCCCCGAGACGCGGGTTGCCCGAACCGATCCCACAGAGAGCACACACGCCCGGATCGTCGGAATCGGCTGGGAAGGCGGATTCCTCGACGGAGTGACGATCAGATTGAACGAATCGCTCAACGTGCTTATCGGCGGTCGAGGTTCAGGAAAATCAACAGTTGTTGAGAGCCTCCGGTACGCACTTGGCATCGCTCCACTTGCCAAGTCCTCGATCGATGAGCACGACTCGATGGTCAACAATGTGCTCGGCGCAGGAACCAAGATCCGCCTCGAAATCCAGGTTCGGGTCCCAGCGCCGGCCATCTACACCATCGAACGGTTGATAGGCAGCAAGCCGGTCGTCCGCGAGTCGACAGGTGCTCTACTCCATTCGGTACCTAGTGATCTGCTGCGTGGTACCGAAGTCTATGGCCAGCGAGAACTTGCCGAGTTGGCCCGCGACAAACAACGGCTCACGTCGCTCCTCGCCCAGTACCTACCGGATGGCGCAGACCACAGCGAGGCAGCCGTGGGGCAGTTTCGTGATATCGAGCGGTCTCGGCGAGACATCCTGGCTCTGCGGGAAGATGTCGAGACACTTGACGGAAGGCTCGCGCGCATGCCTGTCGTCAAGGAACGGCTAGCACGCTTCGATGAGGCCGGTGTAGGAACGAAACTACAGGACCAAGAGCGCACTCAACAGGAACAGCAACTCCTGAGCAGGGCCTCGTCTTCAATCCAGGAAACACCCGATCTTGTCGACGCACTCATCGTCGAGACCGACTACCTCGTTGGCGAAGAAGTCGCAGAGTTGCCGAATGCAGAGGTACTCAGTCGCGCAAAGTCGTTCCTCGACAACTACAACGCCGCTGTCACAGCAGCCATGAGCGAGCTGACCGCTGCACGCCAGAAGACCGAGGCCGATTTGAAAGCGCTTCAAGCGGAGTGGGAGGGCGAGACAGAGCAAGTCCGGGGTGCCCTTGAGAAGGTACTTCGCGCACTTCAACCAGACGGCATCGACGGCGACGAATACCTACGCCTCCGCCGCGAGTTGGGCTCTCTGACCCCCCTGACGGGCAAGCGCGCCGCTAGGCAGGCCGAGCTCGACCAGCTCATCACCGACCGCGAGGGCCTGCTCATCGAGGCTGAGGACCGACGCGCCTCGAGGCTGCGTGATCTCCAGAAAGAAGCGAAGAAGGTCGGCAGAAACCTTCCAGGCATCGTAAAAGCAAGCGTGCGTGATGGGGACGATCGGACCGCCCTGACCAGTCTGCTAGACAATCGCATCAGCGGACGCCTCGATCGTGTGCGGGCGGCGCTCAACGATACGGAGCTGCTATCGCCTCGCGCCTTCGTCCAGGCTTGCCGCAACGGAGGCGACGCGATCATCGCGGCATATCCGACAATCACCCCGGCGCAAGCCTTGTTACTAGCCGGCGCCTCTGAGGAAACACTCATGCTGGCCGAGGAGATTGATCTCCCGATTAGTACCGACTTGCAACTCAATGTCGGAACTAAGGAGTCGTATACCTGGCGGAACCTCGATCACCTATCTACAGGCCAGAAGGCGACAGCTCTGCTGCTCCTGCTCATGCACCGCGGCGACGGACCGCTCATCATCGATCAGCCGGAAGACGATCTCGATAACCGCTTCATCTACGAGGACATCGTTCCACGACTGCGCGCCACCAAGGGCAAGCGCCAAGTCATCTTCTCCAGCCACAACGCGAATATCCCAGTGCTAGGTGACGCCGATCAGATCGTGTCGCTCGTCGCCGAGGATGGCAGCAACGGCGTTTCCGGCAGGATCATCGACGACGGCCTCGGATCCATCGACCACCCTCCAGTCCGCGCGATGGTCGAAGAGCTCCTAGAAGGCGGCCGCGAGGCTTTCAACACCAGGCGGTACTTGTACGGATTCTGACCACTCCCGCCGCTTAGCCAGGCGGGTGCCTTGTCCCGTGACCACCTGGCTGAGCCTCATGACTGCTAGGCAGTTGTTTGTAGTACGGCACCGACGGTGCCATTTTGTGGGGCGGGTGGGGCTCGAACCCACGACCCAGGGATTATGAGTCCCCTGCTCTGACCGGCTGAGCTACCGCCCCCGGCGCCTGGTCGGCGCTTGTCGGGAGATCGTATCTGGTGCGTCCGAGGATGTCGGCGCCGGAGGATAACCCGGCGAGGCCTTTGCATGATCGTGCTTATCCACAGACGCACGGTTACCTCCCGGTCACTTGGCGTAGTTGTCCACCGATTGCAGATCGACCCGTTCTGGTGCCGTGTTTCGCGGCACCATCCCTTCAAGAGAGAGGGGAGCAACGATGGCCACGATCGACTGCGATGCCGCTGATGTGACCGGGCTGGTCGCCTACCTGCGCGACCTCGGGCGGCACGAACTGCTGAGCCCGGACGAGGTGTACGAGTTGTCGTCCTGGATTGAGGCCGGCGTACTGGCCGCCGATCAGCTGGCCCGGGCGGCGCCGACGACGGACCGGGAGGAGCTCGCCCGCCGTGCTGAGCTGGGCGCGGTCGCCGAGCTGGGTCAAGCCGCACGCCGACGGATGATCGAGGGGAACCTCCGCCTCGTCGTGTCGTTGGCGAAGCGGTACGCCGGCAAGGGCCTGTCGTTGCTCGACCTGATTCAGGAGG
This sequence comes from Kribbella lupini, assembly GCF_039529595.1. Classification (NCBI taxonomy): domain Bacteria; kingdom Bacillati; phylum Actinomycetota; class Actinomycetes; order Propionibacteriales; family Kribbellaceae; genus Kribbella; species Kribbella lupini. The sequence goes on along the minus strand of NZ_BAAANC010000001.1, from coordinate 370,296 downwards.
GCAACATCGGGCTGATCCGAGCCGTCGAACGCTTCGACCACAAGCTCGGACACCGCTTCTCGTCGTACGCGATCTGGTGGATCCGGCAATCGCTCGGACGGGCGGTCTCCGACCGGTCGCGCCTGATCCGCATGCCCGCGCAGGCGTACGTCGACGCCGGCCGTGTGGCGTCCGTCCACCGCGACCTGATCCAACAACTGGAACGAGAACCCACCACCGAGGAACTGGCCAAGGCCGCGTCCCTCACCGTCGCACGGGTCGAACGCGCCCAAGCTTGGAAGGTTCGGCCTGCTCCGCTGGACCTCAACGAAGCCGATCAGCTGATCGACGACGAGGAACTCCTGCACCGAGCAGCCCTGATCCGAGACCTGCATTGCCAACTCGAGCATCTGGACGACCTGGCCCAGGACATCCTTCGGCTGCGCTTCGGCCTGCACAACGCACCGCTGTCCAGCTTGGAGGAGACCGCTGAGCGACTCTGCCTACCACCCGCGAAGGTGCGGGCGCTGGAGCTGGAAGCGCTCCGCAACCTCCGCAAGTCGCCTGGGCTGCGGGAGTACTCGAACTCGACCTGATGCTGCCGGCTCTCAGACCCGGCGATGCGCGCCGGGTCTGAGCTGACAGCTCCGTCAGATGTCGTAGATGCCGTTGATGTCGCGCCCGAACGTGCCCGCCGGAGTCTCGACCTCCAGGTAGTAGAACTCCTCGGTCACCGGGTGCGCCTTGAGGTACGCAAGCGCCTGCGCCCGGTCGTCGGCGCGGTAAGCCTCGTACGTCGCCACCTGGCCGTCGTCGGACAACCGCTGCACCTTCTCGATGAACTCGAGGGTCAGCGTCGGGTCGGCCTCCACCGAATCAGGAAGGAGAACATGTTCGTCGATCAGAGCCTGCAGACGGGCGTGAGCATCGTCGTCGGGCGCCGAGGCGAGCAGCGTCTGGAGCGCCTGCTCGGCCGGCTCACGCCCCAACCGAAGCGACTCGGCGCTCGGCGCACCGAAGCTCATCGTGTGCCCCCGAATCTCATCGCGCAGCACGAGCACCGTCCGCTCGCAGTCGCTGTCTGCCTGGAGGTCCCACAGCGCAGCACCCGCAGCAGCCCGCACCGCCGGATCCAGATCGGCAAGCCGATCAACCAACTCCTCAACCTCAGCCACAGTCGCCGTACCGGGCTCGGGCCCCTGCTGCACAGCAGCCAGCCGAACCGCCGGATCCGGGTGATTCAGGTACCCAACGACCATCCGAGTCCGATCGCCCGCCGGTACGCCGTCGAACAGCTTCGCGACATCAGGCCGAGCCGGCAGCTCGATCGCGTCCCCGTCCCCCAGCCCGTACCGATCCGGCACAGAGACGGTCTTGGGCCGCCGGAAGATTCGCATAACCCCCAACTTAGGCAACAAGCCCCACCCACGGCCAAACGCCCGCGCTGCTTGTGGTCGTCGCAGGCGGTACACCTGCCGCGCACACACTCAATCGTGCGCGGGTCTGCGCCCGTCGCCAACTCCACACGGCGACGGCAGGCCTGCCTCGTGTCCACTGAGCCCGTACCGCTCCACTCACCACCCGCTCCCGGCCGTCGAGCCCTACACGCCGCTCCCGAGACCGCGTCACGACCCTGCTGTCAGGAGCGGTGACCTCTGACCGCGTGCGGCGAGGTGGTGGGCTGCTGGCGCGGCGGTAGCAGGCGGCTGTTTGTGGGGTGGGCAGGGTGGGGGTTGGAGCGGGCTGGGACGATGGGGGTGTGTTGAGACTTCGGCGTTCGGTGTGGCCCCCTGAGTTGGTTGAGGGGGTTCGGGTTGCTGCGGGTGGGCGGGACGACATCTTGGCGGCGGTGCAGCTGACGGATGAGTCCTGGGTCGCTGGGACTCGGTCCGCGGTTTATCTGCCGGACGGGGACAAGGTTCGGCGGGTCGGGTGGGAGGCGATCGAGCGGGCGGCGTGGGACTCGGAGGAGTCGGTGCTGCGGGTGTTCGAGACCACTGCGTTCGGTACGCCGTTGCGGTCGACCGATCTGGCGGTGGACGACCCGGGGCGGTTCGGGCAGCTGCTGCGGGAGCGGGTGGACGCGAGCATCGTCGTACAGCGTCATGTGCCGCTGGTCGGGAAGAAGGGTGTGCGGATCGTCGGGCGGCGTAACCCCGCGACGACGGACGCGCCGGTGGCGTGGAACTTCGTTCTGGACAAGGGATTGGAGCCGAATCGGCCGGGGCTGATCGAGCAGGCCGAGGCGGCGTTGCGGTCGGTCCGGGACGAGTTCGGAATCTGACGCGAAAGGCAGTACAGGCGGGCGATCGCGGGCGGCGAATCCCGTTTTTGTAGTTCGGCCCGATCCTGCTAACCTAATCCGGTCCTCGGGGATCGGGGGCAGGGAAACACCAACGATCCCGCGTAGCTCAATTGGCAGAGCAGCCGGCTGTTAACCGGCAGGTTACTGGTTCGAGTCCAGTCGCGGGAGCAACAAACGAACGACCGGTTCCGAGCATCGGAACCGGTCTTTTTGTTGTCCGTACGGCGGGTGGTGGTTGCCGTCGGCTTGATGGGTGCGGCGCCGCGGTGGCTGAGGTGAAGAAGAGCACAGCGAGGGCCGATCAGTCGCTGTGGGCCGACCATTTCGGTGGTCGCTCGTTTGGTGATCGCCGAGTCGGCGGGCGCGGGCGCACTGCATGAGCACGTGAGCGCCCGGCGTTGCGGCGGGCGCGGGTTGGGTCGCCCCGTCGCTCACGGCGACGGGGCGGTGGCTGGGTGGGTCAGCTCTTGTTCTTGCGGCGTTCCAGGGCGCGCTGGATGCGGTGTTGTGGTTGCCCGGTCAGCTTGGCGATCAGGGGGACGCGGTACTTGAATGCCGCGACGGCGCCCACGATCAGCACCAGCAGGATGAACCAGCCCATCGAACTTCTCCTTCGGTCGGACCTGGACTCCATCATCCCCTGTGGGCGGTGAGAAGCACTGGGTCAAACCCCTGAGCTGGCCCTGGTTTCTCGTTCGGGAGGTTGATGCGGCGAGGGCGGTGTGGTGCTGAACCCACTTGGCATGGCGGGGTAAAGCTCGGCGGCGATGCGGCCGGGAAGCTCGCTTGGGGCTGAGGTTGCGGCGGCCGGAAGGGAATACGAGAAGGAGGCGCGCCGGTGGGCGGGTTGCAGTCGTGGCGAGGCCGGGGACGGGCGCGTCGGCGGGTTGCAGGTCGTGGCGAGGCCGGGGCCAGGTGCGCCGACGGTCGGGCCCTGATGCGCAGGCCCTGCAAACCGCTACAGCGCGCCGGAGATGGCTTGTTCTCTCAGTTCGGTTCGGTACTGCTCGAGGGCGATGAGTTCGCCGAACATGCGGTTGTAGTCGTCGGCCTTGTCGATGGGGTTGGTGCGCTGGAGTTTCGACTTGAGGTCGGCGATGCGGCGCAGGCAGGTGAGTTCCTGGAGGCGGGCCAGGTGGGCTCGGGCGAAGCGTTCGTCGGGCTCGCGGCCTAAGCGTAGGCCTTCGACTGCCAGGGCGGAGACGACCGCGGCGGCCGGGTCGTTGCCCATGGCATCGCGAACGGCTACCACCCAGGCTTCGCCGGGGGCCGCCTGGGACGGGCCGCCGACCTTGGCCATGGCGGCGCGGACGGCGGCCAGCCACGGGTGGGTGAAGTCGTGGTCGTCGAGCTCGTCGAAGGCGACCCCGAGCAGGGCCGGGTACTGCATCGCGAGCTTGAGGACGTCCCATTCCATTTGGAAGCGGGGCTCGCGCGGGGACGGGAGGTTCTGGCGCGGGGGCGGCGGTGCCTCGGTCTGTACGACGACCGGCGTGCGGTCCGCGGCACCGGGCCGGGCGGCGGGAGTAGGACGGGAAGCAGCCCGGTGCACCTCGGTGCGGACCTGGTCGACCTCCATGCCCAGCAGCCCGGCCAGCTCGCGCGTGAACGCGTCGACCTTCGACCGGTCTCGGACGCTCACGACCAGGTGCGCCGCGTCCCGCAGCGCGTCGATCCGGCCGTCGGCCCGGTCGAGGTCGTACTTCCGCAGCCGGTCGATCAACACGAAGCGGTACAGCGGCACGCGTCGGCCGATCAGCTCGCGGACCGCCGCATCGCCCTTCTGCAGCCGCAGGTCGCACGGGTCCAGCCCGTCCGGCTCGACCGCGACGTACGTCTGCGCCGCGAACGCCTGGTCGCCCTCGAAAGCCTTCACCGCGGCCCGCTGCCCCGCCGAGTCGCCGTCGAAGGTGAAGATCACCTCGCCGCGGAACTGGTCGTGATCGAGCAGCAACTGCCGCAGTACCCGCGCGTGGTCCTCACCGAACGAGGTGCCACAGGTCGCCACAGCAGTCTGTACGCCGGACAAGTGGCAGGCCATCACGTCGGTGTAGCCCTCGACCACGACCGCCTGCTTGCCCTTGGCGATCTCGCGCCGGGCGAGATCGACGCCGTACAGGACCTTCGACTTCTTGTAGATCGCCGTCTCCGGCGTGTTCAGGTACTTGGCCTCGATCTTGTCGTCGTCGAAGAGCCGCCGCGCGCCGAAGCCGATGGTGTCGCCACTGGCGTCCCGGATCGGCCACATCAGCCGGCCGCGGAACCGGTCGTACAGCCCGCGCTGCCCCTCGGCGCACAGCCCCGACGCGACCAGCTCGGAATTCGAGAATCCACGCCCCCGCAGATGCGCGACCAACTGCTCGCCACCGCGCGGCGAGAACCCCACGCCGAAGTGCGCCGCCGCGTCGCGGTCGAAGCCGCGCTTGTCCAGGAACTGCCGACCCAGCGTCGCCTCGGGCGCGCCGAACAGCAGCTCCGAGTAGAACTCGCCGGCCACCTTGTGCGCCTCGACCAGACGCGGCCGCTGGTTGCTCTGCGACTTCGGGATCGGCGCGCCGGAGTCGTCGTACCGCAGCTGGATGCCGACCTTGGCGGCGAGCGTCTCGACCGCCTCGGCGAACGTGATCTGATCGATCTTCTGGATGAAGTCGATGACGTCGCCGCCCTCTTGGCAGCCGAAGCAGTAGAAGAACCCACGCGCCGGGGTCACGTTGAACGACGGCGACTTCTCGTCGTGGAACGGACACAGCCCCTTCAGCGATCCACCGCCGGCGTTCTTCAAGGTCACGTACGAGCCGACGACGTCGTCGATCCGCGCCCGCTCGCGCACCAGCGCGATGTCCTCTTCCTTGATCCTGCCTGCCACCCCGCGAGTCTACGGTGATCCCGAAGCCGCCCGCCGCCCGCCCGGCTGCCGGGTTTCCGCCACTTGTGCCAAAGGCACTCGAAGCCACTCCGGCCGAGCACCGGACGTGTACTGGGTGACCCCGTTTGTCAGCTCCTGGCCAGTCGTAGCCCAGCCCGAACCGAGCGGGCTGGGCCCACCAGCTCAGACCTCGCTGAGGTCTACCGATGCGTCGGCGAGCTTGGCTGGGTCGACTGCGCGGCCTGAGCGGATCAGGTCCTGGATGCCGTCGATCGCGCCCCAGGTGTTGACGTGCAGGCCGGCCAGGACGTGGTGGTCGTCGTCGACCCAGAAGGCGAGGTACGCGCCGGAGGCCGGGTCGCCGCGCAGCACCACCTGGTACGACGTACCGCGCGGCACGTCGCCGGCGTACTCCATGCCAAGGTCGTACTGGTCGGTGAAGAAGAACGGGATCGCGTCGTGCGCGACGTCCTGGCCGAGCATCGCCTTCGCGGCCGCGGCGCCGCTGTCCTTGGCGTTCGACCAGTGCTCGACGCGCACCGAGTGCCCGAGCAGCGGGTGGTCCCAGCGGACGACGTCGCCGGCCGCGAAAACGCCCTCGGCCGAGGTCCGCAGGTCCGGTCCTGTGACGATACCGGCGCCTTGGTCAGCGGGGGCGACCTCGAGGCCGGCCTCGGAAGCCAGCTCGGTGTTCGGCTGTACGCCGACGCCGACCACCACCAGCTCGGCCGGGATCAACTCGCCCGTCGACGTCCGTACACCGGTCACCTTGTCGGTGCCCTCGAATCCTTCGACGCCGGTGTTGAAGAGGAACGTGACCCCGTGCTGCCGGTGCAGATCGGCGAACAGCCCGCCGACCTGCTCCCCCAGCACCGAGGCGAGCGCGGTGGACTGCGGCTCGATCACCGTCACCTCGCAGCCGCGTTCGCGTGCGGCCGACGCCGACTCCAGCCCGATCCAGCCGGCGCCAACGACGACCACGCGCGGCTTCGCGGCGTACGCGTCGGTGAGCGCCTGGGACTCGGCCGCGGTCCGCAGGTAGTGGATGCCCGGCAGGTCGCCGCCCGGTACGTCGAGCCGGCGCACCCGCGAGCCGGTCGCGATCAGCAGTTCGTCGTACGACGTACTGGCGCCGTCGTCGGTCGTGACGGTCTTGGCGGCCGGGTCGAGCGCGGTCACCGTGGTCCCGAGCCGCAGCTCGATCGACTGGTCGTCGTACCACTGCTGATCGTGCAACTGCGCCGACACCGGCTGGTCCTTGCCGAGCAGCACCGCCTTGGACAGCGGCGGCCGCTCGTACGGCAACTCGCTCTCCGCGCCGATCAGCACGACCTCTCCGCTGAAGCCCTCGGCCCGAAGAGTCTCCGCGGCCGTGGCCCCGGCCAGACTCGCCCCGACGATTACGATCCGCTGTGCGTCACTCATGGACCGAGATTAGCCTTCGCGCACCCGCGACGGGGCCGACGCCCGCCACTGATCAACCGCGCTCGATACCAATCCACCGCGCTCGGGCCTCCCTTTGGATCGCGCCTCACCGAGGGTTGGTCAGTGCTGGACGTCGGCGCGGACCTCCACCACTCAGCAACCACAAGCAGAACCGGCCGGCTGAGCCCAGCATCACCGCTGGGTCGCGGCCCAGGACAGGTTGGTGAGTGGTGGAGGTCCGCACACCCCGCGACGAGGCGCGCTGCGGCTCGGCCTGCGCTGGCTGAGCAGGCGGGGCACGGTGAGAACCGGGCGGGCGTGGCTCGGCGGGGGCCGAACGGGTGCGGCGCGGCGGGGGCCGAACGGGCGCGGGGGCGGCGCGGCGGGAGCCGGGCGCGGCGCGGCGCGGCGGGGGCTGAGCAGGTGCGGCGCGGCGCGGTCAGAGCTGAGCCGGCGCTGCACGGCGGAGACCGAACGGACGCGGGAGCGGCGCGACGGGAGCCGGGCGGGCGCGGCGGAGACCGAGCGGGCCCGGGCGGCGGCGGGGTCGGAGCCGGGCGGACGCTGCCCGGTGGAGGCCGAGCGGGTGCGGGGACGGCACGATGTAAGCGGGGCGGGCGCTGCCCGGCGGAGGTCGAGGCGGGCGCGGGGACGGCACGATGTAAGCGGGGCGGGCTAGCTGGCGGAGGCCGAGCGGGCACGGCGGCGGCGCGATGGGAGCTGTGCCAACGCTGCACGGCGGGGATCGAGCCGGCACGGGCAGCGGCACGGTGGGAGCCGGGCGGGCACTGCACGGCGGAGGCCGAGCGGGCGCGGCGGCGCGGCGCGGTGGGAGCTGGGCGGGCGCTGCAAAGCGGAGACCTAACGGGCCCGGGCGGCGGCGCGGTCGGAGCTGGGCGAGCGCTGCACGGCGGAGGCCGAGCAGGCGCGGGACTGCGCGGTCGGAGCTGGGCGGGCGCGGGGCAGCGCAGAGGGAGCTGGGCGGACGCGCGATGAGAGCTCGGCGGACGCGACGCGACGCGGCGCGGCGCGGTGGGAGCTGGACGGGTGCGCCGCGGGCCGAGCGGGCGCCGGGGCGCGCCGGGGCCGTCGCGGCGGGGGGCCGGGAGCGGCGCGGTCGAGCCTGGGCGAGGTAGGCACGACGAAGGTCGGGCGGACGCGGCGCCGCGGGAGCTGGGCGGGTGCGGAGCGGGCCGAGCGGGGGCGGCAGGGGCCGAGCGGGCGCCGGGGAGCCTGGGCGGGGCGGTACGGCGGAGGTTGGACGGGTGCGGCGCTGCGCGGCTGAGCGCGCGCACGGCGAGGGCTGAGCGGCACGGCGAGGCGCAGGAACGGGGCGGCACGGCGGCGCGGTCGGCGAGGGATGGGCGGCACGGCGAGGCGCAGGAACGGGGCAGCACGGCGGCGCGGTTGGCGAGGGGTGGGGGGACCGGCCGGGCTCGGGGCCGGGTACTCACCGACGTTCTGCAGAGGGCGACGGCCGCAAGGCTGGCGCTCGTGGGCGGTGGGCGGCCGGGAGCGCGGTGGCCAAACGGCAGGCTGCTGGCTCGAGTTGGCCACCTCGAATCAGGGGTCGGACGCAGTGCGGCGTGCGGGGTCAGCCAGTCAGTGCGCTGTGCCAGGCCAGGGCTGAGGGGTCGGTGAGCGAGGCGACCTGGTCGACCAGGACGCGGAGGCGGGCGGCGTCGTCGGGGGCTGCGCGGTAGTCGGCGGCGAAGGGGAGGTCGAGGTTGTCGGGGGCGGTTTTGGCCAGGGCTTCGAACAGTTCGGTGAGGAGTTCGCGTTGGACGGCGCGGCGACGCTGGCGTTCGGGCGAGTTGAGGACGTGGAACATCCCGATGCCCTTCAGCAGCGCGATCTCGGCGCGGGTGCCGTCGGGGACGACCAGGTCGGCGTCGTACCGGACCAGGCGCGAGCGTCGGCCGAAGCGGGCGTGGGTGGACTGCTCGGCGGCCGTGCAGAACCGGCCGATCAGCTGGCTGGTCAGGTCCTTGAGGCCGCCGAGCGCGCGGCGGCTGTCGTCGAACGGGCCGGTCGGCCAGTACGGCAGCGCGGTGAGCCGGGCCCACGCCTCGTCGAGCTCGGCGTCCTCGCCGTCCGGCAGGTAGGCCTCGCGGACGGTCTGCCAGTACGGCGCGCGCTCGGCGCCGATCCGGTCCAGGTCGATGCTGTGGGCAACTATCCCGTCCTCGACGTCGTGCACGGAGTACGCGACGTCGTCGGCGAAGTCCATCACCTGCGCCTCCAGGCAGCGCTGGTCGCCGAGGCCCTGCCGCAGCCACTCGAAGACGGCCAGGTCGTCGTCGTACACGCCGAACTTCCGCTCGCCCTCGCGCCGGGGCCACGGGTACTTGGTCGCGGCGTCGAGGGTCGCGCGGCTCAGGTTGAGCCCCGCGCTGCGGCCGTCGGCGGCGAAGGTCTTCGACTCCAGGCGGGTGAGCAACCGCAGCGTCTGCGCGTTGCCCTCGAAGCCGCCGATATCGGCCGCGATCTGGTCCAGCGCGCGCTCGCCGTTGTGCCCGAACGGCGGGTGGCCGAGATCGTGGGCCAGGCAGGCGGCGTCGACGATGTCGGGGTCGCAGCCGAGCGTGCCGGCCAGCTCGCGGCCGATCTGGGCGACCTCGAGACTGTGCGTCAGCCGGTTGCGGACGAAGTCGTCACTGCCCGCCGTTGCCACCTGGGTCTTGGCCGCCAGCCGGCGCAGGCCGGCACTGTGCAGCACGCGCGCACGATCGCGCGCGAAGGCCGTCCGTCCAGGCCGTTTGACCGGCTCGGGGACCCAGCGCTCGGCGTCGTGCTCGTCGTACCCCTCCGACTGCTTCCTCATCACGGTCCAAACTACTGGGCCGCACCGACATTCAGGCGAACTCGTTCCTACAACATGCAGTACCGCAGCCAGACGACTCCGCCCTCGAAGACCTCGACGTTGGCCAGGCCGAGGTCGAGCCGGTCGGTGAACCCGCCCGGCCAGCGCGGCCCGGACCCGACGACCACCGGATGCACCAGCAGGCTGAGCTCGTCGATCAGGCCTTGCTCCAGCAGTACGCCGAGGAGCGTGCCGCCGGTGTCGACGCGGACCACGCGGGCGTCGTGATGCTTGCCGAGCAGCTGCAGCGCCTCGTCGAGATCGACGCGGTCGTAGCCGGTGATCAGCTCGCGGGTGCGACTTTCGGGCGGACGGGCCGGCGTTTGGTCGGCGTACAAGGCCAGTACGTCGGACCAGTAGCCGGTGGCGCGCAGGCGGTCCCACTCGCGGACGCGGGCGCGGCTGTCGACGACGGCGAGCAGCGGGCCCTTCGCACGCGGGCCTGGTTGTGGGGCGGAGCGCAGGGCCGACTCCTGGGCGAGGATCGTGTCCGCGCCGACGAGCGTGACGTCCTCCTGCCAGAGGGTCGCCATCGCGTAGAACCGCGGAAGGTCCACGGCGAAGCCGGCCGTGACGCCGTCCAGCGAAACTGCCAGGTGACCCACCACGTGTGGCCGCATGCTTCAGAACGTAGAGGGCACCACCGACAGTTTGACCAAGTTGCAGAGACTCCTTTGCAGAGTATTCTCTGCACTATGCGGAAGATCGATGCACGGAGTCTGCGCGGCCTGGCTCATCCCTTGCGGATGACGATTCTCGAAGCCCTGGAGCTGGACGGGCCGGCCACCTCGAGCACGCTCTCGCAGCGGCTCGGGGAGAACACCGGCACGATCAGCTGGCACCTGCGGCTGCTGGCCGAGCACGGCTACATCGAGGAGGACACCGAGCGCGGCACGCGGCGCGAGCGGTGGTGGAGGGTGCCGCAGGGCCAGACCGTGCTGAACCCGGCCGAGTTTCGCGACGATCCGGAGACGAGCGGGGCGCTGCGGGTCTATCTGCAACATCTGGTGCAGCGGTACTACGCGCGGGTGCAGGCGTACGTCGACGAGAACTGGCCCGGCGAGTGGCAGCACGCGGCAGCCCTCTCGGACTGGCGCGACCTGCGACTCTCCCCCGACCAACTCACCGCCCTGAACGACGAACTGGCGGCCGTCATCGAGCGCTACAAGGCGGTCGAGCCCGGCGAGAACGCCAAGCCGGTCATCGTCCAGCTGCAGTCGTTCCCCAGAAATCCCGATCGATGAGTCTCCTGCGCAGGCATCGCGACTTCCGGCTGCTCTGGACCGGCGAGACCACCAGCCGGTTCGGTACCGCGGTGTCCGGCGTAGCGATCCCGCTGGTCGCGATTTCGGTGCTTGATGCAACGACCTTCCAGGTCGGCCTGCTGACCGCGTTCGCCTGGTTGCCCTGGCTGGTGATCGGGCTTCCGGTCGGCGCCTGGGTCGACCGCCTTCCGCGCCGCCCGATCATGCTGACCGCGGCCGCGTCGTCGTTCCTGCTGCTCGCTCTCATCCCACTGGCGCACCTCGCCGGCCTGCTGACCGTCCACCTCCTGCTGGCGGCCGTCGTACTGACCGGCGTCGCCGCCGTCCTCTTCCAGACCGCCTACACGGCGTACCTCCCGACGTTGATCGACCCGGCCGACCACGCCGAGGGCAACGCCAAGCTCCACGGCAGCGCCTCCGCCGCGCAGATCGCCGGCGCGGGCTGCGGCGGCCTGATCATCCAGCTCGCCGGGCCGGTCAACGGCCTCCTCGTGGACGCCGGGACCTTCCTGGTCGCCCTCGCCTGCCTGGCTGCGATCCATCACCGCGAACCACCCCGTACGCCGGTAGGCGCCGGCAAGCCACGTCCTACGCCGGTACGCCCCGGCGAACCATCCCGTGCACCAACCCAAGCCGGCGATCCACGCCGTACACCAAATCCCTCCGCCCACCCCCGCCCCACGATCACCGCCGAGATCGCCGAAGGCCTCCGCCTCGTCGCGCGCGACGTCTGGCTCCGCACCCTCACCGTCTTCGGCGCGGTCTCGAACCTCGCCCTGATGGGCTACCAGTCGATCGCCGTCGTCTTCCTCGTCCGCGAGGTCGGCCTCACCGCCGGCACCGTCGGCGCACTCATCGCCGCGGCCGGCAGCGGCGGCATCGTCGGCGCGTTCGCCGCCCGCCGCCTGATGGCCCGCCTCGGCACCGCCCGCACCATCCTCGTCGCCGAACTGGGCCTGCCGACCCTCGCTCTGCTCATCCCTCTGAGCACGATCAGTCCCTGGTTCTACCTCGCCGGCGCGTTCTCCATCGGCGTCGGTGTCGTCGCCGGCAACGTCGTCAAGGCCACCTTCTTCCAGTCGTACTGCCCACCGGACCTGCTCGGCCGCCTGACCGCCACTTCATCCTTCGTCAACTACGGCACGATCCCCCTGGGCGCCCTGCTCGGCGGCACCCTCGGCCAACTCCTGGGCCTCACCCCGGCCCTCTGGATCACCACCGCCGGCATCCCGCTGGCCGGCCTGGTCCTGCTCTGCTCCCCCATCAGAACCCACCGCGACCTACCAAGCCGCCAAACGGTCACCAGGGACGCGTGACCCCAGCCGGAGCGGCCGAATCCAGGCGCGTACGGATCGACGTACGGGCCTGGCCGTAGATGGTGTCGTGGTCGGCGCGGAGCAGCGATGCAAGGTTCGCCGAGTCGTAGAAGGCGTTGAGCTCGAAGGCCAAGGCGGGCGGATCGGCGGCAAGCTCACCCAGCTCGACGGCCTCCGTGGCGGTCTGCTCGACCAGGCCCATCCACTCGGCGTTGACCTCGGCGAGGTAGTCGCGGACGACGCCGGGCCGGGCGCCGAACTCGTGCGAGGTCTTGGCGAAGAAGCAGCCGCCGGGGAACACCCGCCGGCGGGAGTAGTCGAGCCAGCACTCGCTCAGCGTCCACACGCGAGCGAGGCCGGCCGGTACGGCGAGGGCGGGGACGACGACCGCTTCGGCGTAGATGCGGCGAGCGGCCCGGACGGTCGCGAGCTGAAGCTCCTCCTTGGAACCGAAGTGCGCGAACAGGCCGCTCTTGCTGATCTCCAGATCCTTCGCCAGGCGGCCGATCGACAGCCCTTCGAGGCCGTCGACCGAGGCGATGTCGACGGCACGACGCAGCACGGCGCGACGAGTCTGGTCGCCGCGGACCAAACGGCCGTCGACGCGGGTCGTATCCATCGTCACCTCTCGATCCTAGTGCTGTTGACGGATGCCTCAGCCTAAACTAATAATACGATCGTTCGTATAGTTTACTCCGGATTGAGGAGCCTGTGACAGATCCCCGAGCTTTGGACGAGGCGGCCGCGGCGATGTGCCTGGCGGTGGTCGCCCAGGTGCGCCCCGATCAGCTCACGCTGCCGACGCCGTGCAGCGACTGGACCCTGGGCGAGCTGCTCGCTCACCAGGTCGCCGAGAACCGCGGCTTCGCGGCGAACGTGATCAATCCGCCCGGCGCGATCAACCGCGAGATCTGGCGCCCCGGGCAGCCGGAGACCGCGCTGGAGTCCTTCGCGGAGTCGGTGAACCTGGTCACCGGCGCGTTCCGCGTCGCCGAGCTCGACGCTCCCGTGGAGGTCCGCGAGTTCGGCGTCTTCCCGGCCCGTACGGCGATCGCGATGCACTTCGTCGACTACCTTGCCCACGGCTGGGACATCGCGAAGGCGATCGGCCTCGCCGATCCGATCCCGCCGCGGCTGGCCGAGGCCGCGATCCCGTACGCCGACGCGATCCCGAAGGACCGGCCGGCCGGGGGCTCGTTCGCCCCCGTGCTGGAGACCGCCGAGGACGAGTCGCCCAACAACCGGTTCCTCAGCCTCACCGGCCGGGACCCCGCGTGGACGGGTGAGCAGCAGTGATCACCGAGATGGTGGGCGCCGGCCTGCGCGGGGTCGGCGTCGTCTCACCGAAGGCCGCGGGACGGTTGGCCTTCGAGCTGTGGCGGCGGCCGCTGCGGCGAGGCAAGGTGCGAGCCACCGAGGCAGACGTGCACCGCAGGGCCCGGACCGACGTCGTCGACGGCGTGGTGACCTACGTCTGGGGCGACGGCCAGCGGCCGGTCCTACTGGTCCACGGCTGGCGCTCGCGCGCTTCCCGGTTCGCCCGGTTCGTCGAGCAGCTGGTCGAGCGCGGCTACAGCCCGGTCGCGTACGACGCTCCCGGCCACGGCGACAGTCCCGGCCGCGCGGGCACGATCCTCGACCACGAGCGGATCATCGCGAAGCTCGCCGAGAAGTACGGCGCGTTCGATGGCGTGATCGCGCACTCGCTGGGCGTCCCGTTCGCCCTGTACGCGCTGCGCGGGACGGTCCGCGCCGAGCGCGTCGTCGCGATCAGCGGGTTCGCCGAGTTCGACTACCTCGCCGACGCCTTCTGCCGTGGACTCGGGCTGAACGCCGCGACCAACCAGGCACTGCGCCGCCAGATCGAGCGCCGGCTGTTCCAGGGCGATCACGAGATCTGGACCAAGTACTCCGTGGCCAAGGGCGAGCTCGACCTCCTGTCGGTCCACAACGACGAGGACGACGTGGTGGACCCGGCCCAGGCGCCGATCCTGGTCGAGCGCTACGGCGAGCGGGCGACGTACCGGCAGACGAACGGCCTCGGCCACCGCCGGATCATGGTCGATCCGCAGGTGGTGGCCGAGGCCGTCGCCTTCATCGAGAACTCAGATGTCGCGGAACGTCTCGATCTGGGCGCCTAGCGAGTTGAGCCGGGTGGCCAGGTCCTCGTAGCCGCGGTTGATGACGTAGACCGAGCGCAGCACCGACGTGCCCTTGGCGGCCATCATCGCGATCAGCGTGACGACGGCGGGGCGCAGCGCCGGCGGGCACATGATCTCGGCACCGGAGAAGTGCGTCGGGCCCTCGACCATCACCCGGTGCGGGTCGAGCAGCTTGACCCGGCCACCGAGCTTGTTCAGGTCGGTCAGGTAGATCGCGCGGTTCTCGTAGACCCAGTCGTGGATCAGGGTCTGGCCGGTCGCGGTCGCCGCGATCACCGCGAAGAACGGCAGGTTGTCGATGTTCAGGCCGGGGAACGGCATCGGGTGGATCTTGTCGATCGGCGCGTGCAGCGTCGACGGGCGGGTGGTCAGGTCGACCAGCCGGGTCCGTCCGTTCTCGGCCAGGTACTCCTCGGAGCGGCTGTAGTCCAGGCCCATCTCCTCCAGCAGCGCCAGCTCGATCTCCAGGAACTCCACCGGCGCGCGCCGGATGGTGATCTCCGAGCTGGTGACGATCGCGGCGGTGAGCAGGCTCATCGCCTCGATCGGGTCCTCCGACGGCGCGTAGTCGACGTCGACGTCGATCTCCGGCCGGCCGTGCACGGTCAGCGTGGTCGAGCCGACGCCGTCGATCCTCACGCCGAGCAGGTCGAGGTAGAAGCACAGGTCCTGGACCATGTAGTTGGACGAGGCGTTGCGGATCACCGTCACCCCGTCGTACCGGGCGGCGGCCATGATCGCGTTCTCGGTCACGGTGTCGCCGCGCTCGGTCAGCACGATCGGCTTGCCCGGCGTGATCGCCCGGTTGACCACCGCGTGGTACTCCCCCGCGGTCGCCTTGATCTCCAGGCCGAACGGGCGCAGCGCCGCCATGTGCGGCTCGACGGTCCGGGTGCCGAGGTCGCAGCCACCGGCGTAGGGCAGCGCGAAGGTGTCCTCGCGGTGCAGCAGCGGGCCGAGGAACATGATGATGCTGCGGGTCCGGCGCGCCGCCTCGGCGTCCATGCTGCCGAGGTCGAGGTGCTCCGGCGGCACGATCTCCAGGTCGCCGGCGTCGTTCAGCCAGGTGGTCTTCACGCCGATCGAGTTCAGCACCTCGAGCAGCCGGTTGACCTCCTCGATCCGCGCGACCTTGCGCAGCGTGGTGCGGCCCTTGTTCAGCAGGCTGGCGCACAGCAGCGCGACGCCGGCGTTCTTCGACGACTTGACGTCGATCGATCCGGACAACTGCCGGCCACCGGCCACACGGAGGTGGACCGGACCGCCACCGAGAGAGACAATTTCGGAGTCGAGGGCCTCGCCGATCCGGGCGAGCATCTCGAGAGTGAGGTTCTGATGACCCTTTTCGATCCGGTTGACAGCACTTTGGCTGGTGCCGAGCACGTCGGCGAGCTGGGTCTGCGTCCAGCCGCGGTGCTTACGGGCGTCCCGGATCAGGTTGCCGATCCGGCTCAGGTAGTCATCGGTCATGCGCCGGACCTTATCTCACATGTGAGATATCGCTGCACCGACCCGCCGCCTACAGCGTAGTCAACGTCACGCCGCACCGACCGGCCACCCCGGGCAACACCGCCGCCCCTTACAGTTAGCGCCACCCCGCCGCCGCCATCGGAGAGGACCAGCAGATGCCCGACGACGTCAGCACCGCCGCCGGTGTGACCGAGTTCGAGGCCGAGTCCTGGCCTCTCGAAGCAGCCGCCGACAGCCTCGCGCAGGTGATCGAGGGCTTCCACAACGGCGACACCCGCCCGCTGGTGATCGGCGACGGCGACCAGCCGGTGCTGGTCGTGCTGGCGATCGCGGACCTGGCCGACTTCCGCGCCCGGATCGCCGAGCTGCTCGGCAACCCGGTCGACGCCGGCTGGCTGCGGTACTACCTGCGCTCGAACTTCGACATGAGCTCGGAGACCCTGGTCGAGCTGCTCGGTGTCGACACCGACCACGGACTCAGCTCGCTGGCCAGCCAGGTGAACGTCGAGCAGGCGGCCGTCCTGCTGCCCGACCACCTGCGCCGGACCGAGGCCGGCGGCAACCCGCTGATGCTGATCGGCGACGGCATGCTCGCGACCGCGGCGCTGATCGCCTTCCCGGCGTTCTCCGTCCTGCTCGCGATGGAAGGTGGCGGCAGCGAGGAGGACGACTCCTGCGCGCACGACGAGGAGGAGAAGCCGACCACACCGCTGGAGGTCCTGGCCGAGCGACTCGGCCCGATCTCCACGCAGCTGGTCGCACAGATCAACGCCGGCCGTGAGCCCGGGCTGCCGAAGTACGACCTGCACTTCGAGGACGACCTGGTCGAGCACCTGCGCGGGCTCGAGGAGCGCGCCCAGAAGGCGCCGAACGGCGGCGCCCACGAGGAGCTGTCCGAGCTGCTGCACCAGTTCGACCAGATGCGCAGCGGGCTGATGAGCGACGAGGACGACGAAGAGCTCAGCGAAGCGCCGTACCTGGAGATCGACGACCTGGCCGCGGCGCTGCCCGAGGTGCGCGACAGCTTCCGCGGCGGTGCCGACGACCCGTACCTGATCGGCGTCGACGGGCACCCGCTGGCCGGGCTGATCTCCTACGACCTGTACGAGATGCTGCAGCAGGTCTCGGTCGACATGGACGGCACCGACGACGCGCCGGTGCTGCCGCTGCCGAAGCCGCGCTGGGAGAGCGGGCCCGAGCTGGTCCCGTTCGAGGCCGCGCTCGAGGTGTGCGGCGCCGTCCTCGAGGACATCAAGGGCGGCACCGGCACGCTGCTGTTCATCGAGGACGAGGGCGGCGAGCCGGAGCTGGTGCTCGGCCCGCTCAGCTGGTTCTGGGCGTACGTCGACTACCTCGACCTCGAGGCCGCCGAGGCTTAGGCCGTGAAGACCTGGTTCCACTCCTTGAGGGTGGCCAGCTCGTACACCCCGGCCGGGGTGTACGGGTCCTTCGCCAGGATGTCGCGCATCTCGGCCTCGTCGGCGACGTCGTAGATCAGCAGCGCGCCGGACTCGTCCGCGAACGGTCCGGCCTCGACGAGCTTGCCGGCTTCCTTCAGGGAAGCCAGGTAGTCCCGGTGGGCCGGGCGGACCTGCATCCGCGCCTCGGTGTCGGACGCGTCGAACTTCAGTTGCACAGCGAAGATGGCCATGCCCGCAACTCTACTGGAGCGCGCGGAAACCCAAGCAGACAAGGGAATTTGGTGCGGGAAGGGAATCACGAGCCGCCACAGCGGCTGGTTCGAGTCAGACCCGAAAGTCGACGTGTGATGCCCTTCCCGCCCGGCTATCTTGGACTGCCGGATCAGCCCAACGCAAGAGGTTGGTGAAGACGATTTGCTGCGGTCAGCAGCGTCAGGTAACGCTTCGTGACCGAACCGCCGGACGCCTCGATCAGAGCCCGGATACAGTTGTACAGTCCGTCACGCGCTTGCTCTGTCAAGGCCCGATGGCCCGAGTACGACGACAGCAGCTCGAGGTACTCGGCAGCCGTGTAGGTCAGCTCCCACTCGTACCGGTGGACCCGCGCCGGCTCGAACCGGCCGGACGCGGCGATCTCGTCCTCGTCGCCCACCACCGAGTCTGGAGTCGGCATGCTGCTCCTGTCGGCGTCGTCGGTGAACCGCTCGTAACACTCCCGGACCTCGGCCCAGAACTCCGAGCTCCCACCCGCGACGTGATGCGTCGACACCACCGCCAGCACGCCGCCGGGCCGCAACGCGTCGGCCGCCTTGCCGACCCGAGTCGCCGGGTCGAGCCAGTGGAACGCCGTCGCCGACAGCACCAGGTCGAACCGCTCGGCCGGCAGCGGCCAGGTGTCGAAGTCGGCGACGATCACCTCGAGCTCAGGCAGCTTGTCGCGGGCGATGCCGCCGAGCGCCGGACTCAGCTCGACGGCCTTGACCGACCACCCGCGGCGCACCATCGGCACGGTCGCCTGCCCGGTCCCGCACCCGATCTCCAGCACCCGCGGCCGCGCGACCCGGCCGAGCATCCGCGCCACGTCGTCGTACATCCTGATCGGGTACGTCGGACGCACGCGGTCGTACAGCTCGGCGTCCTCCCCGAACGTCTTCCGCAACTCCAGCCGCCCCATGCGAGCAGGCTAGCGCGCGAGGCGCCGTACCGGCCCGGTACGGCGCCCTGGGCGTCAGTCGAGGGTGGCGCGGCCCGCCTCCAGGCGGGCCACCGGGATGCGGAACGGCGAGCAGGACACGTAGTCCAGGCCGACCTCGTGGAAGAAGTGGATGCTGTCCGGGTCGCCGCCGTGCTCGCCGCAGATGCCGAGCTTGAGGTCCGGGCGGGTGGCCCGGCCGCGCTCGACCCCGGTCCGGATCAGGCTGCCGACGCCCTCGCGGTCGATCGACTCGAACGGCGAGACGGCGAAGATGCCCTTCTCCAGGTAGCGCGAGAAGAACGACCCCTCGACGTCGTCGCGGCTGAAGCCCCAGGTGGTCTGGGTCAGGTCGTTGGTGCCGAAGGAGAAGAAGTCCGCCGCCTCGGCGATCTGGTCCGCGATCACCGCGGCCCGCGGCAACTCGATCATCGTGCCGATCGGGGTACTCCACTCGACTCCAGAGGCTTCAGCGACTTCGTTCAGCACGCCCTCGACCTCGTCGCGGGCCAGCTGCAGTTCCTGGATCGCGCCGACCAGCGGGATCATGATCTCCGGCCGCGGGTCCTTTCCGGCCTTGCGCAGTTCGGCCGCCGCCGAGGCGATCGCCCGTACCTGCATCGCGAACAGCCCCGGGATCATCAGCCCGAGCCGTACGCCGCGCAGCCCGAGCATCGGGTTCTGCTCGTGCAGCCGCTGGACCGCGGCCAGCAGCTTCACCTCGTGGCCCGGCTCCTCCCCGCGTTCCTTGGCCAGCGCGACCTTCACCGCGAGGTCCTCCATCGACGGCAGGAACTCGTGCAGCGGCGGGTCGATCAGCCGGATCGTCACCGGCAGCCCGTCCATCGCCTCCAGCAGCTCCAGGAAGTCCCCACGCTGCAAGGGCTCCAGCTCGGCCAGCGCCGCGTCCCGCTCGGCGTCGTTCTCGGACAGGATCAGCCGCTCGACCGACTCCCGCCGCTCGCCGAGGAACATGTGCTCGGTCCGGCACAGACCGATGCCCTGGGCACCGAACCGCCGGGCCCGCGCCGCGTCGTCCGCGGTGTCCGCGTTCGTCCGTACGCCGAGCCGCCGGATCTCGTCGGCGTGCGTCATCAACCGGTGCACCGACGCCACCAACTCGTCGCCCGCGTCCGGCGCGAGCGAGCCCTCGAAGTACTGCACGACCGGCGACGGCACGACCGGCACCTCGCCGAGGAACACCTCGCCCGTCGTACCGTCGATCGAGATCATTTCCCCCGGGCCGAACGTCGTCCCGTTCACGGTGACCTTCTCGGCCGCCACGTTGACGTCGAGCTCCTCGGCCCCGCACACACAGGTCTTGCCCATCCCCCGCGCGACCACCGCGGCGTGGGAGGTCTTGCCGCCCCGGCTGGTCAGGATGCCCTGCGCCGCGATCATCCCGTGCAGGTCGTCGGGGTTCGTCTCCCGCCGTACCAGGATGACCTTCTCGCCCCGATCGGCCGCCTCGACGGCGGCCGCCGAGGTGAACACGACCTTGCCGGACGCGGCCCCGGGCGAGGCGCCGATCGCCTTGGTGATCAGCTCCTTCGACGCGTCGGAGTCGAACCGCGGGAACATCAGCTGCGCGAGCTGCGCGCCCTTGACCCGCTTCAGCGCCTCGTCGGTGTCGATCATGCCCTCGTCGACCAGGCTGGTCGCGATCCGGAACGCGGCCGCCGCGGTGCGCTTGCCGACCCGCGTCTGCAGCATCCACAGCTTGCCGCGCTCGACGGTGAACTCGATGTCGCACAGGTCCTTGTAGTGGCCCTCGAGCGTGGCCATGATCTCCATCAGCGCGTCGTACGACGTCTTGTCGATCTGCTCGAGGTCGGCCAGCGGGACGGTGTTGCGGATGCCGGCCACGACGTCCTCGCCCTGCGCGTTCTGCAGGTAGTCGCCGTACACGCCGGGCTGACCGCTGGACGGGTCGCGGGTGAACGCGACGCCGGTGCCGGAGTCCATGCCGAGATTGCCGAACACCATCGAGCAGACGCTCACCGCGGTGCCGAGGTCGGCCGCGATCCGCTCCTGACGGCGGTAGAGGATGGCGCGCTCGGAGTTCCACGAGCCGAACACCGCCTCGGTCGCCAGGTCCAACTGCTCGCGCGGGTCCTGCGGGAAGTCGCGACCGGTGTGCTCACGGACCGCGGCCTTGAACGTGTCGACCAGCGCCTCGAGGTCGTCGGCGTCCAGGTCGAGATCGTTCGTGGTGCCCTTGGCCTGCTTGGCGGCCTCGATCGCGTCCTCGAAGACGTCGCCTTCCATGCCCAGCACGGTTTTGCCGAACATCTGGATCAGCCGCCGGTAGGCGTCCCAGGCGAACCGCGGGTTGCCGGACTGGTGCGCCAGGCCGTTCACCGAGTCGTCGTTGAGGCCGACGTTGAGGACCGTCTCCATCATGCCGGGCATCGACACGGCGGCACCGGAACGGACCGAGACCAGCAGCGGGTCGTCGGCCTGGCCGAGCTTCTTGCCCATCTTCTGCTGCAGTGCGTCGACGTGGTGGTCGATCTCGTCGGCCAGCTCCGCGGGCACCGAACCGGTGGCCAGGTAGACCTTGCAGGCCTCGGCGGAGATGGTGAAACCGGGCGGCACCGGCAGGCCGAGGTTGGTCATCTCGGCCAGGTTCGCCCCCTTCCCGCCGAGGAGTTCCAACATGTCCTTGTTGCCTTCGGCGAAGTCGTAGACGAGTTTCGGCACAGTCACTCCCAGGTGTTCGAGCGATGCGGGAAAGGGCGCGGTGTGGTGACCACTGGCCCGTCGACTCCGGTGGCGGGGGCGTCTTTTCAGAGTAAGCCCAAAAACCAGTCCACTTGAACACTGGTCTCACGTTGAGACCGTGACGCTCCCCACACGGGGATCGGCGGAAACCCCTTACCACGTTGACAACGCAGGACATCGGGACGTTTTTCCGTCGAAACGCCGAAGCAGGGTGTCACCCACCTTCGAGGTGGGTACACACCCTGCTTCGGCCTTGTCTCAGAGCTTGCGTCGGGTCCGCAGGTAGTCGCCGACCACGGCCGCGCCGAGACCGTCGGCGTCGGGGGCCAGCACGCGGCCGCCGCTGCGGCGCGCGAGCAGGTCGACGAACTTCTCCAGCCGCGGGTCGTCGCCCAGCCGGAAGACGGTCAGCGAGGCACCGAGCTTGGCCAGCCGGTCCACCTCGAAGATCGTCTTGCGCAGCGTCGCCGGCTCCGGCGGGTACGAGAACTCCGCCGTACCGTCCGGCTCCAGGTGAGCTGTCGGCTCCCCGTCCGTCACCATCAGGACGACGGGTTGCGCGTCCGGGTGCCGGCGCAGGTGCCGGCCCGCGAGCAGCAGCGCGTGGTGCGCGTTGGTGCCCTGCTCCCAGGTGCCTTCGAGCCCGATCAGCTGCGGCAGCTCCACCACCCCGGCGTACCGGCCGAAGGTGATCAGCTGCAGCGCGTCGTTGCGGTAGCGGGTCGAGATGAGCTGGTGCAGCGCGAGCGCCGTCCGCTTCATCGGGAGCCAGCGGTTCTCCTGGACCATCGACCAGGAGGTGTCCACCAGCAACGCGACCGCTGCCCGCGCGCGGTGCTCGGTCTCGGCGATCTCTACGTCGGCGACGTCCAGCCGGACACCACCCGCACCGACACCGGCATTACGCAGTACGGCGTTGCGCACGGTCTTCGGCACGTCCCACGCCTGGGTGTCGCCGAACTGCCACTGGCGAGTCGAACCGCTCAACTCCCCCGCGGCGCCGGACGCCGCCGACTCGCGCTCGCCCGACTGCCCACGAGCAGCCCGCAGTACGTCGGACAGCGCGGTCTGCCCGAGCTGGCGCAGCGCCTTTGGCGAGAGCCGCAACGAACCGTCCGGAGCGCGCTCCAGCAAGCCCTGGTTGCGCAGCTCGCGCTCCAGCTCACTCAACCGTCGAGCATCGACCGTCGCCTCGTCCCCAAGCTGCCGGGTCAGGGCATCCAGATCGATGTCCTCCAACCGCGCACCCGGGTACGACTGCGACAGCTGCTCGGCCAACGCGTCCAGCTCGGCGAGGTCGTTCATCGCCCGCGCGCCCTCGGCCAGGCCTAGCGGGTCGTCGCCGCTCATCTGCTCACCCGAGTACCAGTCCTCGCCCGGTCGCAGCGCCTGCAGCTGCGAATCCAGCTGCTGCAACTGCTGCGACAGCTCAGGACTGCCGAACGCCTGCTGGGAAAGCTGGGCCAGCTCGGCCCTCTGCTCGGGCGTCATCGAGTTCATCATCCGTTGCGCCGCGGCGGCTCGCCGGGCCAGCGCGTCGATGAGCTCGTCGACGTTCCGCGGGTTCTCCGGGAAGAACTCGCCGTGCTTGGCCATGAACTGCTCGAACAGCTGGTCCACGTCCGGCCGGCCCTGCGCGTGCGCGGCCAGCAGGGCGTTGAGATCGGCCAGCATCTCGTTGACCCGCGCAACGTCCTCGGGCGTGGTGTTCTGCAGGGCCTCCTTCATGCCCTCGAAGCGCGACCCGAGCAGCTCCTTGCCGAGCAGCTCACGGATCTCCTCGTACTTCTGCCGCGCCTGAGGTGACTGCCAGTCGTACTCCGCCAGCTCCCGTACGGCGGCCGCCGTACCGGCGGGAAGCGCGTCGAGCTGGGCCTCCCGGAACCGGGCGTCGTCGGACGGGTTCGGGAACAGGTCGTGCCGCTCGGCCTCCAGCGCTTCGTCGAGCAGTCGCTGGACGTCGCGCAGGGTGCCTTCGAGGTTGTGCCGGGACTGGATCTCGCGCCGCCGCTCCCAGAGCCGGCGGGTGAGATCGTCCAGGCCTTGCGTGTTCCGGGTGCCGCGGCGGAGCAGCTCCTCCAGCGCGGACCGCGGCGACGAGCCGGCCATCACGTCCTGGCCGAGCTCGTCGAGCGCGTCCCGCAGATCCACCGGCGGCGCCAGCGGATCGGGCCCTTCGTGCCAGGGCCCGTACGACCAGCCCTCGGGAATCGCCGCCGTCATGTCAGGCTCCGTAGACGGTCGTGTCGTCGTCGGCGTCCTTGGCGAGTCGTTTCGACAGGTAGAGCGCCTCCAGCGCCAGCTCGACCGCGGCCGCGATCCGGCCCGGCGAGTCGTCCGGGTCGACGCCCGCGCGAGCGGCGACGTCGTGCAGCACCGGCAGCTCGGGCAGCGCCGACAGCACGTCGCGCCCGGGGATCCGCTCACCGGTCGTCACCAAGTGGCCCTCGGCAACGGCGTTCGCCAGCGGCGTCAGGTCGAGCCCGGCGAACCGCTCGCGCGCCGTGTCGGCCACCGACCGCCGCAGCAGGTACTCCAGCAGCTCGGTCTCCCGGCCCTCTTCGCCCGGCTCGAACTCGAGCTTGCCCCGCAGTACGGCGGGCACGGCGTCGAGGTCGACCGGCCTGGCAACGGCCGGCTCCTCGCCGGTGATCGCCGACCGACGCAGCGCGGCAGCAGCAACCGTCTCGGCAGCAGCGACAGCGAACCGCGCGGAGACACCCGAGCGCTGGTCGATCGCCGTCGACTCCCGCAGGTGCCGGACGAACCGCGCCAGCACCTCCAGCAGCGGCTCCCCGACCTCGGCGGTCAGGTGCGCCTCCTGCCGTACGACGTCGACCTCGGCGTCCACGTCGAGTGGGTAGTGGGTCCGGACCTCGGCGCCGAAGCGGTCCTTCAGCGGCGTGATGATCCGGCCACGGTTGGTGTAGTCCTCGGGGTTGGCCGTTGCCACCAGCAACACGTCGAGCGGCAGCCGCAGCGTGTAGCCGCGGACCTGGATGTCGCGCTCCTCCATCACGTTCAGCAGCGCGACCTGGATCCGCTCGGCCAGGTCGGGCAGCTCGTTGATCGCGACGATCCCGCGGTGCGCCCGGGGAACCAGGCCGAAGTGGATCGTCTCGGGGTCGCCGAGGCTGCGCCCCTCGGCGACCTTGACCGGGTCGACGTCGCCGATCAGGTCACCGACCGAGGTGTCCGGCGTCGCCAGCTTCTCGGCGTACCGCAGGTCGCGGTGCAGCCAGGTCACCGGCAGGTCGTCGCCGAGCTCGGCGGCCCGGCGCTTCGACGCCGGCGTGATCGGGTCGAGCGGGTGCTCGGGCAGCTCCGCTCCCTCGATCACGGGGGTCCACTCGTCGAGCAGCCCGATCAGCGTGCGCAGCAGGCGGGTCTTGCCCTGGCCGCGCTCACCGAGCAGGACGACGTCGTGCCCGGCGAGCAGTGCCCGCTCGAGCTGGGGAACGACGGTTCGGGAGAACCCGACGATGCCGGGCCACGGGTCGTCGCCGGCGCGCAGCTTGGTCAGCAGGTTGTCGCGGATCTCGGCTTTGATGGTGCGGGAAAGGTAACCGGCGGCGCGAAGCTCGCCGGCCTTCCGGGGAAGGTCAGCAGGTGCACTAGTCACTCTGACGACGTTAGCTCGCTCACCCCAACAAAGGCCCGGGATTTCACCGGTTGAGGTAGGCATCCAGTAACGCGGCGCCGTGCAACATGGCCCTCGTACAGCGGTCGTGCGCGGCCCGTCGCTCCGCGACGGCTGCTCTGAGCGCCTCCGTACTCCCCGTACGGCGAAGCCCTTCGAGCACCGGCCGGATCTGGTCGAAGCCGTACCGGCCCTGCCGCAGCATGTGGATGATCCTGGCGTCGCGGACCTGATCGGGCTGGTAACGGCGGTAGTTCGTCCCCCGCTCCCGGGCCGGTGTGAGCAGCCCGGCGGCCTCCCAGACCCGCAGCGCCGAGGTCCTGATCCCGAGCTGATGGGCCAGCTCGCCGACGCGCAGCGGCGGGCCGGAGACCGGCTGGCCGTCGAGGAACTGCTCGGCCGCCGCGCCGAGGGCCTCGCTGGCCGTATCCGTCGCTCGTCGTTGCTCGTGCAGCTCGGCGTGGCTCTGGTCGATCACACGCAGTGCCAGCTCGATGTCGCCGTCGTGGACCGCGCGCATGATCAGTTGCGAGCTCTCGGCGCCGAATCCCGGGGCCAGCGCGCGGTACGTGAGCAACGCGTCGAGGTGCTGTTCGTCGTACTGGCGGTAGCCGCTCTCGGTCCGCGGCGCTTCGGGGAGTACGCCAGCCGCTTCGTAGTTGCGGATCAGTTGGGTCGACACCCCGACCCTCCGAGCGAGATCGACCGGGCGCAGACTCCTCATCCGTCGACCCTGGGCGTGACGCGGCCGGAGGTGAACAGGTAGGTCGGCCGGAAGGTGACCGGCGTCCACGGCTGGTCGTCGGACTCGCGGAGGACGAAGTGGTCGCCGTCAAGCGGCTCGGTCGGCAGCAGCTCGAACTCGACCACCGGCCGCTCGGCGAAGGCGAGCCGATCGCCGGTCGCCTGGTAGGTGAGCATCAGCTTGCCGTCGCGGCGCGCGACCTCCATCGCGACGCTCTCGCGGGCGTACCGGCCCACGTGCCGATCGCCTGCACCAGTCTCCGCCGCCGCGGCCGGCTCGGGCCGGGCCGGCACGCCCACACCTGTGTGAGCGCTGAAGATCTCCGTCGCGAGCTCCTCGAACAGCGCCGGCGCGTTGCCCGAGTTCGTCAGCAGGCAGAACGCGATCCTGGCCTCGGGGTCGATCCGGAGGAACGCGAGCTGCGAGATCGTCTCGCCGTCGTGCCCGAACAGCCGCCGGCCCTGCCAGTCGTACAGCCGCCATGTGAGCCCGATCTCCGCCAGTCCGCCGGTCCCGCCCGGGACGCCGACCTGCGGCTCGCGCATCTCGGCGTACTGGTCCAGGTGCAGCTGCGCGAACTTCAGCAGGTCCTCGGCCGTCGACGTGATCGTCCCCGCCGGTCCGATGCTGCGCGGCAGCTGCCAGGTCGACACGACCGATCCGTCGCCGGCGACGTGCCCGACCGCGGCGCGATGCAGGATCGCCTCCTCCGGCAGCGTCACCGTCGCGGTCAGGCCGAGCGGCTCGACCAACCGGGCCCGGAGCGACGCGTCCCAGGTCCGGCCGTCGAGCACCTCGACGATCCGGCCGAGCAGCACGAACCCCGCGTTGCAGTACGAGTACGCCGTACCGGGCTCGAACAGCTGCGGTACGTCGGCCAGCAGCGCGACGTACCGCTCGACGCAGTCGTCGCCGCGTCCGGTGTCGGTGAACACGTCGCCGTCGATCCCGCTGGTGTGGGTCAGCAGCTGCCGAACCGTGATCCGCTGGTCGATCGATGCCTCGGGCAACAGTTCGACCACCGCGTCGTCCAGCGCCAGCCGGCCCTCGGCCGCCAGCTGGACGATCATCGTCGCCGTCCAGGGCTTGGTCACCGAGCCGATCTGGAAGACCGAGTCGGCCGTCGTCGCGACGCCGGTCCGCCGGTTCAGGACGCCGTACGGCGTGATCGTCTGCTCGCCGTCGACCCACACTCCGAGGACCGCGCCCGGTACGTCGTACTTGGCGGCCAGGTGCGTCAGTCTCGCGGTCCAGTCAGGCACGAGGCCAAACTACTTGCCCTTCGTCAGCGCCTCCAGCGCGGCCCGCACGCCGTCGCGGGCGGCCTGCTCGGACAGGCCGAGCTCGTTCAGCACCTTGGCCGCGACCCCGCCCGGGAAGTGGTAGAAGGCGAGCAGCAGGTGCTCGGTGCCGATGTAGTTGTGGCCGAGCAGCAGCGCTTCCTCGGTCGCATAACCGATCACGTGGGACGCGCGCGGAGTCATCGGCAGCTCGTCCGCCGGCGCGACGTCGCCGGCGGCGGTCGGCGGGGCCTCGGCGTCGACCGCGGCCAGCACTGCGTCCTCGGTGAGGCCGGCCTGGGTCATCAGGAGGGTGGCGATCGACTGCGGCTCGGTGAACAGGCCGAGCAGCAGGTGCTCGGTGCCGACGAAACCCTGACCGCGCTCGCGAGCGATGCCCGAGGCGGCCTGGATGACCACCTTCGTGCGCAGCGTGAACCGCTCGAGGTCGAGCTTGACCGGCCAGGAGTCGGCGAACCGCTTGTGCGCGGCCTGCTTGCTGACGCCGAGCACGGAGCTGATCTCGACCCACGACTTGCCCGCGCCGCGGGCGCGGTCGACGAAGTAGCCGAGGGCGGCGTCGGAGGTGGCGGTCAGGTCGGTGATCGTGCTGGACGCGGTGGCGAGCTGCTCGAGCACGTCGTCGCTGCCGGTGTCGGTCCGGATGGTGTCGATGAGTTGCTGCAGGTCAGGTCCGGGAGTCATGCGTCAACCGTAGGTTGACGACCTCGGCGCGTCAACCCTTGGTTGACGATCTACAGTGTGCGCATGCAACCGCTCGGCGACCTGATCAGGCCGGACCTTCGCGTCCTCTTCTGCGGCATCAATCCCGGACTGGTCTCCGCCGAGACCGGCCACCACTTCGCCCGGCCCGGCAACCGCTTCTGGCCCGCGTTGCACCTCGCCGGTTTCACGCCGCGGATCTTCAAGCCCGCCGAGCAGCGCGAGTTGCTCGACCTCGATCTCGGCATCACCAACGTCGTCGACCGGCCGTCGGCCCGCGCGGATGAGCTGACCAAGGCGGAGTTCCGGGCGGGTGGCGAGAACCTGGAGCGCAAGGTCCTCGAGTTCGGACCTGACTGGCTCGCGGTCGTCGGCGTCACGGCGTACCGGGACGCCTTCGGCCTGCCCAAGGCGGCGATCGGCCGGCAGGAGCGCGTGATCGGCCGGACCCGGGTCTGGGTCCTGCCGAATCCGAGCGGGCTGAACGCGCACTACACGTTGCCGAAACTCGCGCTCGTGTACGGCGAACTTCGCGTCGCCGCCGGGCTTCCGGACCTCGCCCCCGCGCCGGATCAGAGCGATCCGGCGCCCGGGCGAACCGCTAGCTGAGCGCCTTGAGGATGAAGTCGGCGACCGCCTCCGGCTGCGACACCGCGACGGAGTGCGAACCCTCGACCTCGATCGTCGTCCCACCGGCCCGCTGAGCCATGAAGCGCTCGGCGTCGGGGTGGATCGCCTGGTCCTGCGTGGCGACCAGGTTCCAGGTCGGCAGCTTCTTCCAGGCCGGCTCGCCGGTGAACTCCTCCTCGAGCCCCTGCGCCGCGACCGGACGCTGGCTCGCCGCGAGCACGCGGCTCACCTCGATCGGCAGGTCCGCCGCGAACACCTCCGGGTACGCCGCCGGGTCGAGCCGCAGCTCCGGCGCCTCGGTGCCGTCCGGCTGCGGGAACAACGCCGGCCGGATCGCCGCGCCGAAGGGCGTGTCCGGGAACTTCGCGGAGATGCTGGCCGGGCTCTCACCCTCGTCCGGCACGAAGGCCGCGACGTGAACCAGGCCGACCACGTTGTCCAGGCCCTGCGCCGCCTTGTTGATCACCGCGCCGCCGTACGAGTGACCGACGAGCAGGACCGGCCCGTCGATCTGCCGGACCGCGCTCCCGACGTACGCCGCGTCGGGCGTCAGGCCGCGCAGCGGGTTCGGTACCGCGACGACGTCGACGCCGACCTTCTGGAGCAGGTCGATCACGCCGTTCCAGCTGCCACCGTCGGCGAACGCGCCGTGCACGAGTACGACGGTGGTGTTGTTCGTGGTCATCTCGGAAGGTCCTCTCGGTGGGTCAAGCCAGTGCGGAGCGCAGGGTGCTGACGGCCAGGTCGATCGCGGCGGTCGCGGCGTGCGTGTCCCGCAATGCGTCCAACATCACGAAGTCGTGGATGATTCCACCGAACCGTACGGCGGTCACCGCGACGCCGGCCTCGCGCAGCTTCGCGGCGTACGCCTCGCCTTCGTCGCGCAGGACGTCGGCCTCACCGGTGATCACCAGCGCGGCCGGCAGACCGGTCAGCTGCTCGGTCGTCGCCCGCAGCGGGGACGCGGTGATCTGGTTCCGCTCGGCCTCGTCGGTCGTGTACTGGTCCCAGAACCACTTCATTCCTTCACGCTGCAGGAAGTAGCCCTCGGCAAACTCCTGGTACGACGCGGTGTCGAACGACGCGTCGGTGACCGGGTAGAACAGCACCTGCTGCTTGAAGGTCAGGTCGCCGCGCTCCTTGGCCAGCAGCGTCACGGCCGCGGTCATGTTGCCGCCGACCGAGTCGCCGGCGATCGCCAGCCGGGTCGCGTCCAGGCCCTTGATCTTGCCTTCAGCAACGATCCAGCGGGCGACCGAGTAGGCCTGCTCGACGGCGTGCGGGTAGCGGACCTCGGGCGACAGGTCGTACTCCGGGAAGACGACCGCGGCGTTTGCGCCGACGGCGAGCTCGCGGACCAGGCGGTCGTGGGTGTGCGCGTTGCCGAACACCCAGCCGGCGCCGTGGATGTAGAGGATCACCGGCAGCTCGTCCGTCGTACCGGCCGGCTTGACGATCCGGGCCTTGGTGCCGTCGGCGACGGTGATCCACTCCTCGTCGACTCCGAGCTTCGGGTAGTCGGTGGTCTGCACCTCGTCGACCAGCTTGCGGCCGTCGGCCGGGTCGAGCTGGAACAGGAACGGCGGCTGCGCGGTCGCGTCGGCGAAGGCTTGGGCGGCGGGCTCCAGAACGGTCATCGGACTCTCCTCCAGATGTGAGAACGGGCGTTCTCCTCGGTGGTGTGTACTCTAGGAGAACGATGGTTCTCCGCGCAAGCGGGGTGCCTGGGATCACACTGGAGGCAGGACGATGGCGATCGACACGGCGACCGCGCAGCGGCAGGTGCTGGAGGCGGCGGACGCGCTGTTCTACGAGCGCGGGGTCCAGTCCGTCGGGATGGACGCGATCCGGACCGCGTCCGGGGTCTCGCTGAAGCGGCTCTACCAGCTGTTCCCGTCGAAGGACGCGCTGATCGAGGCGTACCTGCACCAGCGCGACCAGCAGTGGAAGGACATGCTCGCCGAGCACGTCGACGCCGCGACCGACCCGCGGGAGCGGATCCTGGCGGTGTTCGAGTTCCTGCACACGTGGTTCACGCAGAAGGACTTCCGCGGGTGCGCGTTCATCAACTCGTTCGGCGAGCTGGGCGCGGTGTCGCCGCGGGTCGCCGAGCTGGCCCAGCAGCACAAGGCGGGCTTCCGGCAGGCCCTCACGGAACTGGCTGCGGCTGCCAACGCGGCTGATCCACAGCAGTTGGCCGACCACTTGATCTTGCTCAGCGAGGGCGCGATCACCACGTCGGCGATTTCAGGTTCGGCCCAGCCCGCCCGGCGAGCGCGGGAGGCAGCGGTGCTCCTGATGCAGGTTTCGCTGCCCGCCGACTAGGATCTGCGGGTTCGTAGGGCTGACGAAGGACGGAAGATGGCTGAGCTGCCACAGGATCTGCGCGGTGCGCTCGAGGCAGCGGTGAGCAGCGTCCCGGCGGCGCAGCTCACGAGCGCTTTCCAGCGGCTCAGCACTCGGTACCGCGAGGAGCAAGCGGCGACCTCACCGATCATGGCGTCGCCCGCCGACGTACTCACCTACTCGGCGTACCGGATGCCGGCGACCTTCGCCGCCGTCCGGTCGACGCTCGAACAAGCCACGCTGCAACTCCCCGACTTCGAGCCGGCCCAGCAGCTCGACATCGGCGGCGGCACCGGCTCCGCGGTCTGGGCCGCGACCGACGTCTGGCCGTCGCTGGCGAGCGTGACCGTGCTCGAGCAGGTCACCGAAGCCATTGCCCTAGGCAAGAAACTCGCCGCGAACGCCGAGTCCCCAGCCGTCCGCGCGACCAGCTGGACCACCGGCCGCCTCGACCAGTCCACCTTCGAGTCCGCCGACCTCGTCACCGTCTCGTACGTCCTCAGCGAACTCTCCACCGAACAGCAACAGAAGCTCGTCGCCCAACTCGCCACCCAGCAAGGCCTGGTCGCCCTGATCGAGCCCGGCACCCCCGGCGGCTACGAACGCATCGTCGCCGCCCGGGACCAGCTCATCGCCGCCGGCCACAGCGTGATCGCGCCCTGCCCGCACGACCTCGCCTGCCCGATTCCGCGCGGCCGCGACTGGTGCCACTTCACCAGCCGCGTCAACCGCAGCGCCGTCCACCGCCGGACCAAAGGCGCCGAGCTCGGCTTCGAGGACGAGAAGTTCTCGTACGTCGTCACCAGCCCGACCCTGCGCGCCCACGCCGCGAACCGCGTCCTCCGCCATCCCCAGCAGCGCAAGGGCCTGGTCTCGCTGCGCCTCTGCGCCGGCACCGGCGAACTCCGCGAGGAGCTCGTCTCCAAACGCCAGGGCCCCCTCTACCGCGCCGCCCGCGACACCGACTTCGGCGACCCCTGGCCGACCTGACACCCCGGGTCGGCAGGATGTGCGCATGCGTGCCGCTGACCTGCTCCGGTCGATCGATGCCCTCCCGTACGGCGAACGCGTGCGCGCGATCGCCGACCAGGCCCTGCGCCTGCGCGGCACCCCGGCCCTGGACGAACTCCTCACCGACCTCTCCACCGGCCCCGCCGACCACCGCGTCATCGGCCTCCGCATCGCCCAGATCACCGGCGACGCCGCCTACGTCACCCGCTTGCTCCACGACCCCGAGCCCACCGTCCAGGCCCAGGCCCTCGCGGCCGTCGGCCGCTGGAGCCGCCGCGCCTCGTCAACCAGCACGGCCGACTCCACCGAGACGGACGCGGCGACGGTCTCCGACGACGAGCTGCGGATTCTCCACGACGACGCACCGGCCGCACTCCGCCCGCGCCTGTTGCAGGTCATCCGCCGTACCGGCCGCCAACTGCTAGCCGCCCGGCTGATCGACGAGCAGCGCGACCGCTGGGGCGACCAGTACGCCGCGGCGCTGCTCGACAGCACCGACGACGCAACCGTCCGCCGGCTCCTCCCCGAACTCGCATACTGCTTCTCCTCCGGCCAGTGGGAACGCCTGACCCGCCGCCACCCGCAGGTCGTCCTCGACCACGCGACCGCGACCTTGCCGACCGGCTCCGACCGCGACGAGTGGTGGCAGGGCGTCGGGTACGGCGTCACCGCGGCTCTCGACCACGACGCACCCCGGGCGTTCGCGCTGATCAAGGAAGCGATCGCCCCCGACGCCCTCCCCTGGGCAATCGTCAAGGTCCTCGGCCGGCTGATCGATCTCGACCCTGCCGGCGTACTCGCCCTGCTCCTGGCACCCGACCGAGCGAACAGCCTGTCCAGAGCCCTCACCCCAGCAGTCCGCCGCCGCCTTCACCGGTACTCCGACGACGACCTGTCCGCCCTCGGCCGCCTGCTCTGGCCCAACCTCAGCGGACTGCTCAGCGATCTCCCGCCGTCGCGCCGCGCACGCGTCTTCGCCTCGGTCACCGCTGACCTCGAACTCCGCGAGCTCCCCGCCGCACTCCTGGACGTGCTGCCGCGAGCCACCCGCACCGAGCAGGCGCGCCGCATGCTCACCCTGCCCGACATCGCCGAAGAGCCGCATCGCCGATGGGAAATCACGGCGTACCTCCCGTACGACGAAGCCTTCGCCCTGCTCGAACCCGAGATCACCCGCGCCGAGGCAGCAGACCGCGCCGCCGTCTACCGCGCCGTCGTCCACGCCGCCGGGCGATCCCGGCAGCTGGAGTCGGTCCAGCACGCGCTCTCCTGGGCAACCCGCGTACGCAACGACCGCGACCCAGTACGTCAGTCCGTGCTCGAAGCCGCCGCTGCCCTCCCGCCGTCCGTACTCGACGACCAACTCGTGGCGCCCCTCCAGACGCTGCTCACCGACGCCCTCGAAGCCCGCGACACCTCCTGGCCGAGCCGCGCCGCGCTGACCGAACTCGCCCGCCACGCCGTCCATCAAGGGGCCCAGCGCAACCAGTCCGACCTCCTCGCCTGGGGCCTCGACGCGCACGCCGCGCTCACGCAGAACCGCGGTGCCGTCGACCTCGACGGCCTCCTCGACGGCCTGCCGCGCGGCCGCGAGGCCGCGGTCTACGACGCGCTACGCCCGTACCTGGAGAGCGCTGCCGAACGGACCGAGTTCAAGCTTCTCTTCGCCGTGTCCAGCGCGTTCGACCGCCGGGGCTGGGACAACGACCACCTGCAAGGCCTGCTCGAGGTCGCACTCTGGTCCAACCAGGAGTTCACCGTCGGCACCGCCGCCGCGCACTGGCTCAGCCCGCCGGCGACCCGCGCCGAACGCGTCGGCCGCATCATCGCCCGCGACCCCGGCATGGTCCAGTGGGACGCCGTCTGGTCGGCCGTCACGCAGGTCCGCACCGACCTGCTGGACGTCGTCCTGGCCGACCCCGCCCGCAGCGAACTCTTCACCAAGAGCCACGCCCCCTGGCGAGTCGGAGGCTCGACGCTCCGTCACTGGCTCCCCCGCCAGCACCGCCGGTACGCCGAGGTGGTGGCCACCGTCGCCGACGACGCCCGGCTCGCCGAGTGGACCCGCGCCGAAGCCATCCTCATGCTCGGCCAGCTCCCGACGATCGGCCCCGCCGCCGTGGAGCCGTACCTCGCCAACGACAGTGTCCTCCTCCAAGAAGCCGCGCTCCGCGCACTCTCCTGGTCCGACCAGCCCCAGCTCGCGCTCCCCCAGCTCCTCCAGTACGCCGGCACCGACCGCGCCCGGGTAGCCGTCTACGCCGCGACCCGAGTCGCCCGCTTCGTCCGCCCGAGCACGCTCCCCGGTCTGCTGCACCCGGTCCTGACCGGCGAAGGCATCAAGGTGACCTCCCGCAAGGAAGCCGCCCGCCTTCTGGGCGAACTCCGCGCCCCCGGAGCCGCCGCCGTACTGACCGATGCCTGGGGCAACGCCCACCGCGACGTCCGGGCCGCGATCACCAGCGCCGCCTCGCAGTACCTGCTGCACGAGCCCGCCAGCTGGGCCCTGCTCCAGCAGGCCGTCCACGACAGCGCCGCCACCGCGACGGTCCTCACGCAGCGCACGCCGTACGGGCTCGCTACCACGTACCGCTCTCGGTACGCCGACCTGCTCATTGCCGTCACGAACCGCCCCGAGCCCGAGGTTGCCCGCGCCGCCGTCCTCGCCCTGCAGCCTTGGGCGAACTGGAACAACGCCGTCCCGCCCGTCATCGCTGCGTTCATCACCGACCTCAGCTCCCGCACCTGGACCAGCGCCGCGACCGCGCTCGTCGGCATCGTCGCGACCAGCCCGGACCGCGGCCTCGACGAACTCATCGGCTCGGTGCGCCTCCTCGTCCGCCTCGAGAACAACCCCCTGGTCCCCGACGCGCTTCCCGACCGCGACCACCCCGCCCGCCAGCGCCTGACCAGAGTCGTCGACAACCTGGTCAGGACCCTGTCGCACCGATCGATCGACACGCGCCAGGTCCTGCGCCCGATCGCCGACGAGCTCACCGCCACGCCGTACCTGCAGCTCCGCCACAAGCTCCTCACGGCCGCCCTGCACCCAGCTCATCTGGCCGAGGACCTGGCCCTCCTCCGCACCGACCGCCCACTCGCCGCGGCCAAGGCAGCCGATCTTCTGGCCAACCACCTGGGCCGCATCGAAGCCCACTGGACCCCCGACGACCTCTACCCGGTCGCCGCCCAACTGGTCACCAGCCCGGCGCTCACCGACGGCCTCCTCACCCACGCCCTGATCTCCGCCGCCGGCCCGCGGACCGGCTGGAACTCCACCTGGCGCGCCCTCCTCGTTGCCCTACGCAACCACCACGACCCGGACGTCCGCGAGCGCGCCCTGGAGCTCATGACGAGCCCGGAGAACTGACGCGCACCGTCAGCAGCAACCCGACCACGCATAGCCCGGCGGCCACCACGAACACCACCACACCACCGGCCTGCACGGTGAGCACCGCACCCGCCGTCGCGGCACCGACCGTCGCGCCGACCTGACGCATCGCGTTGAGGATGCCGCCGACCGCACCGGTCGCGCCGGCGGGCGCGTTGCTCACCGCGAAGCCGACCAGCGGCGGAAGGGTCCACGAAACTCCGAGCCCACAGCCGAGCAGACCGGCAGCCAGTACGACGGGACGCTGATCCCCCATTAGTGCGACGGCAACCGCCGACAGCCCGATCGCGAACGCGGCGAATCCCAGCCGGATCGGCACTAAGGGCCCGAACCGCCGGACCAGCCGCCCGGTGAGCAGTGGATTCACCGCCACCAGCACGGTCATCGGCAGCAACGTGATCCCGACCGACAAGGAGCCCTCGGCAACGACCAGCGGTACGGCGAACAGCACGGTGGTCAGCGCGTAGTTGACCAGGGTCCCCCACGCGAAAGCGCTCCAGACCGGCCGGTTCCGCCGCAGCACGTCCGGTACCAGCGGAGCAACGGATCGCCGGTCGGCGCGGACGGTGACGGCCGCCAGCACCAGCGTTGCGCAGCCGGCTCCGAAGGCTGTCGCCCAGTGCAACTGACCGGCTTCGGTGATGGCCAAGGTCAGCGCGGCCAGCGTCGCCGCCAGTCCGAGGTGAGGTATCGGCGAAATGACCCGAGGATGTCTGGCCACGCCGAGCCGCTTCCGGCACAGCAGCAGCACGACGACCGCCAGCGGCGCATTGATCACGAAGACCGCTCGCCAGCCAGACAGCTCGACGAGCCAGCCGCCGAGCACCGGCCCGACGGCCATCGCCGCGCCGCTGATCGCGGCCCACCAACTGATCGCCCGGGTCCGGTCGTCCGGCTTCGCGTACAGAGCCGCGAGCAGAGCCATCGAGCTCGGTACGACGCCCGCCGCGAACAGCCCGAGAACTGCCCGCCCCAGCAGCAGCGTCCCGAGATTCGGCGCGACCGCGCAGGCCAGCGAGACGATCCCGAAGCCGGCGCTGGCGACCCGGAAGACCCGGTCCGCGCCGAGTCGGTCGGCGAGGCTGCCGCCGAGCACCAGCGCCGCGGCGAGCGCCATCGTGTACGCCGTGGTCGCCCAGCCGACGCCGATCACGTCCGTGGGCAGCGCCGCGATCAGGTCGGGGCCGGCCACGGCCAGCACGGTGGTGTCGAGCAGCACCATGAAGTAGGCCAGCGAGATCCCGAGCAGCACGGGACGGGTGGTGGTCGAGCGTGGGATGGTCGAACTACCGGACATGAGCGCCAATCTGTCGACGGAGCACCAGGGGTCGGCCTGGCGCGAGATGGTGGCGGAGCACCGGGGGTTTCCCCGACGCGAGGTGATGGCGGGTCGCGCGAGGCGACCTCGGTGCGGCTCAGCACAGACTCGTCGGGGCGGCCCTTGATCTCGACCGGCGTCGCCGAAAGGGCATTCGGGAAATCCGAATGCCCCTGCCATCGCCGGTTGCCTACACTGCCCGCGTGAACGTCGACCACCTGCGCACGGCGATCGCGCTCGTCCAGCACGGCACGGTGAACCGCACCGCCGCCGTCCAGGGCCTGGCCGCGTCGTCGGTGTCGGACCGGGTCCGCCGCCTGGAGGCCGACCTCGGGGCGCCGCTCTTCACCCGCGACCGCTCCGGGATGCGCCCGACCGTTGCCGGGCGCGCCTACCTGGCTGCCGCAGGTTCCGCCCTGGAGGCGCTCGACGCGGCGGCGGAGCAGCTGACCAGCGCCGACTCGGTCGTCGTGGTCGGCGCGCAGGCGTCGATCGCGGACGCGCTGCTGCCCGGCGTACTGGATGATCTCCGGCGGCGGCGCCCGGAACTCGTCGCGCAGCTCCGGCCGGAGCCGGACCGCGCCAAGCTGCTCTCAGCACTCGAACGCGGCGAACTCGACGCGGCGCTGCTGCTCGACACCGGCTCCCGGATCGGCGAACTCGGCTATGCCGAGCCTGAGGTCCCGACGGCGTTCGTCGATGTGCGCGAGGTGCCGATGGTGACCGTCGCGAGCGCCGGGCACCCGTTGCTGGGGCGGCCGGTCGCGGCCGCCGAGATCCGGGACGGCGCGACGCTGGTCGGGCAAGAGAGCCGGTGCTCGTTCTGGCTGGCGACGCAGCGGTGGCTCGGGCCTGAGGTCGACCTGATCTCGGTGGGTGGGCTCGCGCAGGTCCGCGAGTGGGTTGCGGCGGGACGCGGTGTGGCGGTGCTGCCGGACTTCGTCGTACGGGGTGATCTGGAGGCGGGCCGCCTCGGGGCCGTCGACACCGCCACGCCACCTCTGCAGCTACGGCTCCTGTGGCGTGAGACGCCGGATGAGTCCGAGCCGCTGCGCAGCCTGCTCTACGCCCTGTCCCAGGTCTGAGCCCCTAGCTGTCCTCCTCCGCGTCGCGACGGGCCTTGGCCCGGCGTTTGCCTTCGTGCATGGCAACGACGCGCGCGATCGGGATCGCGCGTCCCTCTTCGAGCAGGTCCTCGGGAAGCGACTGCGGCGCGGGCAGCTCCGCCGCCCAGTGGTCGGCCGACGCGAGCAGGCCGGGCGCGGTCCGGACGGTGAAGTCGCGCGGCGAGACGTTGTCGAGGTCGTCCCAGCCGACCGGGAACGACACCGGTGTCCCGGGACGGATCCGCGGGCTGTACGCCGCGACGACCGTCGCGCCGCCGGCGCGGGTCGAGTCGACGAAGACCTTCCCGCCGCGGTCCTCCTTGATGTACGCCGTGGTGGCCACGGCCGGGTCGATCCGCTCCGCACGCGCCGCCAGCGCGCGGGTTGCCGCGGCGGCGTCCTCGATCGAGATCTGGTCGTCGATCGGGACGTACACGTGCACGCCCTTCGCGCCGCTGGTCTTCACCGCGCCCTGCAGCCCGGAATCGGTCAGCGCCTGCCGGACCAGGTGCGCGGCCTGGACCGCGAGCCCGAAGGTCTCGTCGCCCTCCGGCGGATCGAGGTCCAGCACCAGGTGCGTCACCCGGTCCCAGCGGTCGGCGCGCATCAGCGTCGGGTGGTACTCGACGGC
Source organism: Kribbella lupini (assembly GCF_039529595.1). Lineage (NCBI taxonomy): Bacteria > Bacillati > Actinomycetota > Actinomycetes > Propionibacteriales > Kribbellaceae > Kribbella > Kribbella lupini. The sequence goes on along the minus strand of NZ_BAAANC010000001.1, from coordinate 332,487 downwards.
CCGCTGGTTCGCGAACCACAGCAGCGTGCGCCGGTCGTCGCAGAGCGCGTACGACACCTCGCGCTTGGACGCCTCGGCCCAGATCGTCACCGTCTTCACCCACTCGGGCGTGTACTTGGGCACGTTCTTCTGCATGAACGGCTGCTGCCGCGGCCGCACCCGCTTCACCGTCAGCGGCCGCTCCCGCAGTTCCGGCAGCATCCGCGCGTGCACCGCGTCGAGGTAGTCGACCAAGTCCCGCTTCGTCGCCTCCGCGCCGTCGAACAACGGCTGATCGAGGTTGGTCAGCTCGACCCCGTCCCGCGTCTCGTCCGGTGTGCTCGCCATCTGCCGAGCCTAAACTGCTCGCGGCCCATTCAGACCTGGAAGGAACCGAGGAATGACGTTCTCGATCGTGGCGTACGACGTGGAGTCGGCGTCGTGGGGTGTTGCGGTGGCCTCGAAGTTCCTCGCGGTGGGGGCCGTGGTGCCGTGGGGACGGGCAGGCGCCGGAGCGGTGGCCACTCAGGCGTCGGCGAACCTGTCGTACGGGCCGGACGGGCTCGACCTGCTGAGCGAGGGGTTGTCAGCCGATGAGGTGGTCGAGCGGCTGATCGCGGCAGATGGCGGGCGGGACAGTCGGCAGGTCGGCGTGGTCGACGCCGCCGGGCGAGGCGCGACGTACACCGGGCCGGAGTGCATGGACTGGGCCGGCGGGCTGGCCGGGGACGGGTTCGCGGTACAGGGCAACATCTTGGCCGGACCGGGTGTCGTCCCCGCGATGGCGGAGGCGTGGCGTGAAGGGGCCGACGAACCGTTCGACCGGCGTCTGCTCGGGGCGTTGGCGGCGGGCGACCAGGCCGGCGGCGACAGCCGGGGTCGCCAGAGCGCCGCGCTGCGCGTCTGGCGCGCCGGAGCGGCGTACGGCGGTCAGCTCGACATTGCCATCGATCTCCGCAGCGACGACCACCGCGCTCCCGTCGAGGATCTCGGCCGCCTGCTCAGCCTTCACAACCTGTACTTCGGCAAGCCCGATCCGGCCACTCTGCTCCCCCTGGAGGGCGCTCTGGCCGAGGAGGTCACCGCCCTACTCGCCCGCCTCGGTTACAGCACTCTCGACGCCTGGGCCGGTACGGAGAACTTCGAGGAGCGGCTCGTCGACGGTCAGCTCGATCCCCTGGTCCTCGAGCAGCTGCGAGCCCAGGGCTCCTAGTTTGTTGCCTTAGGCCCCGACACGCAACTGTTACGCAGCCGCGACCAACCTTCTCTCGCAGACCGGCGTCGAAGTCAGCACCATCAACCGAAACGCCTTTACCTACGGGGAGAAATCGTCATGGTCAGCACCTCCGCACGTCGCCTCAAGTCCGCCGCGGTCGTCACCGGCGCGATGCTCGCGCTGCTCGGTCTCGCGGCGTGCGGGTCGCAGCCGAACGCGGCGGGCGGAGCGCCGGTGCCGGTCGGCGGCGCGTCGGCGCCGGTCAGCAAGCCGTCGACCGGCGGCGGCAGCGACCCGGCGAAGCCCGTCGCGGCCACCACGCAGGCGGCCACCGCGGCGGTCGTCCTCGACCGAACGGCTACGGCAAGCTGAAGCTCGGCATGACCGTTGCGCAGGCCAAGTCGACCGGATTGCTCGGCCAGAAGAAGTTCGCCGACAGCTGCGACGGGTACGACCTGGCCGCGCACCCCACGCCGGCCAACTCGGTCGGACTGTACTTCTCGAAGCAGCACGGCCTGGTCGCGATCTTCGCCCAGGACACGATGATCACGCCCCACGGCATCAAGCTCGGAACGACGATGAAGCACGTTCGGTCGGTCTTCCCGAAGGCCGAAGCCGGCCCCAACGGCCTGCAGATCGCCGTCCCCGGCAACAAGTCGGCGTACTACTCGATCGTCCCCACCGACGACGCCAAGAAGGTCGGCGAACTCGCCCTCGCCACCACCAACCAGGACTGCTTCGGCTGAGGCAGTCAGCGGGGAACGCCGAGCGACCGGCGGACCGCTCGGCTTGGCGACAAGGGGCGGTCAGCCGCCGGAGACGCCGATCTCGGCGTCGGCCAGGTCGGTGTTCAGGCCGTCGGTGTCGTCCAGCCAGCCGTGCGGCAGGACGACGTGATCCCGGGGCGAGCCCTGGCGGCCTCGGGGGGCGCCCAGCTCGGCGACCGGGAACGGCGCCGACGGGTCGAGCTGGGTGAGGAGCTCGTCCAGGCGGGCCAGTGAGTCGACCATGCCGAGGGCGGCACGGAGCTCGCCGCCGGCCGGGAAGCCCTTCAGGTACCACGGGACGTGCTTGCGGAAGTCGCGCAGCCCGCGCTGCTCCCCCATCAGCCCGGCCAGCAGCTCGCCGTGGCGGCGCATCACCGTGGCGACCTCGCCGAGCGTCGGCAGGTTGAGGGCCTCGCCGCCGGCGAACGCGACAGCGAGGTCCCGGAACAGCCACGGCCGGCCGAGACACCCACGGCCCACGATGACGCCGGCGCACCCGGTCTCATCGACCATCCGCAGCGCGTCGGACGCCTCCCAGATGTCGCCGTTGCCGAGCACGGGGATGTTCACGTGCTCGACCAGCTCGGCGATCTTGGTCCAGTCGGCCTGCCCCGAGTACGCCTGCGCCGCGGTCCGCCCGTGCAGCCCGATCGCGGCCGCGCCGGACTCCTCGGCGATCCGCCCGGCGTCCAGGTAGGTCTGGTGCCCGGAGTCGATCCCGATCCGGGTCTTCATCGTCACCGGCACGTCGTACGGCGTGGCCGCCTTCACCGCGGACTGCAGGATCGCGCCGAGCAGGTTCCGCTTCCACGGCAGCGCGGCGCCGCCGCCCTTGCGGGTCACCTTCGGCACCGGGCAGCCGAAGTTCAGGTCGACGTGCGCGACGCCGTACTCCGAGCACAGCAGCTCGACCGCGCGCCCGACGTACACCGGGTCGACGCCGTACAGCTGCACCGACCGCACGGTCTCGCGCTCGTCGAAGGTCAGCATGTCGAGCGACTTCTGGTCCCCCTCGACGATGCCGCGGGAGGTGATCATCTCGCACACGTACAGCCCGGCGCCCTGCTCCGCGCAGAGCCGCCGGTACGCCGCGTTGGTGATCCCGGCCATCGGCGCGAGCACGACGGGGGTGTCGATGGTGAGGTTGCCGAGCTTGAGCATCACTTACGCCTTGGCCACCAGGACCTGGCCGTTGCCCGAGATCTGCGCGCGGTACGGCTGGACAGCGTTCTCCACGGTGGTCACGTCGCAGGCGATGCCCTGCGCGGTGTGCTTGACGACGGTCACGTCATCCATTGTGCAGGTCACCTTCGCGGCGCCCGACGCCGCCCGCTGCACGGCGTCGACGACCTTCGGCTTCACGATCGCCACGGACTGCGAGGTGAACTTGTACGTCGCGCTGTACTGCTTGGCCTCGACGGTGAGCTGACCGGTGAACGTCTTGCCCGCGTAGTTCACCGTGCAGGTGAGCGTGTGGGACCCCGGCTTCTCGGCGTCGTCGATGCCCGGGCAGGTCACCTTGGTGCTCGCGGCGCGGCCGGCCGCGACCTGGACCTGCTTGGCGATCGCGAAGCGGATCCGGCTCGCCAGCGGGGCGTCGGCGTCCGGCGTACCGATCACCTTCGGCGTCGGCCACGGCTTCGACGGCGTCGGCAACGGGGTCAGCGACGGAGTCGAGGGGGTGGGGATCGGCGCGCTGGACGATCCGGCCGGAGCGGACGGCGACGGCGTACCGCCCGCTTCGGGTGTGGGGTCGTCGGAGCAACCGGCGAGCAGCAGCACGGCGGCCGCGCCGACCGCGATCGCGCGGGCCGAGGTCGCGGCACCCGTCCTACGGACCCGCATGCTCAGCAACCCACCAGGCGCTGGGCGAGATACCCGGTGACCTCGGTCAGGGCGACCCGCTCCTGCTTCATCGAGTCGCGCTCGCGGATCGTCACCGCGTGGTCCTCGAGGGTGTCGAAGTCGACGGTGATGCAGTACGGCGTACCGATCTCGTCCTGGCGGCGGTAGCGGCGGCCGATCGCGCCGGCGTCGTCGAAGTCGACGTTCCAGGCCTGGCGCAGCTCGGCGGCCAGGTCCTTGGCCTTCGGGGACAGGTCCGCGTTGCGCGACAGCGGCAGCACGGCGGCCTTGACCGGCGCGAGCCGCGGGTCGAACCGCAGCACGGTCCGCTTGTCGACCCCGCCCTTGGCGTTCGGCGCCTCGTCCTCGGTGTAGGCGTCGAGCAGGAACGCGAGCACGTTGCGGGTCAGGCCGGCGGCCGGCTCGATCACGTACGGCGTCCAGCGCTCGCCCTTCTCCTGGTCGAAGTACGACAGGTCGGCGCCGGAGTGCTTGCTGTGCGTGGACAGGTCGAAGTCGGTCCGGTTCGCGATGCCCTCGAGCTCGTCGAAGTCCTTGCCGCCGAAGTTGAACTTGTACTCGATGTCGACCGTGCGCTTGCTGTAGTGGCTGAGCTTTTCCTTCGGGTGCTCGTAGAAGCGCATGTTGTCCGGGTTCAGGCCGAGGCCGATGTACCAGTCCCAGCGGGCCTTCAGCCAGTACTCGTGCCAGTCCTCGTCCGAGCCCGGCGCGACGAAGAACTCCATCTCCATCTGCTCGAACTCCCGGGTCCGGAAGATGAAGTTGCCCGGGGTGATCTCGTTGCGGAAGCTCTTGCCGACCTGCGCGATGCCGAACGGCGGCTTCTTGCGCGCCGTGCCCATCACGTTGGCGAAGTTGACGAAGATGCCCTGGGCGGTCTCCGGGCGCAGGTAGTGCAGCCCTTCCTCGGACTCGACCGGGCCGAGGTAGGTCTTCAGCAGCCCGTTGAACATCCGCGGCTCGGTGAACGTGCCCTTGTTGCCGCAGTTCGGGCAGGCGATCTCGTCGAGCTTGACCTCGTCGGCGTTCTTGTTCTTGCGCCGCGCGAAGTCCTCCCGCAGGTGGTCGTCGCGGTAGCGCTTGTGGCAGGACTGGCACTCGGTCAGCGGGTCGACGAACTCGGACAGGTGGCCGGAGGCCTCCCAGACCTTGGTCGGCAGGATCACCGAGGAGTCCAGGCCGACGACGTCGTCGCGGCTCGTCACCATCGCCCGCCACCACTGGTTGCGGACGTTGTTCTTCAGCTCGACACCGAGCGGTCCGTAGTCCCACGCCGACCGGGTACCGCCGTAGATCTCGCCGCACGGGTAGACGAAGCCCCTCCGCTTGCTGAGGCTGACGACGGCATCGACGGTATCCACGGGCACTTTTCGACTCCAGTAAAGACACAGGTGGTGGAACGGAAGGGTCCAGGCTAACGGGCCGGGGTCCTCCGCGTCGCATCCGCAAGGTACCTGCTACGGCAGCAGGTCCGCCCCGCCGGAGCCGTCGTCGAGCACCTCGTACGCCGACGGCTCGTCGATCGCCTGCGACAGCAACGGCACCGCCACCATCTTCACCTCGTACGGCGACAGCGCACGCCGGTAGCTCCCGACGTTCACCCACTCCATGCTCAACGCCAGCAGCTCCGGATCGTCCACATTCCGCCCGGTCCGGGCCGCCACGAACCCCTTCTGCCGCGACAACACCTCCACCGCGGCCGCCAGCCGCTCACTGAACTCTCGTTGAGCACTCTCGGCCACCCGGAACCTGATCACGACAAACACCTGGTCACCTTAAGCGGGCTGGAGCTGTTCCCCCACGTACGGCCCTCCGCTCGCCGGCGCTCGGCGGCCATTGGAGGCTCCGCCGCGGCGAAGCGTCCACTTCCCGATCAGCTACCGGCTACGCGGGAAACTGCGAACAGCAGGATCACCAGCACCGAGAACACCCGGATCGCGCGCTGGCCGGTCGTCACCACCGGCCAGGACAGGAACCCGAGCCAGCTCAGCAGCAGCGCCAGCAGGATCAGCGCGGGCACGGCCGCCGCGACCGGAGCGAAGACTCCGACGAGTGCCAGCACCAAGGTGATGGCAGGCAGCGTCAGCTTCGGCATCGCGTGCAGCTTCGCGACGAACGGGTAGCTGGCCTTCGTCACCCGCTGCCGAAGGGAACTCACCGGCTGACTGCTGGAGGAACTCATTTCCCCATTGTTCCAGTACTCCCCACTCCTGTGGAAAACTCAGCCCCCACTCCAGCGGTCCCGGATACCTTTTCTTGCATGACCGACCTGCTTCCCGTGCCAAGCTTCGCCACCGACCTGTCCGCCGTCCTGGCCAGGTTCCGCGGCGGCCAGACCCGTGCCTTCAGCGTCGGCGACGGCGTACCGGAGGCGGTCGTGCTGACGTACGACGAGTTCGAGGACCTCGGCGGCGAGGCGAAGTTCTCCGTCGGCGACGAGGTCGTCGAGCCGGGCGCCCTTGCCGCGCGACTGCCCGGTCTGATCGCTGAACTGCGCGCGGGGTCGGCAGCACCGGTCGTCTGGGGCGACCACGGCGAACCGGAGGCTGTCCTTGTGTCGACGGCCGACTACCGCAAGCTGCGCGGAGACGACGAGCCGCCGGCCGGGGTCGTGGACGATCCGACGCAGCGCACGTACGCGACTGAGCCGTTGCCCGGCAGCGTGCCGATGACCATGGACGAGATCGCCGAGCTCATGGGGCCCGAAGCGGTCGAGGATCTCGCGCAGATCCGGCGCGAGCGGGAGCAGTCGTGAGGGTGTGCTGCGGTGCGCTCGGCGGCCGGACCTGAGTCGTGGACGACCAGGTCGAGCGGCTGATCCCGTCTCGTTCCGGCTCTGCGTCGTACGAGGTGGTTCTGGGGCAGAGCTTCAGAGTCGATCTGCAGCGGTTGAGTGCGGCGGCCCGGCGCGACCCGAGCGGTCGCCTGGCGAGGCTGCGACGTGAAGTCGTGCGGACGGTCGACCAACTCCGTGAGGGGGAGAGCGACGGTCATCACCCACTCGGCTTCGAACCGGGCAAGGGGGATCTGCGGGACTGCGTCACCGCATACGTGCGTGCGGATCCGCAGGAGAAGGCGACGCATCGGCTGGTGTTCCGTGAGATTGGGCCTGCGCAGCCGGGCGGAACGCCTCGGCGGGAGTTGCTGGCCGTCAAACCCCGCCAGGGGCCCGGCAACGTGTACGAGCATGTGTGCGCCCGGCTGCGCCGCCACCCGGCAGATCGGCAGCCCGGCTTGAACCGGTTCGGCGACCGCGCGCCGGGTGACGGCGGTAACCAGTCGCAGCGCCAGTCCGAGCTGGACACCAAGCGCGCGATCGCTCACGCCTGGGCCGGGCAGCGCCCGCTGGCTACTTCTCGTCCGTTGCGGGGGACGCCGAGGCAGGCGAGAGCACCGGGGCCTACGCCTGCGATCGGGCGATTGATCGGCTCACCGGGCGGAACAGGTTGGCCCGAGCGAGCATGAGACCGGGGCCGCTTGGTCCCGCCTGCCTTCAATCCGAGGAGCGCGAGAGGACTCGAGCGGTGTCCGGCTGAACACCTGCAGGCATCCGACCGCTTGCTCCCCACATCCACCTGCTTTCGCTTGAAGCGGGCGACAGCACGCGCACCGGCGGCGATAGCCCGCACACGTTCGCAACGGGTGGGCGGGAGCACGGCACGCAGCGAGCGATAGCGAGCGGAGGGCCGCGCGTGGGATGTTCCTCAGCTGATCGCGGCCAGCTGTTTGAGCTGAGCAGCGCGGCTGGTTTGGATGCTTGCGGCGAGCTTTTTCGTTTCCGGGGACTTGCCGGCGCTGGTGCTGCTGCGGGCCAGGATGATGGTCTGGTCCAGGTGCTCCTTCAGGTTCTTCTTGAAGGACTGGTCGAACGAGCCGCCGGTCGACTGGGTGAGGGTTTCGATCTCCGGCTCGGTCATCATGCCGGGCATGTCGTGGCCCTCGTGGGGATTGCGGACCGGGAGGCCGGACGTCGTACGGAGGGCGGTCAAGCGGGTGACCTCCGCGCGGTGACCGGTCGACAGTTGCGCGGCGAAGGCGCGGAGGGCGGGCGTCGAGGCCTGCTTCTGGCCTAGGTCGAGGACTCGGAGCAACTGGTCGTCCATCGGGATCATCAGTTCGATCCAGGCCAGGTCCGTGGAGTTGAAGGACGGGTCGATCTTCCACACCGTCTCGGTCGCCGACGGCGTACCGGCAGAAGGCCCAGGCGGTGACGCGGCGACGGACGATCCACAACCGGTCAGAGCGGCGAGCAGGGCGACGCAGGCGAGAGCCTTCATGGAGAGCTCCTGGGGAACAGCGGGGCGGTTGTGGTGAGGGTACAGACGGCGACAGTCGACGTACAGAGGGTAAGGAAAGTTCCTTGCGGAAAGCGGCCGGGCGGGTCCCTGGGACGGGGAGACCCGCCCGGCAGTCGAAGGGTTACGGGTGCCCGTTGGCCCCGCACTTGATGATCGGCCGGATGCAGTCGTTGACGCGCCGCGCCATCTCCGCCACCGGCCAGGCGTTGAAGAAGTCGCCGTGCATCGTGAACCCACCACCGGACGCCAGCCGGAAGCCGGCCGTCGGACCGTTGACCGGGTACCGCAGCACCTGCCGCAGCTTCGGCACCGGCACCGGGTGGGTCGCCGGGCAGTCGCCGTTCACCGGGTACGACATGTGGCTCTTGTGGTCCGGTGAGTCGAGGTCGCGCCCGTTCCAGCACTGCGGGAAGTCCAGGTACGACTCCAGCATCGACCCGGCCGGGCAGTTGATGAAGTCGTGCCCCGCGCCGGCGTCACCGGCGTGCAGGCAGGACCAGCGCGAGATCGTGTTGTCACCGGGCCCGGTCGCCTTCGCGTTGCCGGCCACGATCCGCAGCCCGAACGGCAGCGGCTGGGTCCGCGCGATCACGTCGTCCCGGACCCCCTCGCCCAGGTAGTAGAACGTCGTCCCGGTCGGTTCGACCGGCTGGTTGTTGACGTACAGCGTCGGCACCCAGTACGACGACTTGTCCTCGGCCGGGTTGCACGACGTCGGCGAGTTCACCAGGTCGTCCACGGTCGTGTTCGCGTTCGTCACGGTCGCACCGAAGAAGCTGTGCATGTGCGACGCCCCGGGCATGTTCGGGAACACGATCGGGTCGTCGGGCAGCCGGTGCGTGTACGGGCAGTCCGCGAGGAACTCGGCGACCCGCACGATCGGACCGCCGGCCGGCGTCCCGCCGTACACCTGGAACTCGAACAGCGACGCACCCCACTGGGTGGCCCGCTGGGTGATCAGCACCCGCACGTACCGGCCGGTGCCGGTCACGGTCAGGTTCTGCTCGCCGCCGGTCCCAGCGGTCGTCGTGTGCACCGTCGCCCAAGAAGCGGCATCACCAGACGTCTGTACGACGAAGCCGCGCGCGTACGCCGCCTCCCACTTCAGCACGACCCGGTTGAAGGTCTGGCTCGACCCGAGGTCGACGTACAGCCACTGGTTGTCCGCGAAGCTCGACGCCCAGCGCGTCCCGCCGTCACCGTCGACGGCGGCAGCGGCCGGGAAGGCGCCGCTCTCCACCGAGGACGCGACGACCGGCCGGCCCTGCGACAGCAGCGTTTCCGCGGCTGAGGCGGGACGACTCGTCGAGACCAAGTACGCACCGAGCAGCGCCAGCAGCCCGACAGCGACCAGGCCGAGCCGGAGACCGCGCCGGGCGATCACTTGTACACCCGCACGTAGTCGACCAGCATCCGCGCCGGGAACGGCGTACTGGCGTTCGGCGGACCGGGCCAGTCACCGCCGACGGCGAGGTTGAGGATGATGTAGAACGGGTGGTCGAAGATCCACGGCCCGCGGGTCGCCTCGACCTGGGCCTTGTCGAGCGTGAAGACCGTCCGCCCGTCGAGCGTGTAGACGATGCCCTTGCTGTCCCAGCTGGCGGCCCAGGTGTGGAAGTCGTCGGAGAAGTCGGCGCCGTTCGGCAGCCCGTACGAACCGCCGATCCCGCCGCCGCCGTTGTAGGCCGGCGCGTGCACGGTCGAGTACGCCGTCTTCACGTCCTTGCCGAGCACCTCGAGGATGTCGATCTCGCCGTTGTACGGCCAGGGCCTGCCGGTCAGGAAGTCCGCACCCATCATCCAGAACGCCGGCCACAGGCCCGCGCCCTTCGGGATCTTCACGCGGGCCTCGATCTTGCCGTACGTCGTCGTGAACTTCCCACCGGTGTTCATCCGGTGCGACGTGTACTGGCAGGTGCCGCTACCGGTCAGCGGGTCGATCGGGCAGCTGGAGCCCGCGGTGGCCTCCTTGCGGGCCTCCATCACCAGGTTGCCGTTGCCGTCCATCGAGGCGTTGTTGTTGTTCGTGTAGTACTCGAGCTCGTTGTTCGGGCCGGTGCCGGGATCGATCGTCCACTTGGCGGCGTCCGGCTTGCTGCCGGCGGCGCCGTTGAACTCGTCGGACCAGATCAGCTGCGGCGGGTTCGCCGGGTCGGCCGGCGGGGCCGGCGGCGTGTTCGGTGCGCCGCCGGTGCCGTAGACCTGGAACTCCCACAGCGAGTACCCGTACGGCGTGTTGCGCTGCGTGCCGTACATCCGGACGTAGCGGCCGGTGCCGGTGATGTTCAGCGTCTCCTTGAAGCCGGGACCGGCGGCCGTGGTGTAGATCGGCGTCCAGCTGTTCCCGTCGTTCGAGACCTGGATCTGGTAGGCCTTGGCGGAGGCGGGATCCCACTGCAGGATCACCTTGTCGATCTGCGCGGTGGCGCCGAGGTCGACCGAGATCCAGCCCGGGTCGACCCAGCCGGAGTCGGTCGCGGTGGCCCAGCGGCTGGCCGGGTCGAGGTCGAACGCGCGGGCCGGCGTGCACTCCCAGCAGTTCGCGTCGTGCTGCTGGGTCGAGGCCGCACCGGTCTTGCCGTACGACAGCAGCTTGCTGCCCGGACCGGGGCCGGGACCACCACCAGTGGTCCCGAACACCTTGAACTCCCACAGCGACACACCCCACTGGGTGGCGCGGGCCGTGCTGAGCAGCCGGACGTAGCGGCCGCTGCCGCTGACGTTCAGGGTTTGGTTGCCTCCGGCACCGGTCGTGGTGCTGTAGATCGACGACCAGTTGGTGCCGTCGGTCGAGGTCTCCAGCCGGAAGCCGGTCGAGTACGCCGCCTCCCAGCTGAGCGCGACCTGGCTGATGGTGGCGGTCTGGCCGAGGTCGACCTGGAGCCACTGCGGGTCGCCGAACGCGCTCGACCAGCGGGTACCGGGATCGCCGTCGACGGCGGCGGAGGCGGGGAAGGCGACGTTCTCTGAGGACGACGCGGTGGCGGTCTTGCCTTGGGACAGCAGCGGGTCGGCGGCCTCGGCGGGCGGTGCGACCAGCAGAGCGGCGACGAAGCCGGCCGCGACGGCGACCACGGCAGCGGCTCTGACGGCTTTGGGACGCGACGATCTACGGGACAAACGCATGGGCATCTCCAGGGGCGGGCAGGAGGTCGGGGAACGTTCCCCGAGTCTGAGAGTTGCCTGCTCAGGGAACGGTGTCAAGACTTCGGTGCTATTTGGCGTCGCCTCCGGCGCCGCGTGGTCATGGGGCTTGGTCTCCCGGTCTTCCCTCGTCGGTCAGTCGCTGCGCTCCCTCCCTCCTCAGTCCAGACCGGGAGGCCCCATGACCTTTGCGCAGTCGCGTTTTGCTTGACAACGTTCTGGAAGCACCGGGATGCTCGTCTCGGGGAACGTTCCCCGTTGCCGAGGGGGTGCCCGTGAGACGACCGACGCTGCACGCGGTCGCGGCCCGGGCCGGCGTGTCCAAGTCGAGCGTGTCCCGGGTGATCAACGGCGAGCCGACCGTCGCGCCGGAGATCCGGCAGATCGTGATGGCCGCGGTCACCGAGCTCGGCTACGTGCCGAACGGCGCCGCCCGCAACCTGGTCACCCAGAAGACGAACACGATCGCGATCATCGTCTCCGATCCGCCCGAGGGCCTGGCCTCCGACGACCCGATGTTCGCGATGGTCGTCCGGGCCGCGAGCCGCGCTCTGGAGGCCGCGGGCAAGCAGGTCTCGCTCGTCCTGGCCGGGTCCGACGAGAGCCGCCGGCGGGTCGAGCAGTACCTGGCCGCCGGGCACGTCGACGGCGCGATGCTGGTGTCGATGGACGGCGCTGACCCGCTGCCCGCCGTACTCGCGCGGACCGGGCTGCCGATCGTGTCGCACGGTCGGCTGGCGACGCCGGGACTGATGCCGTGGGTCGACAACGACAATCTCGGCGGCGCGACCAAGGCCGTCCAGCACCTGCTCGACCAGGGTCGGCAGCGGATCGCGACTATCTCCGGGCCGCTGGACATGACCGCGGCGCAGGATCGCTTGACGGCGTACCGGGAGACCTTGAAGGACACCGGGCGGCGCTCGATCGTTGCCCTCGGCGACTTCACGCGGATCTCCGGAGCCGACGCGATGCGGCAGCTGCTGGCCGACGATCCGCAGCTGGACGCGGTCTTCGCGGCCAACGACCTGATGGCGATCGGTGCCCTGCGCACGTTGCGCGAGGCCGGCCGGCGGGTGCCCGAAGACGTCGCGGTGATCGGTTTCGACGACATCGAGGCCGCGCTCTACACCGCACCAGCGCTGACCACCGTGCGCAGCCCGATGGGTGAGCAGGCGGCGCAGACCACGCGCCTCCTGCTCGACCTGATCGCCCACGGCAGCGCCGACTCGGTCACCCTGCCGACCGAGATCGTGGTCCGCGAGTCAGCCTAGAGCTGCCGCCCTCAACAGCAGGTCGCGTACGGCGGTCGCCGGGATCGGGCCCTCGCCTTCCACCAGCGTCGGATCGCTGCTCAGGAACACCGGCCCGTCCTCGGGCGACGCCGGCAGCCGCCCGTGCGAACCACGCACGATCGACGGATCCAGCGGCACCACCTGCATCGCGTACCTGAACCCGAGCTTCTTCTTCACCAGGTACGACGCCGCCCGCGGCTTCACGAACCGATCCGCCGGATCGAAGAACAACTCGGCCGGGTCGTAGCCGGGTTTGCGATGGATCTCCACCCCGCGCGCGAAGTCCGGCGCCCGCGCGTCGTCCAGCCAGTAGTAGTACGTGAACCACGCATCCGGCTCGGCGACGATCACCAGTTCACCAGCTCGCTCGTGGTCCAGCCCGTACCGCTTCTTGCCCTCGGCATCCAGCACATCGGCGACGCCGTTCACCCCGGCGAGCAGCTTGCCGACAGCATCGACGTCGGCCGGGTCCTTCACGTACACGTGCGCCACCTGGTGATCCGCCACCGCGAACGCCCGCGAGGTCCACGGATCCAGGTACTCCATCCCGTCTTGCGTGTGCACCTCCAGCAGCCCCTCGGCCCGCAGGACCCGGTTGACGTCCACCGGTCGCGCGACGTCCGTGATCCCGTACTCCGACAGCACGATCACCGTCGCACCCCGCGCCTCGGCGTCGTCCAGCAGCGGCGCCAGGACGGCGTCCAGCTCGATCGCGGCCCGGGTCGCCTGCACCGACGACGCGCCGTACCGCTGCAAGTCGTAGTCCAGGTGCGGCACGTAGGTCAGCAGCAGGTCCGGGTTGTCCTCGGCAAGGATCTGCCGCGATGCGGCAACGATCCACCGGCTCGACTTGATCCCGGCGGTCGGGCCCCAGTAGTTGAACAACGGGAAGTCACCGAGCTTCGCCGTCAGCCGGTCGTGCAGCTCGACCGGCCGCGTGTAGCAGTCCGGCGCCTTCCGCCCGTCGGCGTAGTAGATCGGCCGCGGCGCGACCAGCAGGTCGGTCTCCGCGCCCATCGCGTACCACCAGCAGACGTTCGCGACCTTGTACGCCGGGTTGCTGCGCCGCGCCACGTCCCAGACCTTGTCCCCCTGCACCAGCCGGTTGTGCTGCCGCCAGAGGAACACCTCGCCGAGCTCCCGGAAGTACCAACCGTTGCCGACCACACCATGTTCTGAAGGCATCTCCCCCGTCAGGAACGTCGCCTGCGCGGAGCACGTCACGGCCGGCAGGACGGTTTCCAGAGTCTTGGCCAACGGCAACGACCGCAGCCGCGGCATCTTGCGCAGCAGCCGAGGTGTCAGGCCGACCACGTCCAGAACGACCACCTGCTTGGTCATTTGACCTCCTCCAACCCGAGTCCGGTGATGCGGTCGCGCAACCAGGCGAGCTCGGCGGCGATGCCTTCGGCCAGCTCCTGCTGGTTCGTCGGTCCGTCGGGCAGCACCGACCAGGTGTACGTCTCCGACTCCAGGTGCTGCGTCAGCGGATGCTCACCGCCGACGAGATGCTGGAGACAGTCCTCCAGTACGCCGGTCGTACTGGTCAGGGGCGGCCGTGGCTGGGCGTGCACCGGGACGTGGAAGTGGACCCGCCACGCCGCACGTCCGGACAGCTGGTCGACTTCGTCGAGGTTGTCGACTCCCGGACCACCCCACTCGCGCGTCTGGTGCAGGAACTTCGGCTCGGCGAACTCCTCGAGCAACCGTCGCGCCTCCGCGTCCCCGGGATCGGGAACATGCAGCGCCGCCGACACCTGACTCTTCACCACCTCGACTCCCGCCGCGGCCATCGTCGCGAACGAATCAGCCGGGTCCTCGAACTGGACCGCCAGGTGGCAGGTGTCGAGGCAGAGCCCGATCCGCGCCGGACCGGCGTACGGGGTGAGCCAGTGGGTCGCCTGCGGGACCATCTCGAGGATGCAGCCCGGTTCGGGTTCGACGGCGACGCGGATGCGCCGCCCGGTGTTCGTCTCGACCTGCGCGAGCCGGACCTGGATCCGGTCGAACGCCTGGCGCGCGGCCGCGTCCCGCTCCTTCGACCACGGGGTGCGCCAGGCCAGCGGCAGCGTCGAGATCGACCCGTACGCCGCGTCGCGCGGCATCAGCTTGGCCAGCACGTCGATCAGGTCGAGGGTGTAGCGCAGCCGCTCGGGCTCGGTCCAGTCGGGCGTGTAGACCTTCTTGCCGACGACGCGGTCGTGGAACCCGGCGTACGGGAAGCCGTTCAGCGTCACGACTTCGAGCCCGTTGCGGTCGAGGGCACGCCGGAGGCGGTTGAGAGCGACCGTGGACTTGGCGAGCCGGTCGGCGAGCGAGTGCGCGAGCCAGAGGCCGACGCCGAGGACCCGGACGTCGAGCTCCTTGCGGACCAGCGACGAGCAGCCGTCGAGCTGGGCGATCACGCCTTCCAGATCCTCGGCCGGGTGGACGTTCGTGCAGTACGCGAGGTGGACGAGTGAGCCGTCGGCGTGCCGGAACCTCATGACCGGGCTCCCCTCAGGATCGAGTTGCCGGCGAACGTGTCCTCGGCCGCGGCGTCGCTCAGGTCGAGCCGCCCGGACTGGCCGTAGAACGCGACCGGGTTGCGCCAGAGCACCTGGTCGACGTCGTCCTCGGTGAAGCCGGCCGCGAGCATCGCCTGCCCGGTCGCGTACGTGCGCAGCGGATCGGACGTGCCCCAGTCGGCGGCGGAGTTCACCAGGATCCGCTCGGTGCCGAACTGCTGCAGGATGACGACCATCCGGTCCGGGTCCATCTTCGTGTCGGGGTAGATCGAGAAACCCATCCAGCAGCCCGAGTCGGCGACCTCCTTGACCGTCACCTCGTTCAGGTGGTCGACGACGACCAGCTCGGCCGGTACGCCGGACTCGCGGACGACGTCGAGCGTTCGCGTCGTACCGGCGGCCTTGTCGCGGTGCGGGGTGTGCACGAGGACCGGGAGCTCGAATCGTTTCGCCAGCTCGAGCTGGGCGGCGAAGACCTCGTCCTCCTCCGGCGTCATCGAGTCGTAGCCGACCTCGCCGACCGCGACGACACCGTCCTTGGCCAGGTACCGCGGCAGCACGTCGAGGACCTCGCGGCAGCGCGGATCGTTGGCCTCCTTGGGGTTCAGGGCGATCGTGCAGTGGTGCCGGATGCCGAACTGCGACGCGCGGAACGGCTCCCAGCCGATCAGCGCGTCGAAGTAGTCGACGAACGAGCCGACGCTGGTCCGCGGCTGACCGAGCCAGAACGCCGGTTCCACCAGCGCCCGGACGCCGTGCGCGGCCATCGCCGCGTAGTCGTCGGTGGTGCGCGAGGTCATGTGGATGTGCGGGTCGAAGATGCGCATGTCACCCCTCCAGATAGGGCTGAAGATCCAGCGGGACGGACCGGCCGGCCGCGCGCCGCTCGGCCGCGAAGTCGGCCATCATCCGTCGCAGTTCGTCGTCGGCACGCGCCGGCAGCCCGTGCACGGCCGCCAGCGGTACGCCGGCGAACACGCACTTGAGGACGGCCTGCCGGAACGCCTCGGTGTTCAGGTGCCGGGTCGCGTACGGTCCGAGCGCGGTCGCGAGCAGCCGCTGGTCGTTGGTCCGGATCGCGTCCTCGAGCAGGGCTGTTCCCTGCGCGCCGACCGCCTGCTCGACGTCCTCCAGCTCGAGGGCCTTGAGGATTGCGAGCTTCTCGGTCGTGTCGCCGTAGCGATAAAGCTCCGCGATCTCGGCCGCCGACGCCTGCGCGAGGAGTTTTGCGCGGGCCGCCTCGTCGGCCGACCACCCGTTGCCCAGGGCCCCTTTACCGACGGTCCGGGTGATCGCGGGGAAGACTTCGGCCAGCGGCCGGCCGGCGAACGCCGACACGTCGACGCCCAGCGCCGCGGTCGTCCCCGGCCGCTGCACCTCGCCGGGCTTCACCTTGCCGCCTTCCGGAGGAAGGCGATCGACTCGGCGGCAATCTTCGGGGCCGCGTGCGAGTGCCTCGGCAGCTCGACGGCCACCAGCCCGGCGTACTCGACTTCCTTCAGCGCCTTGAAGACCTGGGCAAAGTCCACCTCGCCGGTACCGAACTCCAGGTGCTCGTGCACGCCCCGGCGCATGTCGTCGATCTGCACGTTCACCAGGTACGGCGCGCCGAGCCGGATGCACTCGTCCGGTGGTTTCGGCTCGTTGCAGACCAGGTGGCCGATGTCGAGCGTCAGCCCGAGCGTGCTGACCTCCGCCCGCAGCTTGAGAAACCCGGCGAGATCGTCGAGCAGCATCCCGGGTTCCGGCTCCATGCCGAGCGCGACGCCTCGATCGGCGGCGTACGCGGCGAGCTGCCGGCAACTGTTGACCAGCCGCTCCCAGCCCACCTCGGCCGGCACGTCGGCAGGCAGTACGCCGGACCAGAACGACACCGCCTCCGCGCCGAGATCCGCCGCGACGTCCACCGCGCGTTCCAGCAGCGCCAACCGCCACTCGGCGCCGTCGGTGTGCAGCAGCGTCGGCTCGTGCTTGCGGTACGGATCGAGCACGTAGCGGGCGCCGGTCTCGATCACCACCGCGAGCCCGGCGCGTTGCAGCAGCCGGCCGACCTCGGCCGTCCGCTCCTTCAGGTCCGGGCCGAACGGGTCGAGGTGGTTGTGGTCGAGCGTCAGCGCGACGCCTTCGTACCCGAGGTCGGCGATGACCGTGAGCGCCTCGGGCAGCCGATGGTTGGCGAACCCGTTGGTGCCGTAGCCGAGCCTCATGTCGGGGACACCTTCCGCGCGAGCGCCTTGGCGAGCGGCAATGCCACGGCCAGTGCGGCCCCGAGCTTGGGTGCGCCGGCCCGGGCGCACCAGGCTGCCTGCAGCGGGACCAGTCCGTGGATACCCGCCCCAACCGCCTGCCGCAGCTTCGGCCCTGACGGCTCCTGAGCAGCAGCTACCTGCGCCGGGCCGACGGCCTGCGCGAACAGTCCGGTCAACACAGCCGTCGCGGCGAGGCCGGCAGGCGCCCACGCGCCCGTCGGCGAGGCCGCAGCCCGACGTACCGGTCCGCCCAGCGTCGCCGCGGTGATTGCCGAGGTCGCGGCCAGCGCACCGCGGGCCGGCAACGGCGTACTGCCGTGCACCTCGCCCCGCGACATCGCCGTCACTCCGAGGATGTGCGTCCCGACAGCCAGCGCCGGAGCCCACGCACGCCTGCGCTGGTCTCCGGCACCGACCAGTACGTCGAGCGCGCGGGCCGCTGCCATGAACACCGGACCGGCCGGCGTGTTCTTGGCCTTCAGGTCGTAGCTCCACGCGGTAGCGGCCAGCACAGCCGAGGTCGCGAGGGCGGAGCGACCTCCGGCTCGGCCGGCCAGCGCCAGCCCGGCCGCGGTGAGTCCTGCCGCCAGGCCGAGCGCCGTACCGGCGGGCACCCGGCCGGACGGGATGGGTCGCTCAGGGCGCTCGACAGCGTCGACCTCCCGGTCGGCCCAGTCGTTGAGCGCCATGCCGGCCCAGTAGATGCACACCGACGCAGCTGACAGTCCGGCCATCCGGCCCGGCCTCAGGTCCCCGGCAGCCACAGCACCAGCCAGTACGTCGCCCGGTACGGTCAGCGCGGCAGGAGCTCGGACGAGTTCCACCAGGTCCTTCAGCATTCCTGCACCCAACGCACCAGCTCGTCGTACTGCCTGGTGAGCGCGTGCTCGGTCGACTCGATCGGGTCCTTGAAGTAGAAGCCCAGGAACGGCATCGCCCCGACATGGCCACGCTCCAGCGCCAGTGCGGAAAGCCGGGCCAGGTCGAGCACGAGCGGAGCGGCCAGAGCCGAGTCACAGCCCTGCCAGGTGAACTGCAGCGTCATCCGTACGCCGAGGAACCCGGAGAACATCACGTGGTCCCAGGCGGTCTTCCAGTCGCCGAGCGGATCCACGTAGTCGATGTGCACCTCGCCAGGCACCTCACCGCCGAGCAGCTCGGTCAGTACGCGCTCCTTGGACACGCTCTTCGACTCGGCCGCGCGCGGGTCGGCCAGCGTCGCGCCGTCACCGCCGCCGAGCAGGTTCGTGCCCGACCAGGCGTGCACCGGCAGCGCGCGAGCGGTGAACATCGGCGCGAGCACGCTCTTCACCAGGGTCTCCCCCGTCTTCGCGTCCTGCCCGCCGTACGGCAGTCCCCGCTCGACCGCCCAGTCCCGCACCACCTGCGGCCGGATCGACGTCGACGGCGTGAAGTCCACGTACGCCGCGCCGGCCTCGAACGCAGCCAGCGCCGCCAGCGAGCTCGCCGGCAGTGCCCCGCCGCTCCCCTCCGGCCCCGCCCCGCCGCTCCCCTCCGGCCCCGCCCCGCCGCTCCCCTGCGGTCCCGCCTGCCCGCTCACCTCCCGGCTCGCCTGCCCGCTGCGGACCCGGCTGGCTTTCAGCGCCTCCCGCAGTTCCGCGAGGTTGGCGTACCCGACGTTGGCAGGCGGCTCGGTCGACGCGACGTTGATCGCGACGACGTGCTCCAGGTCGTTGCGCAGCCGGAAGGCGCGGATGTCCTCGGCCATCCGGCGGACCAGCTCGTCCTGCGTGTCGGCGACCGGGAGGACCACCAGGTTCCGCTCGGTCTCGGCCAGCTCCGCGGCGATCAGGCCGTCCAGCCCGGGTGGAAGGACGCCTCCGGCAACGAGCCGCTCCACCTGTTTGCTCAGCGGCGTCTCGGACGGGTCGTGCCCGCCGAACACCAGCCGATCGATCGGGGTCAGCCCGGCGCCGGCGAAGGCCGGCTGCTCGGTGACGACTCCGGCGGGCGGGGCGCCGTGGGCCAGTGCGGCCGCTCCGGCGACGGTCGTGGTCGCGACCGAACCCCTTGCCCCGAACAACCACACACCCACGCGTCGATGCATCCGCGGCTCCTCAGGCTCGCTGCCACGGAAGGTAGTCTTGGGCGGACAGTCCGTGACAGATCGGAACTCTAGATCGGCATCGCGCGCGACGGAAGAGACTGCCGGACGGAATTCCGAAAGATCAGGCCGCGATCAGAGCAAGAACACGACTCCGTCAGATCCGCCACTCGACCGGCATGTCCGACGTCAGAACCCGGCCCGGGAACCCCCGCCGTCACGCTCAGAACCAGCGCCCTCCGGCTCTGGCCCGAGGTGCTCGACCTCGGTCGCGACCAGATCCCGCGACCGGTCGGCAACGGCCATCGCGGCCAGCGCGGTGGTCAACGGGACGGCCGCGATGATTCCCAGGCTGCCGACCAGACCTCGGACGACTTCGATCGCCACCTGCTCGGTCGAGATCAGGTAGTTCGACTGCGTCCCGCTGATCGCGAACACCATCAGGATCGGCAGCGCAGCCCCGGCATACGCGAGGACGAGCGTGTTCACCACCGAGGCGACGTGCGCCCGGCCGATCCGCAGCCCAGCGCCGAACAAGGCGGCGCGACCCGCCGCGGGATTGGCCGCCGACAACTCCCAGACCGCGCTCGCCTGGGTGACCGTCACGTCATCCAGCACACCGAGCGCGCCGATCACGATCCCGGCCACGAGCAACCCGGCCAGGTCGATGTCCGGCACGTACG
Organism: Kribbella lupini; assembly: GCF_039529595.1. Taxonomy (NCBI): domain Bacteria; kingdom Bacillati; phylum Actinomycetota; class Actinomycetes; order Propionibacteriales; family Kribbellaceae; genus Kribbella; species Kribbella lupini. The sequence continues at coordinate 312,421 of NZ_BAAANC010000001.1, read as the reverse complement.
CCTTGAGCGCCGACGCGCCGTCGGACGCGATCCCCGACAGGTCGCAGAACTTCACGAACGCCCAGCCCAGGAACGCCGTCAGGCCGAGCGCCGCGATCGTGCCGGCCAGGGCGACCGACGACTGCGCGTTGATGCCGTGCGTCAGGTAGAGGGCGATCACCATGATCACCGAGCCGCCGACCACCGCCACGAGCAGCGGGTTCGACCCCTTGAGGATGGCGGGCAGGATGAACTGGGTCAGCGTGACCGCCGTGACGCCGAGCGCACCGAGCGCCGCGAGGCCGCGCCAGCGCGACAGGACGACGACCGCGACGGCGAAGATCACCGCCAGGATCAGCAGCGGACGGCCGCGGTCGTGGTCGACGTACTCGTACCGCTCGGCGAGCGGGGCTTTGCCGTTGACGCCGAGCAGGACCTTGTCGCCGACCTTGACCGGGATCGTCGTCTGCGCGCCCTTCGGGACCTCGATCGGCGCCTCGGCGCCGACGTCGGTCTTGCCCGAGTCGATCCGGACCGTCGCCTGGTCGCAGTCGGCCGGGCTCTCCGGGCACGGCACGAGCTTGACGACCGTGCCGCCGGCACCGCTGGACTTGGCCGACTCGACCACCACGTCGCCGCCCGGCCACATCACCACCATCGCGATGATCGCCGCCGCGATCAGCGGGATCAGCAGCGCCGCGACCACCACGCGGACCCGGCGGGCCACCACCGCATCCCGGTCCACGACCGTGGTGTCGACCACGTGCTCGTCGCCCCACCCGCCGCCGTGACCGTGCCCATGACCGTGCCCATGGCCGGAACCACGGGGAATTTCGATCCGGCGGCGCCGGTTGGGTTTGTTGCCGGCCCGCCTGCGCCCGACCGTCCGCCTGGCCATCCGTCCACTCCCTGTTTTGACAACCAGTTCCGATTAAATGAAAATGATTGTCATGAGATCTAGTCGTCGTCCTGTGATCGCCGGCCTCGCCGCCCTGACCCTGCTCACTCTCGCAGGCTGCGGCGGCAACGCTGCCGACGGCTCCGGCGGCAGCGGGGACAAACTCGACGTGGTCACATCGTTCTACCCGCTCGAGTTCATCGCCAAGTCGGTGGGGGGCGACGCGGTGAACGTGACCACGCTGACCGCGCCGGGCGTCGAGCCGCACGACCTGGAGCTCACGCCGAAGCAGGTCGGCACGATCGCCGAGGCGAAGCTGGTCGTCTACGAGAAGGGCCTGCAGCCCGCCGTCGACGAGGCCGTCGAGCAGAACGCCAAGAGCTCCGGCTTCGACGTCGCCCCGGCCGCGCAGCTGGAGGCCACCGGCGCGAACTTCGAGGAGCACGAGGAGGGCGGCGCCGCCACCCCGAACGGGACCGTCAAGCCGGCGGCGTTCACCGAGGACGCGCTCGACCCGCACTTCTGGCTCGACCCGGTCCGCTACGCGGGCGTCGTCCAGGCGGTCACCGACAAGCTCGTCGAGGTCGACGCGGCCCACGCCGACGGGTACCAGGAGCGCGCCAAGACGCTGCTCGGCGAGGTGAACAAGCTCGACTCCGACTTCAAGACGGGGCTGGAGTCCTGCAAGCTCAAGACGTTCGTGACCAGCCACGAGGCGTTCGCGTACCTGGCGAAGCGGTACGGTCTGCAGATGGTCGGAATCGCCGGATTCACCCCGGATGCCGAGCCGACCCCCCAGCGGATCAGGGAGGTCCAGGACATCGTGCGCAGCCGGCACGTCACCACGATCTTCTACGAGGAGCTCGTCAGCCCGAAGGTGGCCGAGTCGATCGCCCGCGACGTCCACGTCAAGACCGCGGTCCTCAGCCCGATCGAGGGGCTGTCGGACGCGAACTCTCAGGAGACCTACCTCTCGCTGATGCGGGAGAACCTGCAGGAGCTCCGGAAGGCGAACAGCTGCGCGTGACAGCCTCCGCACCTGAAACCCCGAAGGCCGTCCAGGTCGCCGATCTCTCGGTCGACCTGGGCGGTCGTCTCGTGCTGCGCGGGATCGACCTGCAGGTCCGCCCGGGCGAGGTCGTCGCCGTACTGGGCACCAACGGCTCCGGCAAGTCCACGCTGGTCCGCACGATGGTCGGACTGCTCCCGGCCGCCCGCGGCGAGGTCCGGCTGTTCGGTACGCCGGTACCGCGGTTCCGCCAGTGGAGCCGGATCGGGTACGTGCCGCAGCGGATCACCGCGGCCGGCGGCGTACCGGCGACCGTGCACGAGGTCGTGTCGTCCGGGCTGCTGTCGAAGCGGCGGTTCTTCCGGCCGTTGTCGGCCGCGCAGAAGGCCGCCGTGGACGAGTCGCTCGAGCTGGTCGACATGGCCGACCGGCGCAAGGACGCCGTCGCCGAGCTGTCCGGGGGCCAGCAGCAACGAGTGCTGATCGCCCGCGCGCTGGTGACCGACCCGGAGCTGCTCGTGCTCGACGAGCCGACCGCCGGTGTCGACCTGGCCAGCCAGGACATCTTCGCCGAGGCGATCCGCGAACGCGTCGCCCGCGGCACGACCGTGGTGATGGTCAGCCACGAGCTCGGCCCGATGGACGCGCTGATCGACCGCTCGATCGTGCTCCGCCGCGGCCGCGTCGTGTACGACGGCCCGCCGCACGCCTCACAAACGCACGCCCACGTCCACCCGCACGTCGTGGACTCCGAGCCCGGATGGTTGTCGTGACCCTCTTCCAGCTGGAATTCATGCAGCGGGCGCTGATCGCCGGGCTGCTGACCGGCCTGTCCGCACCGGCGATCGGGACGTACCTGGTGCAGCGCCGGCTGGCGCTGATGGGCGACGGGATCGGGCACATCGCGATCACCGGCGTCGCGCTCGGGCTGCTCACCGGGACCGCGCCGGTGCTGACCGCGATCCTGGTCGCGGTGGTCGGCGCGAGCGCGATCGAGCTGATCCGGGCGCGCGGGAAGACCAGCGGGGACGTCGCGCTGTCGTTGCTCTTCTACGGCGGGATCGCGGGTGGTGTGCTGCTGATCGGCCTGGCCGGTCAGGGCGCCGCGACGCTGAACACGTACCTGTTCGGCTCGCTGACGACCGTCTCCCCGTCCGACCTGTACTACGTGGTCGGGCTGGCGGTCGTCGTACTGGTCGTCGCGATCGGCCTCGGGCCGCAGCTGTTCGCGGTCTGCCAGGACGAGGAGTTCGCGCGGGTCACCGGGCTGCGCGTGCAGGTGCTCAACCTGCTGATCGCGGTGATGGCCGCGGTGACCGTGACGGTCGCGATGCGGACCGTCGGGCTGCTGCTGGTCAGTGCGCTGATGGTGGTGCCGGTGGCGACCGCTCAGCAGATCACGCGGTCGTTCCGGTCGACGTTCGTGACGGCCTGCGGGATCGGCGTACTGGTGTGTCTCGCGGGCATCATCACGTCGTACAACGCGAACGTGGCGCCGGGCGCGACGATCGTCGTACTGGCCCTCGCGTGCTTCGTCGTTGCGGCTGCTGCCGGGGCGTTGGTTCGCCGGCGGCGTGCCGTCCAGGCGCCGCTGCCTGATGAAGAGCCCGAGGTCGGGGTACCGGGTCCCGAGCCGCACGTGGTCACCGACGAGCACGCGCACGCTCACGGCCAGAAGTGCGGGCACCCGAAGGTCGAGCACGGCGACCACGTCGACTACGTGCACGACGGGCACCTGCACGCGGCGCACGGTGACCACTGGGACGAGCACTGACATGGCTGGGACGGAGCCGGCGGTGACCGGCTTGGCGGTGACTGGCTTGGCGAGGACCGAGTTGGGAGCGTCTGCGAGAATGGCGAGCTGCCGGGCAGAATCGGTGGTCTGATGACAGGAGGAACGGTGGCGATCGGAACGAGGTCCACCCGCCAGCGCGCGGCGGTGGCGTCGGTGCTGGACAACCTGGACGACTTCCGGACAGCCCAGGAGATCCACCAGGAGCTCCGGACCTCCGGTGAGGCTGTCGGCCTGACCACGGTCTACCGCACCCTGCAGGCCCTGGCCGACTCCCGCGAGGTCGACGTCCTGCGCACCGCCGACGGCGAAACCGCCTACCGCCGCTGCTCGAAGGGCCACCACCACCACCTGGTCTGCCGCAACTGCGGCCGCACCGTCGAGGTCGAAGGCCCCGCCGTCGAACGCTGGGCCGACAAGGTCGCCGCCGAGCACGGCTACGCCGACATCAGCCACACCCTGGAGATCTTCGGCACCTGCGCCGACTGCCAGAAAACCTGAGCTTCCTGGTCAGAGGAGCTGAGCTGCCAGCTCCCGCATACTGCGGACTGACGGCGGGCTGAACCCCTCGACCTGGTTGACGGCGGTGTCCTCGCTGGGGAAAACCAGCGGACGGAAACCGGCCGCCTGGCCGCGATCAGGTTGGTCGGCCGGTCGTCGACGAGGACGGTCTCAGCAGGGTCCAGACCGGGGTGAGACCGCACGGCCCGGAAGGCTTCAGGGGATGGTTTGCGCGCGCCGATCTCGGAGCTGACGTACCAGCGTTCGGCGTACAAGTCGAACCGCGTGCGGAGAATCCGGGACCACGCGGCGGCATCGTTGGTGAGGACCAGCGGAGTGATGCCGGCTTGGTGGAGTTGCTCGAGGGCTTCTCGGGCGCCGGGGTTGAGCTGGTGCTGGGCGCAATAGCCGGCGTCGTTGGCGGTGGCTGCGACGCCGAGGCTGCTCCACAGCTGGTGAGTCGAGATCTCGCCGAGGGTGCATCTGCGGTAGGTCTCGCGGATCTCCGGTTCGGTGGCGGTGCAGCCGTGGGCGCGCAGGTACGGGATGAGCAACCCGGCGACGACGTTGCCGTGTCGGTAGAGCACGCCCATGGCATCCAGTACGACGAACCGGCGCACCTCAGCGGACCGCGGTGAGCAGGTAGGTCGCGGGCAAGTGCCCCGCCTGGTCGCCGAGGTCGGCGTACATGTCCGGCTCGGCGAACTCCTGCAGTGAGCGCAGGGTCAGGCCGGCGTTCAGTACGGCGGTGACGACGGCTCCAAGGCTCCAGACGTAGCTGCGGCTGGGGATGTCGTCGCCGAGCTCGCGGGTGATCTGTGGTGCTTTGAGCGGATCGGAGTAGCCGTCGCGGGCGGGCGCGAAGTAGTTGCCGGTGACTCTCATCGGTGCGGTGACGGTGAGGACCTCCCACAGCGGGTGGTGCTCGGAGATCACCAGTACGCCGCCTGGCGCGAGCCGCGACGCGAGGTCAGCGGCCCAGCGGGTCAGGTCAGGCACCCAGCAGATACCGCCCCACGAGATGAAGATCAGGTCGAACCCAGTCAGCTCGGGCGCCAGCGCCATCATGTCCTGCTCGCGAAAGTCGACCGCGAGGCCGAGCGCTTCTGCCTTGGCACGGCCGGTCGCCAGGTGACCAGGCGCCAAATCGACTGCCACGACCTCAGCGCCCAGGCGGGCGAAAGTCAGCGCCTCATCGCCCACCGAGCAAGCCAACTGCAGCACCCGCCGTCCCCGTACATCGCCGACCGCATCCAGCTCGTCCGAGTTGAGCGCACTGCCGCCCGCTTCGAAGAACTCGATGGACTCCCCCAGTCTGTGCGGCGCCAACGCCTCCCAGTACCGGCGATTCCGGGCAACGACTTCGGCGCTCTCCATGCCGGCGATCGTACGAGAACAACCGCCACCCCGCATCGAGATATCCACAGCCGCCCGATCGTGACCGCTTCCGGCCAATCCCCAGATCCCTTGTGTACAAGGCCTTCTCGGCCGAAAACTGTCCGCGGCGTACGGCAGACTGGTCGGCATGGAACAGTTCGAGCAACGACCGGCGTGGTCGATGAGCGGCAGCGAAATGCTGACCGCTCTCGACGACGTGCAGGCCCAGCTCGACCGCCTCCGCACGTACCGCCTCGAACTGCTCGCCGCGATCGACTCCAACGGCCACGCCACGGAGATAGGCGCCCGCGACACCGTCCAGCTGATCTCAACCCGCCACCGCCTCGACCACACCGCCGTACGCCGCGACCTCCGCCTGGCCCTCGCCCTGCCCAAGTACAAGGAGGTCCACGCCGCTCTGAACGAGCCGGAGGACTCAGCACAGCTTGATCCCGACAGCACGCCCGACGATCCCGCGTGCGTCCCTCCCGACCAGAGCACGCCGGATGATCCTGCGTGCGTTCACAGCCATCAGGGCGGGCCTGTGCCTCGTGCGCGCATCAATCCCGGTCAGGCCGACGCCATCGTCACCGCCCTGGAACGGATCCCCAGCTCAGCCCAAGTCCCAGTCGACGACCTGGTCGTCGCCGAGCGGGCGCTCGTCACAGCCGCCGAAGTACTGTGCCCGGCCGAGCTTCGCCTGCTGGGCAAGCGCGTCCGCGACACCCTCGACACCGACGGCATCGAGCCCAACGAGGCCCGAGCCCTGGCGTCCGAGAACCTCTGGCTGAAGCGCGGCGACCTCGGCGTCGAGTTCGGCGGCTACCTGGCCGGCGAACACGCCGAACTGGTGCAGACCCTGGTCTTCGCCGGCGCCAAACCCCACAAGACCCACGACGGCCGACGAGACCCCCGCAGCCGAGGCCGCCGCCAAGCCGACGCCCTCGTCGCCGTACTCACCACCGCCGCCGCAACCGGCACCGCCGCACCACCCCACGGCGGCATCAAGCCCCATGTCACCGTCACCATCGGTTTGGACGCCCTCACGACCGGCACCGGCACGGGTTCCCTGGCCTCCGGCGCCACCCTCTCAGCAGCCACCGTCCGCCGCATCGCCTGCGACGCCGGCGTCATCCCGATGATCCTCGGCACCAACTCCGAACCCCTCGACGTAGGCACCGAACACCGCTTCGTCACCCCAGCAATCCGCCACGCCCTGAACGTCCGCGACCAGGGCTGCATCGTCTGCAGCGCCCCACCCGCCATGTGCGACGCCCACCACCTCACCCACTGGGTCGATGGCGGCGAAACCAGCCTCACCAACCTCGCCCTCCTCTGCAAACGCCACCACATCGACGTCCACCAAGGCCATTGGACCCTGACCACCCACACCGGCCGCCCCACGACAACCCTCCCACCCTGGACAACCCCCGCACCGCACCGCTCACTCTCGACAACCCCCGCGCCGCACCGCCCACTCTCAACAACCCCCGCCCCACACCGCCCATCCGGGACGTCGTCAACCCCACCGCGCCCACCGCCGCCCCGTTCCCAGCCCGCCACTTAGCAGGTGTGAGCGGGCGCCAACACCGGCCGGAGCCTGGCCGTAGCCGTCCTCGAATCGATGTCGACTACGGCTACCCACACCACCCCCGCCGGCGATGCCGCACGCGCTGCTTTCAAGCACGCACGAGCTGCACCGGCGCGGCGGCGGCTACGGCCTGGCGACGCTGTGCATCGGCGTCGGCCAGGGACCGGCGATGGTGAGCCGCCTGGGCACCTCGATGCGCTTCACCGGACGAAGTCCGCGCTGCCGGTCAACCTGATGTGGCCCAGCGATGCGCGGAGCGCGCGGTGCTGCGAGAGGCGTGAGCGGGCTGTGCGCGGAGCCCCCGGCGGTGCGAGGCGGGGGACGGGGTGTGCGCGGCGGTGCCAGGCGTGGTCAGGGGTGTGCACGGAGCCCGCGGCGGCACGCGACGTGGACCGGGTGTGCACGGAGCCCGCGGCGGCACGCGACGTGGACCGGGTGTGCCCGGAGCCCGCGGCGGCACGAGACGTGGACGCGATGTGCCCGGAGCCCGCGGCGGCACGAGACGGTGCCGAGGCGTGGACGGGGGGTGTGCGCGGAGCCCGCGGCGGCACGCGGCGGTGCGAGGCGTGGACGGGGTGTGCGCGGAGCCCGCGGCGGTACGAGGCACGGACGGGGTCGCGGTGGTGCGAGGCGTGGACGGGTGTGGGCGGAGCCCGCGGCGGTGCCCGACGTCTACCGGCAAGGACTGCACCCTGACCACCCAGCCCGCGAACGAGCCAACCTCAGCACGAGCAACCGCACAGGCTTCGGCGCAGCCCCAGAACCTGACTCTCGCGATCATGTACGACCGCTCACCCCGCTCACGCGCGCACCCCAGCGCACCAAGCAGCCGACGTCGTCGAAGCCCACCGCCCTGGGGACGACGCGGGCGGGGTTGCCAACGCACCTGATCCCGTCAAGGATCCATGGCAGGAGACCGACAACCTGGGGATTGACCTTGCGTACGAAGACCACCGCAGCCGTGACCGCCGCCGTGCTGATGCTTGCGGCGGCGGCCTTCGCCGCACCGTCGGCGAACGCCGAGACCACCGCGACTTGCAACCTGACCGCGCCGTACCGGGTCGTCATCGGTCAGCCGTACAAGGAGTTCAAGCTGTACGCCTCGAGCGTCTGCTCGCTGAACGGCGGTTCGTCCGGCTGGGATCTCATTCACCCGAGCCAAGGCAGCCAGGGCGGTGCGTACTTCTTCGGCGGGAGCGCCCAGGAAAGCTGGGACGTCTACGACTTCCACACCATCGGTCTGCACACGTGGCGGCCCTCGGGTGCCTTCGACGGCGCGAGTAACCCACTGACGCAGAACGCCCCGCAGTCCGACATCCGCCTGGCGACCGCGGCCTGGATCTCCAGCAAGCGGACGAGTGACGTGGTGACGCTCACCGGCACCTCATTGCTGTACTCGACCGGGAGCGACAGCTACTTCAAGCGGTCGGCCCAGGGCGCGTTCCAGTTCAAGGAGCGCGGTACGACGACCTGGAAGGGCCTCAAGGCGGTCACCACCAACTCGGCCGGCGTCGCGACCATGTCCTACCGCTACAGCAAGACCCGCGACTACCGCTTCGTCCTCTACACCACCCCGGTCTCCTGGGACCAGGCCAGCGCCACCACGACCCGCTGACCCAGGTCGCCGGCAGCGCCGACTCCCGCTGCGTTCACCACGCTGACCCACGACGCCGCCAGCCCCCACGCCCGCCGCGCTCACAACGCTGCCCCACAGCGCCGCCAGCGCCACTCCCGCGGCGCTCGCCGGGCTGACCCAGCTCAGGCCAGACCGTCGAGGTACGCGACCACGGCCTTCCTGGCCTCGTTACGCCGTATGACGCCGCTGTCGCGGACCTCGAGGTACAGCTCGACCGCGGCTCGGAGCGCGCGCAGGCAGTCGGCGCGATCGGGCAGGGCGACAGTCCGCGCCAGCGCGGGAACCAGCGAAGGTGCCAGCTGCTCAACACGCCGTACGCCGGCCGGCCGATCGGTGCGGGTGGCAACGATCGACGGAACCAGCGCCGCGCTGCGGATCAATCCCAGCCCGTCGACCGCCTCGAACAGTTCGCCCCGGCCGACCTTCGCCGCGACGTAGTGGATCCACACCCAGAACCGGTCCTCGACCCACTGCGCGTCCGGCTGCGGCCAGGCGGCCTGCGTCGCGTCGAGCCGCCGCTGGACGCTGTCGTCGCGCTGCCACAGCACCAGCCCGTCCTCGACCCGCTCGTCGAGATCGCTGAGGCCGATGAACTTGAGGTCGACGTGGATCACCGGCGGGCCGTACAGAGCGATCAGCAACCGCGGTTCGCCCACGTGCTCGCCGGTGAAAGCCACCAGCAACGGCCCGACCGCCGCGGCGAAGTCCTTGGCCTGGGCAACTGTCTCGTGCCGGTACGAATCCGCGCACACGATCACCAGGTCGAGGTCGGACCACTCGTCCGGCTGCCCGTTCGCGACCGAACCGTTGACGAGCACGGCCAGAAACCGTCGGTCACGAGCAGCGGCAGCCACCACGCCGCCCGCCACCCCGCGAAACTGCTCCGGCACCCGATCGATCAACTCACCCACCACGCTCGCCTCTCCAACTCTCGAAGCCGTCGCCCAGCCGCTCGGAACCACAGCCGCTCAGCCGCTCGATCCCCGGCCGCTCGATCCCCGGCCGCTCGGTCCCCGGCCGCTCGGTCCCCGGCCGCTCGATCCCCGGCCGCTCGATCCCTCGATCCCTCGATCCCTCGGCCGCTCAGCCGCTCAGCCCGCTCAGCCGCTCAGCCCGCTCAGCTGCTCAGCTGCTCAGCTGTCATGATCCCAGCCGGCCCGCGACGCGTGCGACCGGATTTCGAGCGTCCACGAGCAGGTGCCGGGGAGACAGCCCACACACCCGCAGGTGGACCCCGAGCGCGCTTCACGGGCCACCAGCAAATGCCGAGGCGACAGCCCACGCACCCACAGGCAGACGCCGAGCGCTTCACGTCCCGCAGTCAGTTGCCGAGGCAATGAAGCAAGCATGACCACGGCGTACGCGAAAGTCAGCACGGCGGTCAGCGACTGGTACGCCGGTCCCGAGGCGACCGGTCCGCGGTTCGCTGACCGGCTGACCGGCTGACCCGCTGACCGGCAGACCGGCTGACCGGCTGACCCGCTGACCGATCATGGCAGCGTTCGCCCTGCTCGGGCGGCGCTGGGCGTTGCGGGTGCCCTCGGAGGCTCCTGCAGGGCCCAGCCGGATTCCGCGCCCTCCAGGAGCGGTGCGACGACGTGTCGTCGGTGGCGGCGAGAGCCGGTGCGGTCTGCGGCCGACCCCGCCGAACACCTCAGCGCTACTCGATGTTCCCCAGCTCCGCGGCGATCGTCGTGGTGTCGCCGTGCCCCGTGTGCACGACCGTGCCCTCGGGCAGCGTGAGCAGTCGCTCGCGGATCGACTTCAGGATCGTCGGCTTGTCGCTGTACGACCGGCCCGTCGCGCCGGGACCGCCGTGGAACAACGTGTCACCGGTGAAGACGGCATCCAGCTCGGCGGCGTACAGGCAGGTCGAGCCCGGGCTGTGGCCCGGGGTGTGGACGGCCTTCAGCGTCGTCCCGGCGACCGTGAACTCAGCCCCGTCCTTGAGGTCGTGATCCGGCAGTTCGTCGTACAAGGCGGACCACAGCATCTGGTCGGCCGAGTTGATCCAGACCGGGCGCTTGAGCACCGCCTGGACGCCGCCGACGGCGTTGATGTGGTCGTTGTGCCCGTGTGTGGCGATCAGCCCGACGACGCGCCGGTCCCCAACAGCTTGCACGATCCGCTCGGCGTCGTGGGCCGCGTCGATCACCAGCACCTCGTGGTCGTCGCCGACCAGCCAGATGTTGTTGTCGACGTCCCAGGTCCCGCCGTCCAGGCTGAACGTTCCGGACGTGACGAGCCGTTCGATCCGGGCGACCATCAGAAGACCACCACCGAGCGCAGCACGTCGCCGTGGTGCATCTTGGCGAACGCCGCCTCGACCTCGTCGAGCGCGATCGTCTCCGACACGAACCGGTCGAGCGGCAGCCGGCCCTGCAGGTGCAGGTCGATCAGCATCGGGAAGTCGCGGCTCGGCAGGCAGTCGCCGTACCAGCTGGACTTGAGCGATCCGCCCCGGCCGAAGAAGTCGAGCAGCGGCATCTCCAGCTGCATGTCGGGCGTCGGTACGCCGACCAGCACGACCGTCCCGGCCAGGTCGCGGGCGTAGAACGCCTGCTTCCAGGTCTCCGGACGACCGACCGCGTCGATCACGACGTCCGCGCCGAAGCCGCCGGTCAGTTCCTGGACCGCCTCGACGACGCCGTCGTGGTCGAGCCCCTTCGAGTTGATCGTGTGCGTCGCACCGAGCTCCTGGGCGACGTCGAGCTTGCGCTGGTCGATGTCGAGCGCAATGATCCGGGCCGCGCCGGCGAGCCGGGCGCCGACGACGGCCGCCGTACCGACGCCGCCGCAGCCGATCACGGCGACCGTGTCGCCGCGGCCGACGTTGCCGGTGTTGACGGCCGCGCCGAGGCCGGCCATCACGCCGCAGCCGAGCAGGCCGGCGACCTCGGGCTTGGCCGCCGGGTCGACCTTGGTGCACTGACCGGCCGCGACCAGCGTCTTCTCGGCGAACGCGCCGATGCCGAGCGCGGGCGACAGCTCGGTACCGTCGGCCAGCGTCATCTTCTGCTTGGCGTTGTGGGTGTTGAAGCAGTACCACGGGCGGCCGCGCAGGCAGGCCCGGCAGTTGCCGCAGACCGCACGCCAGTTCAGTACGACGAAGTCGCCCGGCGCGACGTCGGTGACACCCTCGCCGACGCTCTCCACGATCCCGGCCGCCTCGTGGCCCAGCAGGAACGGGAACTCGTCGTTGATCCCGCCCTCCCGGTAGTGCAGGTCGGTGTGGCAGACGCCGCAGGCCTGAACCTGCACCACCGCCTCACCCGGACCGGGATCGGGGATCGTGATCTGCTCGATCGTGACCGGGGCACCTTTGCTCAGGGCTACGACTCCACGCACTGTCTGACTCATGCGCCCGACGCTAGCCAACGCGACCCACTCGCGTCAGCCCCCGTCCGCGCGTCGGGCCGGGGATTTTCCCCGGTACGCCGGACCGGTGGACGCCTCGGTGTCCCCCGGTCGGGGGACAGCCGGTACGCCGTCCGGTGCTCCCGGCGTACGGCGTACAGCCGCGAAGGTTGACCCATGACCGACAACGACTTGGCAGTGCGGGTCCGCGGACTCGTGAAGCGGTACCCGGACAAGGTCGCCGTCGACGGCGTCGACCTGGACATCCGGCACGGTGAGGTGTTCGCACTGCTCGGCCCGAACGGCGCCGGCAAGACCACGACCACGGAGATCCTGGAGGGGTACCGCCGGGCCGACGAGGGCGACGTACAGGTCCTCGGTGTCGATCCCGCGCGCGCCGACCGGCACTGGCGGGCTCGCGTCGGCATCGTGGCGCAGTCGTCCCGTGACGAGGCCGAGCTGTCGGTCGCCGAGCTGGTCCAGCACTTCGCCGGCTACTACCCCAACCCGCGCGACCCCGCCGAGGTGATCGCGTCGGTCGGGCTGGAGGAGAAGGCCAGGACCCGGACCCGGAAGCTGTCGGGCGGCCAGCGGCGCCGGCTCGACGTCGCACTCGGCGTGATCGGCAACCCGGAGCTGCTGTTCCTCGACGAGCCGACCACCGGCTTCGACCCGGAGGCGCGCCGCCAGTTCTGGACCCTGATCGAGAACCTGCGCACCGGCGGTACGACGATCTTGCTCACCACCCACTACCTGGACGAGGCCGAGCACCTGGCCGACCGGGTCGGCGTGATCGCCGACGGGCGGATGCTCGAGGTCGCGACGCCGGACACGCTCGGCGGCCGCGGCGCCCGGACCGCGCGGGTGTCCTGGCTGGACGCCGACGGCGCGCACGAAGTACGGACCGACGAGCCGACCGCGGAGGTCGCGCGGCTGATGACCCGGTTCGGCGGTGAGGTGCCCGAGCTGCAGGTGCGCCGGCCGAGCCTCGAAGACATCTACCTGGACCTGATCGGCGCCGTTCAGCCGGCCGCCCTCGAAGGAGCAACCCGATGAGCACGACCGCCCCGACCCGCCCGCTGCCGTCCGCCGTACAGGTCGGACTGTCCCGGATCGCGCTGGAGGTGAAGCAGTTCTTCCGCGAGAAGGAGCAACTGCTGTTCACGTTCTTCTTCCCGATCATCTTCCTCGGCATCTTCTCGGCCGTCTTCAGCGGTACCTCCTTCGCCGATGGCGTCGACGCCGCGACGTACTTCACGCCGGGGATGATCGCCTCGGGCATCTTCCTGACCAGCTTCCAGTCGCTGGCGATGACGATCGCGATGGAACGCGACGAGGACCTGCTCAAACGCCTGCGCGGTACGCCGATGTCGCCGCAGTCGTACTTCATCGGCAAGATCGGGCTGGTCCTGTTCACCTCGATCGCCCAGTTCGGGCTGCTGCTGGCGATCGCTGGGCTGCTGCTCGGCGTCGACATCCCGTCGGAGCCGTCGAAGTGGCTGCACTTCATGTGGATCTTCGTGCTCGGTACGGCGTCGGGCTCGGTGCTGGGGATCGCGTTCAGCGTCGTACCGAAGTCCGGCAAGGCCGCCTCGGCCGTGGTGACGCCCGTCGTCCTGCTGCTGCAGTTCATCTCCGGCGTGTACTTCGTCTACAGCAGCCTGCCGGCCTGGATGCGGACGGTGTCGGAGATCTTCCCGCTGAAGTGGCTGGCCCAGGGCATGCGGTCGGTGTTCCTGCCGGACGGGTTCGAGGCGTCCGAGCCCGGCGGTTCCTGGCAGCTCGGCACCGGCGCGATCGTGCTCTCGATCTGGCTCGTCGCCGGCCTGCTCGTCGCTCAGCGGTCCTTCCGCTGGACCCGCCGGGACGCCGGCTGATGGTCGGCCGCCCTTCCGTACGTCGCGTGGCCGAGGATCGCCCGCGCCGGCTGTGGCGGAAGATAGGGGCCATGAAGGCTTCTTCTCGGGTCGAGCAACCGGTCTGGATCCGGACGCTGATCGGCTGGCACGTCGTGTTCTACGCGCTGCTGGTCGTGGTCGCGATCGCCGCGGCGACGTCGTCCGACCTCGGTTCCGGCAAGAAGCTCGCCTACCTGGTCCTGCTGGCGGTGGTGGCGCTGGCGTACTGGTTCGTCGCGATGCCGGCGATGGTCTCGCGGAACGTCGTGCTGTCGAACGTGTACCGGCTGCTGATGATCGCCTGCATCGCCGGCGCGATTGCGATCTACACGCAGTCGGTGTTCGTCCTGTTCATCGTCTCGCCGCAGATCTGGCTGCTGAGCCGGCGCACGGTCGACGCGATCGTGCTGACGCTGGTCCTGCTGACTGCCGTCGGCACTGCCCAGTTGTGGGCCGCCGGGTGGACCACGGACGCCTTCTGGTCGATCCTCCCGTGGATGCTCATCAGCCTGGTCGTGAGCTCGGTGATGGGGATCTGGATCGACCGGGTGATCGCACAGAGCCAGCAACGGGCCGACCTGATCGAGGAGCTGGAGTCGACGCGCGACGAGCTCGCCGCGGCGCACCACTCGGCGGGCGTGATGGCCGAGCGGGAGCGGATGGCGCGGGAGATCCACGACACGCTCGCGCAGGGGATGACCAGCATCGTGATGCTCGCGCAGACCGCGTCGGCCGAGCTCTCACGCGCGCAGACCGGGTCGACGGAGCTTTCGCGCGGCGGTGCCGATGCGGTCGCCGGCCGCCTGAGCGCGATCGAGGACACGGCACGGGAGAACCTCGCCGAGGCGCGGGCGCTGGTGGCCGCGTTCACGCCGGTCGCGTTGTCGGAGGCAACGTTGACCGAAGTACTGCGGCGGCAGGCGGAACGGTTCGCGGCGGAGACGGGCGTCGACGTACAGGTGTCGCTGGACATGCCCGACGAAGAGGTTGCCGGGCTGCCGCAGGGTCAGCAGGTGGTGCTGCTGCGGGCGGCGCAGGAAGCGTTGGCGAACGTACGGAAGCACGCCGGCGCGACGACGGTCCTGATCACGCTGACGATGTCGGCCGACGGGGTCGGGATCTCGGTGTCGGACGACGGGACCGGGTTCGAGCCGTCGGCGGCTGGCTCTGGCTACGGCCTGGCCGCGATGCGCGGGCGGGTCGAGGAGTCCGGCGGAAGCGTGCAGGTGGAGAGCGCGCCGGGGCGCGGAACCCGGATCCAGGTCCTCATTCCTTCGACCAGTCAGGAGAACTCGTGACCGTGCAGGTCGTTCGTCGATGGGTCGGGAGAGCTCGCGTTCTTCCTTCGACCGGTCGGGAGGAGACATCGTGACCGTGCGGGTCCTCGTGGTCGACGACCACCCCATCGTGCGCTCCGGGCTGAGCGGCATGCTCGCCGTCACCGACGACATCGAGGTGGTCGGCGAAGCCGGCGACGGCGAGGAGGCCCTCGCGCTCGTCGAGGCGACCCGGCCGGACGTCGTACTGATGGACCTGCGGATGCCGCGACGCGACGGGGTGTCGGCGACGGGCGCGATCGTGTCGGGCTATCCGGCGACGAAGGTGCTGGTGCTGACGACGTACGACACGGACAGCGACATCCTGCACGCCGTCGAGGCCGGCGCCGCGGGGTACCTGCTGAAGGACACCCCGCATGCCGAGCTGCTGGACGGGATCCGGGCGGCTTCGCGCGGCGAAACCGTGCTGGCGCCGCCGGTCGCGGCGCGGTTGATGTCGAGACTCCGTACGCCGGCGCCGACGGCCGCCGTCCAGCCTTCGCCGCGGGAGTTGCAGGTGCTGGCCGCGGTGGCCCGGGGGTTGAGCAACGCGGAGATCGGGCGCGAGCTGTTCATCGGCGAGGCGACGGTGAAGACACATCTGCAGCGGCTCTTCACGAAGCTGGACGTCGACGACCGGACCCACGCGGTCACGGTCGCGATCGAGCGCGGGTTGTTGCCTTCGCCCCGGAACCGGTGATTGCCGGGCCGACGAGCTGTCGGGCGAGATCTACCGGGTGACCTCGTTGGGCACCGCGCCGCCGTACCGGCGGTCCCGCTGGGCGTAGAGCTCGATCGCCCGCCACAGGTCGCGCCGGTCGAAGTCGGGCCAGAGCGTGTCCAGGAACACCATCTCGGCGTACGCCAGCTGCCAGACCAGGAAGTTCGACGTCCGCTGCTCCCCCGACGACCGCACGAACAGGTCGACCTCCGGAACCTCCGGGTGGTAGAGGTGCCGGGCGATCGTCTTCTCGGTGATCCGGTCCGGTCGAAGCTTGCCCGAGGCAACCTCGTGCGCGATCGACTTCATCGCGTCGGCGATCTCGGCCTGCCCGCCGTAGTTCACGCAGAACTGCAGCGTGATCGTGTCGTTGTGCTTGGTCCGCTCCTGCGCGTACTCGAGCTCGTCGATCACGCTCTTCCACAACCGCGGCCGGCGCCCCGACCACACCACCCGCACGCCCATCGCGTCCAGCTCGTCACGCCGCCGGTGGATCACGTCGCGGTTGAACCCCATCAGGAACCGCACCTCTTCGGGCGACCGGGCCCAGTTCTCGGTCGAGAACGCGTACGCCGAGATGTACTTCACCCCGATCTCGATCCCGCCCTTGATCACGTCCAGCAGCGAGGCCTCCCCCGCCTTGTGCCCCTCGGTCCGCGCCAGCCCCCGCTGCTTGGCCCACCGCCCGTTCCCGTCCATCACGATCGCGACGTGCCTGGGCACCAGGTCCCCCGGCACCGCCGGCGGCCGAGCCCCCGAAGGATGCGGCTCCGGGGCCACCACCTCTCCCCGACGCCCGCTCTCGACAACCCGACGACGACCCAGTGGCGACATGCCGACGATTTTCCCTCATGCCTGCGCGCCGCCGCTCACCAACCCTTGCCCTCGTACTTGAACAGGCAACTTCCCGCCAGTTCCTGGTCCTGCAACAACCTGCAGCCTGTGGACAACCCGACGCGTCGACCACGCCCTGTATGAAACTCTTGCACCGTCCGCAACCCCGCTGCCCCAGGAGCCGTCCCCGCATGACCCGCCGCCTCACCCCCGCAGCCGCCGTGTGCCTGGCCGTGCTCATGGCGTCCTGCACCAACGCCTCCCCAGAAGCGGGCCGCCCGGACACGTCGCCATCGACCTCCTCGACACCTTCACCGTCGCACCCGTCGACTCCGGCGTGGACTGCGGAGGAGCAGCAGGCGATCAGCGCCGCCCAAGCCCGCTACCTGTCCGCGCGGACCGCGATCAACCAGGCATTCCAAGACCCCCGCGCGGCCACCCGCGACAAGCTCCTGAAGGCCGGCAACGGCGATCCCTGGCTGATCTCGGTCATCGGCGATCTGAAGTTCTTCGAAGACCAGGGGTGGTACCAGAAAGGCGACGTGGTCGTGAGCTCGGTGGTCGTCCAGTCGGTCAAACTCGGCGGCGAGCGGCCGGAGGTGCGCCTGACCTCCTGCATCGACAGCTCGAAGACGACCACCATCATCAGGAAGACCGGCAAACCGGTGACCTCCGCCGGCGACGACGGTAAGCGGAAGAAGGCTCAGGCGAAGCTCGTGTTCGCGCCGACATCCGCCAGCCAGTCGAAGGCCTGGTACCTGGTCGAGGAGGAAGGTGCGACCAATTGTTGAGAGCCGCCGCAGCCTTCGCCCTGTCGCTCGGCCTGCTGTCGAGCTTCTGGGCAACGCCGAGCGCAGTGGCCAAAGGCAACCCTCCTCCCGGCTACGAAGAGGTCTGCGTGCAGGCCATGCACACCTGCTACTTCCAACTGAAGTCGGAGGTTGCCGATGACGGGAAGAAGGAATCGGAGCAAAAGCCAGGAAAGGCTCAACAGATCAAGAAGCGCCTCTGCAACTTCGGCGGAGCAGCGCAGGCCTGTACCTCCGAGCTCGGCAACTGGTCCAACACCCACCAGTGCTACCTGCAGCGCATGGATCCTCCCCCGCCGTACAACAGCCCGATCTGGACGGGAAAGGATCTGACCAAGGGCGGAGTCTGGGCCTGCGTGCGCGAACAGGGCTACGACGAGGGGCGCCATCTGGTCACCCGCTTCATCTGGATCCAGGGCGAACCAGACACCGTCATCGTCGACCCGCTGACCCTCGTATACCGCGCCATCGCCGAGATGAAGCTCGCCAAACCCCAACTCCAAACCACCCCAGGCCCCGGGCAGATCGGTCTCGTCAACATGCCCGTCTGGCTCTGGGTCACCAAGTCCGAGAACACCTGGGGCCCGATCACCCGCTCAGCCAGCGTCCCCGGCCTCACCGTAGACGTGAAAGCCCAGGTCAAAGCCGTCAACTGGTCCCTCGGCGACGGCAAGACCCTCCGCTGCGAGACCGCCGGCACGCCGTACAAGACGACGTTCGGCATCAAGGACTCCCCCGACTGCGGCCACCGCTACTTGAAGACGTCCCAAGGCCAACCGACCTGCCAGTACGACGTCACGGCAACCACCCACTGGGACATCACCTGGCAAAGCACCTTGGGCGACACCGGCCAGATCCCCATGACCCAGTCAGCAGGAACTCAGATCCGGATCGGCGAAGCAGTGCCAGTACTGGTAGATCCCGACAGCAACGCTCACGCTCCTGCCGCGCCCAGCACAGCGGGTTGCTGAGCCTGCGCGGCTGCTTCCGAAGAGCACCAAGTGCAACGGATCCCTGGCCCTCGATGAACCAGGACAAGACTCACCACTGACTAAACTCCGCTCATGCCTGGCCCCACGAGCAGCGCACGGATCTATCTCCTGGACGCCGACGAACCACGGATCTCCTCCGATGGTCCGTACGTCGTCGGCCGGACGGCGTACGGGAAGACCTACCGCCCCTGGTGTTCGCAGCGGTCCAGCACGTGCTCGATGCGATGCGCGCCGGCATGGCGGTGAAGGTTTCGCCGCTGCGACCCGAACTGCCGATCGACGAGGCAGCAGACGCGATCGGCATGGCGCGCGACGACCTGCGCGCGTACGTCGCAGAAGGCGCCGTACCTTTCCGGTCAACGGACTCGGTCGACTGGGTGGATCTCGCCACGGTCATCGCCTGGGACAACGACCGCCGGGCAGCCCGGGCGGAGGGGATCCAGGAACTCCTCGAGGAGGACCCCTGGGAGGACTCCACCGAGGACCGCCCGCAAGCATGACCCCCTTCTCGGCGCAGCTCAACCGGAGTTTCGCCGAACGAGTCCACGGACGGACGGTTCAGGAACAAGACCGCGCAGGCGAGGTGACCTGGGGATGACCGGCACTGTCCGGTGCCACGAGGACCGGGCGGAGGTCGACGACCGACAGCGTGGTTGAGCGAGTGAACTGCAAAGGGATGTCGCCCTCCATCCCGCCACCGGTCCAGTGGACGTTCCAGTACGCTGTGGCACCGACCGGGAACTGGCCGCCCTTCTCGCAGCGGGAGGTCTTCACATACTTGTGCCCGCAGGTCGGCGACGCGGGCACCTCCTTCAAAGACTTGCCTTCCATCGCAGAGCGATCGAACGGCGTACCGGCGCCTTTACAACTGACCGTCTCGCCGTCGCCCATCGACCACTCGATCCGGTCCAGCGTTCCTGTGGCCTCGATCGTCACGCCGCCGAGCGTCACCCGCGCAGACAACGGCCCGGTGGTGCTCTCGCCGGGGTCGGTCACCCACATCCAGACCGGCGAGTTCACCACGCCCTCCCGCCGAGCACTCTGCACGAACGGCGACAACCCGAGCTGCGGTGCAACGAAGTTCATCGTCGCCACCACCTGCTGAGCCGCCACCCGTGGATCTATGGTCTGCTGCTCGCCCGGCTCCCTGACCTCCGACTCGAACCGAGCAAGCCCGTCAAGCTTTCCGTCGATGACGCCCAGGAGGTACCAGCACCGGTAGAACTTGGTACCCGGCGGATACTTGGTGTTGTCGGTCAGCGACATCTGTTGCGGCTGTGGTGTCAGGTAGCACCTTGAACCCGGGTCCCAGAACCCGTCCGCGGTCTTGCAGGGAATCTCCTGCCCTTCGAACCGGCAGCCTGTCTTGCTGGCCTTGGTCGTCTTTCCAGGCTTGCCTTCGTCGCCCGGTTGATGAACCTCGTCGTTCACTACCAGCTCGCACAGGCCGCTGAGCTGACTGACGATACAACCAGGTTGTTCCGCCTCCGGTAGCGGATCCGTTGCTGTCGTAGCGAAGGCGCGAGTCGGCGCGGCGACCGCTCCCACCAGGAGCAGAGCGCCGATCAACCGACCCCTCAGCATTTGCCGGGCTTCCTGCTGTGCGGATAGTTCGCCGTCCATGCGCCCGCGACACGCACCATCTTCATCTGGTCGACGAGCTGCGTCGGGGCGTTCGCAGGCCTGACCGGCTTCCCGTCGGGCCCGGTAGTTATCGCTTGCGACGAGTCGACACATGCCTCGACGACAACCTCGTTCACGGCGCCGTCCGGCCCCGGCGTACCGGTCGTCAGAACTTTCGCTCGGACGACCTTCTGCTGGCCGACGCTCCGCCACTTGCGTCCTTTGAAGGTCGCGGCCTGGTTCAGCTCGGCGGCCAACATCGTGCCGCTCGAGTACTTCCTCAGCCCGGTGACGTCCGCACCGCCGCTGCGTCCCATCGCATCCGTCGCAGCGATGAATTGCCGGTAGGCCTCGACCGCTCCGTCTGATCCGGGATGCTCCGACGGAGTGGTGCTCGACGCCGGCGGGACTGACGACGGCGTGAACGGGGGCGGCGTCGCGCTCCCCGACGAACCGCCGTTGCAGGCAGTGAGCGACAGGGCGACCACCACCGCAGCCGTTACCGCCATGACCTGCCTGCGCATACCGCCTCCACACGATGCTGACTACTGACCGTATAACTCTGCCATACGGCCAGTTCCTGGGATTGGGGTTGTCCACAGGGGTGGCGGGGGTTGCAGGTTGTTGCGGATTTGCTGGGTTAGTTGACCGCTTCGGTGCCTGGGAGCGGGGTGGCGGGGGTGGCCGAGAGGTCCAGGTGGCGGAGGGAGCGGAGGCGGTCCAGGTGCCAGGCTACGAAGGCGGCTACCAGGGTGTCGGCTTCTCGGCGGGTTTTGGGGTCGGTGCGTTCGGCGGTGGGCCAGTCGCCGGTGAGGAGGGCGGCCAGCAGGGTGATGGTGGCGGGGGCCGGCATGGCGGAGGCGGGTGGGCGGCAGGCGGTGCAGACCATGCCGCCGGCGGAGGGGTTGAAGGCTCGGTGGGGGCCTTCTTCGCCGCACTTGGCGCAGTCGCCGAAGGAGGGGGCGTAGCCGGAGATGGCCAGGGAGCGCAGGAGGAACGAGTCGAGGATGAGGCGGGGTTCTCGTTCTCCTGAGGAGAGGACTCTGAGGGCTCCGGCGAGGAGGAGGTGTTGTTGGGTTGCTGGTTCCTTTTCCTCTACGACCAGGCGGTCGACTGTTTCGAGGAGGACGGTGCCGGTGGTGTAGCGGGCGTAGTCCGAGACGATGCCCTCGCCGTACGCCGCGATGGAGACGGCCTGCGTGACGACGTCCAGGGTGCGGCCGGTGGCGAGCTGGAGGTCGACGTGGCTGAACGGCTCCAGGCGGGCGCCCCAGCGGGACGTCGTACGGCGTACGCCCTTGGCGACGGCGCGGATCTTGCCGTGCTGGCGGGTCAGGAGGGTGGCGATGCGGTCGGCTTCGCCCAGTTTCTGGGTTCGGAGCACGATGGCTTCGTCACGGTAGAGCGGCACGGGGACAGTGTCTCAAACGGGTCCGACAGTCAGAGCGTCGCGACGTACTCGGCCAGGCCGGTGGGCTTGCGGCCGGTGAGCTGTTCGACGGCGTCGGTGACGGTGCTGAGTTCGCCGCTGGCGATCGCGGCGTACGACGTGACCCAGCCGGCGACCTCCCAGGCGGGGGCGCCGAAGCGTTCGCGGGAACGGTAGGCCTCGTCGAGGGTCTCCGGCTCGTAGCGGATCTTGCGGTCGTACTTCTCGCTGAGGACGGCGGCGGCCGCGGTGAGAGTGAACGCCGTCGGGCCGGTGAGGTCGTACGTCGTACCGGCGTGGGCCGCGGGGTCGAGGAGGACCTGCGTGGCGGCCGCGGCGACATCGTCGCGCAGTACGGCGGCGACGCGGCCGTCGCCGGCCGGGCCGCGGATGGCGTCGTCCTCGCCGACGAATCCGGGGACGAAGTCGAGGTACAGGTTGTCGCGCAGGAAGGTGAAGCCGATGCCGGTCGCGCGGAGGTGCTGCTCGGTGTGCCAGTGGTCGCGGGCGAAGGTGAACGTCGCGTTCGGAGCCGCGCCGACGAACGAGGTGTAGACGATGTGCTGGACGCCGGCGGCGACGGCCGAGTCGATGGTTGCCTTGTGCAAGGAGACGCGGTCGGCGGACTCGGTGGCGCTGAGCAGGAGGAGGGTGTGGACGCCGTCGAGGGCGTCGATGAGGGCGTCGTGCTGCCCGTACGCCGCTTGAGCGACCTCGGCGCCTGCTAGCTCGGGGGCGCGGGCAGGGTCTCTCACCACCAGGCGCTGGCGGACGCCGGCGTCGGCCAGTTGGCGGGCGACCTTCGAGCCGAGCTTGCCGGTGGAGCCCGTGACAGCGATCAACCCCGCGTCGCCCGTCGGGCTCACTTGCCGACCATCTTCAGGGCGGCTTCGTTGTAGCGGGTGCCGGCGGCGGCGTCCGGCGGGAAGGCGTTGTTGAGGGTGGTGAGCTCTTCGGCGGTGAGGGTGAGGTCGGCGGCGGCGAGGTTCTCGGTGAGGTACTTGCGGCGCTTGGTGCCGGGGATGGGGGCGATGTCGTTGCCCTGGGCAAGGAGCCAGGCGAGGGCGAGCTGGCCGGCGGTGACGTTGCGGGCGGCGGCGAGGGACTTGACCTCCTCGACCAGGTCGAGGTTCTTCTGGAAGTTGTCGCCGGTGAAGCGGGGCATCGAGGCGCGCATGTCGTCGGGGCCGAAGTCGGCGGGCGACTGGATCTGGCCGGTCAGGAAGCCGCGGCCGAGCGGGCTGAACGGGACGAACCCGATGCCGAGCTCGCGCAGCGTGGGCAGGACGACGGTCTCGGGGTCGCGGGTCCACAGCGACCACTCGCTCTGGACGGCGCTGATCGGGTGCACGGCGTGCGCGGCGCGGACGGTCTCGCCGTTGACCTCCGAGAGGCCGAGGTAGCGGACCTTGCCGGCGGTGACGGCCTCGGCCATCGCGCCGACGGTCTCCTCGATCGGGACGTTGGGGTCGCGGCGGTGCAGGTACCACAGGTCGACGTGGTCGACGCCGAGGCGGCGCAGCGAGGCGTCGATGGCTTCCCGGGCGTACGCCGGGGTGCCGTTGACGACGTTCGGGATCTGGTCGGCGGCGTTCGCGCGGCTGAAGCCGAACTTGGTCGCCAGCACCACCTGGTCGCGGCGTCCGGCCAGCGCGCGGCCGACGAGCTCCTCGTTGGCGCCGTCGCCGTACACGTCGGCGGTGTCCAGGAAGGTGCAGCCGGCATCGATCGCCGCGTGCACGGTCGCGATCGACTCGGCGTCGTCGCTGGTCCCGTACGACTGGGACATCCCCATGCAGCCGAGGCCGAGGGCGGAAACGGTCAGATCTCCGAGCTGGGATTCACGCATACGTCCGAACTTACCCCGTCCACCTGCCGGTACGACGCCAGCCCGTTCTCAGTCCGCCATCGCGGTGCGGATCTGGATGTCGGAGTGCAGGGTGCGGTGGACCGGGCACTTGCCGGCGATGGCCAGGAGCTTCTCGCGTTGTTCCGGGGTGAGGTCGCCGTCGAGGGTGATGCGCAGGTCGATGCGGTCGAGCATGCCGTTGGTGGTTTCGCAGTCCTCGCAGTCCTTGGCGTGGATGCGGGCGTGGCGGAGCTCGACGGAGACGTCGCGGAGCGGGATCTGCTTGTGGTCGGCGTACATCCGGATCGTCATCGACGTGCAGGAGCCGAGCGACGCGAGCAGCAGGTCGTACGGCGTGGGCCCGGTGTCGCGGCCCAGCGGCACGGGTTCGTCGGCGGTCAACTTATGGCGGCCGGCGACGATCGTCTGGGCGTACGGCGTGCCGTTCTCGCGGACGAGCACGTGGTGGCCCGCCGTCAGCCCGGACGGGACCGGCGGCGCGGGTGTGGTCAGGTACCGCGAGACCCAGGCGCCGATCATCGTCGCGGCGTAGAGGGCGTCGGCGGTCGCGGACAGCGCGTGGTCGGCGCCGTCGAGCGCGATGAACGACTTCGGGTGCCGGGCCGCGACGAACAGGTGGCCGGCGTTCTGGATGCCGACCTGCTGGTCGTTCGGCGCGTGCATCACCAGCAGCGCGGTCCGCGGCGGCGGGATCTCGCCGGCCGGCGCGTTGATCGTCACGACGGCGCGGATCTCCGGGACCAGGTGCGAGGCCGACAGCACGGCGACGCCGCCGAGCGAGTGGCCGATCAGGATCTCCGGCGGCTCGAAGTTCGCGCGCAGGTGGTACGCCGCCAGGACGACGTCCGCGACCGCCCCGGCCGCGCCGATCTCGAAGGCGAGCACGGCGATGCCGGCCCGGGTCAGGACGTCGGCGATCACGTCCACGGACTCCGGCGAGCGGTGCGCCAGTACGGCGTACGCGCGGACCTCGCCGGTGGGCAGCGCCATCAGTGCGTCGAGTGATCCACCCTGCGGCCTGTCCAGCTCCAGCGTGACCTTCGGATCCGTCATGGGACAAGCATCCCTGACTCGTCGAATCCCCAGCCGCATCGACCCACGGTGACGGACAGGTATCGCTGGGTGACAACTGTTGCGCGCAGTCGACAGGGTGCGCAACGAAACCGCATCGGTCGTCGCCGACTTCCTGACGTGACACCGGTCAGTCCGTAAGTTCTCGTCAGGGTTTCACGCGGCGCTGGGGGGTTCTGAAAGATGTTTCTGGGCCGGGCACTGCGGTACCGGTGGTCCCAGGCGGTCGTCCTGGCCGGGGTCAGCCTGCTGATCGGCACGTGCGCCACCTTCGCGCCGTGGTTCTCGCGGTCGGTCGAGCAGACCGTGACGACCGAGATGCTGACCAACCGGCCGCTGGCCGCCGCGTGGCAACTGGAGGCGCTGCCACCACCGACGAGCCGGATCAACAGCAAGCCGACCGCGCCGGAGAAGCTGAAGGACCTCGTACCGGCCGACGTCCGGCCGCTGTTCAGCGCGCCGGTCTACGGCTCGCACGTCGACATCACGTGGATCACCGGCCCGAACGTCACCGACCCGAAGCCGGGCGCCCGGATCGTGTGGCGCGACGGGTACTGCGAGCGGCTCACGCTGACCGCCGGGCGCTGCGCGACCGCGGCCAACGAGGTGGTGGCCTCGTCGGCTGACGTCGACAACCACGACATCAGGGTCGGTCAGCGCCTCGACATCATCCCGGACCAGTACGTCGGCAGCGGCAAACTCACCGTCGTCGGTCTGTACCGGCCGACGGACGCGAAGGACATCTACTGGTTCGGCCGCCCGCCGACCGGGCACTCGTACCCGCAGACCGGCGAAGACCCCGGCAAGCTGGACTACCTGCTGACGGCCCGGGCGACGTTCGATGAGAACGCGTGGGGACACCGCAACACCGTCGACACCCGCCCGCTGCCCGGCCTGACCCGTCTGGACGACCTGGACCGGCTCAAGGCCGCCACCGTGGACATCCAGGCGACAGCCGGCGAACTCCAGACCAACGCCTCCAACACCTCGGCGTTGGCCAGCTTGATCGACTCGATCGATGCCGAACGCAAGCAGGCGGCGACGATCATCCCGCTGGTGATGGTGCAGGTCGCGCTGTTCGGTGTGGTGGTCCTGGCCCTCGCGCTGGCCGCGGTGGTCGACCAGCGCCGACCCGAGCTCGCGGTGGCCAGGCTGCGAGGCTCCAGCGCGCGCAGGGCCGGCCGCGCACTCGCAGTAGAGCTCGGCGCACCAGTGGCGATCGGGATGCTGCTGGGCCTGGTGTCCGGCTTCGGACTGCTGCTGGCCGTCCGGGCGACCTGGCTCAACGGCGGGTCTCCGCTCGAGTTCCACTGGACGGTCCCGGCCGCCCTGGGACTGGCCCTGCTGATCGGCCTGGCTGTCGTGGCCTGGACCGTACGGTCGATCGCCAACCAGCCGATCTCCACGCTGCTGCGTCGCGTGGTGCCGCGCCGCCGCGGCAGGACAGTGGCGGCCGTGGACGTCGCGATCATCGTTCTCGCGACCGCCGGACTGGTCGGTGCGCTGACCGGAGGCGGCCGCGGTCCGCTGCCGGTTCTCACCCCGACCCTGCTCGCACTGGCTGTCGGCCTGACCTTCGCTCACCTGCTGCTCCCGGCCGCCGCCATGATCAGCCGACAGGCCCTGCGTGCCGGGCGTCTCGGACTCGCGCTCGGCGCCCTCCAGGTCTCACGCCGGCCCGCGGTGACCCGCATCGTGGCGGTCGTCGCCGTCGCGACTGCCCTGGTGTCGTTCGCGGGTCAGGCCGCCTCCGTTGCCGCCGGCAACCGAGACACCCGCGCCGGGTACGAGGCCGGCGCTGCCGGCGTACTGGATGTCAGCCCTGGCAGCCTCGGCGACCTGACCAAGGTCCTCGACAGCCTGGACCGCGACCGGCAGTGGCTCTCCCCCGTCGTCATCGGTACGACGACCGCTCCGGACTCGTTGCGCACCATGATGATCGAGCCGGACAGCTTCCGCCGGGTCGCGTTCCGCGGTGACGAGCTGACGGACCCGGAGGGTTTCGCCCAGCTCACCGCGCCGCGGGAGCCGGCTCCGGTCGAGCTGCGCGGCGACGAACTGCGCGTCACGGCCGGTACCGGCCCGATGAAGCCGGTCGTCCCCGAGACGATCGACGGCACCCCGCCGCCGGACCAGGACCCCGCGAAGTCGGTGATCCTCCAGGCCACGGTGGTCAGCCTCCGCGACGGCGGCCGGTACGTCGCCAGCTTCCCGCCGCTGCCGCTGGTCCCCGGGCGCACGCTCGACCTCACCACCGACATCCCCTGCGGGGGCGGCTGCCAGTTGCTGCGGATCGGCATCGCCCGCGGCCTCGACGACCAGTCCGGCATCGAGGGCGACGTCACGATCAGCAAGCTCGGCACCGCCGAGAAGCCGGCCCTCCCACTCGGCAAGGCTTCCGACTGGGAGGAGATCCCGCAGCTCAGTGAGAACACCGGCGCGATCATCGCGAAGGACGGGCCGGCCGGCGGGCTCACCCTGCACGTCACCAGCATCGCGCTGGAGACCGTGCTCCAGCACGGCTCCGTCCCGCCGCTGGTGCCCTCGTTGGTGACCCGCGGCTACCCGCGGTCGGACAACCTGACGGTGCCCGGCCTGGACGGGATCGCGTTCCGGATCAAACCGGTCGATCGGCTCACGGCACCGATCAACCGCTACCCCGAGCGGTCCGCGGTGGTCGATCTCGAGACGATGCGCCGGCTGGGCGGGACCGTTGCCCTGCCCAGCATGTCGTTCGAGGTCTGGCTGAACGAGGAGGGCGTGGCCCGGGCCGACGACGCGATCGCGGCGCTGCGGAAGGCCGGGTTCCAGGCGCAGCTGATCGACCGCAGCGCCGACCGCGAGGCGGCGTACGGGCGTTCGGCCAGTGCGCTCGCGCTGCAGCTGACGCCGGTGATCGGGGTGGCCGGCTGGTCGCTGGCGATCATCGTGCTGCTGCTGATGGTCGTCACCTCGTGGCGCTCGCGGGCCCAGGACTACGCGAGCCTCAGGATCACCGGCGTACCGGCCTCGACGACCGGGCGGGCCGCTCGGTGGGAGCAGACCGGACCCGTCGCACTGGCGGTGCTGCTCGGTTCGATCTGTGGAGTGGTCGGTGCGAAGGTGGCGCTGCCGCTGATCCCGCTGTTCGCCGAGACCGCCGAACCGTCGCCGATCCCGCTGGACCTGGGCACCAACTGGGCCGTCGCGGGCGTGCTGTGGCTGATCGGGACCGTCGTCCTGACCGTGACCACAGTGCTGCTCGGCTCCGGTGTGAACCGCCGGGCCGGCTACAGCCGGATCAAGGAGGAGCTGTCATGAGCGGGCTCGCGATCAGTACCAGCGGACTGGTGCACATCTACCGCAGCCAGGGCCACGACGTCGCCGCGCTGTCCGGCATCGGGATCAACGTCCGGCCGGGTGAGCTGGTCGGCCTGCTCGGACCGTCCGGTGCGGGCAAGTCGACGCTCCTGCAGCTGTGCGGTGGCCTGCTCACGCCGAGCGCCGGCCGGCTGCACATCGGCGACCACAACGTCGCCACGATGACCGAGGCCGAGCTGGACCGGATGCGCGCGGCCGATGTCGGCATCGTGCTCCAGGGGGCTGGGCGGAACCTGATCCCGTACCTGACGCCGATCGACAACATCCGGTACGCACAGGGCGCCGCGCCGCGCGACCGGGAACTGCCGTCGCCGGAGGAGGTACTCGAGCTGGTCGGCCTGGCGCGGCAGGCGAAGGCGCCGCTCGGGACGCTCACGCCGGGGCAGATCCAGCTCACCGCTGTCGCGGTCGGCATCGCCACCTTCCCGGGGCTGCTGCTGGCCGACGAGCCGACCAGCCAGCTCGATCATCAGGCGCGCGACGAGGTGCTCGCGGCGATCTCCACCATCAACCGGACGACCGGCATGACGGTTCTGCTGATCACCCACGACCCGGATGTCGCTGCGGCGCTGCCGCGGACGATCACCATCCGGGACGGGCGGATCGCGTCCGAGGGGCGGTCCGGTGAGGAGTTCGCTGTGGTCGCCAGCGACGGATCGCTGCCGCTGCCGCCGCACGTGGCCGACCTGCTGCCGCCGGGGACTCTGCTCCGGGTCACCACCACCGAGGACGGCGAGGTCCGGCTCAGCCCGGTCGAGCAGGAGGGGTCCCAATGAGCAGCGAGCAGGGCATCACCGCCACCGGGCTCCCAATGAGCAGCGAGCAGGGCATCACCGCCACCGGGCTCACAGTCGTGTACGGCGAACTGGTGGCCGTCGCGGACGTGTCGTTCCGGGTGCCGCCGGGCTTCGTGCTGGCGGTCAGCGGGCCGTCCGGCGCGGGCAAGAGTTCGTTGCTGTGGGCACTGGCCGGCGCCGTCGCGCCGCAGTCGGGCACGGTCGAGCTGGACGGCGTACCGGTGGTGGACCGGCCGGGGGCGTCCAAGCAGGGCGTCGTACTGATCCCTCAGGGCAACGGACTGGCGCGGGTGCTCACCGCACGGGAGAACCTGGCGCTGCCATTGCTTGCCGAGGGCAAGAAAGATGTCGACCACGTGATCGCCGAGGCGCTCACCGCGGTGGGCCTGGAGGAGAGCGGCGACCACCTCGTCGAGGAGCTGTCCGGCGGCGAGCAGCAGCGCGTCGCGGTCGCCCGCGGGCTGGCCCAGCAGGGCCGCGTCGTACTGGCCGACGAGTCCACGAGCGAGCTCGACAGCACCAACCGCGAGCGCGTCCTGGACCTGCTCCGCCAGGAGGCCGAACGCGGCGCCGCGGTCATCATCGCCACCCACGACCCGAACGTAGCAGCCAGCGCCGACGGCCACGCCACCATGGACGAGGGCCACCTCAGCTGGCAACGCCGCCTGTAGTCACTCCGTCGCACCTGGGGCATGGCGTTCGAGTTCGTGGAGTTCTTCGGCGAAGGTGAAGCCGAAGCGGGTGTTGACCTTTTGCATCGGGGTGTTGGACTGGGCGGTCCAGGTGTGCAGGAGGGTCTGGGTGGTGCGGTGGTCGGCGAGCTGGGTGAGGTTGGCGAGTTTGAGGTGGGTGCCGAGGTTGTGGCCGCGGTGGTCGCGGAGGACCAGGGTGTCGTCCTGCAGGGCGTTGTCGGGGTCGCCGGGCATCAGGTAGATGAGGGTGTAGCCGGCTGGGGTGCCGTCGGTGGTGTGGGCCATCGTGACGAGGGCGAGGTAGTTCTTGGCCATGCGCTCCTCGTTGGGGCGTAGGCGCTCGACGGTCCACGGTTCGGGGTGGCGGGTCATCTCGCCGGAGGGGACGTCGAGGTCCATCGCGGTGCGCAGGTCGGCGTACGCCTGGAGGTGCTCCTCGGGGCATGGGCCGGCCCAGGAGGTGAGGCGGTAGCCGGTGAGGTCGCCTGCGTCTTTGGTGAGTTGCGCCAGGCGGTCGGCGTCGTACGGGAGCGGTACGACGAAGTGGTCCTCGATGTTGCCGATGGTGAAGCCGAGGCCGGCGGCGAAGGCGCTGCCCGGCCAGGGGTCGCTGGTTGCGGGGACGCCGAGCTCGGCCTGGAAGATGGTGCGGCCGAGCTCCGCCGCGCGGGCTGTTGCCCAGCGCCACAACATCGTGCCGGCGCCGCGGCGGCGTTCGGCCGGTGGGACGTCGATCTCGACCTCGACGGTGTCGGGGTCGCCGATCAGCGGGTACTCGAACAGCATCGCGCCGACCAGGCGGTCGCCGTCGAACGCGCCTACCGGGATGCGGCGCTTGGCCGGGCCCGGGTTCTGCAGCGAGAAGGTCAGTGCCTCGCGGTTGGCGACGACGGCGGCCGGGCGTTGGTCGACGGCAGCCGCGTGGAAGGCGTCGTACCAGCTTCCGAACGTCGGCTCGTCGAACGGGTCCACCTCGCGCACGGAGATCATCCGCCGAGCCAACCAGCTCGACCCCTACAACACCACCTATTTCTCCCCCGCCCCCGTGCCCTGCGGGCATGGGGGCGGGGAAAGAGGAGGGGCGGTCCCGAGCCGCACTCCGGGGCGAGAGCCCGGCCGGCGGGCGCCGCCCCTCGGTGCTTACCGGGTGGCGCGGTTGATGGCGGAGACGACGGCCTTCAGGGACGCGGTGAGGATGTTGGCGTCGCGGCCCACACCCCAGAAGACCTCGTCGCCGACCTCGCACTCGACGTACGCCGCCGCCAGGGCGTCGCCGCCGGCCGAGAGGGCGTGCTCGTGGTAGTCCAGCACGCGGACGTCGTACTTCAGCGGCTTGATGGCGTCGACGAAGGCCGAGACCGGGCCGTTGCCCTCGCCGGTCAGCTCGTGCGGGACGCCGTTGGAGTAGACCTGCACGGCGACCGTCTCGTTGCCCTCGCCGCCGGACTTCGACGTGACGGTCAGCAGCGACAGCTTGCCGGGCGCCAGGTACTCGTTGGAGAAGATGTCCCACATCACCTGGGGGCCGACCTCGCCGCCCTCGGCGTCGGTGTGCTGCTGGATCACGCGGCTGAACTCGATCTGCAGCCGGCGCGGCAGGTCGAGGCGGTGCTCGGACTTCATGATGTACGCGACGCCGCCCTTGCCGGACTGCGAGTTGACCCGGATCACGGCCTCGTACGAGCGGCCGACGTCCTTCGGGTCGATCGGCAGGTACGGCGCTTCCCAGGTGATCTCGCCGACCGGCCGGCCCTCGGCCGCGGCCTGCTTGTCCAGCGCCTCTAGGCCCTTCTTGATCGCGTCCTGGTGCGAGCCGGAGAAGGCGGTGTAGACCAGGTCACCGGCGTACGGCTGCCGCTCGGGGACGCGCATCTGCGTGCAGTACTCGACCGTACGGCGGATCTCGTCGATGTCGGAGAAGTCGATCTGCGGGTCGATGCCCTGGCTGAACAGGTTCATCCCCAACGTCACCAGGTCGACGTTGCCGGTCCGCTCGCCGTGGCCGAACAGGCAGCCCTCGACACGGTCCGCGCCGGCCATCAGCGCCAGCTCGGTCGCGGCGACCGCCGTACCGCGGTCGTTGTGCGGGTGCAGGCTGATCGTGCTGTGCTCGCGCCGGGTGAGGTTCCGGCCGAACCACTCGATCTGGTCGGCGTACACGTTCGGCGTGGACATCTCGACGGTGGCCGGCAGGTTCAGGATGATCTCGCGGCCCTCGGCCGGCTGCCAGACGTCGCTGACCGCCTCGCAGACCTCCAGCGCGAACTCCAGCTCGGTGCCGGTGAAGATCTCCGGGCTGTACTGGTAGCCGAACTCGCAGTCGCCCAGCATCTCGTCGGCGTACTTCATCACCGTCTCGGTGCCGCGGACGGCGATGGTGCGGCACTCGGCCTTGTCGACGTTGAAGACGACCCGGCGGAACAGCGGCGCGGTCGCGTTGTACAGGTGGATGGTCGCCTTCGGCGAGCCCTGCAGCGACTGCACGGTCCGCTCGATCAGCTCCTCGCGGGCCTGGGTCAGCACCGAGATCGTCACGTCGTCGGGGATCGCGTCGCCCTCGATCAGCGAGCGGACGAAGTCGAAGTCGTACTGGCTGGCGCTGGGGAAACCGACCTCGATCTCCTTGTAGCCCATCTTCACCAGCAGGTCGAACATCCGGCGCTTGCGGGCCGGCGACATCGGCTCGACCAGCGCCTGGTTGCCGTCGCGCAGGTCGGTGGACAGCCAGCGCGGGGTCCGGTCGACGGACTTCGCCGGCCAGGTGCGGTCCGGCAGGGCGATCGGCGGGAAGGCGCGGTAGCGCGCTACCGGCATCCCGGACGGCTGCTGGACGGGCTGAGGCTGGTTCTTCGGTGCCACGGGGTTCTCCTCGAGAAGGCTGTACTACGGGGTCGCAGACGACCGGCGCACGACAGAACTCCGCGGCGAGGGAACCGGCCTGGTCAGGCCTCGCCGCGGCAGCGAAGGAGGAGAATCTGGTGCCGCATGATGCCAGCGAGTCTAGGCACAGCTGCGCCCGGCCGTCGAACCGGGGGTCTCGATCGGCGAGACACGCAGCGTGATCGCCGCCTGATCGACCGGTGAGTAGACACCGTCTATCGCCTTCGTGTAGACACTGTCTACGTGATCGCCCTCGCCCTGCTCACCGTCGCCGCCGGCTGCCACGCGACCTGGAACCTGCTGCTGAAGCGGTCGCCACTGCAGGGCCCGGGATTCGTCTGGCTGTGCGCTGTTCTGACGGCGCCGGTGTCGCTCGGGCTGATCGCGTGGCGCGGGCTCGGGCCGGCCTGGTGGGCGGCGCTGGTAAGCATGGCGCTGCACACGGCGTACGCGGTGACCCTGCAGCGGGCGTACGGCGCCGGCGGGTTCTCGATCGTCTATCCGGTCAGCCGCTGTACGACGCCTGTGCTGGTGACGCTCGCGGTGATCCCGTGGACGGGCGCGCCTCCGCCGGTGACCTGGCTCGGCGGTGCGCTGGTCGCCTGCGGCGTCCTGGTGATGGACCGGGGATCGGCCGCGGGTCCGCGAGCCAACGGGCGACGGCTCGGGCGCGGCGTCGGACTGGGCCTGGTCGTCGCAGCGTGCAGTTGCGCCTACACCTTGTGGGACGGGTTCGCGATCACCACGCTCGACGTCGACCTGCTGTCCTATCTGGCGGTCAGCAACCTTGCCCAGGTCATCCTGCTGACCGCGGTCGTCCGGCCACGCAAGGCCTTGCAGTACTGGCGGAGCGCCGTACCGGTTGCTGTGCTCACGCCCGCCAGTTACGGGCTCGTGCTCGTGGCGATGACGCTGACCTCGATCGAGACCGTCGCGATCGGGCGCACGCTCAACGTCGTCGTCGGCACGCTGCTCGGACTGCTCGTCCTCCGCGAACGACTGACACCCTTGACCACTACGGGACTAGCCGCCATCGTCGGCGGCGTGCTGCTAGGAGCATCGTCGTGAAAACTCTCGTCTGCCTGCACGCCGCCATCAGCGGCCCCGGCACCTGGGACACCGTCCGCCCAGGCCTGGAAGCGCTCGGCTATCAGGTGGTCTGCCCGACGCTGCTCGGCCATGAGAACGCCGTACGACGTGACGCCTATCCCCTGGCGGCCTTTCGGGACCAGGTCGTGCGTGACCTCGAAGGCGTCGACCGCTTCACGCTGGTCGGGCATTCCCTCGGCGCCTTCATCGCAAGCCTGGTCGCCCAGCAGTACCCCGACCGGGTCGAGCGCCTGATCCTCGAGGAGATGCCCGTCCCGCCGCGCGACGCTCAGGACAGCTCGCCCGCCCGAACCGCCGCCGGTCCGGTGATGCGCGTGCTGGCGCGCCTGAGTCGACGGTCCTACGACCCGGTCATGTTCCGCCAGGTCCTCGCCGAGCTCCAGGCACCCCGGCCCGAGTGGTGGACCGACCTGCCCAAGATCACGGCCCCCACTCTCCTGCTCGCCGGCGGCTCCGGCAGCCACCTGGACCAGTCCCGCTTCGACCTGGTCGCCAAGTCCTTGCCCGCAGCAAGCATCACCGAGGTCCCGGTCGGCCACCGGATCCACAGCAAGGCGCCTGAGCGATGGATGGGAGCAGTGCGCGATTTCCTCGAACCGTAGAGGATCGTGCAAGAGGCCGAGAGCTTCTGTCTACCTCATTCACGCGCCGGGCTGTGGAATTGAGCCATGAACGTCACCTACGGATTCCAAGCCACCATGACCGCCAAGCCGGCAATGGGCAACCAGCTCGTCGACGTCCTGCTGTCCGCGCTGGAGCCGGGCAATCCGGCCTCCACCGAGTATTGCGTCGTCTACCTGGTCAGCCGTTCGGCTGCCGACACCGACGTCGTGCACGTCACCGAGGGCTGGACCACCGAGGAGGACCACCACCGAGTCTTCGCCGGACCGGCGGCCCAGGCGATCGTCGCGCAGGTGCAGGAGCTGCTGAGCGACTCCACCGGTACGGACTACACGCCCGTCGGCGGCAAGGCGGTGCTGTGATGATGGCGCGGCCTGCCCTCGACCCCAACCTCGCTGCCGGCTGGCGCCCGAGGCCACCGGGGCTTGTCTTCAAGTTGGGTTGAGCTCCTAGGCTGGAGCACATGACTGAATCCCTCGCCGCGCGGCTCGGTACGCATGGGCTCGGCGCGTTGGTCACCCTCAAGCGGGACGGCCGGCCGCAGCTGTCGAACGTCACCTACGTGTACGACGCGGAGCTCAACCGGATCCGGGTCTCGCTGACCGACGGCCGGGCGAAGACCAAAAACTTGCGCCGCGACCCGCGGGCCAGCCTGTACGTCGACGGGCCGAACGGGCGGTCGTACGTCGTACTGGAAGGCAAGGCCGAGCTCACCGCGGTCGCGCAGGACCCGCACGACGAGACCGTCGAGGCGCTGGTCGACTACTACCGGACCGCCTCCGGCGAGCACCCGGACTGGGACGACTACCGGCGCGCGATGGTGGCGGACCGGCGGCTGCTGCTCACGATGACGGTCGACCACGCGTACGGGATGCCGAAGCCTTCCTGACAACGACAACCGGGCCGGCCCACCAAGGTGGACCGGCCCGGCACAAGCACTAGCTCACTTCAGGTCGAAGCGGTCGAGCTCCATCACCTTGGTCCACGCGGCGACGAAGTCCTTGACGAACTTGGCGCCGGCGTCACCGGCCGCGTACACCTCGGCCAGCGACCGCAGCTGCGAGTTGGCGCCGAAGACCAGGTCGACCGCGGTCGCGGTCCACTTGACCTCGTCGGAGCCGAGCGCGCGGATCTCGAACACGTTCTCCTCGGTGGCCGAGGCCTTCCACTCCGTGCCCGGCGCGAGCAGGTTCACGAAGAAGTCGTTGCTCAGCGTCTCGGCCTTGTCGGTCAGGACACCGTGCGCCGTACCGCCGACGTTGTTGCCCAGGGCCCGCAGGCCGCCGACCAGGACGGTCAGCTCCGGAGCGGTCAGCGTCAGGTTGTACGCCCGGTCGAGCAGCAGCAGCTCAGGCGTCAGCTTCTCCCCGGCCTGCAGGTAGTTGCGGAAGCCGTCGGCCCGCGGCTCGAGCACCGCGAAGGACTCGACGTCGGTGTCCTCCTGCGAGGCGTCGGTCCGGCCCGGGTGGAACGGCACGGTGACGTCGTGGCCGGCGTTGCGCGCCGCCTGCTCGACCGCGGCCGAGCCACCGAGCACGATCAGGTCGGCCAGCGAGATCTGCCGGCCACCGGCGCTGTTGAACTCCTGCCGCACACCCTCGAGGATGTCCAGCACCTTGGCCAGCTCGGCCGGCTCGTTGATCTCCCAGTTGCGCTGCGGCTCCAGCCGGATCCGCGCGCCGTTCGCGCCACCACGCTTGTCGGTGCCACGGAACGTGGCCGCCGAGGCCCACGCCGTCCGGACCAGCTGGCCGATCGACAGCCCCGAGTTCAGCAGCTTGTCCTTCAGCGCCGCGACGTCCGCGTCGTCGACCAGCTCGTGGTCGACGGCCGGCACCGGGTCCTGCCACAGCTGCGGCTCCGCGACCCACGGGCCGAGGAAGCGCGAGACCGGGCCCATGTCACGGTGCAGCAGCTTGTACCAGGCCTTGGCGAAGGCGAGCTGGAACTCCTCCGGGTGCTCCAGGAACCGGCGCGAGATCTTGTCGTACTCCGGGTCGAAACGCAGCGCGAGGTCCGTGGTCAGCATCGTCGGGCGGTGCTTGCGGGACTCGTCGAACGCGTCCGGCACGGTCGCCTCGGCGTCCTTCGCGACCCACTGGTGCGCACCGGCCGGGCTCTTGGTGAGCTCCCACTCGTACGCGTACAGGTTCTTGAAGAAGTCGTGACCCCAGCGGGTCGGCGTGCTGGTCCAGGTGACCTCCAGCCCGCTGGTGATCGCGTCCTGGCCCTTGCCGGTGCCGTACGTGCTCTTCCAGCCCAGGCCCTGCGCCTCGATCGGCGCGCCCTCCGGCTCGGGGCCGACGTGCTCGGCCGGCCCGGCGCCGTGGGTCTTGCCGAACGAGTGACCGCCGGCGATCAGCGCGATGGTCTCCTCGTCGTTCATCGCCATCCGGCCGAAGGTCTCGCGGATGTCGCGGGCCGCGGCCACCGGGTCCGGGACGCCGTTCGGGCCCTCGGGGTTGACGTAGATCAGGCCCATCTGGACCGCGCCGAGCTTGCTCTGCAGCTGGCGTTCACCGCTGTACCGCTCGTCGCCGAGCCAGGTGTCCTCGGGACCCCAGAAGATCTCCTCCGGCTCCCAGACGTCCTCGCGGCCGAAGCCGAACCCGAAGGTCTCGAAGCCCATGTCCTCCAGCGCGACGTTGCCGGCCAGCACCAGCAGGTCGGCCCAGGAGATCTTGCGGCCGTACTTCTGCTTGACCGGCCACAGCAGGCGGCGGGCCTTGTCCAGGTTGGCGTTGTCGGGCCAGCTGTTCAGCGGGGCGAAGCGCTGCGCGCCGTCGCCGGCGCCACCGCGGCCGTCCTCGATCCGGTAGGTGCCGGCGCTGTGCCAGCTCATCCGGATGAACAGCGGGCCGTAGTGGCCGAAGTCCGACGGCCACCAGTCCTGGGAGGTCCGCATCACCTCGACGATGTCGCGCTTCAGCGCGTCCACGTCGAGGGTCTTGAACTCCTCGGCGTAGTCGAAGTCGGCGTCCAGCGGGCTGGCCTGCGGCGCGTGCCGGCGCAGGACCGAGAGGTCCAGCTGGTTCGGCCACCAGTCCCGGTTCGTCCGCGGGTTGGGCACCGTGGGCGTCGGGGAGTCGATGGCGGGGTTCTCGCTCTCACTGCCGTGGTGACCCACGTCAGGCGTCTCGGTCATGCTCAACCTCTCGATGTGGTGGCTGGTTCAGAACTGGCCGCGGAGCAGTCCGGGCACAGTCCCCAGTACACGACCTCGGCCTCGTCGACAGCGAAGCCGTGGTGGTCGGACGGGTGCAGGCACGGAGCCGCGCCGGTGGCGCAGTCCACGTCTTCGATGGCGCCGCAGGAACGGCAGACCACGTGGTGGTGGTTGTCGCCGACCCGGGCCTCGTAGCGGGCGACCGATCCGGCCGGCTGGATCCGCCGGAGCAGACCCGCGTCGGTCAGCGCGCGCAGTACGTCGTACACGGCCTGGTGCGACACGTCCGGGAGCTCCTCGCGGGTGGCCCGGATGATCGCGTCGGTGTCGGCGTGCGGGTGGCTGTGCACGGCGGTCAGGACCGCCAGCCGTGGCTTGGTGACCCGCAGGGCGGAGTCCCGCAGCAGGTGGTGGAAGTCACGGTCGGCAGCCATCGCCCGCAGTCTCTCGCGCTTTCTGGAACGAGTCAAGAATGGGTGATGCCGCAAGAAAGTCACCACCGGAAAACCACTCGCGGTACCCGCGCGTCCGCGCCACAGTGACCTGGTGGACATCACGAGGCTCTCCCCCGACGACGAGGTCGGGTGCGCGGACGCCGTGGCGCTGTTCCAGGCCACGCACAAGCTCGACTGCCCGGCCGCGTTGCTGCCGACCCCGCGCGGGTTCGCGGCGCACCTGAGGTACGGCTGGGACGGCGATCCCGGGCAGGCGTACCTGGCGCGCGACGAGGACGGCCAACTGGTCGGCGTGCTGAGCGTCGAGCTGCCGACGTACGACAACACGAACCTGGCCTGGTTCGAGGTCGAGGTGCACCCGGACCGCCGCGGTCGCGGGATCGGCGGCGAGCTGATCGCGTACGGCGAGGGCCTGGCCGAGGAGCTCGGCCGGACGTCGGCCGGGCTGAGCGCGTGGGACCTGCCGAAGGCGGACGTGTTCGCCCGCCGCCAGGGCTTCGAGCAGAAGGCGATCGAGGTGAACCGGCGCCAGGACCTGACCGTCCTGGACTGGGACCTCGTCCAGCGCCTGTACGACGACGCGGTGCGCGCTGCTTCGGCGTACGAGCTGGTGCGGGTGACCGGGAAGCTGCCCGAGGACCTGCTCGACGGGATGGTCGCGGTCACCGAGTCGATCAACGACGCTCCCAAGGACGACCTGGACATCGAGGACGACGAGTACAGCCCGGAGCGGCTGCGGGCCTACGAGGACGCCCAGCTGGCGCACGACCGGACGCTGTACCGGGTGATCGCGCGTGAGAAGGCGACCGGCGCACTGGCCGGGCACTCGACGATCACCGTGGAGCGCGAGCGCCCGCACATCGCCGAGCAGGCCGACACCGCCGTCTCCCGCGACCATCGCGGGCATCGGCTCGGCGCGCTGGTGAAGACCGGCATGCTGCTGTGGATGCGCGACGTGGAGCCTGCGCTGCGCCAGCTCGACACCTGGAACGCGGAGTCCAACGCCCACATGATCGGCATCAACGAGCAGCTCGGGTACCAGATCGTCGCGCGGTCGATCGCCTACCAGAAGTCGCTTTAGACGATCTGCAGCACCGTGACCTTGGTGCGGTTGCTGAGGGTGAAGCCCAGGTGCTCGTAGACGCGGATCGCGGGCAGGTTCGCGGTGCCGGTGTGGAGGAACGGCCGGTCGCCGCGCTGCTCGATGCCGGCTGCGACAGCGCGGATCAGGCGGGTGGCCAGTCCGCGGCCGCGGTGGTCGGGGTGGGTGCAGACGGCGCTGATCTCGGTGTAGCCAGGGATCTGGTAGCGCTCGCCGGCCATCGCGATCAGTACGCCGTCCTGCCGTAGGCCGAGATAGCTGCCGAGCTCGATCGTGCGCGCCCGGAACGGGCCGGGGTCGGTCAGCGCGACCAGGCTCAGCATCTCCGGTACGTCGTCGGGGCCGAGCGCGACCAGCTCGGCGTCCTCGGCACCCAGCCCGGCCGGGGCGACGAACTGCACCAGGTCGATCGTCAGATCCACCTTGAAGCTGCCGGGCACCACGAGGTCGGGGTGCTTGATGGCGACCACGCGACCGGGCCCGATCAGCGCGGCCGCGTCGGCCCAGTCCTGCTCACTCGGCTCGTCCGGCAGCCCGAGGAAAGGCGCTACGTCCAACGGATAGACCCGGACCTCGCCGCGCACCTGAGCGAACCCCGCGTGCGGACCGGTGAGGGCCGCGTACGCGGGGTTGAGCAGAACATCCATCAGAACCCGAGCTTTTTCAGGTGCTTCGCGTCGGTCTGCCAGTTCTTGGCGATCTTCACGTGCAGGTCCAGGTAGACCGGCGTACCGAGCAGAGCCTCGATCTGGCGACGGGCGTTGGCGCCGACCTCACGCAGGCGCGCGCCCTTGTGGCCGATCACGATGCCCTTCTGGCTGTCGCGCTCCAGGTACAGGTTCGCGTAGATGTCCAGGAGCGGCTTGTCCTCGGGACGGCCCTCGCGCAGCATCATCTCGTCGATGGTGACCGCGATCGAGTGCGGCAGCTCGTCCCGGACGCCCTCCAGCGCGGCCTCCCGGATCAGCTCGCCGACCAGGATCTCCTCCGGCTCGTCGGTCACGTCACCGTCGGGGTACAGCGGCATGCCGTGCGGCAGCAGCTTGACCAGCTCGTCGGCGACGACGTCGACCTGGAACCCGTCGACCGCCGAGACCGGCACGATCGCGGCCCACTCGATGCCGTGCGTCTCGCCCAGCTTGGCGATCTCGTTCAGGTGCTCGGCCATCCGGTCCGGCCCGACCAGGTCGGCCTTGGTGGCCAGCGCGACCTTCGGCGTCTTGGCGACCTTCGCGGCCTCCGCGACCAGGAACCGGTCGCCCGGCCCGATCCGGTCGCTGGCCGGCAGGCAGACCGCGATCACGTCGACCTCGGCCCAGGTCGTCTTCACGACGTCGTTCAGCCGCTCGCCGAGCAGCGTGCGCGGCTTGTGCAGGCCGGGGGTGTCGACCAGGATCAGCTGCGCGTCGTCGCGGTGCACGATCCCCCGGACGGCGTGCCGGGTGGTCTGCGGCTTGGACGAGGTGATCACGATCTTCTGGCCGACCAGTGCGTTGGTCAGCGTCGACTTGCCCGCGTTCGGACGCCCGACGAAACAGGCGAAACCGGAGCGGAACTCCTCAGGTGTGGACGACATCCCGAACCTCTCCGTTGCCATCAGCAACGACTACCGGCAGCGCGGCGCCACCGAAGTACCGGACCACCTCGACGTCGACGGAGTCCCCGTCGGTCACCACCGCGGCCGCCTCCAGCCCCTTGACCCCGGACGACACCGCCATCGCGGTGGCCAGTTGGAGCGCGGACAGCAGCACCGTGTCGAGCTGGACGGTACAGGCAGCGTACGTCCGGCCGTCGGTGTCGCGCACGGCGGCACCCTCGGCCGCCCGGGTGCGGGCGCGAGCGGCCCGGGCCAGGGTGACCAGCTTCGCGTCCTCGTCGGAGAGGTCAGGCAACGCAGTGCTCCATCAGGTAGGGCTCCATGTGTCAGGCAGTCTGGTGACTGCTGTCCTGCTGCTGCTCGGCGACCTCTTCGGTCCGCCGGACCAGCACGGTACCGATCTGGTTGCGGCGGCCGGACGGCCGCTCCGCGGTGAGGGAAAGCCCCTCGATCTCGACCTGCGCGCCGGGGATCGGCACCTTGCCGAGCAGCTTGGCCATCAGGCCGCCGACGGTGTCGACGTCGTCGTCGTCCAGCGGTACGCCGAACAGCTCGCCGAGCTCGTCGATCGGGTACCGGCTGGACAGCCGGTAGGCGCCGTCGGACAGCGCCTGCACCGCCTCCGGCGCCTCGTCGTACTCGTCGGTGATCTCGCCGACGATCTCCTCCAGGATGTCCTCGATGGTGACCAGCCCGGCGGTGCCGCCGTACTCGTCGACGACCATCGCGACGTGCATCCGGGCGGCCTGCATCTCGCGCAGCAGCTGGTCGACCGGCTTGCTGTCCGGCACGTACATGCACGGCCGCATCACCGACTCGACCCGCTCGGTCGACTCCGACTGGGCGTTGTCGTAGACGCGGCGCATCACGTCCTTGAGGTAGACGACACCGAGGATGTCGTCCAGGGAGTCACCGACCACCGGGATCCGCGAGTAGCCCGAGCGCAGCGCCAGCGAGGTGAGCTGGCGCAGCTTCTTGTGCCGCTCGATGTAGACCATGTCGGTGCGCGGCACCATCACCTCGCGCACGATCGTGTCGCCGAGCTCGAAGACCGAGTGGATCATCTGGCGCTCGTTGGACTCGATCACCGCGGACTTCTCGGCCAGGTCGACCAGCGCCCGCAGCTCGGACTCGGTCGCGAACGGGCCGGCCGCGAACCCCTTGCCGGGGGTGAGCGCGTTGCCGATCAGGATCAGCAGCTTCGGGATCGGGCCGAGCACCGTGGTCAGCGCCATGATCGGGCCGGCCGAGAGCATCGCGAACCGGTCCGAGTGCTGCCGGCCGAGCGTGCGCGGGGCGACGCCGATGATCACGTACGAGACCACCACCATCACCACCGCGGTGATCAGGATGTGCTCCCAGGTGACGGTGAAGATGTTCGACAGCGCCTGGGTGACCAGCACGATCGCGGTGATCTCGCAGGCCAGCCGGACCAGGAGCAGGGTGTTCAGGTAGCGCGGGGCGTCGTTGAGCAGCTCGCTCAACCGGACCGCGCGGGTGTTGCCCAGCTCGACCTGCTCGTTGGCGCGCACCTTCGAGTACGCCGAGATGGCCGCCTCCGCGCCGGCGAACACGCCCGCGAGCAGCACGAGCACCGCGGCCACCACCAGCAGGACGCCGTCGTGGTAGCTCACCGCGTCACTCCTCGCCGAGC
This sequence comes from Kribbella lupini, assembly GCF_039529595.1. Classification (NCBI taxonomy): domain Bacteria; kingdom Bacillati; phylum Actinomycetota; class Actinomycetes; order Propionibacteriales; family Kribbellaceae; genus Kribbella; species Kribbella lupini. The sequence goes on along the minus strand of NZ_BAAANC010000001.1, from coordinate 270,284 downwards.
CGGTTGCCCGGGGCGCGCCACGCTTCGAGCAGGCGGCCCTGGACTTCCCACATCTCCGCCTTCTCGGCCGGTTCGGCGTGGTCGTACCCGAGCAGGTGCAGGATGCCGTGCACCGTCAGCAGCTCGAGCTCGGCCCACGTCCCGTGGCCGGCCTTGGCGCCCTGCGCCGCGGCCACCGTCGGGCACAGGGCGATGTCGCCCAGGTGCCCGAGCGGCGGCTCGGAGTCGTCGGAGTCACTGCCCGGGCGCAGCTCGTCCATCGGCCACGACATCACGTCGGTCGGGCCGGGCAGGTCCAGGAACTCGACGTGGTACCGCGCCATCGTGTCCTCGTCGACCAGCTTGATCGACAGCTCGCACTCGGGGTGCAGGCGCAGGCTCGACATCACGAAGCGGCTCAGCCGCATCAGTCCGTGGGCGTCGATCTCCACACCGGACTCGTTGTTGACCTCGACGTTCATCGGTTCGGTTCAGCGCTGCCTTCGTAGTTTTCGTAGGCCGACACGATCCGGCCGACCAGCTTGTGCCGGACCACGTCGTGCGACGTGAGCCGGCAGAACGTCAGGTCCTGCACGCCTTCCAGGATGTCCTGCACGACCCGCAGCCCGGAGTTCGTCCCGGTCGGCAGGTCGACCTGGGTGACGTCACCGGTGACCACCATCTTGGAGCCGAACCCGAGCCGGGTGAGGAACATCTTCATCTGCTCGGGCGAGGTGTTCTGCGCCTCGTCCAGGATGATGTAGGCGTCGTTCAGCGTCCGGCCACGCATGTAGGCCAGCGGCGCGATCTCGATCGTGCCGGCCGTCATCAGCCGCGGGATCGACTCGGGGTCGAGCATGTCGTGCAGCGCGTCGTACAGCGGGCGCAGGTACGGGTCGATCTTCTCCGACAGCGTGCCGGGCAGGAAGCCGAGCCGCTCGCCGGCCTCGACGGCCGGCCGGGTCAGGATGATCCGGTTGACCTCCTTGGCCTGCAGCGCCTGGACCGCCTTGGCGACCGCCAGGTAGGTCTTGCCGGTACCGGCCGGGCCGATGCCGAACACGATCGTGTTCTTGTCGATCGCGTCGACGTAGCGCTTCTGGTTCAGCGTCTTGGGACGGATCGTCCGGCCGCGGCTGGACAGGATGTTCTGGGTCAGGACGTCGGCGGGGCTCTCGACGGTCTCGGCCTTGATCATCGCGATGCTGCGCTCGACGGAGTCGGCGGTCAGCCCGTGACCGGTCCGCACCACCGCGATCAGCTCGTCGACCAGCCGCTCGGCCAGCGCGAGCTCGGCCGGCTCGCCGTTCATCGTGATCTCGTTGCCGCGGACCATGATGTCGGCCGCGAACTCCTTCTCGATGATCCGGAGGAACTCGTCCCGGGCTCCGAGCAGCGCCACCATGTCGATGCTGTTCGGCACGACGATCTTGTGGGACGCCTTGGGCGGTTCGTTACCGCCGGCGCGCGTCGCACCCTGGTGCGACGGCTCGATACTGCGTGGCCTGGACAGCCTTTCCTCCTGATGCTGGTGACGATGACCTGATCCATGCTAGCCGTACGCTCCGACACACTCACTCGATAAAACCGCGGATCATCCGCCGTCTGGGGTCTGACCTGGTGTTTTGTCCCGTTCGAGCCGCCGGTCCCGCTCGGCACGCCACGGTTCGTCGGGCACCAGACACACCTGTACGCCGTCCGCGTGGGCCCTGAGCAGCGGCTCGACGAGGTCGCCGACGAGGAGCTCGGCCCGCTCCGGATCGCGCCGGCCCAGCTCGTGGGCGCGCAGGATCCGGTACGTCGCCTCGACCGCGGCGCGCGCCGTACCGGACCCGGCCGGCGGCTGGTCGAACGCGCCGAAGTGCGTGTTGCGGCCGTCGTCCCGGCCGAGCAGGTGGGACGGCGTGAACACGTGCAGCGCCCGCACGGCGGCAGTCGGGTCGCCGTCGTAGACCGCGTCATCTCGCCAGGCGTGTCCTCCGCTGTAGCTGTCCTGCACCGCGTGCACCGCCGCCCCGAGCTGCCGGAGGCCGTCGCGACCGGCGCGGGCCCGACGCAACTGGCCGACGACGTACTCCGCGTTGATCCGCAGGTTCTCCTGGCCGCTCCGGAACGGATCGGCCAGGAAGTGCTCGCGCTGGACATCAGGATTGAGGTACGCCGAGTGCAGCGTCGGGCCGGGACCGGCGTACGGGACGGTGCGCCCGGTGTTGGCGACGTTGCGGATCAGGCCGCCGGCGAGGGCTCGGTCCTGGTAGGCCTGGGCCCGGTCGAGCGCCTCGGCGTACTGGTGGCGCGGGACGCCGCGGATCAGGCCGTCCGCGCCGGCGAGCTCGGCGTACAGGCGATCGACGGCGGTCACGGTGAGTTCACGATGCCCGCACCAGCTGTGATCGCCGTGCTGTCTCATCGGGCTCCTGATGCGTCGTAGGTCACACGATGAGGCCGAACTTTCCCGTGGTTGTCAACCTGGGACACCTCCGTCGCGTCGTCGTCATGTGGCACAACCGGCCGTGGTGTATGACGAGTGCGTGGCTCAGGACTCCTCGTGGAATGCCGACGAGGCGCTGACGGCTGTCTACACGGCGCACTACACGTCGTTGGTCCGCCTCGGCGCCCTGCTGCTGCGTGACCGGGGAGCGGCGGAGGAGATCGTGCAGGACGCCTTCGTGGCGATGCACGCCCGCTGGCACCGGTTGCGCGATCCGCACAAGGCGCTGGCGTACCTGCGGACCGCCGTGGTGAACCGGTGCCGCTCGCGGCAGCGGCACCTGGTGGTCGTCGACAAGCACATGCCGCGCTCGCTGCCCGACGAGCCGAGCGCGGAGCAGGCGGTGCTGCGGACGGCGGAGACCGACCGCGTGATCGAAGCGATGCGCACCCTGCCGGAGAAGCAGCGCACCGTCATGGTGCTGCGGTACTACGGTGACCTGTCGGAGGCGGAGATCGCCGACACGATGGGGATCAGCCGCGGATCGGTGAAGAGCCATGCCGCGCGGGCGACCAAGTCGCTGCGCCAGGTCTTGGAGCAGAGCACATGAACGACCACCAGCCGAACGACGAGTTCGACGAGCTGATGCGGCGCGCCTTGCACCACGAGGCCGACCGGATCGAGCCGGCCGACGGGCTGCACGAGATCCAGGCCCGGGTGCGGAACACCCGGACGCCGGTCAACCGCCGTCCCTGGGTCGTCACCGCCGGCGCCGCCGTGGTCGGCACCGCCGCGGCGATCGGGGCGTTCGCCGTACTGAACGACGACAACCGGCAGGCGGGCGACAGCGAGGTCGCGGGAGCGCCCAGTACGACGGCCACCGCGACCGGGGCGCCGCAGAGCGCGACCGCTCGGCCGTCGGCCACGCTGCCGTCGACGTCGGCGTCGGTGTCCCTGCCGACCGACGAGACGCCCAAGGCGAAGCCGACCGAGGCCGGCAAGCTGGAGCCGGAGAGCTCGGGCGCGATCCCGGTCTACTGGCTGGGCGAGACGGTCGGCGCCGCGACAGGTCCGGGTGTCCGGCTGTACCGGACCTTCGTGCCGTTCAAGGGCCGGGCGACGTACTCGGCGGTGCAGCTGATGGCGTCCGGCAAGTCCGACGATCCCGACTACAGCTCGCCGTGGATCGGCGCGCAGGTCTCCGAGGTCCGGATGTCCGGCTCGTCGATCAGAGTGGACTTCAAGTCGCTGCCGAAGACGCGGCTCGATCCGGACGTCGCGCAGATGGCGCTGCAGCAGCTCGTCTACACGGTCCAGGGCGCCAGCGGTACGACGGTGCCGGTCGAGGTCACGCTGCGCGGCAGGCCGGTGCAGGAACTGTTCGGGGTCGCCATCAAGCAGCCGCTCGGGCGGGCGCAGTCGCTCGACGTCCAGGCGTTCATCTGGATCACCTCGCCGGCCAACGGCGCGGTGCTGAAGACGCCGTTCAAGGTGGCCGGGATCGCCGCGGTCAACGAGGCGCAGCTGAACTGGCGGATCACCTCCGACGACAGCCGGCGGGTGCTCCAGGAGGGAGTGGCGACGACCGGGGAGGCGTTCAAGCTCACGCCGTACTCGTTCGTCGTGGCGAAGCTGCCGGCCGGGCGCTACACGCTGGAGGTCTTCGAGGTGTCGGCGGCGGACGGTCGGCTGACCTCGACCGACACGAAGACGCTGCTGGTGAAGTAGGGCTCAGATCGACTGGGTGTCGGGGGCTCGTACGAAGCTGAAGAGCTGCCGGCCCGGCTCGAGCTCCTGCGGGTTGCCGGTCAGGCGGTGGACGCCGACCGACCAGAGCACGTCGTCCGGCGCGTCGTACGAGACCTCCTCGAAGCCGGCGCTTCCGAACCACTCACGGATGGCCGGGCAGAGGTCGGGCTCCTCGCGGGTGCGGGTCCAGACGACGGTCGCGCCGGGGGCGCAGAACTGCGGGAGCGCCTTGACGGTGGTCTCCACGTCGGCGTCGATGATGTTGCCGAAGACGCCGCAGAACAGCACGAGATCGGCCGGTACGGCGCCGGCGTACGCGTCGGTCCGGCCGGCGTCGGCCTCGACGACCTCGATGCCGGTCAGGCCGTTGACGGTGGCCGCCGTCCGCGCCAGGCCGGCGTTGCGGTGGTCGAGCTCGACGAGCCGCGCGGTGACGCGGCCTCGGGCCGGGTGGGTGGCGAGGACCTCGATCAGGTCACGGCCCTGGCCGGCGCAGGCGCTGACCACCTGGAGCTCGGCGTCGGGGTCGGCGTCGAGGCGTTCGCGGATCGCGCGCTGCACCGACGCGAGCCGGCGGCTCAGCGGCGACTCCTCGTCCTCGTACGACGAGTGCCACTCCAGCCAGTCCATCGAGCTCAAACCGCGGTCCTCCAACGAGATCTGGCCAGCAGGACGGATGCTGCGGCGACGCCTGCGGTGGACGTCCGCAGGACCGTGTCGCCGAGCAGTACCGGCTCTGCTGCGAAGGCTTCCAGCTCGGCGTCGGTGATGCCACCCTCAGGACCCACCACGATCACCACGTCGCCGGTGGTCGGTGGGTTCAGCGTCGCGAGCGGGGTCTTCGCTTCTTCGTGCAGTACGGCGGCCAGCCCCGCGTCGTGGACCAGGCGTGCGACCTCCGCCGTCGACGCCACCGGAGCCACCTCGCAGAACCAGCTCCGCCGCGACTGCTTGCTCGCCTCGAACGCCCAGGAACGCCACTTGGTCAGCGTCTTCTCCACCCGCTCCGGGTTCGCCCGGAACTGACTGCGATCCGCGTTCCACGGCACGATCAGATCGACCCCGACCTCGGTCAGCATCTCCACCGCCAGCTCAGCCCGCTCCCCCTTGGGCAGGGCTTGGACGACGACCAGCCGAGGAGCCGGTTTCGGCACACTCCCCCGCTGGTCGACGGCGACGGTGATGCCGGACTTCGAGGAGGCCACCACAGCACCTTCGGCGAAGTTCCCCACACCGTCCGTCAACCGAACCCGCTCCCCAGGACCGATCCGGCGCACCACCGCCGCATGCCGACCCTCGGCGCCGCCGAGCACCAGCTCAGCTCCTCCTCCGCCTGCGGCGGAGGAGGAGTGGGGGGAGGAGGAGCCGACGCCCCCGGGCTCACCGGCTACGCCGGGAGCGGGCGCCTCGCCGAGGTCGGCCAGGTGGAATACCGGGAGGCCCATGGTTGGCCGGGGGTTCAGTGGGCGCCGAAGGCGTCGCGGAGGCGGCCGAAGACGCCCTTGTGGGTGGCTTGGACCTGGCCCTGCGGGCGCTCCTCGCCGCGGGCCTCGGCCAGGTCCTTGAGGATCTGGGCCTGGTGCTCGTCGAGCTTCGTCGGGGTCTCGACGATGATCTGGACGATCAGGTCGCCGCGGCCGGCGTGGCGCAGGCGCGGGACGCCGCGGGCGGTCAGCGTCATCGCGGTGCCGGACTGCGTGCCGGGCCGGATCTCCAGCGGTGTCGTCTCGCCCTCCAGCGTCGGCAGGTCGATCGTCGTGCCCAGCGCGGCAGCGGTCATCGGCAGCGTGACCGTGCAGTGCAGGTCGTCGCCGTTGCGGCTGAAGATGTCGTGCGGCTCGACCTCGATCTCGACGTACAGGTCGCCGGCCGGACCGCCGCCGGGGCCGACCTCGCCCTGGCCGGACAGCTGCACGCGGGTGCCGCTGTCGACACCGCCCGGGATCTTCACCGTGACCGTACGACGCGAGCGCACGCGGCCGTCGCCGGAGCACTCGACGCACGGGCTCGGGATGGTCGTCCCGAAGCCGCGGCAGTTCGGGCACGGGCGCATCGTCCGGACCTCACCGAGGAACGAGCGCTGCGTGTGCGTGACCTCGCCCCGGCCGTGGCACACCTCGCAGGTGACCGGCTCGGACCCGGCCGCCGCACCCGACCCCGAACAGGTCGGACAGACAACGGCGGTGTCGACCTTCAGCTCCCGCGTCGTACCGAACGCGGCCTCGCTCAGGTCGATCCGCAGCGGGATCAGCGCGTCCTGGCCGCGCCGGGTGCGTGGTCGCGGACCGCGCGTCGCGCCGCCGGTCTGGCCGAAGAAGGCGTCCATGATGTCGGTGAAGGTGAACGCCTGGCCGAAGCCCGCGCCCGCCCCACCCGGTCCGGCGCTCGCGAACGGGTCGCCGCCGAGGTCGTGGACCTGCTTCTTCTGCGGGTCGCTGAGCACCTGGAAGGCGCGGCCGATCTCCTGGAACTTGGCGTGCGCGTCCTCGGAGTCGTTCACGTCCGGGTGGTACTGACGGGCCAGCTTGCGGTAGGCCTTCTTGATCTCGTCCTGGGACGCGTCACGGCTGACGCCGAGAACGGCGTAGTAATCGGTGCTCATACTCCAGACCAGAGGTAGGGAAATCGCTGATTGGTCATGAGTCGGCCAGGATCTGGCTGACGTAGCGCGCGACGGCGCGGACGGCGCCCATCGTGCTGGGGTAGTCCATGTGGGTCGGGCCGACGATGCCGAGGGTGGCCAGCGCCTCCGACTTGGGGCCGTAGCCGGTGGCGACCACCGAGGTGGTGGCCAGCCCCTCGTACGGGTTCTCGTGCCCGATCCGGACCGTGAGGGTCTGCGGGTGGGTCGCCTCGCCGAGCAGCTTGAGCAGGATCACGTGCTCCTCGAGCGCTTCCAGCACGGGTTTCACGTTGCGCTCGAAGTCGTCGCCGTACCGGGTCAGGTTGGCCGCGCCGCCGACCGCGATCCGCTGCTCGCCCTCGTCGGTGAAGGCCTCCAGCAGCGTCGTCACGATCGCCGTCACGAACGGCCGGTCGGCCGGCGGGAAGGTCTCGGCCACGCCGGTCAGCGCGGTGGTCGCGTCGGTCAGCCGCTGGCCGGTGAGCACCGTGTTCAGCCGGGAGCGCAGGTCGGCGACCAGCTGCTCGTCGACGTCGGCCTGCGCCTCGACGATCCGCTGCTCGACCCGCCCGGTGCTGGTGATCAGCACCAGCAGCAGCCGCCGCGGGGTCATCGTCACGACCTCGACGTGCCGCACGCTGGAGCGGATCAGCGTCGGGTACTGCACGATCGCGACCTGGCGGGTGATCTGCGCCAGCAGCCGGACGGTCCGCCGTACGACGTCGTCCAGGTCCACCGCGCCGGTGAGGAACGACGAGATCGCCTTCTTCTCGGCCGCGGACAGCGTCTTGACCGTGCTCAGCTTGTCCACGAACAGCCGGTACCCGGCGTCGGTCGGGATCCGGCCGGCGCTGGTGTGCGGCTGGGTGATGTACCCCTCCTCCTCCAGCGCGGCCATGTCGTTGCGCACGGTCGCCGGCGAGACGCCGAGGTTGTGCCGGTCGACCAGCGTCTTGGACCCGACCGGCTCGTGGGTCGCCACGTAGTCCTCGACGATGGCCCGGAGCACGTCCAGTTTGCGCTCGTCCAGCACGCGCACCACCCTCTCTCAGCATCCGGTCCTGGCACTCAGACAGTTCGAGTGCCAGTCTACCGACCCGTAGTAGAGGTTTGCGCCTCAGGCAGTTTCGGGCGAGGCTCCCAACGGTACTGCGGCCGGCCGCTCGACCGTGCTGGCGACGTCCACCGGCTGATCCTTGGCGGCCGCTTCGAGCAGCGACTCCAGGACGTCGAGCACGTGGAAGGCCAGGGCACCGTCCGCACGATGCGCACCACCGGTCCGGATCGCGCGCGCCATGTCAGCAACCCCGACACCGCGCCCCGCCCCGGCGTACCCGCCGGCCACCGGTACCTCGGTCCACTCGCGCTGCGCCGCAGTCGCGATCTCGACCGTGCCGTCGAACGCGTTCGGGTCGGGCACCGACAGGCTGCCGTCGGTGCCGTAGATCTCGATCCGCGGCAGGCGCGCGGCCCACACGTCGAACGACATCAGCACCGTCGTCAGCGCCCCGGACTCGTGCTCGAGGATGCCGGTCACGTGCGTCGGGACGTCGACCGGGAAGACCTGCCCGGCCCGCGGCCCGGTGTGCACCTTGCGCTCGTCCTGCGAGCGCCCCGCGCGCCCGGTCACCCGGCGGACCGGGCCGAGCAGCGTGATCAGGCTGGTCACGTAGTACGGGCCCATGTCGAGCAGCGGGCCGCCGCCGGGCTGGTAGTAGAACTCCGGCGCCGGGTGCCACAGCTCGTGCCCGGGCGTGACGAACGACGCACTGGCCGCCGTCGGTACGCCGATGTCGCCGCGGTCGATCACGGCGCGCGCGGTCTGCGTCCCGGTGCCGAGCACGGTGTCCGGCGCGCAGCCGATCCGCAGGCCCTTGGCCTCGGCGAGCTCGAGCAGCGGCTTGGCCTCGGCGCGGTCGACGGCCAGCGGCTTCTCGCCGTACGTGTGCTTGCCGGCTTCGAGGGCCGCCCGGTGCACCGGCGCGTGCGCGGCCGGGATGGTCAGGTTGAGCACGATGTCGACGTCGGGGTCGGCCATCAATTCGTCCGATGACAACGCCCGGACGCCGGGGTGCGCGTCGGCGACGGTCTGCGCGCGCGACACGTCCAGGTCGGCCACCGCGGCCACCTCGACGCCCGGCAGCTTGGCCAGGTGGTCCAGGTAGGTGCCGCTGATGACGCCGGTGCCGACGATGCCGACGCGGGTCACTTGCTCGCCCACAGCAGCCCCCGCTCGATGATCGTGCGGACCTCGGGGGTGTCCAGGTCGGCGAGGCTGTGGCCCGGCGTACAGACGAAGACCTTGCCGTCGCCCCAGGTGCGGGTCCAGACCGCGGGCATCGTCGCGCCCTCGATCCACGGGTAGTCCGGGTGGGCCCGGAAGGTCGTGGTCGCCAGGACGGTGTTGCTCGGGTCGGCGTGCACGTAGTACTGCTCGGTGTGCAGGTCGAAGTGCTCGATGCCCTCGACGATCGGGTGATCGGCGACCACCTCGATCCGGTGGTCGACGAAGCCGCCCGGGTGCGAGATGAACTGGCCGCCGGTCATGAAGCTGTAGTCGACGTTGCCGCGGAAGGAGTCGACGATGCCGCCGTGCCAGCCGGCCAGGCCGGTGCCGGCGCGGACCGCGGCCTCCAGGCCCTTGGTCTCCTCCGCGGTGATCTCGCCCATGCTGATGCACTGCAGCACCAGGTCGGTGCCGTCCAGATCGAGGTAGCTCGAGGTGCTGTCGGAGACGGTGACCTCGAAGTCGTTGTCCCGCAGGAAGGGGATGAACAGCTCGGTCGCCTCGACCGGGAGATGCCCTTCCCAGCCGCCCCGGACCACCAGTGCCCGTCGTGTCGTCACGCCGCCCTGCCCTTCAGAGATGGGATCTTTCCAGTGCCTAGGCGACCCTAAGCGCCCGCACCGGCCCCTTCAACCCCCTTCCCAGCCGGTGGATATCGTTTGCCGGAAATGGCCTGCTCTAGGGTCGGCGTCATGGGATGGAAGTTCTGGAAGAACGACGAGCGGCCGCAGGACGCCGTGCCGCCGGTGGCGGCGCCGCGGGTGCAGGACGACGTGCCGTTCCAGCTGCGCGTCGAGGACGTGTTCTCGATCACCGGCCGCGGCACGGTCGTCACCGGGCGGGTGCTGGCCGGGGTGGTCCGGGAGAACGACGAGGTCGGCGTCCAGCGCGGCGGTGTCGAGGTGCTGCGCACCGTGGTGGCCGGAGTGGAGATGTTCCGGCGGACCACCGATCGGGCGGTCGCGGGCGACAACGTCGGGCTGCTGCTGCGGGGCGTCGAGAAGTCCGACGTGCAGCAGGGTGACGTGCTGACTTCGTAGCCGAGGCCGCCGGATAAGGTCGGGCCATGAGTGAGTGGACCGAGCTGGGTGATCGATGCTGGGTCCGCCGGTATCGCGAGTGGGACCTGAACGTCGGGCTGGTGGTCGGTGACGACGGCGCGCTGGTGATCGATCCGCGCGCGTCGACCGCGCAGGCCGAGCAGGTGCTGGCCGAGATCCGCGAGCTGACCGACCTGCCGGTGAAGTGGGTCGTCAACACGCACGCGCACTTCGACCACACCTTCGGGAACGCCGTCTTCACCGAGGCGGCAACCTACGCGCACGAGAACGCGGCGACCGCCTTGGCCGAGCGCGGCCCGGCGCTGCAGGAGCACTACCGCGACCACCCGGGCACCGACCCGGCGTACCCGGAGATCCCCGCCGAGGTGCTGGCCGAGGTCGCCGCGACCGAACTGGTTGCCGTCGACAACACCTTCTCCGTGGCCAAGGTGATCGACCTCGGCGGCCGGCGGGTCGAGCTGCTGCACCTGGGCAACGCGCACACCGACGGGGACGTCGTGGTCGTCGTACCGGAGGCCGACGTGTACTTCGTCGGCGACCTGGTCGAGGAGTCCGCACCGCCGTCGTACGACGACGACTCGTACCCGCTGGAGTGGCCGGAGACGCTCGACCGGGTGATCGGGCTGCTCACTGCCGAGTCGAAGGTCGTCCCAGGACACGGCGCGGTCGTCGACGCGGAGTTCGTGCGTGACCAGGCCGGGCACCTCGGCACGGTCGCGAACACGATCTCCGGGCTGCACCACGCCGGCACGTCGCTCGACGACGCGCTGAAGCACACCGAGGACTGGCCCTGGCCGGTCGAGCACCTCCAGCACGCCGTACGCCGTGGGTACGCCGTACTGGGTGCGCCGCGCCGCCCGACGCTTCCGTTGCTCGGGCCTGAGCACTAATCGTGGTTATCCGTTGACACACTGACACCTCATCCCGCACGTTGTGTGCGAGGCGCCCCGACGGGATGAGGTGGGACCGATGGTCAACACGGATCAGCTCGATCACCCGGACGGAAGGGTCGAGCTCGACGACCCGACCGTGGTCACGCAGAGCCGGTACGGCAACGAGGAGCTCGCGCCGACCCGCATCGCCGAGCGGCGCTGGACGACGTACAACTACGCGGCGCTGTGGATGGGGATGGCGCACAACATCCCCAGCTACCTGCTCGCGTCCGGGCTGGTCGCGCTCGGGATGAACTGGCTGCAGGCCTTCCTCACCATCACGCTGGGCAACCTGATCGTGCTGGTGCCGCTGCTGCTGAACAGCCACGCGGGGACCAAGTACGGGATCCCGTTCCCGGTGTTCGCGCGGGCCTTCTACGGCGTCCGCGGCGCGAACTTCCCGGCGCTGCTGCGGGCCTTCGTCGCGTGCGGGTGGTTCGGCATCCAGACCTGGATCGGCGGGCAGGCGATCCACGTGATCGTCGGTGAGCTGGCCGGGTCGGGGTGGCAGAACGCCTCGTCCGTCGGTGGGCATCCGTGGACGCTGTGGCTGAGCTTCGCGTTCTTCTGGCTGCTGCAGATGTGGCTGATCTGGCGCGGGATCGAGGGGCTGCGGCGGTTCGAGAACTGGGCCGCGCCGCTGGTCACGGTCGCGTTCCTGGCGCTGATGATCGCGATCCTGGTCAAGGCCGGCGGGCCCGGCCCGATCCTGTCGCAGCCGTCGAAGCTCGGCTGGGACGCCGACTTCTGGACGATCTTCGCGCCGTCGCTGATGGGCATGATCGCGTTCTGGGCCACACTGTCGCTGAACATGCCGGACTTCACGCGGTTCGGCGCCGGGCAGCGCCAGCAGGTGATCGGGCAGATCATCGGCCTGCCGACCACGATGTCGTTCATCGCGCTGGTCTCGATCGTCACCACCTCGGGCACCGTGATCGTCTACGGCTCGGCGATCTGGGACCCGGTCGAGCTGACCCGCCGGTTCGAGAACCCGGTCGTGGTCACCGTCGGCCTGGTGATGGCGATCCTGGCCACGATGTCCTGCAACGTCGCCGCGAACGTCGTCAGCCCGTCGTACGACTTCGCGAACGCGCTGCCGCGCTGGCTCACCTTCCGTACGGCGGGCCTGCTCACCGGTGTCCTCGGCGTCCTCATCCAGCCTTGGCGCCTGCTCACCGATCCGAACATCTACATCTACGCCTGGCTCGGCTTCTACGGCGGCCTGCTCGCGTCGGTCGCCGGCGTCCTGATCGCCGGCTACTGGCTGATCGACCGCACCAACCTCTTCCTTGCCGACCTCTACCTCCCCCACCGCCGCTACTGGTACCGGGCCGGCTGGAACTGGCGAGCCGTCTTAGCAACCGTCATCGGGTCCGTCCTAGCCGTCGGCGGCGCGTACGGCGGCCCGTTCCCCGTCGATGGCCTGATCCCCCTCCTCAAACCCCTCTACGACTACTCCTGGGTCGTCGGCCTGCTCGCCGGCCTGCTCGTCTACCTGGGCCTCACCATCGCCCTCCCCCACCGCACCACCCAAGCCACCCACACAACCCCGACGGTCTAGAACCCCTTTGCTGAACCCACGGAGCATCGGTCACTCTTGGTCATCTGAACCGACCGGATGAGGTGGGCACCGTGACCGAGCCGACGACGCAGTTCACCCCGCACGAGACGCAGACCGAGCTCCCGCGTCCAGTCGCACAGCACGGGCGCGGCTCGCTGAACCAGCGGGCGCTGTACGCCGACGACTGGGACTCCCCGGAGACCAACGCCGACATCGCCCGCGACTTCGGCATCACCTGACCGAACCACCACATCGGAGGTGTTTGCCCAGTGCGAGCACCTCACCCTGGTCACCCGCGACACCGCCGTCCACGCCTACCAGGTCTCTCACCTCGCCGCCTGCGCCCCAGCCCGGCGGCAGGCGATGGGGGAACCGCTGAGGGACGCGCGTCTGCCGCCGGGATCCTGCGACCTCGGGTGTGTGGTTGACGGGCTGAAGACCGTTCTGGGCATACGGTTTGGGGGTGGCTGACAGGTATGGGAACGACGTGCTGGCCGGGGACTGGCGGAAGCCGAAGAACGGGCGGACCGTGGAGGTGGCGCTCGAGAAGGGGATGGTGGTCGAGGAGCCGTCGTCGGGGTTCGTGGGGGCGGTGGTGCGGTGGGAGCACGGCGTGGTCGACCTGGAGGACCGGCACGGGAAGATCCGGACCTACCCGATGGGGCCCGGGTTCTGGGTGGACGGGAAGCCGGTGAGTCTGGTCGCGCCGAAGAAGGCCGGGCCGGTGAAGAAGACCAAGACCGCGTCGGGGTCCGTCGCCGTCGAGGGCGTCCGGGCGCGGGTGGCGCGGGCCAGCCGGATCTACGTCGAAGGGCGGCACGACGCCGAGCTGGTCGAGCGGGTCTGGGGTGACGACCTGCGGATCGAAGGCGTCGTCGTCGAGTACCTGGAAGGCATCGACGACCTGCCCGCGATCGTCAACCGGTACCAGCCCGGCCCGGGCCGGCGGCTCGGCGTCCTGGTCGACCACCTGGTCGAGGGCTCGAAGGAGTCGAAGATCGCCGCGCAGGTGAACAACCGGCACGTGCTCGTCGTCGGGCACCCGTTCATCGACATCTGGGAAGCGGTCAAGCCGTCGTCGGTCGGGATCGCGGAGTGGCCGAAGATCCCGTACGGCGAGGACTGGAAGAAGGGCGTGCTGAAGACCTTCGGATGGCCCGCCACCGACCAGGCCGACGTCGCCGCCGCCTGGAAGCACATCCTGTCCAAGGTGAAGAGCTTCGCCGACCTCGACCCCGCGCTGCTCGGCCGGGTCGAGGAGCTCATCGATTTCGTGACGATGGACTGATCTCGGGAAGACGCTTCTCGATCCACCGCCGGATCTGCTGCCGCGCCCGGCGGACGTAGAAGGACACCACGAACAGCACCGCCGCCAGCGCGAGCACCACCCCGGCCAGTAGCGCGGCGACGATCCGTACGCCGCCAGCACTCACCACCCCAGCAACAACCAGCAGCAGTACGGCGACGCCAGCCGCCGCCACCGGCAGCCACGGCTCGAACACCAGCGGTCGCCGTACCGAACCAAGGTCCGGCGACCGGACCAGCCGACCCCACAACGTCTCCCGGGCCGGCCTGGTGAACCACCGCACGGTCCGCAGCAGCCACGACCGCGGCTCGTTCTTCCGCGCTGCCGACGCCTTCATCCACTCGCCCACTCGCGGATCCAGCCCACCCGACACGTCGACCAGCCGATCGGCCAGCCCGCGCGTGGTCGCCCGGCCGGCCTTCGACCCGTTCAGCTCGTCGCGCATCGTCGTCAACGCGCCGAGCCCGGCGGTGACCGGGAAGTCCTCGGCCAGCTTCCGCACCTGCAGCGCCAGCTCGTCGACCGTCCACTCCTCCGACGCCAGCACCTGCCGTTGCGTCTCGCGGATCCAGTCCGGCTCGGCACCGAGCATCGCGCCGAGGTGCGCGACGCAGTGCAGCCGGCCCATCAGCCAGTCCCACCGCCGCCACTCGGCCGCGCCGAACGCGCCGAAGTGGCCGACCTGCGTCCCGTACAGGATCCTGTCCTTCAGGTCGTTCGCGATCGATCCCTCGGGCAGCTCGTCGAGCAGCGTCAGCGGGATGTCCGGCCCGAGCCGCAGGAACTGGAACGGCGCACTGCGCTGCTGCGGCGTCCGCGACGACGTGCAGCGCGACACGATCTCGACCTCCAGCGCGGTCTCCACCATCACCGGCCCGACCACCGCGACCAGCGTCGCGAACTCGTCGCCGAGCGCGCGCTGGATCTGCAGCGTCTCGAAGATGTCGGTCAGCCCGACCGCGACCGCCTCGGCTCCCCCGGCCGGCTGCAGGTCGAGATCCGCCGCCGCGAGCTCGGTCGCCAACGCGTCCCGCACGGCCTGCACCTTCAGCAACGCGTCACTCGATGCCTTGAGCCACTTCTCCAGGACGTCGCGATCAGCCGGTGCCGCGCTGTCGATCTGGGTCCGCAGCGACCGCAGGACCAGCCGTACGACGCGCTCGGCCGCGCCCGTTCCCCAAGGCCAGCAGGGGTTCCCGTCCGCGCCCTCGCGCAGCAAGGCCGTCGATCCGTCCGGATCAGGCACCCACGGATGGTCGGTCCCGAGGATCTCGTCGATCTCCGGCTCCGACAACGCCGACGTCGCGTCGAGCACCGTCGACCGGTCCGGCGAGGCCACGGTCACGGCCTCCCACACCCCACCGGCCGCCCGCCCTCGCGAGTACGTCGGCTGCAGCAGCGTCGCCGCCTGGTGCAACGCGTCCCGGCTCTCCGGGTGGTGCACGCACCGGTCGTACAACCGCTGGGTGTCGGACCAGGACGCGTCCGCCTCGAGCAGCAACCGTTCGAGCTGCTCGACGTCGGACCGGAAGTCCACCTCCCGCGGGAACTGGACCGCGGACAGCGCGGCCACCTGCCAGCCCGGTTCGGTTGCCTCAGGCAACCGTGTCTCGGCCAGCCCGATCCCGGCCGACGGTACGACGTACAGGACGTACCGGGTCGCCTTCCCGGTCACCGGCCGCCGGGCGACGACGTCGAGCACCGGCCCGAACGGCGCGTTGTCGAGCACCCCGCCGTCCACCAGCCAGGCGCCGGACCCGGTGTGCGCGCCGGGCTGCATCCGCGGCGGGGCGGTCGCCATGTTCGGCGTCTCCAGCACCGGCCCGAAGGCGACCGGGAACGACGCCGACGCCCGCGCGGCGCGGGCCAGCAGCTTGGTGTTCTGCAGCCCGTTCACCGGATCCACCGAGAACGACCGCGTCGCGCCGTCGTACAGGGCCCGCTGCTCGCTGGTGAAGCAGAACAGGTACCGATGGTCCGGTACGACGAACCGCTGCCCCGCCGCGTCCTTCGCCTCGAACTGCTGCACCCCGAGCCCGGAGGCCGTCACGAACAAGGTCACCGGCTCGGCCGCCGCGGACTGCCCGCCGCCGGCGACGCCCCGGAGCAACTCCTTGAGCTCGGTCAGGAAGTAGTCGCCGTCGAGCACCGAGGTCGACGGCTTGCCGACCGCGGGGACGAGCTTGCCGACCTCGAGCGATCCCAGGCCGACCCACTTCTGCCGCAGCCACGGCCCCTGGTCGTCGCCGGGATCGAGCGTCGACCCGTGCGAGACCGCTGTCGCGAGCAACGACCCGTTCAGGCCGCCGGCGCTGGTGCCGGCGATCACGTCGACGACGACCTTGCGCTGCTCGCCGCCGCGCCGGCACAGGTCGCGCCAGCGTTGCGCCAGCAGTTCGTCGTACGGCTGCGACGGCGGCGCGTCGCCACCCGCCGAGGCCCGGCGGATCAGGTCGAGCTCGTGCGTGACGCCGCCCATCCAGACCGCCAGGCTGACGCCTCCGTTGAGCACCAGCGCGATCCGGATCTCGTGGTCGGACATGGTCTCCCCCCTCGTCCACTAGCAGGAATACCACGCGGGGAACTACAGATACAGAGTTCGGCAGCGGAGAGTGAACAATCCGGGCCCGAACTGTTGCCGACCCGCCCTACCCGGATCACTCTGGGCAGTGGGGGGTGGTGCTGATGTCCCAGTGGGGGAAGGCATCGATGATCCTGCTCGTCGTCTGCCTGGCGGGGTGTTCGGCGAGCAAGGACGAAGCCGGCGGTGAAGACCCCGCCGGCGACACGACCACGACCACGACGTCGGCCCCGGTGGAGACCGAGAGCACCGACGAGCCGTCGGTCGAACCGACCGAGCCCGAGAAGCCGCAGACCGAGCAGAACAAGCCCGCGATCAAGAACGCGAAGCTGCCGGTCGGTGGTCAGGTCGAGTTCGACGACGAGGGCAAGGCGTGCTTCTCGCCCGCGTGGGGATCGGGTGAACTGCCCGCCGGCGTGGAGATCCTCGCGGTGAAGTACGAGCTCACCGACACCTCGGTCGTGAAGTTCGGTGACGGCACCTGTCCCGACGGACCGCCCTGCGTCGAGGGGACCCGGTTCGGGGGTGGCGCGGACAGTTGCTACCTCGCGCTGGCCAGGGTCGGCCGGGGCCAGACGGTGCTGAACGTCTACGCCGACGTGACGTGCGAGTCGGCGGACGTCTGCACCAAGGTCAAGAACGAGTACCTGCAAGCGGGTGGGCTGACGATCTCCGTCGAAGCCACGGATGGCTGAGGAGCGCGCCCAGCTCGAGCGCTGGGTGAGCTTCGCCGCCGGCATCGTCGCGCCGGTCACGCTGATCAGCGCGCTGCTGTTCTACTTCGGCTACGTCTCCGCGCGCTCGCAGTACGAGTACTTCGGCATCGACGTCGACACGATCGGCCTCAGCACGCAGGACTACGTGATGCGCAGCCCGCAGCCGCTGCTGGTCCCCCTGCTCGTCCTCACCCTGGTCGCCGTCGCGGGACTGCTGCTGCACAACGCGGTCCACCCCACCGAGCTCGCCGTACGACGTACAGCCGCGGCCGCCGCCGTACTGCTCATGCTGGGCGTCGTCGGTCTGTTCCTCTACCCGCTGATCGGCCACGTCGCGTACTACGCGCTCGTCGTCCCCGTGGTGATCGGCCTCGCCGCGGCCGCGCTCGGCTACCTCTCGTACGTCGCCGCCCGGCTCGCGAAGCGCCGTCCGCCCGTCGTACTGATCGTGCTGCTCGGCGTCGTCACCACGACCTGCGCGTTCTGGGCGACCGCGACCACCGCGCAGTACTCCGGCCGCGGGCTGGCCAAGTCGGACGCGGAGAACCTCGGCCAGTTCCCGTCCGTCATCCTCGACACCAAGGAACGCCTGCAGCTTCGCTCGCCGGGCCTGGAGGAGACGGCGCTGCGACCGAGCACCGGCCAGACCTTCAACTACCGCTACCGCGGCCTGCGGCTGCTCGTTGTCGGCGACAACCGTCTGTTCCTCGTCCCGAACCAGTGGAACGCGTCGAACACGACGCTGGTCGTGTCGCTGGACTCGTCCATCCGCGTGCAGTTCCAGTTCCAGAACGATCCGCCCTAGGCCGAGCCGCGGACCACGAGTTCGGTGCCGTAGATCTCCGGGCTGGTCAGGTCGGCGCCGCCGATCTTGGCGAGCAGGAGCTCGGCCAGGCGCGAACCCAGCTTCTCGACCGGCTGGCGAACCGTGGTGAGCTGAGGCGTGGTCGTCGTCGCGACCACCGAGTCGTCGAAGCCGACCACCGAGACGTCGTCGGGCACGCGGCGCCCGCGCTGCGACAGCACCCGCAGCGTCGCGGTCGCCATCAGGTCGTTGGCCACGAAGATGCCGTCCAGTTCCGGGTGCTCGTCGAGCAGCTGGACCGTCGCCTGCTCGCCGCCTTCGGCGGTGAAGTCACCGATCACCACGGCCTCGGCGAAGCCCGCCTCGGCGGCGACCTGCTGGTACCCGGTCAGGCGGTCCAGGCCCGCGGTCATGTCGAGCGGGCCGGCGATGATGCCGATCTTCTTGCGGCCCTTGGAGAGCAGGTACTCGACCGCCGTACGCGCTCCGGCCACGTTGTCGACGTCGACGCTGGCGACCGGCACCTCGACGCCGAGCGGGCGCGCGCTGAACACGATCGGCAGCGGCAGCTGGGCCAGCTCCTGCAGCACGTTGTCGCGGCCGTGGTGGCTGACGATGATCGCGCCGTCGACGTGCCCGCCGCGCAGGTACCGCAGCAGGCGCTGGTCGTCACCCTCGGACGGCTCGATCAGCAGCACCAGCTGCGAGGAGGTCGGCGCCAGGGTCCGGCTCACGCCGCGCAGGATGCCGGCGAAGAACGGGTCGGAGAACACCCGGCTGTCGGGCTCGGGCATCACCAGCGCGACCGAGTCCGTACGCCGGGTGACCAGCGCGCGGGCCGCCCGGTTCGGGACGTAGCCCAGCTGGCCGATCGCCCGCTCGACGGCGGCGACCGTGTCGGGCAGCACCTTCGGCGAACCGTTGACGACCCGGGACACGGTGGCGCGGGACACGCCGGCCAGGGCGGCGACCTGCTCCAACGTCGGAGTCCCACCGGCCTGAGGATCGAATGCCACTGGGACCTCCTTGACGCGATCTGACCTTCACACGGTAATGCCTTTCGGGCCACCGGGCCGGGTATATCCGCGCCCCGGCCGTTTCCCGGCTCGGGCATCGATTTCCGCCTCGGGTAGAGTCGCCCTTCGGTACGGCGGCGATCCGCCCGCCACCGATCCGGCTTCCCCCTCGGCCCACCGACCGCGCGCAACGCCGCGCGCCGTCCCCGGGCGAGCGGCGGCGCCCGCGCTCCAGGAGACCCCGATGACTTCGCTGACGTCCGAGTCAGCCCTGCCCGTCACGTCCGTACTGGGCGCTCTGCGCTCGCCCCGGCTGCTGAAGACCGAGGCGCTGTCCGGCTTGGTCGTCGCCCTGGCACTGATCCCGGAGGCGATCAGCTTCTCGATCATCGCCGGTGTCGACCCGCGGGTCGGGCTCTTCGCGTCGGTGACGATGGCGATCTCGATCGCGTTCCTCGGCGGCCGGCCGGCGATGATCTCGGCGGCAACCGGAGCGGTCGCGCTGGTGATCGCTCCGGTGATGCGCGACCACGGTTTCGACTACCTGATCGCGACGGTGCTGCTGGCCGGCGTGCTGCAGGTGGTGCTCGGGCTGCTCGGCGTCGCGCGGCTGATGCGGTTCATCCCGCGGACGGTGATGGTCGGGTTCGTGAACTCGCTGGCGATCCTGATCTTCCTGGCCCAACTGCCGCACCTGGTCGGCGTACCGTGGCTGGTCTACCCGCTGGTCGCGATCGGCATCGTCGTGATGGTGTTCCTGCCGCGGCTGACGACGGCGGTGCCTGCGCCGCTGGTGGCGATCCTGGTGGTGACCGCGATCGTGCTGGTCGCGCACTCCGGCGTACCGACGGTCGGCGACGAGGGCGAGCTGCCCGACAGCCTGCCGTCGCTGTTCTGGCCGGACGTGCCGTTCTCGCTGGAGACGCTGCGGATCGTCGCGCCGTACGCGCTCGGGATGGCGCTGGTCGGGCTGCTGGAGTCGCTGATGACCGCGAAGCTGGTCGACGACGTCACCGGCACCGGGTCGGTGAAGACCCGCGAGGCATGGGGTCAGGGCGTCGCGAACGTGATCACCGGGCTGTTCGGCGGGATGGGCGGCTGCGCGATGATCGGGCAGACGATGATCAACGTGAAGGGCGGCGGCGCCCGGACCCGGATCTCGACGTTCCTCGCGGGCGCGTTCCTGCTGGTGCTGCTGGTCGGTCTCGGCGACCTGGTCGGGCTGATCCCGATGGCCGCGCTGGTCGCGGTGATGGTGATGGTGTCGGTCGGCACGTTCGACTGGCACAGCATCCGGCCACGGACGCTGCGCCGGACGCCGTACCGGGAGACGGCGGCGATGCTGGTGACGGTGGTCGTCGTCGTCGCCACTCACAACCTGGCGATCGGCGTCCTGGCCGGCGTCCTGGTGTTTGCCTCAAGCAACAAATGGGTCCGGCCGCGGAGGACGGGCGCGGACGAGGTGACCGCCGCTCCGCTGCCCTGACCTCAGTTGCCGACGCGGGTGTTGGCGGCCTTCTCGGCGTCGCGCAGGGCCTGCTTCCACGCCGCGGACGGGTTCTGCTTGCCCTGGTCGACGCGCTCCAGCGCCTTGGAGAAGACCTGGTTGATCTCCCCGTCGCGCGGACCCTTGTGCTGCTTGAGGATCACGTTGTTGGCCCGGTTGATGAAGATCTGCCCGACCGGCGCGTTGTTGAAGTACGCGTTGACCTGCGACTTCACCTGCTCGGACTCGTAGGCGTCGACCGTCGACGGGAACGACCCGACCTTCTTGAACACCTTGACCTGCTGCTCCGGCGCGGTCAGCCAGGCGGCCAGCTTCGCGGCCTCGGCCGGCTGCGCCGACTGGGTCGGCACGGTCAGGTACGAACCGCCCCAGTTCCCACCGCCACCGGGGAACACGTCCGCGACGTCCCACTTGCCCTTGCCGAACGTTCCCGCGTTGTCCTGGATCACCCCGAGCAACCACCCTGGGCAGGCCATCGTCGCGAACGCGTCGGTCCGGAAGGCCTTGGTCCACGCGTCGCTCCAGGTCGGCAGCTGGGCCGACAGCCCGTCCTCGCTGCCCGCGACGATCTGGTTCCACGTCTTGCGGAGCAGCTCGTTGTCCTCGCCGAGGTAGCGGTCCTGGTTGGAGTAGTAGGCCTCGATCAGCTGGTTGCGCATCGCGTCCCAGGTCAGCGCCGCCGAGTCGTACCAGGCCGAGTCCGGCATCTTCGCCTTGTACCGGCGCCCGTAGGAGAAGTACGACGCCCAGTCGGGGAACAGCTTGGCCACCTCGGCGCGGTCGGTCGGCAGCCCGGCCCGGGCGAACAGGTCGCGCCGGTAACAGATCGCCTCGGGCCCGATGTCGGTGCCGTAGCCGATGATCTTGCCGCCCGGAGCGGTGGCACCGGCGACCTTCCAGTCCAGCCAGCGCTTCGACAGGTCGCCGGCGCCGTAGTCGCGCAGGTCGACGAACTTGTCCGCCTTGGCCAGGTACTTGTAGATCCAGCTGACTTCCATCGCCTCGATGTCGGCCATCCCCGAGCCCGAGGCCAGGTTGGTCTCCAGGTTCTTGATGTGCTCGTCGACGGTCTGGGCGCGGCGCTCGGTGATCTTGATGTTCGGGTGCGCGGCCTCGTACTCGCGGTACAGGTCGCTGTAGCCGAACTCGTTGAACGTCGCGATGGTCAGCTCGACCCGCGGGCCGTCGGCACTGTCGCGGGTCGCGGCACCGGGCTGGTCGTCGTTTCCACCGCAGGCGCCGACCAGCAGAATGAGGCTGCAGGCGAGCACGGCGGCAGTACTGCGGGGGCGGAGGCGGGCCTTGGGCCGCATGTGAGTTGCTCCCTGTGATTCGGACGGGTTGAGAGCGCTCCCCTTTCGGAAAGTGACCTGAGTTTCGAGCGTTCCCACGGGGTGTGTCAAGGACCACACCGTCACGCTGAGATACCGATGCACCTTGGTCAGTACATACTTGACGATTTGATCACCGTCAGCACCACGCCGATGACCGTGTGCTCGGTTACCTGGGAGTTTGATGACATGTCCTGACTTTTGCGGTCAGGAAACGACCTCAGGGCAGGAGGTCCCGGACCACCGCGTCGGCCAGCAGCCGACCACGGCGCGTGAGCACCAGACGATCGTCGTCGACCTCGACCAATCCGTCCAGACCCGGCAGCGCGGCGCGCCCGTCGGCGTCCAGTACGCCGACCGGAAGACCGGCCCGGAGCCGGATCTCGAGCAGTACTCGTTCGACCCGGCGGGTCTCCTCGTCGAGGAGCTCCCGCGCGTACGCCGGGCTCTCGCCGGCCGCGATCCGTTCGGCGTACGCGCTCGGGTGCTTGACGTTCCACCAACGGACCCCGCCGACGTGGCTGTGCGCGCCCGGGCCGATCCCCCACCAGGTGTCGCCGCGCCAGTAGAGCTCATTGTGCCGGCAGCGCGCGTCGTCGGCCTTGGCCCAGTTCGACACCTCGTACCAGTTGAGTCCGGCCGCGGTGAGCAGGTCGTCGGCGAGCACGTACTTGTCGGCCAGGTCGTCGTCGTCCGGCATCGGCAGCTCGCCGCGGCGGACCCGGCGGGCGAGCTGGGTGCCGTCCTCCACGATCAGGGCGTACGCGCTGACGTGGTCCGGCTCCGCGGACAGCGCCGACTCCAGCGAGGCGCGCCAGTCGTCGAAGGTCTCGCCCGGCGTACCGTAGATGAGGTCGAGGTTGACGTGCCGGAACCCCGCGGCGGCCGCCTCTTTCACGGCGTCCAGGGCACGGCCCGGCGTGTGCTGGCGGTCGAGGATCTTCAGCACGTGCGAGGACGCGCTCTGCATGCCGAAGCTGACCCGGGTGAACCCGGCCTCGAGCAGTTCCTCCAGGTAGCGCTGGTCGACGGACTCGGGGTTGGCCTCGGTGGTCACCTCGGCGTCGGGCGCCAGCCCGAACTCGTCCCGGACGGCCTTCAGCATCGCGCCGAGATCCTTGGCCGGCAGCAGGGTCGGCGTACCGCCGCCGAAGAAGACCGTGTCGACGGGCTTGTCGTGCGGCAGCACCCGGCGCGCGAGCCGGACCTCCTGCACCGCGGTCTCGGCGTACGACGCCTGCGAGGCACCGCCACCGAGCTCCTTGGCGGTGTAGGTGTTGAAGTCGCAGTAGCCGCAGCGCGAGGCGCAGAACGGGACGTGCAGGTAGAACCCGAACGGCCTGGTGGCGGACTCGGCGACGGCGGCGTCCGGCAGCGACCCGTCCCGGGGCGCGACCTCTCCCTCAGGCAGTGTCGATGGCACGCCTCCATGCTACGGACTTCATTGGAACTCGTTTGCGGCGGTTCTGTGGTCGCTGTGTGTGGCGCAGTGGCTACATTCAGCTCATGGACACCGAGCCCCAGCCGGTCGGACGCGGCACCCGGAACGCGGTCGTCGTCGCGATCATGCTCGGCATGCTGCTCGCGGCCCTCGACCAGACGATCGTGGCGACCGCGCTGCCGACCATCACCAGCGACCTGGGCGACGCGAACCACCTGTCCTGGGTGGTCACGGCGTACCTGCTGGCCGAGACGATCATGACCGCGCTGGTCGGCAAGTTCGGCGACCTGTACGGGCGCAAGCGGATGTTCCTGATCAGCGTGGTGCTGTTCCTGGCCGGCTCGGCCCTGTGCGGCATGGCCGACTCGATGCTCTGGCTGGTCGGCTCCCGGGCGATCCAGGGGCTCGGCGCCGGCGGTCTGCTGGTGACGTCGACCGCGGTGATCGCTGACGTCGTACCGCTCAGCGAGCGCGGCAAGTACCAGGGCTTCATCGGCTCGGTGTTCGGCGTCTCGACCGTCGCCGGGCCGCTGCTGGGCGGGCTGTTCGTCGACCAGCTCAGCTGGCGCTGGGCGTTCTACGTCAACATCCCGCTCGGCATCGTCGTGCTGGTCGTTGCCTCGTTCACCCTTCCCTCGGTGAAGGCTCCGGTCGGGCCGAAGATCGACTACCTCGGCATCCTGCTGATCGGGCTGGCCGCGACCGGGCTGACGCTGGTGACGACCTGGGGCGGCAACGAGTACGACTGGACGTCACCGGTGATCCTGCTGATGGCCGTCGGGTCGCTGATCGCGCTCGGGCTGTTCGTGCTGGTCGAGCAACGCGCGGCCGAGCCGTTGCTGCCGATGCGGTTGTTCCGGTCGGGCGTGTTCACGGTGTGCTCGGTGCTGAGTTTCATCATCGGGTTCGCGATGCTGGGCGGGGTGACCTTCCTGCCGACGTACCTGCAGTACGTGCACGGCGCCTCGGCGACCGACTCCGGGCTGCAGATGCTGCCGCTGGTGATGGGACTGCTGCTCGCGTCGGTCGGTGTCGGCCAGGTGATCAGCAAGACCGGGCGGTACCGGCCGTTCCCGATCATCGGGACGGTGCTGATCGCGGGCGGGCTGTACCTGCTGTCGCTGATGACCAACAGCACGCCGTACTGGACGACGGCCGGTTTCATGGTCGTGCTCGGGCTCGGCGTCGGGCTGTGCATGCCGGTGCCGACGGTTGTCGTGCAGAGCACGGTCGACTACAAGGATCTCGGGGTGGCGACGTCCGGGGTGAGCTTCCTGCGGACGATGGGCAGCTCGTTCGGGGTCGCCGTCTTCGGCTCGATCTACGCGTCCGAGCTGCCGTCGAAGTTGGCCGGGGCTGTCCCTGAAGGTGTCGATCCGCGACTGGCGGCGACGGTCGAGGGCGTTCGGTCTTTGCCTCCTGGCGCTCGGGAGCCGGTCACGGCCGCGTACGCCGAGGCGCTGCACGTCGTGTTCCTGACCGCCGTACCGGTTGCTGTGCTCGGGTTCGTCGTCGCGCTGCTGCTGAAGCAGGTGCCGTTGCGCGACACCGCCCGGATGAGCGCCGGCGGCAACTCCGGCGTCGGCGAGAGCTTCGCGGCGCCGTCGTCGTTCGACTCCGAGCAGGAGCTGCAGAAGCTGGTCGCGCTGATCGTCCAGCACCACAAGCGCAGCCCCGCTCCCGAGGTGCTGGCCGAGTCCGGCATCCCGCTGAACGTCGCGCAGGCGTGGATGATCATGCGGGTCTTCCGCGGCGGCGCCGAACACGGCTCGGCCACGCTCGCCGAGATCACCGGCGACCTGAAGGTCCCACCCGGCGTCTTCGAGCCCCTCGCCGTGCAGCTGGTCGCCGACGGCTATCTGTCGGAGGTGCTCGGCCACTACCGGTTCACGCCGTACGGGCTGGAGATGTTCCAGCGTTTCGTCGGCGCCTACCGCCGCTGGCTCCTGGCCCGGCTGGAGGACTGGGAGACCACCGAGGACTTCTCGATCGCCATCGACCGCATCGCCGAGCAGATGCTCGACCGGGGCCACTCACTCACCACCGGCAAGCACGCGGCTCTGGTCGACGCCTGACCCTCCTTCGCCGAGGACGTGCGAGCGGTCGACCAGGTCGAGCATCGCGCGGAGGAAGTCGTCGCGCTGCTTGGCGCTCCAGTGGTCGGTCAACTGCTGGAAGACGGACTCCTGCCAGCGGTGAGCATCGCGCAGGATCCGGCGACCGGCGACTGTCACCGCGACCTCACGGCGGCGCGCGTCCTTCGGCGAGGACGTCAGCTCCAGGTATCCCGCGGCGACAGCGTCCTTGACCAGCCGGGACGCGCCGCTCTGATCGATCCCGATCTCGTGCGCCACCGCGTTGATGGTCGGCGATGTCCGCGCGGCGAGCGAGTGCACGGCTTCGACGACTACCACCAGGCGACCCTGCTCGGCCGCCTCGCCCGCCGTACGGCGCGACCAGTGCCGCACGAACTCGAAGAGCACCTGCCCTGGGCCTGGTTCCGGCTGTGCGGTCACTCGGTGGCCGCCATCTCGCGGCAGACGAACGCCAGGTCCAACGCCTTGGGAAGATCCGGCAGCCTGAGCGAGGCCGAGACCTGGTCGCCGGTCACCCGAAAGACCGTCGCGACGCGCGTCGGCTTCTCGTTCCCGGGCCAGCTCGCGTCCTGCTCGACGACCATCAGCCGCTCGCTGACCGGATGCCAGGAGCGCGCGGTGAGCTTGATGCCGGAGCGCGTGACCCAGTCGGCGAACTCCTCCGGGCTGATCGGTCCGGCGCCTTTGGGGCCGAGGACGACGACCGGATCGGTGACCGCTTGGGCGGTTGCGGCGGCGTCGCCGGTGTTCACCGCGTCGTGCCAGCGGTTGATCGCGGTTTCGAGGTGGTGCTGCATCCGGAGAATGTATGCGATTCGCATAGATTGAGGCAAGGTCAGCGGGTTCGCTCGTTGCCTCGGCCTCGGCCTCGGTTGTCGTCGTCGGTCGGTTTCTTCTGCTCGTCGCCGGGCTTCTTCGGGTCGGTGCCGACCATCTTGGCGGGCGGGGGTGTGAAGCGGCGCAGGGGCAGGCCGGGCAGCGCCTTCTCCATGGTGGTCTTCCACAGCGGCCCGGCGGTGCCGGAGCCGGTGGGGTCGCGGATGTCGCGGCCGTCGAGGGTGTGGCCGTACATGAGGTTCGTGTACGGGAGGTTCGCGTCGGCGACGACCGAGGCGGCGGCGAGGTTCGGGGCGTAACCGGCGTACCAGACCGCGCGGTTGTCCTGGATGGTGCCGGTCTTGCCAGCCAGGTCCCAGTTGCCGAAGTTGAGCCGGCCGCCGGTGCCGCCCGGCTCCATCACGGCGCTGAGGACGCGGTTCACGCCGTCGGCGACCTGCGGCGGGAGCGCTTGCCGGCAGGACGGGCCCGGCGTACTGATCGGCTTGCCGGCGTCGTCCTTGATCGCGGTGATCAGCACGGGCGTGCAGTACTTGCCGCGCGCTGCGAACGTCGCGTACGCGTTCGACAGCATCAGCGGCGTCGTGTAGCCGACGCCGAGGGTGAAGGAGACGACCTGGTCGAGCGGGCCGAGGCTCTGGGCGTTGTACATGCCCAGCTTCGCCGCGATGGTCGCCGGCGCACAGAGCCCGGTCCGCTGCGACAGCTGGAGGAAGTACGTGTTCGTCGAGTACCTGGCCGCCTCGATCATGGTCAGGTCGCCGCTCTTGGTCGAGTTCTGCGGCTTGTAGTCCGGATCCCTGGTGAACCCCGTGCAGGTCTGGAACCGCTTGCCACTCAGGTCGATCTGCTGCGGCGAGTTGATCCGGTAGTTCAGCGGGAGGCCCTTCGAGATCGCCGCGGCGATCGTGAACGCCTTCATCGTCGACCCGTTCTGGAACCCGCCGTACCCGCCGGGATACGACTTCTCGACGTTGTAGTTGTACGCCGTCTGGTACTTCCCGTTGCCGTACGGCTTGCTCTGCGCCATCGCCTTCACCACGCCCGTCCCGGGCTCGACCACGGTGATCGCGGCGACCGCGGTGTCCCGCGGCTTGGTGTGCTCGTTGATCGACGCCTGCGCGGCCGCCTGGATCCTGGGATCCAGCGACGTCACCACCGACAGCCCGCCGGTCTTCAGGTAGCGGTCCCGCGCCTTCGGGTTCGGGCCGAGCGCCGGGTTCTGCAGCAGCTTCGACACGACGTACTCGCAGTAGAACGGGTAGCGCGACCCGGCGCAGCCGTTCGGCACCTTCTGGATCTTGGCCAGGTCGACCACCGGGGTCTTGAGCGTGCTGTTCAGCTGCTGGTCCGTGATCAGGCCGAGCTCGTGCATCCGGCGCAGCACGACGTCGCGACGGTCGCGCGCCCGCTTCAGGTCGTTCGTCGGGTCGTAGCCGGTCGGGTTCTTCACCAGGCCGGCCAGCAGCGCGGCCTGCGGCAGGGTCAGCTTGGCGGCCGACGTCCTGAAGTAGTGCTGGGCGGCCGCCTGTACGCCGTACGCGC
Organism: Kribbella lupini; assembly: GCF_039529595.1. NCBI lineage: Bacteria > Bacillati > Actinomycetota > Actinomycetes > Propionibacteriales > Kribbellaceae > Kribbella > Kribbella lupini. The sequence goes on along the minus strand of NZ_BAAANC010000001.1, from coordinate 242,480 downwards.
CGTCGCCGAAGTTCGCCAGGTTCAGGTATCGCTCCAGGATCTGGTCCTTGGAGACCTCCTTCTCCAGCGCGATCGCGTACCGCAGCTCGGTCAGCTTGCGCTGGTACGTGACCGCGGTCGCGTCCGCGCGCTCCTCGGCGGTCTTCGCCTTCGCGATCAGGCTCAGCTTCACGTACTGCTGGGTGATGCTCGAGCCGCCCTGCTGCACCGAGCCCTCGGTCTGATTGCGGACCAACGCTCGCAGCGTGCCCTTGGCGTCCAGCGCGCCGTGGCTGTAGAACCGCGAGTCCTCGATCGCCACGATCGCCTGGCGCATCACCGAGCTGACCTGGTTGAGCGGCACCGGGACCCGGTTCTGCTCGAACAGCGTCGCGATCAGGCTCCCGTCCGCGGCGAAGATCCGGCTCCGGACCTGCAACGGCTCGGTCTCCAGCTCCTGCGGCAAGGCCTCGACCGTCTCCGACATCTTCCGCGTCCCGAAGTCGACGAGCCCGGTCAACGGAATCACCAGCCCGGCCGCGAGCGCACCCGACAGCACGCTCACGCCGATGAACTTGTTCAACGACCGAACGAAGTTGCGACCGCCCCTGCCGGTTGCGTCCACCCTTCTACGGTAAGGCCGATCCGCGGGTCCCCGCATTTTTGTAAGCAACCTGTGAGGTTCGAATTCAGTTGCCCTCGGCAAGCTGAGCGGCCCGCCCGGCCGGCACCCGCTCGATCCGGGTCCAGCCCTTCCAGCCCCGCTCCTCCAGGATCGCCACGATCCGTTCGGCGATCGGTGAGGACTCGACCATGCTCGCGTCCAGCAGGTCGACGAACGGGTCGTCGGCGGTGTCACCGCCCGCCTCCCCCGCCTCGACCGCGCGGACGAGCCGCCGTTCCACGAGGTCGGCGATCTCGACGATCCGTGGATCGTCGAGCCGCCAGCCGGACACGTCGCTCAACAGGCTGTAGAGCCGCAGCATGTCGGGGTCGCGCAGTTCCTCGTGCTTGCGGGCGATGACGGCGTCGACCAGGTCCGGGGCCTGGGCGGCGACCAGGATCCACGCGTCCCGCTCCATCACGACGTACCGCTCGTCGACGCCCAGGCCGCGGAGCCGGTCGAGGTAGTCCACGACGCTCTGCGGGAGCGCCAGATGCTCTCCGGCGGCGAGCCGGGCGATGCGCCGGCGGTTGTCCTGCAGCCGCCGGATCTCGGACCGCAGCTCCCGGTCGATCTCCTGGACGCCGTCGGCGAACTCCTCAGAGCTCGCCTCCAGGAGCTCCTGCACCCGGGCCAGCGGCACCCCGGCGCGGGCCAAGGTGTGGATCTGGATCAGCCGCACGACCGCGGAGACGCCGAGCACCGGTAACCCGAGTGGTCCCGCTCCGGCTCGGGCAGCAGCCCGATCTGGTGGTAGTGACGCACCGCCCGGACCGTCACCCCCGCGTACGCCGCCAGCCGGCTGATGGTGAGCATGGGATCAGCCTGCCTCAGGCGATCTTGCGGCGGTAGGCGGCCATCGCCCCGGCGTACGCGATCACCAGGATGCCGGCGCACCACGCCAGCGCGCTCCAGCTTTCGCCGGCCGACTGGTCGGCCAGCAGGGACCGGATCGTGTCGACGATCGAAGTCACCGGCTGGTTCTCTGCGAACCAGCGCACCGGGCCCGGCATGGTCGCGGTCGGCACGAAGGCCGAGCTGACGAACGGCAGGAAGATCAGTGGGTACGAGAACACGCCGACCCCGTCGACCGACGACGCGGACAGGCCGGCGATCACGGCGATCCAGGTCAGCGCGAGCGTGAACAGGACGAGGATTCCGGCGACGCCGAGCCACTGCAGGACACCGGCGCTCGACCGGAAGCCCATCAGGAGCGCGACGGCGACGACGATCACCAGCGAGAACAGGTTGGCCACCAGCGAGGTCAGGACGTGCGCCCACAGCAGGCCCGAGCGGGCGATCGGCATCGACTGGAACCGTTCGAGGATCCCGCTCTTCAGGTCCATGAACAGCCGGAACGCGGTGTAGGAGATCCCGGATCCGATCGTGATCAGCAGGATGCCCGGCAGCAGGTAGTCGACGTACTGGGCCCGGCCGGTGTCGATCGCGCCGCCGAGCACGTAGACGAACATCAGCATCATCGCGATCGGCATCACCGCGGTCGACAGGACGGTGTCCAGGCTGCGCGTGACGTGGCGCAGGGTGCGGCCGGTGAGGGCCGCGGTGTCGGTGAGGAAGTGGGTGGGCATGGGCGGTCAGCTCCTGGGCTTGGGGGCTTGGTGGTTCGCGACGGGGTGGGCGGTCGGGTTCGCGACGACGGCGAAGAAGACGTCCTCGAGCGACGGCTGCTTCTCGACGTACTCGATCTCGGCGGGCGGCAGGAGCTGCTTGAGCTCGGCGAGGGTGCCGTTCACGATGATCCGGCCCTCGTGCAGGATCGCGATCCGGTCGGCGAGCTGTTCGGCCTCCTCCAGGTACTGCGTGGTGAGCAGCACCGTGGTGCCGTCCCCGGCCAGCCCGCGGACGGTCTGCCAGACCTCGGCGCGCGCCTCGGGATCGAGCCCGGTGGTCGGCTCGTCCAGGAAGATCACCGGCGGATCCCCGATCAGGCTCATCGCGATGTCGAGCCGGCGACGCATTCCGCCCGAGTACGTCGACACCCTGCGCGCGCCGGCCTCGCTCAGCGAGAACCGCCGCAGCAGCTCGTCGGCGACGCCGCCCGGATCGCCGAGGTGCCGCAGCCTCGCGACCAGGACGAGGTTCTCGCGCCCGCTGAGAATGTCGTCCACGGCCGCGAACTGCCCGGTGAGACTGATCGACTCCCGGACGTCGCTCGCCTGCGTGGCGACGTCGAAGCCGTTGACCTCCGCCGTACCGGCATCGGCCTTCAGCAGCGTCGCCAGGATCCGTACGACGGTCGTCTTGCCCGCCCCGTTCGATCCGAGCAACGCGAACACGCTGCCTCTGGTGACCTCGAAGTCCACACCACGCAGCACGTCCACGCCGCCGTACGACTTCTCCAGCCCCTGCACGCGAATCGCCGTCATCCTTGGTCCTCCCTGATCGTCTTGCCCACAGGGTGGAGGGTTGACGCAGCGTCAGGGTCAAGCCGGACACTGGGCCGATGCAGCTACCGGCCGATGGTCACGTACACACCGAGTTCTCCTGGGACGCCGACCACGGCGCGATGGATGCCACCTGCGCGCGTGCCGTCGCGCTGGGCCTGCCGGTCGTGGCCTTCACCGAGCACGTCGACTTCACGCCGTTCCGGGCCGGCTTCCTGGTGTCGAACTTCCCGCACCTCGTCACCGACGGCATCCTCCACGCGCCGCCGCTCGACGTCGCCGGTTACCTCGACTCCATCGACCGCTGCCGCTTCGCGTATCCGGAGCTCCAGATCCTCACCGGCCTGGAAATCGGCCAGCCCCACCTGCACCCCGCCGAGGTCGCCGCGCTCTTGTCAGCGGGCACCTTCGACCGAGTCATCGGCTCCCTCCACTGTCTCCCCGACGGGGAAACCATGGCCGAGCCCTGGGAACTCTTCCCTCACCACCCACCCGCCGAGGTCTTCCGCGCCTACCTGGCCGAACTCCCCGCATGATCGCCGGCTCTGCTGCCTTCAACGTCCTGGGCCACATCGACTACCCCGTCCGCTCCTGGCCCGGCGCGTTCAACCCCCACGACTTCGAGGAAGAACTCCGCTCCGCCCTGTCGGCCCTGGCGGCAACCGACCGAGCGCTGGAATTCAACACCCGCCTCCCCCTGGATCCCCTCATCCTCCGCTGGTGGCGAGAAGAAGGCGGCCAACTCCTGACCTTCGGCAGCGACGCCCACCTCCCCGAGGCCCTGGCCACGGGCCTGGCCGATGCAGCCGCCGTCGCCTCAGCCCACGGCTTCGCGCCGGGAGCCTCCCCAGCTGACCCCTGGCGAGCCCAGCTGTCCGACGCCCGCCACTGATCAACCCCTGAGCACGGCTCGTTCCGAGCGCACCCGCCAGCGGCCGACGGGCACCCCACCCGGCTTGATCAGTGGTGGGCGTCGGCCGGAGCGCGACATGAGCCGTCGAGTGGAGCCGAGCGCCGGCGAGCGGAGGGCCCCGCGTAGGGGTTGCTCCTCCGCTCGCCAGGTGCCGGCTAGTTGTACATCTTGTCCAGCAGGTCGCCGTACTGGGTTTCGACGTGCTTGCGCTTGAGCTTGAGGCTCGGGGTCATCTCGCCGCCTTCGACCGTGAGGTCCCGGTCGAGGATGGTGAACTTCTTGATGGTTTCCCAGCGGTTCAGGCCGGCGTTGAGCTCGTCGACGTAGCCCTGGATCATCGTGTGGGCGGCGTCGGAGTTCGCGATCTCGGCGTACGACTTGCCGGCCAGGCCGTTGGCTTCGGCCCAGGCGACGATGGCGTCGGGGTCGAGGGTGACCAGGGCGCTGACGAAGTTGCGCTGGCTGCCGTGGACGAGGAACTGGCTGGCGTACGGGCAGATCATCTTGAACCGGCCCTCGATCACCTGCGGGGCGACGTACTTGCCGCCGGAGGTCTTGAACAGGTCCTTCTTGCGGTCGGTGATGAACAGGAACTCGTCCTCGAAGTGCCCGATGTCGCCGGTGTGGAACCAGCCGTCGGCGTCGATCACCTCGGCGGTCTGGTCGGGCAGGTTGTGGTACCCGCTCATCACGCCGGGACCCTTGATCAGGATCTCGCCGTCCTCGGCGATCTTGAACTCGGCCGCCGGGAAGATCGGCCCGACACTGCCGAGGCGGTAATTGTCGGGGCGGTTCAGCGTCGACCCGGCCGCGGTCTCGGACAGGCCGTAGCCCTCGAGGATCAGCAGCCCGGCCGCGTGGAACCACTCGGCGAGCTTCTTGTCGAGCGCCGCCGAGCCGGACACGAAGAACCGGATCCGCCCGCCGAACCGCGCGCGGATCTTCGACAGCACCAGCTTGTCGGCCAGCGCGTACTTCGCGGCCAGTACGCCGCCAGGCTCCTTGCCGGCCTGCCGCAGCTTCGACACCTCGGCCCCGACGCCGAAGGCCCAGTGGAACAGCTTGAGCTTGGCTCCCCCGTCGGCCTCCATCATCGTCACGATCCGCCCGTGCGCCTTCTCGAACACGCGCGGCGCGGCGGCCATGAACGTCGGCTGGACGACCGCGGCGTTCTCGACGATCTTGTCGACCCGGCCGTCGATCGCCGTGGCGAAGCCGATCTGGAACTGTACGGCGAGCAGAACCTGCCCGAAGACGTGCGACAGCGGCAGCCACAGGTACTGCAGGTCATCCGGACTGAGCACCCGGATCCCTTCCACGGCAGCGCCCTCGTACGTCCACACCGAGTGCGGCAGCCGGACGCCCTTCGGGCGGCCCGTCGTACCGGAGGTGTAGACGAGCGTGCACAGGTGCTCGGGCTTGATCTGCGCGACCCGCTCGTCGATCGCCGCCGGGTGCTCGTCGAGGTACCGCGCGCCGAGCTCGTCGAGGGTGGCGACGCTGATCACCCAGTCCCCGTCCTGCGGGTCGGGTTCGCCGTCGATCAGCACGACCTTGTGCACCGACGGGATGTCGGCCTTGTGCTCACGCAGCTTGTCGACCTGGCCGGCGTCCTCGGCGAAGACGACCTGGACCTCGGCGTCGGCCACGATGTACGCGACGTCCGCGGCCATCGTGGTCGGGTAGATCGTGGTGGTCGCGGCCGCGACGACGACGGCGGCCAGGTAGCACTCCACCCATTCGAGCCGGGTGTTCGCGGCGACGGCGACGCGCTGCTCGGGTTCGACGCCGAGGGCGATCAGGCCCGCGCCGCGCCGGCGTACGAGCTCGTCGGTCTGCTGCCAGGTGACGGACGCCCAGCCGTCGGTGACAGGGTGCCGGAACGCCTCCCGGTTGGGCGTGGCTGCCACCCGGTCGAAGAACATCTGAGCGAGGTGCTCCTTGCGGGAGCTGAGCAGCGCGAGCTGCGGACCGTCGGCAACGGGCTTCATTCTGGCCTCCCAGGGGTCAGGTAAACCGGAGAGTAATAGCTGCGGCGCAGCCTGACCATGCCGCTCGCCCACGCGACCGCCCGCGCTCCATCACGTTTCCGCAACGCAGGGGTTCGACGGTCAGGCGGGGGTGACGCCCAGTGCTTCGAAGACCTCAGCGGGTGCACCACGCAGCAACTCGGGCAGCGTGAGCTTCAGCGCCCGGCAGAGCGCGACCGCGTCGGAGACGGTGATCCGGCGAGTGCCGGCCTCGAGGGAGGACACCGTGGGCCGGGACCAGCCGATCTCGTCGGCGAGGTCCTCCTGCCGCAACCGGAGCCGGGCACGGGCCGCACGCACGTTGCCCGCGATCAGGGCGTCCAGCTCCTCGGGCTTCACCTTCCGCAGTCTGCATCAGCGGAAAGCCTGGCGTCATACCCTATTTTCGAGCGACACGCAAGGTAATCGAGCGTAGTGAGTCCCGTCAGGGCACTGTGTTAGCTTTTCCAGCGCCAGGTCAGGAAATCCGACGGAGTGGTGGATGGTCGAGATCGTCGAGGGACAGCGGGTGAGCTCCGGCGACTACGGGCGCGGCACGATCGCCGCGGTGTTCGGCAGCGAGGTCCAGGTGCTGTGGGACTCCCCGCTGCTCGAGGGTACGACGAACCGCCTGTTCACCCACGACCGTCAGTTCGTCGAGCGCCTGACCCGCCTCCGCACCGACGACGAGGGCCGCGAGGTCCCCATCTAGACGCGCCGGGCAGTCCATTGCACGTGCATCGCCCGGTGCAAACAGCCCCGCTCCCGGTGTAGGCCGGGGCGGGGCTGCCGTCGGCTCCGCGCCGTTACGGTGAGGCATGGATTTCATCAAGAGCTTCAGCCCCGACCAGTACGCCGGTGGGCTCGAGTCCTGGGGATGGCTGGACCTCACGGGCAAGACGCCGGTGTGCTGATCGAGTTGGCTGAGCCGGCGCTGCAGGCCGGTGTGGTTCTTGGGCCGGACCAGATCCTCGACTTCACCCAGCCGCCGATCCTGGGTGGTGCGCTGGAGCCCGGGAATCTGCAGGTGATGGACTTCGAGGTCGCGCTGAACCTGGCGGGCCAGATCCACCAGCAGGTCGCCGGCCTGCCAGAAGGTACGCCGATCGAGGTCGACGTGGAACAGCCGTCACCCCGCCGCGGTCTCTTCGGCCGCCGCAAGCGCTAGGTCCGACCGACCAGCGCGCTGCGGTTGAACGGTCGTGCGCGGCGTCCGGTCCGACGTGCAGCACCGTCCAACCTCACCGATGAACCTTGCGGGCGCCGCATCCCAGCGCACTTCGCCGGCGGAGCGTCGGCTTGGACGGTGGCGCGCGTCGACGGCGGACGTGCAGCACTCAGCAACCACACGACAATTCGTCCCATTCGCCGGATGCGAGGGTGCACAGGTGATGGCTCGCGAGGTTGGTGAGTGGTGCAGGTTCGCGACGGCCGACGATCAGCGCTTCTGGAGCAGTTCCGCGATCTGTACGGCGTTGAGCGCCGCGCCCTTGCGGAGGTTGTCGTTGGAGACGAACAGGACCAGGCCTCGCCCGCCCGGGACCGACTGGTCCTGGCGGATGCGGCCGACGTACGACGGGTCCTGGCCGGCGGCGGCCAGTGGGGTCGGGAGGTCGGCCAGCTCGACGCCAGGCGCGCCTGCGAGCAGTTCGGTTGCGCGCTCGGGCGTGATCGGCTCAGCGAATTCGACGTGGATGCTCAGCGAGTGCCCGGTGAAGACCGGGACGCGGACGCACGTGCCGGCGACCGGGAGGTCGGGCAGGTGCAAGATCTTGCGGCTCTCGTTGCGGAGCTTCTGCTCCTCGTCGGTCTCACCGGAACCGTCGTCGACGATCGAGCCGGCCAGCGGGAGCACGTTGAACGCGATCGGACCGGCGTACACGTTCGGCTGCGGCAAGCTCACCCCTTCAGTCCCACGAGCCAACCGCTCCGCGCCGTCGACGAGCCCCGCGGTCTGATCGGCCAGCTCCCGTACGCCGGCGCCGCCGGAGCCCGACACTGCCTGGTACGTCGAGACGACGAGCCGGGTCAGCCCCGCCTCGCGGTGCAGCGGCGCGAGCACTGGCATCGCGGCCATGGTGGTGCAGTTCGGGTTGGCGACGATGCCCTTCGGCAGGTGGCCGAGGTCCTCGGGGTTGACCTCGGCAACGACCAGCGGGACGTCCGGGTCCATCCGCCAGCCCGAGGAGTTGTCGACCACGACCGCGCCGGCCGCGGCGACCTTCGGGGCGAGCTCCTTGGAGGCCGTCTTGCCGTTGGAGAACAGCGCGAGGTCGAGCCCGGAGAAGTCCGCCGTGGCGGAGTCCTCGACGGTGACCTTGCGGTCGCCGTACGGGAGCTCCGTGCCGGCGGACCGCGCGGACGCGAAGTACCGGATCTCGTCGATGGGGAAGTTCCGCTCGACCAGCAGCTCCCGCATCACGCCGCCGACCTGACCTGTCGCTCCGAAAACGCCTACTCGCATGGGAACGAGAATAGTTGGCGGGGTTCGAGGTGGGACGCGAATTTCAGCATGCGGAGAAGAACGGCCCGGGTCCCCTGGGGCGGGAGGGGGCGCCGGGCCGCCGGCTCAGGAGTCCGAGACCAGGACGCCGCCGTTGGCGACGTCGGACTTCTCGATCTCGGTGAAGACGATCCGGACCGCCTCGCGCTTCGCGCCGAGGATGGAGATCGCCGAGTCGGTGACGGCGGCGACGAACTCCCGGCGCTGGTCGAGGGTGCGGCCGGACAGCAGTTCGACGGTGATGTTGGGCATCTCGGAGCTCCTCAGTAGATGTTCTGTTCAGCGGAACATTGTTCCACGGGTCAGTCGGCCGCGGCGGCGGCTGCTCGCCTGGCGAGCACCTCGTCGGTCTCGACCGGGTCGCTGTTCAGCGAGTCCAGCAGCGTGTCGACGGAGTCGCGGCGTTCCGGCATCAGCAGCCCGAGGCCGACGTACACGACCAGGGAAGTTGCCAGCGGCAACGCGACGACCAGTGTGGTGTCGGTCGACCCGACGCCCCACTTGACCACCGCCCAGACGATCAACCCCGCCGCCCACGACGCGATCGCGGCCCGCGAACCGCAGCGCCGGAACCAGGGCAGCAACCCGAGCATCAGCGGGATCGAGATCGGTCCCATGGTCGCGGCCACCAGGTCCACGACGATCTTCAGTACGACGCCCTGCCCGTTGGTCAGGATCGCGATCAGCATGCTCACCGTCACGAACGTGAACGTGGTGATCCGCGCGAACTTCAGGATCCCCGCGTCGGACAGCTGCCGCAGCTTCGGCACCAGCACCGGGCCGAGGTCGCGCGTGATCACCGACGAGATCACGTTGGCGTCGGAGGCGACCATCGCCATCGTGTGCGAGAAGAAGCCGGCCAGGACCAGGCCGATCAGGCCGCTCGGCAGCAGCAGCTGCGCGAGCTCGACGTACGACTGCTCGGGCTTGCCGAGGTCCGGCACCAGCAGCGGCGCGGCGCACATCGGGATGAACAGCACGAGCGGCCAGACCAGCCACAGGACCGAGGACAGCAGCGCCGACCGCTTGGCCTCCGAGCCGGACGGCGCGGCCATGTAGCGCTGCGCCAGGTTCCACATGCCGCCGTTGTACTCGAAGGTCTTGATGAACAGGAACGCGATCAAGAAGATCGGGGTGTACGGCCCGTTCAGCGCGTCGCCGTGCCCCTCGGGCAGCTGGTCCCACATCTTCCACAGCGTCGGTACGCCGTCCAGGTGCCGCAGGACGCCGACGAACATCGCGATCCCGGCCGCGGCCTGGATGACGAACTGCCCGAAGTCGGTGAGCACGTCGGCCCACAGCCCGCCGAGCGTCGCGTAGAGCATCGTGACGACGCCGGTCAGCAGGATCCCCCACCGCATCGGTACGCCGGTGAAACCGTTCAGCAGCACGGCGATCGCGACCCACTTGGACGCGATGTCGACCACCTTCAGCGCCGCGCCGGAGTACGCGAGCACCTGCTGGGTGGGCAGGTTGTAGCGCTGGGCAAGGTATTCCAGCGGTGACACCACCCCGTGCTTGGCGCGCAGCCGGTTCCAGCGCGCGGCGAACACGAACGCGCCGATCCCGACGCCGACGCCGATCGAGACCGCCCACCACACGTACACGGTGATGCCGTACGTGTAGGCGACCGCGGCGAAGGCGACGAACATGACGGCGCTGTAGCCGGACATGTGGTGCGAGATGCCGGACAACCACCAGGGGATCCGGCCGCCGGTGGTGAAGTAGTCGACGACGGTCTTGATCTTGGTGCGGGACCAGAGCCCGATCAGCACCATCAGCACGAAGTAGCCGGCCAGGACCGTCCAGTCGAGTGTGGTCATGCGAAACCTCCAGGGGCGGAACTCGGTGTCGCGGGGCGGAACCAATTGTTGGTCAGCATTTCTACTCTTGACTTGTGGTTCTGTCTAGTAGAACTTAGTTCCATGAATTCGCCTCTCCAGGTCCGGCACGCCACGCACCCCGCCCAGATCCCCGGTCTCGACACCGCGGGACTTCGCGAGCACTACCTGGTCGACGACCTGTTCACCCCGGACACGGTCACCGCGGTGCTCACCCACCACGACCGGATCGTGCTGGCCGGCGCCCGCCCGGTCTCCGGTCCGCTCACCCTCGGCACCTGGCCGGAGCTGCGCAGCGAGTACTTCCTCGAACGCCGTGAGGCCGGCATCGTCAACGTCGGGGGTCCCGGCACGGTGACCGTCGACGGCACCAAGTTCGAGCTGACCACCGGCGCCTGCCTGTACGCCGGGCGCGGCGCCCAGGAGGTCGTGTTCGAGGGCACCGACGCCGCGTTCTACCTGTTCAGCGCGGCCGCGCACACGGCGTACCCGACGACGCTCGTGCAGCCCGGCGAGGGCAACCGGCTCGAGCTCGGCGACCAGCGGACCGCGAACCGGCGCACGATCGACCAGTACATCCACGCGGGAGGCGTCCAGAGCTGCCAGATCGTGCTCGGCGTCACCACGCTGCACCCCGGCAGCACCTGGAACACGATGCCCGCGCACACCCACGACCGCCGGACCGAGTGCTACCTGTACTTCGGCCTGCCGGAGACCGAGCGGATCGTGCACCTGCTCGGCGAGCCCGACGAGACCCGGCACCTGCTGGTCGCCGACCGCGAGGCGATCATCTCGCCGAGCTGGTCGATCCACTCGGGCGTCGGCACCTCGTCGTACAGCTTCGTCTGGGCGATGGCCGGCGAGAACCAGGCCTTCACCGACATGGACGGCGTCGACGTGACGGAGCTGCGGTGACCGTCTTCTCCCTGGAGGGACGGACCGCCCTGGTGACCGGGGCCCGGCGCGGGATCGGCGCGGCGATCGCCGCCGGGTACGCCGCGGCCGGCGCCGATCTGATCCTGCTCGCACGGGACGCGGCGCTGGAGGACACCCTCGAGGCGATCAAGCTGAACGGCGGCGGTGAGGCGACGGTCGTCACGGCCGACTTCGCCGATCCTGACGCCGTCGAGCAGGTCGCTTCCGACCTGGCCCGTGAGCGCCGGATCGACATCCTGGTCAACAACGCGGGCACGATCCGGCGGGCGCCCGCGGCCGAGACCGCGACGCCCGACTGGCAGCACGTGATCGACGTGAACCTGAACTCGACCTGGGCGGTGACCCGCCCGATCGGCGCCGCGATGGTCGGCCGGGGCGCCGGCAAGATCGTCACGATCGCCTCGCTGCTCAGCTTCCAGGGCGGCGTCACCGTGCCCGCCTACACCGCCAGCAAGCACGCGGTCGCGGGACTGACCAAGGCGCTGGCCAACGAGTGGGGAGCAGCCGGCGTCCAGGTGAACGCGATCGCGCCGGGCTACATCGACACCGACAACACCACGGAGCTCCGGGCCGACCCGTCGCGCGAGGCGGCCATCCGGGAGCGCATCCCGGCCGGTCGCTGGGGCCGGCCGGAGGACCTGGTCGGGGCGGCGGTGTTCCTGGCGTCGGCGGCGTCGGACTACGTGAACGGGCATGTGCTGGCCGTCGACGGGGGATGGCTGGCGCGATGATGCAGTACGGCGTACCGGGTCGAGCAGAGCAGAGGTGACAGGATGAGCGACATGAGTTCACCCTCGGCCATCGACAAGACGCTGATGGTGCTCGACGCCGTCCTCGAGCACTCCCGGTTCACCGACGTGGTGACGGCCACCGGCCTGGCCAAGTCGACCGTGCACCGGATCATGGCGTCGCTGGTCGAGCACGAGTTCGTCGCGCAGTCCGAGGACGGCTCGTACCACCCGGGCCCGAAGGCGCTGCGGCTCGCCGGGCACGCGCTGACCAACGTCGACCTGGCCACGGTCGCCCGGCCGGTGCTCGCCGACCTGGTCGCGCAGACCCGCTGCACGGTGCACGTCGGCCTGCTGAACGGCGACGAGGCGATCTACGTCGCGCGCCTGGACGGCCCGAAGCCGTACCGGATGCCGTCGCGGGTGGGCAAGGCGTTCTGGCTGCACTGCACCGGGATCGGCAAGGCGCTGCTCGCGGAGATGGACGACGACGCGCTGAACGCGCTGATCACGCGGACCGGGCTCCCGGCCCGTACGCCGCTGACGCACACGACGGCGGCCGGATTGAAGGCCGACCTGGCGCAGGTGAAGGCCCGCGGGTTCGCGCTGGACGACGAGGAGAACGAGCCGGGCATCCGCTGCGTCGCGGCCGTGATCCACGACCACACCGCCGCGGCGATCGCGGCGGTGAGCATCTCGACGCTGTCGCTGGAGCAGTCGATCGCGCAGGTCGCGCTGATGGCCCCGGCCGCGATCGAGGCGGCCCGGAAGATCTCGGCGGCGCTGGGCTACATGGAGCCTTCCACCTGAGTCTGCTCGCTCAGGCGGTTCGGCTGAGCGGTCCAGCTCAGGCAGTTACCCGCTGAGCGGTCCAGCTCAGGCGGCGGTCACCTGGGCGGTCTGCTTGCGCGCAACAGCCCAGCGAACGACCGGGACGAACAGCACGCCGATCACGGCGAACCAGACACCCAGGATGATCCAGCCGGGCACGCCCAGTCCCAGCGGCAGCAGCGCCAGCACGGTCGGCGCGACCATCGTGCTGATCGACATGCTCGTCCCCCACACGCCCTGGTACTGGCCCTGCGCCTGGTCGGAGGCCAGGTCGAAGCCGAGCAGGAACGAGCCGGACGACTGCAGCAGCTCGCCGATCACCTGGACGAACGCGCCGATCGCGAGCAGCCCGACGGCGACGACCGCGCCACCGTCCGAGGCGGCGGCGAACAGCACCATCGATGCCAGCAGCAACCAACCCGCCGTGCGGGTCGCTCGGGCCGCTGACGTCGGGTCCTGGATGCCGCGGCTGGAACGGACCTGGAAGAGCGCGACGACGATCGTGTTGATGATCAGCAGCAGCGCGACCGTCCAGCGCGGGGCCTCGGTGTGCTCGACCACCCACAGCGGGATCGCGACGTCGAGGACGGCGTAGTGGATCGACATCGCGGCGTTCAGCGCGGAGACCGCGAGGTAGCCGCGGTCGCGCAGCGCGATCCAGACCGGGCCCTCGGCGGTCTTCGGCTGCGGCGCGACGCGTGGGATGCCGAGGATGATGAACGCCGACGCGCAGGTCAGGACCGAGTCGACGACGAACATCAGCTGGTACGCCGTACGGGTGTCGAAGTGCAGAGCGAGTGCGCCGACGGCGGCCCCGGCCATGATGCCGATGTTGGTGATCGCGCGCAGGTAGGCGCGGGCGGCGACGCGGCCGGCCGAGCCCTGGGTGACCGCCGCGATCAGCGCGGCCCGGACCGCACCGGCGCCGCGGTCGAGCACGGTGACGGCGACCGCGACGACGAGGAACTGCCAGAACGTGTCGACCAGCAGGTAGGCGAGCGACAGCACGGCGACCGAGCTGCTGAGGACGACGAACAGTCCGCGCGGGCCACGACGGTCGGCGACGTGCCCGAGCGGTACGGCGGAGAGCAGGCCGAAGAGGCCGGCGATCGTGAGCCCGAGGCCGACCTCGGCGATGGAGAGGCCGACGATGCGGGTGAAGTACAGCACGCTGACCGTCATCAGCAGGCCGTTGCCGACCCGGCTGAGCAGGGTCGCCAGAGCCAAGGGCCGGAGCGGCCCTGGCTCGGGGATCACGCCCTTCACTGGGTCGCGCTCGGCGTGGAGCCGGGAGTGGAAGCGCGGTTGGCGACCCGCTGCGCCGTTTCCCGCAGCTCGTCCATCAGGTCGACACCGGAGTCCAGCATGCCTTGCATCTTGGCGCTGTCCTGCGCCTCGAACATGACGCCGACGGTCACCTCGTGCTCGGGCCGGCTCACCACGGTGACCTGGTCACCCGCCGCGATCGTGCCGGTCTTCACCACCTTGAAGTACACGCCAGGCCTCTGAGCCTGGTGGAAACGCTTCACCCACCCCGGGATCCCCATCCGGTGCTGGAACGTGACGCACGGGATCCGCGGCGCCCGCACCTGCACCTCGACCTCGTCCCCGAGCCGCCACACCTCGCCGATCAGCGCGTTGGTCAGATCGAGCCCCTCGGTCCGCAGGTTCTCCCCGAACAACCCCGACGGAATCTCCCGCCCGAGCTGCTCGCTCCACCAGCGAGCGTCCTCCTCGGCGTACGCGTACACCGCCTGATCCAGCCCACCGTGGTTGTCGACGTCACAGACCGAGTCCCCCGCCAGCCCGAGCTCCCCCACCCGAACCCGCCCCACCTGCGGCCGCTTGTCGATCGCCGTCCACCCGGTCTCTTTCGGCCCGGGGATCAGTTCCTCCACCACATTCACCGTCAGCAGCCGCATACCAGCATCCTCCCCCGCCCCGGCCCGGCGCTCCACCGAGTTTCACCGCGACAGACACTGCCAGGCTCCCCCGACAGTTTCTGTCCGACCCGTCCGCCAGGATGTCCGCCATGACCCCCGCCGCCTTCGCCGCCCGCTTCCCCGGCCTCCCACCGCTGACCCGACTGGGCACCGCCGGTTCGGGCGCCGAGGTCGTCGGCTTCCCCTCGGCAGGCAACACGGCGGTCGACCAGTGGTCGCTTCTGTACGCCGCCCGCTCGGAGACCGGCCTCCACCCGATCCTCCTGCCACCGGACTTCTTCCAGTACGACGGCGAGCCACGCTCCGCCGACGAGATCATCGCCACCGCCGATCAGCTCGACGGGGCGCAGATCCTCGCCCGGCTGCAGTCGTTCCGCACCCTCCCCACGGAGTCCGGCCGCGAAGGACCCGACGGCATGGAGCTCGCTCAGGAGACCGACTACGCCGGTCCGCTCGGCCGGGACATCCTCCGGCTCGCCATCGGGTGCCAGCCCCGCGCCGACGGCAGCCTCGGGCTGGTCGAGTACGAGGTACTGGTCGGCCTGATCGAGTGCGCCGAACCCTGGCACGTGTTCGCGCACCTCGGCGACGACAACGAGAACTTGGAGCTCGCCGACCACGTCGCGTTCCTGCGCCACCTGCACGAGCTCTACGAGGCAGTCCCGGCGACGCTCCCCCACCGCGCGCTCGAACTCGTTCTGGGCAGACCTCCCGCGTCCGACGAAGACGCCTACGCCGCGGCCGCCATCTACCTGTTCTACAACGACGGCGCCTACGACCAGTACGACTCCGACACCGTGCAGAACCTCGCCGGCAAGCTCAAGGACAACCGCGTCTGGACCGCCTGGTGGGACTAGTCCTGGATCGCCTTCACGATGGCGATGTTGCGGGTCAGCCAGTCCTGCGGCAGTGACTGGTCCGCGCCGGCGTCCTTCAACGTCCACAGCACGTTGAGCATCTGGCGGACGATCACCCAGTCGCGGGTGCGGTCCTCGTCCAGGCCGGCGGCGTCGATCGCGGCGTAGAAGCGCGAGCGGACCCGGAAGCGGATGTCGCCGGAGGCAACGACCTCCTCCCAGCGGTTCCACAGCAGCGGCGGGACCTCGTAGCAGGGGTCGCCCGAGAGCGGCTTCGGGTCGATCACCAGCCAGGGTTCACGCTCGCCGGCCAGCACGTTCTCGTAGTGCAGGTCGGTGTGGATCAGCCGCCCGTCGGTCGCGGGGTCCGCGGCGAAGTCCGACGCGAGCGAGATCGCTTGCTCGACGTACCGGTGCGGCACCGGCGCCGACGCGGGCAGTGCGCGGAAGTCCTCGATCCACCGCTTCAGCTCACCCGACAACGTCCGGTACTGCGGCCCGGCCGCGACGTGCAGCTTCGAGTACGCCGTACCGACGAGCTCGCAGGCCTCCCGGTCGTCGACCGAGGTCAGGTCCCGCGGCGACAACCGCTCGAGCAGCAGCGCGAACCGGCGCGGATCCGCCCGCAGCAACCGCACCGCGCCGCGCCCGCCCCAGGCCTGCAGCGCGAGGTGCTCGGTCTCGGCCTCCCAGTGCGGGAACTGCACCTTCAGCACCGCCACCTCGCCACCACGCGTCAGCACCGGTACGACGACCGCGCACTCCCCGTGCCACGAGGGGCCGTCGATCGTCAGCTCCCACTCACCGAGCAGGTCGCCGACCAGTCGCGGCAGGCGATCGAGGTACGCGCGCCAGTCCGGCCCGCGCGACCCGACCACCAGGAACCCGGCCGGGATCTCGAACGCCGGCACCTACTTCTTGGCCTTCTCGGCGGGCTCGTTGGTCTTCAGCGCGGCGATGAAGGCCTCCTGCGGGACCTCGACCCGTCCGACCATCTTCATCCGCTTCTTGCCTTCCTTCTGCTTCTCCAGCAGCTTGCGCTTGCGGGTGATGTCACCGCCGTAGCACTTGGCGAGCACGTCCTTGCGGATCGCCCGGATCGACTCCCGGGCGATGATCCGGGACCCGATCGCGGCCTGGATCGGCACCTCGAACTGCTGGCGCGGGATCAGCTCCTTGAGCTTGCCGGCCAGCGAGACGCCGTACGCGTAGGCGTTGTCGCGGTGCACGATCGCGGAGAACGCGTCGACGGTCTCGCCCTGCAGCAGGATGTCGACCTTGACCAGCGCCGCGGACTGCTCGCCGGTCGGCTCGTAGTCGAGCGAGGCGTAGCCCTTGGTCTTCGACTTCAGCTGGTCGAAGAAGTCGAAGACGATCTCGGCCAGCGGCAGCGTGTAGCGCAGCTCGACGCGGTCCTCGGACAGGTACTCCATGCCGAGCAGGTTGCCCCGCTTGGTCTGGCACAGGTCCATGATCGTGCCGATGTAGTCCTTCGGGCTGAGGATCGTGGCCCGGACCACCGGCTCGTAGATGTCGGCGATCTTGCCCTCGGGGAACTCGCTCGGGTTGGTGACGACGTGCTCCTTGCCGTCCTCCATCTCGACCCGGTAGACCACGTTCGGCGCGGTCGAGATCAGGTCCAGGTCGAACTCGCGCTCGAGCCGCTCGCGGACGATCTCCATGTGCAGCAGGCCGAGGAAGCCGCAGCGGAAGCCGAAGCCGAGCGCGCCCGAGCTCTCCGGCTCGTACTGCAGGGCCGCGTCGTTCAGCTGCAGGCGCTCGAGCGCGTCGCGCAGCGTCGGGTAGTCGTCGCCGTCGATCGGGAAGAGCCCGGAGTAGACCATCGGCTGGGGGTGCTTGTACCCGCCGAGGGCCTCGGTCGCGCCGCGGACCGACGAGGTGACGGTGTCACCGACGCGGGACTGGCGGACGTCCTTCACGCCGGTGATCAGGTAGCCGACCTCGCCGACGCCGATGCTCGGCGACTTCATCGGCTCGGGCGAGATGACCCCGACCTCGAGCATCTCGTGCACCGCGCCGGTGGACATCATCTTGATCTTGTCGCGGTGCGTCAGCTCGCCGTCGACCACCCGGACGTAGGTGACCACGCCGCGGTAGGTGTCGTACACGGAGTCGAAGATCAGCGCCCGCGGCGGTGCGTCCTTGACGCCCTTGGGCGGCTCGACCTGCGCGACGATCTCGCTGAGCAGGTCCTCGACGCCTTCACCGGTCTTGGCCGAGACCCGCAGGACGTCGGACTCCTTGCAGCCGATGATGTGCGCCAGCTCGGCGGCGTACTTCTCCGGCATCGCGCCGGGCAGGTCGATCTTGTTCAGCACCGGGACGATGTGCAGGTCCGCGTTCAGCGCGAGGTAGAGGTTGGCCAGCGTCTGCGCCTCGATGCCCTGCGCGGCGTCGACCAGCAGGATCGCGCCCTCGCACGCCTCCAGCGACCGCGACACCTCGTAGGTGAAGTCGACGTGGCCGGGGGTGTCGATCATGTTCAGGATGTACGTCGTACCGTCCGGCGCGAGCAGGCCGCCCGGGGTGTCCGGCTTCGGTGTGAACGGCAGCCGGACCGCCTGCGACTTGATCGTGATGCCGCGCTCGCGCTCGATGTCCATCCGGTCCAGGTACTGGGCCCGCATCGAGCGGTCGTCGACCACCCCGGTGATCTGCAGCATCCGGTCGGCCAGCGTCGACTTGCCGTGGTCGATGTGGGCGATGATGCAGAAGTTCCGGATCAGCGACGGGTCGGTGCGACCCGGCTGCGGAACGGTCGTGGGTCCAACGGGCACGGAGGGATCCAGTTCGTCTGAGGGTGGAGACAGGACAACTGCTCCATCTTCCCACGACACGCCAGCCCTTTCCGCATCGAAGCGTGCGGCCGGTGCAACAAACGGCCTGGACCGGTGTCTCTCTACCGTGACGAACATGATGCTGAGCCTGCGCCGGTCCCAGGCTCACCCACCGCCGGTCGCGGAGCGTGAGGCCGCGATCACCAGGCTGTACCAGGAACAGTGGGCCGGGATGGTGCGGCTGGCGCTGCTGATGCTGGGCGACCGCGCCTCCGCCGAGGACGCCGTCCAGGAGTCCTTCACGGCCGTCTACCGGCGCTGGGACAAGATCGAGGACGGCACCCGGGTCGAGGCGTACCTGCGCTCGGCCGTGCTGAACACCAGCCGCTCGGTCCTGCGCCGCCGCAAGCTCGCCGTACTGCACCGGCAGCCCGTCGATCCGCCGGTCTGGTCCGCCGAGAGCCAGGCGATGCTCGGCGAGGACCGGCGCGAGGTTCTGGCCGCGCTGGCGACCCTTCCGGCCCGGCGGCGCGAGGTGCTGGTGATGCGGTTCTACCTGCACCTGTCCGACGCCGCGATCGCCGAGACCCTCGGCATCACCGAGGTCTCGGTCCGCTCGACCGCCTCCCGGGCGCTGAAGTCCCTGCGCGCGAAGCTGAAGGAGGACCGATGAATCTCGACCAGCGTCTGACCGACGCCCTCGACGCCGCGGCCCGGACCGTCCCGAGCGACGCCGTACCGCCTCCTCCTGTACGGCGTACTTCCGTACGCCGCCCGCGGCCGGTGCTCGTGATCGCGCTCGCGGTGGCCGCCGTGCTCGCGGCGGTCGTCGTACCGGTGGCGATCTCGCGCACCGACAACCGCGGCCAGGTCGCCACGGGGGTTTGCGCGACGCCGGCGGCCGTCGAGCCGTTGGCCTACCCACGGCAGAATGGGGCGAAGCCGGCGACCCCGGAACTGGACAAGCTGCCGTTCGGAGCAGCACCGCGGGTCCCGTTCAAGATGGCGCCGAATCGTGAAGGTTCCGGCGGCTACATCCAGGACAACGGTGTCCGGACCCCACTCGAGCGCGGCTACAACTACTTCGGTTTCGGCCGCGTGGACTGCGGTTGGATCGTCGGCCGGCTGGGCTACGGCCCGGGCGGCGAGCTCGCGATCGGGCGGCTCGACACCTCCGGCGCGTTCAGCTCGTTCGGCGGGATCACCGGCGAAGGGGTGGGCCTGTCACCGGACCGGTCGCAGGTCGCCTTCGTCACCCCGACCGGGGACGACCAGGCCCGGGTCACCGTCCGGAACGTTGCGAACGGCAAGGAGACCGCGTCCTGGCCGACCGACTCGGAGACCGAGGTCCTCGGCTGGAACGGGGACGG
Source organism: Kribbella lupini (assembly GCF_039529595.1). NCBI lineage: Bacteria > Bacillati > Actinomycetota > Actinomycetes > Propionibacteriales > Kribbellaceae > Kribbella > Kribbella lupini. Next base: position 222,703 of record NZ_BAAANC010000001.1, on the reverse strand, counting down.
GATCTGGTTCATGCCTCGCGGCGAACGCTCGCAGACACGCGTCTGGAGGCCGGGCTCGGAGCCCGAACCGGTGGACACCGAGGGACGCCGGCTGACGGCGTACCGGACGACGGATCGGATCCTGCTCAGCGATCCGGCACAGGCCGACGAGGACGGTCCTGCGCCGTGCGTGCGGGTGGCCGAGCTGGACGGCACTCGGCTGAAGACCGTGCGGGAGCAGTGCGGCAGCAGCGGCGGCGCCCTCTCACCGGACGGGAAACTGCTGGTGGCCGACGGGGACGCGGTCGAAGGAGTGGTCGTGGACACCGGGGCCAAGACGCGCCTGAAGCTGTCGCCGCGGGTGTTCCGCGCGGACTACCTCGGCGTTTGGGAGGACGACACTCACCTGCTGGGCCAGATGGGAATGGGGTCCACCCGCGAGGTGATGTTGAGGTGCGACGTCGTCAGCGGAGCGTGCGAGCGCGTCAAGGACGGTCCGCGGCAGACCGCCCCGGTCGGGCCTGACCTCGGCCGCCCCTGACCCCTTCCTTCGGCAGAGCCACCGGCCGGGCCGCTGTCCGGCCGGTGGAAAACCGGCCGCCCGTACGCGGACCGACCATCTACCCTCAGTAGGCATGGCGCACGCACTGGGGACCCGCTTGGCCTACGAACAGGCTCCTGCCCGGGTGCGCGCGTGGGTCGAGCGCTCACTCGGCGCCTCGGTCGTCTCGGCCTCCACGCAGCTGGGCGGGTTCTCGCCCGGCGTGGCGGCACGGCTGGTGACGGCATCGGGCAGGCGTGCCTTCGTCAAGGCGGTCGGGCCCGAGCTGAACCCAGGCACGCCCGACTTGATCCGCAACGAGATCACCGCCATGCAGGCGATCGGCCCGCTGCCACAGACCCCCGGCCTGTACGGCGTGTACGACGACGGCGACTGGGTCGGGATCCTGCTGGAGGACATCTCCGGGTACGTGCCGCCGCATCCCTGGCACCAGCACGACGCCTCCCGGGTGCTCGACGCACTGGCCGAGCTGTCCGAGTCGCTGGACCCAGCGCCCTGGGCCGAGGCGCCAGTCGCGGCCGAGCGCAGTCGGGCCTTCCTGAGCCGGTGGGAGAAGGTGATCGCCGACGGCGTCGCCGTACCGGACTGGGCGGCCGGGCGCGAGCAGGAGCTCGCCGAGCTGGCCCAGACCGGGCTGGACGAGCTGTCGAAGGGCAGTGCGCTGGCGCACTGGGACCTGCGGGCCGACAACCTCCTGCTCACCGAGGACCGGGTCGTCTTCGTCGACTGGGCCCACGCCTCGATCGCACCGGTCTGGACGGACACGGTCATCCTGTGCGGCGACATGTACGAGTCGGTCGACCTGCCGGACCTCCCGGACGAGCCGGGGGTGAACGGCCTGATCGCCGGACTCTGCGCCGGCTACCTGTGGGGCAGCACGCAGCCGCCCCAGCCGAGCATCCCGACCATGCGCGCCTGGCAGTACGCCACCGCCCAGGTGCACTTCGACTGGCTGCGCGAACGCCTGACCCCCTGATGCAGCGTTCTGGCTCGCCGGGCGTCTAGAGGGGTGTGACGAATCCAATGGTGAGCATCGGCGCCGCCGTACCGGTGCCAGACGACGCACCGGCCGCTGTGACCCGGCTGTGCCGGGAGCACTGGGTCGGGCTGGTCCGGCTGGCGGTGCTGATGGTCGACGACCGCCAGTCGGCCGAGGACCTGGTCCAGGAGGCTTTCGCCGAGCTGTACCGGCGCTGGCCGCTCGACGACGCCGCGAAGGCGCTCGGCTACCTCCGGACGACGGTGCTCAACCGCAGCCGCTCCACCCTCCGCCGACGCCGCGTCGCCCGGCTCTACATTCCGCCGCTCGACAGACCCGGCGCCTCCGCCGAGCACGAGGTGGTGCTCGACGAGGAACGCCGAGAGGTCCAACGAGCGCTGCGCAAGCTGCCGGCGAGGGCCCGCGAGGTCCTCGTCCTGCGCTACTACCTCGATCTCCCGCACGCCGAGATCGCCCAGACCCTCGGGATCAGCGAGTCCACCGCCCGCGCCACCGCGTCCCGCGGCCTCGCCCTCCTGACCCAGCACCTGAAGGACGCCTGATGACCGACACCGAGACGCGCCTGCGCGACTACCTGCAGACCAAGGCCGCCACGGTCCCCGACGACGCCGAACCGCCCGGGCTCGACGAGCCGGTCGCCCGCCGCCGCATCTGGCCCGTGCTGGCCGCTGCCGCGACGATCGCCGCGGTCGTCGCCGTACCGGTCGTGTCGAAGCTGACCGCCGAACCACCAGCGGTGGAGCCGGCAGCCAAGCCCGGCCTCAGGGTCCCGTACGCCGTGATGGCGAACCCGGTGACCCTGCACGACGGCGACGTGACCCTACCGCTGGACGACACCATGACGAGCTTCCGCGACAGCGCGCGCGTCGACGGCGGCTGGGTGATCCTGCACCAGGACAAGGAGTCGCGCACCTACCGGCTCGGGCTCCTCCGGCCGACGGGAGACCTGACGCCGTTCGGACCTGGCGAAGCTCGCGGGTTCGAGGTGTCGCCCGACCACCGGCAAGTCGTCACAGCGACTTCGGCCGGAGGAGGAAGGACGCGGTTGGTCACGCTCGACATCGCGACCGGCAACGAGGTGAACAGCCTGGTGGTGCCGTACGGATCGATCACTCCGCGGGGCTGGAACAGCGACGGCGTCTGGCTGATCGAGGAGTACTCCAGCAAGGTGCCGCCCGTCCTCTGGAAGCCCGGCACCGACCAGTTCACGCAACTCCAGGTCGACGACTACGCCGCCAACCTCTTCGTCGGAACCGCGAGCGACCGCGTCATGGCGGTCACCCAGAAGGGCTCGACCACCTGTCTGAGGGCCGGGACGGCGCGTGACGGTCAACTGGCTGTCGACGCCGAGTACTGTGCTCCGGCCACCGAGCGGCGGTACGCCGGCTTCTCCCCGGACGGCGCCACGATCGTCAACCTCGACCACCGGGTCGCCGTCACCGGCGGCCGGACGACGAAGCTCGCGCTGCCGGCCGGGGCCCTGGTGGGTCCGCCTGTGTTCGAGGACGCGACCCATCTGTTGGCGACGCTCGACGGAAAGCCGGCCGGGCACCTCGGCTCTGTTCAGGAGGTCTTCTACCGCTGTGACGTGACCAGAGGTGCCTGCGAGGCCGTGTACACAGCTCCCGCAGACACCTGGGTCAGGCTCGGTCAGCCCTAGGCGTCGACGCGGACCACCGTCGAGCCGGAGCCGGCGGCTCCGTCGGAGTAGGTCAGCAGACCCAGGTACCGCGTACCAGCGGTCAGGCCGGACCAGGCGGCGGTGACGCTCGCTTGGCCGGCCACCTGGACCGACTGGCTGGCAGGAGTCGCCGTGAGGTTGCCCGCCGGGGTCTGGAGCTCCCAGTGGTTCAGCTTGACGCTCTGCTTGTCGGCACCGGCGAACAGGTCGACGTACACGTCGTACGAACCGCCGGCCGGCGCAGGCAGGTTCACCTCTTCCTCGGCCGAGCCGCCGGTGCTGCTGCCGAGCACTGCCGTCGTACCGGCCTTGTAGACGAACACATCCAGGTCGGTGCCTGCCGGATAGTCCGCGTCGAAGGTGGAGAACCGGGCGTACTTCGTCCCGGCCGGCACGTTCACGGTGAACTTGGCGACGTGCTCGTTGGCCGCCGGGTTCGTCGTCGGGAACGAGACTCCGCCCGGGTTCTTCAGCGCGGCGTCGTTGACTCCCGCCGCGGCCAGGCCGACCGCGGAGGTCTGCAGCGTCCCGGCGTACCCGGAAGTGAGCGGGACCGGGACGGACCCGCTCGTGCCGGTGCCGTTGACCTGGACCGGCGCCTTGACGGTCAGCGGCCGGATCGCCAGCGTGCTGCTGACCACGTGCCGCGCGGACCGCAGGTTGAGCTTGCCGAACGAGTACTGCTCCAGCGGAGCGCCGTTGTGCTCGAAGGTCACCCGATACGACGCGCTCGCGCCCGGCAGCAGGACCAGGAGCTTCGGCGTCACGGTGACCTTGAAGCCGGTCAGGCCCTCGACCTTCGGGAAGTAGACCTCGGGCAGCTTGCCGACGTTCTTCACGGTCCGCTTGACCGTCTGTTTGCCGGCCAGGTCGCCGATCGCGATCGTCGGGTAGTTCAGGTCGCTCGGGTCGATCTTGCCCTTGGCGCACAGCTCGTGCGTAGCGCCGACCTGCCCGGACCCGCAGACGAACCGCGCCCAGTCGTCGTACGACGAGTCGTAGACCAGGCCCGGGTCCATCGCGTTCTTCGGCTGCATCAGTCCGGCGCCGTAGCCGAACGGGTTGCCCGGCGAGCCCGCGTCGTTCTGGATCGCGCCGCCCTCGGTGTTGACCGAGGTGGCGGTGGTCAGCAGCGCGGACTTGATCGCCATCGGCGACCAGGTCGGGTACCGGCCCTTCAGGACGGCGGCGGCGCCGGCGATGTGCGGCGCGGCCATCGAGGTACCGCTCATGAACGCGTACTCGCCACCGGCGGCCGCGAACGGCGTGGTCGCGGCGAGCACGTTGGTGCCGGGCGCCATCACGTCCGGCTTGAGGAGGTCGCCGTTGCCGGCCAGGGACGGGCCGCGGCTGGACGAGCTGGCCACCTTCGGCGCGTTCACGCGGACGGTCTTCGCGGCCGCGATCGTGGCGGTCGGGTTCGCGGTCGCGGCGTACGCCTTGACCTCGGGGCCGGCGACGTTGTCGAGGTGGACGGTCGGGACCGAGTGCAGGTCGGAGTCGAGCGTGTTCGCGGTCGGGTTGACCAGGACCATGCCGACACCGCCCGCGGCCTTCACCTGGCGGCTCTTGTCGACGCGGTCGTTGACACCGCGGTCGCAGACGACGATCTTGCCGGCCGCCTTCGCCGGGTCGAGCGTGCCGGGCATGCAGAGCACGAGGTTGGTCTGGTTCGCACCGGCCAGGCCCGCGTCCTTGGCCAGGACGAGCGGCGACTGCGGCGTACCGTTGGCGATGCCCGCGCCGGTGTAGGACTTGCCGTTGCCGAGGGTGACCGTGGTCTGGACCTCGCGGTCATGGGTGCCGTTGGCAACGGTCGTCACCCACGGGTAGTTCTTGCCGACCGTGCTGACGCCGGGGCCGGTGTTGCCCGCGCTGGTCGAGACGAAGACGCCGGCCTTCGCGGCCCGCAGGAACGCCAGGCCGGTCGCGTTGACGAACGTCGAGCCCGAGCCGGAGATCGAGTAGTTGATCACGTCGACCCCGTCGGCGACCGCCGCGTCGATCCCGGCCACGATGTCGGCGTCGGTCCCGCTGCCGCCACCGGCCGCGTCGACGGTCCAGAGCACCTTGTAGATCGCCAGCCGCGCGTGCGGGGCGATGCCGGAACCCTTGCCGTAGTCCCGGCCGAGCACCTTCATGTCGACGCCGTAGTTGCCGACCGCCGTACTGGCCGTGTGGGTGCCGTGGCCGCCGTAGTCCCGGGGCGAGCGGTACTCCTCCGCGATCGGGCGGTCGCCGATGCCGGCGTCGAAGTACCGAGCACCGATCACCTTGTTGTTGCAGGTCACCGGAGCCTCCGTGCCGACCTGGCAGGTGCCCTTCCACTTCTTCTTGACCAGCGCGTCGGACGCCTTGGTGGTCCTGATCGGCGCGAAGCTCGGCCGCTCCGGGGTGAACCCGGAGTCGATCACGCCGACGATCACGCCGTCGCCGGCCTTGTCGACACCGCCGGCCTGCTGCCAGGCGCCGCCCTTGCCGGACAGGCCGAGGTACCGCGGGGTGTCGACGGTGTCCTCGTGCTGCATCTCGCTCGGCTCGACGCTCTTCACACCGGACGTCCTGGCCAGCTTCACCGCGTCGTCGTGCGACATCCGCGCCGAGAACCCGGCGTACGTGTAGTCGTAGTCGTACAGCTTCCGCACACCCGGCACCTGGTCGAGCACCTGGGTCCGCTCGTTGGCGAGGTGCTGGACGTAGCTGACCACCTGGGTCGCCTCGCGCAGCAGCTTGCCACCCGGCAGCACCCGGGTCGCGGCCAGGCCGGCGATGTCCCCGTCGTACTCGGCGACCGGCGAGTCGTCGAGCTGGACGATGTACGCCCCCGTCTCGGACTCCTTGACCTGCGGCTCGACCTGCGTCGCGGTGGGGGTGGACGCCGTCGCGTGGTTCACGGCGGTGGCGACCAAGGCGGTCGCGCTCACGGCGGCGACGGTGAGCACCGTCAGACGCCTGCGGGCGGAAGCTGGCACGGAGTTCCTCCAGAGCTGGACGGAGCTGGCTGGTCGGTCGCGGTCGGCTCCCTGGCCGGCGCGCTGCTCTCGGCTTGCTGCTGCGACGCCGAGGTGGCCGCCGTCCCCAACGGCGCCACGAGGGCCCTGAGTATGCCGGTGGGCCACCCCGATGTCACGCTCGGTCCACGCCGTGTCACAGGTTCAGTGCCTGCTTTTCCCGTCGTACCGCGAGCTTTCCCGCCCTCTTGTGACGAGTCTTCTGCTCTGCTGCTCCCGGGGACTTCTCCTCCGCCCTCCATCGGGCTTCGCCACAGGGAGCCACTCAGTTTGGAGGACCTCCCAAGTTGTTGCTAATCTGTCTCTTCGCGTGTGTGCGTCGGTTTACCGCCCTGCACCCGCCACCTTTCCTGTACTGACCGCAAACTCCTGATCGAGGCTCTGCTCCGTGGCGAACATCAAGTCCCAGATCAAGCGCAACCGCCAGAACGAGGCTGCGCGGCTTCGCAACAAGTCTGTGAAGTCGACCCTCAAGACGGCAGTTCGCCGCTTCCGCGAGGCCGCCGAGGCCGGCGACTCCGCGAAGGCCCAGGAGCAGGCCCAGGTTGCTGGCCGCCTGCTCGACAAGGCCGCCAGCAAGGGCGTCATCCACGCCAACCAGGCCGCCAACCGGAAGTCGTCCATCTTCAAGAAGGCCGCTTCCCTCTGATCGCACCCGACGATCGGCCCTCCACCCAGTGGACCGGGCCGATCGTTTTTGCGTACCCGAAACCGGCCTGACGGCGCCCCGGAACAGGACGCCTGCAGCTCGATCCGCGGCTCAGCCGGCCCTTCATCGCGAGGCGGCCGCCCGTCACTCGGCGTCGCCGACAACATGATCACCGCCGCGCCGCCTAGTCCGGCCGACCCTGCGTTCATCGTCGGCGCCTTCTGCATGTTCCCGACCGCCGCCGGCCTGCGCCCTCAGACCGGCTCGAGCTCGCGGGTCATCCAGATCGAGTCCCCACGCTCGGCATCCGCGGTCACCGACCGCTCCGGGAGAACCCCAGCTTCTCCAGCACCCGGAACGACTCAGCGTTCCACTCCCGCACGGTCGCCCACAACCGCCGCCGCCCCGTCCGAGCAGCAGCCTCGACGACCACCCGCGCCGCCTCCGTCGCATACCCGTACCCGTGCGCCCGCCGCGCCAGTTCGTACGCGATCTCAGGCTCGTCGAACGACGCCTGCCCCACGGTCAACCCGCAGTACCCGATGAACTCCCCCGTGTCCCGCCGCTCGATCACCAGCAACCCCAACCCAGGCGCCGCCGCCAACGGATTCTCGACCAGCCACCCCCGCATCTCCTCGAGTGTCGGCCGCCCCTCAGCATCAACCCGCCGCAACGCCCGAGGATCCCGCTCCAGCCACAACCCCCGGTACTCCTCAGCATCCGCCGCCACCCACCGCCGCAACCGCAACCGCTCGGTCTCCAACTCCGCGGGCAGTTCCCCATAAGTCGCCACCCGCCCAACCTAACGTCCACCCCAGCGAGCCCCCGTAAAACCAAACGACCTCGGCATCCCCAACAGCGCGGCCACAACCGCTAGCTCGCTCCACCAGAGCCGACGACCCGTCGAGGCGCAGCCGGACCAGCCCGCCGCGGCGGCGCGTTCAACGCACACGGTCAGGTAGGCATGACCTGCTGGCGCCGCTCGGCGGCTACTTCGGCGCCGCCCAGGGTGTGCTGCTGATGGCGATCCTCGGCCTGCTCAGCGGTTCAACACGAGCAGACCCAGCACCTGCTGCCCAAGTAGGCGGTCCTGTCGGTGGGTCTGCGGCGGGTGTACGAGCGCGCAGCCGAGTGGTCGGTTCCTCGAGCAGCCACACGCGGTTGAGTCAGCAGGCATACGGGCGAATGCAAGGGCACGCGGTCGAGTCGGCGGCTGTGCGGGCGCGCGGTCGAGTGAGTGGCTTGCCCGGGCAGACACGGTCGCATGAGTGGGTCGCTCGGGCAGGCGCGGTCGAGTGGGAAGGTATGCGGGCAGGTCGAGTGGGCAGGTGTGCGGGGTGCGAACGGGTTGCTCCGGCAGGCAAGCGCGGTCGAGATGGTGGGTGCTTGGCGGCCTGCTCGTCGATGGGCTCGCGGGCATCACCGACGGCAGCGAGCAGCATCGCTCGGCTGCTGGCCGGCTACAGCGATCGCGCAAGTGCACGGACCTATACCGCTCCTGCAGCCGCCCAGCGTGGTGGCGTCAACGACGCTCCAACGGCTCCGCGGCACGAGAGCGTGGCGTCAGAGCAACGAGCGAGTCGCCGAAGGCGCTGCCCTCGCCAGAGTCGTCGATGGCGGGGAGCAGCGTCGCGCAACTGCGGGCCGGGTGCAGAGCGACCGCGTGGCGTACGCCGACCCGTACCGCTCCCCCTAGGCGCCCGGCGTGGTGACACCAGGTACGCCCCAACGCTGCTCGGCCCGAGGGCGTGCGGCGAGCGGCGACGAGCGGGTGACCGCCGAAGGCGCTGTCGCAGGCGCGCAGCGTGATGGCAGCGGCTACGCCCCCACGGCTGCTCGGCCTGAGAGCGCGCGGTCAGCGGCGACGCGCGGGTTGCATCGAAGGCGCCGCCGTCGGCGCCGGGGTAGCTCGACGGCGCCTAGCTCAGCACGCTCGAGGAGCGCCTGTAGTCCCTGCAGGTGCCTGGCGTGACGGGCCTTCTACGCACAACGCCTGGCTGGCTTGGAGCGTGGGGTCAGCGGCGGCCGTGGGCTCGGCTTACGGTGATGACCATGCGTTCGAGGGCGTAGCCGGCGTCGCCGGAGGCGCCTTTGACGTCGGCGTCGGCCTGGGCTACTGCTTTGATCGCGGTGGCGAGGCCGCCGGGGGTCCAGCCGCGGGACTGTTGGCGGAGGGACTTCAGCTTCCACGGGGGTACGCCGACCTCGCGGGCCAGGTCTGCTTCGCGGAGGCCGGGGGGTGCGCTCGAGAACTTCGCCAGGCCTCGGAGTCCGCCGGCCATTGCGCTGGTGACCAGGACTGCTGCGACGCCGCAGTCGAGGGCCCAGCGCAACTGTTCCAGCGCCGGCTCGGTGCGGCCGGCGATTGCTGCGTCGGCTACTGCGAAGCTCGTGACCTCGGCGCGGCCGCCGAAGTACTGGCTGATCAGGTCGGTCGAGATCGAGCGGCCGTCTGAGTCCGATACCAGCTGAGAGCACGCGCCCGACAACGCCCGGAGGTCGTGCCCGACGGCGTCCACCAGCGCGGCCGCGGCGTGGTCGTCGATCGAACCACCGTGCAGGCGGATCTCCCCCACCACGAACTGCGGCAGCTCCCAGGTCTTCGGCGCCGTCGCGACGACCTCGTTGACCGAGGCCTTGCGCAGCTTGTCGAGGACGCCCTTGCCCTTCTGGCCGCCTGAGTGCACGAGGACGACCAGTACGTCGTCCGCCGGTGCCCCGGCGTAGTCCAGTAAGTAGGTGACCATCTCGGCCGGCAGGTTCTCCAGCATGCGTAGTACGAGGACGCGTTCCGTCGCGAACAACGACGGGCCGGTCAGCTCGGCGAACACCCCGACATCGAGCTCGCCGGCGCCGACATCGGTGACCTCGACGTCGGTCTTGCCCTTGGACACCGCCGCGATGGCCGACCGCACCGCGCGATCCGCCAAGAACGTTTCCGAGCCGGTGACGAGCAACACGTCACCGAGCTTGGGCGCACCACTTTTCCGAGCTGCCATAACCCGCACAGCATCCCACGGCCCACCGACAAGCCCCGCTTCAGCCCGGAGATCACGACGGTTGGTCCGGGTGGGCCTTCCGCCACCCGGTCGCTCAGGTCGAGTAGATCGACCAAGCGCCTTTCCAGGTGTGGGCAGGGCCGCTGCCGGGGATGGCGTCGCTGCGGCCCGGAGAGAAAGGAAATGGCGGGATGGTGCAGGCGCTTGACGCCGAACGTGCGCTGATGGACGTGGCGCGAACCGCAGCACGGTGTCGAACGGGTGGCCTGAGTGCTGAGCGGCAGCGGAAGCCGAACGTGCGCTAGTGGACGTGGGGGAACTGCAGGACGGTGTCGAACGGGTGGTCTGGGTGCTGAGCGGCAGCGGAAGCCGACCGGTGCCGGCGCACGTGCCGCCGCTTGGTGCCGCCGAGGCCGACGAGCCCGGCAGCCGGCCAGGGGCACCGGCGTCGCTGGTTTTGGCCGCGCGGGATCTGATGAGGACGTACGGACAGGGCCGGTCGACGAGGTCCTGACTGCGCGGCCGGACACGCTGGGCTGCGGGGCACGATGAGCTCCCGGACACGGTGAGCTGGGATTCGTGAGTGGTGCGGGGTGTTGGTCATGGCTGCCTGCCTTGGGTGGCGGTGGCCAGGGAACCGTTGTCGGTGGTGACGGCGACTGCTCCGGCGGTGTCGGTACGGCGGATGGTCGTGCCGGTTCGGGTGAGGAGGTCCAGCGTTCGTGGGGCTGGGTGGCCGTAGTCGTTGGCCAGGCCGACGGAGATGACGGCCAGGCGGGGGCCGGTCTGGGCGAAGAAGGCCGGGTCTTGGCGGGCTGAACCGTGGTGCGGGACCTTGAGGATGTCGGCGCGGAGGTCGGGGTGAGCGGCCAGGACGGCTCGCTGGGCTTCGGGTTCGAGGTCGCCGGTGAGCAAGATGCGCAGGCCGGCGGTCTCGACGAGCATGACGATGCTGGCGTTGTTCTCGGGCGAGCTCTCGTTGTCGCTGGTGGTCGACGGGTTGCCGGGCAGGGACGGGACCTGGGCCGGCCAGAGCGTCGTCCAGGTGAGGGCGCCGACGGTTCGGCGTTCGAGGTAGGTGACCGGGCGGACGGGGATCTGGTGGGTTGCCGCGAGGGCTTGGACTCGGCGGTGTTCGGCGGGTGGGGAGAAGTACGGCGTCACCTCTAGCTCGTCGACCTGGCGATCGTTGAGCGCACCGGCGAGACCGCCGGCGTGGTCGGCGTGGAAGTGGGTGAGCACCAGGACGGGGATGTGGGTGATGTCGAGGTCTTGGAGGCAGCGGTCCATGGGAGTCGGGTCGGGGCCGGTGTCGACCACCACGGCGGAGTTTGGGCCGGCGCGCAGGACCAAGCCGTCGCCCTGGCCGACAGCGCACGCGACGAGAACCCAGTTGGCCGGCGGCCAACCCAGACGCGGAGTGGGACGCAGTACGACGAACACGAGGATCGCCAGGCAGAGCAGGACAGCCACCGGACGCGCGAGGACTCGGTGCAGGCCGAAGGTCAGTGCAACGCAGAGCAGGGTCAGGATCGTGACACCCACGACCGTCGCGGGCCAGGGACTGACGGCGCCTGGGAGATCTGCGCCGGTCTCGGCGACCAGGATGATCCACCGGGCCGGCCAACTTGCGAGCCAACCGGCCAGGCGGGCCAGATCCGAACTCAGCAAGGCGATTCCGGCGGCGCCGAACCCGAGGATGGTGGCTGGGCCGACCGCGGGACCCGCGAGCAGGTTGGCGGCGACGGCGACCAGGGACACCTGACCCGAGAGCCAGGCGACGACCGGCGTACAGGCAAGTTGGGCTGCTAGTGGGCAGGAGATGGCTTCGGCCAGGCGGAGTGGCATCCAGTTGGCGAGGGCGTCGCGCCAGCCGGGGCCGAGGAGCACGATTCCGGCGGTGGCCAGCACGGAGAGGGCGAAGCCTGCCGAGCGTGCGAGTGAGGTGTCGAGCAGGAGCAGGGCAATGACGGCGACGGACAGGCTGCGGACTGCGCGGCGTCTGCTGCCGCCGGTGGTCATGGCCGCGAGGGCGACCAGGCCCATGGCGGCGGCGCGCAGGACGCTTGGTTGGGGGCGGGCGAGGATGACGAAGGCGACGACGATCAGCAGGCCGACGACGGTCAGGCCGCGGGCGCGGACGCCGAGGAGCCTGGCGAGTGGGAGGACGAAGGCGAGCAGGAGAGTGAGGTTCGTGCCGGAGACCGCCGACAGGTGAGTCAGGCCGGTGAGTTGGAAGTCGGTGACGAGGTCGGGTGGGAGGGCTGATTCGTCGCCCATGACCAGGGCGGGGACGAGGCCGCGTACGTCGTCGGGCTGGTCCTCGACTGATTCTCGGAGGCCGGCGCGGACCTGTTCGGCGGCGCGGAGCCACCAGGCCGGGTCGTCGAGGATCGTGGGTTCTGAGCGGGCGGAGAGCATCGCGGCGACGTCGGAGCCGGGATCCACCGGGCTCAGGCGGCCGGTGGTTTCGACGTGCTGGCCTAGCCGGACGTGCTGCCAGGCGGGTGAGCCGATGACGAGGACCTTGGTGCGGATGCGGGTGGCGGATCCCTTCGCGGTGAGCTGTTCGGCGGTGGCTTTCAGGACGACGTACGGCGGTCGGCGGTTGCCGGGGCTGCTGCGGACGGCGGGGTCGCTGGTGATCTCGAGGTGGAGTTTGGCGGTGGAGTTGCCGGCGGCAAGGGCTGGGAGTGGGCCGGTGGTCAGTTGGTGGATCTGGAGGGCTGAGGCCGCGGCCATGCCGGCGGAGAGGGCGGTGATCGCGACGAGGGTGAAGAGGAGTCGGGAGCGGCGGCGAAGGGCGAGGGTGAGAAGGGTCAAGGTGAGAGCGGTGGCGGTGGCGGCGGTGATGACGGCGACGATGCCGGCTTGAGGCATCAGGAGGATCGCGGTGATCCAGCCCGCGGCGGCGGGGAGGAGGAGGCGGGCGTCGAGAGTGGGCTCTTCGTCGGGGTCGGGGGTGGAGGGCTCTTGGGGGTCAGATGCGGACATGGGGTTTCAGGTCCTCGTACTTCTTGGTGCCTACGCCGGAGACCTCCTGAAGTTGGTCGATGGTGGTGAAGCGGCCGTGCTCGGTGCGGTAGTCGAGGATGCGTTGGGCGAGGACCGGGCCTACGCCGGGGAGGTCGTCGAGTTGGTCGATGGTGGCGGTGTTGAGGTCGATCGGGCCGGTCGTGCTCGGGGTTGTGGGGCGGCTGGATGAGCTGATGGTGGGTGGGACGTTGTTGGGGGTGCCGACGACGATTTGTTCGCCGTCGGTGAGGGGGCGGGCGAGGTTGAGGGTGGTCAGGTCGGTGCCGGGGAGGGCGCCGCCGGCTGCCTCCAGGGCGTCGGCTACTCGGTTGCCGGACTTGGTGTGGATGAGGCCGGGGCGGCGGACCTTGCCGGCTACGTGGACAACGAGGGTGGTTTGTGGGGTTGGTGGTTTGGTCGTTGTGGGGGTTGGGGCGGTGACCGGGGTGCCGGGGGTTTCCGTGGAGCGCTCGGGGACGGGTTCTGGGCGGGAGCGGAGGACGGAGCAGCCGGCCCAGGTCAGGCCTGCGACGAGGACCAGGGCGATGACGATCAGGTGGCGTGGGGCCACGGTCCAGCGGGTGCCGCGCAGGCGTTCGGGCAGCACGGTGTCAGGGATCCATCCGCCTCGCACTTGGTCCTCCCGTTCGTCGGCCGGTCTCGGGGCGGAGGCGGCGCGCAACCGGTCCAGGGCAGCCTGGCGGTCGGCCGGATCCGGCGCGGGAGAGCGGCGTGGTGGCTTCACGCAAGGAAGGTACGAGCGAAAGCACGTTCTCGCGGGTGGAGATTTTGGGCTGTGGAGAACTTGAGGTGGGCTGCGATGCGGCCGGGGAGGTTGCGGGGGTTGGGGTCGCTGCGGCCGGAAGAGAAGTAAGCGCGAGAGGGCGTTCAGTGGGTGGGTCGGAAGGATGGCACGCTGAGGTGAGCGGGCGCAGGGTGGCGAGCGGGCGCGGGTGGGCATGCGGAAGCGGCGGTCGGCAGGGTCGGTTGCGATGCGGCCGGGGAGGTTGCGGGGGCTGAGGTTGCTGCGGCCGGAAGAGAAGTAAGAGAGGGCGCCCAGTTGGTGGCGACCCGGCGCAGGGTCGGCTGCAATGCGGCCGGGGAGGTTGCGGGGGTTGAGGTCGCTGCGGCCGGAAAGAGAAGGAGGGAGGGCCGAGGCAGGCAGCAGGTACGGCGCGGCTGCTCCAGCGGGGCTCCTACGGCGCGGCAGGCCGGGCTCGTGTACTCGACGGTCAGCTCGACCGAGGCTGCTACAGCGCGGGCGCTACAGCGGGGCTACTACCACCGCGAGCATGCCGGGGCCTACGTGGGCTCCTATGACGGCGCCTACCTCGCGGAGGACGATTTCCTCTGCCTGCGGGAGGCGGGTAGCGAGGCCGTCGGCGAGGGTGTGGGCTTTGTCGAGGTTGGCGAGGTGGTGGACGGCCAGCTGGACCGGGCCGGTGCCGGCTCGTTGGACGGCTATGTCGGCCAGGCGGGCGATGGCTCGGGACGAGGTGCGGACCTTCTCCAGGGGCACTATGCGGCCGGCGCTGATCGTCAGCAGAGGTTTCACGGCCAGCGCAGTGCCGAGCAGGGCTTGGGCGGGGCCGATGCGGCCGCCTCGGCGGAGGTACTCGAGGGTGTCCACGTAGAAGTACGACGAGATCGCCGACATACGTGCTCGGGCGGCGGCTTCGACCTCCTGCTGGGTGGCGCCGGCGGCGGCTGCGGCGGCAGCGGCCAGGACGGGGAAGCCGAGGCCCATGCCGAGGGAGCGGGAGTCGATCACGCGGACCGGGACCGGGGACTCCTTGGCGCCGATCATCGCGGCCTCGACGGTGCCGGACATGTCGCCGGACAGGTGGATCGAGACGATGGACTCGGCGCCGGCGGCCGCGCACTCGGCGTACGTGTCGGCGAACGACTGGGGCGCCGGGCGACTCGTGGAAACCGGGGTGAACGCCTTCAGCGCCTCCGCGACCGCGTCGGCGCTGGTGCCGCCGTCGTCGTACGAAACGCCGCCGATCACCACCTGCAGCGGTACGACGGTCAGCGGGTGCCGGAGCACCTCGTGCGCAGACAGGCCCGCCGTGGAGTCGGTGACGACGTGCACGCGGGCTGACATGCAGCGAGGTTACCGGACGGTTTTCGTGGGTGCGTGGTGCGAGAGTGGTCAGAATGAGGGAAACCACAGCGGAGATCACCGAGCTGCAGGAGCTGCTGGACGCCGCGTACGGGCGTTCGACCGAGCACCTGCGCAACATCGTCACCGACGAGCGCAACCTGACCGCCGAGGAGCTGACCCGGGCGCTGACCGGCATGTGCACGCTCAACCTCGCGACCGTCACGGCCAAGGGTGAGCCACGGATCAGCGCGGTCGACGGGCACTTCCTGCACGCGCGGTGGGTGTTCACGACGGCGGATTCGGCGGCGAAGTCCAGGCACCTGAGGAAGCGGCCGGCCGCCAGCCTGTCGTACGTCGACGGCGAGCGGATCGGGGTGTTCAGCCACGGCCAGGTCGAGTTCCTGACCGCGGACCACCCGGACTTCCAGGAGATCGAGGACCACCTCGTCGCCCACTACGGCAGCTCCCCCACCACCTGGGCCGACGACATCGTCTACTGCCGGCTCCAGCCGCACTGGATGGTCGGCTACGCCTTCGACAAGTCCAAACTCACCAAGGACCAGCGCCTTCCCCAAACGCTTCCGCAGTGAAGCTGCCGGGGAACTGCCGGTTCTTCTGCCTCGTCGCGGTGGCCCGTCCCGACCAAGATATTCGGTGTAGGGCAGGTTCCACACAGACAGAGATCGACGGCCGGACCGGGTGTCCGAGCAAGAGGTGGACCGTGATGAGGCAACCGCGGACCACCGACCGGCTCAGGGAGACCACGGGACGGGTGGAGGCGACACGGAGCAGGTCAGGCAGTGATCGGTGGGGGCGCCGTTCAGCTGCTGCGAGGTTCCGGAGTGCTGCGACGTGCGGGTCTGTCCTACGTAGTACCGGGTGCCGTGCGCTGTCAGGGCACCGGACCCGGGGTGGGGTTCCAGCAGAGGCCATGCACACG
The DNA here is from genome assembly GCF_039529595.1 of Kribbella lupini. Lineage (NCBI taxonomy): Bacteria > Bacillati > Actinomycetota > Actinomycetes > Propionibacteriales > Kribbellaceae > Kribbella > Kribbella lupini. Next base: position 206,760 of record NZ_BAAANC010000001.1, on the reverse strand, counting down.
ACACAGGGGACGAGTGCGGGCCTGGCCGACACGGGACAGCCGATGGACATCGGTGGGGTCGGCCGCTGGAGCTCCCCGGGGGCTCTTCGGCGGGGGATTTCGGGGGGACGCGGTAAGGCACCGAACTGACAACCAGGGGGAGTCAGTTCTCGGCGAGGTGGCAGTCGGCGGAGGGGTCGGCCGCCACCTCGCTAGTCCTTCGTTGAGCCGGACCAGCGTTTAGGAAAGCGCCCGCAGTACGTCGTCCGCCAACCGCCGTACGGACTCCGCGGGGTTCGGCTCAGGCCAGCCCGGCGCCTGCGAGGCACTCGAGCACGACTCCTGCAGCACGGCCCAGGCGGTCGGCAGCATCGGCGGGTCCATCGTCCGCTGCCAGGCCAGCAGCTGCCCGCAGAGCAGGTCGGCCGCGGCAGACTGCCCACCCGCGTGCAGTACGGCGACCGCCTCCGGCAACACGTCCAGCAGGTAGACGACGCGCCCCTCGACCTGCAGCCGGCTGACGGCATCGCGGATCGCGACACGGGCCGCGGCGACATCACCGGTACGCCGAGCCAGCCGGCTCCGGTACAGCATCACCAGGTAGTCGAAGTACCCCCGATGCCCGCGGATGTCCGCGTCCGCCTCGTCCAGCAACGCCTGTGCCTCGTCGAAGCGCCCCTCGTGGAACTCGACCATCGCCAGACACCCGGCGACCTTCGTCCGCTCCGGGTCGTCGGAGGCCTGGCTGTCGCGGGCCAGCTCCGCCCACCGCCGCGCCTCGACGAGGTCGCCCAGCTCGAGCGAGACCCGGCTGAGCGCCATGTACGCGATCTCGTCCGGGTAGACCCCCGGGTTCACCAGCGCGGCCTCCCAGGCCAGCAGCAGCTCCTTGGCCTCCGGCAACCGACCCCACCGGCCCAGCGCCAGTCCACAGATCGCCTGGACCGTCGCGGAGCGCTGGACGTTCCCGTGCGCCCGCGCGTCGGCCACCAGCGTCGGGATCTCGGCCAAACTGGCCGTGTCCAGCAGCAGCGACCCGGACGACACCCAGCCGCCACGAGCCACCAGGCCCATCTCCGACTCCGGTGCGATCAGCGTCCGCGCCTCGCCGTACAGCCGCCGAGCAGCCCGTACGTCGCCAGTGAGGCTCGACAGTCGCCCGCCGATGGCCAGCAGCATCCCGCTGACCTCCTTGTCGACCACGTTCTCGGCGCACTCCACGGCCCAGCGGATCCCGCTCTGCGCCACGCTCGCCTGGTACTGCCAGGCGATCCGGAAGCCCAGCACGATCCGTGCGGCGGTGTCCCACTGGCCCAGCTCGGCTGCGCGCTCCAGCGCCACCTCGAACGTCGCCGAGTTCGCGTTGGCCGCCCGGTACCGCCGGTCGCGGTCCGGACTCGACCAGGCGCCCTCCAGCCCCTTCACGTACTCCGCGCACCACGCGACGGCCCGGTCGCGGAACTCGGTCAGGTCGGTGCCCTGCGACGTCAGCCCGGCGTACGCGTGCTCGCGGATCGTCTCCAGCATCTTGTACCGCGCGCCGTACAGCTGCTCGAACTCCAGCACCGGTTGCAGCAGCGACTTGTCCACCAGCTCGGCCAGCAGCATCGGTACGTCGAGCGGATCGATCGGCAGCCCGGTGCAGACGCCGACCACCGCGTCCAGCGTGAACGGCGACCCCAGCATCGACGCCCGGTACAGCAGTTGCCGCGCCGCGTCGGACAGCGCGTCGACGCTCCAAGCGATCGTGTCGGCCAGCGTCCGCTGGTGCGGCGCACCGAAGCGTCGCGGCCCGGACAGCAGCCGGAAGCGGTCGTCCAGCGCGGTCAGGATCGTCTCCACCGACAGCGACCCGGCCCGAGCCGCGGCCAGCTCCAGCGCGAGCGGCAGGCCGTCCAGCCGCTGGCAGAGCCGCGCGACGGTCGCCGCGTTCTCCGGCGTCAGCGAGAAGTCCGGCCGGACGCGGGCGGCGCGGCGTACGAACATCTCGACCGCGGGACTGGCCGCGATCTCCGCGAAGTCGCGGTCGTTGCGCGGTACGCCCAGAACCTCGACCCGGCGCACGACCTCGTCCGGCAGCCCGAGCGGGATCCGCGAGGTGACCAGTACGCCGATGCTCGGGAAGCTGCGGACCATCCGGTTCGCCACCGTGGCGACTCCGTCGAGCACGTGCTCGGCGTTGTCCTCCACGATCACCAGGTCACCCGGCTGCCGCCCGGACAGCACGTCGTCCAGGTCGGAGGTGCCGGGCGCCGTACCGAACGCGTCCAGAATCGCCGACGGTACGGCGGCGTCGCGCTGGACCGTCGTCAGGTCTACGACCACCACGGTCGTGTCCACCCCGGAGAAGCGATCGGCCGCGGCCAGCGCCAGCTCGGTCTTGCCGACCCCGCCCGGGCCGACCAGCGTGACCAGACGGTTCTGCCGCAGCAGGTCGGCCAGCTCGGCCAGCTCCTTGTCGCGCCCGACCAGTCCGTCCGGAATCGGCCTGGTCCCCCGCCAGCGCATCCCGGTCGGCGCCGGAGCACCCACGGCGATCACCGGCCGGACGGTCCCGTGCCCAGCGGCGGCGAGAAAGCTGTCGGTGTCCTGAAGCCCCAGCGCCGAAGCCAGCAGCCGCACCGAGTCCTTGCGCGGGCGCGCCACCCGGCCCGCCTCCAGCTCGCGGATCGTGCGCACACTCAGCCCGGCCGCCTCGGCCAGCTCCTCCTGGGAGAACCCCGCCCGGACCCTGGAGTCGAGCAGGAGATCGGCGAAACCACTCCGCCCCGCAGCCCGGCCATCCGCGTCCGTCAAAGCCCGTCACCCCTTCTGAGCCTCACACCGCCACAGCACAAGATACGTGACCGGAGCGGTGCCGGCGGGCACGCCCGGGGCGGCAAGACCGAGAAGGCAGAGCGAACGGCGAATTACTGCCCGAACAGGCAATTTCGGGATCAGGCGCTGACCCGGACGTCCTCGGCATTCTTTTCGGCGTACAGGGAAAGGACCTCGGTCCAGTCCGAGAGGCGGGCCGCGGTGGCGGCGCGGCCGTGGTCGGCGTTGAGCAGGCTGCCGGCACAGATGTTCCTGGTCGCGCGCACGAGGAGCTCGGAGCCGAGGTCGAGCAACGAGTCAAGGGCTGCCATGCGGATATTCAAGCGAAGACGTGTTTCGCCGAGGTAACACGTCCGGCAACATCGCGATACGACAGCAAAAACCCGCTACAAAACAATGGCGGTCAGTAATTCACGAGGGCAGCCAGGAAAGCCGGACCTGCCGTGAAGGATTGTCCACGTTGGTGTCCACCAGGCAGATCGACTGCCAGGTCCCCAGCATCATCCGGCCGCCGATCACCGGGATCGACGCGTACGGCGGGATCAGCGCCGGCAGCACGTGGTCGCGCCCGTGGCCGGGCGTGCCGTGCCGGTGCTGCCACCGGAAGTCGCGCGGCAGCAGCTCCTCCAGCACGGCCAGCAGGTCGGTGTCGCTGCCGGCGCCGGTCTCGAGGATCGCCACCCCGGCCGTCGCGTGCGGGACGAACACGTGCAGCAGTCCGTCGCCCTGGGCCTGGTGGGCCTCGGCCGCGACGAACTGCTCACACCGGCCGGTGAGGTCGAAGACGACCTCACCGGAACCGGTCCGGACATCGATCAGCTCGGAACGCATGCCCGCCAGAGTGTCAGGCCGGGACGATGTTGACCAGCTTCGGCGCGCGCACGATCACCTTGCGCACCCCGCGGCCGTCCAGCGCCTTCTGCACCGCTTCCGAGTCCAGCGCCAGCTTCTCCAGGTCGGCGTCGCTGATGTCCGGGGCGACCTCCAGCCGCTCCTTCACCTTGCCGGCGATCTGGACGACGCAGGTGACCGAGTCCTCGACCAGCAGCGCCGGGTCGACCTTCGGCCAGCCCGCCTTGGCGACGGTCGGCTGGTGGCCCAGGTTCTCCCACATGTCCTCGGCCGTGTACGGCGCGACCAGGCTCAGCAGGATCGCCACCGTCTCGGCCGCCTCGCGGACCGCCGGGTCGGCGGCCCCCGGACCGGAGTCGATCGCCTTGCGGGTGGCGTTCACCAGCTCCATCACCCGGGCGACCATCACGTTGAACCGGTACGAGTCGATCAGCTCGCTCGCGTCGGCCACGGTCTTGTGGGTCAGCTTCCGCAGTGCCAGGTCGCCGTCGGCCGGATCCGCCCCGACCGGAGCTTCCACCGAGCCGCTCAGCCGCCAGGCCCGCTGCAGGAAGCGCAGCGAACCGCCCGGGGACAGGTCGGCCCAGTCGATGTCGTCGTCCGGCGGACCGGCGAAGACCATCGTCAGCCGGATCGCGTCGACGCCGAACTCGTCCAGCTGGTCACCCAGGTTCACCCCGTTGCCCAGCGACTTGCTCATCGCCTTGCCCTCGTTGATCACCTGGCCCTGGTTCAGCAGCCGGGTGAAGGGCTCGGTGGCGTCCAGCAGGCCCATGTCGTGCAGCGCCTTGGTGAAGAACCGCGCGTACAGCAGGTGCAGTACGGCGTGCTCCTTGCCACCGACGTACTGGTACGTCGGCATCCACCGGTTGACCGCGTCGCGATCGAAGGCGCCCTCGGTGTACCCGGGCGAGCAGTAGCGCAGGAAGTACCACGACGAGTCGACGAACGTGTCCATCGTGTCGGTGTCCCGCTCGGCGGCGCCGCCGCACTTCGGGCAGGCCACCTCGACCCACTCGCGGACCGAGGCCAGCGGCGAGATGCCCTTGGGCTGCAGCGCCGCGCCGCGCAGGTCCGGCAGCTCGACCGGCAGCTGGTCCTCCGGTACGGCGACCTCGCCGCAGGCCGGGCAGTGGATGATCGGGATCGGCGCACCCCAGTAGCGCTGGCGGCTCAGCAGCCAGTCGCGCAGCCGGTAGTTGATCGTGCGCTCGCCCAGCTGCTTGTCCTGCAGCCAGTCGATGATCTTCGACTTCGCCTCGTCGATCGGCAGCCCGTCCAGGCTGATCTCGGCGTTGCTGCTGTTGATCGCCGGGCCCTCACCGGTGTACGCCTTGCCGTCGAAGCCCTCCTCGGGCTGCACGGTCCGGACGATCGGCAGGCCGAACTTCTCGGCGAACTCCCAGTCGCGGCTGTCCTGACCGGGCACCGCCATGATCGCGCCGGTGCCGTAGTCGGCCAGCACGTAGTCGGCGGCCCAGATCTGGATCCGCTCGCCGGTCACCGGGTTGATCGCGTACGAGCCCAGGAAGACGCCGGTCTTCTCGCGCTCGGTGCTCAGCCGCTCGATCTCGGTGGAGGCCTTGACCGCCTTCAGGTACTCGTCGAAGGCCGGCCGCTGCTCCGGCGTCACCAGCTCCTCGGCCAGCTTGGCGTCCGGCGCGACCACCATGAAGGTGGCCCCGAACAGCGTGTCCGGGCGGGTCGTGAACACCTTGATCGGCTCGTCGCGGCCCTCGACCTGGAACGAGGCGAACGCACCCTCGGACCGGCCGATCCAGTTCCGCTGCATCAGCAGGATCTCTTCGGGCCACTGCAGCTGGTCCATGTCGTCCAGCAGGCGCTGCGCGTACTCGGTGGTCTTGAAGTACCACTGGGTCAGCTCACGCTTGGTGACCTCGTGGCCGCACCGCTCGCAGCGGCCCTGGACGACCTGCTCGTTGGCCAGCACGGTCTGGTCGTGCGGGCACCAGTTGACGAACGACGCCTTGCGGTAGGCCAGCCCGCGCTCGAAGAACTGCAGGAACAGCCACTGCGTCCACTTGTAGTACTCCGGGTCGGACGTGTGCAGCCGGCGCGACCAGTCGAAGCTCAGCGCGTAGCGCCGGATCGACTCGGCCTGGGTCTCGATGTTGGCGTAGGTGTACGTCGCCGGGTGCTCGTTGCGCTTGATCGCCGCGTTCTCGGCGGGCAGCCCGAAGGAGTCCCAGCCGATCGGGTTCATGACGTCGTAGCCCTGCTGGAACCAGTACCGGGCCAGGACGTCGTGCAGCGCGAAGACCTCGCCGTGGCCCATGTGCAGGTCGCCCGACGGGTAGGAGAACATCGTCAGCGCGTACCGCCGCTCGGCCGAGCCGTCGTCCTTGGCCTTGAACGGGTCGAGCTTCTCCCAGACCGGCCGCCACTTGTCCTGCATGGCGGTGAAGTCGTAGCCGCCCCGGTCGATCGGAGTGTCTTCCACCTGCTCGCTCACGGTCCTACTCCCGCATTCTTCTGTGATGGTTGAGCCCAAATGTGCCAGAAAGGCATCCCAGACATGAAAAAGCCCCTCACGCAGGAGGGGACGCCGTACTGACCTGGATCTGCCAGTACGGCTAACTAAGGAGCAGGCTCACTCGCATATCACCCATACTACCGCCCCGCGTCGAGTCCTTTCAGCAGGGCGTCGAGGGCGAACGTGAAACGCGTGTCCGCATCCCGGTCCGGTACGGCGGCCGCCGCCTTCGCCAGCAGCGGGAACTCCCCCGCGTCGATCGCGGCAAAGTGGTCGACCGGGTCACCCTCCGACGCCGTCACGACATGGCCGACGACGAAGCCGCTCACGGCGTACAGGACGTCCAGCGCGTCAGCCGGCTCGACTCCTGCGGCGGCCAGCCCCTGCAGGGCCGCCTCCATCACCTGCAGGTTCTGAGCGGTGACAGCCGGCCGGGACGCGATCAGCGGTACCAGGTTCGGGTGAGCGAGCAGAGCTGACCGCAGGCCCACCGCGTAGCTGCGGAGGCCCTCCTGCCACGAGGCCTCGAACTGCGGCGCAGCTACTCCAGCAACCAGTTGCTCGACCAGACCGTCCAGCAACGCGTCCTTGCTCGGCAGGTGGTGGTAGAGCGTCATCGCCTCGACACCGAGCTCAGCACCGAGCCGCCGCATCGAGAGCGCCTTCAGCCCTTCCCGGTCCGCCAGTACGACGGCCGCCCGCAGCACGGCCTCCCGGGTGAGCCCTGCACTCTGCCCCTGCGTACGACGTCCCGCCACGAGAAATCCCCTCGACTTGATGATTCTTACGGCGTAAGTTTACCCTGAACCTGAAACTTACGCCGTAAGAATGAGGAGGTTCGAGCATGTCCCCGAAGAAGGCCCTGGTCGCAGGGCTGGTCCTGACCGCGCTGGCGACCGCCGCACCCTTGGTCGACCTGGCAACGGTCGACAACATTGGCGACCACGTCCGCAGCGCCTACCCCCAGTGGTCTGCCGCCGACGTCAACAAGGACCGGACCGCGATCGCGGTCTACCTGGTCGCCGTCGGAGTGCTCGGCCTCGCCGGCTGGCTGACGACGCTGGCCGGAGTCAACCGCGGCAAGCGCTGGGCCCGCTGGGTCGGTACGACGCTCTTCGCGGTCGGCGCGACGGTCGCACTGATCGACATGAGCATCGGCGGCGAGGCGTACACGACGATCGTCCCGCTCTTCCACGGCGCCCTCGGCCTGCTCCCGGCAGTCGCCGGCGTGTTCGCCGTCCTCGCGCTCTGGCGCACCCGTCCCAGCGAGTGAACCGATGATGGATCCGCTCACCCGCGTACTTCAGCCAGGTGGCCGAGCCGGCCGGCCGCCGGGTCAGCTGACGAACGTGGTGCCGCCAGTACGGCGGTAGACCGTCGGCGTGGTGCCGTAGTGCCGGCGAAAGGCGGTCGAGAAGGGCCGCACGTCGGAGTAGCCGGCAGCGTGGGCCACCTGGGTCACTGTGTTCGACGGGTCGAGCAGGAGTTGCGCAGCGAGTTCCAGCCGGAGGCGGCGCAGTGTGGACATCAGCGAGGCGCCGGTGACCGAGCGGAACAGCCGCTCGGCGTGGCGCTCGGACAGGTGGACCGCGGCCGCCACCTCTCGCACGGTGATCGGCCTGGCCAGGTTGTCGAGCAGCAACCGCTGCATCGCGTCCACCACGACCCGTTCACGGGAGTCGGACCGAGCCGGCTCCACCGACAGGTCGTCGTCGAGAGCGAACGCCCGAGCGGTGTCGAGCACCAGAGCAGAGCCAAGGGCAGACAGCACGGCCTGGTAGCCGGACCGGGGAGCAGCAGCCTCTGCGGCAAGGGCAGAGACAGTTGCTGCCAGTCCTCCGACAGCCTCGGAAACCACGGGTCCGTCCAAACGCGTCAGACCGGACCACCACCCGGTGCCGGCGACGTTCGACACAGGCCGGAAGGTGAAGCCCCAGAACGCGATCCCCAGCGGGTCCGAGCGGCTGGACTCGATCTCGTGCGTGTCGCCGGGCCGGGCCAAGAACACGGTGCCCGGCTGTACGGCGTACTCGGCGGAGCCGGAGTTGAAGCGTCCCTCGCCCGCGTAGGCCAGACAGACCTCGTGGAACGAGTGGCTGTGCCAGTAGTTGCGCCAGTACTCCGCCCGGTAGTGCCCCCAGCTGACGAAGTCCGCGCGAAACCCGTCGACCTCGCAGGACTCCAGCAGGCCTGCGAGGTCGACGAAGCGATCAGCCGCCGCAACGGACGACAAGCTCAAACGTTGCTCCTGCCGGTCGGGTCGACCCCCCGCAGCATCATGCCCTGACCGAGCGAGTGGTCGTGGGTCTTCACCGACGGCGGGTCGCCGGCGTCGCGGTACTGCACCAGCCACGTCGTCCGCGCCTCGTCCGACACGTTCACGCCGGAGCCGTGCACGGTCAGGTAGGTGAAGAACAGCACGTCGCCGGCCTCGGCCGGCTGCGGCACCGCGGAGTCAAACGGTACGTCGGGCAGGTGGAACGACCCCTCCGGGTCGTGCTCGCGCGGCCCGTCCAGGTGGCTGCCGGGGATCACCCGGACGCAGCCCTTCTCCTCCGGCGCGTCGTCGAAGTGGAAGATCGCTGCCCCGACCCGGTGGTAGGTGTGCGGGAAGAACGGGTAGTCCTGGTGCAGCGGGAACGGCGACCCGTTCTCCGGAGGCTTCACGAACAGCTTGGTGTGGTGCAGCTGCACGTTGTCCACGCCCATCACCGCAGCGGCCACGTCGGTGAACCGCGGGTCCACCAGCAGCCGCGAGAACGCCGCGTCGTAGAACTGCGCGTCGTGCAGGTGCTGCAACCGGGTGGCGCCGTCGGACAGGCCCATCGCCGACTGCCAGGTCGGGTCGTCGTTGCGGTTCAGCTGGGCCAGCAGAGCATGGCTGCGTTCCCGGTACGACGCCGCCTCCTCCTTGCTGAGCAGGCCTTTCACCAGCACGAAGCCCTGCGTCGCGTACTGCTGAGCCAGCGCCGAAAGATCGGTGGTCAGAGTCATCTCGAAGTCCTCCTCGTCGGGTGCTTCGAGCCTAGGAACACCGGCGCCCGGACGGCAGGACCGCGCCGGACGCCGATGTTCGTCAAACGGACACGAGTCAGAGCCCGAGCTGCCCCAGCCGCACGCTGATCCGCGGGTCGGTCGACACCACCGGCGCCGACGTCCGCACCCACGGGTCGCCGTCGAAGTACGTCTGGAAGATCTTCTCCGCCGTCCGCGTCGCAACCGCCTGGCTGGTCAGCGTCGGGTTCGGCCCGCCGAGCCCGTTGGCCAGCGCCGAGTTGTCGGCGACGAACAGCCGCTTCACCGCCCGGGCCTCACCGCGCGCGTCGAGCACGGAGTTGGTTTCCGACTCCCCCATCCGCATCGACGACTGGACGTGCAGGATCAGCGGCGCCCAGTCGATCCGGTAGACCTTCTTCGCGCCCGCGCCGCGCAGCAGCTCGGCGGCCTTGCGGGCCATGAACTCCCGGTTCCGCAGCGTCCGCCGGGTCCGCTTGCGCTGCTTGAAGGTGACCTTCGGGATCGGCCCGTTCTCGTCGGCCGGCAGCGCCGACAGGGTGACCCGGTTCTGCGCCTCGACGTCGTCGTCGGTGATCACCAGGACGGTCAGCAGGCGGTCGATGCCGCCGGCCATCAGTTCCTTCAGCTCCGGGCCCATCACCCGCCCGGCCGGCCCGTCCCACGGTCCGGTCGCGCCGCGGCCGTTCTTGTACTGGCCGCGGATCCCGCTGTCCGACAGCGTCCCGGAGAACGCGTTCAGCGCCGGCGGCAGCCCGACGTTCTCCAGCCCGCCGTACCCCGGGTAGTCCAGGCGCGCGCTGGACCCGACGCCCTTCGGGTTGCCGGTGTAGTCGTCGAACGAGCCGATCATCCAGTCGAAGAAGTGGTCGGTGTACCCGCGACCGACCCAGCCGTTCGGGTTCGGCAGGCCGCTGTTGAACCACAGCCGCGGGTTCTCGGTGCAGCCACCGGCCATCACCACGACCCGCGCGTCCTCGCGGTGCTCGTCGCCGGACACGTTGTCCCGCCACGTCACGCCGGTGGCGGTCAGCTCGCCGTTGCGCTTCTCGCTGTGCACCCGGGTCACGTACGCGTCGGCGATCAGCTCGACCGGCTTGCCGCCGCGCGCCCACACGTCGGCGGTCAGTGCCATCGGCACGTAACTGTTGTCGGTCGACCGCTTCGCGAACTGGTTGCGCGGGGCACCGTTAGGCCGCATGCAGCCCTGGAAGCAGTAGCCGCAGAAGGTGCAACCGGTCGCCTGCGGGTAGTTCAGCAGGTTCTTGTCCGACGTCTTGCCGGCCGTCCCGCCCGGCTGCAGGATCGCGTTCTCCTGCGGCCGGTACGACGGCCGGTGCGTGGTCTTCGTCGTCTGCACCGGCAGCCTGAGCGTCTCGGCGCCCTTGAAGAACACCTGCTCCTTGGTGCCCATCGCCGCGGTCATCACCGGCATCGTCGCCTCGACCCACTCGAAGTACGGGACCAGCTCGGAGTACGTGAACGGGAACCGGTGCTTCACGTCGTACTCGTTGCGGTCGGCACCGTCGTAGCCCTGGAAGACGCCGGGGTACGCGCGCGGGTAGTTGCCGTAGAAGTGCTGGGTGGTGCCGCCGACGCCGGACAGCTGCCAGACGAACGAGTTCTGCGGCCACTCCCGGTACCAGGCGGGCTTGCTGCGGTCGGTCGGGCCGAGCCGGAAGTAGCCGGTCAGCGGGTTGTTCGCGTCCTCCTCGAACGTGCTCCACTCCTCGCGCGGCTTCGCGTGCCGCGGCCCGGCCTCGAGCAGCAGGACGTCGAGCCCTTTGGCAGCGAGCTCCTTGGCGACCACCGGGCCGCCACCGCCGGCTCCGATCACGATCACGTCGCGCATCAGTCGTGCACCTCTTCGCGTCCCTGGTAGTAGCCGATGAAGTCGTCCCAGCCCTCGACCGGGCCGTTCGGCTGGTAGCCCGCGAGGGTCCAGCCGACCGGCCGGCGGCGCAGGGTCTTGGTGGTCTTGTCGAGTACGCCGTACTCGCTGTACGCGCCGAAGGTGGCGAACTCGATCAGCGCACCCCCGACGAACTTGAGCAGCCCCGACACCGACTCCTTCAGCGGCTCGGGAAAGTGCACGTCGAGCAGCGCGACCAGGTCGGAGTCGGTCTTCTCGATCAGCGCGAACGCGGCCGCCTTCTCGGCGTACGTCAGCCGCGCGAACGGCGACAGGTGTACGCCGCTGACCGCGAGCGGGTTGACCTGGGTGGCCATCAGGTTCAGGAGCCCGGCGATCGGGAACGACAGCGGGATCGCCTCGTCGCTCTGCAGGTACGCCGCCAGCGCGCGGTCCAGCTGCCGCAGCTCGGGCGGCAGCAGGTCGAGCCCGGGCAGCGCGATGCCGCTGTCGGCGAGCCCGGTGACGAGCGCGGCCGAGATCGGCTGCGCGATCGCGTCGGGGAACGGGACGAAGTGGTCCAGGGCCTCGATCATGAAGTCGGTCGCGCCGGACTCCAGCGCGCCCGGCGTACCGCTCGGGGTGCCCTGGGTGCGGGAGTACGCGTCCGGGCCGGGCATCGCGAAGGCGGTCAGCCCGTTCAGGGTGTCGCGGGCGAGCTCGGCCAGCACCGGGCGGATCAGGTCGACCGCGGGTGGCAGGAGCGGGTTGCCGGTGGCGGCGTCGGCCGGGGCGAGGAGGCCGCGGGCCAGCAGCCCGCCTCCGCCCAGCGCCGCACCGAGCACACCGATCCGGGCCAGGAAGGCCCGGCGGGACAACGGAGCTGCAGCAGGCATACGTGGTCCTTCGCGGTGGAACGGGGGCGATGCCGGCGTCCCACCGCAAAGGACCACCGGCGCTAGTGGTCTTACAACGACCACGCACGCCGGAGGTCACTGCCTAGTCGGTCGGGGCTTTCGCCGGGTCGGCCGGGGCGTCGCCGCCGGTGTCGGCCGGTACGACGATCGGGCGCAGCCGCGACCAGAGCACGAACAGGGCCGCGAAGACGAGCATCGCGATGCCGCCCCACAGGTTGATGTTCAGCCCGTCGGCCTTGTCCACCTCGGCCGGGTCGGCGATGATCCCGAGGATCGTCAGCACCACGCCGTACGCACCGATCAGCGCCGCGATCACGACCCGGATGTCGAACGCTCCGGCTTTCTGCTTCTGTGCCATCTCCTCGTTCCTTTCCGGGTCAGCCGAAGACGATGTTCAGGACGACGACCATCGCCAGCGAGATCCCCGCCAGCAGGGTCGGCTTGCGGTACCAACCGTGGTCGCCCACCTGGGCCGTCTCGGTCCGGTCCGCCTTCGGGGTCAGCGAGTAGACCAGCCCCTTCAGCTCCTCGTCGGCCTTCGGCCTGGTCATCATGCTGATCACGACGCTGAGCAGGATGTCCACGACGAACGCCGCACCCGCACCGACGAAGCTGGCGCCCTGGCCCGGCAGGTTGATCACGCCGGTCTCGGACAGCACGAACACCAGGACGGCGGTCGCCGTACCGCTGACCAGACCGACCCAGCCGGCCGTCGCGGTCATCCGCTTCCAGAACATACCGAGGATGAAGGTGGCGAACAGCGGCGCGTTGAAGAACGAGAACAGCTGCTGCAGGTAGTCCATCAGGTTGCTGTAGCCGGAGGCGATCGCCGCCGTGCCGACCGCGATCAGCGTGCCGATCACCGTCACCCAGCGCCCGGTCCGCAGGTAGAAGTCGTCGCTGCGGTCCTTGATCACGTACCGCTCGATCAAGTCGTACGTCATGACGGTGTTGAACGAGCTCAGGTTGGCCGCCATACCGGCCATGAACGACGCCAGCAGACCGGTGATCGCCAGGCCGAGCATGCCGTTCGGCAGCAGGTCGCGCATCAGCAGCAGCAGCGCGTCGTTGTAGGTGACCTCGGTCCCGGTGCCGGCCTTGACCGCCTGCAGCTCCGGGACCGCGACCGCGGCGATGATGCCGGGGATGATCACGATGAACGGGATGAACATCTTCGGGAACGAGCCGATGATCGGGGTTCGCCGGGCCGCCGACATGTTCTTGCTGGCCATCGCGCGCTGGACCTCGACGAAGTTCGTCGTCCAGTACCCGAACGACAGCACGAAGCCGAGACCGAAGACCAGGCCGATCACCGACAGCGTGCTGTTCGTGAACCCGCTCAGCTCGTTGCCCGGCCAGGCGCTCATCTGCTCGGCGCCGCCCGGTCCGGCGGAGACCTTGTCGACCAGTCCCTGCCAGCCGCCGACCTTGTGCAGGCCGACGATCGTCAGCGGCAGCAGCGCGGCGACGATCACGAAGAACTGCAGCACCTCGTTGTAGATCGCCGCCGACAGGCCGCCGAGCGTGATGTAGCTGAGAACGATGACCGCGGCAGCGATCGTGGAGACCCAGATCGGCCAGCCGAGCAGCACGTTGACGATGGTGGCGAGCAGGAACAGGTTCACGCCCGCGATCAGCACCTGCGCCACCGCGAAGCTGATCGCGTTCACCAGGTGGGCGGGTTTGCCGAACCGGCGCAGCATGAACTCCGGCACGCTGCGCACCTTCGAGCCGTAGTAGAACGGCATCATCACGACACCCAGGAAGAGCATCGCGGGGATCGCGCCGATCCAGAAGTAGTGCACGGTCGGCATGCCGTACTGCGCGCCGTTGGCGGACATGCCCATGATCTCGATCGCGCCGAGGTTGGCCGAGATGAACGCCAGGCCGGTCACCCAGGCCGGCAGCGAGCGGCCGGACAGGAAGAAGTCCAGGCTGTTCGAGACCGCGCGTTTGGCCAGGTACCCGATGCCGAGCACGAACACGAAGTACAACGCGATGATGATGTAGTCGATCGCCTGGGCGTCCAGCCTCAGGACCGATTCTTGCGTGAGCATCCGGCCTCCGCATCGTCAGGTGACGCAAGGTGCTGTTACCGGTGAGGAACGTTACTCCTGCTTTCAATCACAGTCGTGCTGGGCCGCGCCGGGCGTTTCTCCACCCCAAGATCCACCGTCGGCTGGTCTCGCGCACGTGCTCGGTGGGGATAACTTCGCCGTGATGGGACCGTGCCGCGTCGTCGAACAGGAGAACCGTTGACCAGGAAGCAAGCCGGCCTGCTCGGCTGGAACGGTGTGCTCGCCCGGCTGCTGATCACCGCGGTGACGATCGGCGTCCTGGCGACCGCACGGCCGTCGGAGCCATGGGCCTGGCCGGTGCTCGTCGCCGCACTGCTCAGCTTCCTCGCCGGGACGTTCCTGATGCACCGGCACGAACTGTGGGCGCTCGGCCTGCTCTCGTACGCCGCCCTGAGCGCCGCCGTCGTCACCGGGATGCCCGGCTCCAACGCGCTCATCCTGGTGCTCGTCCCCGTCACCGACGTCGCCGTGATGACGTTCGCCCGCACGCCCAGGCTCCGCCGCAACCAACCGATCATTGCCGTCGGCATCGGATGCGTGATCGTGTACGCCGTCTCGGCCGCGCTCTACGACCGCACCAGCAGCTGGTTCCTCAGCCAGCTCCTGTGGACGGCCGTCCTGATCCTCTTCGGCCTCAACCGCCGGTACGACGAACTCCGCGCGGAGCAGACACGGCAACTGCTCGACCAGACCGTCCTCGCCCAACGCGAACACTCCCGAGCCGCCGCGCTGGACGAACGCACCCGCATCGCCCGCGAGCTCCACGACGTACTGGCCCATTCACTCGGCGCGCTGTCCGTCCAGCTGGAACTAGCCGAAGCCCTCCTGTCCGAAAAGGACGACCGCGAGGCGGCCCTCGACCGAATCCGCCGCTCCCGCCGCCTGGCCGTCCAGGGTTTGGTCGAGGCCCGCAACGCAGTCGCCACCCTCCGGCAGGACCAGGTGCCCGCCTTGCCCGAAGCCCTCCAGACGCTGGCTCAGCAACACGGCCAGCACCACGGACGCACGCCTCGGTTCACCGTCACAGGCGAGCCCCGCCCTCTCGACTCAGGAGTCGTCGTCGCCCTCCTCGGCGCAGCCCGAGAGTCCCTGACCAACGCGGCCCGCCACGCCCCGGGTCACCCTGTCGAGCTCGACCTGGCCTACTCCCCCACGGCAGTCCGACTGAAGATCCGCAACCGGCTGGGGACGGCTGCAATGCGGCCGGAGGGGCCGCGGGGGCCAAGGCCGCTGCGGCCGGAAAGAGAGCGGGGTGGGCCAGCAGATGACTGGGAGGTTGCTGCCCGGCCCTCCACCGGCTACGGGGTGGCTGGCATGCGGGAGCGGTTGGCTTTGGTGGGTGGGAGGCTTTCGGCGGGAACTGTTGGTGGGGAGTGGGTTGTGGTCGCGGAGGTGGCGGATGAGTGACGTGGTTCGGGTGGTGGTTGCAGATGATCAGCAGGTGGTGCGGGAAGGGCTGGTGGCGCTGCTCGGGTTGATCGACGGGGTGGAGGTGGTGGGGGCGGCGGCGCACGGGGGTGAGGTGGTGGAGTTGGTGGGCAACAGGGACGTCGACGTTGTGCTGATGGATTTGAAGATGCCTGTGATGGACGGGGTGCAGGCGACCGCGCGGTTGGCGGCTGAGTGTCCGGAGGTCGCCGTGCTGGTGCTGACGACGTACGCCGACGACGCCTCGATTGCTCAGGCGTTGAAGGCCGGGGCGCGCGGATACCTGACGAAGGACGCGGGGCGCGTGGAGATCGGCGCGGCCTTGAAAGCGACCGCCGCGGGGCAGTCGACGTTCGACGCGGAGGTTTCGCGCAGGTTGGTGGCGGGACTTTCGCCTGCACCGACCAGCAGCGACGGCTTGACCGCGCGGGAGACCGAGGTCCTCCGCCTGATCGCGCAGGGGCTGAGCAATCCGGAGATCGCGGCCTTGCTGTTCATCGGCGAGGCGACGGTGAAGACGCACATCAACAACACGTTCGCGAAGATCGGTGCGCGGCACCGGGCGGAGGCGGTGCGGTACGCCTACCGGCACGGCATCGCCGAAGCCTGACCGGAGCAGCAGGCCTAGACCGCAAGCTCCGCGACGACCGGCCGGTGGTCGCTGCCCGTGGGTTCCATCACCCACGCCTTGGTCGGCGTCACGCCGCGGACCATGATGTGGTCGATCCGCGCCATCGGGAACTTCGCCGGCCAGGTGAAGCCGAAGCCCTGCCCGGCCGCGCCCTGCGCCGAGCGAAGGCCGGCGGTGATCGGCGCGAGGCTGCGGTCGTTCGCCGTACCGTTGAAGTCGCCCATCACGACCACCCCGGCGCGCTTCTCGGCGGAGATCTGCTGCGCGAGCTGCTTGATCGTCTCGTTGCGCTGGTTGGACGTGAAGCCGCTGGTGCCGACCCGCACCGACGCCAGGTGCGCGACGTAGAAGGCGACCTTGCCCTCCGGCGTACTGACCTCGGCGCGCAGCGCGCGGGTCCAGGAGAAGCCGACGTCGACCGCCTTGCCCTCCTCGACCGGGAACTTCGACCACAGCGCAACGGTCCCCCGCGACACCACGTGCGGGTACGCCGCGGCGAACTCGCGCTGGTAGATCTTCAGGTCCGCCGAGGTGATCTCCTCCAGCGCCATCACGTCCGCGTCGGCCTTCAGCAGCTCGGCCGCCGTCTTCTCCGGGTCCGGGTTGTCCGCGTCCACGTTGTGCGACAGCACCCGCAGATCGTGCGGCCCGCCGGATCCGTTCGGGATCAGCAGGTGGCCGAACATCAACCCCCACACGACCGCGGGCACCAGCAGCGCGACGCCGGCCGTCGCCGACCGGCGGACCAGCGCGGCAACCGCCAGCACCGGTACGGCGATCCCGACCCACGGCAGGAAGGTGTCGAGCAGGCTGCCCAGGTTGCCGAACGAGTTCGGCACGTAGCGGTGGAACATCAGCGGCAGCGCCGACAGGATCGCCAGCACCGCGATCACGATGCCACGACGCCACTTCCCACCGGTACGACGCGGCGCACGTTTGCGGGCGGCGCCGCGCCGCGGGCGGCTGGCGAGAGCTGTCTGGCGGTCGGACATGGCGTCGATTCTTACGGACTCCCGGTCCGTACCAAAGTCCGTGACACGTAAGGCCCGGGTAATTCATCCGATGGAAGGACGCACCGCGACCCGGGCGCCGCCGATCGGAGGACCGCCCGACCGAAAGGACCGGGCTGAGTCTACTATGCAGACCATGGGTGAACAGACGTTCCAGTGGACCGATCCCGAGCAGGTACTGGCCGACACGGCGGCGCTGAGCGGGCTGGAGTACATGCAGGGACTGACCGAGGGGACCATCCCACCGCCACCGATCGCGGTGCTGATGCAGTTCGGTCCGGTGAGCGCCGAGAAGGGCAAGGTCGCGTTCAGCTGTTTGCCGTCGCACGCGTCGTACAACCCGATCGGGATGGTGCACGGCGGGCTCGTCTGCACCTTGCTGGACACGGTGACCGGCTGCGCGGCGCACACCACCTTGCCGGCCGGCGTCGGCTACACCTCGGTCGAGATCAAGGTGAACTACCTGCGCCCGGTGCTGGCCGACACCGGCGAGCTGATCGGCACCGGCTGGGTGGTCAAGGGCGGCCGCTCGGTGATATTTGCCGAAGGCAACGTCAAGACCGCGGCCGGAGACCTGGTCGCGACCGCCAGCAGCACCCTCCTGGTCCGCCCGCGCCCCGGCTCCGCGTAGACCGTACGACGCGCCCGGGGGCTGGTGCGCGACCCCGGCAGCGCACACAATGCGGTTATGACGAAGACCGAGCCGCCACCGTCCTTCGTGGTGCGCAAGAGCCGCTGGGAGAGCACGGCCGGACTCCTGTACGTCGGCCTGGTGGTCTTCGGCCTGATGATCCTGCTGACCATCGGCTGCGTCGTGTTCGCGCTGGCCCGCAACGAGCCGGTGCGTGAGCCGCTCGAGACGGTCTGGCTGTCGTTCGGCGGGACCCCGTTGATCTTCGCGGTCGGGCTGCCGGTGCTGCTCGGCGTCGGCTGGGTCACGACCGCGGAGTCCCGGCACGAGGCCGACAGCGAGGAGATCCTGCTCGCGATCGACAGCGAGGGCGTCTACCTCGGCGGCGAGCAGCCGCAGAAGCTGCCGTGGGACCAGGTGCACGGCATCTGCCGGGTCGAGCGCCGCGAGGTGCACGGCGAGGACGACGAGACCTGGTCGTCGTACCTGATCGTCCAGAAGGTCCCGGATGCCGAGCTCCCGAAGCTGTCGAAGAACTGGGGCCCGTCCTGCGACTGGCCCGGCGGCCTGCTCACCAGGACCTTGCCGTTCGACGAGCTCGAATCCGCCGTACGCCGGTACGCCCCGCACGTCGCGGTCAACGACCGCGGCCGCGTCCCGGACTGACCCGCCGGCCCACCACCTCAGCGGGCCGGCGCAGCTGTCAGCTCTTGGCGGTGAGGTACTTCTCCAGGTCGTTCAGCGTGGCCTGCGCGCCGATCGGACCGAGGCCGAGGAACCAGACCTCGTCGTCGACCCGCTGCACGTGGCCCGACTTCACGCCGGACAGCGACTTCCACAGCGTCCCGTTGACGACGGTGTTCTCCGCGGTCGTCTCGGGCTTGCCGTAGCTGGAGTAGAAGATCCAGTCACCGTCGGCCTGGCCGATGTTCTCCTGGGAGATCTCCAGCGCGAGCTCCTGGATGTCCTGCACCTTCGGCCGCGGCAGACCGATGTCCTTCAGGATCACGCCGATGAACGACAGGTTGCCGTACAGCCGGATGTCGCCCGGCCGGAACCGCACCAGCGAGATCGTCGGCGAGCCCTGGACCTTGCTCTTCACCTCGTCGGCGCGCTTCTGGTAGTCGTTCAGCAGCCCGGTGGCCTTGGCCTCCTCGCCGAGCGCGTCGGCGACGAGCAGGAAGTCCTCCTTCCACGGGAACCCGGGCCGGATGCTCATCACGGTCGGCGCGATCGCGCTGAGCTTGGCGTACAGGTCGTTGGCCCGCAGCTTGCTGCCGAGGATGAGGTCCGGCTTCAGCTTCGCGATCGCCTCGAGGTTGAGCTCGCTGACGCCGCCGACGGTCGGGATGCCCTGCGCCTTGTCGGCCAGGTAGCTCGGGACGCCGTTCTGGCCGGCGTTGGTGGCCATGCCGACCGGCGTGATGCCCAGCGCGAGGACACCGTCCAGCTCGCCGCTGTCCAGGACGACGACCCGCTCGGGCTTCTTCTCGAGCTTGGTCTCACCGAGCGCGTGCTTGATGGTGCGCGGGAAGACACCGTCGGCGGCATCCGAGCCGAGCTTCGCGGTCTCGGCGTCGGCGGTCGAGAACAGCCGTCCGCCGGTTGCCACCTCGGTGTCACCGACCCCGGTGTCGGCCGACTTGTCGTCGCTGCCGCAACCGGCCAGTGCCAGGCCGAGCACGGCCAGTCCCGCGACAGCCGCGGTCCATCGGCTCCTCATGGTGTGTCCTCTTCTCAGGCGGATCATTCGTAGCGGACATTACCTGAGTTTGGTTAGGCAACCCTCATTCGGTTGTGGATCACACCAAATGACGTGCGTCACCCACGGACAGCTCGACCTCGACCGGCTCGGCCGTTGCCCCCAGGGCGATCCGGAAACAGCCCGACTGGTCGGCCCGCACCAGCGCCTCGGTGATCTTCCCGTCCTGCCAGGTGACGTCGAAGGACAGGCCGCCGCGCGCACGCAGACCGTGGTACGAGCCGTTCGGCCACTCGGCCGGCAGAGCCGGAAGCAGCCGTACGACGTCCGTGTGGCTCTGGATCAGCAGCTCGGCGATCGCGCCGGTCATCCCGAAGTTCGCGTCGATCTGGAAGATGTCCCCGTCGCGGTGGAGCAGGTTCCCGGCGACCAGGCGACTGGTGTAGTCGCGGACGACGTCGGCGGCCTTCTGCGGGTCGTAGAGGCGGGCGTACAGCGCGATCAGCCACGCGCTGGTCCAGCCGCCGGCCGGGCGGCCCGAAGTACGGAGCTCTAGGGACTTGCGGACTCCGCCGGCCCACTCCGGCGTACGGACTGGGTCGATCTGGTTGCCGGGGTACAGCCCGTACAGGTGGGACTGGTGCCGGTGGTCGAACTCCGAGGGCGGCCAGTCGGTCGGCCACTCCGTCATCCGGCCGTCGTCGGTGAGCCCGATCGCGGGCAGCCGGTCGACCGCCGCGCTCAGTCGGGTCGTGAGGTCGGACGACAGCCCTAGGGCGTTCTCGGCCTCGGAGAGGTTCGCGGACAGCTCGCGGATCAGCCACAGGTCGTACGTCGAGGTGAGGTCGACCGACGCCTTCTCCCCCGACGGCAGCAGGAAGTGGTGCTCCGGCGCCGTCGACGGGACGAACTGCAAGCGCCCGTCGCGGTCCTCGACGAGCATCGCCAGCACGAACTCGGCCGCGCCGGCCAGGATCGGGTACGCCCGGTCGCGCAGCCAGTCCTCGTCGGGGTGGAAGCGGTGGTGCTCCATCAGGTGCGCCGACAGCCAGACCCCACAGGTCGCGGCCATGGCCCAGACCGGGTCGTCGCCGCCGTCACCGACCGGCCAGGTCGCGCGCCACAGGTCGGCGTTGTGGTGGGAGACCCAGCCGGGTGCGTCGTACAGGATGCGCGCGGTCTCGCGTCCGGACTCGGCCAGGCCCTCGAGCAGATCGGTCAGCGGGTCGAAGCACTCGCGCAGACCGGTCACGTCGGCGAGCCAGTAGTTCATCTGGGTGTTGATGTTGTTGGTCCAGTCGCTGGCCCACATCGGGCGGCGCTCGGCGTTCCAGATCCCTTGCAGGTTGGCCGCCTGGGTCCCCGGCCGGGACGATGCCATCAGCAAGTACCGGCCGAAGGCGAAGAGCAGCCCGGCCAGGTCGGGATCGTTGCCACCGGCACCGACCGCGCGAACCCGCTCGTCGGTCGGGAGGTCGACCGCGGTCCCGAGCGTGAGCCCGGCGCGGTCGTACAGCACGGTGTGGTCGGCCAGGTGCCGCTGCCGAAGCTTGTCCACGGCCACCGCATCGACCAGCCGGACGGCGTCCGGCAACGGCAGCTTGCGGCCCGGTGGCACCTTCCAGCCCTGGAAGCTGCTCGCCGCGGACAGCACCAAGGTGACCGAGTCGGCCCCTTCGACGGTGATCCCGTCCGGCCCGGTGCCGAGGGTGCCGCCTTCGGCGAAGGCCCGCAGGACGACGCCGAACCCGATCCCCCGCCCGTCCTCGTACCGGATCGGGTCCGGGCTCTCCCGGTACTCGATGGTGAGGTCGGAGGGCGCCCGCCCGGTGATCCCGACCGTGCGGCTGTCGACCACGGTCGACTCGACCGGGTGCACGCTGGTCAGCGCGGCCGACAGGTCGACAGATCCCGGTACGTCGGCCTTGATCGTCCAGACCAGCACCTGGTCGGGCGTCGACACGTAGCTCTCCCGCCGGTACGCGACTCCGCCTTGCCGGTAGTCGATCGCGGCGATCCCGGTCCGCAGGTCGAGGCTGCGGCGGTAGTCCCGGAAGTCGTCCGCGCCCGGCAAGGTGATCATCAGGTCGCCCAGCGGCTGGTACGACTCGACCAGCGGTCCCTGCAGCGCCCGCGTCCGTTCCGTCGCCGCGAGCCGGTCGCCGTCCTCGAGCAGCAACCGCCGTACGTCGGCCAGTACCGCCGGCCCGTCCGGCACCTGCAACGTGCGCGGTCCGTCCCCGGACCAGACGTCGTCCAGATTGAGCGCGATGCGCTCGTCGGCGATCCGGCCGAAGACCATGCCGCCGAGGTGTCCGTTCCCGACGGGCAACGCCTCGAACCAGTCCGGTGCGGGCGTCCGGAACCACAACTCGTGCGACATGGTCTTCCTTCGGTTGCTGTTACTTGGCGCCGGACTTGTACTTGTCGTACGCCTGCTGGTTAATCTCCAGGAAGCGCGGCATGCCGGTGCTGTCCAGACCCTTGACGTAGGTGTCCCAGTCGGAGTCGATGTTCTTCGAACCGGTGATGAACGCCAGCTGGTTCTGGGTCACGTAGTTGTTCAGGTTGGTCTGCAGCGTGGCCAGCTCACCGCTCAGGCTCGGGTCCGGCCAGACCACGGCCTGCGGGTACACCTGCGCCCGGTCGCCGTGACCGTCGTACTGCTTGGTCGCCTGGAACAGCCGCCGCTCGTAGCCTGCGCCGGTGTAGATGTCGGTCGGGGTGACCTGCGCGTTCCGGAACGCGAGCACGTTGTGGTACTGCGCGAGCGCGCCCCAGCTGATGTTCTTCGGCGCGTTCTGGACCGGCTTGTACAGCGGCTTGGTGTCCTTGTCGAGGCCGACGTCACCAGGAGCGGGCTTGCTCCAGCCGACACCCTCGGGGCCGTTGTTGGTGATGATCTGGCCCTCGTCGGTGAAGATGTAGTCGAGCATCTTGATCGCGGCGACCTGCGCCTCCTTGCTGGCCTTGTTGGTCAGCATGAAGGTGTAGTTGAGCGTCGGCAGGTACTGCTCGCCGGCGTAGCTCTTGCCGTTCGGGCCGGTGAGCGGCGGGACCGCGTCGTACTGCTTGTCACGGCCGTCCTTGGAGTCGGACTGCACGAAGATGTACGGGTGCAGCATCGAGGCCGAGCCGATCCGGACCGCCTTCGGGTCGTTGCCCTGGGCCTGCAGCGCCGCCGCGTTCTGGGTGAACGCGCCCTGGTCGATCAGGCCCTCCTTGTAGAGGGAGGCGATGAACTTCAGGCCCTCGCGCCACTCCGGCGTGGTCAGCGGGGTGACCACCTTGTCGCCGTTCAGCGTGATCAGGCCCTGGACGCCGTTGTTCGCACCGACCGGCGGGTAGGCGTACGCGCCCATCAGGTACGAGATCAGGGTGCCGTCCTGGGTGTCCGCGGTCAGCGGGATCTCGTCGGCCTTGCCGTTGCCGTTCGGGTCCTGGGTCTTGAACGCCTTCAGGACCGTGCGCAGCTCCTCCGGCGTCTTCGGCTGCTGCAGGCCGAGCTTCTTCAGCCAGGTGGAGTTCATCCACAGCTTGTTCGGGAAGCTGCAGTGGTAGCAGTCGGCCCACTGCGGCAGCGCGTAGATGTGGCCGTCCGGAGTGGTCGACTCCTCCTTGTAGGCCTTGTTCTCGTCCAGGAACTTCTGGATGTTCGGGGCGTTGTCCTTGATCAGCTGCTCGAGCGGGATCGCGACGCCCTGCTGACCGAGCTTGAGCACCTCGGCCTTGCTGAAGCCGTCGACCCACGGGATCAGGAAGAACAGGTCCGGGTAGTCGCCGCTGGCCAGCGAGATCTGCCGCTTCTCCTTGGCCGGACCGGCGTCGAACGTGGTGGTCTGCCAGCGGAACTGCAGCTTGAACTTGTCGCTCATGATCTTGGTGACCGAGTTGGTGTCCAGGTTCATGGTCTGATCGGCCGGCGTGAAGACATCGATGATCGTCTTGCCGTCGGCCGTCGTCTCGTTGGCTGCTCCGTCGGACTTGTCGGAGCTGCACGCAGCCAGGGTGGCGAGCAGGCCGGCCGCGACGAGCGCGGTGACCGTGCGCACGGATGAGCGCATTGCGGTGTTCCTTTCTGGATGGGCTGTTCAGCCCTTGACTGCGCCGACCATCACGCCCTTGGTGAAGTGGCGGGCGACGAAGGGGTAGATGACCAGTACGGGCAGGCTCGAGATGACGATCAGCGCGTACTTCAAGACGTTGGCCAGCTGCTGCTGCTCGAGCTGCTGCGCCAGGTTGGTCGTGGTGGTCGACCCGGAGAGGGTGTTCAGGATCAGCACGTTGCGCAGCACGATCTGCAACGGGTAGAGGCCTGGGTCCTTCAGGTAGATCAGGGCGTCGAAGTAGCTGTTCCACTGGAAGATCGCGTACATCAAGGCGATGACCGCGATCACGGGCTTGGACAACGGGAGCACGATCGACCACAGGAAGCGCAGGTCGCTGGCGCCGTCGATGGTGGCGGCCTCGTAGAGCTCGTCGGGAATGGTCGAGCGGAAGAAGGTCCGCGCGATGATGACCTGCCAGACGCCGATCGCGCTCGGGATCACCATCGCCCAGCGGGTGTTCAGCATGCCGAGGTCCTGGACCACCAGGTACGTCGGGATCAGCCCGCCGGAGAACAGCATGGTGAAGATCAGCGCGCTCATGATCACGTTGCGGCCGAACAGCGTCTTGCGCGACAACGGGTAGGCGATCGCGATCGTCAGCGAGACGCTGATCAGCGTGCCGCCGATCGCGTAGATGAACGAGTTCAGGTAGCCCTTCATGATCAGGGGATCGCCGAAGGCCTCCTGGTAGGCCTTGATGCTCGGCTCGATCGGCCACAGCAGCACCCGGCCGGCGCTCACCGCCGACGCGCTGCTGAACGAGTTGGCGACGATGTAGATCAGCGGCAGCGCCACCGCGATCAGCGCGATCCAGAGCATGATCTTCACGCCGACCAGGAAGATCTTGTCGGTCCGGGTCTCCTCGATCGCGGTCCGCCGCGAGTCGGCCGGACCCCGTCCGGTCCGCCGGAGGTTCTGCACAGAGACGCTCATGACCACAGTCCGTTCCCGGTGATCCGCTTGGCGGCGAAGTTCACGACCACCAGCAGGACGAGGTTGACGACGGAGTTGAACAGCCCGATCGCGGTCGCCATCGAGAAGTCGGCGTTCAGCAGACCGGTCTTGTAGACGTAGGTGGCGATGATCTCGGCCTGCGACTGGTTCAGCGGGTTCTGCAGCAGGAACGCCTTCTCGAAGCCGATCGACATGATGTTGCCGACGCCGAGGATCAAGATGATCACCGCGGTCGGCATGATGCCGGGCAGGTCGACGTTGCGGATCCGCTGCAGCCGGCTGGCGCCGTCGATCCGGGCCGACTCGTGCAGCGCCGGGTCGATCCCGGCCAGCGCGGCCAGGTAGATCACCGCGGAGTACCCGGTGGTCTGCCAGACGTCGGACCAGACGTAGATGTGCCGGAAGTAGTCCGGGTTGCCGAGGAAGTCGACCTTCGGGATGCCGAACAGCCCGATCGCGTCGTTCACGAAGCCCAGCTGCGGCGACAGCACCAGGATCGTCATCGAGACCACGACCACGGTGGAGATGAAGTACGGCGCGTAGGTGACCAGCTGCACCGTCTTCTTGAACACCCCGACCCGGATCTCGTTCAGCGCGATCGCCAGGATGATCGGGATCGGGAAGCTGGCCAGCACGGTGTAGGCGGCCAGGAAGAACGTGTTCTTCACCAGGGTCCAGAACACCGGGTTCTGGAAGAACAGTTCGAAGTTCCGGAAACCGACCCAGTCGCTGCCCCACGGCCCCTTGATCGGGCTGTAGTCCTTGAACGCGATCACCGCGTTGGAGATCGGGACGTACTTGAAGATCACGAAGTACGCGAGCGGCAGCACCATCAGCAGGTACAGCTGCCAGTGCCGGCGGAAGCTGCGGCCGGCCGCGGCCCGGCGGGTCGGCCGCCGGCGCACGGTGGCCACCGCCTGGGGCACCACCGACGCCGGTGGTGCCGGGTTCACCTCGATCGTTGAACTCACTCCCGAATCCCTTTCCTGGTCCTGCACGTGCTGTGACGGCTTGCGCACCGCTCGCAGTGGAACCGATATCCGATAGGATCTCGGAACTCTTCTCCGGGAGAATGACACAGAACGCGGCGTTGCGGAAGAGCCATTACGGCGGTCGATACCCGATGTTGACCAAGGCGGCGAAACCCCAAGTTTGCAAGGGGTTCACGCGATTGCCCAAGGCATCGAACTGTTCCGGGAACGGCGAACAGACCCACCGGTGGCACCAGCGGGTCCGGGCAGTACGGTCAACCGGAGCGGAGGCGTTCTGAGCGGCTGCCTCCGGTCCGGACCAGTTTGTTTCTCACGTTAACTATGTCGCAGTCAACTGCTTTCCGCCGACCATGTCAAGACTTTGCGGTTCAGCCCCCGAGCACCTCGGCGAGCTCGACCCGGCGGCGCTCGGTGGCCGACCGGACCGCGGCCTCGACCATCGCCAGCGACAGAACGTTGCTGCGCGCATCGGCCTGCGACGGCGCACCGGTCCGCACGCAGGCGACGAACTCGGCCAGCGAGCCGGCGGTCTGCTCGGGGGCTTCGCCGACCGCGACCGACCGCAGCGGATCACCGGTCGTGGGCGCGTCGTCGCCGTCCCACAACGCCGTACCGCGCTCGCCGCTCACTCGCCAGCGGCTGTTCCAGGAGGTCTCCTGCCCTGGCGCGACCCAGCTGCCGTGGAAGACGAAGCGCGCACCGCCGGGGAACTCGAAGATCGCGGTCGCGGCCGCGTCACCGGCGAACCAGCTCCAGCCGGGGTTGTACGACTCGCAGTACACGCTGACCGGATCGGCGCCGAGCAGGGCCCGGGCCGAGTCGAACTGGTGGATCGCCATGTCGACCAGCAGCGGGTACGGCATCTCCTCGCGAAAGCCGCCGAAGTGCGGCGCCTTGGCGAACTCGCACGACACGCTCGCGATCCGGCCGAGCTCGCCGGTCGCCTGCTTCAGCGCCGCGAACTGGTTGAGGTACCGGCGGGACTGGCTGATCATCAGCAGCTTCCCGGTCTCCTCGGCGACGCCCGCAATGTACTGCGCGTCGGCGACGGTCGGCGCGATCGGCTTCTCACAGAGCACCGGCAGGCCGGCTCGCAGGGCTTCCTCGTTGACCGCGTTGTGCGCGCCCGGCACGGTCACGTTGACCACGGCGTCGGCGCCGGTCACGTCCTTCAGGTCGGTCAGCGTGCGGGCCACCGGCACCAGCGCGGCCAGCTCGTTCTCGCTCACTTGCTGCGCCAGGTCGAGATCGAGATCCACCAGTCCGACCAGCTCCGCGTCCGGGGAGTTGGCGATCGTGTGCAGCCAGGTCCGGCCCATCGCGCCCGCCCCGACCTGAAGTATGCGCAACGGCGCGTCCGGCATGACGACTCTCCTGGCGGGCTCCGGTAAATGGGCAGCGCTCAGTATGTCAGGACTTGGTCAGTCCGTCGCGAGCCGGGCGTGGCTGTGGGCGTCGTGCCAGCCGTCGGCGTGCAGCATCGACCCACGCAGCGTGCCCTCGAGGGGAAATCCCGCTGTCGTGGCGACGCGGCACGAGCCTTCGTTGTGCACCGAGTGCTCGATCGACAGCCGGCGCAACCGCAGCGACCCGAAGCACCAGTCGGTCAGCGTGTGGACAGCCTGCCCGGCCAAGCCCCGTCCGCGCGCGGACGGCACCACCCAGTACGAGAGGTGCGCCTTGGCCTCGGCGAGATCGAGACCCCGCAGCCCGATCTGCCCCAGCGCCTGGTCGTCGTCTCCCACGATCGCCCAACTGGCGGCCTCCTCCGCGGCCCAGCGCCGCGGCCACTGAGCGATCCACTCCAGCGCCTCGGCGTCGTCGTCGATCCGCAGGACGTGCCAGCGTTGGGTGTCGGAGTCGCTGAAGGCTTCACGGACCGCCGCAGCGTCGCCGTCGCGCCAGGGCCGCAGCCCCGGCATCGCCGGCTGAGGCAGGTCCCGCACGGTCCCCGCCGGCAGCGCGGGCTCACTCAGTCTCGGCACAGCCGAAGTATCGCGGGCGGCGGCGCTGCTTCACCAGCCGGTCCGGTCCAGCTGCTTCTCGATCTCCTCGAGGTTGAAGACGCCGGTGTGCCGGCCGGTCCACAGCTCGGCCATCACCATGTTGATCCGGAAGATCCGCTCCAGCGGCTCGATCGCGGCGATCTCCCCGGCGGACAACGGGATTCCGAGCTCGGTCGCCTGCTGCTGGTACGCCGTGAGCAGCTCCGGTGAACGGTGCACCCTCGCCATCACGAACTCCCAGCTCCGGCTGTCGAGGTGCGCCAGGTCGAAGTCGATCACGCCCAGCGGCTCGAAGTGCACGTTCCACTCGGCGAAGTCGCCGTGCACGATCGTCCGCGGCAGATCCAGCAAGTTGCGCTCGGCAACGAGTTTGAGGCCGCCGGCCATCGCGCGGTCGGCCCGGTCGGCGAGATCCGGACGCCGCGGCCGCAGCGCGGCAACCCCCGGTGCCCAGTCCTGGAAGTTGCCCATCGCCACCAGGTCGCACCCCTGGAAGAATCCCTCCCGCTGCGGAAGGTCGATCTCGAGATCGCGCAGCTCCGCGTGCAGCCGCGCCAGCACCGCACCCCGCTCGGCCCGCTGCTCGGGCGTCTCGTCGCGCCGCGCCTGCCCCGGTACGAAACGCGTCGCGGCCCACAGCCGCCCGTCGTACTGGACCGGACCGGCGACCGTGCTCGGCACTTCCCACCCCCGGTTCGTGAGATGCGCGAGCACCTTCGCCTCGAACAGCAGGTCCAGCTCGGTGCGCAGCACGTGGTAGCGCCGGAGGACGACACACTCCCCGGCGTCAGTCCACAGGAACCAGACGCCGTTGCCGGGATCGCCCGGATCGGTGCGCTGGATCTCCTCGAGCTTCTCGACCGCCAGACCGAGCAGGGCAGCGACGTCGTACGGCGAGCTGGGCATCGGGCCATTATCCAGCTGCGCACCGGCCGCCGCACCGGGATAATCGGCGCCCATGGACCTGCGCGCGCTCGCGGTGACCGACGGCGTCGACGCCGTCCGGGCCGGCTTCACTCCGGAATTTGTTGCCCTGGACAACGACAAGCTGATCGGCTGCACGGCGATGCGGTGGTGGGACGAGTCCGACGGCACCCGGCTCTACCTGCTGCTCGGCTGGGTCGAACCGGTCTTCCGCGGCCGCGGCTACGGACGCGAGATCCTCGCCTGGCAGGAAGCCCAAGCCCGCGACCACCTCGCCGCCAATCCCACCGACGGCACCGCCTGTACGGCGGCAACACCCGCGAGCACGACCCGTCCGTCGAAGCGCTCCTGCAGGCGGCCGGCTACCAGGTCGCCTTCACCCGCGTTCACCTGACGCTCGACCTCGACGGCGCGCCGCTCACCGATCTGCCGCCCGGCCTCGAGCTCCGCGCCGCTTCCTCCGACCAGCATCGCGTCGTGTTCGAGGCCAACGCGGAGGTGTTCAGCGATCGCAGCCTCGGCTACGTCCAGGACACCTTCGAGGAGTTCGAGCGCGAGGCCGCCGACGACTTCCCCGACCACGAGCTGTGGACGCTCGCGTACGACGGCGACCAGCTGGCCGGGTGGGTGATCAGCGCCGAGGAGGAGGACGGTGTCGCCGACACTCCGTGGGTCGGCGTGCGCCCGGCGTACCGGTGTCAGGGCCTGGCGTCGGCGCTGCTGCGCGCCAACCACGCCCAGCTCCTCGACCACGGCATCACGACCAGCGGCATCTGGACCCTGGCGGAGAACCCGACCGGCAGCATCGCGCTCTACGAGTCGCTGGGCTACCGCGAGGACACCCGGCAGCCGCGGTACCGCAAACCCGTCTAGAACGCGAAAGACCTGACCCGACCATCACGGGGGAACGGCCGGGCCAGGCACTTCGATGGTACCCCTGCGGGCAGGGATCATTCGGGTGAATCACGGGCGAAAACAACGGTTTTCGCGGCTCGGTGGGTCAGTCCGCCTCGGTCTCCAGCCGGCGCCGGTCGTAGCCGGACTTGACCAGGCTGGCGACGGTGGTGACGAACAGGGTGCCGGCGATGAAACCGAGCGAGGTCGCGATGCCGATGTGCGGCAGGTGGATCGCGCCGATGTCGTCGATGTGCGAGCCGTGCAGCGCCTCGACGATCAGCTTGACGCCGATGAACGCGAGGATCACCGACAGCCCGACGTTGAGGTAGATCACCCGCTCGAGCAGGCCGCCGATCAGGAAGTACAGCTGACGCAGGCCCATCAGCGCGAACGCGTTCGCGGTCAGCACGATGTAGGCGTCCTGGGTGAGCCCGAAGATGGCCGGGATCGAGTCGAGCGCGAAGATCACGTTCGCCATCCCGATCGCGGAGATCACGATCACCAGCGGGGTGAGCATCCGGCGGCCGTCGACCCGGGTGACCAGCTTGCTGCCGTCGTAGTCGTGGGTCAGCGGGAGGATCCTGCGCATCCCGCGGATGACGACGTTCTCCTGGAAGTCCTGCTCGTCGTTCTCGCCTTCCAGCGCGAGCTTGACCGCGGTGTAGACCAGGAACGCGCCGAAGATGTAGAACACCCAGCTGGCCGCCGAGATCGCGGCCGCACCGGCCAGGATGAAGACCGCGCGGAGCAGCATCGAGACCACGATGCCGATGTAGAGCACCTTGTCCTGGGCCAGCGACGGCACCGCGAACCGGGCCATGATGATCACGAACACGAACAGGTTGTCGACGCTCAGGCTGTACTCGGTGATGTAGCCGGCCACGAACTCACCCCCGCTCGCGCCGGGACTGAAGACGAACAGGCCGACCGCGAACAGCGCCGCCAGACCGATGTAGAACAGCACCCAGCGGGTGGCGTCCTTGATCGTGACGGTGTGCTTGCGGCGGGCGATCACCACGAGGTCGAAGGCGACGATCGCCAGCAACCCGACGATCGTGAGCACCCAGACGGCAGGGGACATGACTGAGACCATGACGGTTCCTCCGGACGACGACAGACAGCACTGGTCCGGAGGTCTCTTCCGCCCGGGCGTAAGCTCACGCCCGGACCGGCAGCACCGGGTCGGCCGCCCAGGCCTTCCGTGATGACGACACTGCCGTTGCGGGTCCCGGTCGAAGCGGGGCCCGGGGGAATACTCCCCTCCACGTTCCTATTCTATTAGGTGCCAATGGTATACGGCATACCGCCCAATCGGCCAGTGGGGACCGCGCTCACGGCGTCGGCCCGAGTCGGCGGAACCGGCCCGGCGTGCTGCCGGTGGCCTGCTGGAAGGCCCGACTGAACGCCGATTCCGACTGGTAGCCGACCTGGGCCGCGACCGTCGCCACGGTCAGCTCGTCGCGACCGAGCAGATCGGCCGCGACCATCATCCGGATCCGGGTGACGAGCGCGTTCACCGTCGTCCCGGTGTGCTTGCCGAAGTGCCGGACGAACGTGGCGCGCGACATCGCCGCCACCTGCGCGAGCCGCTCGACCGACCAGTCCGCGCCTGGCTCCCGCAGTACGGCGTCGATCGCTCCCGCGATCCGTGGGTCCTCGACGGCTGTCCACAGCGGCGCCGGGGCCAACTCCCCCGCGGACCGGCGCAGGATCATCGCCAGCAAGGCCTCGCACAGACTGGTCAGGATCGCACCGGCGCCCGGACCGGGGCTGCCGGCCTCGCCGCGCATCATCGTGCACAACGCGCGGACGGCGGCGTCGTCGTCGGCCAGCGACACGATCAACGGGTCCGGCAGGCTGCGGAACAGCATCACGCCCGCCGCGGATCCCGGCGTGTAGTACCCGCAGAACAGGTCGATGACCGGCTCCCCGCCGGCCTGACTCCGCAGCGTCCCGAACGCCGGGCCCGGCGCGTCGACCACTCCGCGCAGCGGCTCGATCCCTTCGGTGCGGACGAAGTGCGGCGGACTCCCCGGCAGGATCACCGCCTCCCCCGCCCGCAACGGGAACGAGCCCGACGGGGCCTCGAAGGCGCACTCGCCGTCGAGCAGCAGGTGGAACGTCGCATCCGTCTCGCCGTACGCCGGAACCTTCATCTCGGTCGCGCCGGCGAGCAGGCAGCGCTTGTCGAGGGTGGCCTGCAGGTCGGCCAGCGCGAGCAGGTGAGTGATCGAGTCCATGAGACGATACGCCCGAAATCTGAGTTGAGAACGACTGGTCCGTCTCAAGCGTAGCGACCGACACTACGGCTATGACCTCAGAGAACCTCCTCCAGGCCGATGTCGTCGTGATCGGCTTCGGCAAGGGCGGCAAGATCGCCGCCGGCACCCTGGGCCGCCTCGGACGCCGCGTCGTCCTGATCGAGCGGTCCGACCAGATGTACGGCGGCACCTGCCCGAACGTGGGCTGCGTCCCGACCAAGGCGCTGGTGCACCGCTCCGGCCAGCGCCGCGCGAACGACCCACCTCAGGAGTGGTTCGAGCGGGCGGTCGGCGAGGTCCAGGCGATCACCTCGGCGTTCCGGGCCGGCAACTTCGAGGCCCTCGACGGCGCGGAGACGATCACCTTGATCACCGGTGAGGCGTCGTTCGTCGACCCGCACACGATCGCGGTCGAGACCGGCGCCGGCCGGGTCGAGGTGCGTGGCGAGACGATCCTGATCAACACCGGCTCGGAGCCGGTGATCCCGGACATCCCGGGGCTGCGGGACAGCCCGCTGACGGTGACGAACGTCGACCTGATCCACACCACCCACCTGCCGGACCGGCTGGTGGTGATCGGCGGCGGCTACCTGGGGATCGAGTTCGCCTCGATCTACCGCCGGTTCGGGGCGCAGGTGACCGTGCTCGAGGCGTCGCCGCGGATTCTCGGCCGCGAGGACGACGACATCGCGGCCGTCGCCGAGCGGATCCTGACCGACGAGGGCGTCCGGATCGTGCCCGGTGCGCGGGTGCTGGAGATCCGCGGCGACGACACGGTGGTGTACGAGAAGGACGGTCGCGAGCACACGCTGAGCGCCGACGCGATCCTGTCCGCGACCGGGCGACGGCCGGCGACGGCGGCGCTGAGGCTGGACAACGCCGGGGTCCGGACGACGGCGAGCGGCGCAGTCGAGGTCGACGAGTACCTGCGGACGGCGCAGCCGCACATCTTCGCGCTCGGCGACGTCAACGGTGGGCCGCAGTTCACCTACATCTCGCTCGACGACAGCCGGATCGTGCTCGACCAGTTGATCGGCGACGGCAAGCGGACCACGACCGACCGGGTCGCCGTACCGCAGACGCTGTTCATGTCGCCGCCGCTGGCGACGGTCGGGCTGACCGAGAAGGCGGCCCGGGCGGCCGGGCACCGGATCAAGGTCGGGTACCAGGCGGTCGCCGACATCGTCGCGATGCCGCGGGCGTACATCGTCGAGGAGACCCGGGGCGCGATGAAGTTCGTGATCGACCTCGACACCGACCAGATCCTCGGCGCGGCGCTGCTCAGCGTCGACGCGCAGGAGCTGATCAACGTGGTGGCGCTGGCGATGCGGCAGGGCGTGACGGCGAGCGCGTTGCAGAGCTCGATCTTCACCCATCCGTCCTCGACCGAGGCGTTCAACGACGTGATCGGTGCGGTGGTCCGCTCGGACTGAGCCGTGGCAGGCGCATTCCGGCATCTTGACAGCGGCTCACCGACGGTGGTGTGATCGGCGCGGATAGTTAGGAAACCTTCCTGCCTATCAGTGTTGGCTCCTCTGCTGCTCCTCCCGCCCCAGGAAGTCAGGAGACCGCCCGATGAGGCTTCGTTCTGCCCGGCGTACGGCGGTGGCAGGTCTGACCGCCGTCGCCGTGACGCTCGCGCTCGCCGCTCCCTCCGCGGTCGCGGCGCCCACCGACTACCAGGCCGAGAACGCGCTGATCTCGCAGGGCGTGGTCGAGTCGAACCACGCCGGCTTCACCGGGAGCGGCTTCGTCAACTTCGACAACCTGGTCGGCAGCTACGTCGAGTGGACCGTCCAGTCCCCTACCGCCGGCCCGGCCGACGTCACCCTGCGGTACGCGAACGGTACGACGGCCGCCCGGCCGCTCGACTTCACCGTGAACGGCGTCGCCGGCGCGGTCGGGATCACCTTCCCCGGCACCGGCGCGTGGACGAACTGGCAGACCAAGACGGTCCGGTTGTCCTTGGTGGCCGGGAGCAACAAGATCCGCGCCCGCGCGACCACCGCCGACGGCGGCCCGAACGCCGACAAGCTGACGGTCAACCCGACCAGCGACGACACGCAGCCGCCGTCCGCGCCGAGCAACCTTGCCGTCAGCAACATCAAGTCGAACGCGGCAACGTTCAGCTGGTCGGCGGCGAGCGACAACGTCGGCGTCGTCCGGTACGAGATCAACCGCGGCGGCAACGTGCTCAAGGTGGTGGACGCGAACACGCTGACCGCAACCGTCGACACGTTGACCTCCAACACGGCGTACGACGTGTCGGTCGGTGCGTTCGATGCCGCCGGCAACGCGTCGCAGCAGAGCAACGTCGTCACGTTCACCACACCGGTCAGCGGCGACACCCAGCCGCCGACCGTCCCGGGCAACCTGCGGTCGACCGGCGCCACGGCGAACAGCGTCTCGCTGGCCTGGAACGCCTCGACCGACAACAGCGGCAGCGTCGCCGGGTACGACGTGTACCAGGGCAGCACGCTGGTCTCCAGCACTGGTTCGCTCACCGCGACCGTGACGAACCTGACCGCCAACACGGCGTACACGTTCACCGTGAAGGCGCGTGACCCCGACGGCAACGCGTCCGGGCCGAGCAACGCGGTGACCGTCCGGACCGGCGGTGGTGGGACGGGCGGCATCCCGGAGTACGAGCGGGACATCGCGCGGGTCGACCTCGGCTGGAGCGTCGCGTTCCTGCCGGACGGGTCGGGCTCGGCGCTGGTCACCGAGCGGGACCGGTTCGAGCTCCTGCTGGTGTCGTCGACCGGGCAGAAGACCACGCTGGGCAAGGTGCCTGGTGCGGTCACGACCACCGGCGAGGGTGGGCTGCTCGGCCTCGCGCTGTCGCCGAACTTCAGCACCGACCACTGGGTGTACCTCTACCACACGGCCGCGAACGACAACCGGATCGTGCGGATGAAGTACGAGAACGGCGTCCTCGCGACGACGTCGGAGCCGGTGCTCACCGGACTGGCGAAGAACCGGTACCACAACGGCGGCCGGATCCGGTTCGGTCCGGACGGCAAGCTGTACGCCGCGGTCGGTGACGCGAAGAACTCCGGCAACTCGCAGAACCGCGGCTCACTGAACGGCAAGATCCTGCGGATCAACCCCGACGGTACGGCGCCGAGCGACAACCCGTTCGTCAGCGACGGCGGCAACGCGCGCTACGTGTGGGGCCTCGGCTTCCGCAACCCGCAAGGGCTCGCGTGGGACTCGCGCGGTCAACTGTGGGCGGCGGAGTTCGGCGAGAACAGCCAGGACGAGCTGAACCTCGTGCAGAAGGGCGGCAACTACGGCTGGCCCGCCTGCGAGGGCACGATCGGCGACTGCGGCGGGTACATCGCGCCGAAGCGGACCTGGTCCACCTCCCAGGCCGGACCGAGCGGCGTGGAGATCGTCAACGACTGGATCTACGTCGCCGGCGTCACCGGGCGGCAGCTGTGGGTCACCCAGATCAATGCCGCAGGCAACGGTGTGGGCACTCCCCAAGCCCTGTTCGCGGGCCGCTGGGGACGCCTGCGCAGCATCACCAAGACCCCCGACGGCGCCCTGTGGCTGACCTCGACGAACAACGACATGAACGGCGGTTCGCCCACCACGATCGACAACTACATCGTCCGCCTGAAGTTCCCCGGCTGACCCCGAACTCCAGGGGCCCTTCCGAACTGCCCTCGGAGGGGCCCCTGGCTTCCGTGTTCCCGCTGACCCCTGCCGTGACCGCTAGTCGCTGAGCGGGGCGACCTGGGCGTCGAGGCGGCCGGAGGCCTTCAGGGACGCGGCGACGAAACCCGTCGCTTTGAGGTTCTCGATCTGGTCGGTGAGCCAGATGGTGGTGTCCGCGTGGCGTTTGGGGGTGCAGACGGCCTGGCGGATCTCCATGAAGCGGGCCGGGACGACGCGGGTGCCGGGGGTGCGGGCGGCGAACTCCTCGACCGGCTTGCGGATGCCGGCGCCGGCGTCGAGGGAGTCGGTGTGGAAGAGGTCGACGCCTTCGGCGCCGCGGACGATCGTGGCGTGCTTCAGGGTGCGGGTGAGGAACAGGTCGTACGCCGAGCCCTCCTTCACGCCGACCCGGATGCCGGGACGGTCGACCTCGGCGGGAGTGGTGATCGGCGAGTCCGCGGGCACGACGTACACGCCCTCGATGATCACGTACGGCGTGGTGAAGGCGACCTGGCCGGCGCGGGCCGGTTCGATGGCGAGGAAGCCCAGGTCGGCGCGCCCGTCGGTCAGCGCCTCGAACGACTCGCGAGCCGCCTGGAAGCAGACGAACTCGACCGGCAGCTCGAGCCGGCGCGCGAGCTCGCGGGCGAGGTCGACGGTCACACCGCCCGGCTGCTCGGGCGTGCCCTGGGCGAGCACCGGGTTGCCGAGGTTGATCGACGCGCGGAGCACGCCGGTGGGAGCCAGGTCGTCACGGACGTCGATCGTCATGCTCGCGACTCTATCCCCGGCCGTCCCGACGCCGAGGTCAACGGCGCCGCCGCGAGCTCGAGCTTGCCTCAGGCAACATGCTGCGGCTGCTCAGGCGGCCGTCATCACAGCGGACACAAAAAAAGCGACAAGGAAATGTTCTCCTTGCCACTACTAACTTATAGCGCACAGGGGGACT
Source organism: Kribbella lupini (assembly GCF_039529595.1). Lineage (NCBI taxonomy): Bacteria > Bacillati > Actinomycetota > Actinomycetes > Propionibacteriales > Kribbellaceae > Kribbella > Kribbella lupini. Next base: position 170,599 of record NZ_BAAANC010000001.1, on the reverse strand, counting down.
TGCCGCAAGGCCCCGTTGGTGGCTCACAATCATCGACCGAACCAACTTTTCGGTACAGAAACGGAGCCCCATGTCTGTGGGAACGACCAGCGCCTTCGACCTCGCCGGCCACCCCGCCAAGAACGACCCGGCGCTGATCGGGCGCGACGAGCAGCACTTCGCGGCGATCGCCGCCAGCCTCGACAAGTCGATCACCGAGCTGTCCGAGCGTCTGGACGAGATCCGCAAGTCCCCGGGCGGCACGGGGCAGGAGGCTCTGGATCGTGACCTGGAGATCCATCGGCTGACCTCGCGCCTGCGCACGTTGCGCCGGTTCGGCCTCGACCTGTGCCTCGGCCAGATGGTCGGCACCGACGGCGAGCCCGTGTACGTCGGGCGGCTCGGCCTGACCGACACCGACGGGCGCCGGCTGCTGATCGACTGGCGCTCCCCCGCCGCCGAGCCGTTCTTCGGCGCGACCCACGCGAAGCCGATGGACCTGGTCTTCCGCCGCCGGTACCGGTGGACCCGCGGCCGGATCAGCGACTACTGGGACGAGGTGTTCACCGCCGACGGGTTCGAAGGGCACGCGGCGGCGCTCGACGACCAGTCGGCGTTCATCGCGAGCCTCGGCAGCAACCGCTCGGACCGGATGCGCGACGTGCTGGGCACGATCCAGTCCGACCAGGACGCGATCATTCGCGCGAGCTCGCGCGGGGCGCTCGTCGTCGACGGTGGTCCCGGGACCGGCAAGACCGTCGTCGCGCTGCACCGGTCGGCGTACCTGTTGTACTCCGATCCGCGCTTGGAGCAGCGGCGGGGCGGCGTCCTGTTCATCGGTCCTCACCAGCCGTACCTGGCCTACGTCTCCGACGTCCTGCCGAGCCTCGGCGAGGAAGGCGTGCAGACCTGCACCTTGCGGGACTTGCTGCCCGAAGGTGCGACCGCAGGTCCGGAAATCGATCCCGAAGTCCTGCGGCTGAAGTCGACGGCCCGGATGGTCGAGGCGATCGAGCCCGCGGCCGCGCTGTACGAGGAGCCGCCGACCAAGCCTCTGGTCGTCGAGACCGACTGGGCCGACCTCTACCTGAGCGTCAGCGACTGGGCCGAGGCCTTCGGCTCGGTCGACGCCGGTACGCCGCACAACGAGGGGCGCGACGTGGCGTGGGAGGAGCTGCTCACGATCCTGCTGGACAAGCTCGACGAGGACGACGAGGAGATCTCGCTCGACCAGGTCCGCCGCTCGTTGCAGCGGAACGAAGTACTGCGTGACACGTTCGACCGGGCCTGGCCGCTGCTCGAGCCGACCGACCTGGTCGCGGACCTGTGGTCCGTACCGGCGTACCTGCGCCGCTGTGCTCCCTGGCTGGAGCCCGACGAGGTCCGGCTGCTGCAGCGTGACGACCCGTACGCGTGGACCGTCGCCGACCTGCCACTGCTCGATGCCGCCCGGCAGCGGCTCGGTGACCCGGAGTCGTCCCGGCGCAAGCGTCGCCAGCGCGCCGTCGCCGCCGCCGAGCGCGAGCGGATGTCCGAGGTGATCGACCGGCTCCGCCAGGCTGACGACGGCGAGGGGCTCGTGCAGAGCCTCGTCCACGGCGACCTTCAGGAGGCGCTGATCGACGAGGGCGCACTGCCGACGCCGGACCCCGACGAGCTGGCCGGGCCGTTCGCGCACATCGTCGTCGACGAGGCGCAGGAGCTGACCGACGCCGAGTGGCAGATGCTCCTGCTGCGCAACCCGTCCCGCAGCTTCACCATCGTCGGCGATCGCGCCCAGGCCCGCCACGGCTTCACCGAGACCTGGGAGGAGCGGCTGCACCGCGTCGGCCTGGACCGGGTCCAGCTGGCCGGCCTGACCGTCAACTACCGCACGCCGTCGGAGATCATGACCGAGGCCGAGCCGGTCATCCGCGCCGTCCTTCCCGACGCGAACGTCCCGACCTCGATCCGCGACAGCGGCCGGCCCGTTGTCTACGGCAACCTCGACGCCCGCGACCGGATCCTCGAGGAGTGGATGGCCGAGCACCCCGATTCCGTCGCCTGCGTCATCGGCGACCCAACCTTCGAGGGGACCGCGAAGGTCCGCTCACTGACGCCGATCCTCGCCAAGGGCCTCGAGTTCGACCTGGTCGTGCTGGTCGACCCGGAGTCGTTCGGCGAGGGCATCGAGGGCGCGGTCGACCGGTACGTCGCCATGACCCGGGCGACGCAGCAACTCGTCGTACTGGAGTCGAAAGCCGCAGAACAGTAGCGTTGATCGGGTGACTGACACCGCTCTGGCCAACGTACTGGACGAGTTGGCTGCGCTCGAGGATCCGAAGGTTCGGGCGGTCAACGAGAAGCACGGTGATGATCACGGCGTGAACCTCACCAAGCTGCGTGCGGTCGCCAAGCGGCTGAAGACGCAGCATGACCTGGCGCGGGATCTCTGGACGACCGGAGATCCTGCCGCCAGGCTGCTCGCGTTGCTGATCTGCCGACCGAAAGCTTTCGAGCGGGCCGAGCTGGACGCCATGATCCGCGAGCCGATCAGCCCGAAGGCGCACGACTGGCTGGTCAACTACGTCGTCAAGAAGAGCCCGTACGCCGAGGAGCTGCGCCGTACGTGGTTCGCCGACCCGGACCCGGTCGTCGCGAGTGCCGGCTGGGCGCTCACCACCGAGCGCGTCACCAAGAGCCCCGACGACCTCGACCTCCCGGGCCTGCTCGACACCATCGAGTCGGACATGAAGGACGCGCCCGCCCGCCTGCAGTGGGCGATGAACCACTGCCTCGCCCAGATCGGCATCGACCACCCCGATCTCCGCGCCCGCGCGCTGCAGATCGGCGAACGCCTCGAAGTGCTGAAGGACTACCCCACCCCACCCGGCTGCACTTCGCCGTACGCGCCGGCCTGGATCACCGAGATCGTCCGCCGCCAGGAAGCTGTCTCCTGAGCACACCCGCGGACCCGCGGGTGCAGGTGCCGGCCGCCGCGCCTACTTCGCGCTGCCCAGTGGCGTGAGCAGGCAGAACTCGTTGCCTTCCGGGTCGGTGAAGACCGTCCACGGGACGTCGCCCTGGCCGATGTCGAGGTCGGTGGCGCCGAGGGCCCGGAGGCGGTCTGCTTCTGCGGCGTGGTCGTCGCCGGCGTACGGGCGGAGGTCCACGTGGATGCGGTTCAGGCCGCTCTTCGCGTCATCCACTCGCAGGAACTCCAGGTACGGCCCGACGCCCTCGGCCGAGCGCAGGGACGCCGTGTCGTCCGTCACCTCGTGCACCACCCAGTCCATCGCCTCGCCCCAGAACCGGGCCATCGCGCGGGGGTCCACGCAGTCGACCACGACCGCGGCCATCGGCCCGGTGTCGCGGTAGAGGTCGCGGGGCTCCAGGACGCAGAACTCGTTGCCCTCCGGGTCGGCCAGCACCGTCCACGGGACGTCACCCTGGCCGATGTCCGCGGGCGTCGCCCCGAGCGCTCGGAGCCGCGCGGTCAGTTCCGCCTGGTGCTCCGCGGAGGTGGTCGCGAGATCGAGGTGGACCCGGTTCTTCACCGTCTTGGGTGCCGGCACGGTGAGTACGTCGATGCAGACGGCCGTCGCGTTCGGGTACTCGAAGCCCTTCGGCTCGACGTTCGTCTCGTCGGAGTTGTCGGCGGTGACCTCCCAGCCGAGCGCCTCCGCCCAGAACCGCCCGAGCGCGGACTTGTCCTGGGCCTTCACCGAGATCTGCACCAGCCGGGTCGCCATGACACGGGATCCTAAGCCGCGGCCCGGGCCGAGTCAGGTCGCGCCCGGGCCGCGTCAGGCCGCGGCCGGGCCGCATCAGGCCGCGGCCGGAGCGTGTCAGGCCGTGTCAGGACCGTGGCGGGGCGGTGTCAGCGGCCGCGGCGAAGGTACTCGCATGACAAGCACAGCGATCGCGGTCTCGGGGCTGCGGAAGGCGTTCAAGGACAAGGTCGTGCTGGACGGCATCGATCTGGAGGTGCCGGCCGGGTCGATCTTCTCGCTGCTCGGGCCGAACGGCGCCGGCAAGACGACGACGGTCAACGTGCTGACGACGTTGATCCAGGCCGACGGCGGCACGGCGCGGGTCGCCGGGTACGACGTCCAGGGCGACGCCAAGGCGGTCCGGGCAGCGATCGGCGTGACCGGGCAGTTCGCGGCCGTGGACGAGCTGCTGACCGGCCGGGAGAACCTGCAACTGATGGTCGACCTCAGCAACAGCCCGGTCGACGGCAAGGTCGTCGACGAGCTGCTCGAGCGGTTCGACCTGACCGGGTCCGCGGACAAGCCGGTCTCGACGTACTCGGGCGGGATGAGCCGCAAGCTCGACCTGGCGATGACGCTGGTCGGGAACCCGCAGATCATCTTCCTGGACGAGCCGACGACCGGCCTCGACCCGCGCAGCCGCCGGACGATGTGGACGATCATCCGTGAGCTCGTGGCGGACGGCGTGACGGTCTTCCTCACCACGCAGTACCTCGAGGAAGCCGACCAGCTCGCCGACCGGATCGCTGTCCTGGACCAAGGCCGACTCGTTGCCCAAGGCACCCCCGACGAGCTGAAGCGTCAGCTCCCCGGCACCCACGTCCGCCTGCGGTTCACCAGCACCGACGAGCTCGACGCCGCCGCGGCGCTGTTCCCCGAGGGCACCCGTGACGACGAGTCGCTGGCCCTCAAGGTGCCGAGCGACGGTGGTACGAAGTCGCTGCGCGGCGTGCTCGACCGGCTCGACGAGTACGAGCTGAGCGCCGAGGAGTTCTCCGTCCACACCCCCGATCTCGACGACGTGTTCCTCGCCCTCACCGGCCACACCACGGAGGTAGTCGCATCATGAGCGCCAAGTCCCACTCCCTCGTCATGCTGCAGCGCGACTTCCGGCACGTTGCCCGCAACCCGACGTCGGTCTTCAACGCGGTGCTGATGCCGGTGATCATGCTGTTCATGTTCGTGTACGTGCTCGGCGACGCGTTCAGCGTCGGGGTCGACTACATCGACTACGCGACGCCGGGCATGATGCTGCTGGCGATCTGCTACGGACTCGGCGGTACGGCGGTCGCGGTGAACGCCGACATGACCAAGGGCATCATCAACCGGTTCAAGGTGATGGACGTTCCGCGGCACGCGGTCCTGACCGGCAAGGTCGTCGCCAGCGTGCTGACCAATCTGATCGCGATCGCGGCGCTGACCGGCGTCGCCTTCCTGCTCGGCTTCAGCCCGTCGGCGAGTTTCGTCGACTGGCTCGGGGTGATCGGCCTGGTCCTGCTGCTCGGGTTCGCGACCGCCTGGCTGACCGTCGCCCTGGGCCTGGCCGCGAAGTCGCCGGAGACGGCCGCGTTCGCCGCCGTACCGCTGATCATGCTGCCGTTCTTCAGCAGCGCGATCGTCCCGGCGGACAAGATGGGACCGGGGATCAAGCAGTTCGCGCAGTACCAGCCGTTCACGCCGATCATCGAGACCCTGCGCGGTTTCCTGAACGGCACGCCGCAGACGAGTGACGCGGTGACCGCGCTGGCCTGGTGCCTCGGGATCGCGCTGGTCGGCTACCTGTGGGCGTCGGCCACGTTCAAGAAGCGAGCGTGACCGCGAACAGCTGATCCCAGCTGCTCTCCCGGCCGGCCTGAGCCGCCTCGGCGTACCGTACGCCGCCGAGGCGGCTTCGCAGCGTCTGCTCGATCCGCGCCTCGTCCGGCAACGAACGATCCGGCAACCCCCGTACGGCGGTACTCGCCGCGAGCAGCTTCGCGGCGAGCTCGTCCTGGTCGCGGCGCAGGGCGAGGTTCGCCAGCCCGACGAGAACGCCCGCGATCACGGGCGCGTGCCCGGTCGCGGACGCCGCCTCGCAGGCCGCGGCCAGGTGCTCTTTCGCGTCACCCAGATCCTCGGCGAGGTAGGCGAGCAGCGTCGCGGTCGTCGCGATGACGTGTGGCTGCTTCGCCTCGTCACCCAGCAGCGCGGTCAGGAGCCCGATCTGCCGCAGTGCCTCGTCGGCGTCACCGGCCCAGCGGGCCAGCTCCGCCCTCGACAACGCCACCAGGGCCAGCGATCCAGGCCAGTTGACCCGGTCGGCGTACCGCTGCGCTTCGGCCATCGCGGCCTCGCCGGCCTCGGTGTCGCCGAGCAACCAGTACAGCTGGGCCTGGCGCGCGCGCATCCGGACCGCGTCGTCGACGGACCCGAGTTCGGTGACCACGGCAACGGCTTCGTCGTAGTACGCGCACGCACGGGCGAACTCGCCGCGGACGGCGATCCGCTCCGCCAGCTCGGTGATCGCGAACGAGATCCCGAACCGCTCGCCGATGGCCCGGAACTCCGTGACCGCCAGTTCGAGCTGGGCGTCGGCCTCGAAGCTGCCGTCGCCCAGCACCCCGCGCATCTTGCCCAGCTGCAGCCGGCCCATCGCGCGCACCCACGGGTCCTCGCTGCCGAGCATCGGCTCCCACGCGGACAGGATGTCGCCGGGCGACCGCAGCATGTGCTCCAGCGGCGCGATCAGCGCCAGGACCGGATTGGCGAGCTGCGTGCGCTGACTGATCCGGTACGCCTCGTGGATCCACTCCTCGGCGTGGTGCTCGTCGCCCGGCCCGGTGTTGAGGAACGTCACGACGATGACGTACACCATCGCCTTGACGTCGTCGGTCACCTCGCCGGGCGTCCTGGTGGCGGCCATCACCAAGTCGTTGCCCTCGGCCTTGTTCCCGCCGAGCCACCAGTACAGGCCGGCGGCGGCCGCGAGCCGCATCGCGCTCTGCGCCTCACCGGCGGCGATCGCACCGCGCATCGCGGCGCTGAGGTTGTCGTGATCGGCCGCGAGCGTCGCCAGCCATTCCAGCTGCTCGGTACGGCGGAGGTACGGCTCGGCGGTCTCCGCGAGCTCGGTGAAGTACGCGAGATGCGCGTGCCGCGCGCTGACTACCTCATCGGCCTCGGCCAGCCGTTGAACGCCGTACTCCCTGATCGTGCCCAGCAACCGGTACTTGTCGCCGTCGGCAACGACCAGCGACTTCTCGGTGAGTGCCGTGAGCAACTCCAGCACCTGCCACGACTCAACGGTCTCGCCGGCGCAGACGCGTTCGGCCGCCTCCAGGGTGGCACCGCCGGCGAACACCGAAAGCCTGCGCAGAACGGCGCGTTCGGCGTCGCTGAGCAGCTCCCAGCTCCAGTCGATCACCGCGCGGAGCGTTCGCTGCCTCGGCAGCGCCGTACGGCTGCCGCCGGTGAGCAACCGGAAGATGTCGTCGAGGCGGTCCGCGAGCTGGGCCAGCGACATCGTGCGCAGCCGGGCCGCGGCGAGCTCGATCGCCAGGGGCATGCCGTCGAGCGCTCGGCAGACGCGAGCCATGGTCTGTACGTCGCCGGGTTCCTTGCCGACGGCACCTGCTCGGTCGCGGAGCAGCCGGACGGCGGCGGAGGCTTCGATCTCGTCGTCGCCGGCATGCTGCGCAGGCAAGGTGAGCGGCAGGACCCGCCACAGGGCTTCGCCGGTGATGCCGAGCGATTCCCGGCTGGTCGCGATGATCCGCAGCCGGGGGCATTCGCCGAGCACGCGGTGGGCGAACGCGGCGGCGGACTCGATCACGTGCTCGCAGTTGTCGAGGACCAGCAGCGCCTCGCGGTCGCGGAACGCGGTCACGAACCTGTCGGTCGGCTCGAGGTCCGTCGGTTCGCCGAGCAAGCCGTCGCGGAGACCGAGTGCGGCGAGGGCCGCCTGGGCGACGTCGCTGTCGACGCCGATGGGCGCCAGTTCGACCATCCAGACGCCGTCGGGGAGCTCTTCCATCAGAGTCCGGGCGGTTTCCGTCGCCAACCTGGTCTTGCCTGCGCCGCCCGGCCCGACCAGCGTGGTCAGCCGATGCCCGGTGACCAGCTCGCGAACCTTGCGGAGATCCGACTCCTTGCCGACGTAGCTGCTCAGCTCGGCCCGCAGGTTGGTCCTCCGCTCCTGCGGCTTCCGACCCATCTCGCCGCGCAGCAGAGCGACGTGCACCGCCGACAACTCCGGCGACGGATCGACGCCCAGCTCGTCGGCGAGCGCCTGCCGCGTCCGCTCGAAGACCTGCAGCGCGTCGGCATTGCGCCCGGCCGCGGCGAGGGACCGCATCAGCGCGGCGACCAGCCGTTCGCGGACCGGGTTGGCGGCGACGAGGTCGGTCAGTTCCGGCACCAGCTCGGCGTCGCTCTGCGCGTCGTACCGGTCCTCCAGGGCGATCAGGCGGAGGTCCTCGAGCCGCGTGACGGCAGCGTCGTACGCCGTACTGTCCTGCAGCCCGATGTCCTGCAGCGCCGCGCCGCGCCACAGCCCGAGCGCCTCGCCCAGCAGCGCCGGATCCTTGCGGGCCCGGCTGACCAGCCGCTCGAACCTGACGGCGTCGACCGCGTCGGGCTCGATCGCCAGCTTGTACCCCTCCGGATGTCCCTCGACCGCACCTTCCGGAAGCGCCTTGCGCAGCCGCGAAACCAAGCGCTGCAAGGCGTTCGCGGCCTCCGCGGGCGGGTTCTCACCCCAGATCCAGTCGACCAGCGTCCCCTTCGGAACCACCTGTCCCGGCCGGAGCGCGAGTGCGACCAGCAACCCACGCAACCGAGCACCCGGTACGTCGGCGACGGCACCGTCACCGATCCGCACCTCGAACGGCCCGAGCATCGCGATCTGCACCCGCTGATCTTGCCACGCGAAAGTTCCTCCCTGTCCCTCAGCCGCTTGCGGCCCGGCAGGGCAAGCTGGTCAGCGTCGTACGCCTGCTCCCTGTCTCCCCACGATCACGAGGCCCTCCGTTGAGAACCCTGTACGTCGTCACCCACCCCGAGGCCACCCACCACGTCGACCGAGTCGTCGGCGGCCAGTTCGACTCCGAGCTCACCGCCCACGGTCACCGCCAGGCCGACGCGATCGCCGACCGCCTGGCCGAGCTGGTCCCACCCCACGCCGACCTCTTCAGCTCAGACCTCAAACGCACCGCCCAAACCGCGCAAGCCATCGCCACCAAGCTCGGCCTCGGCCCGGTCCTCATGACCGACCTCCGCGAGAAGTCGTACGGCGAAGCCGGCGGCAAACCCCAGCAATGGCTGAACGACCGCTTCGTCTACCCACCCGCCGAAGGCGAACGGCTGCACCACGACGAAGGCATCCCCGGCGCCGAAACCCGGGCCGACCTCGCCCACCGCGCCTACCGGGCCCTCGACCAGATCCTCGCCCGCGACACCACTCACCAAATCATCGTCACCCACGGCACGGCGCTGACCTTCCTCATCTGCGCCTGGCTGCGCTTTCCCCTCGATTCCGCCGGCTACGCGTCCTTCCGCTCCACCAGCGGAGGCATCACGACCCTCCAGGAAGACGACCGCTACCACTACCGAACGGTCGAGTCCCTGAACGACACCACCCACCTCTGACCGCCGAGCGGCTCGACGCCTGATCCTGCGATCGCTCATACTCGGTGTTCAGGCAGGCTGAGCGATTGTTCGCCGTGGTTGAACACCAAAGGTGAGGGGTGCTGTGGAGCGTCAGGAGATCGAGACGTTCCTCGTGCTGTGCGAAGAGCTGCACTTCGGCCGCACCGCCAAGCGCCTCCGGATCTCGCCGGCCCGCGTCACCCAGCTCGTCCAGAAGATCGAGCGCCGGATCGGCGCGGCCCTGTTCGAGCGAAACACGCGCGGCGTGACGCTGACCGACCTCGGGCGGCAGTTCCAGCGCGAGCTCGCCCCCGCGCACGAGGCCGTCGAGCAGGTCGTCCAGCGAACCATCCAGGCCGCCAAAAGCGTCGACGGCGAACTGCGGCTGGGCTTCCTCGGTACGGCGAACGGACGGCACCTGGTCGAGCTCGCCCGGCTCTTCGAAGCGCGCCGGTCCGGATCCACCGTGCGTGTGGTGCTGGAGGCGGAGGTCGGCGACCACCTGCGGCCGCTGCGGGAAGATCGAGCCGACATCCTCGCCGTACCGCTGCCTGTCCGTGAGGACGGCGTGGTGGTCGGACCGGTGGTCCTGCGCGAGTCCTTGCTGATGGCCGTCCCCGAGGGGCACCCGATCGCACTCCGGGGTTACGCGACGATGGAGGACCTCGCCGACAACCCGGTCGTCGTCGCCGCCGGCGACCCGGAGTCGTACTGGATCGACTTCTTCGTACCGCGCCAGGCGCCGTCAGGACGGCCGATCGAACGCACGCACCTCGTCGAGAGCCTCCAGGCAGGCGTCGCGCTGGTGATGGCCGGCCAGGGCATCGGGGTGATCCTCGCGCAGTTCGCGCAGTACAACCAGCACCCCGGGATCGCCTACACGCCGATCGAGAACGGGCCGCCGGTCGCGTCGGCGCTGATCTGGCGGGCCGACCGCGAGACCGAGCTCATCCGCGAGTTCGCGCGGCTCGCCGAGGCCCACGGACCGGTGATCCTCGACTGGCCCGCCGCCGAGGAGCGGCGCCGACCGACCGGGTAGTGCGGACCTGCGCAACAATCCTTGACTCCCGCTGAACGCCGAACCGGCGCTCACGCGGGTCTTCAGCCGCGCTGAACGTGCGTTGAGCACATCGCCGTTGTCGCCGCGTCTGCACGGACTCCACAGTGGAGCAGCCATCCGCTGTCCCTGAGGAGTCACGTCGATGAGAATTTTTCTGGCCGGTGCTACCGGCGCCGTCGGAACCCCGCTCACCCAGGCGCTCCTCGCGTCCGGGCACGAGGTCATCGCCCTGACCCGCCGCCGCGGCGCTGCACCCCCTGGCACCGTCGAGCTGGTCGGCGACGCGCTCGATCGCGACGGCCTGCTGGCGGCCGTCCGAGGCATGGCGGCCGACGCGGTCATCCATCAGCTCACCGCGCTGAAGAAGGCGCCGCTGCGGCATCGGGACCTGGCCGCGACCAACCGCCTCCGGATCGAGGGCACCGCGAACCTCCTCGCCGCCGCCCGCGCCCTGGGCGCCCGGCGTTTCCTCACCCAGTCGAACCTCTACGGCTACGGCTACGGGAATCTCGGCGACCACGTCCACACCGAGAAGGACACCTTCGGGCAGGGCGGGTACGGGCGTTTCGACCAGCACATCGCCGCCATGCGGTCCACCGAACAGCAGGCGTTCACCGCCGACGGCATCGACGGCATCGCCCTGCGGTACGGCGCCTTCTACGGTGCCCGGGGCGACCACCTGATCGACATGCTCAAGCAGGGGAAGCTGCCGGTGCTACCGGGCGGCCCCACCTCCTTCATCCACGTCGAGGATGCCGCCGCCGCGACGGTCGCCGCCCTCGAGCACGGCCGCGACGGCGAGGCGTACAACATCGTCGACGACGAGCCCGCCCCCTGGCGCGACTTCTTCCGCACCACCGCCGCGCACCTCGGCGCTCCGCCGCCGAAGTCACTGCCCGGCTGGATACTCCGGCCGAGCCCGCTCCTGTACGCCGTCATGACCGGCTCCTACCGCCTGTCCAACGCCAAGGCCAAGGCCGAACTCGGCTGGACACCGTCGATGCCGACGTTCCGCGAAGGCATCGCGGCGATCCATGTCTGAGGCAGTCCCCTTCTCCCCTGAGCCATACCAACGAACGGACACGGAAATGAAGCAGCGCATCGTGGTCCTCGGCGCCGGCTACACCGGCATGATGGCCGCGCACGGCATCGCGCGCCGAACCAGGAACGCCGACGTCACCATCGTCAACCCGACCGAGCTCTTCGACGAGCGCCTCCGCCAGCACCAGGTCGCGGTCGGCCAGGACCTGGTCGTCCATCGCATCCCCGATCTCGTCGCGCCCACGGGCGTCTCCTTCGTTCAGGGCCGCGCGACCCGGATCGACGCCGTCAACCGCGGCGTCGTCCTCGCCGACGGCCAGGAACTCGGCTACGACTACCTGGTCTACGCGATCGGCAGCACCACACCGCGCGTCGAGCACGCCTTCACCATCGACGACCCGGCCTTCGGGCAGGCCCTGCGGGGCAACGCCGAGGGCGTCCTCGCCGTCTGCGGCGCGGGTCTCACCGGCATCGAAGCGGCCGCCGAAGCCGCCGAGGCGTACCCCGGCCTGCGGGTGCTTCTGCTCAGTCGCGGCGAGCCCGGATCGATGATGGGCCCGAAGGCGCGCGCCTACCTGAGGAACGTGCTCGACCGTCTCGGCGTCGAGGTCCGCACCGGCGTGACGGTCGCCCGGGTCCTCCCGGGCGCGGTCGAGCTCCACGGTGGCGAACGCATCCCGACCGACGTGACCTTGTGTACGACGGGCGTCGTACAGGCCCGCCTCGCCGCGGACGCCGGCCTCGCCGTCGACGACGCCGGCCGGGTCACCGTCGACGCCGCTCTGCGCTCGGTCTCGCACCCCGAGGTGTTCGCGATCGGCGACGCGGCGGCGATCCGGCAGGCTTACGGGACCATCCACGGGACCTGTCAGAGCGGCATCCCGACCGGCGCGCACGCGGCGGAGTCGATCACCCGGATTCTGCGCGGCAAGGATCCGCGCCCGTTCCGCTTCGGGTACATCCACCAGCCGGTGTCGCTGGGCCGCAAGGACGCCGTCATCCAGTTCACCCACCCCGACGACACCCCGAGCCGTTGGTACCTGAAGGGCGGGGCCGCGATCGCCTACAAGGAGGCGGTCAGCTCCAGCCCGCTCAAGTTCTACCGGTCGAGGACCGCCATCCCCTCAGCCCTGACCAAGCGGAGCGGCGGGCGTCGCAATCGCCTCGCTCATCTTGTCGAGCGAGCGAATCTGAGCCCGAGCGAAGGAAGTGCACGATGATCCTCCTGACCGGCGCCGGCGGTGTTGTCGGCCGCGCTGTGACCCGCCTGCTGCTGCACGAGGGCAGGGCCGTCACCGTTGTCAGCCGCGGTGAAACCCGTTTCCCTGACACCGTCCGGGTCGCCGAAGGCGACCTGTTCAGTCCGTACTGGCTGGAGGCGACACTCGACGGCGTGGAAGCGATCCAGCTCAGCCCGCGCGCCTCCGGGTCCGGCCTGGGCACGCTGCTGCAACTCGCCCGCAAGCAGGGCGTCCGCCGCGCGGTGCTGCTGTCGGCGACCACCGTGGAACACCCCGCGGGCGAGCCTCGCTTCGCGACCCAGTTCAGGGCGGCCGAGGACCTGCTGAAGGACTCTGGTCTGGAGTGGACGATTCTGCGGCTGGCCGACTTCGCCGCCAATTCCCTTGCCTGGGCGCCGCAGATCAGGGCTGGCGACGTGGTGCGCGGTGCGTACGCCGAGGCCCGGACCTCGCCGATCCACGAGGCCGACATCGCGGCGGTCGCCGTACAGGCTCTCGCGGGGGCGCACGCTTCTTTGACCCTGACACTGACCGGGCCGCAGTCGCTCGACCAGCCGGAGAAGGTCCGCATCATCGGCGACGTCGTCGACCGGCCGCTGTCCTTCCATGAGATCCCCGCCGAGCAGGTCCGGCAGGGCATGCTCCGACAAGGCCTCCCCGAGGAGGTCCCTGCACGTCTCCTTGGCTCCTTGGCCGACTACGCCGTACGCCCTGGTCCCACCTCCTCGACCGTGGAGGCACTGCTGGGTCGGCCCGCCCTCACGTTCGCCGACTGGGCCTGTGACAACGCCGCCGCCTTCGGAGGTTGAGAACAATGACCACCCCGCACGAAGCCGCGATCACCGCGCAGATCAACCAGATCATCCACGGGCTCCGCACCAAGGACCTGGACCACCTCGCCCAGCTCTACACGCCCGACGTCGTCTCCTTCGACATCGACCCTCCCCTGCAACACGTCGGCCGCGCCGCCAAGCTGAAGAACTGGGAGAGGGTTTTCGCGGTCTTCCAGGACGTGAACTACGAGCTGCGCGACCTGAAGATCACCGCCGGCGACGAGATCGCCTTCGCCCACGGCTTCGGCCGCCTGAGCAACGGAACAACAGCCGGCAGTTGGGTCCGCGTCACCTTCTGCTTCCGCAACGTCGACGGCACCTGGCTGATCGCCCACGACCAGGTGTCCGTCCCGTCCGACATGGCCGCCGGCCGGGCGATCACCGACCTCGAGCCATGACGCCTGCGGTTCTCAGTGGTCGTTGTAGAAGCACTTCTTGGTGTCGAGCGCGATGATCACGATGTTGGCGCCGTTGCGATCGACGATGCCCGCATACATGCACACGTGCGAGCCTTCCTTGAGGTCCAGGTTGCAGACCCCGGCGTGCCCCTGCCCGTACGGGTTGTAGCACGCGCCGGTGCGCCCGTACCCGGTCTCGAAGTACGCCACCGCGGAGGAACTGTCCTCGTTCTGGTCCACGACGAAGAAGTTGTCGCCGTACTTCTGGAAGCAGACGTACGCCTGGAAGTTCCCCGTGCACAAGTCGTTCTGGATGATGCTGACCTCGGTCGCCCGGAACATCGGCGGGTTGTAGATCGTGGCAGCGGAGGCAACAGCCGGACTGATCAGCAGCAACACGAGCGCGACGAAGAGCGCAGCGAACGTGCTGAGCAACCGGCGGACGGAGTGACGGTTCATGACGACGTCCTCACTGTGGGCGGGGCAGCAGCTTGCCACCCCGCTCCCGCTGTGACCAGACGTGCACAATTACCAACTGCTGCGTCAGAGCCCTTCGTCACTCAGGTCATGAAAAAGAGGCCCTTTCCCTAGCCGGGAAAGAGCCTCTGACCTGTGGTGGAGCTTAGGGGATTCGAACCCCTGACCTCTTCCATGCCATGGAAGCGCGCTACCAACTGCGCCAAAGCCCCGCGTTCTTGCGACTCGGAAAGCTTAGCGGAAGAGGGGCCTCAAAGAAAAATCGGTTCCCGTGGGGGTGGAGGTGATGAGGGACACGGGTGTTGTGGCAGGGAGTGAAGGGATGATTGCGGTAGTGCGGCGGCTACTGCTGGGGGTCGTCGGACATGACGGGCTCCGGGAGGGAGCCCGCGTTCCATTCTTCGATGCGCCAGTTGTTGTTGCGGCTGGGGAGGAGGGAGATCCAGTTGCAATTGGAGATGCCGCCGAAGGCGGGCCAGTGGGCTTGGGGGATGCCGAGGAAGAGGCAGACGCCTACTCGGGCGGCCAGGCCGTGGGTGGCTACTACGACGGTGTCGGAGGGGTCTGCGTCTTCTACCGCGCGTTGGAGCGCGGGGGCGAAGCGGGCGGCGACCTCTTCGACGGTTTCGCCGGCGGTGCCGCGGCGTTGGGGTTCGCCGGCTCGGATGCGGGCGGCGGCCTCGGGGTTCTGCTCGGCGAGCTCGGCCATGGTGAGGCCGGCCCAGTCGTCGACGTCGATCTCGCGGAGGGCCTTGTCGTACTCGACGGTCAGGCCGGTCAGCGTCGCCAGCTCGGCTGCGGTGGAGGCGGCGCGCTGGAGGTCGCTGGCGATCAGGCGGGTCGGTGCGAGGGACGCGAGGCGGGCGGCGGCCGCGCGGGCCTGTCCGATGCCGACCTCGTCCAGGGGGATGTCGGCCTGGCCCTGGACCTTGTCCTGGAGGTTCCACTCGGTGCGGCCGTGGCGCCAGACGATCAGGCGTCCTGCAGTCATGTCGCGTGCTCCCGGAGGTAGCGGAGCCGACCGGGCCGACCCCGAATCAAATGAACAGTCCGTACGACGAGCGCCCGCCCGCCGTCAGGTCCCTGACGAAAGTCGCGTTGCCGTCCCGCGAGAGGCGGGCAGCGCGCTCGGTCCCGCACGACGAGCACACGGCTCAGTTCCGTACGTCGAGCAAGCACCCGACGGACAGATCAACGTCGTACAGCCGGCAACGCATCCAGGCCGTACGACGTACAACCAGCCTCAGTCCGTCGGCACGCCCGGCACCGGGGACGGCAGCGGGATGACCGGGCAGTCGCGCCACAGCCGCTCGAGGGAGTAGAAGCTGCGCTCCTCGTCGTGCTGGACGTGGATGACGATCTCCAGGTAGTCCAGCAGCACCCAGCGGCCCTCGCGGGCGCCTTCGCGGCGGACCGGCTTGGCGTCGAAGTCCTCGCGCAGCTTGTCCTCGATCGCGTCGACGATCGCGCGGACCTGGCGGTCGTTGGACGCCGAGGCGACCAGGAACGCGTCGGTGATCGCGAGCTGCTCGGAGACGTCGAACGCGAGCACGTTCTCGGCCTTCTTGTCGTGGGCTGCCTCGGCTGCCGCGGTGAGCAGCTCTACGGCACGTTCTGAGGCTGGCATGCCAGGTCCTTTGATAGAGGAGCAGTCTTACTAGTGGTTGGTGTAGAGGTCGCGCTTGGCGATGTACTGGACGATGCCGTCCGGCACCAGGTACCAGGTCGGGTTGCCCTTGGCGACCCGGGCCCGGCACTCGGTCGACGAGATGGCCAGCGCGGGCACCTCGAGCAGCGTGATCCGGTCCATCGGGAGCCGGTCGAGCGGGAGCTCGGTCGCCTCGGTCCCCGGCCGGGTGCAGCCCACGAACTGGGCCAGCTTGAACATCTCGTCGACGTCGCGCCAGGTGAGGATCTGGGCCAGCGCGTCGGCGCCGGTGATGAAGAACAGCTCGGCGTCGGGGTAGAGCCGGGACAGGTCGCGCAGCGTGTCGATCGTGTACGTCGGCCCCGGCCGGTCGATGTCGACCCGGCTGACCGAGAACCGCGGGTTCGAGGCGGTCGCGATGACCGTCATCAGGTACCGGTCCTCGGGCGGCGAGACGTCCCGGTCGGTCTTCTGCCAGGGCTGGCCGGTCGGGACGAAGATCACCTCGTCCAGGTCGAAGTACGCCTGCACCTCGCTGGCGGCCACCAGGTGGCCGTGGTGGATCGGGTCGAACGTTCCGCCCATGACGCCGAGGCGCCGGACCCGCTCCGGGGAGTTCACGTCAGCTCGATCCGCCGCTCAGCTGTGCGGCCGGCCCTTGCCCATGATCACGGTCAGCGCCAGCAGCGCGACCAGCACGAACAGGGCGAACCCGCCGTACCACCACGGCGAGATGTGCGACGCCTCGCCGGCGGCTTCGGACAGCGGCGCCAGCTGGGGCAGGAGTTGAAGAGCCATGGGCGCAGCCTATCTCGCCCCGCCCCCAAGAAGCGCGACCGGTCGGCCCTCAGGGGCCTGCCGGTCGCGCGGTGGAGCTCAGTGCTTGCGGGTCAGCAGCCGGCGCAGAGCCGACGGACGCGCGGCGCCACGGTTGTGCAGCTCGGCGACGCGACGGAGCTCGTAGATGTGGGCACGGGCGACTTCGGGGGTGATCATGATTCCTTCACGGGGTTGCGATGTGGTCG
Source organism: Kribbella lupini (assembly GCF_039529595.1). Lineage (NCBI taxonomy): Bacteria > Bacillati > Actinomycetota > Actinomycetes > Propionibacteriales > Kribbellaceae > Kribbella > Kribbella lupini. The sequence continues at coordinate 153,520 of NZ_BAAANC010000001.1, read as the reverse complement.
GAGGGGCATCCCCGACTAGTTGAAATTGTACGTCGTACGCTGGTCGAACACAAACGAATTAAAGGCAGATCAGACGATCTCCCTACGAATCTGCGGTTAACGGGAGGATTCATGGACGTTATCGATCGACAGCTGGTCGAGGCGCTGCGGACCAACGGGCGGTCCAGCTGGGCCGAGCTCGGCCGGGTCGTCGGCCTGTCGGGGCCGAGCGTCCAGGAACGGGTGAAGCGGCTCGAGGAGCGTGGCGTCCTGCTCGGCTACCGCGCGGTGGTCGCGCCGGACCAGGTCGGGCTCGGCACCAGCGCGCTGATCGGGCTGTTCCAGCGCGACGACGTGGAGACCGACGACATCGTCGACGGCGTCCGCGAGATCGAGGCGGTCGAGGACTGCTGGTTCGTCGCCGGCGACCAGGAGCTGGTGGTCAAGGTGCGCGTCGCCGACGTCACCCAACTGGAGGCGGTCGTCGGCCAGCTCCGCCGGGTCAACGGCGTGGTCAGGACGCGGACGACGGTCGTCCTGTCGACTCGCTGGGAAGCACGGCCCGCTCCCCTGCCGCAGTGACGGCTGCGGCCGCCGCCAGAGCCAGTACGGCGGCCGCCGGGTACAGGAGCGCCGGCACATGCTCGTACGCCGTACCGCCGAGTGCCGGCGCCAGGAACATCCCGCTGATCGACGCAGCCGCGTACAGGCTGCTGTAGCGACCGACCATCCCCTCCGGCGCAGCGTCGGCCACATGGGCCGTCGCAGTCGGCTTGTAGAGCATCTCCCCCGCGGTGATCACCGCAACCGCCACAGCCGCGCCCACGAGCGCCGGCCACACTCCCAGCACCGCCAGGCCCAGTCCGACGAGCAGGAAGCCCGCTGCGATCACCCGGCGAGCCTGGTGACCTGCCAGCCGCACTGCCAGGGGTGCTTCGAGCAGGACGATCACTACCGAGCTCAACCCGATCAGTACGCCATACGCGACCGCTGGTGAGCCGGCGTCGCGCAGCAGCAGGGGCATGGTCGCGAAGAGCTGCCGGTACGCGGTGTCGACCACGACGACCGCAGCGAGCAGCACGAGGGTCGGCTTGTCGTTGCGGAGCGCTCGCCAGACGCCGTGGGCCTGCTTGGCGAGGATTCGAGTCGCCGGCGGGACCCAGCGCCAGACCACGCCCGCCAGAACCAGACTGCTCACCGCGTCGACCACGAAGACCAGCGAGAAGTCGTACGCCGCCAGCAGGCCGCCCAGCGGCGGGCCGATGGTAAAACCGGCGTTGCTGGCGGTCCGCGACAGGGCGATCCCCTCTCGGCGCCGGTCGGCCGGCATCGCCGTTGCGACGAGGGCACTGAGGTTGGGGCGACTCGCTCCCCCGCAGAGGCCGGCGATGATGGCTGTGACGGCCAGGGCGCTGTTGGGGACGACCGGCATCGCCAGGCAGGCAGCCGCCCAGGTCAGTTGACTGCCGATCGCCGCCGTACGGAGACCGAATCGGTCGCCGACCCAGCCGCCGCCGAGATTGCCGCCGAGCAGGCCCACGCCGTACGCCGCTGCGGCGAAGCCGGCCTGCTGGGCGCTCATCCCGCGGTCGTCGACGAGGTAGAGGGTCAGGTAGATCCAGGCCAGGGCGCCGGCGGAACTGACCAGCTGGCCGACCATCACGGCTTTGAGCCAGCCGGGGAGGCCGGCGATTCGTTGCCAGTACGCCGCCATCGCTGCTCTCCCCCGTTGGTGTGAGTTCCTGGCGGGAACCTACTAGGCCGACTAAGTTGGACGCAACAGGATTCGCGCGGCCGAGGCGAGGGAGGACGACGTGCGACGGAGCAGCTTCTCACCTGATCCGGACTGCGCGGTGGCGCAGTCGCTCGCGGTCGTCGGCGACCCGTGGGAGCTGCTGATCGTGCGCGACCTAGCCCGTGGGCTGGACCGCTTCGACCTGCTCGCCGACTCGCTGCACATCTCGCGCAAGGTGCTGACCGAGCGGCTGGTCGGGCTGATGGACAGCGGGGTCGTTGAGCGTACGGCGTATCAGGAACGTCCGACCCGGTACAGCTATCGCTTGACCCCGCGCGGCCAAGCCCTGCTGCCGGTGTTGGTCGCCCTGCAGGACTGGGGCGACCGTTGGGTCCTCGGCGACGGCGAACTCACCGGCACCAACTCGGCCGGCGAGGCCCCGGCCCAGCGTGTGCACGAGCTGGTCGGGCGCCGGATTCCTGACGGGTTGTTGCTGCCAGCAACCAGCGGCGGTACGGCGGATGTCGTCTCCGCAGAAGCCAGGTCAACAGTCCTCTTCGGCTTCCCCGCAACCGGTCGCCCGACGCCACTGCCCGACGAATGGCCGACGATCGCCGGTGCGCACGGCTGCACGCTGGAGAACAAGCTCTTCACCGAGCGGTACGACGACTTCCGCGCCGCCGGCGTCGCCGTCCACGGCGTCAGTACGCAACGCCCCGACGAGCAGTCCGCGTTCGCCGAACTGGAGCAGATCGCGCAGCCGCTGCTCTCCGACACGGATCTCGCCCTGACCGCGGCGCTGCGGCTGCCGACGTTCCGCTCCGGCGGTTTGGAGCGCCTCAAACGCTTCGTCCTCGTCGTCGGCGCCGATCGTGAGATCCGCGCGGTGCGCTACCCGGTCACCGACATCCCGGACGCGGTCAGCTGGGCGCTGAGCACGGCGTGATCGAGATCTGGTGGGCTCGGCTCAGCACCCAACGCGTTGCTCCGGACTGGATTGCCGATTTCGATGCGGCGGAGCGCGAGCGGCTGGCGGCGTACAAGCGTCAGGAGGACCAGGACCGCTTCCTGCTCGGCTGCACGATCGTCCGCCGCCTGCTCGCTTCCCGGAGTCAGTTGCCCGCAGCAAGCATCCGGCTCGACCGCCGCTGCGACGACTGCGGCCGCCCGCACGGCAAGGTCCGCGCCGAGGGCGCCGAGCTCTCGATCACCCACTCCGGCGACCTGGTCGGCGTGGCCTTCCACCCCAGCATCCCGATCGGCCTCGACGTCGAGCTCGTCAACCCCGCCGTGGACGCCCTCGCCCTGGCCCGAGTCAGCCTCGCCCCGGCGGAGACCGACGACCTCGTACGCCGCCCGCCCGCTGACCGCGCAGCCGCGTTCACCACGTACTGGACCCGCAAGGAAGCCGTCGTCAAAGCCACCGCCGAAGGCATCCGCGCCGACCTCACCAAGCTCGTCGTCACCCCACCCGACCAGCCCGCCGCGGTCGCCGTCTGGCCGGACCACCCGGACCCGATCCAACTGGTCGACGTCGACTCAGCCCCCAACCACAAAGCCGCCCTGGCCGCGCTCACCGCCGCGCCGATCGAGGTCAGCCTGAGGGACGCCGCCGAGCTGCTTTGATCCACCGCAGTGCGCGGACGCCCAGCACTCACCAACCACCCTTCCAGCACCCTTCCCAGGCTGGGACCACCCTGCCGAAGCGGGGTTGGTGAGTGGTGGAGATCCGCCCACGCCGCCGAACCGGCTCCGGATCCATGGCGGGCCGGCGTGCAGGTCCCAGTCGTGCGGTGTCGACGCCCACCACCGTCCAACCCGTCATCGATGCAAGCTCCGCGCTCAGCCGCGCCCGCCGGAGCAGGTTGGACGGTGGTGGGCGTCGGTGCCGGGGTCCACCGCGCGCGACCACCCGGGCAGACCGACGCCCAGCACTGACCAACCCTGTCCTCGGCGCGCGCTCCACGCTCAGCCGCACCCGGCGCAGCACGGTTGATCAGTGGTGGGCGTCGGCCTACTGGCGCAGGCCGGCACGGGGCCGATCCGGGGGACAAATCGTCGCCGGGTTGCCCTCGGTCGGCTCCGGCTCGCGGTCGGGGCGGAGGCGCGTGGTGGTGAGTTGGCCCCGCGACCCAGAGCAGCTCAGGTCCTGATCTGGCCCTCGCCGATGACGACGTACTTGGTCGACGTCATCTCCGGCAAGCCCATCGGCCCGCGGGCGTGCAGCTTCTGGGTGGAGATCCCGATCTCCGCGCCGAAGCCGTACTCGCCGCCGTCGGTGAACCGGGTGCTCGCGTTCACGACCACCGCCGCCGAGTCGACCGCCTGCACGAAGCGCCGCGACGCCGCCTGCGACCTGGTGATGATCGCGTCGGTGTGGCTCGAGCTGTACTTGCGGATGTGCTCGACCGCGGCCTCCAGCGAGTCGACGACGGCGGCCGACAGCTCCAGGCCGTGGTACTCCGCCGCGTAGTCCTCGTCCGTGGCCGCCTGGATGTCCTTGCCCGCAGCAACCACCTTCGGATCGCCGTGCACTGTGACCCCGGCCTCGGCGAGCGCCGGCAAGGCCTTCGCCAGGAACGCGTCGGCGACGGACGCGTGCACCAGCAGCGACTCCGCCGCGTTGCACACGCTCGGGCGCTGCGTCTTCGCGTTCATCAGGATCGTCAGTGCGAGGTCGAGATCCGCGTCCGCGTCGACGTACACGTGGCAGTTGCCGACGCCGGTCTCGATCACCGGCACGGTCGACTCGGTGACCACGGTCTGGATCAGCCCCGCACCACCGCGCGGAATCAGTACGTCGACCAGCCCGCGCGCCTGCATCAGTTCCTTGACCGCGGCGCGGTCCCCCGGCACGCCCTGGATCACGTCGGCCGGCAGGCCGGCCTCGACGACGGCATCACGCAGTACGGCGATGATCTCCTCGTTCGACGACGCCGCCGAGGACGACCCGCGCAGCAGCACCGCGTTGCCCGACTTGAGGCAGATCCCCGCCGCGTCGGCGGTCACGTTCGGGCGCGCCTCGTAGATGATCCCGACGACGCCGAACGGCACCCGGACCTGCTTGAGCTCCAGCCCGTTCGGCAGGTTGTACCCGCGGACGACCTCGCCCACCGGGTCCACCAGCCCGGCCAACTGCTCCAGCCCCGCGGCCATCGCGTCCACGCGCCCCGGGTCCAGCGCCAGCCGGTCAACCGTCGACTCCGCCGTACCGGCCTCGCGCGCCGCCGCGACGTCCTTCGCGTTGGCCGTCACGATCCGCTCGGTGTTCGCCCGCAGTGCCGCCGCCATCGCGTGCAACGCCGCGTCCTTCGTCGCCCGCGAAGCCGCCGCCAACGAGTACGAAGCCTCCCGCGCCTGCCGGCACAGCTGGATGATCTCGCTCATCCCGTCATCGTAGGCCGCAGGCCCCCGACGGTGCGCACCCGTCTCACACCCCGTCCAGCACCCGAATCCCACAGAAGTCCGTGTGGATGTGCCCGGTCAAGGCCCGGATCACGGTCGCATGGCACACCGCGACGAACGACTCGGAGCCGGCAGCCTGCCGCCGCAGCGCATTCAACGCCCGCTCCCGTACGGCGGACAACGGCTCCCACAACCGCGTCTCCCCCGGCGGCCACTCGCCGCCGCACGCCTCGAAGTCCTTGGCGAGCGCCTGAACGTCCTCGAGCCCGCGCCACGACAACGTCGAGTCCGGCAACCACTCCCGCAGGTCGAACTCGACAGCCGTCAACGGCAGCGCGGTCTCCGCGGCGATCAGACTCGCCGTCTGCAACGCCCGAGTCATCGGGGACGCCACGATCCGCATCGCCCCCGCACCCCGGAGCTCGCGCCCGACCTGCTTGGCCTGCTCAACACCCGCAGCCGTCAGCGGCGCCCAATCCCGGGCGGGCCCGAACCACCCCTCCGCGTCGATCTGCGGCAGCCCCGGCTCACCATGCCGAACGAGAAAGATCACCGCGTACGCCGCAAGCGCGGCAGCCGCGCGATCGCGTGCGACAACGGCACCACGGCGGCCAGCGCCAAGGTGAGGCGCCGGTCCGGCGCGGCCGCCGGTACGCCGTACGCGCGAAGGCGGCGCCAGGCCCACAGGCTGAACGGGAGGACGACGAGCGGCGTCGTCACCAGTCCCGGCGTGTACCGCCGGAGCGCGGCCGACTGCGCCAGATGCGTCACGCCGTGCGCCCCGAATCCGGTCAGCGCCGCCTGGAAGAACGCACTCCGCCCACCGGACCGAGCCCCGGCCGCCGACGCGGCCGCCATCACCACCCCGGTCAGCCCGATCGCCGTCGCGGCCTCCCGGCTCGACATCGGCAACTGCTCCACCACACGATCCGGTACGCCGGGCAGCACCGCCCGCACCTGCCCCGGCGCCTCCCGCGACCAGCCGGCCATCGTCGCAAGCTCCTCGGCGTCGTCAATCACCCACGCCGCCAGCAACCCCCAGGCAATCCCCTTCACGCCGGCAATCCTAAGCACGCAACCGATCGACTGCTGCTTGGTACGCGAGGTGTGGCCGGCGCTACGCCTTGACCGGCGTACGACGACCCGCTGCCGTCAGCAGGTAACTGCCGGCCATCGCCGTCGGCACCAGAAGCAGCACGCTCAGCCCGATCCGGCGCTGCCGCTGCCGGTCACAGGCTGCCGTGAGTTCGGCATGGTCATCGCGAAGACGCAGATCGTCCTCGAAGTCGATCTTGTCGATGCGGTCGTGGATGGAGTCGTAGTAGCCCGGATAGTCCGACCCGTTCCGCACCGGGCCGAGCACGGCAGTGCAGGCGTAGCGGTCCGAACTGTCGTCGCGATAGTGGTGCGTCGACCCGAAGGCAAGCAGCCAGGTGATGAACCCCAGCCCCAGCACCAGTACGCCGACCGCCCACCGCCGACCGTGCTTCATCCGTCCATCCGTCATACCGGGATCCTCGCATCCGCGGCCACACACAACCGGCTAGAAGCCGTGCAGCAGGTCCTCGAACTCGCCGACCAGCCCTTCACCGGGATAATCGTGACGCAGCTCGCGCCCCAACTCCCCCGCAATCATCTGCAGGTGAAGCCGACTCTGCCGGCCACCCCTCAAGCCGGTCTTCCCCCACTCCACAGCCTGCTCGAGATCACCCTCGCGACCCGCCAGGAACCCGAGCGTCAGCCGGCACTCGGAAACCCGCATCGGACTCAGCTCGGTTCCGCCCGGCGTGACGTTGTCGCGGATGACGGCGTCGGCGTACTCCTTCGCCAAGTCGTTGTCCCCGGCCATCCGGTGAACGTCCATCGCGTAGTAGTCCCACTTGGCCGGGTCGATCTTGAAGTGGTTGTCCGGGCGGTCCGGGTACGGCAGGTGGTCGAGCAGTTCGCGGCCGACCTCGAGCAGATGGTGCAGGCCGCTCTCGCCCATTCGCGCCCGCGCCTTCGCCTCCTGCGCGATCAGCTGGACGTGCACACTGCTGCTCTGCGCGACAGCCTGCCCGCTCCTGGCAGCCTCAGCCGCCTGCCGGTACCTCCCCTGCGTCAGCGCGAACCAGGCCGTCATCTCGTGGCCCCAACCGGCAATCTCCGGATGCCCTGCCTCGAGGCCGAGCTGCATCGCCGCCGTACGGGTGGACTCCGCCGCCGAACGCATCCCGAGGTCGTACTCCACACAGCCCGCGAGGAGCGCGAGCCAGCCGCCGGCGACCAGCAGATCCTGATGGGCCTTCAACCCGACCGGCCGCCGCAGAAGGCTGCCGACATGTTGCAGCCACGCGTGAGCCTCCCGCCGTAGCTCCAACGCATCCCTGCGGTTGTACTGACAGCAGAGTTCCTCGATCGTGGCCCGAAGCGACTCCAAGGTCTGCGGAGTGGCATCGCTGGCCTGCAACCGCTGCACCAACTCGGCTGTCTGCCAAGGAGTCTCGTCGAGCCGTCCAACGGTGTCCGCCTTGGCGGCGGCAATCAGCTCACCCTTCGCCCGCAACGCCTCGTCGCACACCCGAGCCAGTTCGTCGTTGGCCTTCACGTTCCCCAGTGTCACCCAGGGGGCCGTACCACCGCACCCGCGTCGGCACGGCACGGCTGACCCACCTCGACGTCAGCCAAAGTCCACAACTGTTCGTCAGAGCAGGACGAGGTCGTCTCGGTGGACTACTTCTCGCTCGTACGCCGCGCCCAGCTCTTTCGCCAAGTCCCGGGTGGAGCGGCCCAGGAGGTCGGGCAGTTCGGTGGCGTCGTAGTTGACCAGGCCTCGGGCGATGACGATGCCTGATGGGGAGACCAGGTCTACCGGGTCGCCGGCTGAGAAAGTGCCTTCTACCGTGAGGATTCCGGCGGGGAGGAGCGACGTACGGCGTTCGGTCACCGCTCGGACGGCGCCCTCGTCCAACTGGAGGCGGCCCTGGCCGGAGGTTGCGTGCTGGAGCCACAGGAGGCGGGTCTTCTGGCGGCGGCCTGTGGGGTGGAAGAGGGTGCCTACCGGATCACCCCGCAGCGCCTCGCCGACTCGGCCGGCGGAGGTCAGTACTACGGGGATGCCTGCTGCGGTGGCGATTGCGGCGGCTTCGACCTTGGTCTGCATGCCGCCGGTGCCTACTCCGGACGAACCGGTCCGGCCGATCTGGAGAGACTTCAGGTCCTCGGGGCCGCGGACGTCCGAGAGCATCACCGTGCCGGGCTTGCGGGGGTCGCCGTCGTACAGGCCGTCGACGTCGGAGAGCAGGACCAACAGGTCCGTGTGGACCAGGTGGCTGGTCAGCGCGGCCAAACGGTCGTTGTCGCCGAAGCGGATCTCGGTGGTGGCGACGGTGTCGTTCTCGTTGACGATCGGGACAACGCCGAGCTCCAGCAGGCGGGCGAAGGTGCGGTACGCGTTGCGGTAGTGCGAGCGGCGGGTCACGTCGTCGACCGTGAGCAGGACCTGGCCGACGCGCAGCCCATGCGCGGCGAAGGCGTCGCTGTAGCGGGCCATCAGCAAGCCCTGACCGACCGACGCCGCGGCCTGCTGCGTGGCCAGGTCGCGCGGGCGTGAGCGCAGGCCCATCGGTGCGAGTCCGGCGGCGATCGCGCCGGAGGAGACCAGGACGACCTCCGTGCCCTCGACGCGCCGGGCGGCGAGGGCGTCGACGAGCAGGCGGAGCCGGTCGAGATCGATCCGGCCCCGCTGGGTCAGTGACGACGACCCGACCTTCACGACGATTCGGGCGGCCTGAACGACCTCCGCGCGGCGTTTCATCAGTTCTCCCACCAGGGATGAAGTTGCCTACGGCCCGCGTCGTTGCGGGCCGAGGGCAACTACTTGCGGTCTTCCGCCTCGATGTCGATGTCCTGACCGGCGGCGTACGCGAGCTCGGCCTGCAGTTCCTGCTCGGCCTCCAGCTCGCGGGCCTGCTTGCGGGCCAGGCGCTCGGCGGCCTTCTGGGCCGCCTTCGCCTCGGCCGGGGACAGGTCGACCTCGTCCTCGGTCCAGCCCGCGCCGTACTCCGACAGGTCCGGCGACGGCTCGATCTCGCCGGAACGGCGAGCGTGGTACATCTCGTCCTTGGCCTTCTTGCGCTGCGCGGCCGGACGGTCCTCCTCGAGGCGGTGGTCCTCGCCACGCCGCGACAGCAGCTCCGCACCGGCCTGTACGTCGGGCGCGAAGTCGAACACGACCGCGTTCGGGCCGTCGCCGATCATCACGGCGTCGCCGGCCATCGCGCCCCGCTCGAGCAGCTCCTTCTCGACGCCGAGCCGGTTCAGCCGGTCGGCCAGGTACCCGGTTGCTTCGGCGTTGGTGAAGTCGGTCTGCCGGACCCAGCGCTCGGGCTTGTCGCCCTGCACCAGCCAGGTGCCGTCGGGCATCTTCTTCACCTTGAACTCGACCCCACCGGTCGCCTGCGGCCGGATGATGATCCGGGTGGTGTCGGGCTTGGCGGTCTCGGCCCGCCGCTTGTTCACGATCTCGGCCATCGCGAACTTCAGCGCGTCCAGGCCCTCGTGGCTGGCGGTCGAGATCGAGAACACCTTCATCCCGCGCTCCTCCAGCTCCGCGGTCACCATCTCGGCGATCTCGCGGGCGTCCGGGACGTCGACCTTGTTCAGCGCGACCAGCCGCGGCCGGTCCTCGAGCCCGCCGTGCGCGGTCAGCTCGGCCTCGATCGTGTCGAGGTCGCTCAGCGGGTCCCGGCCCGGCTCGTACGTCGCGCAGTCGATCACATGGATCAGCGCGGCGCAGCGCTCGACGTGGCGCAGGAAGTCGTGCCCGAGTCCGCGGCCCTCGCTGGCGCCTTCGATCAGGCCCGGTACGTCGGCCACGGTGAACGTGGTCTCGCCTGCGACGACGACCCCGAGGTTCGGGATCAGGGTGGTGAACGGGTAGTCGGCGATCTTCGGCCGGGCGCGGCTGATCGAGGCGACCAGCGACGACTTGCCCGCGCTCGGGAAGCCGACCAGACCGACGTCGGCGACGACCTTGAGCTCGAGGACGATCGTGCGCTCCTCGCCGTCCTCGCCGAGCAGCGCGAAACCGGGCGCCTTGCGGGCCGAGCTGGCCAGCGCCGCGTTGCCCAGGCCGCCCTTGCCGCCGGCGGCCGCGACGAACTCCGCGCCGGGGCCGACCAGGTCGGCGAGGACCTCGCCCTCCGGCGTACTGATCACGGTGCCGTCCGGGACCGGCAGGACGACGTCGCCGCCCTTGCTGCCCGCCTGGTGGTCGCCCTTGCCCTGAGCACCGTTCGTCGCCGAGCGGTGGCTGGAGCGGTGGTAGTCGACCAGCGTGGTCAGGTCGGGGTCGACGCGCAGGATGATGCTGCCGCCGTCACCGCCGTTGCCGCCGTCCGGGCCGCCGAGCGGCTTGAACTTCTCCCGGTGCACCGAGGCGCAGCCGTTTCCGCCGTTGCCACCGGTGACGTGCACCGTGACCCGGTCGACAAAGCTGGGAATCGCCATCGGTGTTCTCTACTTCCTGCAGGGTTCGGAGAGGGTTCTCCTGGAACAGCGAAAAGGACGGGCCGCGGTATTCCGCGACCCGCCCTTCTCAGAGCTTGCAAACGTGCCGGGTGGCGGTGTTACTCCGCCGGGGCCGGGACGATGTTGACGACGCGACGGCCACGACGGGTGCCGAACTCGACCCGCCCCTCGGCCAGCGCGAACAGCGTGTCGTCGCCACCCCGGCCGACCAGCGAGCCCGGGTGGAAGTGCGTGCCGCGCTGCCGGACGATGATCTCGCCGGCGTTGACCAGCTGGCCGCCGTACCGCTTGACGCCGAGCCGCTGCGCGTTCGAGTCGCGCCCGTTACGGGTGGACGCCGCGCCCTTCTTGTGTGCCATTGCTGATCAGCTCACTTCTTCTTCGCGTCGATCGCGGTGACCTTGACCTGGGTGTAGTGCTGACGGTGCCCCTGGCGCTTGCGGTAACCGGTCTTGTTCTTGTACTTGAGGATGGTGATCTTCGGGCCCTTGCTGCGGCCCAGCACCTCGGCCGACACGGCCACCTTGGACAAAGCGGCGGCATCGGTCGTCACGGTGTCGCCATCGACGACGAGGACTGCGGGCAGCGAAACCGTGTCGCCGACCTGGTCCGTCAGGCTGTCGATCTCGATGACATCGCCGACGGCGACCTTCTGCTGGGTGCCGCCACTGCGCACGATCGCGTACACCGTGGATCTCACTCTCTGTTTGTTCGGAAGACTTACCAGGCCCGGTGGTGACTCACTAACACACCGGGGCCCACACAAAGGAGGCACGCAGGATGCGCGCCGAATGGGAAGTTTACTACGCGGGCGTCGCAAACTTCAAAACGGGTCAGGGAGCGGTCGTGACCAGCTCCGGAGCGCTGTCCGCGTCGGAATCGGCCGTCTTCGACCGGCTCCGGCTGCTGCGCCGGCGACGGCTCCGGGTGGAACCGTTCTCCGAGGACTCCGAAGCGTCGGCCGGGGCCTCCGCAGCAGCGTCCTGTACGGCGCTCACGCGCTCCTCGGAGCCCGAGTCAGCGGCCGCGCTCGAGTCGGAGTCGGAGCCCGAGGCCGGAGCCTCGTCGCCGTGCCCGTTCGCCGCTGCCGAGGCGGCGGCGATCTGGGCCAGGCGCTGCGCCGCGTCGCCGTTGTGCGGCGCCTCGGCGGTCTCGGTCTGCTCGTCGTCGCGCCGGCCCTTGCCCCGGTTGCGGCGTGAGCTCTTGCGGCCCTCGCCGTCGGAGGAGGAGGAGGAGGAGGCCTTGGCGTGGTCGTGGCCGTTCTTCTGCTCCGGCTGCCGGCCGCCGCCGCGGCGGGACTCCTTCGGCTCGTCGTGCAGGATCAGGCCGCGCCCACCGCAGTGGTCGCAGTTCTCGCTGAACGCCTCGAGCAGCCCGGTGCCGATCCGCTTGCGGGTCATCTGGACCAGGCCCAGTGAGGTCACCTCGGCGACCTGGTGCTTGGTCCGGTCCCGGCCCAGGCACTCCACCAGGCGGCGCAGTACGAGGTCGCGGTTGGACTCCAGCACCATGTCGATGAAGTCGATCACGATGATGCCGCCGATGTCGCGCAGCCGCAGCTGGCGGACGATCTCCTCGGCCGCTTCCAGGTTGTTCTTGGTGACCGTCTCCTCGAGGTTGCCCCCGGAGCCGGTGAACTTGCCGGTGTTGACGTCGACGACGGTCATCGCCTCGGTCCGGTCGATGATCAGCGAACCACCCGACGGCAGCCAGACCTTGCGGTCCAGCGCCTTCTTGATCTGCTCGTCGATCCGGAAGTTCGCGAACACGTCGTTGTCGCCGGTCCACTTCTCGACCCGGTCGGCCAGGTGCGGCGCGACCGACGAGACGTACTCGCTGACCTGGTCGAAGGCGTCGTCACCGGAGATCACCAGCTTGGTGAAGTCCTCGGTGAACAGGTCGCGGACGACGCGGATCAGCAGGTCCGGCTCGCCGTGCAGCAGCTGCGGCGCCTGACCCGACTTCGACAGCTTGTCGATCTCGGTCCAGTACGCCTGCAGGCGGCTGACGTCGGCGGTCAACTCCTCCTCGGTCGCCCCCTCGGCCGCGGTGCGCACGATCACGCCCGCCTCGTCCGGGACGATGTCCTTGAGGATGGTCTTGAGCCGGTTCCGCTCGGTGTCGGGCAGCTTGCGGCTGATCCCGCCGTTGCCACCGCGCGGCACGTACACGACGTACCGGCCGGGCAGGCTGATCTGGTTGGTCAGCCGGGCGCCCTTGTGGCCGATCGGGTCCTTGGTCACCTGGACCAGGACCGCCTGGCCGGACTTCAGCACCGACTCGATCTTGCGCGGGCCGTTGCCGCCGCCGAGCGTGGCCCAGTCGACCTCACCGGCGTACAGGACAGCGTTGCGGCCCTTGCCGATGTCGATGAACGCGGCCTCCATGCTGGGCAGCACGTTCTGCACCCGGCCGAGGTACACGTTGCCGATCAGCGAGACCTGCTCCTCCTGGGCGACGTAGTGCTCGACCAGGACGTTGTCCTCGGACACGGCGATCTGGGTCAGGTCGCCGCGGGCGCGGATCACCATCGCCCGCTCGACCGACTCACGGCGGGCCAGGAACTCGGCCTCGCTGACGATCGGCGCGCGGCGACGGCCGGCGGCGCGCCCCTCGCGGCGGCGCTGCTTCTTCGCCTCCAGGCGGGTCGAGCCCTCGACCGCGGTGATCTCGTTCACGGTGTTCTTGCTGCGCGGCTCACGGACCCGTACGACGGTCTCGTCCGGGTCGTCGGCGGCGCCGTTGCCCTCTTCGCCCTTGCGGCGACGACGGCGACGGCGACGGCGCGTCGAGCTGCCGGCGCCCTCGTCCTCGGACTGCTCGCTGTCGTCCTCGGCGTCGGCCTCGGCGGACTGCTCGTCGTCGGTGTCGTCCTCGTCGGAGGAGTCGTCGGCGTTGTCGTCCGCGCCCTCGCCCGACTTGCGGCGGCGACGGCCTCCGCGACGGCGGCGGCGACGGCGGGTGCCCTCGCCCTCCTCGTCACCGTCGTCGTCAGCGCTGTCCTCGGCGATCTCCTCGGCCGCCTCGAGCACGGGCTCGGCGCGCTCGGCGGCGAGCTCCTCGGCGTCCTTGCCGCGGCGGGAGCGGCGGCGACGCGTGGTCGGCTGCTCCTCGGTCTCCGCGGCGCTGTCGGCCGGTACGTCGGTCTGCTGCTCGTCGGTCTGTACGTCGACCTCGGCCGCGCCGCGGCGGCTGCGGGTGCGCTTGCGCGGGGTCGTCTCGGTCTCCGGCGTGGCCTCGACCGGGCTGGTCGCGGACGCCTGGGGGGCGACCTCGACGGGCGCCTGGAACAGCGGGGCCGCGACCGGGGCGCGGCGGCGGGAGCGGCGCTGGGGGGCTTCCTCGGTGGGCTCCTCGGCGGGCGCTTCAGCCGGCGCCTCAGCCGGTGCCGGGGTGCCGCCGCCGACGGTCACGTACGAGGTGCCGGTGGTGGTGACCGACTTGGGAGCTGACTCGGCGGTGGTACCGGAGGCCTGGCCGGCGCCGGACAGGTCGCCTGTGGCTGAGGCCGCTGCAGCGCCAGTTGTGTCCGAAGCAGCGTTGCCCGATGATGCGTCGGTTGTGCCCGAAGCAGCGTTGCCCGAAGAGGCAGAGGTGGACTCGCCCGAACGGGCGGACCTGCCCCGACGGGTCCTGGTCTGGGCGGTCGCGGCGGTGCTCCCGGCCTGGGCGGTCCCGGCGGCGTTCCCGGCCTGGGTGTTCCCGGCGGTGGTACCGGAGGCCTGGCCGGCGCCGGAGGCGTCGCCTGTGGCTGAGGCCGCTGCGGCGCTGGTTCGACCCTGAGCAGTGTCGCCCGATCCGGTCGAGGTGGTTCCCTCAGCTGCCTCGGCGGCGAGGGTCTCCTCGTCCTCTTCCGCGTCGGCTACGGGGCCGTCGGTGAGGGGGGAGTCGGGGGTGAGCAGGGTGGGCTCGGGGGCCGCGGTCTTCTTGGTGGTGCGGCGGCGGGTGGTCTTCTTCGCCGCGGGCGGGGTCTCGACGACCGGGCCGCCGTCGGCGGTGGTGTCGGCCGGGACCTCGGGGGTGTCCTCGACGGGAGCGGCGGCGGCCTTCTTGACCGTGCGCTTGGCGGCCGCCTTCTTGGCGGGGGCCTTGGCGGCGGTCTTGCGGGCGGCGGCCTTCTTCACCGGCGCGGGGGCCGGGTCGGCGCTCTCGGCGTCGGACTGGGTGCTCACCTCGACGGGCGCGGCGGTCTTCTTGACCGTGCGCTTGCGGGTGGTCGCGGTCTTGGCCGTCGTCGTCTTCTTGGCGGCGGTCTTCTTCGCGCCGGCCTTACGGGCCGGCTGGGTGGGGGCCGAGTCGTCGGCCTCAGTCGTGTTCGGCTCGTTGTCGAGCATGCAGTGCGGGTCTCCTCAGGCCCTCCGGCGCATCCTGCGACCCCTGTCACGGGTCCGGCGCGCCCAGGGGGCGGTCACGGTCTCGCCGTTTCCGGCGGGTGGCCGGCACGGCGGAAGCCTGCTGGGTCCCGCTCCCCCGCGCTTCAGGGCGCAGTCGGAGCGGCGACGTCGCCCTCCGCGTGGTGCGTCTCATGGTCTACCGCCTGGCCGGTCGCGGTCGCCTGGTTGGCGTCGCGGTCACGAGCGAGCGGATCGTCCACTGTGCCGGAGGCCGCGATGAGCGGGCCCTGGGCGAGCCTGGTCAGAAGAGCCGGGCCCGTCACCGGAAGCGTCGCTACTTCGAGCACGCCGGCGAGAACGTCGTCGGGTCTCACGGCCGGGGTTCCGTGCCGTAACACCACTTGCAGTATCGCACACGTCTCAACCGAAGCCGGTCCACTACCGACGGTGAGTCGGAGAACGGCCTCCCGACAGTCGAACGAGCGAAGCCCCCGTTTGGTCATGCGCTCGACCAGGATTTCCTCCCGGGCGAGGAACCCCTCCACCGCGGCGGCCGCGTCGTCCGGATCCACCCCCGGCAACGCGATCTCCCACTCGCTGGCCTCCAACTGCTCGGCCAGCGACCCGCCCGCGGCGGTCACCACCTCGAGCACGTCCAGCCCGGCCGGGAGCGCCTCGTCGAGGGCCGCCCGTACGGCGTCCGGCTCGCGCTCGTGTGTGAGCGAGATCTCCAAGTACTCCGCTTCGGACGCCGCGCCGGTCGGTGCGGCGCCGGCGTACGAGATCTTCGGGTGCGGGCTGAACCCGTGCGAGAACGCCACCGGCAGCTCCGCGCGCCGGACCGCGCGTTCGAAGGCGCGCTGGAAGTCGCGGTGCGAGGTGAAGCGGAGGCGCCCCCGCTTGGCGAAGCGCACGCGCAACTTCTGGACCGCGGGGAGCTGCTGGGACGGCGGAGCTTGAACAGGTGCCACGACGGCATTCTGACAGCCCGAAGCCCCAGACTCACATCGTCACCGAGAGCAACCAACGCGACGGACAGTCACAACAACTGGACCGAAGATCAGCCCCGCACCGGCAACGTGCCGGCGCGGGGCTGCCACGGACCTGTCGTCAAAGGGTGGCGCACTGCCCCGATCGCGGGCCGGCGACCGTGTTCGGCGCCTGCAGGTTGCTCGGCGCCGCCGCGTTGCCGGAGCAGGCGAGCGGGCCGTTGACCGTGGTCCCGGCCAGTACGACGGGCTCGGCCGTCCGCGCGCCGGTCACCGAGACCGGACCGCTGACCGTGCTGCCGACGACGACCGCGGCACCGGTCATCGTCTCCAGCGAGACCGGTCCGTTGACCGTCGTCCGGAGCAGGTGGACCTGGGCCGCCCGCGCCGCGCTGACCGGCCCCGAGATCTTGCTGTCGGTGGCCACCAGCGACGCGCCGGCGCCGATGGTGACCGGGCCGTTGACCGTTGCCCCGGTCAAGCAGGTCACGCCGCCCGACAGCGTCAGCGGGCCGTTCCGTACGCCGGTGATCGTGCTCGTGCAGGCCGGGGCGGGCCGCAACAACGTCACAGCGAACCGGCGGGCGTCGCCGATGTTGCCGGAGGCATCGATCGCGCGGTACTCGACCTGGTGCCGCCCGTAGCCGGACGGGACGTCGTCCCACGGCACCACCCGCGGGACGCCGAGCTTGCCGTAGACCAGCTGGTCGATCTCGGTGCCTTCGGCGGTGAACTTGAACGGCGCGTCGGCGTCGGTCGGCCAGCCGTAGTAGTTGTACCAACCGTCGCCGTCGACGCGGAACTCCGGTACGACGTACCCCGGGCTGTCGTCGGTCGCGGCCAGTTTCATCGTGAACGCGTCGTTGTAGACGTACTCCGGGCCGGTCGGCTTCCGCACCGTCAGCAGCGGCTTGGACAGCGTCGAGGTGACCTCGGCCTGGACGCCGTCGACGGTCCAGCTGAGCGTGGACGTGCCGACCGTCGCGGTCAGCGTGTGCCGGCCGGTCAGGTTCAGCGGGGACAGGTCGAAGTCGCGGTCGTTGCCCGGATTCGGTACGTCGGCGCCGTCGAGCGTCCAGCTGACGCCCGGCTGGTCGGTGTCGGACTGGGTGGTCTCGACGTAGACGACCTCGTCGGCGTTGACCGGGTGATCCGTTGCAGTCGAGGTCGTAAAGGTGTGACCAACTGAGGAAGCAACTACAGATTTCGAGGTGTCAACTGTCCAGGTGCGGGTCGCGGTCAGCGCCGACGACGCCCGGACGGCGGGGTCCCGGACAAAGTCGGTCGGGTCGACGATCTTCGCGGTCAGCGTGTGCGGACCGGGTGCCAGGTCGAGCGCGGTGAGGTCCACGGAGTGCGCGTTGCCGGTCTCGAGCGGCGTGCCGTCGAGGGTCCAGGTGACGTCGAGCTCGTGGCTCGCCGGGTGCAGCGTCTGCAGCCACACGACCTGGTCGCCGGCGACCGGGCCGGCCGGCGTACTGGCCTGGAAGAGCGTCGCGCGGGACGAGATCCGCTGCGTCATCCGCTCCCGGGAGACCTGGTCGAAGTAGTAGCCGAGCACCTTCATCATCGAGTGCTTGCTCGGCCGCCAGATCCCCGACCCGGCGTACTGACCGGCCTCGAACCGGCCGATCTTGCCGCCGCTCTCGCTGTCGTCGCCGAGCCAGCGCCACCACTTCTTCTGCTCGGCGAGCATCTGCTGCTCGGTCAGCAGCGTGTGGTGGATCGACGTGGGCTCCGGGCCGACGTACGGCGCGCCGCGCTCGCCGCGGGCGTAGTAGTCGTACTCGTCCTGCAGCCCGCCGAGCGAGTGGCCGAGCTCGTGCGGGGTGATCAGCGCGGACAGCGCGTTGCCGCCGGACGCGGTCGCGTAGCTGCCGCCGGCGCCGCCGTACGTGTCGCTGTTGCCAATGGCAAGGATCTGCCGGTTGGCCGAGGTGGTCCCGGCGACCAGGTCCGCGTACGACGCGGCGGCGGTCGAGCTGACCGTCAGCAGGCGCTGGACGCTGGCCGCGTTGCAGCCGCCCCAGAAGCCCATCTGCAGCGGGGTGTCGACCTTCGGCGAGGTCAGGTTCGGATCGCAGTCGACGCCGCTCTGCGGCGACGGGATCTCGATCGCGTAGACGTTGAGGTAGTTCCGGTACGACTTGAACGGCTCGATGCTCCACAGGACGTTCAGGTGCTTGTCGACCTGCTCCCGGAACTTCGGCAGCTCGCCGGCGGTGTAGCCGTCGCCCATCACCACCAGGTTGAACCGGGACGCGGCCGGCCCGGTCACCTGCAGCGGCACCACCTTCGCCTCGGGGGCCGCCTGCACCCCCGGATCGGTCTTCTCCGACGCCGACGCCGACGCGGCGAGCGGGAGGCCGGCGAAGACCGCCGCCGCCACCCCCACGACCGCGGTCAACCGGCGCACGCTGAATCCAGTCCTCACAACTGCGGCCCCTCCTGCTTGGGCGTCCCCGTGCGGCTCGTCCGGAGCCCGCCGTGAGAAGCCTACGAACCGGCCGGCCGTCCTGTCAGCAGTTTCCGCGCGCCGCGGAGGTTAGGAAAGGGAAGGAACGAGGTTCGCGCGGGTTGCGGGGGGTGAGGAAAGAAGGAACGAGGCTCGCGCACATCGCGCGTGCGGGAGGGAACCGGGTGGGACGACTCGGGGCGACGCCGTCGTACCGCACGATCACGCGTCGTACGGCATCATGAGGGCTCGGGGAACGTGAGGAGAGGACATCGATGACGCAACCGGCACAGTCGCCGCGGCCCGAACCGGACCGCGACCAGCAGGTCGAGGACACTGGCGACGGTGACGGCAAGGGCATCTACTGGGTCCTGAAGAACGTCGTGCTCGGCCCTCCGGTCAAGCGGATCTTCCGGCCCAAGGTCGAGGGCGCGGAGAACATCCCGGACGTCGGCGCGGCGATCATCGCCAGCAACCACCTGTCGTACGCGGACTGGATCTTCATGCCGCTCGCGGTCCGCCGCCGGATCACGTTCGTGGCGAAGTCCGACTACTTCACCGGCGCCGGCATCAAGGGCCGGTTCCAGCGCGGCTTCTTCAAGGGCACCGGCCAGGTCCCGATCGACCGCTCCGGCGGTTCGGCCTCCGAGGGCGCGATCCGGGCCGGGATGAAGGTGCTGGAGCGCGGCGAGCTGTTCGGCATCTACCCCGAGGGCACCCGCTCGCACGACGGCCGGCTCTACAAGGGCCGCACCGGCGTCGCCCGTTTGGCGCTGGAGGCCAAGGTCCCGGTGATCCCGGTCGGCGTGATCGGCACCGACGTGGTCGCGCCGCCCGGCAAGGTGGTCGCCTCGCTGGCCTCCCCGACGGTCAAGTTCGGCGAGCCGCTCGACTTCTCCCGGTACGACGGGATGGAGGGCGACCGGCTGATCCTGCGCGCGGTCACCGACGAGATCATGTACAAGATCATGGAGCTGTCCGGCCAGGAGTACGTCGACATGTACGCCACCAAGGCCAAGTCGCTCGAGGGCCGGGCCACCACCGGCGCCCCGAAGAAGGTCCGCAAGTCGGACACCTGATCCGTTGGGTGAGACAGCCGGGGTTTACGCTGGACGTCGTGGACGGACCGATCGCTTACCAGGGTGAGCCAGGCGCCAACTCGGCGATGGCGTGCACCGAGATGTTCCCCGAGCGCGAGCAGCTGCCCTGCACGACGTTCGAGGACGCGCTGGAGGCGGTCAGCACCGGGCGGGCCGGGCTGGCGATGATCCCGGTGGACAACTCGATCGCCGGGCGGGTGGCCGACATCCACCACCTGCTGCCGGAGTCCGGGCTGCACATCATCGGCGAGCACTTCCTGCCGATCCACTTCCAGCTGATGGCCGCGCCCGGCGCCACGCTGGACTCGATCACCACCGTGCGCAGCCACGTCCACGCGCTCGGGCAGTGCCGCAAGATCATCCGCGAGCACGGCTGGTCGACGGTCGTCGCCGACGACACCGCGGGTGCCGCCCGGGAGGTCGCAGAGCTCGGTGACCCGACCGTCGCCGCGCTGTCGCCGCGGGCCGCGGCCGGCCTGTACGGGCTGGACGTGCTCGCCGCGGACGTCGAGGACGAGCACCACAACACGACCCGCTTCCTGGTCCTGTCCCGAGAGCCGGAGGTCCCGCCGGTCGGCTCCGGCCCGGTGATCACCAGCTTCATCTACCGGGTCCGCAACGTCTCGGCCGCGCTGTACAAGGCGCTTGGCGGCTTCGCCACCAACGGCGTCAACATGACCAAGCTGGAGAGCTACCAGCTCGGCGGCACGTTCTTCGCCACCCAGTTCTACGCCGACGTCGAGGGCCACCCCGAGGACCCGAACGTCGCCCTCGCCCTGGAGGAGCTCGCCTTCTTCTCGGTCGAGGTCCGCCTGCTCGGCGTCTACCCCGCGCATCCCTTCCGCGCCCAGATCGCCGAACCCGCCGCCAACCGGGCCCTGCGACCTCACCACTAGCTACGGCGTCGTCAAGGTCTCGTACGTCGTCGTACCGGCCTTGTACTGGCGGGGCTCGTTCTGGATCTCGCCGAGCATCTGCTGCCAGTCGGTGCGTGGTTCCAGGTACTGGTGGACCGTGGCCGGGAGCTTGACCGACGCGGCGATCGGCAACGTGTCGACGCCGGGGCGGCGGCCGACCAAGGCCCAGTCGGACTCCCCCGAGCCCTTGTACCGGGCAACGACATGCGCCAGCTGGCGATCGGTGAAGATCCGCCGCTGGAGCCCGTCGAAGAACTGGCCGCGCCGGGTGTCGACCAGCCCGTAGACGTACGGCGTGTCCGTCAGCGTGCCGTCCGCGGCGAGCTTCCCGACGTACGACGCGACGAAGCTCTGGAACCGGTCGCCGGAGACCGGGCGACCCATCCGGCCCAGGAAGAGCTTCTCTCCCTGGGGCTGGAGGTTGAACGTCAGCGCCTTGTCGCCGGTCCGGTTCGTCAGCTCGTACCCGAAGAAGACGACGAACGTCCCGGCATCTGCCCTGGGCACGGTGACCTTGACCGGCTTCGCCTTCCGGAGGTCGACGAACAGCTTGCTGTCGCGGCTGATCGTCAGCTCGGGCTGGACCATCCGGTAGTGCTCGCCGTTCGCTCCGAACGCCGTGACGTCGAGGCCATACTTGCCCTTGGCAACCCGACCGGGATCGCCGGCCTCCAGCGTGTCGACGTTCACCAGACCGACGTAGGCCCGATCGGCCGGGAGCGGCTTGCCATCCGTGCCGAGCACCGTGACAGCGACGTCGTAGCTCTCGACCTCCTTGTCCGCGACCAGCGGTACGGCGACCTGCTGATTCCCGGTCGTCGCAGTCAGCTTGCCGGTGTAGAGCCCGTCCGGTCCGGCGTGCATGGTGTGGGACGTGACCTGTACCGACGCCGTCCCACCCGCGGGCACGGTCAGCCGATCGGCGCTCAGCGTCAGCACCCCCGCCGCGGCACCGTTCTTCAGCGAGCCCACGAGATCCAGGGGCACGGCCGCGCTGCCGAAGTTCTCGAAGCCGACGGTCCTGCTCACCGGCTGGTCGTCCGCATGCGGCCACTGCGCCGTACCGAACGAGACGCTCGACGTCGTCGCGACCACCGTCTGCCGGACCGCCCGCGCGACATCGACGCGCCCAGAACCTTGCTGTACGGCGTGAGCGCGGGATTCGCCCGCGCGGTCGAGGTGAGCGCGGCCTTCAGCTCGGCCGCCTTCCAGCCGGCGTGCTGCTGCGCGAGCAGCGCGGCGGCTCCCGCCACGTGCGGCGTCGCCATCGACGTACCGGACATCCGCGCGTACTTGTCGCCGACCGGCGACTCCGGGTGCGAGGCCGAGGACCTCGCGGCGACGATGCCGACGCCGGGCGCGGTCACGTCCGGCTTGATCGCGCCGCCGCTGACCGGGCCGGGCGCGGAGAAGTCCGCCAGGCTCTCGTCACGGTCGACCGCGCCGACGGTGAGCGCCGAGGCCGCCGTACCGGGTGACTCGACCGCGCGACCGTTGTTGCCTGCAGCAACGACGAAGAGCGTGCCGGTCTCGCGGGTCCAGCGGTCGACGGCCTGGTCCAGCGGTCCGCCTTCGGCGCTCGATCCGCCGAGGCTGAGGTTGACGATCTTCGCCTGCTGCGCGACCGCCCACTCGAGCCCGGCAAGGACGTCGGACTCCGCGCAACCACCGAAGTCGTCGCACACCTTGCCGTCGAGCAACTTCGCGTCGGGGGCCACGCCCTGGTACGCGCCCCGGCCCGCGATCGTCGATGCGACGTGCGTCCCGTGGCCGACCGCGTCCGCGGCCGGGTCGGCGGTGAAGTTCTTGGCGGCGACGACGCGGCCGCTCAGGTCCGGATGCGTCGCGTCGATGCCGCTGTCGAGCACGGCGACGGTGACGCCCTTGCCGGTGTACCCGGCCTGCCACGCGGCCGGCGCGCCGATCTGCGGGACGCTGTGATCGAGCGACGGGCGCAGCTTGCCGTCGAGCCAGATTTTGGTGCCGGCGATCCGGGTGCTCTGACGGCCGAAGTCCTTCAGGAAGCTCGCCGCGGTTGCCTTCGGCACCGACAGCGTCGTACCGGACTTCAGGGCCTTGGTCGCCTGCCGGGACTGCACCGCGCCGCCCGTGACGATCAGCGGAATGTCGGCGCGCGCGGCGTCGTCGTACCCGTCGCGCAGGAGCAGTTCGAGGTCGAACAGCCGGCGGTCGAGCCGGCCGGACTCGACGGCGCCTCGGACGTCGGACGGGATGACGGTCCACGAGCCCGGCGTCTTGCGGCTCTCGAAACCGATCTGCTCGCGACCGGCGGGCCGGATCACCGAGAACTGGTCGCCACCTCCGAGGACGACCTTGTCGCCCGTGATCAGGGTGACGGTCCGATTGGCGCCGGTCTCGTCGAGCTGCTCGGCTGAGGCCTGGCTGATCGGCGCCAGCGTCAGCAGCAGAGCCGTGGCCAGCAGGGTGGTCGTCCATCGTCGGTTGCGCACGCGCTGCTCCTTCGTCGTCGGGCTACACGCCGTACATGTCCGGCGCCGGCGGTGAACATTTCGCGCCCGGGGAAATTGCCGCGCGACGGACGGCGTACGGGACCTAGGGTCGAGGGATGCAGATCGTCGAGGTGGACGGGCACGACCCGGTCGTGTTCGAGAAGTTCTTCAAGGTCCGGGACGACGTCCGGCGGGCCGAGCAGGAGTTCCCGGTCGGGCTCGGGCAGGAGGAGACGCGGGCCATGTTCACCGCCGACGATCCCGACGAGCGGTCGAACGGCCTCGGCCTCGTCGACGGCGGCACCTGGCTCGGGATGGCCTGGCTGGACTGGTGGCTGACCGAGAACACCCACATCGTCGACGTCGAGATCGCGGTCGACCCGCGGTTCCGTCGCCGGGGCGTCGCCACCCGGTTGCTCGACGAGGTGAAGGCCCGGGTGCGCGCCGACGGCCGGACGCTGCTGACGACCTCGGTGATCGGCGACCCGGACACCGGCGCCGGCTCCGGTACGGCGTTCGCGCAGGCGCGCGGCTTCGTCCGGAAGCACACCGAGCTGCACCAGGTGATCGAGCTTCCGATGGACGCCGCGGTGGTCGACGCGCTCGAGCGGGAGGTCCCGGGGTACAAGCTGCTGCAGTGGCGGGACCACACGCCGCAGGAGTGGCTGGCCGATTTCGCGGACGCGTACACGGTGATGAGCCGGGACGTGCCGCACGGCGAGCGCACGGTGGAGATCCAGCAGTGGACGCCCGAGCGGCTGCTCGCCCGCGAGGCCCAGCGGATCGAGCGCGGACGCTTCACGCACACCACGGTCGCGGTGGACACCGACGGCCGGCTGGCGGCGTACACGCAGATGGGCGGCAACCGCGAGAGCCCGGAACGGCTCTACCAGTACGACACGTTCGTCCGGCCGGAGCACCGCGGGCACGGACTGGGGATCGCGGTGAAGATCCCGAACCTGCGGTCGCTGCAGGCGGAGCTGGAGCACCCGGCGGTGCTGCACACCTGGAACGCGCCGGAGAACGCGCCGATGATCGCGGTCAACCAGAAGCTCGGCTTCCGGGCGAGCGACCAGCGGGTCGCGCTCGAGCTGGAGCTCAGCTGAAGGTCCACTCCGGGTAGTCGCGTTCCAGTACGGCGCGGTGGCCGGACCAGTTGGTGTGGTCCCGGCGTTCGGGGTCGAGGGTGGAGGGGTGGCCGCCCACCAGGCGGTAGCCCCAGGTGAAGGCGGCGACCGGGACGACCTCGCGGGTGCGGAGGACGTCGGGGACGACGGTCAGGAAGGTGGTCGCCGTCCAGACACCGTCGGGGTGGTCGGGGTTGGCGGGGGCGTCGAAGAACGTCGGCAGGTGGCCGTACGACGAGAAGGGGGCGGCGCCGGCGAAGTACGGGAGGGCGTCGACCGTGCTGGAGCTGTCGAAGCTGCGGGCGACCACCTGGATCCAGCCCATCACCGCGTTCAGGCCCTGGCCGTGGTACCGCAGGGTCGCCGTACAGATCGGGAAGCCGCGGAACGTCTCCGCGTCGAGGTCCGGCACGATCAGCTGGTGGCCGGACGCCCACGGGTCGTCGTTGGCGAGCACGCGGACGTTGATCAGGCCGCGCTGGCCGCGGGTCTCGAACGGGACGGACAGTTCTCGGCGCATCGAGCCTCTCCCTTGAGGTTTCAAGCAATTCTCCAACGTTTGCT
Source organism: Kribbella lupini (assembly GCF_039529595.1). NCBI lineage: Bacteria > Bacillati > Actinomycetota > Actinomycetes > Propionibacteriales > Kribbellaceae > Kribbella > Kribbella lupini. The sequence continues at coordinate 128,933 of NZ_BAAANC010000001.1, read as the reverse complement.
GGGTTTGCGGTGAATCTGTTTGCCTGGGCCTGAGGGCTTGCACTGTACGGACGTACCGTCGCATGGTGAGAGCGAGCAGTCGCTTGGGGGCAGCCTGTTCGTGGGGGAAGACGGGAAGAGTCCGTCTTCAGCTGAAGCGTGGGTCTGGGGGATCTGGGAAGCGTCTCGGTCCGGGACCGTTCGGTGCGTACTCGGGGTGCGTCACCGCGGGTTCCGTCCTGCTCGTCGCCCCTGTGCACCGAGGGGGAGCAATGCCGAGAAAGGCCAACGGGAGAGCGGACAAGATCCACGGATCCGATCCCGACCGGATGCCGGGCATGCCCGGCGAACCGCAGTCGAACGGGACCACCGAGGCCCCGAGGACGAGCATGCCGGGCGTGAGCGGGTCGGGTGGGATGGGCGCACCCGGATCGCCTGGCGCCTCCGGCGCCGGCGGAGGCGGGATGCCCGGTGGATCGAGCGGCGCCGGGATGCCTGGGGCCTCCGGCCCCGGCAGCGCGGGAGCGCCTGGCGGAGGTGGGATGCCGGGCGGGATGTTCGGTGGACCCTCCGACACCAACGGGTCCGGGGGTGATGTGGAGCGGCCTTCGCGGCGTAGTTGTGGGGTGATGGACGTTCACCGGCGGCTGCTGTCCAGCGATCCGGCGTACGCCGCGGCCCGCTCCGCTCTGGAGAACGCCACCACGCAGTACGTCGCCGACCAGCACCGGTTCGCCGGCGTCGCGAAGATCCCGGTCGTCGTCCACGTCGTGTGGAACCAGCCCGCGCAGAACGTCTCGCAGGCGCAGATCGACAGTCAGCTCGACGTCCTGAACCGCGACTTCCGCGCCGCCAACACCGACCTCGGGTTCGTCCCGGCCCCGTTCACCGGCCTGGTCGCCGACTCGCGGATCGAGTTCTTCCTCGCCACCGAGGACCCGAACGGCAACCCGACCACCGGCGTCACCCGGACCCAGACGAGCAAGACGTCGTTCACGCACGACGACCAGGTCAAGTCGTCCGCGACCGGCGGCGTCGACCCGTGGCCGACCGACCGCTACCTGAACATCTGGGTCACCCAGCTCGGCGGCGGCCTGCTCGGCTACGCGCAGTTCCCGGGCGGACCGGCCGAGACCGACGGCGTCGTCATCCTGCACAGCGGGTTCGGCACCACCGGTACGGCGGCCGCGCCGTTCGACCTGGGCCGGACCACGACGCACGAGATCGGCCACTACCTGAACCTGTTCCACATCTGGGGCGACGACGGCTCGGGCTGCTCCGGCAGCGACGAGGTCGCCGACACCCCGAACCAGGGCGGCCCGAACTTCGGCGTACCGGCGTTCCCGAAGCTGTCCTGCAGCAACGGGCCGAACGGCGACCTGTTCGTGAACTACATGGACTACACCGACGACCGCGGCATGGTGATGTTCACCAACGACCAGGTCGCCCGGATGGAGGCCTGTCTCGACACCGTCCGGACCGACCTCATCGCGACGTACGAGGACTCCGGTACGCCGGTGCCGGCCGGACCGGCGGTGTCGTGGAGCAGCGACCGGCTGGACGCGTTCGTGCTCGGCACGGACCGCGCGATGTACCACAAGTGGTGGGACGGATCGGCCTGGGGACCGTCGGTCGGCGGGTACGAGTACATGGGTGGTGTCTGCATGAGTGCTCCGGAAGTGGCGTCCTGGGGACCGGACCGGCTGGACGCGTTCGTCCTCGGGACGGACCACGGCGTGTACCACAAGGCCTGGGACGGCTCGGCCTGGCAACCGTCGGCCACCGGCTACGAGGCGCTCGGCGGGATCTGCATGAGCCCGCCGCGGGTCGCGACCTGGGGACCGGACCGGCTCGACCTGTTCGTGCTCGGCACCGACCGCGCGATCTACCACAAGTGGTGGGACGGCTCGGCGTGGAACGGCTACGAGTACCTCGGCGGCGTCTGCATGAGCCCGCCGCAGGTGGTCTCGTGGGGTCCGGACCGGCTCGACGTCTTCGTGCTCGGCACCGACAACGCCGTGTGGCACAAGTGGTGGGACGGCTCGGCGTGGTCGGGCTTCGAGTCCCTCGGCGGCATCTGCACCAGCCCGCCGACCGCGGTCTCGTGGGGCCCGGACCGGATCGACCTGTTCGTGCTCGGCACCGACTCGGCGCTCTACCACCAGTCCTGGAACGGCACGGCGTGGTCCGGCTGGGCATCGCTCGGCGGCATCTGCGCGAGCGCCCCGACGGCGGTCTCGTGGGGTCCGGACCGGCTGGACGTGTTCGTGCTCGGCACCGACTCGGCGCTCTACCACCAGTGGTACGACGGTACGGCGTGGTCGGGGTTCGAGTACCTCGGCGGCATCTGCGTCGACGACCCGCGGGTGACCGCGTGGGACAGCGACCGGCTGGACGTGTTCGTGGTCGGGACCGACGGCGGGCTCTACCACAAGTGGTGGGACGGGACCGCCTGGGGACCGTCGGCCACCGGCTACGAAGGCCTCGGCGGAATCATCAGCGACTTCAAGGTCACGCTGCCGGCCCCCGCACCGGGCGCCACGCCAATGATGATGCCAGCGGCAACCATCGGAGAGGTGGTGCCGACCTGAGCCCCGACCTGGTGGTCGGGCGGTGGACGCACTCCTTCGAGGAGGACCACGACGGGATCAGCGTCTACCGCCGCGACGACTTCGCCTTCCCGCCGGCCCGTGGCCGGCGGGGGGTGGAGTTCCGCGCCGACGGGACCTTCGTCGAGCGCCTGATCGGCCGCGGCGACGCCCCCGAGGAGCACCTCGGCCAGTGGGAGCCGTCCGGCGTGATCGCCCGCGGCGCCACCGGCTCGGCCCTCGTGGTCAGCGCGACGGCCGACCGCCTCGAACTCGCCTGGCAGTAAGCCCTTGGGGGATGTTGTGACCGATCCAGTGCGTTACCTCGTCGTACCGGCCGCGGAAGCCGCGGACGCCCAGCGGGCGGCCCGGTTCGGCGACCGGACCATCTTGTGGTGCGCGGCCGCGCAACGCCTCGGCCGCGCGTCGCGGACCGTCCCGGGTCTGCTCCTCGTCACGCAGGTCGGGAGGTCGTTCCAGGACGACTACCCCGACATCGTCCCCCTGCTCGACCACGGCCGTCAGTTGGTGATCTCGGCCGCCGACAAGCCTCGGCGCCGGTCCAACCACCACTGGCGAGTCGAACCGTTGCGTCCCGGGGTCGTCGTTGACGTCCCTCCCCTCGGGGCGCAACGGGTTGAGCGCACTGTCTCCGATCTGCTCGCCCAGCTCTCCCCCGCGGCGTACCAGGCCGACGTCACCTGGCTCGCGAACCTGCCGACCCGGCACTCGCTCAGCGCGACGTACACCCAGGCGGTCGACTTCGCCGCCGCGAAGATGGTTGCCCTCGGCTACTCGACGACCCGGATGCCGATCACGGTCGGCGCCGGTCGTTCCGAGAACCTGGTCGGCGATCGCGCCGGTTCCGGTCCCGGGCCCCGGGGGCTCGTGCTGATCACCGCGCACCTCGACTCGATCAACCACGCCGGTGGACCGGCCTCCTCCGCGCCCGGCGCCGACGACAACGGCAGCGGTTCGGCCGGCGTACTGGAGCTGGGGCGGGTCCTGGCGACGCGACGCTGGCAGCACGACGTACGGCTGATCCTGTTCGGCGGTGAGGAGCAGGGACTGCACGGCAGCAAGCAGTACGTCGCCGCGCTGCCGGCCGCGGACCGCGCGCGCGTCCGCGCGGTGCTCAACATGGACATGATCGCGTCGAGGAACACCTCCACGCCGACCGTCCTGCTCGAAGGGGCGGCCGTGTCGTCGGCGCAGGTGAGCGATCTGACCGCGGCCGCGGCGACGTACACGAGCCTGAAGGTGGAGACCTCGTTCAACCCGTTCGCGAGCGACCACGTGCCGTTCATCAACGCGGGCATGCCGGCGCTGCTGACCATCGAGGGCGCGGACAGTGCCAACGGCAACATCCACTCGGCCAACGACACGTTGAGCACGCTGAACTGGCCGCTGGCCGCGGAGATCCTGCGGATGAACGCGGCGGCGCTCGCCGGCTGGCTCGGCGAGGTCACGGTGATCGCCCGGCCCCGGCCGGCTGGATCGGTGGTCTCGCGTGGGCCTGGGTTGCTCGACGTGTTCGTGGTCGGGGCCGATCGGGCGATGCATCACAAGGCGTGGGACGGCACCTCCTGGCGCGAGTACGAGTCCCTCGGAGGTGTCATAGGCTGACCTGGGTGACGGACCTGACCTGGAACGGATGCCTGAACACCCGCGACCTGGCCGGCCTGCCCACCCGGTACGGCGGTACGACGCGCGCCGGGCTGATCCGGACCGACTCCCTGCACCAGCTGGACTCCGACGGCTGGGCCGCTTTTCGGGGTGTGCAGGCGGGGCTCGTGCTCGACCTCCGGTCGGACTGGGAGCTGACCGAGCCCCATCCGCTCGACGGCGACCCGGCGTACCGGCGGATCCCTTGGATCGATCCGGTCGCTGACCAGCGGCGGGTCGCCGAGGACGAGCCGCTGATGGCCGACATCTACCGCGGCAGCCTCGACCGCAACACCGGGCAGATCCTGCAGGCGTACCGCGCGATCGCGGCCGTCCCGCTGGACACGGCCGTCGTGGTGCACTGCAAGTCGGGCAAGGACCGGACCGGGCTGCTGGTCGCGCTGCTGCAGGAGCTGGCCGGCGTACCGCGGGAGGTCATCGCCGAGGACTTCGCGGTCAGCGAGGCGAACCTGAGGATTCCGGAGCGGATCGCCGCTTTGCCTGAGGCAGAACGTGCGACGGCGGAAGTGCTGTGGCGGTCGCTGCCTTCGACGATCCTGGCGGCGCTCGAGCACGTGGATCGGCGGTACGGCGGCGTACGGGCTTATCTGGCGGGGTGCGGACTGACGCCGCGCGAGATCCACCGGCTCGGGCTGCGGCTGCTGAGCGACGTCGAGGTCGAGGCGGTGGTGTTCGACTTCGACGGGCTGCTGATGGACACCGAGACGACGATGGTCGAGAGCTGGATCGCCGAGTGGGCGCACCACGGGCTGGAGCTCGACCTCGAGGACGACTTCTGGCCGGGGCACGGCGGGGACACCAGCACGGTCCGGTACGCGCGGCTGGCCGAGCTCGTCCCCGGCTTCGACCGGGACGCGAGCCATGCGCGGCGGACGGCTCATCGCGATCGGATGCACGCCTCGATGGACTTCCGGCCGGGGATTCGCGACTGGTTGCTGGAGGCCCGTGAACTGGGCCTTCGGGTCGGGATCGCGAGCAGCTCGCCCCGGAAGTGGGTGGTGGGCCACCTGGAGCGGGTCGGCGCGCTGGAGCTGTTCGACGTCGTGACGACCGGCGACGAGGTCGACGGGCACAAGCCGGACCCGGCGGTCTACCACCTCGCGCTGTCACGGCTCGGGGTGCCAGGGCGAGCGGCGCTGGCCGTCGAGGACACCCCGCACGGGATCGTCGCGGCAGCAGCAGCCGGGATGCGGACCGTTGGGATTCCCAACCCGTACGTCGATCCGGCGACCATGGACGGCCTCGTGCTGGCGAGCGCCGCCGAACAGTCGCTCAGCGAAACGCTGTACGCCGTCGGCTCAGCCGCCTGACGGCGTACAGGCGCTCAGACGACTGACAGCGGGAGCAGCTTCTTGCCCGTGGGGCCGATCTGGATCTCGGTGCCCATCTGCGGGCAGACGCCGCAGTCGAAGCACGGGGTCCAGCGGCAGTCCTCGACCTCGATCGCGCCGTCCTCCTCGAGGGCGTCCTGCCAGTCCTCCCAGAGCCAGTCGCGGTCCAGACCGGAGTCCAGGTGGTCCCAGGGCAGCACCTCGGCGTACTCGCGCTCGCGGGTGGTGTACCAGGCCAGGTCGACCGGCTCGTCGGCCAGCGCCTTGTCGGCACAGTCCAGCCACCGCTCGTACGAGAAGTGCTCGCTCCAGCCGTCGAAGCGGCCGCCGTCGCGCCAGACCGCCTCGATGATCCGCCCGACCCGGCGGTCGCCGCGGGACAGCAGGCCCTCGATGATGCCGGGCTTGCCGTCGTGGTACCGGAAGCCGATCGCCTTCGCGTACTTGCGGTCGGACCGGATCGCCGCGCCGAGCTTGGCCAGCCGCGCGTCGGTCTCCTCGACGCCGAGCTGCGAGGCCCACTGGAACGGCGTGTGCGGCTTCGGCACGAACCCGCCGATCGAGACCGTGCAGCGGATGTCGTTGCGCCCGGAGACCTCACGGCCGGTCGCGATCACCCGCTTGGCCAGGTCCGCGATCGCCAGCACGTCCTCGTCGGTCTCGGTCGGCAGGCCGCACATGAAGTACAGCTTCACCTGCCGCCAGCCGTGGCTGTACGCCGCCGCGACCGTGCGGATCAGGTCCTCCTCGCTGACCATCTTGTTGATCACCTTGCGCATCCGGTCCGAGCCGCCCTCGGGGGCGAAGGTCAGACCGCTGCGCCGGCCGTTGCGGGAGAACTCGTTGGCCAGCGTGATGTTGAACGCGTCGACCCGGGTCGACGGCAACGAGAGGGAGACGTTGCTGCCCTCGTACCGGTCGCCGAGGCCCTTGGCCACGTCGGCGATCTCGCTGTGGTCGGCCGAGCTGAGGCTGAGCAGGCCGACCTCCTCGAAGCCGGACTGCTTGAGGCCGTTCTCGACCATGTCGCCGATCGTGGTGATGCTGCGCTCGCGGACCGGGCGGGTGATCATCCCGGCCTGGCAGAACCGGCAGCCGCGCGTGCAGCCGCGGAAGATCTCGACCGAGTAGCGCTCGTGCACGGTCTCGGCGAGCGGGACCAGCGGCTTCTTCGGGTACGGCCAGGCGTCCAGGTCCATCACGGTGTGCTTCGCCGTCCGCCAGGGCACGCCCGGCTTGTTCGGCGCGACGCGCTGGATCCGACCGTCGGGCAGGTACTCGACGGTGAAGAACTTGGGGATGTAGACGCCGCCGGACTTGGCCAGCCGCAGCAGCACCTCGTCGCGGCCGCCCGGCTTGCCCTCGTCCTTCCACTCGCGGATCACCTCGGTGATCGCGAGCACGATCTCCTCGCCGTCCCCGAGCACCGCCGCGTCGATGAAGTCCGCGATCGGCTCGGGGTTGAACGCCGCGTGACCACCGGCCAGCACGATCGGGTCGTCCTCGGTCCGGTCCACGGCGTACAGCGGGATCCCGGCCAGGTCGAGCGCGGTCAGCATGTTCGTGTACCCGAGCTCGGTCGAGAACGACAGCCCGAACACGTCGAACGCCTTCACCGGCCGGTGGCTGTCCAGCGTGAACTGCGGGATGTCGTGCTCCCGCATCACCGCCTCCATGTCCGGCCAGACCGAGTAGGTCCGCTCCGCCAGGACGTGCTCGCGCTCGTTCAGCACTTCGTACAGGATCTGCACGCCTTGGTTCGGCAGTGCGACCTCGTAGGCGTCCGGGTACATCAGGGCCCAGCGGACACTCACGGCGTCCCAGTCCTTGCTGACCGAGTTCAGCTCACCACCGACGTACTGAATCGGCTTCTGCACACCCGGCAACACCGGCTCCAGGCGGGGGAACAACGACTCGACAGTCATCAACGACACTTCCGTACGAGGACAGGGCGCCTACCAGCCTAACGCCGCCGCGTCGCTCCGGCCGCATCCGCCGGCTCCAGCCCGCGGACGGCCACCCTCCAGGCGGCGGAGGCAGCCCCGAGGACGGCGGGCAGGTAACGGCGGCAGTCCCGGGGGCGGCGCGCAAGCGGCGGAGGCGCCCCCGAGGACGGCGCGCAAGCGGGGAGGCGCCCCCGGGGGCGTCGGGCAGGCTCTGAGTTTCTCTTTCCGGCCGACGCAGCCTCAGCCCAAGGCAGCACCGTCGGCCGCATCGCCGCGGCGAGAAGCACCGCCGGCCGACTCCGGTGGATCAGCTGAGATGGGTGAGGAGGAGGCTGTTGATCCGCTCGGGATGGGTGTACGTGACCAGGTGGGCCGCGTTCTCGAGGATTTCGAGGTGGGCGCCCGGGATGGTCTGGGCGAGTGGGATGACGGTTTCCGGCGGGATGGAGGTGTCCTGCTCGGCGGTGATGACGAGGACCGGCGCGGTGATGTCGGCCAAGCCTGGGGTGAGGTCGAGGGTGCTGAGGGCCTCGCAGCACGCGGCGTAGCCCTCGTCGGGGGTGGTGAGGAGCTGCTGGCGGATGACCTCGACCTCCTCGGGGTGCGCCTCGGCGTACTCGGGAAGGAACCAGCGCCCGAGCGTCGCCTCGGTGATCGCCTGGGTGCCCTCCTTGCGGACCTGCGCGGCGCGGTCGGTCCAGGTCTGGGCGTTTGCTGCCGCGTTGACCGGCGGGCAGAGCAGGGCGAAGCGGTGGAAGCGGTCGGGCGCGTTCTGCGCGAGCCAGAGGCCGACGGCGCCGCCGAGCGAGATGCCGACGTACGACGCCTGCTCGGCGCCGATCTCGTCGAGCAGTTCGAGAACGTCGTTGCCGAGGTCCTCGATCGTGTACGGGCCGGCCGGCGCCTCGGACGCGCCATGGCCGCGGTGGTCGAACGCGACCACCCGGAAGGTCTTCGACAGGGCGTCGAGCTGAGGCGCCCACATCGCGTGGTTGGTGCCCAGCGACGAGGCCAGCAGTACTACGGGCGCGTCGTCGGGGCCGGTCGTCTGGTGGTTGAGCCGCATGCTGTTCACCTTAGTAACGGTGCTACGTTTCGCGACATGTCTGAGGGTGTTCCGGGGCTGGACGGGGTGGTCGAGCTCGCCACGGTGGTCCGCAACGGGTTCGTCGAGAGCCGGCACTTCGGGATGGCGGTCGCGCTGTCGCCGTCCGGTACGCCGGTCTTCGCCGCGGGCGACGTCGACGCGGTGATCCTGCCTCGCTCGACGGCCAAGCCGTTGCAGGCGGTCGGGACGTTGGTGGCGGGCGCCGTACTGGACGGTCCTGCGACCGCGATCGCCGCCGGGAGCCACACGGGCGAGGACCGACATGTCCAGGTCGTCGACCGGATTCTGACGTCGGTCGGTCTCGACCGTTCAGCTCTCGGGTGCCCGGCGGATCGCCCCGAGGACGAGGAGACTCGCCTCCGGCTGATCAGCTCCGGCGCCGCACCGGACGCCGTACGGATGAACTGCTCGGGCAAGCACGCCGCGATGCTCGCGGCCGCCGTCACGCTTGACGGTTTGGATGCTGCGGGCAACTACCTGGACCCGGCGTCGCCGGTGCAGAAGATCATCGGCGCCGAGCTCGAACGGTTGACCGGAGCAACCACCGGCGTCGTCACCGTCGACGGCTGCGGCGCTCCCCTGCTCGGCATGCCGCTGTCCGGCCTGGCCCGCTCCTTCGGCCTGCTCGCGACGGCCGCTGCCGGTACGGCGGAGCACCAGGTCGCCACGGCCATGCGCGAGTACCCCGAGTACGTCGGCGGGCGCGGGCACCTCAACTCCGACACGATGCGCCTCCTGCCCGGCGTACTGGCCAAGGGCGGCGCGGAAGGCGTCATCGCGATGGCCACGCCCGACGGTCACGCCGTCGCGGTCAAGGTCATCGACGGGAATCCGCGGGCCACGACCGCGCTGGCGCTCACGCTGCTGGAGAAGTGCGGCGCCGACGTCGGTCCCGCTTCAGCCCTTCGTCAGGTCCCCGTCCTCGGAGGCGGCCGACCGGTTGGTCACATCGTCCCCTCGATCTGACTTTGAGCACGGCTCAGCCGTCTGTTCGCCGGTTTCGCGGCTGAGCCGTGCTCAAAGTCTCAGCGGTAGAGCGCGAGGGCGCCCGTCAGCGAGTCGACCGCGGCGCGTGGGCCGTACAAGCCAAGGCCGAAGTACTCGAGGTCTTCCTTCTTCGTCCCGCCGATCGTCGCCGTGTACTGCTCGTACGTCCGCGACCGCTGCGCCACCTGGTTCATGTCGTGCACGGTGACGCCGTCCCGCCCGGCCGCCTGGTCACGGAGGTCGCGCAACTGTTCACCCGAGGCGCGCAGTACCGGGATCGGATGAGCGGACATCCCCTCGTGCACGGCGCCCGACGCGTCCTCGACCGGCGCGCCGACGACGTCCTCGTGATGGTGCCCGAGCGATACCCCGAGCAACGCCGCCGTGTTCAGTGCGACCCCGACCGGCGCCTCGGCGGCGATCACCACGACCATCTTGTTCGCCAGCATCGGGCGAGCTCCTTCCACGCGCTCAACAGATCTGCCTGAAAGCTAGCCATCCGTACGCCGTACGCGCTGGCCAACCGAACGAAATTCGGCCGCTCAGGGAAACTGGTCGACATGGACGAACTTGATACGGCCCTGCTGCGGATCCTGCAGAACGACGCACGCCGCACCAACCGCGACATGGCCGCCGAACTCGGCATCGCGCCGTCCACGTGCCTCGAGCGCATCCGCGGCCTGCGCGAGCGCGGCGTGATCAGCGGCTACCACGCGGCCGTCGACCTGCACGCGATCGACCGGTCCACCCAGGCGATCATCTCGATCAAGCTCCGCCCGCAGGCGATGGCCGTGGCGACCGCGTTCCAGGACTACGTGCAGAGCCTGCCGCAGACCCTGGAGATGTTCATGGTCTCGGGCGCCTCGGACTTCCTCGCCCACGTCGCGGTGAAAGACACCCAGGCGCTGCGCGACCTGGTCCTGCAACTGGCCAAACGCCAGGAGATCGGCGACATCCGCAGCTCGGTCGTCTTCGAACACCACCGGCGAACGACGGTGATGCCCCTTCCCCCGCCCCGATGAAGGTGACGCCTCTCCCCCTGCGTCGAGGAAGAGGCGTCACCGCTTTCGCCGCCGGTCGGGCCAGGACCGCCGCCGCCCCGGCGAAGGCCCGGCCCGCCGAGCACCGGCGGCGGCCGGCACGCCAGAGGGACCAACGCACCGGCGTACGCCGGGAGGGGCTTCGGCGTACACCTGCTGAGACAGGCAACCAGCCGCGGACGTGACAGCCCCGGCCACAAGTGGCTGCCGCCCAGGCGGCGAACTCGCAGGACGTCGAGCGCCCTCCGCGACTCGGCGGCGGTCAGGCCTGCCACCTGGCTCAGTCGAGGACGGCGACGGCCTCGATCTCGACCAGCAGGTCTGGTGCAGCCAGGGCGGCGACGCCGATGCCGGTGAACGGCGGGACCGGTTGGACACCGAGCTGGGCGAAGGCCCGGCCGGCGCCTTCGAGGAACGCCGGCATCTTGCCCGGCGTCCAGTCGACCAGGTACGCGGTCAGCTTCGCGACGTCGTCGAAGGTGGCGCCGGCCGCCGCGAGCGCCGTACCGAGGTTCAGGTACACCTGCTCGACCTGGGCGGCGAGATCGCCTGCACCGACCGTCGTACCGGCGGCGTCCACCGCGACCTGGCCGGCGACGAACACCAGCCTCGATCCGGTTGCGACCGACACCTGGCGGTACAGGTCGATCTGCGGTAGCTCGGCGGGGTTGATCAGAGTGATGCTCATCCGGGGGCCTCTCGTGCTCTCTTGTGGTTACCAAGGAACCGTAGGAGAGTATGGACGGCCAGGGAAGAACGCACTTTTGAGTGACCGGGGAACCAGATGGTGACCAAGCAGTACAGCGGCTCGCCCGAGGACGCGGATCTCACCCGCGCGGACTCGCTCGCGCGGGAGATCTTCTCCGACATCGCGAACAAGTGGGCGTTCCTGATCATCGAGCTGCTCGCCGACCGGACGCTGCGCTTCAGCGAACTGCGCAACGAGATCGAGGGCATCAGCCACAAGATGCTCACCCAGAACCTGCGCATGCTCGAGCGCTACGGGCTGGTCGAGCGGACCGTCTACCCGACCGTTCCGCCCCGCGTCGAGTACACGCTCACGGCAGCAGGCCAGGCCCTGCACGAGATCGTCAGCGGCATGTGCGACTGGACGCACCGCTACCTCGCCCACATCGAATCCTCCCGCCGTACGTTCGACGCCTGACCGGGCGGTTGGTGTGACAGTTCGTGCAAGGTGAGGGCGACGGGCGGAAATGTCCTGGCTCGGTTGCACCTCGGCTGAGAAGCTCGTCGCCATGGCTTCGAACTTGGATTGCCTTGGACTCGGGGTGGACTCCCCGGAAGCGTTCGCCGACCTGGTCGACCGGATCGGCCCGCAGGCCGCTGTCGTCGGCGCCGGGTCCGACGGGGTCGAACTGCTGCGCTGGGAAGACCCGTCCGGCGCCCGTCTGCTCCTGACGCGCGGCAAGCGTGGCATCACGCGCGTGACTCCGTCGTACGCCGGTGAGCGCGTCGTCCAACTCGGCGACATCCACCGCGAGAGCGACGAGGCCGCCGTCGCCGATGTCCTGGAGGACGGCGAGATGGTCACCCGCGTGGCGGTTGAGCTGGAAGAGCTCCCCCTTCTCGGCGACGCCAAGCACGCCGGCGCTGCCAACATCGTCGCGCTGGCCCCGGACGCCCAGTTCTTCGCCAACGAGGAAGCCTTCGCCGCCTCGGACGCCAGCCGCCTGTCCACCGGCGACCCCGGCCCCCGCCCCGACCACTACGAACCCGACTGGATCTCGCCGCCGCGCATGGCCACCGAGTCGTTCATCCCCACCGGCCTGTTCGGCACCGGCGCCGAGGTCCAGCCGCTCGCGCTGCTCAACGGCGTCGTCCGGTACGCCGAACGCCGCACCACGATGCTGACCGGCCAGGACTTCGTCGTCGCCCGAGTCCGCACCGCCGGCTTCGAGGCCGACGTCTGCCTCCCGGCCGGCACGGCTGTCCCCCTCCCCGGCGCTGTCGTCAGCACCGACGCCTTCCTCACCGGCTCGCTGGACATCGCGTTTCCGCCGGCCCGCCGCAAGTGGTTCAACCGCCGCTGACCACCGGGCGGTAGGTCAGCAGGACGTTACCGGCCTCGAACGCGCGCGTTCGGGCCAGGGTGAAGGCGGTGAGATCCAGCCCATCGAGCAGTCGCGCCCCGGAGCCGAGGACGACGGGGTTGACCATCAGCCGGAGTTCGTCGAGCAGCCCCCGGCGAATCAGGTCGACGGTGACGGACGAACTGCCGAAGATCGCGACCTTCCCCGCAGCGATCGCTTCGACCTCACTGATCTCGCGCAGCAGGCTGGTGTTGTTCCAATCGGCCGTCGCGAGGCTCCGGGAAACGACGTACTTGCGGATGGCGTTCATCCGGCTCGCGACGCCGTGATCGAAGTCCGACCCGGCTTGCTCAGGCCAGTACCGGACCATGCCGTCGTACGTCGTCCGCCCGAACAGCAGGGCGTCAACCTCGTCGAGCTGTTCCACCGAGTAGGCGGTGAACTCCGGTCCGAAGGTCTGCCACTCCAAGCCGCCGCTGCTGTCGGCGTGGAATCCGTCGAGGCTGATGCCGAGGAAAGAAATGAGCTTGGGCATGTCGGTTCTCCGTCTGCTGCCGTCCCGCACCACCGTGGTGCGTGGACAGGTAGACGGCGAGGGCCGCTCGCAGTCATCGATGGGCTGTCGTGATCTGGGTCACAGAGACTCGGGCAGGCCGAACGCCGCGAACAGCTTCGGCTCGCCGAAGGCGGTCAGCTCGGCGATCCGGCCGTGCTCGACCCGGAGCAGGCTGATGCCAAAGGGCCGGTACGACGCCTCCCCGGGCTGCCGCAGGTACGACGCGACGGCAGGCTGCCGGTTCGCGGCGAATGGGAGCATCCGCTGGTGACCGGGATGGCGCGGCGAGGCGGGGTCGAAACTGTCGAGGAACGCGGCGTGCACGTCGTCGCGGCCGGACAGCCAGAACGGGAACGGCGGCATCGTGACGCGCACGTCGACGTGCATCAGCGCGACGACCGCGTCGGCGTCGGATCGCTCGAAGGCGTCGATGTAGCGGTCGACGAGTTCACGCTCCGCGTCGGACGCCGTACTGGTCCATTCGCTGCGGTGGGACGGCAGGCCGGATCGCAGCGCGGGGCGGGCGCGTTGGAGTGCGGCGTTGACCGCGGCCACCGAGAGGCCGAGGAGGTCGGCCGTGTCGGCGGCCGGCCAGTTGAGGATGTCGCGAAGGATCAGCACGGCGCGTTGTCGCGGTGGCAGGTGCTGGATCGCGGCGAGGAACGCGAGCTCGATCGTTTCCCGGCTGATCACCATCACGTCCGGCTCGTCGGCGCGCGGCGCCGGCGGTTCGAGCAGAGCGTCGGGAAACGGCTGGAGCCACGGCAGCTCGGGCCGGGGTGCTCGCGCCGGAATCCTCGAGGACGGAGGCTCGAGATCGGAGGGCAGGATCCGACGTGGCCGGCGAGCGTCGAGGCACGCGTTGGTCGCGATCTTGTAGAGCCAGGACCGGACACTCGATCGGCCTTCGAAGGCGTCGCGCGCCCGCCAGGCCTTCAGGAACGTCTCCTGCACCAGGTCCTCGGCTTCGTCGAACGAGCCCAGCATCCGGTAGCAGTGCACGCGCAACTCGTGCCGATACCGCTCGAGATCCCCGCCTGCCAGCGCCACGCCTGCAGCCTAGGGAGACCGCAGCTCAGTCAACTGGTTGATGCTCGGCGGATGGGCTGTGGCTGAGGTTGCTGGTTGGCTGACGCGCTCGGGCTGAGGTTGCTGGTTGGCTCACGCGCTCGGGCTGAGGTTGCTGGTCGGCTGACTGCGCTGTGGTTGGCGCTCGGCGAGCATGCTCGCGCGGGTCGGGCCTCGCGGCGCCGGCTGCGGGTTCGGCGGTTGGGTGCGGGTAGGTGCCACCTGTGAACTTCTTGCCTGCCTCCGTCGACTATCACCTGCAGGTGGTCTGTTTGGGCAAGAAGTCAGCACGCGTCACCTTGGGGCCGGTGGGTGAGGGGATCACCTTTGGCTTCGGTGGTGTGCAGTTGTGGCTGAGGTTGCTGCTCGACGCGGGGCTCCGGCCGCGGGCTCAGATCTCGTGGGTGCGGAGGTGGATGTTTTGGAGCAGGCCGATGGCCAGCAGGCCGGCGAACATCGACGAGCCGCCGTAGGAGACGAACGGCAGCGGGAGGCCGGTGACCGGCATGATGCCGAGCGTCATGCCGATGTTTTCGAAGGCCTGGAAGGCGAACCAGCAGACGATGCCGGTGGCGACCAAGCGGTCGAAGGCGTCGCGGGCGTTGACGGCGATGCGGAGGCCTCGCCAGAGGATGAGGGCGAACAGGGCGATGATGGCGCCGGCGCCGATCAGGCCCAGTTCTTCGCCGGCGACGGTGAAGACGAAGTCGGTGTGCTGTTCGGGGACGAAGGCGTTCTGGGTCTGGGAACCGTGGAACAGGCCCTGGCCGAAGACGCCGCCGTTACCGATCGCGATGCGGGCCTGGTTGACGTTGTAGCCGATGCCCTGGGGGTCCTGCGACGGATCCGCGAAGGCGGTGAAGCGGGCCAGCTGGTAGTCCTTCAGGACGTTGAACTGGATGGCCAGGGTCGCGATCAGGACGGCGGCGGTGACCAGGCCCAGCATCCAGCGCTTGGGGACGCCGGAGACCGCGATGATGCCGAAGACGATCGAGCCGAGGACCATCACCGTGCCGAGGTCCGGCTGCAGCATGACCAGGAGGACGGGGATCGCCGCGACGGCGATCGCCTGGGCGACGTCGATGGTGCGGGCGTTCTCGCGATGGTTGGTCTCGCCCTTCTCGGCGATCAGCAGCGCCATGCCGACGATCACGGCCAGCTTGGCGAACTCGCTGGGCTGGACCGACATCCACGGCAGCTCGATCCACGAGCGCGAGCCGTTGATCACCGCGCCGACACCGGGCACGAGCACGAGGATCAGCCCGAGCAGCGACGCGACGTACAGCAGTGGCGCGAGGATGCGCAGCCGGCGGTGGTCGGTGACCGCGGCGCCGACCGCGAGGACCGCGCCGATCGCGAAGTTCAAGGCGTGGCGGAACAGGTAGGCCTGCGGATGTCCGTCGGTCAACGACGTCCGCTGGTACGTCGCCGACCACACGAGCAGCGCACCGAGGAACGCGAGCGCGAGAACGCCGAGCACCATGACCCAGTCGGCCTGCCACAGCGCCGATCGCCGGTCCCGCGACCGGACCGGTCGCATCGTCAGCAGGCTCATGGCGTCTTCTTCGCAGCGGGCGGCGCGGCCGGCTTGATGTTGTAGAGCGTCTCGTAGATGTGGCGGACCGCCGTACCGGAGGCGCCCGAACCCGTACCGGCCTGGCTGATCATCATCACCACGGCGTACCGATCGGTGTACGACGCGAGCCACGACGTCGTCTGCTTGCCGTAGACCTCGGCCGTCCCGGTCTTCGCGCGGACCGGGATCTGGTCGAGCGGGAAGCCGTTGAACTTCCAGGCCGCCGTCCCGGACCGGACCGTCTCCCGCAGCGCCTTGTCGATGTAGCGCAGGTTGGCGGCCGGGACCGGCAGCCGGGCGGCGATCGTGCTCGGGATCGCCTTGGCCTTGCCGTTCGGGCCGATCACCTTCTGCGCGACCCGCGGCTCCCAGAGGATGCCGCCGTTCGACAGCGCCGAGTAGACGGTCGCGAGCTGGATCGGGGTCAGCGTGGTGTCGCCCTGCCCGATCGCGAAGTTCACCGCGTCACCGGCGCGGTAGCGGTACCCGTCGGCGCAGAACTCGCGGGAGAACTGCTTGAGGAACGACGAAGTCCCCGCGGGAGGCGAGTCGGCGAGCTTGCAGTAGTAGTCCTTCTGCGCGTCGTAGTACGACTTCTTCCACTTGCGGTCCGCGATCCGCCCGGACGCCTCGCCGGGCAGGTCGATCCCGGTCGCCTTGCCGAGGCCGAACTTCTTCGCCATCTCGACCAGCGGGTCGAGCGCGTCGATGTCGCCGGAGTTGCCGCCCTCCTTGAGCCACAGGGCGTAGGCGATCCGGTAGAAGAAGGTGTCGCAGGACAGCGCGAGCGCCTGGTCGAACCCGATCATCCCGTACGACGCGGACTCGTAGTTCTTGAACCGGCGGTTGCCGACCTCGAAGAACGACGAGCAGTCCAGCCGGGTCTTCTGGCTGTACCCGGCGCCCAGCGCGGCCGCCGTCGTGATCGGCTTGAATGTCGATCCCGGCGCGAGCTGCCCCTGCAGCGCCCGCGACAGCAGCGGCGTCCCGGACTGCGGCGAGTACAGCGCGTCGAGCTCGCGTTGCGAGATCCCGCCGACCCAGACGCCCGGGTCGTACGACGGATAGCTGGCCATGCCGACGATGTGACCGGTCTTGGTGTCCATCACCACCGCGGCGCCCGAGTCGGCGACGTAGTTCCGCTTGGTGATCTTGTCGTACTGCTTGCGCGCGGTCATGATCGCGCCGCGCAGCTCTTTCTCGACCGAGGCCTGCACCCGCGCGTCGATGCTCGTCACCAGCGTCGAGCCGGGCACGGGCGCGGTCTGCTTCACCGTGCCGGTCGTGAACCCGACCGCGTCGACACTGACCGTCTTCAGCCCGGGCGCCCCGCGCAGCATCGCGTCGTACGTGCGCTCGACGCCGGCACGGCCGACGAGATCGGACCGGTGCGGCACCGGGTCCTGCCCGGCGGCGTCGATCTTGTCGAGCTCCTCGGTCGTGATCGGCGACAGGTACCCGAGGATGTGCGCCGCGTTCACCCCGTACGGCGAGGGGTAGGCGCGCAGCGCGGCGGTCTCGGCGGCGACGCCGGGGAAGTCCTCGCGGCGTTCCATCACCTCGATCGCGACCTGCTCGCTGACGTCCTTGGCCACCGGGATCGGCTGGTACGGCGAACCGTTCCAACAGGCCGGCGGCTTGGACGCGCCCGGCTCGCCGCAGAGCTTGGTCCGGGCGGTCAGGTCGGCCGGCTTCTGGCCCAGCACCTTCGCGAGCCGGCCGAGCACGCTCGCCTGCTGCGTGTCGGTCAGCTTCGCCAGCACCGACCGGTCGACCGAGATCACCAGGGAGACCCGGTTGCCGACCAGCGTCCGGCCGGCGGCGTCGACGATCGTGCCGCGCGGCGCCGGGGTCAGCACGTCCCGGGTGCGGTTGTTGTCGGCGGCGTTCGCGTAGTCGTCGCCGACCATGACCTGCAAGTACCACAGGCGGCCGAACAGCGTGCAGAACAAGGAGAACACCAGCACGCCGATCACGAACAGGCGCATCCGCGCCTTCAGCGGCGCCGGGTTGAAGCTGTCGAAACTCATGGCATGACTCGTCGGCGTTCGCGCGCGGGCAGCACGCGGCGCATCACCCAGAGCACGATCGGGATCACCACGATCGCGCCGACCACGTCGTACCCGGCGGCGATGCCGAGGCGGACGCCGAACTCGTTCCAGTCGACAGCGGGGTCGTGCAGCAGCGAGCCGGTCGCGCAGTACAGCAGCAGCGACAGTGCGGCGCCGAGCACGACCGTCCCGGCGACGCCGACCGGACCGACCGGTCCGGCCGAGGTCTCGCGGCGGATCAGGCCGGCGACGTACCCGCTAACAGCCAGCGCGAGCGCCCAACGGCCGGCTGTGTGGTCGGCGGGCGGCACGACGTCGAGCATCAGTCCGCCGGCGAAGCCGGTGATCGCGCCCCACTCCGGTCCGCGGGCCAGCGCGAGGCCGACCACGACGATCATCACCAGGTCGCAGGTGACGCCGGCGACCGCGATGTGCGGCAACAGCGAGGTCTGCACGGTGACGGCGACCATCAGGAACAGCGCGGCGACCGCGATCCGGAGGGGGATCATGTCAGCGCCCCTGCTCGGGCATGACCGTGCCGCGCGGCGGCCGGGCCGGCGGGCCGGTGACCACGCCGACGGTGTCGATCCGGGTCGGGTCGACGAACGGCTTCACCGTCGCCGTCGACCCGAGGGTGCCCTGGTTCGGCGTGACCGTGGTGACGGTGCCGATCGGGACACCCGGCACGTACGGCGCGTTGCCTCTCGAGCCCCAGGTGACGATCCGGTCGCCGACCTTCGGCCGGGCCCGCAGGTCGACCAGCTTGTAGTCCATCGTGCCGCCCGTCTCGCCCCGGCCGGACAGGAAGCCCAGCGCGAGCGTCGAGTTCAGCCGGCCGCCGACGGTGGAGTTCCGGTCGCCGATGAGCAGTACCGTGGCGGTCGCGTCGGTCGCCCGCACGACGCGGCCCACCAGCCCGTCCCCGTTCAGTACTGTCATGTCCGGCCGCACCCCGTCCGCCGTTCCGGCATCGATGGTCACTGTGTGGTTGAAGCTCTGCGCGCTGCCGATCCCGATCACCCTGGCCGGCGTCACCGTGTACTGCGGGGCCACCTTCAGCAGGCGGTCCAGCTCGGCGGCGCGGTTGCGGGCGTAGTCGGTGGTGCGCAGCTCCTCGGTGAGTTTCTCGTTCTCCGCTTGGAGTTTCTCGTTCTCTGCCTTCAAGGTATCCACTTCGGCGAACCGGTCGCGCAGGTTGTCCACAGGCTGCCGGGCCGACGTCGCGCCGGACTCCAGCGGGCCGAAAACGGCCGCCGCGGCGTGCCGCAGCGGATCGACCGGTGAACCGGCCGACCGGCGCGCGTCGAGCACGATCAGCGTCAGCGAGGCCAGGATCACCAGCACCAGCACGGTCCGGCGACGGCGGATCTCGCGGGGCAGCCCGGCGGCACGGACCAGGCCTCTCGCGGGGGTGCCGAGGTCTTTGAGCATGGGTCCAGGGATCAGCGGCGGTTGTCGGTGACGAGGATGCGGTTCAGGGTCTCGATGTTGTCGACGCACTTGCCGGCACCGAGTACGACGGCGTCCAGCGGGTTCTCCGCGAGGTGGATCGGGATGCCGGTCTCGTGCCGCAGCCGCTCGTCCATGCCCTTGAGCAGCGCGCCGCCGCCGGTCAGCACGATGCCGCGGTCCACGATGTCACCGGCCAGCTCGGGCGGCGTCTTGTCCAGGGTCGCCTTGACCGCGTCGACGATCGCGGTGATCGGCTCCTCGATCGCCTGCCGGATGCTGGCCGAGGAGACCTTCACCGTGCGCGGCAGGCCGGACACCATGTCCCGGCCGCGGATCTCGGAGTCCGGGCCGTCGGCGGTCGGGAAGGCCGAGCCGATGGTCATCTTGATCTGCTCGGAGGTGGCCTCGCCGAGCATCAGCGAGTACTCCTTCTTGCAGTAGTTCACGACCGCCTTGTCGATGGCGTCGCCGGCCACCCGGATCGACTGGCTGGTGACGATGCCGCCGAAGGAGATGACCGCGACCTCGGTGGTCCCGCCGCCGATGTCGACCACCATGTTGCCGGTGGCGTCGCGGACCTCGAGGTTCGAGCCGAGCGCGGCGGCCATCGGCTCCTCGATGATGTAGACCTTGCGGGCGCCGGCCATGTACCCGGCGTCGCGGACCGCGCGCTGCTCGACCGCGGTGATCCCGGACGGCACGCAGACCACGATCCGCGGCTTGGCGAAGTACCGCCGGCGGTGCACGCGCTGGATGAAGTAGCGCAGCATCTGCTCGGCGGCGTCGAAGTCGGCGATCACGCCGTCCTTGAGCGGGCGGATCGCGGTGATGTTGCCCGGCGTCCGGCCGATCATCTTCTTCGCCTCCTGACCGAAGGCGACCGCCTCACGCGGCTCGTCGGTCCGGATCGCGACCACGGAGGGTTCGTTCAGCACGACGCCACGACCCCGGACGTACACCAGGGTGTTCGCCGTACCGAGGTCGACCGCCATGTCTCGGCCGAGCATGCTGTTCGCCATGCAGGCCCCCTCCCGCCGCTCGGGTCCCGGGTTCTCAGGCTAAGCGCGGACCAAGCGCCACCCAGGGACCGACACGACTCCGTCCGTCCAGCACGCATGGTATCCGCACTCTCACTCCCGGCCAGCACGCGGGGCGAACCTGTGGACAACGGCGTACACCCCGCCGGTACGCCGTACCCGCCCCCCGCCGTACGGCGGCCCGAAGCCCCGCCGCACGCCGGCCCGGGTGGTGCCGCCGGCAACGACCGGCGGCACCACGCGCCCCCAGATCTCGCCCCTCCCCTGACGGGCGAGCGCTCCTCCCTACAGGCGCGGCGAGGCGCTCCGGCGGCGGCCGCGGGGGCCGGCGCGCGAAGACTCCTCGCCCGGCGAGCATGCCGGTTGGCGCATTCATGACGCTTTCTCCGCGCTTTCACGCCCGCGCGGGGGTCACAATGGCGCCATGGAATTCCGGCTGCTCGGTCCGGTGGAGGTCCTCGACGACTCCGGCCGGCGGATCGAGCTGGCCGCGAACCGGCTCCGCGTGCTGCTGGCCACCCTGCTCCTGCAGCCCAACCGGGTGGTCGCCGGTCAGGAGCTGATGGACACGCTGTGGGAGGAGGACCTCCCCGCGCGGCCGCGCGCCGCCCTGCAGACCTACATGTCCCGCCTGCGCACTCTGCTGGGTCGCCCGCTCATCCGGACCGAGGCAGCGGGCTACGTCATCACCGTCGACCCGGCCGAGATCGATGTGACTCGCTTCCGCGACCTGGTCGAGGCCAGTACGAGTGCTGCCGATCCTGACGAGCGCATGCGACTGCTGACCGAGTCGCTCGACCTGTGGCGTGGTGAGCCGCTCGCAGGCCTGGCAGCGGGCGCTCTGATCCGTGACGCCGTCCCCGCCCTCACCGAGGAGCGCCTGCGCGCGACCGAGCTCCTCCTCACTGCCCGGCTCGAGCAAGGGGACCAGATCAGCTCGGAGCTGCGCAGCCTGATCAGCCGCTACCCGCTGCGCGAGTCCCTGTGGGCCCTGCTCATGCAGAGCCAGATCAGGGCGGGTCAGCCGGCGGACGCCCTGGCCACTTACAGCGAGGCCTCCAGGCATCTGGCCGAGGAGCTGGGCCTGGACCCCGGTCCAGCGCTCCGCCGCCTCCACCGGGCAGTACTCGCTGCAGACGTCCGACCAGCCCGTACGACGCACCAAGCGGTCCCACGTCAGCTACCCGCTGTCGGACGCGCCTTCATCGGCCGGCAGCAGGAACTGGAGGCGCTCGACCGGGCCCTGCTGAGCCCGACCGGCTCGATCGCGGTCATCTCCGGCACTGCCGGGGTCGGCAAGACCGCCCTGGCCGTCCAGTGGGCCGAGCGCGCCGACTTCCCGGACGGCCAGCTGTACGTGAACCTGCGCGGCTTCGACCCCTCCGGCGAGCTGGTCGACCCCGCTGACGCCATCCGCGGCTTCCTCGACGCCCTGCAACCGGTGCCCGGCCGCATCCCCGCGGGCGAGGCTGCGCAGTCCGCGCTCTACCGGACCCTCCTCAAAGACCGCCGGATGCTGATCGTGCTGGACAACGCCCGCAGCGCCGCGCAGGTCCGCCCACTGCTGCCAGGCGGCAACACCTGCCGAGTCCTGGTGACCAGTCGCGACGCCCTGCCCGGTCTGCTGGCCACGGAAGGAGCTGCCCCGATCAACCTCGACCTGATGAGCTGGGACCAGGCCGCGGCGCTCCTGGAAGGCGCACTCGGCAGCGACCGTCTGCAGGCCGAGCCGGACGCAGTACAGGAGCTCATCGACCTGGCAGCCCGGCTCCCACTCGCCCTGTCGCTCGTCGCGGCCCATGCTGCCGCTCACCCGACCTGGTCGCTCGCAGCGGTCGCCACCGACCTGCGGCGTACCAGGCAGGGGTTGGACGCCTTCGCCGGGGAGGACGAGGCGACCGACCTCCGCGCGGTCTTCTCCTGGTCGTACCAGCTCGTCAAAGTGTCCTCCGCCCAGGTGTTCAAGCTGTACGGCGCTCATCCCGGCCCGGACCTCTCCGTCGACGCCGCAGCCGCACTGGCGGGTACGACGCCCGACCGCGTCGCCCCTTGCCTGGACGAGCTGGAGCGGGCCCACCTCCTCACCCAGCACTCCCCCGGGCGCTACTGCGCCCACGACCTGCTCCGCACCTACGCGACCGAGCTTGCCGCGGAGGAGCGCGCTCCGCTGCACCGGCTGCTCGACTACTACCTCCGTACGGCGGACGCCGGCGACCAATGGCTTCGCCCGCACCGCGACCCGGACGACCTGCCCGAGCCCGCCGGTACGCCGTACGCGCTGAGCTTCGGCGGCTACCAGGAGGCGTTCGACTGGTTCGAGCAGGAGTGCCCGAACCTGGTCGCCCTGGTCGAGCACGCCGTACGCCGTGACTACGACGGGCACGCGACACACCTGGCCCGAACCATGACCGGGTACCTGGAGCGCCGCGGACTCTGGAACACCTGGGTCGACGTGATGGGTACGGCGGTCTACGCCTGCGAGCGGTCCGGCGACGCGGCCGCCCAGGTGATGGCCCGGCGCTACCGTGCTCACGCTCTGGCCCGCCAGCAGCGACTCCCCGAGGCGCAGTCCGAGGCAGAGCGCGCACTGGACCTGGCCAAGGGCGATCCGGTCGCCCAGGCCTGGTGCGAACGCATGCTGGCCTTCGTACTGGCTCAGCAGGACCGGCTGAAGGAGTCCTACGAGCACGACCTCGTCGCGTCCGACCTGTTCAAGGCAGCTGGCCACCGGACGGGCCAGGCCCTCGCGCTGAACTCACTGGGCCTGCTGCACGCCAACACCTTCGGCGAGTACGAGCTGGCGCTGCAGTACTGCCAACAGGCCCAGCGGCTCTACCAGCAGGTCGACCACAAGCTCGGCGAGGCCGCCACGTGGGACCACCTCGGCTACACGTATCGCTGCCAGACGGCGTACGGCGAAGCCATCGCCTGCTACCGCAGGGCTTTGTCGCTCTACCGCGAGCTGAACGACCTCTACTACCAGGCGCTGATGCTGCAGAACCTGGGCGACGTCCACCGGGAGCTCGGCGACCAGTCCGCCGCCCGCAGCTCCTGGCAGTCGGCCCTGACGCTGCTGACCGACCTGGACCACCCCACGGCCGACGACCTCCACGCCAGGCTGAGCTCGTAACCAACCGCCCTCCCGGAGCATCTAGCGGGTAAGGGGCGTCTTCCGACAGCTCCCACCCGTATCCATCGGTGCCGCCGCTGTCGACCTGGGGGGAGATCAGCCATGTCCTTCGCCGCTCCGCTCTTCCTGTGGTACTTCCTGCCCGCGGTGCTGCTGGCGAGCTGGATCCTGCCGCACCGGGCCCGCAACGGCGTGCTCGCGGTCTTCTCGCTCGGCTTCTACGCGGTCGGCGGGAAGGAGTTCGTGCTGCTCCTGCTCGCGCTGATCGCGGTCAACTACACCGCGGGGTTGGCGATCGGGGCCCTGCCGATGCGACGCCGGAAGGCCGTCGTCGTGGCGACGGTCGCCGCCGACCTCGCCGTACTGGCGGTCTGGAAGTACGCCGGCTTCGCCTCGACCGCCGCGCACTCGATCGCGCAGGGGCTGGGGCTCGGCGACCCCCGGATCATCAGCCTGGCGCTGCCGATCGGGATCAGCTTCTTCACCTTCCACCACCTCTCGTACGTCGTCGACGTCTACCGCGGCGTCCGGCTGCCGATGCGCAACCCGCTGACCTTCGTCACCTACATCGCGATGTTCCCGCAGCTGGTGGCCGGGCCGATCGTGCGCTACCACGAGATCGCCGACCAGCTCCGGGAGTCGCAGCGCGACCGGTTCGCCGACTTCGCCGAGGGGTTCCCGCGGTTCGCCTGGGGCCTGTTCAAGAAGGTGGTGATCGCGGACTCGCTGGCTCCGCTGGCCGATGCGGCCTTCGCCGGCAGCGATCCGTCGACGGCGACGGCGTGGATCGGCGCGCTCGCGTACACCGGTCAGATCTACTTCGACTTCTCCGGGTACTCCGACATGGCGATCGGGCTCGGCATGATGTTCGGCCTGCGGCTGCCGGAGAACTTCGCCCGGCCGTACTCCGCGATCTCGGTGACCGACTTCTGGCGCCGCTGGCACCAGTCGCTGTCACGGTGGTTCCGCGACTACCTGTACGTGCCGCTCGGCGGCAACCGCGGCGGGACGTTCCGCACGTACCGGAATCTCAGCATCGTCTTCCTGGTCACCGGTCTGTGGCACGGCGCCGCATGGACGTTCGTGGTCTGGGGCGCGTTCCACGGGCTGCTGCTGATCGTCGAGCGCGCGACCGGGCTCGGCCGCTCCGACCGCTGGGCCGCGCCGCGGCGTGCGATCACCTTCCTGCTGGTCGTCTTCGGCTGGGTGCTGTTCCGGGCCGAGTCGTTGCCCGCCGCCGGAAAGATGCTGCAGGCAATGGTTGTCCCCACGAGTTGGACCCTCGCACCCGATGTCGCCGTCCTGCTGTCCGGGCACCGGATCGCGCTGCTCGTCCTGGTGCTCGCGACGGTGTTGCTCCCGGCAACGTGGGTGACCGGCCGGGTGATCGACGGGCTCCAGGAGGCGCCGGTCTGGGCCCGGCGGTCGGTCAAGGTCGTCGCGCTGGTGCTCACGCCGTACGCCGGGATCGTGGCGGTGGCCGGGACGTTCAGCCCGTTCTTGTACTTCCAGTTCTGACAGGGGGATGCGGTGAAGCGAGGTCAGGTGGTCGCGGGAATGGTCGCGCTGGTGTTCGTGTTCGGGCCGGCCTTCGGGTACGTCGTGGGGTTCCGGCAGGCGCCGGTGGACAACCGCGCGATCGCGCCCGCGCCGTCGGCGTCGGCCGGGTGGGGCGCCCTGGACGCCGTGGGGCCGTGGGCCTCGGACCGGCTGGCGGGGCGGTCCACTGCCGTCCGCGGGAAGTCGTGGTTCGACTTCCACGTGCTCCGCGAGCTGCCGGCGTCGGGCAAGGTCGTTCGGGGACCTAACGGTTATCTCTTCCTCGGCGAGGACTTCACCAAGGCGTGCCAGCAGACTCCGGGCTTCCGGCAGGGACTCGACGGGCTCGCGGCGCTGGCCGACGTGATCGAGCGGTCCGGGCGGAAGGTCGTCATCACTGTGGGGCCGAACAAGTCGTCGGTGGTGGAGCCGCCGTCCGTCGTACCGGACGGGCAATGTGCGCTGGACGGGATCGCTGAGCAGAACCGGATCCTCGATGCGTACGAGCACCCGGCGTGGCTCGGGTTACGGCAGGAGCTGACCCGGTCGCAGACCTACTGGCGGACGGACTCGCACTGGTCAGGAGCGGGCTCCGCGGTCTTCGCGAAGGCGCTGGCGGCGAAGCTGAAGCTGCAGGCCCGCCTCACCACCACACCGGACCAGGTGACCAAGACAGCCGACCTGAACGTGCTGCTCGGGCTGACCGCTACCGAGACGCCGCCGTCGCTGCAGGTCTCGACCGGTACGACGGTGACGCCGCAGCCGGGCTACGCGGCGTACGACCCGACGAAGGTCCTGTACGGCGTGGAGCGGTGGAAGACCACTCCGGCGACCGGCCTGATCGGCGGGAAGTCGGTGATCATCGGCGACTCGTTCAGCTACTTCGCACTGGGCAACCTGCGGCCGCTGTTCGCCGACGGGACGTTCCTGTGGACCGGGCACGTCAGCGAGGCGGAACTGATCGCGGCGATCAAGGGCGCCGACACGGTGGTGATCCAGATCGTCCAGCGGTCGATCACGCCGGGGCACGTGTTCGCGACCAAGGCGTTCCGGGACAAGGTCGCGGCGGCACTGCGCTGACGGACTCCGGGGGCGATTTGATGGGTCAACCCGTCAAATGGCCCGTTGGCCCACCGAATTTCCGTGGTCCAACCGGCCAACTGGTGGGTTCACCCACCAAATGCTCACGGCCGGCTGTACGTCGTACCGGCGGGCGTGATCAGGGCAGGTCGGGGAACCAGATCTTGATCTCGCGCTCGGCCGACTCCGGCGAGTCCGAGCCGTGCACCAGGTTCTCGCGGTTGGACAGCGAGTGGTCGCCGCGGATCGTGCCGGGGGCGGCCTTGCGGCCGTCGGTGGCGCCGTTCAGCGCGCGGACGACCTCGATCGCCTCGTCGCCCTCGAGCACCAGCGCGACCAGCGGGCCGCTGGTGACGAACGTGCGCAGCGGCGGGTAGAAGTCGCGCTCGACGTGCTCGGCGTAGTGCTGGTCGGCCGTCTCGCCGTCGATCGTGCGCAGCTCCATCGCCACGATCGACAGCCCCTTGGCCTCGAAGCGGCCGAGGATCTCCCCGACCAGGCCGCGGCGTACGGTGTCGGGCTTCAGCAGGACGAGGGTGCGCTGCGACATGTCACTCTTCTCTTTCTCGAAGGCTGCTACGAAAGTCTCGGGCCGCCGAGCCTAACCGGCGGCCCGGGCCTGCGCGGCCTTGGCCTCTTCGATCCGGCGGCCGAGCACGATCGCCATCACCCAGAAGCCCGCGAAGGCCAGACCGAGCACGAACATCACCGGTACGACGAAACCGAGGCCGACCGCGCCGACCTGGACCACCCAGCCGAGCCCGTAGCCGACGCGGTTGCGCAGGAGGCCGGCCGCGACGAGCGCCAGGACCGCGAGCCCCAGGCACAACGGCAGCGCCGTACCGGCGTCGACGTCGGCGACCGAGATCATCACCGGGGTCGCCAGCGCGAGCACGATCGACTCGAAGGCGAGCACGATCGACGCCAGCGACCTCATCGGTTGGCTTCCTTCGGCTTGCGGACCAGCAGCTTGCGGGCCTCACCGGCGGTGATCACCGAACCGGTGATCAGGACGCCGCCGCTGCCGAACGCGATCGCGTCCTGCTCGGCCAGCCGCAGCGCTTCGTCGATCGCGTCGACCAGGTGCGGCTTGACGACGACCCGGTCCTCGCCGAACACCTCGGCGGCGATCTCGCCGAGCTCCTCGGCCGGCATCGAGCGTTCGAACGAGTTCCGGGTGACGACGACCGTCTCCATGATCGGCTCGTACGCCTCGAGCACGCCGTACACGTCCTTGTCCTTCATCACGCCGATCACGCCGATCAGCGGGTTGAAGGCGAACGCCTCGGACATCGTGGCCGCGGTCGCCTCGGCGCCGTGCGGGTTGTGCGCGGCGTCGACGATCACGGTCGGACCGGTCCGGACGACCTCCATCCGGCCCGGTGACGTGGTCTCGGCGAAACCGGCCTGGACCACCTCCGCGGTGACGCGGCCCTCGGTCTGCTCGGTCGCGCCCAGCAGCGCCTCGACGGCGGCCAGCGCGGTCGCGGCGTTGTGCGCCTGGTACTCACCGTGCAGCGGCAGGAAGATCTCCTCGTACTCCGCCGCGAGGCCCTTGATCGAGATCAGCTGCCCGCCGACCGCGACCGTCCGGCTGGTGACGCCGAACTCCAGGCCCTCGCGCGCGACCTGCGCGCCGACCTGGTTGGCCCGGCGCTGCAGGACCTCCAGTACGTCGAGGCTCTGCTGCGCGATCACCGCCGTACCGCCCTGCTTGATGATCCCGGACTTCTCGCCGGCGATCGTGACCGGATCCGAGCCGAGGATGTGCGCGTGGTCGACCGCGATCGGAGTGATCACCGAGACGACGCCGTCGGCGACGTTGGTCGCGTCCCAGGTGCCGCCCAGGCCGACCTCGATGATCGCGACGTCGACGGGCGCGTCGGCGAAGACGGCGTACGCCATCGCGGTGATCACCTCGAAGAACGACAGCGGGTGCTCCTGCTCGGAGTCCACGACGTCCAGGTACGGCGCGATCTCGGCGTAGGCCTCGACGAACTGCTGCTCGCCGATCGGCTCGCCGTTCAGCGTGATCCGCTCGCGGACCGATTCCAGGTGCGGGCTGGTGAACCGGCCGGTCCGCAGCCCCGCCTCGCGCAGCAGGGAGTCGATCATCCGCGCGGTGGAGGTCTTGCCGTTGGTTCCGGTCAGGTGCACGACCGGGTAGGTCTTCTGCGGGTCGCCGAGCAGCTCGGTGAGCCGCCGGACGCGGTCCAGCGTGGGATCCATCTTCGTCTCCGGCCACCGGGCCTGGAGTTTCGCCGACACTTCGGCGTACGTGAGGTCGCTCATCAGGAGCCCAGTCTAGGGCGCTGTGGATATCCGGTTAGAGCATCCCTTGACAACCACTACGATTGTGCGCATGACCGAGATCTCCCGCGTTCCCGACAAGCCCACCCTCGAAGGCCTCGAGGAGAAGTGGGCTGCGGTATGGAAGGAACAGGAGACCTACGCCTTCGACCGGACGGCCGAGCGGGCCGACGTCTACTCGATCGACACCCCGCCGCCGACCGTGTCCGGATCGCTGCACGTCGGTCACATCTTCAGCTACACCCACACCGACCTGGTCGCCCGCTTCCAGCGGATGCGCGGCAAGAAGGTCTTCTACCCGATCGGCTGGGACGACAACGGCCTGCCCACCGAGCGCCGCGTCCAGAACTACTACGGCGTCCGGTGCGACCCGTCGCTGCCCTACGACCCCGACTTCACGCCGCCGGCCAAGCCGGACCCGAAGAAGCAGGTCTCGATCAGCCGGCAGAACTTCGTCGACCTGTGCGGCGAGCTGACCCACATCGACGAGCAGGCGTTCGAGGCGATGTGGCGGCAGGTCGGCCTGAGCGTCGACTGGTCGTACCTGTACACGACGATCTCGGAAGACTCGCGCCGGACGTCGCAGCGCGCTTTCCTGCGCAACTTCGCCCGCGGTGAGGCCTACCTGGCCGAGGCGCCGACGATGTGGGACGTCACGTTCCAGACCGCCGTCGCCCAGGCCGAGCTCGAGGCCCGCGACTACCCGGGCGCCTTCCACCGGATCGCCTTCCACGGTGCCGACGGCCCGATCTACATCGAGACCACCCGGCCCGAGCTGATCCCGGCCTGTGTCGCGCTGATCGCCCATCCCGACGACGAGCGCTACAAGCACCTGTTCGGTACGACGGTCCGCTCGCCGCTGTTCGGCGTCGAGATCCCCGTCCTGGCCCACGAGGCGGCCGAGCCGGACAAGGGTGCCGGCATCGCGATGTGCTGCACCTTCGGTGACCTCACCGACGTCCAGTGGTGGCGCGAGCTGCAGCTCCCGGTCCGCACGGTGATCGGCCGCGACGGCCGGCTGCTGCGGGACACCCCGGAGTGGCTCGCCGGTTCCGAGCTGTACGCCGAGCTGGCCGGCAAGACCGTCTTCAGCGCCCGCGAGCTGATCGTCGCCAAGCTGCGCGACAGCGGCGACCTGGACGGCGAGCCCCAGCCGACGAAGCGGATGGCGAACTTCTTCGAGAAGGGCGACAAGCCGCTCGAAATCGTCTCCACCCGCCAGTGGTACATCCGCAACGGTGGCCGCGACGCGGACCTGAAGGCCGAGTTCATCGAGCGCGGCAACGAGCTCGGCTGGGTCCCCGAGCACATGAAGCACCGCTACCTGAACTGGGTCAACGGGCTGAACGGTGACTGGCTGATCTCGCGGCAGCGCTTCTTCGGCGTCCCGTTCCCGGTCTGGTACCCGATCGGCCACGACGGCGAGCCGGACTACGACCACCCGCTGATGCCGAGCGAGGCCGAGCTGCCGATCGACCCGACCTCGCAGTGCCCGCGCGGGTACGACGAGTCCCAGCGTGGCAAGCCCGGCGGGTTCGAGGCCGACCCCGACGTGATGGACACCTGGGCGACCTCGTCGCTGACGCCGCACATCGTCTGCGGCTGGGAGCGCGACAACGACCTGTTCGAGCGCACCTTCCCGATGGACCTGAACACGCACGCGCACGAGATCATCCGCACCTGGCTGTTCTCCCGCGTCGTCCGGGCCCACTTCGAGAACGGCACCCTGCCGTGGGCGCGGTCGATGATCTCCGGTTTCGTCGTCGACCCCGACCGCAAGAAGATGTCGAAGTCCAAGGGCAACGCGATCGTGCCGTCGGAGATCCTCGACAAGTACGGCTCGGACGCGGTCCGCTGGCGCGCCGCGATGGCCCGGCCGGGGCTGGACTCGCCGTTCGACGAGTCGCAGATGAAGGTCGGCCGGCGGCTGGCGATCAAGGTCCTGAACGCGTCGAAGTTCGTGCTCGGCTTCGGGGCGACGTCCGCGGACGCGTCGGCCGTCACCGAGCCGGTCGACCTGGCGATGCTGCAGAAGCTGCGCCTGACCGTCGCGGAGGCGACCGCGGCGTTCGAGCGCTACGACTACACCGGTGCGCTGGAGGTCAGCGAGCGGTTCTTCTGGACCTTCTGCGACGACTACGTCGAGCTGGTCAAGGAGCGCGCGTACGGCGGTCAGGGCGAGGCCGCGGCCAACTCGGCGAAGGCCGCGCTGGCCGTCGCCCTGTCGGTCCAGCTGCGACTGCTCGCGCCGTACCTGCCGTTCGCGACCGAAGAGGTCTGGTCGTGGTGGCAGGAGGGTTCGATCCACACCAGCAGCTGGCCGGTCGCCGACGTC
Source organism: Kribbella lupini (assembly GCF_039529595.1). NCBI lineage: Bacteria > Bacillati > Actinomycetota > Actinomycetes > Propionibacteriales > Kribbellaceae > Kribbella > Kribbella lupini. Next base: position 98,083 of record NZ_BAAANC010000001.1, on the reverse strand, counting down.
GACATCGCGGTCGCCGAGCAGGACCCGGCCGTCCTGGACGCGGTCTCCGAGGTGCTGGCCGGCATCCGCGGCGCCAAGTCCACCGCCCAGGTCTCGATGAAGACCGAAGTCAGCAAGGCCGAGGTCACCGGCCCGGCTAGCCGCCTGACCCTGGCCGAACGCGCCGAGAACGACCTCCGCGCCGCCGGCCGGATCACCGGCGAGATCCTCTGGAGCCCCGAGGACACCGCCGAGTCCGTCTCCGTCGTCGCAACGCTCTGACCTCTGCCCGGGCGATCGGCAGCCGACTGCTGCCGATCGCCTCTCGGGTTGGTGGTCTTGGTGTGCTCAGCCCGCCTGGTCCGATCGGGTGGCTGCCAACGCCCGCGCCTCGTCCCGGAACGACCTGGGCGACGAACCGACCACGCGGCGGAACGCGGTGCTGAACGCGCTCTCGGACCGGTAGCCGGTGGCTCGGGCGAGCTCGGAGATCGACATCGTGTCGCGGGTGAGAGCGTCGCGGGCGAGGCTCATGCGCCACTGGATGAGGTATTCCAGGGGCGGGACGCCGACGTGGCTTCTGAAGGCCTGGGCGAACGCGGAACGCGACATGTGGCTGATCTCGGCGAGCTCCTTGAGGTTCCAGGAGTGGGCCACGTCCGCGTGCACGGCCCGCAGGGCGGCACCGATGCCGTCCTCGTTCAGCGCGCCCAGCCAGCCGGTCGGCCGGTCGGTCTGGCCGGCGTGAGCGCGAAGCATGTGCACGAGCAGGATCTGGGCGAGGTGGTTCTGCACCAGCGGGCCGCCGGCGGCGGCGATCCCGACCTCGGTGGCCAGGTGGTCGATCAACTGCCCGAGCCGGTGGCCGTGCGGATCGGCCGCGCGGACGATCACGAGCGGCGGCAGGAGATCGGTCAGCAGGGCCGCGTTCCGGTCGTCGAACGCGATGTGCCCGACGCAGAGGTAGAGGTCGTCCTCGGACTCCGGGCCGATCCACACCGTCCCGTGGTCGGCGCCCGCCAGAACCGGCGCCGCGGGGCGCGGGCTCGCGTCGAGGGTGCTGGCCAGCACGTACGGCGGCGGGTTGCCCAGCATGAAGGTGTCACCCTCCCGCAGGAACACCGGCTCGTGCCCTTCGAGAACCAGCCAGCACGTACCGCGGACCAAGCCGCCGATCCGCACGTGCAGGAACGGGTCGAAACGCAACGCCCACTCACCCACGGCCCGCAGCGTGGGCCCGATCACCGTGCGCGGCCTGAGCAGGCCGATCGCGTCAGCCATGGGATCCCGAAAACCGAGCACCGCCGACCCCTCTGGACGATACGTAAAGAACTCCGGACTTTGCATCATGGATCATACGTCGCTGCCCACGCAGACTCGATGGTGAACGGATCGACGTCGAGACAGTGATGGAGACACTCAGATGGGACAGCTGGAAGGCAAGACGGCAGTGGTCACCGGCGGCAGCACCGGTATCGGTCTGGCCACCGCCGTACGGTTGGCGGACGAGGGCGCGTACGTGTTCGTCACCGGGCGGCGCGAGGCCGAACTGGAGACCGCCGTCAAGACGATCGGCACGGACCGGGCGACGGGAGTGGCCGGTGACATCTCCGACCTGGCGGACCTGGACCGGCTCTACGACGCGGTCCGAGCGCGGGGACAAGGGCTGGATGTGCTCGTGGCGAACGCGGCGGTCGGAACGTTCGTGACGTTGGAGCAGACCACCGAGGAGCACTTCGACCAGACCTTCGGGGTCAACACCCGCGGCACGTTGTTCACCGTGCAGAAGGCGCTGCCGCTGCTCAACGACGGCGCCTCGGTGATCCTGACCGGCTCCACGGCAGCCGACCGCGGCATGGAGGCGTTCGGCGCGTACGCGGCGTCGAAGGCAGCCGTCCGCTCCTTCGCGCGAACCTGGTCCACCGAGCTCAAGGGCCGCGGCATCCGCGTCAACGTGGTCTCGCCGGCCTGGATCGAGACCCCTGGCGCCACCGCCGCCTTCGGCGACGAGGAGACCGCCCGGGCCATCAAGGAACAGGTCGTCGCGACCGTCCCCAAGGGCCGCTTGGGCCAGCCCGAGGAAGCCGCCGCGGTCGTGGCCTTCCTGGCTTCGGACCAGAGCAGCTACGTCGTCGGTGCGAACCTGTACGTCGACGGCGGCGAGAACCAGACCTAGGAACGCCGGCCGGTCCTGGACGGCGTGCTGGCCCAGCCGACCGGCGAGATCGTCTGGTGCCCCGAGTACACCGCCGAGGCCGTGATGGTCGTCGCGACCCTCTGAGCGATTTGTACGCCGCTGACGCCCGCCTCCACTCCCGGAGGCGGCGTCACGTGCTTGTCCCGAACGACTACGCTGCGAAGCCAGTCATCCTGATGTGGAACCATCGGCCCGACCCCAGGCCAGTCCGAAGGAGCAACCCGTGAGCGACGAGAACCAGCCCCCCACCCCGGCTGCCTCCGGTCCTGCGGACCAGCCCCCGAAGAAGACGCCGCGCCGGAGGACCACGAAGTCGACCTCCCGGGCGGCGAAGAAAGCCGCGCCGGAGTCCCCGGAGCTGCCGTTCGACGGGCCTGCGGCGGGGTCAGCGGGGTCGGAGGGGTCGACTGCTGGCGCGTCGGCGCCGAAGCCGCCCGCGGCGAAATCGACGACGGCGAAGCGGTCTCCCGCCTCGACCCGCAAGCCCGCCGCAGGTCGGAGTACGTCCGCCTCGAAAGCACCGGTTTCCCCGACTGCGTCGGTTCCGACCGCTGCCGACGCCCCGGACTCCCCCACCACTCCGGCGAGCACGTCTGTTGGGTCTCGAGCCGGGCAGACTCCCCTGCCGGCGCAGACCCCGATGCCTCCCCAGACGCCCATGCCTCCGCAGACTCCCCTCCGCCCGCAGTCGGCAAAGTCTGCCGACCAGGCGGCGACCTCCCGCAAGGACACCTCCTCGACCAGCGGGTCCACCTCCGGCGAAACTTCCAAGCCAGCGGAGGCGAGCTCCACAGGCGCCGCCTCCAACACGCCCACCGCTGACCCCGCTGGCAGCGCGACTGCTGGAGCGGGCGGGGCATCAGGTACCGCCACAGACTCCGACACCCCTGCTGCTACAAGTGCTGCAGCAGGTACAACGCTCGCAGGCGGAGCCGGCGCGACACCGCCCGCTGGTGCCGCCGAGCCTGAAGCCATCCGGCGACCGCCTGTAGCAGCACCTGCATCGAGTACACGTCCGACCGTCTCGGGAACTGCTGGGTCGACTGGCACCACGCTCGCCGGAGAACCTGCAGCGACGCCGCCAGCGAACTCATCAGACGCAGTACGCCGACCGCCTGTGGCAACGCCAGCGCCCAGAGCCTCCACCCCGGATGCTCGTACGACGCCGGCCTCCCCAGGAGCGCCGGAGTCCACAGGCACGACGCTCCCTGGCGGACCTGGCGCCACGCCTCCGACTGACGAAGGCGCGAACAACACGAGCGCATCCGCGGCGCCGACCGGCACCAACACCGCAGCGGGCCCTCCGGCTGGAACCCACCCCGCAGCAAGTGCCGCGGCCGCAACCAGTTCCGCATCGGGCGCCGCGGCTGGTACAGCCGGAGGCACAACGGCCGCGACTGGTACGGCTAGTCCTGTGGCCGCGGCTGGTCCGGGTAGTCCTACGAGCACGGCTGGCGCCGACAGCAAGGCGGGAACGGCCAGCGCGGCAGGCGCCGGCAGTGCAGGCAGCACTGCAGGTACAGGTGGCGCCGCAGGGCCCGCCGGCACAGGCACCGCTGTTGCAGGCAGCCCTGCAGCTACAAGCAGCGCCGCAGGGTCCGCCGCTCCAGGCAGCGCGTCCGGGGCCACTGGGACGAGCGACACAGCCCGCGCAGCTGGCCTAGGCAGCGCAGGCGCGGCCGGTGCTACCAGCGCGGGACCCGGTACAGCCTCGGGCTCAAGCACCGCCGGTACAAGCACCGCAGCGGGCGCAGGTAGCGCGGTCGGCGCAGGCAGCGCGGCAGGTGCGCCCGGTACGAGTGCCGCGGCGGGTCCGGCTAGGACTGGCAGCGCAGCGACTAGCGCGGGCGCAGACCCGGCCTCAAGCACCGCCGGTACAGGCACCCCAGCCAGCACAACGGGCGCGAGCAGCGCGATGGGCTCAGGCAGCACAACAGGCGCAGCTGGCACAGGCAGCACGGCAGGACCGGCCAGGACCGGCAGCGCAGCGACTAGCGCGGGCGCAGACCCGGCCTCAAGCACCGCCGGTACAGGCACCGCAGCCAGCGCAGCGGGCGCAGGTAGCGCAGCGGGCAAAGGTAGCGCGGTCGGCGCAGGCAGCGCGGCAGGTGCGACCGGTGCGAGTGCCGCGGCGGGCGCGGCTGGTGCGGCCAGCGCGGCGGGCGAGGCTCGTACGGGCACCGCAGGTGGCGCGGGTGGCGCGGGTGGCGCGAGCAGCGCGGGTGGCGCGCCCAGCGCGAGCACCGCGCCCAGCGCGAGCACCGCGCCCAGCGCGAGCACCGCGCCCAGCGCGAGCACCGCGCCCAGCGCGAAGATTACTGACAGTGCGCCCGGCGCGAAGGCCGCCGGTGGGGCTTCCACGGGACCCGCCGGAGCGGCGCCTGCTGGGCCTGCAGCAGCTGGTGCTGGGAAGGCTGCTGGCGGCTCGGCCGCAGGCTCCGGAGCGAACACAGACGGCCCGGCGACCAAGCCCGGCGGCGGCAAGACACCCCCGGGCGGCGGCCCCAAGCGGTCCTGGCGGCGGAACCCGTGGGTGACTGTCGGCGGCGTCGTGGTGGTTCTGCTGGTGCTGGCCTTGTTCGGGTACTTCGGCGGGCTGGGGCCGATGAGTCGGTTGAACACCGCGCGCGGGATCACCCCGCCGACTTCGCTGGCGGGGCTGGATCGGATCACCGATCCGGAGGTGCGGGATCAGCTGAAGCTGGATCAGACGCGGGAAGCCTTGAGCCGGATCAACGACGGGAAGCAGGCGACCGTCGAGGCGTACGGGGATCTGGACGGCGAGCGGATGTACGTCGTGATCGCGTTGCGCGGGAAGGTGGACATCGACAAGACGATCAGCGACTCGGGCGCGAAGCCGGATCAGGTGAAGCAGGTCGGCGCTTCGACGTGTGTCGCGTCGACGGACACGTTGCCGACGCAGTGCTACCGCGGATCGAACACGTTGACCGTGATCGTGCAGGCGGCGAACGACGGCGTGGGTGTCGACGACGTCGGGCCGGTTTCCGATGAGGCCTTCACTGCCATGAAGTGAAGAAAACAAGGAGAAAGCCGCCGGTCCCCATGCGACCGGCGGCTTCCCACCGAAGGGTTAGGACCCGAACGCCGCCAGCTTCAGCGCGGCATCCGCAGCCGCCGCACGCGACTTCGCGAGCGGAGTGAACGGCTTGTAGTCCTGCGTGCACGTCGACTCGTCGGCCGGCGCCTTCAGACGCACCAGGTAGTCGGTGATCTTCTGGTCAGCACACGCGCTGATCCCGATCGTGCCGTGACCGTAGCCCTCGACCGTGACCATCCGCGCGTCCGGGTACAGATCGGCGTACGGACGAGTGGCCTGGTACGGCGTCGCCGGATCGTGGCGCGTGCCGAAGACGAGGACCGGCGACTTGACCGCCAGGTTCCACGGGCCGAGGAACGCGTCGGTGTCGCGGACCGGCATGAACTCGCAGGCCAGGCCGACCCAGGCGCGCAGCGGGCCGAAGTGCTGGGCGCGACGGTTCGCGTCCGCGGCGAACTGCGGGTACGCGAGCGGCCGGCCGGACTGGTGCGCCTCGATGCACGGCTGGAGCCCGGCGCCGAGACCGCTGTACTCCTCCTGCCGCCGGTTCCACTCACCAAGCACCTTCCCAGCAACGGAAACAGCCGCAGCCGAGCGAGCAGCGGAGGCAGGCGCAGCGAGCTCGGCCAGTGTCGCGGCCAGGTCCGTCCAGGCCAGCGGCGAGTACAGGCTCTGGAAGATCAGGAACACGGCGGTCTGATAGCTCACCGTCATCGTCGTACCGTCCGGCAACGGAACCTCGGCGGGGTCCGTCTTCAACCGCTGCAGCAGCTTCTCCGCAACCGTCGCCGGATCACCCAGGGCCGCCAGCGCGCACCGCTCGGCGCCCGCCTTCTTGCACTCGGCAAGGAACTGCTGGTACGTGTCCCACGACCCCTCACCCTGCCGAAGCCGTACGCCGAGCGGCCGCCGATCGCCGTCCGAGCCGGTGTACCAGGAAGGCGACAGCGTCCCGTCGAGCACCAGCGCACGCACGTTGCCCGGGAAGAGCTTGGCGTACGTCGCGCCGAGGTACGTCCCGTACGAATACCCCACGTAGCTCAGCTTGCTGTCGCCGACCGCGCGCCGCAGCAGATCCATGTCGCGGGCAACGTTCGCCGTCGAGTAGTGCGTCAGCCGGTCCGGTGACGTGGTCATGCAGCCGACAGCCGCACGCAGCATCGCCCGCGTGTAGTCCTTGGTCTGCGCGGCGTTGATCGGGAACGGCTCGATGCCGGCGAACGCGGCGTTCTCCTCCGCTTCGGTCGGGAAGCAGGTGACTGGATCGGACTGGCCGACCCCGCGCGGGTCGAAGCCGAGAATGTCGAACTTCGCCCGCACCTCCGGCGTGTAGGCGATCTCGGCGGCCTGCTGCACGAAGCTGACGCCGGGTCCGCCAGGCCCGCCCGGGTTGGTGAACAGCGTCCCGATCCGCTGGCCCGAGGCAGGCAGCCGGGTCAGCGCGATCGTGGTCGTCGCGCCGCGCGGCCGGTCGTAGTCGGTCGGCACCTCGACCGACGCGCACTGGAACTTGGCCAGCGCCGGATCGGTGCCGCAGCTCTTCCACGCGATCTTCGGTACGGCGACGCGCGCGGCCTTCGCCGCCTCACGCCGTACGAGCGCCTCGTCGGCCGCCGAGCCCGACGAGGCCTGCGCGCTGGAGGCGGGCTGCGCGACGGGCTGCGCGACGGGCGCGGCCACGGCGGGCGCGAACGCGGCCGGTACGGCGACAGCGGCGACGACGGCCAGGGTCAGAGTGGTCCTCGTGGTTCTTCGCACGGTTCTCCCTCACTGGTGAACGGGCGCGAGCGGCACCCGTGCCAGAACGCTAAGCAAAACAGCCGTCCGCAGGCGTCCCCCCAAAGGCTTAGACCCACATCCACCTGGCGGATGGCGAACGGCGACGAGCCCCCGCACCGGTCGCGGTACTGAGCGGGCGGACGAACGAAACGTCCCCCAACGGAAGGAAGCCGGCCCTCCGCCTGTCAGCGGATGGCCGGCTTCCTCACCGGAGTACAGAAATCAGGCGGTCTTCTCGCGCCGTTCGCGCTTGCGCTCGATCTGGTCGCGCGGGATCAGCGTCGGGTTGACGTTCTCCAGGACGACCTCGCCGGTGACGACGACCTTGGCGACGTCCTCGCGGCTCGGCACCTCGTACATCACGTTGAGCAGGACTTCTTCCATGATCGCGCGCAGACCGCGGGCGCCGGTGCCGCGCAGCAGGGCCTGGTCGGCGATCGCCTCGACCGCGTCCTCGCTGAACTCCAGCTCGACGTTGTCGATCTCGAACAGCCGCCGGTACTGCTTGACCAGCGCGTTCTTCGGCTCGGACAGGATCTTGATCAGCGCCTCGCGGTCCAGCGGCGAGACGGTGGTGATCACCGGGAGCCTGCCGATGAACTCGGGGATCAGGCCGAACTTCAGCAGGTCCTCGGGCATCACGTCGGCGTAGCCACCGGCTTCGCGCGGCGCCTCGACCTCGTTGCTCATGCTGAAGCCGAGGGTCTTCTTGCCGACCCGCGCCTCGACCATGTGCTCCAGGCCGGCGAACGCGCCACCGACGATGAACAGCACGTTGGTGGTGTCGATCTGGATGAACTCCTGGTGCGGGTGCTTGCGCCCGCCCTGCGGCGGCACGGAGGCCGTCGTCCCCTCCAGGATCTTCAGCAGCGCCTGCTGGACGCCCTCACCGGAGACGTCGCGGGTGATCGACGGGTTCTCGCTCTTGCGGGCGATCTTGTCGACCTCGTCGATGTAGATGATCCCGGTCTCGGCCTTCTTGACGTCGTAGTCGGCCGCCTGGATCAGCTTCAGCAGGATGTTCTCGACGTCCTCGCCGACGTACCCGGCCTCGGTCAGCGCCGTCGCGTCCGCGATCGCGAACGGGACGTTCAGCATCCGGGCGAGCGTCTGCGCGAGGTAGGTCTTGCCGCAGCCGGTCGGGCCGATCAGGAGGATGTTGGACTTGGCCAGCTCCACCGCCTCGTCCTTGGCGTGCCGGCCGGCGCTCGAGGAGCCCTGCCCGTCACGGACCCGCTTGTAGTGGTTGTACACCGCTACCGCGAGCGCCTTCTTCGCCACGTCCTGTCCGACGACGTACGCGTTGAGGAAGTCGTAGATCTCCCGGGGCTTGGGCAGCTCCGTCAGACCGACCTCGGAGCCCTCGTTCAGCTCCTCCTCGATGATCTCGTTGCAGAGATCGATGCATTCGTCGCAGATGTAGACGCCGGGACCGGCGATGAGCTTCTTGACCTGCTTCTGGCTCTTCCCGCAGAACGAGCACTTGAGCAGGTCGCCGCCGTCACCTATGCGTGCCACCGGGACAGATCCCTTCTCTCACTAGCTGAGGCCGGCCGAGCGACCTGAACTCCTTGGCCGACTCGGACCTTGATCCGACGGTACCCCGACCCGGGCCCAACCGCTGCTCTGTCCACAGCGTCGCGAGTACGCCTGTGGCGAACGAGAGGCCCTTGACGAGACGTCCGGCGGATCCTAGGGTCCCCCCGGCCGTCGCCCGGGCGAACCCGGGAGGCCTGCCGCGACCCCGGCGCGGTGCACCGGGGCCTACCAGCAGGCCGGGCGTGTCTTCCGATCTCGCGCGATGGGCCGGGTCGGAAGGCACGCCCTGGGGTCGATCAGGCGCCGATCGGCACCGGGGCCTTGCGCGACTCCAGGACGGAGTCGATCAGGCCGTACTCCACTGCCTGCGCGGCGGTGAGGAACTTGTCCCGCTCGATGTCGCGGGACACCTCCTCGATGTCCTTGCCGCTGGCGTCGGCGAGCATCTTCTCCAGCAGCGAGCGCAGGCGCAGGATCTCGTTCGCCTGGATCTCGATGTCGCTGGACTGCCCGTAGGTGCCCTCGGTGGCCGGCTGGTGGATGATGATCCGGCTGTTCGGCAGGGCCATCCGCTTGCCCGGCGTACCGGCGGCCAGCAGCACGGCGGCGGCCGAGGCCGCCTGCCCGAGGCAGACCGTCTGGACGTCGGACTTGATGTAGCGGATCGTGTCGTAGATCGCGGTCAGCGCCGTGAACGAGCCGCCCGGGGAGTTGATGTAGATGCTGATGTCGCGGTCGGCGTCCATCGACTCCAGGCACAGCAGCTGCGCCATCACGGCGTTCGCGATCTCGTCGGTGATCGGCGTGCCGAGGAAGATCGTGCGCTCCTCGAACAGCTTGGTGTAGGGGTCGACCCGGCGCATGCCGTACGACGTGCGCTCCTCCCACTGCGGGATGAAGTAGTTCATGCTGTGTCCTTAAGAACGAAGTGGGGGATCAGGAGTTCGGGCTGCCGCTGGTGAGCTGGGCGGCGCTGGCCACGACGTGGTCGATGAAGCCGTAGTCCTTCGCCTGGTCCGCGGTGAACCAGCGGTCGCGGTCGGCGTCGGTCTCGACCTGCTCCAGCGGCTGGCCGGTGTGCTCGGCGATCAGCTTGAACAGCTGGGCCTTGATGTGCAGCGACTGCTGCGCCTGGATCTTGATGTCGGAGGCCGTACCACCCATACCGCCGGAGGGCTGGTGCATCATGATCCGCGCGTGCGGCAGGGCGAAGCGCTTGTTCTTCGCGCCGGCGCAGAGCAGGAACTGGCCCATCGAGGCGGCCAGGCCCATCCCGACGGTGGCGACGTCGTTGGAGATCCACTGCATGGTGTCGTAGATCGCCATGCCGGAGTCCACCGAGCCACCCGGCGAGTTGATGTACAGCCAGATGTCCTTGTTGGGGTCCTCGGCGTTGAGGAGCAGCATCTGAGCGCAGATCGCGTTCGCGTTGTCGTCGCGAACCTCGGACCCCAGGAAGATGATCCGGTTGCTCAGCAGGCGCTGGTAGATGTGGTCGTCGAGTCCGCCGGATCCGTTGCCGCCCGCGGCGGTGGGGCTGGCTGCAAATGTCTCGTTCACGAAGCCGACATTACTGGGCGACGGCGACAGAGCTAAGGCCGGTGGGCAGGTGTTCGCTCACGGCGCATCGTGTCTGCTCTGAGCGAATGGTGCCCCTGGGGTCGGAGAGCATGGGCGGATGTTCCTGCGCGCGATGGAGCGATCCGATCTGGACGAGCTGCTCGTGGTCCACGAGGAGGGCGCCGTACTCGGTCTGGCGGCTGTCTTCCCGCAATCGGAATACCCCTTTCCCCGTGAGACGATCCGGGAGCGGTGGGCGGTCGAGATCGAGGATCCCGCCGGTTCTACGCCAAGCACGGCTGGTTCGCTACCGGGAGCAGCAAGCGCACGGCGTACGCGCCTCAGCCGTTGATGCTCGAGTACCGGCTGGACCTGTAGACGCAAGAACGCCCCGGATCCTCAGCGGGATCCGGGGCGTTCTCAGCGGCGTACTCAGGCCTTGGCAGGCTCCTCGGCCGGGGTCTCCTCGGCGGCGGCCTCGGTGGCCTCGACGGCCTCCGGGTCGGCGTACGAGCCGTCCGGGAGCAGCGTCTTCAGCTCGACCTCGTTGCCGGAGGCGTCGGTGACCTTGGCGTTCTCGACCAGGTAGGCCAGCGCCTTGCCGCGGACGACCTCGGACACCAGGCTCGGGACCAGGTTGTTCTCGACGGCGTGCTGGGCGAACTGGTCCGGGCTGACGCCGGAACGCTGCGCGTGCCGGACGATGTGCTCGGTGAGCTCCTGGTCGTTGACGTTCAGGCCCTGCTGCTCGGCAACCAGGTCCAGCACGAACTGCGCCTTGATGGCGTCCTCGGAGCGCTTCTTCAGGTCCTCGTCGAACTCCTCGGAGGTCTGCTCCTCGCCCTCGAGGAACTGCTCGAAGGTCATCCCGGAGTAGCCGAGCTGCTGGTCCAGGTTCTCCCGGCGGGCGGCGACCTCGTCGGTCAGCAGACCGTCCGGCACCGGCACCTCGACCAGGGTCAGGATCTTCTCCAGGACGGCGTCGCGCGCGTCGCCGGCCTGCTCGAGGCGCTTGCCCTTCTCGAGCCGGCTGCGGACGTCGGCCTTCAGCTCCTCGGCGGTGTCGAACTCCGAGGCGGTCTGGGCGAAGTCGTCGTCGAACTCCGGCAGCTCCTGCTCCTTGACCGCGGTGACGGTCACGGCGACGTCGACGTCCTCGCCCTTGAGCGCGCCGCCGACCAGCTGGGTGACGAAGGTCTTGGACTCACCGGCGTTCAGGCCGAGCACGGCCTCGTCCAGGCCGTCGAGCAGCTGACCGCTGCCGACCTGGTAGGACAGGCCGGTGGCCTGCGCCTCCTCGATCTTCTCGCCGTCCTTGGTGGCCGACAGGTCGAGGGTGATGTAGTCCTTGTCGGCGACCGGGCGCTCGACCGGGTTCAGCGAGCCGAACCGCTGCCGCAGCGACTCGATCTGCTCGTCGATCTCCTCGTCGGAGATCGCGATGTCCTCGACGGAGGTCTCGAGACCGGTCAGGTCCGGCAGCTCGATCTCCGGACGGACCTCGACCTCGGCGGAGAACTGCAGGCTCTCCTTGTCGTTGAACTCGGTCACGTCGACCTCGGGACGCCCGATCGCCTTGACCTGGTTGTCCTGGACGGCCTGCGAGTACAGCTTCGGCAGCGCGTCGTTGATCGCCTCTTCGAGCACCGGGCCGCGACCGACGCGCTGGTCGATCACCTGCGGCGGGATCTTGCCCTTGCGGAAGCCCGGGACGACGATCTGGCTGCCAATGCTCCTGTACGCCGCGTCGAGGCTCGGCTTGAGCTCCTCGAACGGCACCTCGACGATGAGCTTGACCTTGGTCGGGCTCAAGGACTCGACGGTGCTCTTCACGGTGGCGGTTCTCCTTGGTCGATGACGATCGCGGCACGCCCGGACAGGCCGCACCACAGGTACTGCAGGGGTTTGTCGGGGCGACAGGACTCGAACCTGCGGTCTCCTGCTCCCAAAGCAGGCGCGCTAGCCACTACGCTACGCCCCGCAGTGACCGAACGAGTCTAGTGGACGCGGAGGCATGCTCGCGCCCCCACCCCTCTCATCGAGCGTATCGGGGCCGATCAACCCGCTGAGGAGAACCCGTTTTGAGCCTCGCCCCGAGATGTGAAATCATGGGATTCGTACCCGGGAGACCGGGTGCACGCGGGTGTAGCTCAATGGTAGAGCCCCAGTCTTCCAAACTGACTACGCGAGTTCGATTCTCGTCACCCGCTCAGTACGAGGGCCCTTAGCCAGTGGCTAGGGGCCCTCGTCGTTGCCGGGCACGATCAAGCTGTGAGTCGCCGTACTGCGGCCGGGATCTCCAGGCCGCTGCTCAGGCGTTGCCAGGCTCGTTGGTAGGTGTCGGTCTTGTCCCGAACGGCGCTTCGCAGGGCGAAGGCCATGGCTGTGATGACCAGTTGAGCCAGGACGAACAAGGTGATGCCGACGGTGAACTGAGCACCGCTACCGCCGGTTGCCTGGTTGTAGAGAGTCCAGATCACGCCGGTCGCCATCGCCACGAAGGCGATCAGATAGACGCCGGCGAGGAGGCGCCCCTTGGTTCCTTCCGGCCAGTTCATGGGCGCCAGTATGGCCCTGAGCGGCGGAAACTGTCGCCGACTCGTTCTACGAACGATGGCGGCCGGCGGGTTCGACGGCGAGGGTGGACGGGTGCGGGAGTTCCGCCGGGTCGACCTCGGCGCCACTGACCCATTCGATGCCACCGAGGAGCTCCTGGTCGGCGTGCTCAAAGGTGTAGAGGAAGAGGCCGTCGGAGGAGTCGGGGATCCCGGCGTTCACACGGACGGTCATGCCCAGGCCACCACCGGTGTTGAAGTCGATGGATGGGCAACCGCATCCGCACTCGCCGATCACGAGGACCTCGGCAGCCTGGCGGCGGAGGTTGGCGGCTCCGGGGAAGTCGGCTGACGTGAGCACTGCGAGCACCTCGCGCTCACGGGGTGTCAGCGGCCTCGGATCCATGAGGCCATCGTTGCATTCGAAAGGACTGCGGGCGATGGACTCCGCAGGAGCTTGAGCGGCGCTCTGGCTCATGCTGGCCCTTCTGCGGCGGCCACAAGCGGGAGCCATCGGCGGCTGGCGCAGTGGGAGCGGACCGCTGCGACCGCCAGCCAGGCGGCTGACGAGCACTCGGAGTCGGCCTCGGGTGTGGTCGGGCGGCCGGGTTCGGTGAGGCGGGCGGTGAAGTAGGTGAGGTAGCCGATGGGGTGCGGGTAGCGGAAGCCCTCGGGCTTCGCGCCGAGGAGCTGGATGCGGTTCCAGCCCAGGACGGCGAGGGCGGACTCGTCGAGCGGCCAGCCGGTCTCCTCGTGAAGCTCGCGGACTGCGGCTTCGCGTGGGGTCTCGCCGGGTTCGACGTGCCCGCCAGGCAGGTCCCAGCCGCCGCGAGCCGGCAGGTCGGCGTACCGGAGCAGCAGGCGCGACGAGCTGTCGAAGAGCAGCACGAACGCCGTACTGATCAGCTCGTACGGCGGCACCTCGGCCGACGCGAACAGCTCGCTGCGGTGCGGTAAGCCAAGGTCGGGCAATGTTCCAGACGACAGGAGCTTGTCGGGCATCAGGACTCCGGGGTCAGTAGCTGACGGGCCTGTGGAGTGCTGCGACTCGGTCGTCCCACAACTGGAAGGCAGTCATTCCGCCAATGTGGCACGAGCGCGGGCCGTAGCCTGCTGGGGTGAACGGACTGGTTGCGGAGCGGTGGCCGAGGCTGGCTCGGCAGCTGACGGACGCAGCGAGGAGCCGGGCTGGGAAGGGCAGCTGATCGTCGACGGCCGGATCGCGTACGTCGAGGTGCTGTACCGCGCCGCTCGACTAGTAGGTCCAGGTGTTCTCGGTGAGCGTGAATGTCCAGTCGGCAGGCCTCGCGTCGGTCAAGTAGGCCACGGCGGGGACGCTGATCGGCGGGTACGGCAGGGCCGTCAGCCGGGCGATGGCCTCAGCGACGGGGAACCAGCGGACTTCCAGGACCGAGTTGTCCGGGTCGTCCGGAGCGAAGGCCGAGTCACCAACCGTCGCCGCGTAGTTGAAGGACTGGTTCACCAGCTGGTCGCCGTGGTGGACGGTGGTCGTCCAGACCTGCGTGAGGGCGCTCTCGGGCAGCTGGAGTCCCGTCTCCTCGCGAAGCTCGCGTACGGCGCCCTGCACGGGCGCCTCCCCAGGCTCGACGGCTCCGCTGGGCAGGTTCCAGTGCTCGCGTTCCCAGGTCTCGTACTGCTCTCGGACGAGAGCGATCCGATCGCCGTACCGGACAACCACACCGACGTACTGCTGCATGCGCGGAGCGTACGTCGCCTTAGGGGCGCCGCCGCCTGCGCCACTCACGCTCCGGGATCAGCCGCAGCGAGCCCAGCAGAGCGTGCTGCGCGGGAGTCAGCCGTACGACGATCGACTGCGCCTCGTCCGACAGCGAGACGATGTCCTGCGACGCGTTCCAGACCGTCGCGTCGTAGGCGTACGGCGCGAAGGTGACGAACGCGGGCCAGAGGTCCGGCGTACGGATCGTGCCGCTCATCGTGTAGCCGTGGTCGGTGCGCCCGACGGCCCGCAGAGCTTCGGCCGCCGCGGCGACGTCGGCAGGCCAGTCCGGATCCGCGACCGGGATGTCCGTCTCGTACTGATGCACGTCAGCGGCAACCGTCCGGAGGATCAGCCGGCAGACAGCGACCTCGTCCGAGCCGTCGGTGTCGACGACGAAGCGCTTCACGGGCGGCCCTTCAGCAGGAACCAGTAGTTGACCGTAGGCCCCTGCTCGGCGAGGCCGCCGCCCAGGGAGTCGTAGAGGGCTCGGGCGGCGGTGTTGTCGGCACCGGTGGTGAGGAACATCGTGCCGGCACCAGCCGCGGTGCCCGCGGTCATGAACGTGGTGACCAGCTCTCGCCCGATCCCCTGCCCGCGGTGGGCCTCTGCGACCTTCAGCTGATGGACATAGAGCATGGACGTCCCGTCAGGCCGCGGCAGGTGGTAGCCCCAACACCAGCCGACGACCTCGGAACCGACCACGGCGACGAAGGCGAGTGAAGTAGGACTGCGCAGGTAGGCCTCCTCCGCAGGACGTCCCATGAACAACCGCGCCGCCTGGTCCAGGAGCTCGTTGCCAGGAGCAATGACCGACCCCAGCTGGCCGGTCCGGAGACGGAACTCGGTGCGGCCGCCCAGTGCGTGTGGCCGCCTAGTACTCATGAGCGCCTCCCCGGCATAGACCTGATGCAACTCGCAGCCAATCGTGACCTGAACCTGTCGGCAACCGACCGAGCGGCCTCGCAGCGCAGGAACGTCAGTATCCCCCTACTGCACCCGGAAGACCGGCCCGCGCGGAGTGAACGGCAGCGAGGCACCCGACGGGATCAGGTAGGCGTGCGTACGCCGGACGCGCAGTGTGTCGCAGTCTGCGTCGGTGATGATCAGGACCGGCGCCTCGCGTGGGAAGTCCTCGGCGTGGTCGAGCAGGTTGAGCGCGGGCTGGAGGACGGTGCCGCCTCGGCCGTGTACGCGGACCCGACCGGCGATCTCGTCGACGGGGACGTAGCCGGCGTCGTACGGCGCCGCGTCGCAGTAGACGACTCGGGCTGCCGGAACGTCGCGCGCCTTGGAGTACGAGGCGATGGCTCCGAGCGCCTTGCCGAGCAGGCGGTGGTCCATGGACGCCGAGGTGTCCAGCACCACGCCGTACGTCGGCAGCAGCTCCGGGCGCTCAGGACGGACCCAACCGGGCCGCGGGATGTCCGGCGTACTGGCCTGGCGCCGGGAGGCCCGGGCGTACGAGCGGGTCGGCTGCGCGGACGGGACGTGCTCCTCGAACCAGCGGGCGAGCTGAGCGTCCCACTCCAGCGGCGGGTGCTCCAGTGCGCGGATCTCCTCGACCAGTCCGGCAGGCAGCAGCCCGCGCGACTCGTCGTGGTACGCCAGACCGGTACTCAGCGCACGCCGGTAGATGTCGTCCAGCCCGGACGCGCGGCGGGCCTCGCCGGGATGCGGCAGCGGCTGACCGAGTACGTCGCCCAGTCCGACGCCGCGGAGCGTCGCCAGCTTGCGGTAGCGGCGCAGGTCGCGGGCGATGCGGTCGTAGACCTCCTCGGCTGACAGCCCCTTGAGCTCAGCGTCGTACAGTGCGCCCTCCGGCATCGTGCCGACGCCCATCTCCAGCAGCCAGCCGTTGATGACCAGGTCGGCCGCGACGTTCCACAGGTACGGATCGCGGCCGCCGACACGTTCGCCGTGGCGCAGTGCGGCATGCAGCATCTCGTGCGCCATCACGAACCGCCACTCCCCTGGCGTCAGCCCTGCCAGGGGGTTCACGTAGATCTCCCCCGCGACAGCGCTCACCGCGGCCACCCGAATGTCCCAGTTGCGTGCGAGCTCCACCTCCGCGACCACGGTCATCGACGCCGCCAGCGCGCCCATCAGCGGGTACGACGAGACGAACCACCCCAGTGCGGCCGTCCAGTCGTCCACCCGCCCCCGCGAGTCGGACAGCGTCGACCGGACGCCGCCGGCCACGTCCACCGCGGCCGTCGCCGCCGCGGACAGCCCCACGGCGAAGCGCGCAGGCCAGTCGGGCGGCTTCCCCCAACCGGTCCAGGCCGCGGTCGTCACATCGGACTGCCCGCCGTTGACACCGCACCGGGTGTGCTCGTCCGGTACGCCGTTGGCACGCCACAGCCTGGCCAGTGGGTCCTCGTCCGTCGCCGGCAGAACCGCCGGCAGGTCGACGACCGGTCGGCCGAGCTTCAGCGCGGACAGGAAGCGGTTCACAGCCACGTCGTACGCCGCAGAGGCAGCGCGGTCGGGAACCGGCCGATTCGGCGAGGCGTGGTCCAGGCCCAGGTGAATGAGCAGATGCGCGAACACCCAGGCCCACTCGTCGGCGGTCGCCCGGCGGGTCCGGTGGACGAGGATCTCGCGCGAGGTGTCGATCGTCGCCCAGCCGTCGGTCGCGACGATGTCGCTGCGACGCGGCGGACCACCAGCCAGAGCGGCGAACAGGGGATGCGCGGACACCCGCTGCCACCCCTGCTGGATGGCTTCGAGCGCAGGATCCTTCCGAGCAGGACGCCGAGGCATAGGTCAGTTCCGGGCCGCGACCAGGCGCGGCAGGTCGCGGGTGACCTCGACCAGGAACCACGTCGGCAGCACCGCGCGTCCGTCGTCGTCCGACGCGATCACGACCTGCGCGATCTCGAGCGAGATCTCCGCCAGCTCGACCAGCAACGCCTTGCCGCGATGGGCGAGCTGACGCGACGCAGCGCTTCCCGACGTCTTGTCGGCGGGCAGCTCCTTCACGAGTCGGGCGCGGAAGGTCTCGGCCAGGAAGTAGAGCAGGTCACGATCGCCGGGAGCACTCGGCCAACCGGCCTCACCCTTGAGCACGGCCTCCAGGCCGAACGCGTTCCGCACCGTCTTCACGAACGCCCGGAACCCCGACGCGTGCGCTGCCGTCACGGTGCCGTAGGCGAGCACGCGCAGCATCTCGTCGTCGATGTCGTCGCCGTACGACCGCAGCGCGTCCGACAGCATGTGCCAGCTGCGCGGCGACGAGAACGGCTCCTCCGTCTTCGGCGGCGCCGTCCACAGGTGGTCCGGCCTGTTCCGCAGATAGTCGAGCACCCACGGGTGAATTCCGGCGCCGCCGGCCCAGGCCAGCCAGTCGCTCGCGGACGCGCGCAGGTGGACGTGGACCAGCCGGTTCAGCAGCGCGGACGCCATCGGCCGGGCCAGCGCGTTGTCGGTCGCGCGGTTGCCCGCGCCGATCACGACGGATCCCTCGGGCAGCTCGTACTCCCCGATCCGCCGGTCCAGGATCAGCGAGTAGAACGCCTTCTGCACCTCCGGCGAGGACGCGTTCAGCTCGTCCAGGAACAGGCAGTACGGCGTGTCCCGCGCGATGCTGGTCGGTGGCGCGAAGCGGCTGCGGCCGTCGACGATCTGGGGTACGCCGATCAGGTCCTCCGGCGCGAGCTGCGTCCCGAGCAGGGTGACGCACTCCAGGCCGAGCGAGTCGGCGAACGCGCGCACCAGACTGGACTTGCCGATCCCGGGTGCTCCCCAGAGGAAGACCGGGCGGACGACAGCGACGTGCAGCAACACCTCGGGCAACTGCTTCGGCGTCACGGTGACGGCAGCCTGCATCGGATCCTTTCGCGCGGTACGGACTCTCGAGGGTCCCGCAGCGCGGACCGCTCTGTCACCGGGTTTTCCACAGTCGCGGAAGTGGCACGCAGCGTCACCGAGTCTCACGGCATCCTTCCGTTGTCAGCAGAAAGCGATTAACGTGCCGAACTTCGTAAGGGGGCCTGGAGTGAGAAAGCATCGACTGGTCGCGGCTGGGGTCGCGCTGATTCTGTTGCCGCTGGGTGCCGGCCAGGCGAGAGCCGCGGAGCCACCGCCACATCTCGGCGAAGGTCAAGCCGTCGGCAGTCGCGCGGTGAGCGACCCGCCGTACAGGCTCCGCGCGGTGACGAGTCAGTACTACGTGACGTCGTACGGGCAACCCAACGACCTCGCTCCGGAGCCGTGGGAGATCCAGAGCACGACCAACGGCGCGACCGTGCGGACGATCGATCGGTCGACGGAGCAACCGGACCAAGCGCCCTCGCTGCTCGGCAAGTACGCCGTTCAGGTGGGCTCCGGCGTGGTGACGTTCCGCGATCTCTCGACGGACGCGAGCAGTCAGCTCGGCGTCCCGGCCGATGCCGTGTACGAGGGCGTCTACGCCGGCGGCATCCTGCTCCGCCGTGGATCGACGATCTCGCTCAGGGCCCTGAACAGCACAGAGAAGACCGTCACCGGCGCCGCCGGCGATCCCACGATCCTCGACAGCAACGACTCGTCACTCCTGCTCGGCATGTCCGGCCGCGTCGCGATCGTGGACCTGGCGACCGGCGCGGCGACCGCGGTCACCACGCTCACGGCAAATCCAGCGTGGGCAGCACTGACCCCGAACCGTGTGATCTGGCAGACCGCCGCCACCGAAACCACCCGCTCGCTCGCCTGGAAGCAACGGACCACGGCGACCACGGGCACGATCCAGGTCCCGTACGGCGAACCGATCCTTCCGCTCGGCGACGACATCGCGGTGCGCCTGGGCAGCGAACTCATCAAGGTCAGCGGGACCAGCACCGTCACCAGACCGTTCGTCACCGGTGTGCACGACGCGGCTGACCTCACCACGGGTCGACTGCTGGTCAGCGCCCAGAGCAAGATCGCATCGGTCGGCCCCGACGGCGTACTGCAGACCGTCAAGGCCACCCCGGCCTTCGCCGCTCAGGTCCAGTACGTCGGCCTGTCAGGCGCCCGCTTGGTCACCTCCGACCAGCAGCCCGCTCACACCCTGTACGAGACGGCCAACAACGGCACGGCCTGGACCGCGACCGGCGGCAGCAACACCGGCAAACCGTTCCAGCTCGAAGGCACGACGCTGCTGTCCTTCGATGCCACGACAGCCCGTGTCGGTGACCTGACGTTCCCCGCGGCCGACGACGTCGTGCTCGGCAAGGGCGGCAAGCTCGTCGCCCACTACGGTGAGATCTACGACGTCGCCACCAAGACCAAGCGTCTCGGTCTGGCGCCGCCGTTCGCGCTGGCAGGCAACACCGCGTGGAAGGTCACCGAGCCCGGCGTACTGCAAGGCCAGGACGTCACCGCCGGGACGACCAAGACCATCAGCGTCGCCAGCGGTTGCGCGATCGGCCCGAACGCCGTCAACGGCCGCTGGGCCCTGCTCACCGGCTGCGCCGGCGGCAACCAGGTCATCGACGTCACCGGCCCCGAGCCGCCGCGCAACCTCGCGGTTCCCGCGGACGCCCAGCTCGGCAACGGCTTTGTCGCCCAGCTCACCACCGGCGAGGACACGAACGGCCTGTCCACCAAGGAACTGCTCGTCACCGACCTGAACGACGCGGCCCTCGGCCGGCGGCGCTACGGCCCGATCCTCGGACGGTTGCAGCAGGCAACATTCCGGGCCGACGGCTCCGGCCAGCCCAAGATCGCGTACGCCGACCCGGCTGCGCGGCCGCGGGTCATCACGCTGGACTGGCTCAAGCCCGACCCGCAGCAGCGGACCGACCAGACTCCCCCGGTGCTCACCACCGCGAGCGCCGGCGACCGGATCCGCGACTTCACCACGGCGACGTTCAACTGGGCTTTCACCGACCCCGCCGATGACCCGCACGAACCGGCGACCGGCATCGAGAGCTACGACGTCCGCATCCAGCAGCGTCCGACACCGACCTCGCCGTACGGCGCCTGGCGGGAGATCGCCGGCTGGCAGGGCATCAAGATCACCGAGGTCAGCCTGACCGCGAACCCGGGCGTCGACACCTGCTGGCAGGTCCGCTCCCGGGACAAGGCGCTCAACCTGAGTGCGTGGAGCGCGTCGTACTGCAGCGAGACCGACGGCACCGCCCCGACGTACGTGACCAGTCGGCCGGGCGATCGCGTGATCCTGACGCCGGCGCAGAGGTACAGCTACTCGTTCACCGACAACCTCGATCCGGTCGCGTACGACGTCGCCTACCGCGGCGCGGCGCCGGGCCAGCCGCTCGGCGCCTGGGTGTACCCGGCGGCCTGGACGACTCTGCAGGACACCTCGGTCGCCTGGGGTGCGAACGCCGGCTCCGAGCGCTGCTTCCAGGTCCGGGCTCGCGACGTGATCGGAAACGTGTCGGGCTGGTCGCCGCAGACCTGCTCGGTCTACCCGCAGGACGACCGGGCGCTCACCTCGGTCGGCTCAGTCGCCCGTGGGAGTAGCGCGCTCGCGTTCCTGGGGACCACGTCGACGCTGAACGCCAAGGGAGCGGCGCTGACCAAGTCCGGCGAGTCGGGTGTCCGGATCGCCCTGGTCACGCTCAACGGGCCCGGCCAGGGCTCGGTCGACGTCTACCACGCGGGGGTCAAGGTCGCCTCGGTCTCGCTCGCCGCGGCCACCCAGTCCCGGAAGGTCACCTACTTGCCGGTCACGGCGTACCGGACCGGCGAGGTGCGGGTCGTTTCGACCTCGACCGCCCCGGCGGCCGTCGACGGGATCGCATTTCTCCGGTCCAGTCCATAACGAAACGTAATGACTGTGAGCCCCGTCACCGCATGACGCGGGGGCCGGTCATTGCAGGTAGCAGCAGTTACATCACCCGGGAATGGAATTCTCGGGACAAGCGCTTACCCCTGAGCGATACTGGAAATCGCGCCGTTTTCCGGTAGCGAACCCACTCACTGGCCGAGCATGTTGGGAAGTGCGCCCCTCCAGATGCCCTCAGAGCACCCTGCCCAAGCGCCGTCGATCGCATCCCCCACCACCCGAGCCCCCGCCCGCAGCCGAAACCTGTGGCGGCTACGGCCCTACCTCCGACCCCACCGGCACCGCCTGGCGATCATGTTCTCCACGGCCGTCCTCGGTGTCGGCGTCAGCCTCAGCGTTCCCCTCGTCACCCGGGCCATCATCGACGGCCCGGTCACCCGCCGCGAGCTGGACCTGCTGTTCCCGCTCGCCTTCCTCGCCCTCGGGCTCAGCATCAGCGAGGTCCTGCTGGTCTGGGCACGCCGCTGGGCCCAGTCCCGGGCCGTCAGCGACCTCGAGGCGACCCTGCGCCACGACCTGTACGTCCGGCTGCAAACGCTGCCGATGGAGTTCCACAACCGCTGGCAAAGTGGTCAGCTGCTGTCCCGGGTGACCGTCGACCTGTCGACGATCCGCCGGTTCATGGGCTTCGGCCTGCTGTTCCTGGTGATCAACATCCTGCAGCTGATCGTCGTCACCATCCTGCTCCTGCGGCTGTACTGGCCGCTCGGCGTAGTGGTTGTCCTCGCCGCCGTGCCGATCGTCATGGTGTCGCTGAAGTTCGAGAAGAAGTACCTGGCGATCTCCCGCCGGGTGCAGGACCAGCAAGGCGACCTGGCCACCCGGATCGAGGAGTCCGCGCTCGGCTTCCGGGTGATCAAGGCCTTCGGCCGGCGCGAGCACGTGAAGGCCCAGTTCGACGACGGCGCGGTCAAGCTCTACGGCACCTCCGTGGAGAAGGTCCGGCTGGCGTCGCGGTTCTGGACCTTCCTGGAGGTGATCCCGAACCTGACGCTGGTGATCGTGCTGCTGCTCGGCGCGCTCGCCGTCGGTCGGGACGCGATCACCCTGGGCACGCTGGTCGCCTTCATCACGCTGATGCTGTCGCTGATCTGGCCGGTCGAGTCGCTCGGAACCATCCTGGCGATGGCTCAGGAAGCGATGACGTCGGCGGACCGGATCAGCGAGATCCTCGACACCAAGTCGACGATCGAGTCCGGGCCGGAGCAGCTCGAGAACCCACAGGGCCACCTGCGGTTCGAGAACGTCAGCTTCCGGTTCTCGCCGGACTCCGCGGACGTGCTGCACGACATCAACCTCGACCTCACCCCCGGGACGACGCTGGCCCTGGTCGGCGCCACCGGGTCGGGCAAGACCACGCTCACCGCGCTGGTCCCCCGGCTGTACGACGTGACCGGCGGCCGGATCACGATCGACGGCCACGACGTCAGAGACCTCGACCTGAGGTCCCTGCGCAGCGCGGTCTCGTCGGCGTTCGACGACCCGACGCTGTTCTCGATGTCGGTCCGGGAGAACCTCACGCTCGGCCGTCCGGACGCCACGGAGGCCGACATCCAGCAGGCCCTGGAGATCGCCCAGGCGACCTTCGCCAACGACCTGCCTTGGGGGCTGGACACCCGGGTCGGTGAGCAGGGCATGTCACTGTCCGGTGGTCAGCGGCAACGACTGGCCCTGGCCCGCGCGGTGCTCGCCAAGCCCGCCGTACTGGTGCTCGACGACACGCTGTCCGCGCTGGACGTCCACACCGAGGCCCTGGTCGAGGAGGCGCTGCGCAACGTGCTCTCCGCGACCACCGGCATCGTGGTGGCGCACCGGGCGTCGACGGTGATGCTCGCCGACCAGGTGGCGTTGCTGGAGGACGGCACGATCACCCACGTCGGTACTCACCACGAGCTGCTCGCCACCGTCCCGGCGTACCGGCAACTGCTCGCGGCCGAAGAGGAGGAGGTGCACGCATGAGCACGACAACGCAACCACCTCAGCCTCAGCCCGATCCCGAGGAGGACCGGAGCCCGGAGCAGATCATCGACCGGGAGGCCTCCTGGCGCGGGTACGCCGAGCAGGGCGACGACGAGCTGTCGCGGGCCACGACCGTGCGGCTCAAGGAGCAGTCCCGCAAGCTGCTCGGCGAGCTGCTCCGCCCGTACAAGAAGCTGATCTGGATCCTGGTCGCGATCGTCGTGGTGGAGAACGCCGCGCGCCTCGCCGTTCCGTACCTGGTCCACCTCGGCATCGACAAGGGCATCCCGCCGATCCTGGCGGGCGAGGGCAATCAGACCCTGCTCACCGTCGTCGCCGCGGTTCTGGCGTCGGCGCTGATCCAGGCGTTCGCCCGGCAGGTGTTCCTGATGCGGTCCGGCCGGCTCGGCCAGACCATCCTGCTCGGGCTGCGCCGACGGGTGTTCGACCACTTCCAGCGGCTCAGCCCGTCGTTCCACGACCGGTACACCTCCGGCCGGGTGATCTCGCGACTGACGTCCGACGTGGACGTCATCGACGAGATGCTCGAGACCGGGTTCGACGGTCTGGTGACGGCACTGCTGACCCTGGTCGGTACGGCGATCCTGCTGCTCACGCTGGACGTGAAGCTCGGGCTGCTCGCGCTGCTGTCGTTCCCGGTGCTGTTCTTCCTCACCACCTGGTTCCGGCGCCGGTCGCAGCTGGTCTACCGGCGAAGCCGCGAAGCCGTCGCCCTGGTCATCGTGCACTTCGTCGAGTCGATGACCGGGATCCGCGCGGTCCAGGCGTTCCGCCGCGAGCCGCGCAACGAGGAGATCTTCCACGGGGTGAACGACCGCTACCGGGAGGCGAACCTGGAGTCGTTCCGGATCAACGCGATCTTCATGCCGTCGATCAAGGGCGTCGGCAACATCACCATCGTCGCCATCCTCGCGTACGGCGGCTGGCAGGCCTACCACGGGCACGTCACCGTCGGCGTGCTGACCGCGTTCCTGCTCTACCTGCGGCAGTTCTTCGAGCCGCTGCAGGACATCTCGCAGTTCTACAACACGTTCCTGTCCGCGAGCGCGGCGCTGGAGAAGCTGTCCGGCGTACTCAACGAGACTCCCGACGTGCCCGAGCCGAAGGAGCCGGCCAAGCCGACCCAGAAGGCGCGGGGACACCTGGAGCTGCGGAACGTGAAGTTCTGGTACGTCGACGGGGTGGCGGTGCTGCCCGGGCTCGACCTCGACGTCCCGGCCGGGCAGACCCTCGCCCTGGTCGGTACGACGGGAGCGGGCAAGACGACGATCGCCAAGCTGGTCGCGCGCTTCTACGACCCGACCGGTGGTCAGGTCGTGCTGGACGGGATCGACCTGCGCAAGCTCACCGAGGACGACCTGCGCGAGCGGGTGGTGATGGTGACGCAGGAGAACTTCCTGTTCACCGGGACGGTCGCCGACAACATCCGCTTCGGCAAGCCGGACGCGACGATGGACGAGATCGTCGAGGCCGCCAAGGTGATCGGCGCGCACGACTTCATCGTGCGGCTGCCGGACGGGTACGAGACCGCGGTGGAGAAGCGCGGTTCCCGGCTGTCGGCCGGTCAGCGTCAGCTGGTCGCCTTCGCCCGGGCGTTCCTCGCCGACCCCGCGGTGCTGATCCTGGACGAGGCGACCTCCAGCCTCGACATCCCCAGCGAGCGGCTGATCCAGCGCGCGCTGCGCACGATCCTCGCCGACCGGACCGCGATCGTGATCGCCCACCGGCTGTCCACGGTCGAGACCGCGGACCGGGTGATCGTGCTCGAGCACGGCCGGATCATCGAGGACGGTACGCCGGACTCGCTGATCACCCACGGCGGCCACTACGCCGGCCTCCACCAGGCCTGGGAGGACTCCCTGGCCTGACCCCGGCCCGCCCTGGGCCTGACCCCGGCCCGCCTTGGCCTGGGCTTGGCCAGACTGGCCGTCCTTCGGCTCAACCGGCCGATTTGTTGCGCAGGGCCCCTTCCGTTCGCGGGAGGGGCCCTGTTCTTTGCTCTCAGGGAACGAGCAAGAGCTTGCCGCTCGTACGGCGTCCCTCCAGGTCAGCGTGCGCCTGCGCTACGTCCTCAAGCTGATAGATCCCGCCGACCTGTGGCGTGACGTACCCGCGCTCGACCCAGGCGAACAGATCAACCGCCCGCTTCTGCAGCTCGTCCCCGTGAACGTAGTCACGCAACGTCGGCCGAATGACCGTCAGCGAACCATGCCGCAACCTCATCAGATCGAAGGGCGGCACCGCCCCACTCGACTGCCCGTACAGCACGAGCGTCCCGCGCCGCCTCAACACCGCCAACGATTCCTCGAAGGTCGCACCACCCACGCTGTCGTAAACGACGTCGGCCCCCACGTGCATCACCCCCGCAGATCTCGCGCCCGCACGCACCGGCCCTGCACCGGCTCCTCCTCGGGGCACCCCCTCCGCATGTCTGGCGCCCGCACGCACGGCCTTCGCAGGCCCGGCGCCCTGGCGCACCGCGCCCGCATGCCCGCCACCCGTATGCGCCACCTCCGCAGGCTCGGCGCCCACGAGCACCGCCTCCGCATGTGGAGCGCCTGCACCCGCCACCTCCCTGCGTCTCGCGTCCGCATCCACGGCCATCGCGGGCCCGACGCCAAAGTGCACCGCCTCCGCAGGCCCGACACCCGCAAGCGCCACCTCCGCCGGCTCGGCGCCCACGTGCGCCGCCTCCGCACGACTCGCGTCCGCATGCACGGCCATCGCGGGCTCGACACCAAGGTGCACCGCCTCCGCAGGCCCGACGCCCGCAAGCGCCACCTCCGCCGGCTCGGCGCCCACGTGCACCGCCTGCGCATGTGTCGCGCCCGCACGCACGGCCTTCGCGCGCTCGGCGCCCACGTGCACCACCTCCGCATGTGGCGCGCCCGCATCCGCCACCTCCGCACGACTCGCGCCCGCATCCACGGCCATCGCTGGCTCGACGCCCAAGTGCACCGCCTCCGCAGGCCCCGCACCCGCATGCGTCACCTCCTCAGGCCCGGCGCCCACGTACACCGCCTCCGCACGACTCGCGCCCGCATGCACGGCCATCGCTGGCTCGGCGCCCACGTGGACCGCCTCCGCAGGCCCGGAAGCCGCATGCGTCACCTCCACCGGCTCGGCGCCCACGTACACCGCCTCCGCACGACTCGCGCCCGCATGCACCGCCTCCGCAGGCTCCGCGCCCGCGGACATCGCCTTCGCAGGCACGCCGCGCGCACGTCCCGCGCCGCTTGCCTCATGGACGGCATCGGCGAGGTCGGCGTAGGCGACGACTTGGTCGGCGCCGGCCTTTCGCGACAGGTGGGCCTTCTCCGGGGTGGAGACAGCTGTGATGACGTAAGCGCCTTGGAGCTTGGCGATCTGGGTGAGGAGGAGGCCCACACCGCCGGCGCCCGCGAGGATGACGACCACGTCACCAGCGGAGATCTGGTACGCGTCGGTGGCGAGGTAGTGAGCGGTGAGTCCCTGGGTGGGGAGGGCAGCGGCGAGGTGGTCGGAGATGCCGTCCGGTACGGCGATCAGCCGGTCCGCGGGGATCGCGAGCTCCTCGGCGTACGAGCCGGTGATGCCTTGCCAGCAGACGCGTTCGCCGATCGACCGATCCACACCGGGGCCGACCTCGATGATCGTGCCGCTGCCTTCGTCGCCGGGGATGTACGGGAGGGCGCGCGGGTAGGCGCCGGTGCACTCCTGGACGTCGAGGTAGTTGACTCCGATCGCCTTGACCGCGACGCGGACCTGTCCTTCCCGCAACGTCGGCGCGGGCCTGTCGACCACCTGAAGGACCTCCGGCCCGCCGTACCGGCTGACCTCGACCGCTCTCATGCGGTGTGCCAGGCTTCGACCGCCTGCTGCACGCGGTACGCCGTGGCGAAGTCGGCGAGATTCGCCGGGTGATGCCCGCGCACCGCCTCGGCGAAGAGCGACAAGCGCGTCTCCTCACCTCCGCGCTCTCCCGGCAACGGGACCGGCACCCAGTCCTTGCCCTCAGCAACAAACAGCTGCTGCCAGTCACGCAGCAGGTAGGACCGCTCGGAACCGCGAACGATCCACTCGTACGTCGTGGGCCCCGCGACCACGCCGCTCACCTGCACCGGTACGTCGCCCGCCCGATACAACCCGAACGCCGCCACCTCGCTCCCCGGACCCCGGTGCTCGAGATGAAGCTCCACCGGCGTCAACGGCCCGATCAGCCGATCGGTCAGGTACGCGAAGTGCGAGAACACCTCCCGAATGAACCCACCCTGAGCCCGCTCCCCCAACCACCCGGCCCCCACCTGAAACGCCCGAGGCCACTGAGGAAACGCCAACCGAATCTCAACCGCCAGAACCTCCCCAACCCCAAGCCCGCCGATTCGGCTGTCGTCCTCGACGCGCGCCGAGGACGAGGCCCCACCGGCGGCCGAGGACGTGGCTCGCCCCGCCCCAGTCGCCGCCGAACCCGCCGCCGTCGCACTCCCCAGCTCCGCCGCCCCGGCCCGCCCGGCCACTCCGACAGGCCCGCCTGCCTCGGGCCCTCCGGATCGTCCGGCTCCTTCGGTCTCTCCACCCTGCCACGGTTCCCCCGCCGGCCCGGCTCCCCCGGCAGGCCCGGCCGTCCCGGCCTCTCTGGACCGCCTGACTTCCCCGGCCTGGCCTTGTCGGTCGGGGTGCAGGAGTTCCTCCAAGTACAGCGTGGCGCGACGGTCTGACAGGGCGAAGTTGACTGCCGCCGCGCGACCTGAGGCTGCGGCTGCGTCCAGCATGCGTTGGCCGTCGGCGAGGCTGATGGAGAGGGGCTTTTCGCAGAAGACCGCGTGGCCGGCGGTGAAGGCTGCTTCGGTGAGGTCTGCGTGGGAGGCAGGCGGAGTGGCGATGTAGACGGCGTCGACGTCGGCCGCGATCACCTCCTCGGGGGTGGTGGTGAAGTGGATCGACGGGTGCTGCTCGGCGTACCGGCTGACGGCAGAGGCATCCAAGTCGGCGGCGGCGACCACCGTGTACTCGGGATGGGTGGTGGCGATCTGGAGGACTCGGGCGCCCATCGCGCCGAGGCCGATGATGCCGAGGCGTACTGGCGGAGTGGTCACGGGTCGAGTCTGCAGGTGATGAACCTTTCAGTCCATCTATTCTTGGCGAATGAAACCGTTAAGGTCGGACTTCATCGATGATCTGCGGCGGTTGCGCGTACTGCGGGAGTTCCGCGAGCGCGGGACCGTGACGGCGACTGCTGACGCGCTGCATCTGACGCCGTCCGCGGTGTCGCAGCAGCTTGCTGGGCTGGCACAGGACGTTGGTTTCGCGGTGACGCGGCGGGATGGTCGGCGGATCGTGCTGACCGATCGTGGGGTCGCGTTGCTCAATCACGCCGACGCCGTGTTCGCGCGGCTCGAGCAGGCGCGGCACGACTTGGAGACCTGGGACGAGATCCTGCGCGGGGAGCTGACCATCGGCGCGTTCTCCACCGCCTGCGCCGGGCTGCTGCCCGCCGTACTGACCTCGCTGCGGGCTGACTATCCCGATCTTCAGGTTTCACTCCGGCAACTCGATCCGCCGGAGCTCTTCGATCTGCTCGACGCCGGTCGGGTGGACCTTGCGCTGGCCGTTAGCTTCGACGGTTCGCCTGCGACCCGTGATCCGCGGTACCACCGCGTCGACCTTGGCGCGGACATCTTGGACGTCGCGTTGCCCGCCGATCACCCACTGGCCAGCGAAGCGTCGATCGACCTCCGAGCCCTCGACGACGACCTCTGGATCACCGGTACGCCGGACGGTTGCTGCGCCGCCATCACCTCCACCGCCTGCGCCGCCGCCGGGTTCGCTCCCCGGATCACCCACCGAGTCGACGACTGGCACGCCGTCACCCAACTCGTGGCCCGCTCCCACGCCGTTGCCCTGATCCCCCGCCTGGCGCAGCAGGACCTTCCGTCCGCCCTGGTCATCCGGCCGACCCGGCCGCCCCATCCGCAACGCCATCTGTTCGCCGCCGTCCGGGAAGGCGCCCAAAACTCGCCTCTCCTGCAGACCACCCTCGACCACCTCACCCAGGCGGTCAGCCGAGCTGCGCAGGTCGACGCCCACCACTGATCAACCTCCGCAGATCCGCCGCAACGCGAGCCCGTCGCGCTCAGAGCCGCCGTCGGCCGCGGGGTTGATCAGTGGTGGGCGTCGGCCGTCCCAGCTCACCCGGCAGGCGACGATGGTCGGACGTCTGCCGAGTTCCAACGCCGCAGCTTGCGAGCCCTGGGCTCCGCTGTCCTGCGCACGGCGACTCAATCCAGCATGGCCGTCATGTACGCCTGCCCCCGCGGCGCCCCCACGTCCTGCCCACGCGGTCGTCTGCACGCTCCGGCGCGCCCGCGATCTCCAGATGGCAACCAGATCCCGGTCTCGCCGCATTCACGCCTTTCGCCGTCAGCTTGCACATGCCGACGCCCACCACCCACCAACCTTCGAAAACGCAGTGCAACGCAAGTCCGCCGCGCTCAGATTCGCCGCCTACCGACGGCTTGGTGGGTGGTGGGCGTCGAGCCTCTGCCCGCGTCAGCCCTGGCAGTGGCCGGCTTGGTGGGTGGTGTGTGAGCCGGTGCTCCCGTCGCAGCGTTTGGGGCTGGTGGGTGATGGGCGTGGCGCCTCTGCGCGAGTTGGCGCTGGCAGTGCCGGCTTGGTGTGTGGTGAGCCTGCGCCCACCTCGCAACCGCTCGCGGCGGCTGGACTGGTGGGTGACGGGCGTCCGGCCTCTGCCTGCGTTGGCGCTAGCAGCGCCGGCTTGGTGTGTGGTGAGCCTGCGCCCACGTCGCAACCGCTCGCGGCGGCTGGTCTGATGGGTGACGGGCGTCTGATCGTGTCGAGGCGGCGGACCTGGTCGTGTGGCGGGTGTGGTGTGTGGGCTCTCCCAGATCACGACCGCCGTCGACGGCTCGATAGGTGGTGGATGTCGGGCATCTGCCCACGACGGTCCGCCGGTGGCGACTGGTCTCGTGGGCGGTGAGTGTTGGCTCTCCGCCCACCTCAGGGCCACAGGCGGCCGGCGGCTTGGTGGGCGTCGGGCATCTGCCCACCGCAGAGGCGGCCCCGGCGGTTCGCTTGGCGGTTGGCGGACCTCTGGCCTAGCCCGGCGGGGCCGACAGGCGAGGTGGTCGGCGGTTTGGCGGCTATCACGGACCAGGCAAGGGGATCATCTGTCATGCGCACCGCAGCAGAGCTCAAGAGCAAGTGGCTTGGCGAGATCCCTTTGGTGCTTGAGCGGACCGGGATGTGGGTCAGGTCGGGCGAGGAGGCCGAGACCTTGTTTCGGCGGTTGGTTGAGGACTTGTGCTTCCTGGACGAACGGGACCCGGCTCCGATGCTCGACGACGACCGTCTGCGCTACGGGTCGCAGGGAGTGCTTGGTGGGTTCCGGCGGCTGTTTGGGAGAGACGGACGTTACGTCGCGGAAGTGGCGTCGGTGTATGCCGAGTACCTGCATCGGCTCGGGTATCTGGAGGTCGAGCTGGTGGACTGGCAGCTGCTCGCCCAAGCCGCTCGGGCGGGCCTGCGGGAACTGGGCCGCGAGGAAGTCGAGGCGGCGTACGGGCGGCCGAGTCTGCTCATCGACTCACGGATTGGGTGTTACGTATCGGCCGACGGGTGGCTGTACGTCGACTACGTGGGGGAGCCCGCCGAGCAGCTCAGGCTCGTGCGGAGCGTGCGGGTGTCGGCGGAGAGCTTCGATGGCGGGGTGTTTCTCACGCCGTACGGGAAGTGGCTTGTCGGTGGGGGTTTGTAGCGTGGCGGCATGCTCACGACGTTGGCGGTGGAGAGTTATCGGTCCTTGCGGCGGGTGGTGGTGCCGTTGGGGCGGGTGAACGTGGTGACGGGGGCCAACGGGAGTGGGAAGTCTTCGCTGTACCGGGCGCTCAGGTTGCTGGCGGATGCTTCGCGGAACGGCGCGGTGGCGGCGTTGGCTCGGGAGGGTGGGTTGCAGAGCACGCTGTGGGCCGGGCCCGATCAGTTGGGGAAGGCGGTACGGCGGGGCGAGTATCCGGTGCAGGGGACGGTGCGGTCGGGGCCGGTGAGTTTGCGGATGGGGTTCGCGTCGGAGGACTACGGGTACGCCGTGGACTTCGGGCTGCCGCCGCCGAGAACACCACCGGACCCGTTCGGGCAGGATCCGGAGATCAAGCGGGAGGCCCTGTGGGCGGGGCCGTACTTCCGGCCGGCCTCCTTGTTGGTGGACCGGAAGAACGGCGGCGTGCGGATCCGCGCAGAGGACGGCGGGTGGATCGACGGCGGGCATCAGTTGCAGCCGTTCGACAGCATGCTGAGTGAGTTCGCGGACCCGCATCGGGCGCCGGAGTTGATGGCGGTACGGGAGCGGATCCGCGGGTGGCGGTTCTACGACCATCTCCGGACCGATGCTGATGCGCCCGCGCGGCAGGCGCGGATCGGGACGCGGACGCCGGTGCTCGATGCCGAGGGTGCCCACCTGGCGGCGGCGCTGGAGACGATCAACCAGATCGGGGACCGGGCAGCGCTCGACCAGGCGATCGAGCAGGCGTTTCCGCGCAGCTCGGTGAAGGTCGAGTCAGGGTCCGGCCGGTTCGAGATCGTCTTCCGGCAACACGGACTTCTCCGGCCCTTGGCAGCCGCCGAGCTGTCCGACGGCACTCTCCGGTACCTGCTCTGGGTCGCCGCCCTGCTGACCCCGCGCCCGCCCGAGCTCCTCGTCCTCAACGAGCCCGAGACGAGCCTGCACCCGGATCTTCTGCCTGCGTTGGCGAATCTCGTCAACACGGCGGCCAAGGAGACGCAGGTCATCCTGGTGACACACTCGCGACCGTTCCTCGCCGCACTGCAGGCCGGGGCCGACGAGTCCGGCCAGGACCTGCGCACGATCGAGCTCGTGAAGGATTTCGGCCAGACCGCTATCGCGGGTCAGGGCCCGCTGGACGAGCCTCCGTGGAAGTGGCCGACTCGCTAGCGTCCTTCACGGATTCGAAGCGGACCAGGACCAGCGCGCCGATCGCCGTCAGGACGAACCCGCCAACGGCAGCCGCACCCCAACCGGACCGTACGGCGTCGTGCAGCACGAAGACCCCGACCGCGGCGGGCGTGATGGTCTGCAGCGCGATCATCGGCGTCGTCGCCAGCGTCACCGAGCCGCGCTGCAACGCCAGCGAGTACAGGATGAACGCGAGCGCACCGCTCAACGGCAGCGTGTACGTCGTGAAGCCCTGCAGCAGTTCGCTGATCGAGCCGTCCTCCAGCAGACGAGCCGAGATCGCCACCCCGGCGTACCCGAGTCCCGCGAGCAGACCCAGCAGCGCTGTCGCGCCGGCGTGCTCGGAGCGGCTGGCGACCGCGCCCACCACGATGATCACGATCAGCCCGACCAGTACGCCGATCGTCAGACCGTGGTGCCGGGCGCTCTCCCCCGCATGACCGGCCGACACGGCCAGCACCCCGAGGCCGACGCACACCGCGATCACCGCGGCCCACTCGACCGCCGACAGCCGGTCACCCATCCAGCGGGTGGCGAGCAGGGCGGTGACGACCAGACTGGCGGCGATTCCCGCCTGGGCGAGGTAGAGCGGCAGCAGCCGGAGTGCCACGAAGTGCAGCCCGAAGCCGGCCAGGTTGAGCACCAGCGCGGCCAGGAACGGGCCTTGGTGCAGCAGAGCGGCCACGAAGGCACCCAGCCGCCGCGGATCCAGCTCGGACTCGGTCGGCACCTTGCGGGAGCCGACCGCCTGCAGGATCGCGGCGACACCGAACAGCACGGCTGCGCCGAGTGCGGCTCCCAGACCGAGCAGCACTACTCAGGCTGCCTTGCGCCGGGGTGCCCAGAAGGTCAGGTAGAGGCTGAGACCGCCGTAGTAGACCAAGTACGCCAGCGACAGCGCGACGACGGCCGGGTTCGGGTCGGGCATCTGCGCCAGCAGTACGGCGTACGAACCGAGCCAGATCGCGGTGGTCAGCAGGTTCATCGACCGGAAGACCTTGGTCCGCGACGGGTAGACGTACTTCACCGGGACGAAGACCAGGATCGAGCAGGTCACCAGGATCACGCCGGTCGCGAACGGGGTCAGTCCGAGGATCACCACGTAGAAGGCGACCACGTTCCAGTAGCTCGGGAAGCCCAGGAAGAAGTGGTCGTCGGTCTTCGCGTCGACCCGGCAGAACTGGTAGCTGGACGCAAGCAACGGCAGCGCCGCGAGCACCGCGCCCCACGAGCCGGACGGCAGGTACCCACCGGTCCACAGCAGCACGATCGGGGCGAAGGCGTAGGTCAGGTAGTCGACGATGTTGTCGAGCATCGCGCCGTCGAACCACGGGATGGTCTCCTTGACCCGCAGCCGACGGGCCAGCATCCCGTCCGTGCCGTCGATCACCAGCGCGGCCAGCATCAGCCACAGCGCCCGGACGGCGTCGCCGTCGATGGCGGCGATCACGATCAGCAGCGCCAGCACGGTGCCGCTCGCGGTGTAGGCGTGCAGGGCCAGGCCGGCCAGCCGCAGCCGCGTCGATCCGACGAAAGGTTCGCGCACCGCGTCGTGTGTGGTCAGCAGAACTCCCAGAACTCGGTCGACGCCACGCGTCGGACAATCTGCTTCAGCGTCTCACAACCGGGGACCTGGACCGGTCACCGCATGCCCTTCGGCGGTGGATCTGGACACGGACTTTACGCCGACGGCGAGCAAGTCCCCTGTACTGCGGGCTGACCTGCCGGCCCCCCGACGGCGTCCGGAGGATCGCCGCCGGGGCCGGCGCGGGACGGATCGGGTCAGTTCTTCGGCTCGAGCAGGAACTGCGGGATCTTGCGGGTGGTCTTCTTCTGGTACTCCGCGTAGTCCGGGTACGCCGCGACCGAGCGGACCCACCACTCGTCGTACTCGTCGCCGTCGATCTCGCGGGCGACGTACTCCCTGGTCTCGGTGCCGTCCTGGAGCTTCACGTTCGGGTCGGCCTTGAGGTTGTAGTACCAGACGGGGTGCTTGGGCGCGCCGCCGAGGGAGGCGACGGCGACGTACACGCCGTTGTGCTCGACCCGCATCACGGGGACCTTGCGCACCTTGCCGGACTTGTTGCCGATCATGGTCATGAGCACGACGCCCATGCCGTTGAAGCCGGCCGCCTCGGTGGTGCCGGTCTCGTCGATCTTCTCGACGGCGCTGCGGACCCAATCGGTCGGGCTGGGGGCGTACTCGTTCGGGGATGACATGTCACCCACCGTACCTCCGCCAGGGTCCGCCTACTTGCTCAGCGACTCGCGCGCCCGCCGGGCCGCGGCGACCTTGGCGGCACGCTGGCGCTCCATCCGGCGGCGCGGGTCCTGCGAGTCCGGCAGGGTCGCCGGGCCGGCCACGTGCAGCAGCAGCCAGACCAGCCGCCACCGGATCCGGTAGAAGATGCTGAGCCCCTCGTTGTTCATCCCACGCTCCAAACACTTGGTGTGGCAATAGTTTGTGTACCAAATGTTAGTGTAGACCAGACATCAAGGAGGAGGAAGCTCGTGGCCCAGACCGAAGAGGTCGACCTGCTGCAACTGGACCGTCAGGTCTGTTTCGCGCTCGCCGTCGCGTCCCGCAGCGTGATCGCCCTGTACCGCCCGCTGCTGGACCCGATGGGCCTGACCCACCCGCAGTACCTGGTGATGCTCGCGCTCTGGGAGGAGTCGCCGCTGTCGGTGAAACAGCTCAGCAACCTGCTGCAGCTCGACCCCGGCACGCTGTCGCCGCTGCTCAAGCGGCTGGAAGCGGCCGGCTACCTGACCCGCGGCCGCGACCCGCGCGACGAGCGCTCACTGGCCGTCGAGCTCACCCCGGCCGGCCGCGCGCTGCGCGAGGAGGCGCTGAAGATCCCGCCGGCGATCATCGACCGCCTCGGCATGACACTGAAGGAGCTCGAGTCGCTGCACAGCAACTTGACCCGGGTGATCAAGGCCGCGACTTAGGGGGTGTCTGGTGGTTCCCCGCCGTAGCGAGCAGGTGCTCGGTGCGGTAGCTCGGTGTGCGGGAGACGAGCGTGGCGATGCGAAGCATCGTGAGCTTGGCTCCCGTGCAGCGAGATGCCGTGCCGAGTGCCGCGCAGTAGGCGGGGAACCACCAGACACCCCCTTAAGGCCCGACGCACTCCTGCAGTTGAGCGGCGGTGAGGATCTTGCCCTCGATCCAGCGGCGGCGCAGGAAGTGGGCCTTCAGCAAGCGGTGCATCCCGTCCAGTACGACGAGCCGCCCGCGGAACGCGACCAGGTGGATCGGGAAGTCCAGGTCGGCGTCCATCACCCGCTGGTAGTGGTCGCGGTAGTTCATCGGCGTCTCGGCAACCTGGTGCGGGGTGACCTTGAAGCGTTCGCCGTTCAGCGGCCACAGCGGCAGGTCGAAGATCCAGACCAGGTCGGCGACCTCGACCGGCTCGGTGCGCAGCTCCAGCGCCCACAGCTTGCCGATCTTCCAGCGGGCCGGCGGGAAGACCTCCCGCACCGACTCCGGCATCGTCGCGACCAGGTCCTCGAACGACACGTCCGGCGCGCTCATCCCATCCATCACCACGAGGGTGGAGATTACGCGATCCGCCGGGCCACGACGACCACGTTGCTCAGGTAGACCTCGCCGTTCCAGTCCTCGCAGGTCACCAGGACCAGCCGGCCCTCGCCCCGCTGGTCGAACAACCGGCCCGCGGCGGCCGCGAGCGTCCGTTTCCGGTACGTCGTGACGCCGCTGACCTGGTAGCGCAGCACACCACGTGAGGTGGTCACGGTGACGATCGACCCGGTGGTCAGCCGGTCGAGGTCGTCGAAGGCTCCGCCGCCGTCGTGCACCGTGTGCCCGGTGATCACGGCGGAGCCCCGCGCCGCGCCGGGTCGGGCCCCAGCCGACCACCAGCCCACTGTGGTCGGGTCGGACGGTGGTGTCAGTTCACCGCCGTCCGCCTTGATCGGTACGACGGGCGCCGTGATCCCCAACTGCCCCAGCGAGATCCGGCTCGGCCGGCCAGGCCTCGGCGGGACGGCGGGAGGCTTGCGTGCACTCGGCAAACCGGGCGTCGCGGAAGGCGACGGGTGCGCGGACGAGTCGCCGACGCCCGGCGCCTTGGCCGTCGCGGACTCGGACGGCTGCAGGCCGTTGCCCTGCGCAGGTCCGTCCGCCGAGCAGGGGTCGGATCCGGCCTCAGCCCGCAACGCAGTACCCGACCCTGCAGCTCGTGCCGCAGCAGGCTGGTCCCCACCACGCTCCACGGACCGGTCGGCCGGAGCGCAGCTCTCGGTCGGCACCCGGTCGGCTCCGGCGTCAGCTGTGTTCTGGCCGAACTGGAGGTAGACACCGGTCCCCACGACCAGGAGGCCGGCGAGCGCGACCAGCCCTCCCCTCCGCAGAGGGGCGGGCCGGCCGCGACGCTTACCGTGGCTCACCTCAGAGCGCGTGCTTCCCACGGCGCCGCAGTGCGACCGCGGCTCCACCGGACAGCATCACCGCACCGGCAGCGATCAGTACGCCGCCGAGCAGCCCGAACGGCCCGGGCCCGTCACCGCCCGAGGACCCACCGGACAGGCCGGCGTCGATCGCCGTCGGTACCGCCGGGCCTGGCGTCTCCGTCGTGATGGCGCCTGCGGGGCTGGTCGTGGTTGTCCCCGGCGTGCTCGGCTCGACCGTCGGCGGAGTGCTGCTGGACGGAGTCCCCGACGGCGTCTCAGAGGGCGTCTCAGACGGCGTCACCGAAGGCGTCTCCGTCGGAGTCGGAGTCGGAGTCGGAGTCGGCGTCGGCGTCGGCGTGGGCGTCGGTGTCGGCGTCGGCGTCGGCGTCGGCGTCGGCGTCGGAGTGGGCGTCGGGGTCGGAGTCGGCGTCACCGGCGGCTTCCCACACCCCTCGACCCAGAAGACCTTGTGCTTGGTGTCGTTGCCGATCGATCCGTCCGCGTGGATGGTGATCTTCACGTGGTACCCCTGCTGCGGGTGCGGCGACCCGGTGAACTTCAGGGTGTAGGTCTCCTTGGCGTCCAGGTCGTTCCCACCACCGGCCGGATCACCGCCGATGAACAGGCTCTGGTCGCCGGAGACGACCTGCAGCCCGCCGTCGGAGGTCGGCGCCTGGTCGGCGAACGTCACCTCGGCCTGAAGGTCGGCGCCCTTGTCGTAGTTGTAGAACTCGACCACGAACGAGCAGCCCTGGTGCGGGTTGTTGTCCGGCGGTCCGCTCTGGACGTCGACGCCCTCGATCTTGATGGTGCCGTTGTTCCCCGGCGCCTGCACCGCGGCCTGGCCGGCCGATGCGGCCGGCGCGGCGGCCAGCATGGCCGCTCCCAGCAACACTGTCAGCGCTCCGGCCGCGGCGACAGCGCTCGCGGTCCGGGCCCGAATCCCAGCTGTACCCATGTCAGTGGTCCCGTCCCCAGCAGAAGTGATCCCCCGTGCGATGGTTGCCGAGTTCAACTACTTGGCGTGCGCACTTCCCTGCAGTATGCGCTTCTGCGGACCGTAGTCAACGACGCACGGTAACAATTAGATGCGCGCAGCAACCTTTACGGCGGCGGTCAGACCGGTTTCGCGCGACCCGCCATCGCCTGGCGCAGCACGGTGTGACGGCTGCGGCGGCTCGGTCCGGCCTCGGCCGGCCGGCCGGCGCCGCACGTCGTCACGGACTCGGACGGGTGCGTCTGACGGTGGATCACGACGATCGAGGAGTCGTCCCCCGGTCCGCCGATCTCGTCGACCAGCTCGTCGGCGGCCCCCTCGAAGCCCTTCGCCACCAGGGTTTCCGCGTGCCCGGCGAGGCGATCCGTGCCGAGGCCGATGTCGCGGCGCG
This sequence comes from Kribbella lupini, assembly GCF_039529595.1. Lineage (NCBI taxonomy): Bacteria > Bacillati > Actinomycetota > Actinomycetes > Propionibacteriales > Kribbellaceae > Kribbella > Kribbella lupini. Next base: position 60,154 of record NZ_BAAANC010000001.1, on the reverse strand, counting down.
GCGTCTCAACCATGCCGTCGCTGTAGAGGAAGAGCGCGTCGCCGAGCTTGAGCTGGCCCTTGTTCACCGCGAACTCCGGCGTCTCGACCAGCCCGAGCAGCGGCCCCTCGGCCTCCCGCGTCGTCCAGCGGCCGGACCACGCGTCGAACTGGATGGCCGGCGGGTGGCCCGCCGTACGGACCTCGAACTCGCCGGTGCTCAGGTTGATCGCCACGTGCACGACGGTCGCGAAGTCGTCGTCCCAGTCCTGCCGGCGGGCGTAGTGGTTCGCGGCCGGGAGGAACTCCTCGACCGGTACGACGCCGAGCAGGCCACCGAAGGCGCCCGACAGCAGCAGCGCGCGCGTCCCGGCATCGATTCCCTTGCCGGAGACATCGACCAGCGCAACCTCGAGCTGGTGGTCGCCGCGGGTCGCCGCGACGACGAAGTCACCGGAGAACGACTGGCCGCCGGCCGAGCGGATCGCAGATTCGGCCAGCCACCCGGACGGGAGTCGCGGGAACTCGCCCTGGGCGGTCAGCAGGTCGCGCAGCTCGATCAGCATCGACTCGCCGCGACTGCCCTGGACTCCGAGCCGGCTGCGCACCTTCGCGCCGGTCAGCACGATCCAGCCGACCACGCCGAGCGTCACCACGAAGCCGATCTTCGGGAGCCCGGCCGCGCGCTCGGACATCACGTACGAGCCCAGTGCCAGAGCGACGAAGGTCAGCACCACCAGGGGTTTGAAACGCAGCAGCAACCCGCCGAGCAGCAGAGGAATAGTCAGCGCCGCGGTGGGTATCAAGGACGGCAGGAACAGCGACAGCGCACTGATCGCGACCGTGACGCCGAGCAGCATGATCAGGGTCAGCGGATGCGACTTGCGGGCACGCCGAACCAGCGTCCGGGCAGCCCGCAGGCCCGCCCGTCGCAAGCCAGCGAAACCGCCGCCACCGCTCATGGTGAAACGAAGATAACGGCACCGACCGGTCCGTGCATCAGATCGTCACTACTTCTTGACCTTGGGCTTTTTCGGCGCCGTCACGGGAGGTTTCCTGGTCAAGCCGGTGCGCTGGCACTTCGGGCACCAGAACAGGTTGCGTCCGGCCAGCAGTTCGGTCCGGATCACCGAGTCGCACACGTGGCAGTGCTGTCCCTGACGCCGGTACACGTAGACCTCGCCGCCGTGGTCGTCCTGGCGCGGGTCGCGGCCCATCGCCTCCGGGGTGTGGTCGTCGGCGACCGTGTCGATCCGGCCCGTCTCCACGCCGTACTTCATCAGTTCGAGCAGGTCGGACCACATGCCCTGCCACTCACGCTTCTTCACCAGGTGGCCCGGCGTCATCGGGTGCAGCTTGGCGCGGAACAGCACCTCGGCGCGGTAGACGTTGCCGACTCCGCTCAGCACTTCCTGGTCCATCAGCAGCTGGCCGATCGGCAGCTTGCTGCGCTGGATCCGCTTCCAGGCCAGGTCGGGGTCGGCGTCGTCGCGCAGCGGATCGGGGCCGAGTCGCCCGATCAGCGCCTCGCGTTCGCCGTCCGTCATCACCTCGCAGACCGTCGCGCCGCGCAGGTCGGCGTACGCCGCGTCGTTCTGCAGCCGCAGTCGCACCTGGCCGACCGGCTCCGGGATCGGCGCCGTACCGAAGTCGACCTTGCCGATCAGCCCGAGGTGGATGTGCAGCCAGCCGCCGCCGTCGAACTCGGCCAGGAAGTGCTTGCCGTGGGCTTCGGTGTGCCGCAGCACCCGCCCGTCGAGCAGCGCGGCGCCGTCGACGAACCGGCCCTGCGGGCTGGACGCGCGGACGACCCGGCCGCCGAACGCGTCCCAGACGTCGTTCGCCAACCGGTGCAGGGTGTGACCTTCGGGCATGATTCCTCGTATGGGGACGACGTCAGCAGGTGGTGCGGGCAAGGGCCGGAGTGCTCCGACCCCGGCCGTGATCGGGATCGGCCGGTCGATGCGGGCCCGGGACGTGTCCCGGCCGCGCGAGGACCGGCCTCACCGAGAACAACCGCGCGAGGGTCAGGACGATTCCGGCAGCGGCGGCAGCTCGCCGGTCTCCTCGTAGCCGGCCAGCATCTCGATCCGGCGGGTGTGCCGCTCCTCGCCCGAGTAGTCGGTGGCCAGGAAGGTGTCGACGAACCCGGTCGACTCCTCGGTGCTGTGCATCCGGGCGCCGACGCTGATCACGTTCGCGTTGTTGTGCTCGCGGCCGAGCTTCGCGGTCTCGGTGCTCCAGGCCAGCGCGGCCCGGACCCCCTTCACCTTGTTCGCGGCGATCTGCTCGCCGTTACCGGAGCCACCGATCACGATGCCCAGGCTGCCGTCGTCCTGGACCACCGCCTCGGCCGTCCGCAGGCAGTACGGCGGGTAGTCGTCCACCGCGTCGTACACGGCCGGGCCGTGGTCGACGACGTCGTGCCCGGCAGCCGTCAGGTGCTGCACCAGGTGGTTCTTCAGTTCGAAGCCGGCGTGGTCAGAGCCGATGTGCACTCGCATGGCCACGAGTCTCGCAGCCCGGTCACTCGTTCGAGACGCCGGGGACCTTCGGCGCGGTGGGCCCGCCGGGGATGTTGAGCTGCCGAACCAGGCGGTTCACGTCCTCGGAGGCCTTCGCGTACGCCGTACCCGGCGGGTGCAGGGTGTAGACCGCCACGATCGTCCGGTCCCCCGGCCCGACGGTGCCGGTGGTGTGCAGCGCCTCGCTGATCAGGTCGATCCCGGTCTGCGGCTTCGTCCGGCCGGAGCCGAATCCGCTCGACCCGAAGAATCCCGACCAGCCCTGCTTGATGCTGAAGTCGCCGCCGAACACCGACGCGATCCCGAAGTACTGGTCGAACCCGTCGGTCCCGTTCCGGGTCGCCCGGCGCAGGTTGCCCATCACGAGCTCGCGGACCGGCGCCGGCGCGTGCTCCAGCAGATGCAGGTAGATGCGGATCGTGTCGGCCGGCGTGATCGCGACGTACCCCCAGAAACCCGGGTGGGTCGCCGGCGGCCGGGTCGTGCGGGTCAGCCCGAGCCGCTCGACCATCCGGTCGACGATCGCGCCGCCGCCGAGCTCGTCCCAGTAGTAGCTGGCCGCGTCGTCGTCACTGCTGCGCAGCATCACGTCCAACCGCGCCCGGTCCTGCGCCGAGATCGCGTACGCCGGCCCGCGGTCCCACAGGAAGTCGAGCGCGATCAGCAGCTTGACCACCGAGGCGGAGCGGAACCGCGAGTCCGGGTTGTACTGCTCGGTGAGCTGTCCGGTGACGCGGTCGAACACGGTGACGCCGGTCTGAGGGTTCACAAGGGAACCTTCGGACGACACGGTCGAACGTTCAACCCTTGTACGAGAAACCGAAGGTCACTCGAAGGACGGGCTCCGGTCCCGGGTGCGCTTCAGCTCGAAGAAGCCGTCGGTCCCGGCGACCAGGCGGACGCCGTCCCACAGCTTGCCGGCCGCCTCGCCCTTGGGGGCGGGGGTGACGACCGGGCCGAAGAAGGCGACGCCCTCGACGGCGATGACCGGCGTACCAACCTCCATGCCGACCAGTTCCATGCCGGCGTTGTGCGACTTGCGCAGCGCGTCGTCGTACTTGTCGGTGTCCGCGGCCTCCAGCAGCGAGGCCGGGAGGCCGACCTCGGCCAGCGCCTCGGCCAGCACGTCGCCGTCGCTGCCGTTGGTGCCGCGGCCCTGGACGTGGATCCGCTCACCGAGCGCGGTGTAGAGCGGCAGCAGCACCTCGCTGCCGTGCGCCTGCTCGGCGGCGATCAGGACCCGGACGATGCCGAGCCGGCGGTGCCAGCCGGCGTCGTGCTCCTGGCGATCTTCGTTCAGGACGGACAGGCTCATCACGTGCCAGCTCGTCTTCACGTCGCGGACCTGCTCGACCTCGAGCATCCAGCGAGACGTCATCCAGGCCCACGGGCAGGCCGGGTCGAACCAGAATTCAGCGGGGGCAGTCATGGCCTAATGATACAAAATTGAATGAAATTCGATACCGCTGTGGTTTCAACCTACCCAGATCGCGGGGAAACCCGCACCACCACATGCAGTCAGGTGCATAGGATGCCGATATGCCTGGAACCAACCTGACCCGCGACGAAGCGCGGACCCGCGCCGGACTGCTCCGCGACGTGAGCTACGCGATCGAGCTCGACCTGAGCACGGCCGCGAGCGGCGCCCCGACCTTCGCGTCGACCACCACGCTCACCTTCGGCGCCGAGAGCGGCGCGAGCACGTTCGCCGACCTGATCGCCGCGACCGTCCGCGAGATCACCCTGAACGGCCGCTCGCTCGACCCGGACAGCGTGTACGACGGCTCACGGATCCAGCTGGACGACCTGCAGGAGCGCAACGAGCTGCGCGTGGTCGCCGACTGCATCTACTCGCGCACCGGTGAAGGGCTGCACCGCTCGGTCGACCCGGCCGACAAGGAGACCTACCTCTACACCCAGTTCGAGGTCCCGGACGCGCGCCGGGTCTTCACCACCTTCGAGCAGCCCGACCTCAAGGCCCCGTTCACCTTCACCGTCTCCGCCCCGGCCCGCTGGGTCGTCATCTCCAACGCGGCCACCCCCGAGCCCACGCCGTACACCGGTGAGAACGGTGAGGAGCTGGCCCGCTGGGAGTTCGCCCCGACGGTCCCGATGTCGACGTACATCACCGCGGTCGTCGCCGGCCCGTACCACGTCGTCACCGACTCCTACGAGGGCCCGAACGGCACGTACCCGTTGTCGCTGCTGTGCCGGCCGTCGCTGGCCGACCACCTGGACACCGAGGACCTGTTCGAGGTGACCAAGCAGGGCTTCGAGCTGTTCGAGCGCGCCTTCGGTACGCCGTACCCGTTCGGCAAGTACGACCAGGCGTTCGTGCCGGAGTACAACATGGGCGCGATGGAGAACGCGGGCTGCGTGACCATCCGCGACGAGTACATCTACCGCAGCCGGACCACGCACGCCGAGCTGGAGAGCCGCGCGAACACCGTGCTGCACGAGCTCGCGCACATGTGGTTCGGCGACCTGGTCACGATGACCTGGTGGGACGACCTGTGGCTGAACGAGTCGTTCGCCGAGTGGGCCAGCCACTGGGCGCAGGCGACCGCGACCACCAAGTACGCCGACGCGTGGACGACGTTCTGCAACGCCCGCAAGACCTGGGCGTACCGGCAGGACCAGCTGCCCTCGACGCACCCGATCGCCGCGGACATGGTCGACTTCCACGCGGTCGAGGTGAACTTCGACGGCATCACCTACGCCAAGGGCGCCTCGACGCTGCGCCAGCTGGTCGCGTTCGTCGGTGAGGACACCTTCATCGCGGCACTGAAGGAGTACTTCGCCGACCACGCCTTCGGCAACACCGAGCTGGCCGACCTGCTGAAGCCGCTGGAGAAGGCGTCCGGGCGCGACCTGGACGACTGGACCGAGCGCTGGCTGCGGACCGCCGGGGTGAACACGCTGCGCGCGGACTTCAGCGTCGACGCCAACGGCGCGTTCACGTCGTTCGCGATCGAGCAGACCGCCGCCGCGGACTTCCCGGTCCTGCGGCCGCACCGGCTCGCGGTCGGGCTCTACCGGCGCACCGACGCCGGCCTGGTCCGCACCGAGCGGTTCGAGGTCGACATCGACGGCCCGCGCACCGAGCTGGCCGAACTGGTCGGCGCGACCCAGCCGGACCTCGTCCTGCTGAACGACGACGACCTGACCTACGCCAAGATCCGGCTGGACGAGCGTTCCCGGGCGACCCTGGTCGAGTCGATCGACCAGCTGTCCGAGTCGCTGCCGCGGGCCCTGGCCTGGGGTGCCACCTGGGACATGACGCGCGACGCCGAGATGCCGGCTTCGCAGTACGTCGGGATCGTGCTCAAGGGGATCCGCGCCGAGACGGACCTGACCGGCGTACGGTCGCTGCTCGGGCAGGCGACCACGGCGATCAACAACTACGCCGCACCGGAGAACCGGGCTGCCCTGCGGGCGCAGTACGAGGAGGCGCTGGCCGAGCTGCTGGCCGACGCCGCTGCCGGTAGCGACCACCAACTGGCGTTCGCCCGGGCCTACATCGGTGGGGTCTTCTCCGACGCCGGTGCGGACCGGCTCGCCGGCTGGCTCGACGGCAACGACCTGCCGGACGGACTGGTCGTCGACACCGACCTGCGGTGGACGCTGATCGTCGCCCTGGCCCGGCTGGGCCGGATCGACGGCGACGCGATCGACGACGAGCTGACCCGCGACAGCACCATCACCGGGCAGGAGCGGGCCGCGCAGGCCCGGGCCGCCCGGCCGACCGCCGAGGCCAAGGAAGCGGCCTGGCAGATCGCGGTGGAGTCCGACGACACCCCGAACGAGACGCAGTTCCGGACCATCCTGGGCTTCCAGCAGCCGGGCCAGGAGGACCTGCTGCGGCCGTACGTCGGCAAGTACCTGACGGCGGCCAAGGACGTCTACACGCGCCTCGGCTCCTCGATGGGCGAGAACGTCCTGGTCTACCTGTCGCCGCGTCACCTGGCGGAGGAGTCCACGCTGGACGCCCTGACCGGCTGGCTGGACACCGAGGCGGAGTCGGTCGACGCACCGACCCTGCGCTACGTCGGCGAGGCCCGGGCCGACCTGGTCCGCGCCCTGGCCGCGCAGCGCCGCGACGCCGAGGGCTGAGTCCCCGGTTATCACGACGACCCCGCCGGCCTGTGCGGTCGGCGGGGTCGATCGTTTCCGCTGGATGCAGCAGACTGTCTCGGTGGCTTCCCCTGATCCCGCCCTTGCTGGTGCAGCTGCAGTTGCCCTGACCGGACTGGCCGAGGCGTACCGGCCGCGGCCGGTCACCCCGCTGATGCCCTGGCGCTACCCGCACCGCCTGGTCAAGCCGTACGTCGTCACGTCCCGCGGCCGCTCCTGGGACGACGAGATGGTCGCCGCCGCCCGCGCGACCGCGACCCGGCAGCTCGAGTTCGACGACGCGATGAGCGGCCTGGGTCTCGGCGTCGTCGTCCTGCACCTGTTCGACGAAGGCATCTCGCTGGTCGTGCAGACCTGGTCGAAGGACTTCCGGTCCCGGCTCAGCCTGTTCAGCGGCCTCGCCGTCGACGACCTGCGTCCGGCCCCGAGCGGAGTCGGCCCGACGGTGTGGGAGCTCGAGGTGCTCACCCACGAGCGCTCGTCGTACGTCCACCACATCCTCAACGCCGAGGTCGACATCGAGGGCTGGCTCGACGATGCCCTCGACACCCGCCCGGCCCCCAAGCTCGACGGCATCCCGTCCGGCACCTGACCCGTTCCGGGCTGCGGATTTCCTGTGAATTCGGTGAACGGGTTTCCTGCAGCCTGTTGATCGAAGGAAATTGACGCGTTCACCGGAGAATCCGGGCAGTAGTAGTTCGTGTGCGGCTCGTGACGGTCAAACGGTTGTTTGTCGTCAGATCGTGGTGAGCTGATTCCAGCCTGCGATCGGCGGTCGGGAAAGGAGATTTCTGGCACCTGAGGAGTACTCACTTACCGGCCGGTTCAGGCTTAAGCTGAACCGGAAAATCCGACGGAAAGGACTTGGGGAGGACCTTTGCCGTGACATCCCTGGACCACCGGAATCCGCCCACCGACCTCTGGTCGGGTCCGGCTGCCGATCTGGCCGCTGCCGCGGGTGCGTCGTTCGCGCCCGTCGAACCGGCCGAACCCGCCTCTGCACCAGTTGTTCTGCCCCGACTTCAGCTCCCGACCGACCGGATCGCTCCGGCGCCGTTCGACGAGCTGATCGACACCGAGCCGTCGCGGCACGTCGCCGCGGCGCACGCCACGTCGTACGGCGTGGAGCAACTTCCGGACGACTACGCCCACTACCCGCCGACCGACGGCGCGCACAGCGCCCACGGGCGGGCGAACCGCGACACCCGGGTCGGACCGGCCGCAGACCGTCGTACGGCGGCTGCCGCGCGGGACCACACGCCCGCCACCGCGACCGGCTCGTCCGGCGATCGCGGCGACAACGGGCGGGGACGCCGGGGCAACGGCCCCAAGGGCGACCGGCCGAAGCGCTCACGCGCCGCCATCGGCGCGGCCGTCGTCGCCGGTACGGCGATGGTCGGCACGTTCGCGTTCATCCTCACCAACGGCAACTCGGCCGACCCCGAGGCCGGCGGCGGCACCGGCACGGGCCGGGACTCGGCCGTCACGGCGCCGTCCGTCCCACCGTCCAACCCGCCGGCTCCGGCCGCACCCAGTACGGCGAAGGCCGACCGCAAGCCCGCCGTCCCCAAGCCGTCGACAGTGAAGACGACGGCGGCCAGCAAGACGCCGAACACCGGGGCGGAGTCGCCGAAGTTCCACAAGGGCCAGTGGATCGCGGTGCTCGACACCTACCCGACGGATGCGGGCATGGCCGCCGATCAGCTCGCCAAGAGCAAGGCGGCCGAGCTGATCACCGCCGGCGTACCGGCACGGGCCATGCTGGCGGACGGTCAGTACCCGGGCATCGTGGACGGCGGCCAGCCGGTCACGGCCACCTGGATCGTGTACGTCGGTCCGGCGTCCTCGTCGGTCAACGCGATGAACGTGTGCGTCTCCCCGAAGGTCCAGAAGGTCTACGCGAACAACGCCTGCCCGACGTACGAGCCGGCGGCAGCACTCGACTAACCCTGCAGGCCCGGATCGGTGGCGAGCCGGGCGTGCAGGTGTGAGTTGTGGCGTCGGCCGGAGGGCTCGACGTAGTAGTCCCGCATGACGCCTTCCAGCTGGAAGCCGGCGGCCGTGGCGACGCGGCAGGAGCCCTCGTTGACCAGGGCGTGGTCGAGCGAGATCCGGTGCAGCCCGACGCGGTCCGAGAACCCCCAGCGGCTCGCCGCGTCCAGGGCCCGTGCGCCCACTCGACGGCCGCGGGCGGCCGGTGTCACCCAGTACGCCGCCAGCGCCTGGTCGGGAATCCGGTGCACGTCCCGCAGCGTCACCGAGCCGAGCAGCTCACCGCTCGCGCGGTCGGCGACGGCGAAGACCGCGTTGCCGACCGCCCACGACCGCACCCGCGGCTCCAGCCAGGCCCTGGCGCGCTGAGCCGCCGGAAGCGCGATGACCGCGTTCCCGGCCGTCCAGCGCAGGATGCCCGGGTCGGCCAGCGCGACGGCGACCCCCGGCTCGTCGGACGCCGCGAACGGTCGCAGCAGGAGGTCGCCGGCCTGGATCTCGGTCGGCTCGAGACGCGTGGAACTCACCAGGTCTTTCTACCGGAGCACGACCCCGGGGGCAGGCGAATTACTGCTGGTGCGGCTCGTTCGCGTGCAGCAGCGGCGCCTGGTGCGCGTGGTCGCCCAGCTGCTGTACGCCGGTCACCAGACCGCCGGTCAGGTCGCCGGTGGCGAACGACGTCTGCATGGTCAGCGCGGCCAGTCCGGCCGAGTGGTCCGACAGCTGCCGCTTGGCGGTGGCGCCGGTGACGATCTCCAGCCGGCGACCGGCCGGGTCGACGTACACCAGGACGGTGCGGTCCGGGTCGGGCAGCTCGTTCAGCAGCTCGAGGGCGAACGGCCGGGTCTCGGAGTCGGCGCCGCCGACGTACACCGAGAAGTGCAGGCCGGAGGCCGCCTCGGCGTGCCGGACCGCGCGCTCGAGGTCGAGCAGCTGGTCGTGGGTGAAAGCGTCACCAGCTGGCACTTGCGCCTCCGGTCGAACGGGCGACGCCACTCGCGGCGGTCGCGGTCGGGGTGCTGCCGGCAGGGAGCTCGGGCAGGTTGGCCGGGTCCGGCTTGGTCGTCACCGGACCGTTGATCCACACCGGCGGAGCCCACCAGGACAGGCCCGGGCGGTACCGCGGGCCCTGCGCGATCGAGGACGCGAAGACCAGCAGCGAGATCACCGCGATCACCAGCGCCGGGATGCCGACGAACACCAGCAGGGTGTGGCCGGAGAGCAAAGGAGTCACGGTTCGAAGCCTAGGCCATCGCCGTCTCCGCGCGGTGACCGGCTCCGGCTGCACGCAATACAGCCGGAGCCGGGTTCAGGGGGTCAGCAGCCGCCGCAGTTGTAGTAGGTGATGTCCCAGTGGTTGCCCTCGTTGGCGTAGACGTTGCCGGCGCCGGACTGCCACTGCGGAGCACCGTCGCCACGGTTGGCGATCCGGGTGAAGGTGCCCTTGACGTAGCCGTCGACGCAGGAGGTCACCGCGACGTCGACCTTGTACCCGTTCCAGTGGCTGTAGGTGCCGCTGGCGTGGCCGGTCTCGGTGCCGCCGGTGACCCGGACCGCGCAACCGCTGGCCTGCTTGAGGGTGATCGTGCCCTGCACGGTCGCCAGGTTGATCTGTTCGAAGGAGGTACAGGTCGGGTTGGTGCGGGTCGAGCACCCGCCGCTGGACGACCAGGTGACGCCGGCCGCGCTGAACCGGCTGGTGGCTTGGCTGTGCGTGAGCTTGGTGACGGCGGCGGCCTGCTGGACGGCGACGACACCGGGCGTCAGCCCGGCGACGAGGGCGACGGCGGTCACCAGCGCACGGCGTACGGAGGTTTTCATGGGGACACTCCTTGAAACAGTGGGGCGGTCAGTTTCAAGGAGTGCCTTGCCCAGGAAAGTTAGTTACCAAACGCCGGGCGTCAGAAGCGGACGTCCGAGCACTGGTAGAACGCGTTCCCGGTGTCGGCGATGGTCCAGACGGCGAGGATCATGTGCCGGCCGGACCGGGTCGGCAGCTGGCCGGAGTGCGAGACCTGGAAGCCCGGCCGGGCGCCGTTGAACGGGACGGTCAGGAACGGCGTCAGCTCCAGCGCCGACCGGGTCAGCGGGGCGTTCTGGTTCCAGCCCTGCTTGGTGATGTAGTACTTGAAGTCCGTCGTCGCGTGGGCCGCGGTCAGCGTCCAGTTGAAGGTGTAGAACGAGCCGGAGTTGAGCTGGGTGGTCGGCCATGCGCCGCCCCGCTGGTCGTTCAACTGGTCGAACGCGCCGATCCCGGCGGAGCAGAGCTTGCCGTCGGCGGGACCGCCGCTCGGGAAGCCCTTGGGGCCTTCGGTGCTCTGCGGCTCCCACTGGATGTTGCCGCAGTTCTGCACCGTGCCGTTCGCGCAGTGCTTGGCCCGGCTGGTCGGGGACGTGGTGTAGCCGTGGCCGTACGCCGTGGGCACGGCGGTGATTCCGGTGAGTGCCAGCGCACCGATCGCGATCCCGGCGAGGGTCTTTCTGCGTGCTCGCATGCGAGGACTTCCTTTCCGTCAAGGGGGGCGGTACGGAAAGGACAATAGATAGCAACCTTTCAATTTTATTGTCAACAGCTCGTAAGCGTCCCCTGACAGATAGTTATCTGAGGACCCCGACCAGGCGACGCAGCCGGGTGTTGTTGGGCAGGTCCTCGATCAGCACCGGCATCCCGTCCGGCCCGCCCAGCGGGACTCGCCAGTTCGGGTACTCGTCCGTGGTGCCCGGCTGGTTCTGGGTCCTGCGCTCGCCGACGGCGTCAGCCAGGGCGACGCCGATCAGCTTGGCGGGGGTGTGCGCGACGTACCTGTGCAGCGCCTCGACGATCCGCTCGACCTCTCCCTCGTGGCCGGACAGCAGGTGCCGCTCGCGAAGCGCGGCGAGCCAGGCGTCGCGGTCTGCCTCGTCGACAGCGAGCTCCTCGGCCACCGGCCGAGTCAGCAGGCCCAGCCGGTCCCGTAGCTCGACGTGGTCACCGGCCAGGTACCCGGCCGTCGGCGGCAGGTCGTGCGTCGTCACTGTGGCCAGGCAGAGCTCCCGCCACCGCTCCGGCGCCAGCGGCTTGCCGTCGGCGTCCCGCTCGAACCAGAGCACCGACGTACCGAGTACGCCGCGCTCGGTCAGGTAGTCGCGGACCCACGGCTCGACCGTGCCGAGGTCCTCCCCCACCACGATCACACCGGCCCGGGCCGCCTCCAGCACGAGGATGCCGATCAGTGCTTCGTGGTCGTAGCGCACGTAGGTGCCCTGCGTCGGGCTCTCCTCCGAGGTCACCCACCACAGCCGGAACATGCCGAGGATGTGGTCGATTCGCAGCCCACCGGCGTGCCGCAGCTGGGCCCGGACGAGCTCACGCCAGGCGGCGTACCCGGTCTCGGCCAGTGCGTCCGGCCGCCAGGGCGGCTGCGACCAGTCCTGGCCCTGCTGGTTGAACGCGTCCGGCGGAGCACCGACGTGGATGCCCGCCGCGAGCACCTTCTGCAGCGCCCAGGCATCGGCGCCGTCCGGGTGCACGCCGACAGCAAGGTCGTGGACGACGCCCAGCTGCATACCCGCGTTCTTCGCCCGGGCCTGGGTCCGCGCCAGCTGCTCGTCGAGCTGCCACTGCAGCCAGCAGTGGAACTCCACCGCGTCCGGATTGTCGTTGCGGAAGGCAACAACTGCCGGGGCGGCCGGGTCGCGCAGCTCCTCGGGCCACTTGCTCCACTCCGGCCCGTGCACGTCCGCGATCGCGGCCCACGTGGCGAAGTCGATCAGACCGTGGCCCTCACGGTCGCAGTACGCGCCGTACTCGGCGATCCGGCCGATCGACGGGCGGACGCCGAACAGCAGCTGCAGCGCCTCCCGCTTGGCGGCCCAGACGGTGTCCCGGTCGATCCAGTCGGCGTCCTCGTTCAGGGCCCTGCTTTGGAGCCCCAGCGTGCGCACGCGGTCCCGCTCGGCGGGCGCGAGGTCGCCGTACTCGTCGATGTCCTCGATCCGCAGGTAGATCGGGTTCGCGAACCTGCGTGAGGCCGGCAGGTACGGCGAAGGCTCCATCCGGCCCGCGGTCTCGGCGGCGTGCAAGGGGTTGATCAGGACGAAGCCTGCGCCCAGGTCACCGGCCGACCAGGCGGCGAGGTCGGCCAGGTCGTGCAGGTCACCGATCCCCCACGACCGGCGCGAGCGGACCGAGTAGAGCTGCAGCACCCAGCCCCAGGTGCGATCCAGCTTCTGCGGCTCGAGCCGCTGGGGCGTGACGATCACCGTGCCGGTGAAGACCTCCGGACTGCTGCCGAGACGCGCGCAGAGGCGGTGGTAGCCGAGCGGCAGGTCCCCCGGCAGCTGGAACGTCGCCTCACCGATCTGTACACCGTCCACCCACTGCGGCTCGACCCACTTCTCCTGCTGCGGGATGTCGCGGCGCTGGCCGCCGTCCTCCAGGTCGACCCACACCTCGACGCTCGAACCGTGCGGCACGTGCAGCGGGAACCAGGGCGTCCAGCCCTCGCGCATCACCAGGGTGGCGGGCAGTACCCGGCGCCAGCGGGCCAACTGGTGCTCGTCGAGCGCCTCGGCCGCCTTGGCCGGTGTCGAAGCGTCCACACCGAGTGCGGCGAGCACAGCCGACACCACCTCGGAGGAGACCTGCACATGTCGGCCCTGCCAGTCCCAGTACTCCGTCGCAACGCCGTGGGCTACCGCTAGCTCGACAAGGGCTGGAGTGGGAGCAGTCACGCGTGCGAGTCTGCCGTATGACCGGGCCCTGAGCAGAACGCAGCGCGCCGCAGAACTTGGTCAAGGTCGTGGAACGACCTGTGCCACCAGGCGCCGGATGCCCTTACCCTGCCGGTGGCAGAGCGACGGGCGGGGGGCCTGCGTCGCCGGAGGGACAGGCTATGGAGATCACACGCCGTACGGCGATGGGCTGGCTGGGCGCACTGACTGTAGGTGCGGTGGCTACCGGCTGTCGTGGAGCCGACGCGGCCGACGGGAAGTCGGAGCCGCCGGGCGCTGTCAACCTGACCGACTGGGTGGCAGACCGCGGCGACAAGTACCTGATCGCCCACCGCGGCATCGGGGACCTGTTCCCCGAGCACAGCATGGAGTCGTACCAGGCCGCCTTCGACGCCGGCGCCCAGGCGCTGGAGATCAGCGTCGGCATCACGTCCGACAACGTCCTGGTCTGCCTGCACGACCAGAGCCTCGAGCGGACCACCAATCTGGCCGGCCTGCTCAGCCGGATCAGCTACGCCGACCTGCAGAAGGGGTGGATCGACGTGCCCCGGCTGGGCCCGTACTGGCAGACCACGAAGGTCCGGGTGCCGCTGTTCGAGGAGGTGCTCAAGCGGTTCGGCGGCCGGGCGATCCTCTGCGTGGAGGCCAAGGACGACCGGGCGCACGGGCCGATGATGTCGATGGTCGCCAAGCATCGGCTGGAGACGTCGGTGATGCTGAAGACGTACTTCAGGAGCAAGCGGATCACCGAGGCGAAGGCTCAGGGACTCGGCGTGTTCGCCTATTACACGACCCCCGCGGAGATGACGCTGGAGTCCGTGCAGACCGTGGCCAGCCTGCTGTCGCCCCGCAGCGACGCGATCGTCGTACCGAACTCCGGGCCCGGTGGCTACCTGGCCGGTGAGCTGGTGGACAACGCCGTGGCGACCGGCATCCCGATCTGGCCCTACCCGCTGCACCGGCGGTCCGACCTGACGCACTACACCGCGTTGGGCATGGCCGGAGCGGTCACGTCGAACATCACCTACCTGCTGGGCAAGACCGAGGTCGGTGTGGCCGACCAGTGGGCGCGCGGCCTCGCCGTACCGGGTGAGCTGACCAGGGACCCGTACGACGACCGCTTCGCGCTGCAGTGGGGACCGGGCGGCTCGATTCGCCTGGCCGCGAGCAAGGCGCAGCACTTCCTCACGCTGGGCAACCTGGGCCCGATCACCGCACCGGCGTACTCGGTCGAGTTCGAGGCGTCGTACGACGTCCTGCCGAAGGACCCGACGGCCAACCTGACGCTGGCGTTCGGGCACACCGACGACCGGTACTACGAACACCGGCAGGGCCTGTCCAACGGCTACCACGCGATCATGCAGCGCGACGGCGAGGTGGGGCTCTACCAGCACGAGGTGGGCAAGCCGGCCGGGACGCTGCTCGGCTCGGAGGTGACGGCGGAGCCGGTGCGCGGGCGGTGGATGAAGTTCCGGCTGGAGGTGACGCCGACCCGACTCACCTGGAGCCGACTGGACCGGCCCGCGCGAGTCACTGTGGAGGACAACACGTTCCGCGGCGGTTACCTGCACCTGGGCCGCGGTTCGCTCGACGGGACGTTGTCGCTGCGCGGCCTGAAGGTCACACGAGGCTGACGGCCTCCTGGGCGCATCCCCAGCCCAGGGTGATGCCGCTGCCGCCGTGGCCGTAGTTGTGCACGACCGGCACCCCGGGGACGAGCTCCTCGTCCCGCTCCAGCCGCACCTCGGGCCGGCCCGGACGCAGGCCGACCAGGGCTTCGATGACCTCGGCCTCGGCCAGTGCAGGGACCAGATCGGTGCAGCGCGCGACGATCGAGGCAGTGGTGGCGTCGTCGACCGTGGTGTCCCAGCTGCCCTGGTCCAGCGTGCCGCCGAGGATGCAGTCGTCCGTGCGCGGGTGGATGTAGGCCCGGCCCGCCGGGTGGTGCTCGTCGCGGACGGACAGGGTGAGGCCGGGGTTGCGCACCCGGACGATCTGGCCGCGGATCGGGTACGTCGTACGGTCGCCGACCAGCTGTCCGGCGGCGAGGCCGGCGCAGTTGACGATGACGTCCGGGGACAAGTCGAGCAGGTCGGTGAGAGCGGCTACTCGTCGTACGACGTGCCGGCCGCCGGTGTCGAGGTAGCGCTGGTGGAGGCGCGGCAGGTACGTCGGCATCTCGACCAGGGGTACGGCGAACCGCAGGCCGTGGGAGTAGCCGGGTGGGAGCTCGTCCGGCCGCGCCGGACGGACGTCACCGACCGCGTCCGCCCATGGCTGCGGGCCAGGCTCTTCGCGGTAGACCACGAGGGACTCGCGCATCACCACACCGAGTACGCCACGCTCTGCCTCGGCTGCGAGCACGTCGTACGTCGTACTGCCCCAGGCGGCGACCTTGTGGGCCGGTCCGGCCGAGGTCGGGAACCAGACTGCGGCCGCCAGGTGGGAGGTGGTCGCTTCTGTGGCGTCAGCGCTCACCACGACGACGTCGTCGCCGCGCTTACGCAGCAGGAGTGCAGTGGACAGGCCGCTGACGCCTGCACCCAGTACGACGACTCTCACGTGGTCCGCCGCTGACGACGCGACAGCACGAGTACGGCGACCAGCAGGCCGGCGCTGGCGACCACGAGACCGATGGCCACGCCGGCCACGTTGTCGGTGAGCTGGTAGAGCGCGGTCGGCCAGATCACCAGCAGGATCGAGCAGCCGACCACCGCGTACGCCGACGCGTGCACCCGGCCGTACGCGACCAGCAGCGCGGCCGGACCCGCCGTACCGACCGCCAGCGCCATCACCTCGCCGCGCTCCTGGATCAGCCAGCAGATGGACGAGCTGAACATCGCCGCACCGGCCAGCGACCACGACGTCACCTGGTCGCGCACCAGACCAACCAGGGCCAGCACGAAGGCGACCAGGATGAACCCGGTGCCGGCGATGCCCGCGCTGTTGGTGTGCACGCTGTCCGCGGGCGTCAGCACGTCCGAGGTGATCACCAGCACCCCGACGGCGAGGATGCTGAACATCGCCACCAGCAGGGACGAACCCTGCAGCCACCAGACACCGACTGCCGCCAGTGCCAGGGCCACTGCGACACCGGCGATCCGGCCGGCCTCGCCCTCGATCGCGACGTACGTGGCGAAGCCCGCGACGCAGCAACCCAGTGAGGCGAGTGCGGAGCTCAGTTGCTCGCGGCGACGGAACAGGGCGAGCACCACTGCCGCAGCGAGGAGGAGGACCGCCGCACTCGTACCGGTGGTGATGCGGGCCGCTCGGCCCATCTCACCCCAGTTGGCCACCGTGAGAAGGGCCACTGCGCCCAGGAGGAGGGCACCGCCGATGTAGCCGAGCACCTCCATCAGCGCCGAGCTGTGGGGTGGAGCCGGGCGAGGCTGCTTGGGCGCGGGCGTTTCAGCCGGTTTGGTCGCCGTACCGGGCTCCGGTGCCGCACTGTCCGCGTCGGCCGCGTCACGAAGGGCATCCGCCTGGTACTGACGCAGCACTCCGGCACTCACCAGGCGCTTGAGCTCGTCATCCAGCCTGCTCGGCATAGACCGTCTTTCCTCCCAGCGGTTGGTTCGTGAGTTCAGGCGGTGGTCACTACAGTAGGGCGGCGAGATGCCTATTCTGCTCAGCTACCCCGTGTCCCTGCTCAGTCACCCCCTGCTTTCCCTGCCTGAACAGTTCCCGACGTTCTTCCGCCGCGGCAACGACGGCAAGCTCGAAGTGACCGACCAGATCGTCATGGTCCCGGCCCGGATCGCCGGGCTGATCGTGGCGTTCTTCGTGCTGCGCTGGCTGCTGCACAAGGCGATCCGGCGGTTCGCCCGGCGGACCGGGAACGGCGCGGTGGCCGGCGTGCTGGCCAAGTCCAAGCGCGGCCAGGAGTTCGTCGAGAACACCCTGGCCAACGAGCGCCGCGCCCAGCGAGCCGAGACGATCGCGTCGCTGCTGTGCAGTGCGGTGACGATCGTGCTGACCGCCGTCACCGTCGTGATGGTGCTCGCCGAGCTCGGCTTCAACATCCTCCCGGTGGTCGCGTCGGCGTCCATCATCGGTGTCGCGCTCGGCTTCGGCGCGCAGACGCTGGTCAAGGACTTCCTGGCCGGCATCTTCATGATCTTCGAGGACCAGTACGGCGTCGGCGACCTGATCGACATGGAGAAGGCCACCGGCGTCGTCGAGGCGGTCGGCCTGCGCGTCACCCGCCTGCGCGGCGAGGACGGCACCATCTGGTACGTCCGCAACGGCGAGGTCCTGCGGATCGGCAACCTCACCAACCGCGACCCCGACGGCGGCCCGTCAGGCGTTGGCTCCGCCGCGGAAAAGGAAGAGGAACAACACCTCACCGAGCCTCCGGCCGAACAGCCCAGTACTCCGCAGGAGCCCGCCGCGGCCTCCCGCCCCGGCGGCGGACACACCCCGCCCGACTGAGCCAAACGCCGACGGCGCCGACCCCGCAGGGGTCGGCGCCGTCGGCTGAAGTGGAGCTCAGGCGGTGAAGGTGACGTCCAGCGTGATGGTGACCGCGGCGAGGGCCTGGGAGACCGGGCAGTTCTTCTTGGCCTCCTCGGCGAACTCGGCGAACTGCTCGGCGGTCAGGCCGGGGACCTTGCCGTTGACCGAGAGCTTGATGCCGGTGATGCCCTCACCCGGCTGGAAGGTGACGTCGGCGGTGGTGTCGATCGACTCCGGCGCGTGGCCGGCGCCGGCCAGCGCGTGCGACAGCGCCATCGAGAAGCAGGTCGAGTGCGCCGCCGCGATCAGCTCCTCCGGGCTGGTCTTGCCGTTCGCGTCGTTGGCGCGCGAAGCCCACGACACGTCGTACGTGCCGATCCCGGACGACTCGAGGGCGACCTGGCCGGCGCCCTCCATCAGCGAGCCTTCCCAGTGGGCCTTGGCGGTGCGAACTGTTGCCATGCTCGTGTGTCTCCTTCGAAGAGGTGCTCAGTGTCCGGACACGTCGATCGCGCCGGGGTAGGTCGGTTCGTCGGTGTTCACCATGCTGTGCGCGGCCATCACCATGTACTTCCAGATCTCCTCGTCCCGGTCCGGGGGCAGGGCGATCTCGTCCAGGGCGGCCCGCATGTGGCCGAGCCAGCGGTCCCGTGCGCTCGGGGTGACGGCGAACGGGTGGTGCCGCATCCGCAGCCGGGGGTGCCCGCGCTGCTCGGAGTAGGTCCGCGGTCCGCCCCAGTACTGCTCCAGGAACATCCGGAAGCGCACCTCGGCCGGGCCGAGGTCCTCCTCCGGGTACATCGGGCGCAGTTCCGGGTCGGCCGCGACGCCGCGGTAGAACGCGGCGATCAGCCGGTGGAACGTCTCGGCCCCGCCGACGGCGTCGTAGAAGCTCTGTGGCTCACTCATCGGTTTCAGTGTCTCAAGCCACCGAAACGTGCTTGCCGAGGGCTGCCCGCTCGGCCTCGTCGAGCGGCCGCTTGGCGTGCGTGTCCGCGGTCACCGTGACCAGCACGGACGTCGCCTTGCAGTAGACGAGCCCTTCGGCGTGGTCCACGATCCGCGACTGCAGCGTGTACGACGACGTACCGACCGCCGAGACCCACACGTCCACGGCGTACGGCGGGTGCCGCAGCAGGATCGGGCGCAGGTAGTCGACGGTCTGGCTGACCAGCACCACCGGCGACCGCCCGAAGAACTCGTCCGCGCCGACCCCGAACACGTTCGCCAGGAACGCGATCCGCGCCTCCTGCAGGTAGTCGAAGTACCGCACGTTGTTGACGTGGTCGTAGGAGTCGATGTCGGACCAGCGGACCAGCACCGGGTGACTGAAGGTCATGCGCCCACCAGTTTCGTGAGCGCCTCGCGCTCCACGGGGGTGATCCGCCGCAACCTGCCCGCGGCGAAGTCGAACGGCACCAGCCGGGTCTTCGCCTCGACGTACGTCGTGCGCTCGGGCGACACGTCGAGGATCTCGTAGTCGACCGTGAACGACGCGGCCCGGATCTCGGAGATCCACAGCTCGATCCGGACCGGCTCGGGGCGGAAGCGCAGCGGCGCCCGGTACTGCACCTCGTGCCGGGCGACCAGCAGCCCGGTCTCCAGGTCGTCGGCGCCGAGCTCCTTGGCGGTCCGGAACAGGAAGTCGACGCGCGCGTCCTGCAGGTAGTCGACGTACCGGCCGTTGTTCACGTGGCCGAGCGCGTCCATGTCCCCCCAGCGCAGCGGGCAGTGGTAGACGTGCCGGTTGTGATGATCCACACCAAGGATCATCCCATCCGGACCACGCGCGATCTGACGCAACGTGGGTAATGTCATCCCGGATACCGACCGAACTCAGGCCGAACTCAGGAGTAGGTGCGATGAGCGAGCAGCAGCGGGTGGCGATCGTGACCGGGGCGGCCCGGGGAATCGGCGCCGCGGTGGCGCAGCGGCTCGCCGCCGACGGCAACGCCGTCGCCGTGCTGGACCTGGACGAGGCGGCCTGCGCCGGCACCGTCGAGGCGATCACCGCCGCGGGCGGCAAGGCCGTCGCGATCGGGTGCGACGTGAGCAAGTCCGACCAGGTGACCGCCGCGGTCGAGCGGGTGGTGGCCGAGCTGGGCGCGCCGACGATCCTGGTCAACAACGCCGGAGTACTGCGTGACAACCTGCTGTTCAAGATGTCCGAGGACGACTGGGACACCGTGATGTCGGTGCACCTCAAGGGCAGCTTCCTGATGTCGAAGGCCTGCCAGGCGCACATGGTCGAGGCGGGCTACGGCCGGATGGTGTTCCTGTCGTCGACGTCCGCGCTGGGCAACCGCGGCCAGGCCAACTACGCCTCGGCCAAGGCCGGTCTGCAGGGCCTGGCCAAGACGCTGGCCTTCGAGCTGGGCAAGTTCGGCGTCACCGCGAACGCGATCGCGCCGGGCTTCATCGAGACCGACATGACCGCGGCCACCGCGGCCCGGGTCGGGATCGACTTCGAGGAGTTCAAGAAGGCGACCGCCGCCGCCATCCCGGTCCAGCGCACCGGCAAGCCCGAGGACATCGCCGCCGCCGCGTCGTTCTTCTGCTCGGAGGAGTCCGGCTTCGTCTCCGGGCAGGTCCTGTACGTCGCCGGCGGACCCCGCAACTGAGGCTGGAGACCGACATGCCCCGCACCTTCACCGGAGTCGACGCAGTGGTCGGCGCCGTCGGCACCCAGCTCGGCGAGACCGAGTGGCTGGAGATCACCCAGGAGCAGGTCAACCAGTTCGCCGAGGCGACCGGTGACCACCAGTGGATCCACGTCGACGTCGAGCGCGCGGCCTCCGGCCCGTACGGCACGACGATCGCCCACGGGTACCTGACGCTCAGCCTGATCGCCCGCTTCGGCGCGGAGCTCTTCGACGTCGACGGCGTCTCGGCGAAGCTCAACTACGGCGTCAACAAGGTCCGCTTCCCCACGCCGGTCCCGGTCGGCTCCCGGGTCCGCGCCGGTGCGTCGATCTCCGGCGCGCAGGAGACCCCGGCCGGCGTACAGGTCTCCCTCCAGTGGGTCATCGAGCTGGAGAACTCCACCAAACCAGCCTGCGTCGCCGAAACCGTCGTCCTACTCGTCCCCTAGGTACCGCGCTCCCAGCCGCTCCTCGACGACCTCGCCGTCAACAGCCCGTACGACGTACGCCGCCTTGCCCGGCGTCGAGGTCACCGCTTCGACCAGCTCGCCGTCACGGAAGTGCAGCCCGACGCCGTCCTCGGCCGCGTACCCGCCCGGGAACCCGTCGCGCACCAGCTTCACGTACGTGTCCCGGCGGAGCTCCTCGCCGTCGTAGTGCGGGCAGGCACTCCCCCGCAGCAACCCGAGCCCGTCCTCCAGCGGCGCCAGACTGCTGACGTCGAACGAGTCGGTCACCGACCCCTCGAACCAGCAGTTCATCCCGGCGCTGATCCCGGCCAGCACCACACCGTCGTCGTACGCGTTCCGCAGCGCCCGGTCGAGTCCGTGCACCCGCCAGACCGCCAGCAGGTTCGCCGTACTGCCGCCGCCGACGTAGATCACGTCCTGGCCGCGGACGAAGCCGTCCAGATCGGTGACGGACCGGTTGAACAGCGAGAGCACCGAGGCGTCCGCGCGGGACGGCCCGAAGGCGTCCAGAAAGCGTTCGCTGTAACCGTCGGAGTCGCCGCTGGCGGTCGGTACGAAGCAGACGCGCGGCAGTCGTCCCTTGACCGCGGCCAACGACAGCAGGAAGTCGTCGAGCAGCGGGTTGTCGGGTTCCATCGAGAAACCGCCGCCGCCCAGCGCCAGGATCTGGCCCATCAGAGGGGGCAGATCAGGACGGTGTGGGTGGCGGTGCGGGTGTAGCCGAGCCACTGGTTGACGGCGATCATCGGGCTGTTGCCGTCGTAGTTCGCCGTGTACATGCCGGTGACGCCCGCCGCGGCGGCGCGGTGGAGCGTCGCGCACTTGACCAGCTTGGCGAAACCCCGGCCGCGGAACTCGGGCAGCGTTGCGGTCATCTGCGACCAGATCTTCTCGTGGTCGCCGTTGCCCAGCGTGAAGCCGACGACGCGGCCGTCGGTGTCGACCAGGGCCGTGCTCAGGTCGAGCACCATCGCGGGCGAGTCCCAGATCGCGGCCAGCCACTGCTCGTACGGCCGGGAGGTGATCTTCGCGTCGCCCGGCTTGGTCTGCTGGGCGATCTCGTCGGCCTCGTACAACCGCCGCGGATCCAGCTCGTTCACCGGCGACAACCGCAGCCCCTCCGGCACTGGCGGCAGCTCCGGCGCGTCGCTCGGCGCCATGCTCGCGTAGTGCACGCGGCGCGTCTCGCGGTAACCCCACTGCGAGGCCCAGCCGACCGACGCCGGATCGGCGAACACCCGGGCCGTGACCGCCCCGCCTTCCTTCAGCCGCTCGTGCGCCGTCTCGAGCAACGCCGTACCGACGCCGCGCCCGCGGTGCTCCGGGTGGACGATCAACCGCAACTGCCCGTCGACCGGGTCCGACCCCGAGATCAGCCCGGTACTGGTCCAGCCGATCACCTGCTCGCCGTCGACCGCGGCGAACACCCCGTACCCGGGCCCGTCGGCGGGGCCGCTCAGCCGTCGGCGCAAACCCGATCCGGTGGTCGCCAGGAACGGCGCGACCAGGTCGTGCAGCACCAACGCCGACTCGGCGTCGCCCATCTGGGCCGGCCTGATCTCCATCGGAACCCCTTCCACCGAAGTACTGGGGAAGATATCGCCTGCGCCGGGCCGATCCGGGCTGGTCCGGTGTAAACACGCGGGCAAACTTCGCTGTGTGAGCGAAGCCCCCGGTACCCCGTCACAGCGTGCGTAACAGGCCGATCTGCGTCTCCACCCGGCGGTAGCCGAGCCAGTTGTTCACGGCAAGCATCGGACCGTTCTCGTCGTCGTTCGAGGTGAACGCGCCGACGATCCCGGCGGCCGCCGCACGCCGCAGCGCGACCGACTTCACCAGCTTGGCCAGCCCTCGTCCCCGGTACGCCGGAAGCGTGCCGGTCATTCCCGCCCAGGCCCGGTCACCCGCCGTCTCGACCACGGTGAACGACGCGATCTCGTCACCGGCCAGGGCCGCCACCGACAACGCCTTGTCGATCGCGGGGCTCTCCCAGATCTCCCGCACCCACTCGTCGAAGTCGACCGCGTCGATCGGCGAGTCGCCCGGTTCGTCCCGGCTCGCGACGGTGTCGGCGTCGTAGGCCTGGCGGGCCGTCACCTGCTCGAGGCCGACCAGCTCGATCCCTTCCGGCGTCGGCGGCTGCTCGGGCAACGGCTGCCGCAGGTCGACGCCGGAGTAGTGCATCTGCCGCGACCCGTCGTACCCACGCCGCTTGGCGAACTCCACGCCGGACGGCGACGCGAAGACCCGGACGCGGACCGCGCCGACGTCGCCGAGATGTTCGTGCAGGCGCGCAGCCAACGCGCCACCGATTCCCTGCAGGCGGTGGTCGGGATGCACGTGGACGTTGAGGCCGGCCTGGCCTTCCTCGCTGGTCCAGGTGTTCATCGACGCGGATCCCCAGGCGACCACCTGACCGTCGGCCAGACCCACCAGGTGCAACGGTTTCTCGCCCGCGCCCTCGGTGGTGATCATGTGCGCGATCGTCGCCGGCGACATCACGGCGAACGGGAAGACGTCACGTCGTACGGCGGCCAGCGCCTCGGCGTCGTCGGGTCGGGCCGGCCTGATCTGCATGCGCGCGACGATAGCCAGGCGGCCGTCGTACCGGCCACTGGTTTTGGGACGGGATCGCAACGGCTGACGATTCTGCGACGAGCCGCTCAACCACTAGGGTTGGCAGGTGCCCGTGATCGCGACCACCGCGCTGACCAAGCGCTACCCCCGCGTGACGGCACTGGACGAGCTGACCGTCGAGGTGGGGTCCGGCGTGACCGGGCTGGTCGGAGCCAATGGTGCCGGCAAGTCGACCCTGCTGAAGATCCTGCTCGGACTGATCGCCCCGACCGCCGGAAGTGCCATCGTGCTGGGACACGACGTGGTCACCGGCGGCGAGGCGGTCCGGGCGCTCGTCGGCTACATGCCCGAGCACGACTGCCTGCCGCCCGACGTCTCCGCGACCGAGTTCGTCGTGCACCTCGGCCAGATGTCCGGCCTGCCGGCCACCGCGGCCCGCGAACGCGCGGCCGACGTGCTGCGGCACGTCGGTCTCGACGAGGCCCGGTACCGGCCGATGGGCGGCTACTCGACCGGCATGAAGCAGCGCGTGAAGCTCGCGCAGGCCCTGACCCACGACCCGAAACTCGTGCTGCTGGACGAACCGACCAACGGTCTCGACCCGGCCGGCCGCGACGAGATGCTCGCGCTGGTCCGCCGGATCGGCACGGAGTTCGGCATCCCGGTGCTGATCACCTCGCACCTGCTCGGCGAGCTGGAGTCGGTCTGCGACCACATCGTCGTACTGGACGGCGGCCGGCTGCTGCGTTCGGAGTCGAAGGCCGCGCTGACCGGCGAAACCGGCGTACTGGCTGTGGAAGTGCGCGACCTGAGTGGTCGCGACCGGCTCGGCGAAGCCCTGGCTCACGCGGGGGCGCGGGCTCGTGCCGAAGGCCCGCTGGTGCTGGTGGAGATCAGCGGCGAGGAGACGTACGACCTGGTCCGCGACACCGTGGCCGAGCTGGGGCTGGGACTCGTCCGGGTCGAACCGCACCGGCACCGGCTGGAAGAGGTCTTCAGTGTCTGAGCAGGTCCCCCCGCCTCCGCGGACCGGCGTGATCCACGACATCGGGTACCGGCACTACGACGGCCCGCGGCTCGGACGCTTCGCGATCAGCCAGGCGTTGCTGGCGGCAAGCGTCCGCCACGCGTACGGGATCGGTCGGTCCGGCAAGTCGAAGGTGATGCCGATCCTGCTGCTCGCGGTGATGGTGGTCCCGGTCGCGATCATCGTCGGCATCGAGATCTCGCTGCAGCTCGACAGCCCTCCGGTGATCCCGGCGCACTACGTCTTCTTCCTGCAGCCGGTGATCGCGCTCTACCTCGCGGCGCAGGCGCCGCAGCTGTTCTCGCGCGACCTGCGGTACGGCTCGATCGTGCTGTACCTGGCGCGGCCTCCCCGGCGTACGGACTATGCGCTGGCCAAGCTCGGCGCGCTGATCATCGCGCTGATGATCCTGATCGGCATCCCGCTGTTCGTCCTGTACGTCGGCGCGGTGCTCGCGAAGTTCGACTTCACCGACATGACGCGCGAGTTCGCGACCGGGCTCGCGGGTGGGCTGCTGCTGTCGATCATGCTCGCGTCGATCGGCGGGCTGATCGCCGCCGCGACGCCGCGCCGCGGGTTCGCGGTCGCCGCGATCATCACCGTGCTGATCGTGTCGTTCACCGCGACGGTCACCACCACCGCGATCCTGGACACCGACCAGAAGATGACCAGTACGGCGGCCCGGTTCGCCAACCTGGGGTCGCCGTTCACGCTGTCGCGGACGTTGAGCACGTTCGTGTTCCGCGACGACACCGACGGCTGGATGCCGACCACCGCGCAGGGACTGGTGTTCCTGGCGGTCTGGCTGCTCGTGGTCGGGCTGTGCGTGTGGGGCCTCAACCGGCGGTACGCGAAGGTGGCCCGCGGGTGAGCGTGATCCAGATCGAGAAGGTCTCCCGCTGGTACGGCAACGTCGTCGCGGTCAACGACGTCACGATGACCATCGGCCCCGGCGTCACCGGCCTGCTCGGCCCGAACGGCGCCGGCAAGTCGACGCTGATCACGATGATGGCGGGCTTCCTGCCGCCGTCGGTCGGTACGGTGACGCTGGACGGCGTACCGGTGTGGCGGAACGAGCGGGCGTACTCCGCGATCGGTTTGGTCCCGGAGACCGAGGCCGTGTACGACGTACTGACGGGCGCTGCTTTCGTACGGGCCAATGCCGAGCTGCACGGGCTGGCGGCGCCGGGGGCTGCCGCGGAGGCCGCGATCGCCGTGGTGGCGATGGAGGATGCGGCGGGGCGGCGCATCTCGACGTACTCGAAGGGCATGAAGCAGCGGATCAAGATGGCGGCCGCGCTCGTGCACGAGCCGTCGGTGCTGCTGCTCGACGAGCCGTTCAACGGGATGGACCCGCGGCAGCGGCTGCATCTCATGGAGCTGCTGCGCAAGATGGGCGGCGACGGGCGCACGGTGCTGTTCAGCTCGCACATCCTGGAGGAGGTGCAGCAGGTCGCCACCCACATCGAGGTCGTGGTGTCGGGGCGGCACGCGGCCTCGGGTGACTACCGCGCGATCCGGACGCTGATGGTGGACCGGCCGATGCTGTACCGGCTGCGCTCCAGCGACAACCGGCGGCTCGCGTCGGCCCTGATCGGCGATCCGTCGACCGCGGGCGCCGATCTGGACGACGCCTCCTTGCAGATCCGGGTGGTCGACTTCGAACGCTTCAGCCGGCTGGTCCCTGGGCTGGCGCGGGATCTCGGCATCCGGCTGCTGGAGGTCTCCCCCACCGACGAGTCGCTCGAGAGCGTCTTCTCCTACCTGGTCGGGAGGCACTGATGGTCGTGCGCACGATCGTCCGGCTGACGCTCGCGACACTGTTCGGCAGCCGGCGCGGGTTGCTGCTGTACATCCTGCCTGCCGTCTTCGTCGGTCTGTGCGTGCTGCTGGCCCTGACCGTCGACGACAAGTCCGGCCTGCAGGTCGCCTTGTTGCAGCAGTTCGGCCTGGCCGTCATCCTGCCGCTCGTCGCGCTGGTCGCCGGCACGGGCGCGATCGCCTCCGAGATCGACGACGGCTCGATCGTCTACCTGCTCAGCAAGCCCATCAAGCGCTCCACGATCATCCTCACCAAAGCCGTCGTCGCCGTCGGTGTCGTCCTGGTCGTGGGTGCCCTCCCGCTTCTGCTGGCCGGTGTCGTCCTCGACCCCCACGACCTCACCACAGCCGTCGCCTTCAGCACCGGCGCCCTGGTCGCCGGCATCGCCTACGTCGCGATCTTCGTCGCCCTGTCCGTCTTCTCCGGCAACGCCGTCACCATCGGCCTGATCTACTGCCTGCTGTGGGAAAGCGTCATGGGCCAGTACGTCGACGGCGCCAAGGTCCTGTCGGTCCAGCAGTGGTCCCTGGCCCTGATCAGCAACCTGACGGATGCCCCGCGCGTGGAGTCCGCCGTCAAACTCCCCATCGCCACGATCCTCCTGCTGGCGGTCACGATCACCGCCCTCACCCTGGCGATCACCAAACTCCGCTCGCTGATCCTCTCCACGGCGGAGTAAGAGCCCCCACGCAGGCCCTTCCGTTCGCTGGCGCTCACTCCAGCGCCAGCTCCCACCCACCCTTGGCAGTGCGTGCGCGTGCTGTCGCCCGCTTCAAGTACGCGCTGCCGCGCTAGGGTGCACACCCTGCTTCCGCCAGCTTGTTTGCGCGCTACCGCGCTTCAAGTGCGCGGCCCCGGGGCTCGAGTGCGCGCTTGCCCGCTTCGCTTGCGCGCTGCGCGCTTCACCTGCGCGCTGGCGCGCTGAGCGACACACTGGCGCCGGCGTGACTCGCTGCCCGCCGGAGCAACCGGACGCCCGCCTTGTCGCCGACGGCTTCGGCGACAGCGCAGGGCGCACGGCGCACGGCGCACGGCGCACGGCGCACGGCGCACGGCGCACGGCGCACGAAAGCCTGACGACCTAGACCGCGATCGCGATCAGCGCGATCGCCGGCAGGACCGACGACGCGACCGTCCCGCGCACGCTTCCCCCGCGCGGCCGCCAGTACCCGAGCAGATCCGCCATCCCCATGAACAACGACGCCAGCAACATGTAGAGGCAACTGACAACCACCACCGTCGTCCCCGTCGACTCGTTGCCGTACCGGACCATCCACAGCCCGACGAGCGCGCCCACCCCGACCAGCGCGTTGCGCGCGCCGATGCAGAACGCCCACAGGTGCACGTTCCGGAGCCCGTGCGGTTCGATCCCGAGGAACTTCTGGACCCACGGGCGGTCGATCAGGAAGGCCTCTGTGGGGAAGACCGCGATCAAGATCAGCGCCGCGAGGCCGGCGCTGAGTTGGGCGACCGCGTTCACGACGACCGCCCGGGAGCGGCTTCGACGAGCGAGAGCGTGGAGACCGTCGGAACGATCCGCGTGAGCCGAAACCCTGCGCGGTCGAGCAACGTCCCGAACTGCCGCTCGGTGCGTTCGCGACCGCCGACGAAGATCAGCATGTCGAGGTCGAGCGTCTTCGCGAAGTGCGGGGTGTTGCCCGGCGGTACGACGCTGTCGAGCAGCAGCAGCGTCGACCTCCGCGGCATGTGCCGGCGTACGGTGCTCAAGATCGCGACGGCCTGCTCGTCGTCGAAGTCGTGGATCACCCGCCGCATCACGTACAGATCGCCGTCGGACGGCGCCGTCTCGAAGAACGATCCCGAATCGATCCGGCACCGGGTCACAACGCCTGCCTCGCGCAGATGAGCCTCGGCCGCACCGACCATCGCCTCACGCTCCTGCAGAACCCCCTTGGCGTTCGGAGCCGCGCCGAGCATGAGCGCGAGAAGCTGCCCGTGCCCGCCACCGAGGTCGACGATCGTCGAGTACGGCGTGAAGTCGTACGCCGCGGCGACGGTCGGCCAGTCCAGGTCGGTCAGCCGCGTCATCGCGTCGTTGAACGTGGCCGCGAACTCCGGGTTGCCGTCCAGGTACTCCCACATCTGCTTGCCCAGGGCAACCTCCGCGGCCGGCTCACCGGTCCGGACGGACTCGGCCAACCGGCCCCACGGGCCCTGGTACAGCGGATCGCCGAGCATCAGCACGACCGGCAGCAGCGAGCCCGGCGTTCCCGAGCGCAGCCCGCCGCCCAGACCGGTGAGCCCGTACCGCCCATCGGACCTCTCGGTGAACAGCCCGAACATCGCACCGGCCCGCAGCAGCCGATAGGTGGCGTCGGGATCCGACCCCACCTCCGCCGCGATCTCGTCCGCGCACAACGGGCCGGCCGCCAGAACGTCCGCGATGCCGAGCTTGGCCACCGCGTAGACGACGTGCGTCCCCATGAAGCCCGAGGCGAGCTCCAGCAGGCCGATCTCCGGCGGAACCATGCGCCGTGTGAGGTTCTGCAGCGCGGTCCGGACGGCAGTCGCTGCCCGAACGACTTTGACTGGCGGAACTCTGGTCATCGCACACCTATAATCGTCAGCAGTACTGACCATCTTGGTCAGCCTTGCTGACTACTGTCAAGAGGTGGAGACCGCATGGACCTGGCCACGCTCATGTTCATCGCGTACCGCGCGATGGACGACGAGGTGATCGGGGCCATGCGCGAGTCCGGCTACCAGGTGACCGTCGCCCAGTCCCGGATCGCCCAGCGCATCGCCGCGGGCGGCTCGCGCCTCACTGACCTCGCCGAGCAGGCGCAGGTCACCAAGCAGACCGCGAGCCTGCTGGTCGCGGCGCTGGAGAAGGAAGGCCTGGTCGAACGCGTCCCGGATCCGGCCGACGGGCGAGCGCGACTCATCCGCTTCACCGCCAAGGGCCAGGCCGCCTCGGAACGGGCGCGTGAGGTGGTCACCCGCGTCGAGCAGGAGTGGACCGAGCACCTCGGCCCCGAGTTGGCCGCAGCACTCCGGCAGGCCCTCATCAAGCTTCGCGAAAAGTCCGACCCCTACCGGTGACAGCTCTGACATACTTCGCCGCATCTGTCACTTGAGACCCTTGGGGGGGTCCGTGTTACCCATCCGCCCTGCTCATTTTCTCCGGCTCGGTGTGCCCGCTGCACTGGTAGCGGCCACGCTGGTCACGGTTACCGGCTCGTCGGTCGGCGCCGAGCAGTTCAAGCCGTACGTCGTGAAGTCCGTCGCCGGCCGCACGGCCGAGTCCGCCGCCGCATCGAACGCGGCGCTGGTGAAGTTCAGGTCCGGGGCCTCCAAGGCCGCCCGGGCCCAGGCCCTCGGCAAGGCCGGCGGCCGGGCCGGCGCCTCGATCGGCGGTGACGTGGTCCGCGTCACCGGTGACCGCCCGGCGACCGAACTGGTCAAGAAGCTGAAGGCCGAGCCGGCCGTCCAGCTCGCCTCCCTGGACTACATCCGCAAGATCTCCGCCACTCCGAACGACGCGTACTACGGCGGCTACCAGACCTACCTGTCGACCGTCCGCCTGCCGCAGGCGTGGGACCTCACCAAGAGCGCCGGCACGCAGACGGTCGCCGTACTGGACACAGGGATCGACGCCGGGCACCCGGACCTGGTGGGCCGGGTTCTCGCGGGCCGCAACGAGATCACCCCCGGGGCCGCGCCGAACGACGACAACGGGCATGGCACCATGACGTCCGGCATCGTCGGCGCGAACACCAACAACGGCGTCGGTGTGGCCGGTGCCGCCTGGTCCACGAAGATCCTGCCGGTCAAGGTGCTCGACTGGGAGGGCAACGGCCCGGACTCCGCGATCATCGCCGGGATCAACTGGGCCGCGGCCCAGGGCGCTCGGGTGATCAACATGTCGCTCGGCGGTGACGGCGACAACCCGGTCCTGCACGACGCGATCAGCCAGGCTGTCGCCAAGGGCGTCGTCGTGGTCGCCGCGGCCGGCAACACCGGGATCGAGTCGCCGTCCTACCCGGCGGCCTACCCGGAGGTGCTCGCCGTCGCCGCCACCGACAACAACGCGGCACTGACCGGTTTCAGCACGCGAGGCGACTGGGTCGACCTCGCCGCGCCGGGCTGGAACATCGCCTCGACCGGGCCGCGTTCGCTGACCGAACCCGGCTACGACCCGTACTGGATCGGCAGCGGCACCTCGTTCTCGGCCCCGATCGTGGCCGGCGTCGCGGCCCTGCTGCGCAACAAGTACCCGTCGTACACGCCGGCGCAGGTGATGGCCCGGCTGAAGACGACCGCGCGGGACGCCGGACCGCGCGGCATCGACCCGTTCTACGGCGCCGGCGTGCTCGACGCGTACAACGCGCTCGGCGGTTCCTGGGCGCCCGAGTTCTGGGGCGCCGGCCCCGACGGCAACGACCTCGCGTCCCGGGCGACGCCGATGACGACCTCGGCCAGTGGCGTGATCGGTCCGGAGGGCGACGTCGACTGGTACAAGGTCACCGAACCGTCCGACCGCGTCGGCCGCGTGACCGTCACCGGTCCGGTGTACGACGGGGAGAACCGCGCGCAGAACTTCGCTCCCGTCGTCTCCGTGCACAGCAACTCGATCCTGCAGGTCCTCAGCCGGGCCCAGGCCGACACCGAGCCGGAGACCCCGCAGCAGCTGAGCGTCTCGGTCAACGTCAATTTCGTTGCTGGCGACAACTACATCGCCGTCCGCAACTACAACGGCTCGCGGGACAGCCGCCCGTACACCGTGACGGTCGGCGCCGGCACCCAGGTGACCAACACGTCCGACTACTACTGGATCCGCGACGCCGCTCCGGCCGACTTCGCCGGTGGCGTGGCCCGGACCGCCACCCCGACGGTCACCTTCGTGCGCGACCTGATTCCCGGCAGCGTCACCAACAGCACCGTCCGGCTGCTCAACGGCAAGACCGGCAACGCCGTACCGGCCGCCGTCGCGTACGACGAGGCCACGAGGACGGCCAAGGTCACGCCGAACGCGCCGCTGCAGGACAACACGCCGTACCGGCTCTCGGTCGGGGCCGTCCAGGACAGCGTCACGACCGAGAACTACACCGGCGGTTTCAGCTCGGTCTTCCGCACCGTCGACGAGAACCCCGCGCCGGCGAGCGGCTTCGACGCGACCGGGGCGTACACCACGGCGGCACTGAAGTGGTCCTTCCCGGCGATCACCGACCTGGACCAGGTCGTCGTACGGCGTGCCATCGGTACGACCGCGCCGGCGTCACCCACCGCCGGGACCGCCGTCTACAACGGTGAGGCGAGCACCGCGACCGCCACTGGTCTGGCGAACGCGACCAGCTACGCGTTCAGCGCGTTCGTCAAGGATCGCAGCGGTCGGTTCAGCGCTCCTGTCACCACCCAGCTGACCGGCACGGCGACGTCGATGGCGTCCACCGCGTCGGTGATCAACTACGGCGGCACCGTGACGCTGAGCAGCAAGGTGATCCGGATCGACAGCCAGGCCCCGGTGGCCGGCGCACCGATCTCGCTGTACGGGCGGAACAAGAACAGCTCCACCTGGCGCGAGATCACCCGGCGGACCACGAGCGCGACCGGGACGGTCAGCGTCGCGTACAACCCCGGCGTGTCGACGGTGTTCGTCTGGGGCTACAACGGCTCGCCGGACCTGCTCGGATCCCGGACCGGCAACCTCACGGTCGAGGTCCGCCCGACGATCACGTCGAACGTGTCGCCGGCCACGAGCAAGTTGGGCGCGACCACCAACTTCTACGGCTACGTCCGGCCCCAGCACCCGGGCTCGCCGCTGTACCTGCAGCGTCTGGTCGGCTCCACCTGGACGACGATCACGTCAACCAAGCTGAATTCGACCGGCAACTACGCGTTCGCCATCAAGCCGGCGACGCGCGGCACGTACACCTACCGCGCGGTCTTCCAGGCCGACGCCGACCACGCGACCGCCGTGTCGCCGGTGCGGTCGTTCACCGTCAGCTGACCCGCTGGGCGGGCGGTCCCGGACGGCCGGGGCCGCCCGCACAAACTCCTGGCACCGCCGTCAGGAGTGAAATACCCTCAAGCCCATGACCGACCCGCGCAGCATCCTCGCCGACCTCTTCGTCGCCGACGGCCCGAGACCCGAGTACGCCGACGCGTTCCAGGTCTTCGCTCCCTTGATCGGCAGCTGGGACCTCGACGTCCGCTGGTACGACGAGTCCGGCGCGGTCGCCCGCCGGACCGAGGGCGAGTGGCACTTCGGCTGGGCGCTCGACGGCCGCGCGCTCGCCGACATCTGGATCACCCCGAGCCGGGCTCGCCGTGAGGTCGACGGCGACGGCGAGTGGGGCCTGTCGATCCGCCTCTACGACTCGGAGCTGAAGGCCTTCCGCTCCACCTGGATGGGTCCCAAGCACGCCTTCGTGATGACCTTCATCGGCCACCACGGCGACGACTGGATCACCCTCGAGGCCCGCGAACCCACGGCGTACAAGACCCGCTGGGGCTTCACCAACATCACCCCGACCACCTTCGACTGGCACAACGAGGACGAGACGGAAGACGGCACAGTCACGCTCCGCCAGACCTTCGCCGCCACGAGAATGGACCGCCCAGCGTGATCCAATGACCCCTCGCGTACCTGGGGGGTTCACGTGTTCATCCGCTCGCGGCGAGCACTCGCCGGCTGCTTCATCGCCATGGCCGCACTCGCAGGTGGCGCGACCGTCGCCTGGTCGTCGACCCGGAGCACGTGGACCTGGCGTCCTGCTGGGGCCAAGACCGACCTGGAGACCGACCGCCCTCTCGTGCGGCAGAACGCGCCGACCACCGACCTCCGCCTCGGCTCCAGCGCCTACCTGATCAGCCGCCGCGACGGACGCCGAATCACACTCAGCAGCAGCATCCACCGCTTCAACCCCGCGACGTACGCCACCGAACCATGGCCCGGCGCCCGCGGCGAACTCCAACTGCGCAAACCCGGCACCGCCGCCTGGACCACCTTCAAGCACGTGACGGCAGACAGCCGCGGCGAAGCGACCGAATCCTTCGACCTGGCAGCCCGCTACGACTACCGACTCCTCATCCCCGACACAGCCGACACCTGGGGATCCACGAGTTCAACAGCCGCCAAGCTCTAGTCCGCTACTGAACCATCCCGCCGTTCAGTGTCAGGCCGCCGTCGATGGTCAGCGTCTGGCCGGTGATCCACGATGCCTCGTCCGACAGCAGAAACCAGACCAGCGAGCCCACGTCCTCGGGCCGGCCCAGCCGCTTGAGCGGGTACGTCGCCGCGACGTCGGCCTCGCGGCCTTCGTACAGGGCGCCGGCGAACTTAGTCTTCACCACCGCCGGCGCGACCGCGTTGACGCGGATCTCCGGCGCCAGCTCGACGGCCAGTTCCATCGTGACGCGGGCGAGCATCGCCTTCGTCGCGCCGTACCAGCCGATGCCGGGCGACGGCGCCAGGCCGGCGACCGACGACAGGTTGACCACGGAGCCGCCGTGCTCGCCCATCCACGCGTCGCGGCAGGCCTTCACCCACGCGATCGCGGCGAGCACGTTCGTGTCGACCATCTTGGCGGCGACCGCGCTGTCGACGTCGAGCAGCGAACCGTAGATCGGGTTGATCCCGGTGTTGTTGACGAGCAGGTCCACCGACCCGTACGTCGACAGCGCGGACTCGATCACCTGCGCCCGGTGCTCCGGGTCAGCGGCCTTGCCCGCGACGGCGAGCGCGTTCTCCGCGCCGCCGAGCGACTCGACCGCCTGATCGAGCGTCTCCTGCGTCCGCCCGGTGATCACCACCCGGGCGCCGTCGGCGACCAGCCGCTGCGCCACCGCGAGCCCGATCCCGCGGGACGCCCCGGTCACGATCGCCGTACGGCCCTTCAAACCCATCAGCTCAGTCCCATCGATCAGGTGTCAGCTCAACCGCTCGAGCACGATCGCCATGCCCTGGCCGCCGCCGACGCACATCGTCTCCAGCCCGAACTGCTTGTCCTCGAACTGCAGCCCGTTCACCAGCGTGGTCATGATCCGCGCCCCGGTCGACCCGAACGGGTGCCCGAGCGCGATCGCGCCGCCGTGCACGTTCAGGCGGTCCTCGT
Organism: Kribbella lupini; assembly: GCF_039529595.1. Classification (NCBI taxonomy): domain Bacteria; kingdom Bacillati; phylum Actinomycetota; class Actinomycetes; order Propionibacteriales; family Kribbellaceae; genus Kribbella; species Kribbella lupini. Next base: position 25,741 of record NZ_BAAANC010000001.1, on the reverse strand, counting down.
CGATGCCGAGCTCGCGCGCCGACCCGATCACCTGGACGGCGAACGCCTCGTTGATCTCGACCAGGTCGATGTCGGAGATGCTCATCCCGGCCCGCGCCAGTGCCTGCTTCGACGCCTCGACCGGACCGAGGCCCATGATCTCCGGCGACAGCCCGCTGACCCCGGTCGAAACGATCCGCGCCAGCGGCGTCAGCCCGAGCTCACGCGCCTTGGTGTCGCTCATGATCACGACCGCCGCGGCGCCGTCGTTCAGCGGGCAGCAGTTGCCCGCCGTGACGGTCCCGTCCGGGCGGAAGACCGGCTGCAGCTGGCTGACCTTCTCCAGCGTCGTACCGGCCCGCGGCCCGTCGTCCTTGCTCACGACCGTGCCGTCCGGCAGCGTCACCGGCGTGATCTCGCGCTCGAAGAAGCCGTTGTTGATCGCCTTCTCGGCCAGGTTCTGCGACCGTACGCCGAACGCGTCCTGGTCGGCGCGGCTGATCCCGCGCAGCGTCGCGACGTTCTCTGCGGTCTGGCCCATCGAGATGTAGATGTCCGGGAGCTGCCCGTCCTCGCGCGGGTCGTGCCAGACGTCGTTGGTCTCGGCGTACTTCTCGGTCCGCTGGACGGCCTCGGTGAAGACCGGGTTGAACGAGCTCGGGTCGCCGACCCCGGCCGAGCCGAAGTTCTTGTACCGCGAGACGCACTCGACGCCGGCGCTGACGAAGATGTCGCCCTCGCCGGACTTGATCGCGTGGTACGCCATCCGCGCGGTCTGCGTCGACGACGCGCAGAACCGGTTGATCGTCGTCGCGGGCGTGTTGTCCCACCCGAGCTGGACGGCGACGCGGCGGGCCATGTTACCGCCGTGCTCGTCGTGCGGCTCGGCGCACCCGAGCATCAGGTCCTCGATCTGGTCCCCGGTCAGGCCGGCCTTCTCGACCGCGGCCTGGATCATCTGCACGGCCAGGTCGTCCGGCCGGATGTCCTTGAGGGACCCCTTGTTGGCCCGGCCGATCGGCGAGCGCGCGGTGGAGACGATGACTGCTTCAGGCATGCCCAGTTTCCTTTCAGAGGCCCAGGTCGCGGCCGATGAGTTCCTTCATGATCTCGTTGCTGCCGGCCCAGATCTTGGTCACCCGGGCGTCGCGCCAGGCGCGGGCCACCCGGTACTCGTTCATGTAGCCGTAGCCGCCGTGCAGCTGGACGCACGCGTCCAGGATCTCGTTCTGCACCTGCGCGCTCCACCACTTGGCCTTCGCGGCGTCGACCGCGGACAGCCGGTCCTCGTCGTGCGCCACGATCGCGTTGTCGACGTACGCCTGCGTCACCTCGGCCTTGGTGACCAGCTCGGCGATCAGGAACTTGTTGTACTGGAACGAGCCGACCGGCTGACCGAACGCCTTGCGCTGCTTCACGTACTCGATCGTCTCGTCGAGGATCTGTACGGCGTGCGCGATGTTCGAGACCGCGGCCCCGACGCGCTCCTGGGCCAGCCGCTCCATCATGTGGATGAAGCCGCGGTCGATCTCGCCGAGCACGTTCTCGTCCGGGACGAACACGTCCTCGAAGAACAGCTCCGACGTCCCGGACTCGGTCTGCCCGACCTTGTCGAGCTTGCGGCCGCGGGCGAACCCGTCCATGCCCTCCTCGACCGCGAACAGCGTGATGCCCTTGGCGCCCTTGCTCGGGTCGGTCCGGGCCGCGGTGATGGTCAGGTCGGCCATGTCGCCGTTGGTGATGAACGTCTTCGAGCCGTTCAGCACCCAGCCGCCGTCGACCTTCTTCGCGCTGGTCTTCAGCCCGGCCAGGTCGGACCCGCCGGACGGCTCGGTCATCCCGATCGCCGCGACCAGCTCGCCGGAACTGAACTTCGGCAGCCAGCGCTGCTTCTGCTCCTCGGTGCCGAGGTCGACCAGGTACGGCGCGGCGCAGTCGTAGTGGATCCCGAAACAGCTCGACAGCGACGCCGAGACCTTCGAGACCTCCTCGGCGAACACCGCGTTGAACCGGTAGTCGCCGACGCTCGAACCGCCGTACTCCTCCGGCACGTCGAGCCCGAGGAAGCCCTGCTTGCCGGCCTCCAGCCAGACCGCGCGATCGATCGTCTTCTCCTCGAGGAACTGCTCCATCCGCGGGACCAGCGAGCGGTCGCAGAACTCCTTCGCACTGGCCCGGAACGCGTGGTGGTCCTCGCCGAAGATGATCCGTTGCATCGCTGGGTCCTTCCCCGAGGTGGTCTGGGTGTGATCTGCGCCGCTGCCATCAGTCTCACCGATGGCTAAGCGCTTGCTTAGCTTCGCGAATCCAGTGCAGAGTGTCAACGTGTCCGCAGTCACCAGTCCCCTCGTGTGGGAACACGTCCAGCCGGCCGCCGCCCGCCGGCTGCTCACCGGCGCCATCGACGCGTTCGCCGAGCGCGGCTTCCAGGCGACCACCACCCGCGACATCGCGTCCCGCGCCGGCATGTCCCCGGCGGCGCTCTACGTGCACTACCCCTCGAAGGAGCGCCTGCTCTTCGAGATCAGCCTGTACGGGCACCAGGCGGCGCTCGCCGTACTGCAGGAGGCGGGCGATCGGCCTTCTCCGACCGAGCGGCTGCGCTCGATGGTGTCCTCGTTCACCGCCTGGCACGCCGAGCACCACACCATCGCGCGGGTGGTCCAGTACGAGTTGGCCGCACTGACTCCCGAGCACTTCGCCGAGGTCGCCACCATCCGGCGCGCGATCTCGGCCCAGATCGAGCAGGTGCTGGCCGACGGCGTACGGGACGGCTCGTTCACGGTCGAGGACCTGCCCGGTACGACGCTCGCCGTACTGTCACTGTCGATCGACGTCGCGCGCTGGTACACGCCGCACCGGACGAAGCCCGAGGCGCTCGGCAGCTTGTACGGCGATCTGGCGCTGCGGATGGTCCAGGCCTGAAAACTGCGAAGGCCCCGGCACCCTCTCGCGAGGGTCCGGGGCCTTTCGGCCTACCGACTAGTCCTGCAGCGCGGCCTGGACGTCGAGGTGGATGTCCACCTTGTCGCCGATCAGGAGCTTGCCGCCCTCCAGCGGGACGTTGAAGTCGATGCCCCAGTCCTTGCGGCTGATCGAGGTGGAACCCTCGAAGCCGATGATCTTCTGGCCGTACGCGTTCTGCTCGACGCCGAGGAACTCGACCGCGAACTCGATCGGCTTGGTGACACCCTTGATGGTCAGCTCGCCGGCCAGGACGAAGTCGTCACCCTCCGGCTTCAGCGCGGTGCTGGTGAACGTCATCTTTGGGCTGTTCTCCGCGTCGAAGAAGTCGCCCGAGCGCAGGTGCCCGTCGCGCTGCTCGCTGCGGGTGTGCACGGAGGCGAGCTCGACCGTGACGGCCGCGGTCGACTCCTCCAGCGAGTCCTTGACGACGATCTCGCCGGCGAACTCCCGGAAGGTGCCGCGCACCTTGGTCATCAGGTGGCGGACGGTGAAGCCGATCTCGGTGTGCGCCGTGTCGAGCGCGTAGGTGCCGGCCACCAGGCCGGGGATGCTGGTCGTCGGGGTGGTGGTACCGGTGATGCTCACGAGGCTCTCCCAAGAAGTTAGTTAAAATTTCAATCTGTTCCCCAGATGTCTGCTCTAACGGTTTAAATCTGAACTACATTCCCGCTACACTGTTCCCGTGACGATGACGACTGGCACCCGGTGGCTGGACTCCGAGCAGCAGGTGGCGTGGCGCGCGTACCTGCTGGGCACGGCGCGCCTGATGGCCAAGCTGGACGACGACCTGCGGCAGTTCGGCCTGGGCATCAACGACTACGAGATCCTGGTCCGCCTCTCCGAGGCCCCCGACCGGCGCCTGCGGATGGCCGACCTGGCCGACCGCCTGCACCAGAGCCGCTCCCGCCTCACCCACACCGTAGGCCGCCTCGAGGCCGCCGACCTGGTCCGCCGTACGTCGTGCAAGAGCGACAAGCGCGGCGTCTGGGCCGAACTCACCGACGCCGGCTTCAGCCTGCTCGAGCAGGCCGCCCCTTCCCACGTCGAAGGCGTCCGCGAAAACCTGGTCGACCTGGCCACCCCCGAGGACTTCGCTGCGGTCGGCCGGGTCTTCGACGCCGTCTCCGAACACATCGGCCAACGCTGATCTGAACCCGCGTGGGAAAGAAGTGCCTTTCCCACGCGGGCCCTTCCGTTCGCTGGCGCTCACTCCAGCGCCCGGCTCCCGCCCACCCAGTTGAGTGCGCGTGCTGACGCGCGCTTCAGCGCCGGGCTGGCGCCCGCGAGTGCGCGTGCTGTCGCGCGCTTCAATGGCCGTGCTGGCGCCCGGCATACGCGTGCTATCGCCCGCTTGAGGCGGGCGGCCTAGCGGCCGCGAGAGCGCGCTGGCGGGCTTAGTGCGCACTACCGCGCGGCGAGGTCGTCGGGCTGTCTCCTGCTTCGGCGCCGGGCCAGCGCCCACGCATCGACGTGCTACTCCTCCGGTCACCAAATCCCGTCGCCACCCGCACCACACCGTCGTACCGTTTGCCGCATGACCCAGCACCCAGCCCCGGAACCTTAAGCATCCGGGACCAGACGCGGTAACGGCCGCGAACGGATGCATGCCGGGAGCATGCATGAGCCGCACCGACAAGGACCGCCCGAACTGGGTGGTCCGGCACGTCGAGAACCACCCGATCCAGCACGACCCCCGCCACGGGGCATGTGTCGAGCAGACCCTCGCCTTCAACCCGCGCGCCACTTGCGAACCGGCGCGCAGCGACGGCACCGACCGCCATCCGCACGGCCGGTTCGGCCCGGACGCCGAGGAGATCCGCCAGCTCCGCGCACCCGAGCGCCGACGCGAGCGCGACGAACTGCACCGGCTGCTTCGTACCTGGAACGCCGGCGACCCGCTCGACGACTACGACTTCGCCAACCACCAGCACCGCCACAGCGCGCACTGGCTGATGTAGGCGCAAAGCTCGCCGCCTCCAACGACTCGCTGGAGGCGGCGAGGTGCTCAACTACGCGATCGCGGTCCCCTCCAGCTCCACCATCTGTCCCGGGATCGCGAGCCGGCTCACCCCCAGCATCGTGGTCGTCGGCGCCACCCGAGCAGCACCCAGTTTCGACGCCAGCACCCCGTAGTGCTGGAACAGCAGGTCCACATCGGTCGTGTACACGTTGAGCCGCACCAGATTCCCCAGCGCCATCCCAGCCTCCCCGAGCACCGCCTCCAGGTTGCTGAGGCTCAGCGCCAGTTGCCCGGCCATGTCACCGTCGTGCTCAGGCTTGCCGTCCGCGTTCATCGCGGTCTGCCCTGAGCAGTACAACGTCCGCGTGTGACCGGATACGACCTCCCCCTGGTTGAAGCCCATCCCCACCGACCACGTCACCGGGTTGACCGCCGTTCGTTCCACTGCCACTTCAGCTCCATTCGACTCGTCTGATGTCCGTCGACGAGCCTGCCAACAATTCACGACACCCTTGGTCATGTATTCCGGTACGGTTTCGCGGGTGCGCGCCGACCGGTTGGTATCGCTGGTGCTGCTGCTCCGCCAGCGCGGCCAACTGTCCGCGACCACGCTCGCTCGCGAGCTGGAGGTGTCCACGCGCACCGTGCTGCGCGACATCGAGGCGCTGTCGGCCGCCGGCGTACCCGTGTACGCCGAGCGCGGCCGCCATGGCGGCTTCGCCCTGCTGCCCGGCTTTCAGACCGAGCTCACCGGCCTTGGCCACGACGAAGCACTCGCCTTGCTCGTCGCCGGATCGCGGCGTGGTGCTCAGGCGTTCGGCCTCGGCTCAGCGCTCGCGTCGGCCATGCTGAAGGTCGTCGACGCACTCCCCGACAGCTACCGCGACACCGCCACCGGTGCGGCCCAGCGCCTGCTGCTCGAGCCTGAGATCGACCTCCTGTCGCGCCGCCGCGACACCGAGGAGGTCCCCGATGCAGTCATGGCCGCCGTACGGCGTGCTGTGCTGGCCGGGCACCGGCTGCGGATCCAGTACGCAGCCGCTGACCAGGCGCCGGAGTGGCGCACGGTCGACCCGGTTGGGCTCGTCACCGTCCGCGGGCAGGGCTACCTGCTGGCCACCAAGTCAGGCGAGGACCGCACCTACCGACTGTCCCGCGTGCTCGACGCCGAGGAGCTCACCGAGCCCGCCGAACGGCCGGACCAGATCGACCTCGGCCAGGCCTGGCAGGAACGCAGTACGCGCTTCCGCACCAGCGGCGACCAGGTCGCCGTATTGGCGCGAGTGAACCCAGTACGCCGCAAGGACCTGGTCGGTACGGCGCTCGCCGTACTGTCCGAGGAGACCGCCGAGGACGGCTGGCTGCTGATGGAGGCGACGTTCCAGGACTCCCGCCACGCCGTCTGGGCGCTGTGGCAGCTCGCGACGAACGCGGAAGTCCTGGAGCCCCAGTGGCTCCGTACGACGATGCACGACCGCGCGGCGGCGATGCTTAGCCACTACCCTCAGCCCTAGGAAGCCAGCCACTCCCGTGCGTTGCGCCCGGGCGCACCCTCGGGCCGGCTGATCTCGGCCCAGACCGCGTCGAGCGACAGCCCGAGCACGTCGGCGATCGCCGCGATGGTCGGAAAGGCCGGCGTCGCCACGCGTCCCGACTCGATCTTGCGCAGCGTCTCCGGCGAGACCCGGGCGTCGAGCGCGACCTCGAGCATCGAGCGCTCGCCCCGCGCGAGCCGCAGCAGCGCGCCGAGGCGCTGCCCGCGTTCGACCTCCGCGGGGGTGAGCGGCAACCTGACCATGAACCGATTCTAGTCCCGGGATAATATGGCCGGGATAGTTATTGGTACGCGTGAAAGGCGCCGCATGATCGAGATCCTCAGCCCCTCCGAACTACCCCGCGCGAAGGAGACCGGCGCCCTGGTCGCGGACATCCTGCAGACCATGAAGAGCCGCGCCACCGTCGGCACCAACCTGCTCGACATCGACGAGTGGACCAAGGCGATGATCCTCGAGGCCGGCGCGGAGTCCTGCTACGTCGACTACGCGCCGTCGTTCGGGCGCGGGCCGTTCGGTCACTACATCTGCACCGGCGTCAACGACGCCGTACTGCACGGCCTGCCGCACGACTACACCCTGGCCGACGGCGACCTGCTCAGCCTCGACCTCGCGGTCCTGAAGAACGGCGTCGCCGCCGACTCCGCGATCAGCTTCATCGTCGGCGAGTCGAAGCCCGCGGAAAGCGTCGCGCTGATCGACGCGACCGAGCGCGCCTTGCAGGCAGGGATCGCCGCCGCCGGGCCGGGCGCCCGGATCGGCGACCTCTCGCACGCCATCGGCACGGTGCTCAGCGACGCCGGGTACGAGATCAACACCGAGTTCGGCGGCCACGGCATCGGCTCGACGATGCACCAGGACCCTCACATCTCCAACACCGGCCGCCCCGGCCGCGGCTACAAACTCCGCCCCGGCCTTCTGCTCGCACTGGAGCCCTGGATCATGGCCGACACCGCCGAGCTCATCACCGACGACGACGGCTGGACCCTCCGCAGCGCCACCGGCTGCCGCACGGCCCACAGCGAACACACCATCGCCATCACCGACAACGGCGCAGAGATCCTCACCCTGCCGAGCTAGGTACACGTACTTCGCCGGGCCGTCGCAAGGCCCGGCCGCCGCGCTCTGACGACGTCACACGAACGCGCCGACTCCCTCGTACTCACCCACCTCGGCCGCGCCCGTCGCGTCGTACTGGAGCAGCAGCAATCCGGTCCTCGTCACCTCGTGGTTGCTCAGCTGAAGGCCGACGGGGGCGCCGGGGTGGTCGAGGAGCCGACGGCCAGATCCAACGACCGTCGGAGCAACGGCCAGGCGGAGCGTGTCGACGAGCCCGGCGGCCAGCAGCGTGTTGCCCAGCCGGCTGCTGCCGTGGATCTGCAGCTCGCGACCCGGCTCGGCCTTGAGCTTCGCTACGGACTCGACCGGGTCGCCGGCGAGGGTTGTCGTCGGGTCCCACGTCGCCTCGGTCAGCGTGCTGGTGACGACGTACTTCGGCAGCGTGTTCATCCGGCCGGTGTACGGATCGTCCGGGTCGGTGATCTGCGGCCAGTCCCGCGCGAACGCCTCGTACGTACGCCGGCCGAACAGCAGCCCGTCGGCCAGGTCGAGCCATTCCGACGTACGCCGTACGAACGTCTCGTCCAGGAACGGGATCAGCCACCCGCCCCGCGTGAACCCGTCGCTCGGATCCTCGGTCGGCGACCCCGGCCCCTGACTGACCCCGTCGAGCGTGACGAACTCGGTGAGCACGAGCTTCATCCCGCCGCCTCACTCTCGGCCACACCGGCGAGCTGCGCGGTGACCGAACCCCACCCGTCGGCGAACCCCAGCTCCTCGTGCAGCTTGCGCGAGGCCGGATCACCATGCCGTACGACGATCCGGTACGCCGTGCCGTCCGCGTGATCGGCCAGCGTGACCTCGGCCGTCATCGCGATCGGCGTCGGGTTCGTCGGGCGCCACGCGCTGTCGATCGTGTTCGTGAACACGATCCGCTCCAGCTTCTCGGCGACCACGAAACTCGCGTCGAGATGCGGAACGAACTTCTCCCCGTCCTCGCTCAGCTGCGTCACCAAAGCCCCACCCGGCCGTACCTCGAGCCGGTCCACCCGGCAGACCGCCGGAGCCGGCACCCACCACCGCGCGAACAGCGACGGCTCGGTCCAGGCGGTCCACACCACCGCCCGCGGCGCGCGAATCACCCGCTCCACCAGCAGATCGAGCTCCGGATTCATCGCTTCTCCTCCATCAGTTCGTCGACCAGGTTCTCCAGCCGATCGGTGCGCTCTTCCCACATCGCTCGCTGCTCGGCCAGCCAGTCGTCCACCAGCGCGAGCCGTTCCCGGTTCAGCACACAGGTCCGGACCCGCCCGACCTTGACCGTCCGGATCAGCCCGTTCGACTCCAGCGTCCGAACATGTTTCATGAACGACGGCAACGTCATCGGAAACTCACGCGCCAAATCCCCTACGCTCGTCGGCCCGCGCCCCAACCGCCGGATCACGTCCCGCCGCGTCGCGTCCGCCAACGCCGCGAACACCCCGTCGACCTCCGCCAAATACTGAGCCACGAGGCTAAGTATTATCTGACGTTAAGCCTCAAAGCAAACTGTTGAGCCAGTGAGCGGCGTCGTCCGTGCAACTCGAACCCGCGTCACAAACCACCCGGCCGCGGTGTCGAAGGCGTGTCCGGACCAACAGCAGACAAGCTGCCCGGCCGGAACGGCGACGAAGGAGATCGCGAAGTGACTACATTCGTTCTGGTCCACGGAGCATGGCACGGCCCGTGGGCCTGGGACCTGGTCGTGCCGCTGCTGCGCGGCGCCGGCGCCCGTACCCTCGTCCCCGACCTCAGCGCCGTCGGCGACCGCGGGCTGCACGACCACGCGAGCATCGTCATCGATGCCCTCGCCTCGGTGCCACCGGACGACGAGCTTGTACTGGTCGGACACAGCTACGCCGGCCTCGTCGTCCGGGAGGCAGCCGACGCGCGCCCAACCTCCGTCGACCACCTCGTCCTGCTGGACGGATGGGCTGGACCCGACGGCGCGAGCATGTTCAGCCTCGCCCCCGAGGCCTTCGTGACCGCGATCCGCTCCGCGGCAGAGAAGACCGGAGACGGGCACATCCCTGCTCCCCCACCGGCGGCGTTCGGCATCACCGACTCCACCACCGCGAACTGGCTCGCCGCGCGCCTACTCCCTCAGGCGCTGCGCACGTTCACCGAGCCCACCACCCTGACCGGAGCGGTCGCTCAGATTCCCGGAACAGCTCTCTACTGCGAGCCCCTGACGTACCCCTTCGACCGCCTAGGTGCGGCTGCCGGTTACCCCACCCACGCTCTCAGCGCTCCACACGACGCGATGCTCACCCACCCCGAAGTCGTCGCCCGGATGCTTCTGCAGTGTTCCCGTGCCGCCCAGAGCGCGTCGTAGCACCCGACCACGCCACCATTGCGCCAGCCACGAGGCCGACCGCGGCGGTCTCGGGGTTCCGAAGCCCTGAATTCCAGCAGTGCAACGAGTGAGCCCCACCTTCCCGGTCGGGAAGGTGGGGCTCCGGAGACTCGGACGACCTGGGTCAGTCGCGCGTCAGCTTGCGGTGGGTCACCCGGTGCGGGCGAGCCGCTTCGGCGCCGAGGCGCTCGATCTTGTTGGCCTCGTACGACGCGAAGTTGCCCTCGAACCAGAACCAGGCGGACGGGTCCTCGTCGGTGCCTTCCCAGGCGAGGATGTGGGTGGCGACGCGGTCGAGGAACCACCGGTCGTGGGAGATCACCACGGCGCAGCCGGGGAACTCGAGCAGGGCGTCCTCGAGCGACTGCAGGGTCTCGACGTCCAGGTCGTTGGTCGGCTCGTCGAGCAGCAGCAGGTTGCCGCCCATCTTCAGGGTCAGCGCGAGGTTCAGCCGGTTGCGCTCACCGCCGGACAGGACGCCGGTCGGCTTCTGCTGGTCCGGGCCCTTGAACCCGAACGACGCGACGTACGCGCGGCTCGGCATCTCGAAGTTCGCGACCTTGATGTAGTCGAGCTCGTCGGAGACCTGCTGCCAGACCGTCTTCTTCGGGTCCAGGCCACCGCGGGACTGGTCGACGTAACTGATCCGCACGGTCTCGCCGAGCTTCAGCGACCCCGCGTCGGGGGTCTCCTCGCCGACGATCATCCGGAACAGCGTCGACTTGCCGACACCGTTCGGGCCGACGATGCCGACGATGCCGGCCCGCGGCAGCGAGAAGCTCAGGCCGTCGATCAGCTTGCGGTCGCCGAAGCCCTTCTCCAGCTTGCTGACCTCGAGCACCGTGCTGCCGAGCCGCGGACCGGCCGGGATGTTGATCTCGTCGATGTCGAGCTTCTTGGAGCGCTCGGCCTCAGCGGCCAGTTCCTCGTACCGGGCCAGGCGGGACTTGCTCTTGGTCTGCCGGGCCTTCGCGTTCGACCGGACCCACTCGAGCTCGCGCTCCAGGATCTTCTGCCGCTTGGCGTCCTTCTGGCCCTCGACGACCAGACGGGCCTGCTTGGTCTCCAGGTACTTCGAGTAGTTGCCCTCGTACCCGTAGGTCTTGCCGCGGTCCATTTCCAGGATCCACTCGGCGACGTTGTCCAGGAAGTACCGGTCGTGGGTGATCGCCAGGACGGCGCCCGGGTACTTCTGCAGGTGCTGCTCCAGCCAGAGCACCGACTCGGCGTCCAGGTGGTTGGTGGGCTCGTCGAGCAGCAGCAGATCGGGCTGCTGCAGCAGGAGCTTGCACAGCGCGACGCGGCGGCGCTCACCACCGGACAGGTTGTCGACGATCGCGTCGGCCGGCGGGCAGCGCAGCGCGTCCATCGCCTGCTCGAGCTGGGCGTCGACGTCCCACGCGTTGCGGTGGTCGAGCTCGGTCTGCAGGTCACCCATCTCGGCCAGCAGGGTGTCGTAGTCGGCGTCGGGATCGGCCAGCTCGGCGCTGATCTCGTTGAACCGGTCGAGCTTCTTCTTGGTGTCGCCGACACCTTCCTCGACGTTCTCCAGGACCGTCTTGCCCTCGGTCAGCGGGGGCTCCTGCAGCAGGATCCCCACCGTGGCGCCCTCGGCCAGCCGCGCCTCACCGTTCGAGGCCTGGTCCAGTCCCGCCATGATCTTGAACAGCGAGGACTTGCCGGTGCCGTTCGGCCCGACCACGCCGATCTTCGCCCCGGTCAGGAAGTTCAAGGTGACGTTGTCGAGCACGACCTTGTCCCCGTGCGCCTTCCGGACGTTACGGAGCGTGTAGATGAATTCCGCCATGCTCCAGAGCCTATGCGCTGCCCCCCACCCAATCCCAACCGGCGCCCACGCTCACCGCCCGGTCAGGTCCCGTCAGAAGCTCTCACCAGCTCCGCCGCTCGCCGGCGAGCGGTGGCCCACTGCCGAAGGACGACTCCGAACGCACCCGCTCCGACGAACCCGGCAACAGCGCTGGACACGTTGCCCGCCAGCAAGTTGACCACCGCCGAGAGCGCGACCAGAACACCCACCACCACGAGAAACCTGCGCTGCCGCACCGCTCCCGTCACCCGATGGCTGGCGATCCGAAGGGCGGCCGCACGAATCACCGGATCAGGATGCACCTCCCCACGCTGGGCGGCCCGGTACGCCTTCGCCTGCTGATCAGGTGACAACTGATCGGCACCCACAGCCCGCAGCTCGCGCTGGCGCAAGCTGAGCCCCAACCCACCGCCGACACGGCAAGCCCTCCAGCGATCACCGGTCCATCAGCGCGTCCAGGTCTCGTTCGGCGTACAGGCGGTGCTGCCACTCCTCCTGTACGACGGCGCGCAGGCAGCGGGTCATCGGGAAGCTCTCGGACTCGGGATACCCCGGATCCGGTACCGGCGTTGTCGACGTTGCGAGCTGTTCGTCGGTGAGCTCGGCGAAGAACCGTCGGACCGTCGCCTGCCGTTCCGCCCGCACCTCCAGCACCTCATCGAGCCCCGGCCGGGCGTCACGATCGCGGGGAACGGATGGCACGTCGGGCATCTCGTCGTGCGGCAGGTCGAGCGGGTGCCACGGCGTGGGGTCGCCGAGGACCGCTCGGTTCAGCCAGGCGTCCGTGGCGAACACCAGGTGCCGCAGCGTCTCGGTGAACGACCACTCGCCATCAACCCGCTCGTGCAACCGCTCGGGCGGCAACGCCCGCGCCCGGTCGACCGTCTCCGCCCACAGCCGTTCGAGAGCAGCCCACGCCTCCCGATAGCCGTCGGCATCCACCGGCCGCATCTTGGCCCGATCGGGCTGCCGTCGATCCAGCTCCGCCTCCACCAGCGGTACGACGTCGACGCCGTTGATCCGCAAATTCTCGATCTGGGCGTCGATCTCGACGTTCACCAGCGCGGCACCCCGGATCGTGACGCCACTCAGGTCGACCAGCTGGAATCGCGCCCCGGACAGGTCGACGTCGTGGAAGCTCGCTCCGGTCAGGTAGACATCCTCGAACCGCGCACCGGTCAGGTTCTCCTTGACGAATTCAGTCACCCGCTCACCCTGCCCCGGCCGTTCCCGAACAGTCCACTTCTCACGCGGCCTCCTCGGCGCTGAACGGGTTCGCCTCGCCCGGGAGGTCGTCGAACGGTGAAGGCTGCGCTGCGAGCCCCTGCGGCAACTGCTTGCGGAAGGTCGTCGTACCGCGGGACAGGTCGTGGCCGACCGAGAAGGCCTCGATCAGCGTGCGGGAGCGTGGTTCGCCGTTCTCGGTCCACTCGCTGGTCCTGAGGCGGCCGTAGACCACGACGGGATCGCCGCGGTTGATCGAGTCGGCGACGTTCTGGGCCAGCAAACGCCAGCAGTCGACGGTGAACCACGTGGTCGGGCGATCCACCCATGTGTTCTGGTTCTTGTCGAAGCTGCGCGGCGTCGATCCGATCCGGAACGACGCCACCGTCGCACCGCCGTCCAGCTTCTTCAGCTCGACGTCACTGCCGACCCAGCCCGTCAGGGTCAGGTACGCGTCATTGCTCATGATTCCTCCGATCGCGGATGTGCTGTCACCAGAGAAGATGCCCGCGACCGGGCCCGCCGCGAAAACGAACTTCCGGCCTGGGGACAACCCCCAAGCCTTAGCCTTGACTTATATAAGCCAACCCCGGCATTCTGGACCCCGGCAAGTACTTCACGAGAGGCGGCAGCACACCGATGGACATCCTGGAACACATCACCGCGGTCCAGCGCGAGGTCACCCGGACCGGCGAGACGGCGACGGTGCGGATGCGCCGTACCTACCAGGGAACGCCCGACGAGGTCTGGGACGCGCTCACCGACCCGGCGCGGATGGCGCGCTGGTTCTCCCCCGTCACAGGCGAGCTCAAGATCGGCGGCAGCTTCCAGATCCAGGGCAACGCCGGCGGCGAGATCCTCGAGTGCGAGCCGCCCCAGCGCTACAAGGTCAGCTTCGGCGGACCGACGAGCCTGCTCGAGGTCCGGCTGACGCCGGGCACCGGTGACACCACCGAGTTCGAGCTCGAGCACTCGATGGAGGGCCCGCCCGCTCCCGGCGGCGCCGGCGCCCTGTACGTCGGCCCGGGCTGGGACGGCGCGATCGCCGGCCTCGGGCTCTACCTGGACGGCGATCTCCCCGAGGACGCCGACCCGGTCGAGATGGCCAACTCCCCCGAGGTCGTCGACTACAACGAGGCCTGCCTCAAGGCGTGGATCGAGGTCGTCCGCGCCTCCGGCACGACCACCGAGCAGGAGCTCGACGAGGCGATCGCGGTCGCGACGGCCCAGTACGTCCCCGAGGACCCGCCGCAGCAGTAGCCCCCGCCCACAACGGGGACCTTGAACAACAAACCGGGACTGCGAACAGGCTATGACCTGTTCACAGTCCCGGTTTCGTGGTCAAGGTCCCACCAGCACGACGCCCCGCCGGCACGACCGCGCGCCAGTACGACGACCGCCAACCTCAGCGCCGCGCGACCGCCAGCTTGTCGCGGCAGACCGTGTACGCGTCCAGCTCGGTCCGGGCCGGGTCGACAACGTGGCTGTCGGCAACCTTTTCCAGCTCGGCCCGCAGCGCCCGCGCGACCAGGCGGGCCCGCCGGTTCGCGCCGTTCGTGGCGAACAGCCGGCACGCCAGCGACACCAGTACGCCGATCACGACCCCGCCGATCAGCATCAGCGTCGCGTACGGGATCCCGTTCCACCGCGGCAGCGGCGGATCCTCGAGCTGCAGGTACCCGAAGACCGCCAGGACGGCCAGCCACACCGCACCACCCAGCGCCACCAGGAACAGCAGCCACTGCAGGAACCGCGCGGCACCCCACCAGCCCGGCGTCGACGTCGCGCCGAGATCCGTACGCGCAACGGCCTGGTCCAGCTCGTCGCCCAGCGACTCCTCGCGCTTGCGAACCGCCGAACGCACCGAGTCCGCCCACGGCCGCGACAGCCCCTCGGCCGCCTTGTTCGTGATCGTCCGTACGGCGGTGTCCATCCGGGCCCGCTGCACCGGCGTTGCCGCAGGCAACGAAGAGCGGGCGATCGACACCTCGTTCGACGCTGACTTGCGAGCCGCCTTGCCCTGCTGGCGGGCGCCGCCGTCCAGGTGCAGGCGCCGCAGCGGGTCGGGCCGGAACCGGCCGAGCCACTTCGTCACCGGCCAGCCCGTCGCGGCCCGGGCACGCTGCAGGTACGACCGCCGGACGGCATCGACCACAACCGGTACGCCGGAAGCGTCCGACAGCGCGTCGACCAGCTCGGTGACGTCCGACTTGGCGATCTCCGGCGTCTTCGCCGTACCGCACTGGCTGGCCATCCGGTCCGCGACGCGGTCGACGTCGGCCGCCAGCCGCTCGCGCGCGGCGCGCTTGTTGCTGACCCGCTTGACCAGCAGGCCGCGCATCTCGGCCAGGCCGTCGCCGCTGACCGCCGACGTACCGACGACGGTCGGGTTCTTCAGCCCGTCGGACTTCAGCAGCCGGTCGAGGTCGGTCAGGCAGCTCTTGCGCTGCTCCTCGGTGAGCTTGTCGATGTGGTTCAGCGCGAACACCATCACCGACGAGTGCGACGCGAACGGCTTGATGTAGCGGTTGTGCAGCGCGGCGTCGGCGTACTTCTGCGGGTCGACCACCCAGATCAGCAGGTCCACCAGCTCGACCAGCCGGTCCACGATCAACCGGTGCTCGACCTCGGTCGAGTCGTGGTCGGGCAGGTCCAGCAGGACCAGACCGTCCAGGTCCTCGGACTGCGCCTCCTCCAGCGAGCTGCGGTGCTGCACCTGGTGCCGACGCGGGATGCCCAGCCAGTTCAGCACCTCACCGGCCGGCTCCTCACCCCAGACACAGGCCAGCGGCATCGAGCTGGTAGGCCGGCGCGTTCCGATCGCGGCCAGGTCCAGCCCCGTCAGCGCGTTGAACAGCGACGACTTGCCGGAACCGGTGGCACCGGCCAGCGCGACCACCGTCAGGTCGCCGGACATCCGCAGCCGCTGCCCGGCCCGGTCGACGATCTGCTCGGCCTCACTGAGCACCACCTGGTCGAGGCGGCCCTTGCCGGCCTCGGCCGCGTCCTCCAGCGCCTCGATTTTGGTCAGGACATCGGAAGAGCCGCGTACCAGGCCCTTGACCGTATCCACAATTCCCGTCACGTGCAGTCCTCCACCGCGCGCGCGGCCTCGGTCAGTTGCCTGGGTGCTTCGGGATCGACCGGATGCTGGTCGAGCACAGCCAGGTAGCGGGCGAATTCGGCATCCATCAGGGCATGAACCCTATCCTCGAGATCCTGCCGGGCCTTCGCCGCCAGGGACCGCACGGCCTGGTCGCCGAACACCGCCTCCAGCAACTTCTGGCCGACCACCGCGGTGCCCGCGCCGACGCCGACCTCGGCGCCGGTGATGCCCGCGGTGCTGGCGAAGATCACGACCATCAGCGACAGGCCCAGCCCGTTCACGCCGTACGCCAGGATGCGCGCCGTCGACCGCTTGTCCGCGCCCTCCTTGCGAACCAGGTCGAGCACGTAGCCCTGCCACTCGCGCACCGCGCGGCTCGCGGCCGCCGGGAAGTCCTTCGACATCCGGCCCAGGTCGCGCTCACCGGCGGCCAGCAACTGCCGTCCGGCCGCTGTCGACTGCCACGACTCCTCGGCCCGTTCGGCCGCGGCCTCCGCGTGCTCGCGCAGCAGCGACTCCAGCCCGGACTCGACGGCGTCGTTGAGATCGCGGGTCGGCGGCGGCTTGCCGACGATCGACGCACGGACCTTGTCGCGCATCCGTCCGACGTTGGTCTGCAGGCCCTTCAGCAGCTCGCCGGTCCCGACGAACTCCTGCCAGCGCGCCAGCACCTCGCCGCGCAGCATCGTGCCGTCCTGGGTCGCCTTCGCGATGTCCTTCACGGCCCGCTCGTACGCCGTCTCGGCGTTCGCGCGCAGCTCGACGAACGTGTCGGCCTGGTCCCGGACCGCCTTCGAGAAGGCCGGCGTCTTCTTCGTCATCGCGGTGACCGCGCCCTGCAGCGTCCGCCGTACGACGGCCGAACGGGCCTCCGCGTCGGCGGCCAGGTCGATCAGCCAGTCCTTGATCGAGGCAACCGTCTCGGTCGGCAGCATGCCGCGGTCGTCGACCACGGTCTCCTTGATGCTGAACAGCGGCGAGTCGCCGAGTCCACGCTCGAGCAGCATCTGGGCCAGGTGCCCGGTGATGTCGTCGATGGTGTCGGCCGGGGCACGGTCCAGGACGACGGCAACCGCCGTACTGCGGTCCGAGGCGCTCTGCAGGAACTCCCACGGCACCGCGTCGGCGTACCGGGCGGCGGTCGTCACGAACAGCCAGAGATCCGCGGCCGCGAGCAACTGCGTCGCGAGGTCACGGTTGGCCTCGACGACGGAGTCGATGTCCGGGGCATCCAGTACGGCGAGGCCGCGCGGAATGGTGTCAGCGGCAACCAATCGGATCTGGCCCGGGTCCTCCGTGCCGCCCGGGCTGTCGCCGCTCGAGCGTGCCATCCCGGGCAGGACGCGGTCGCCCGCGAACCACTCGGCGTCGGCCGGGTTGTGGATCAGCACCGGGGACCTGGTGGTCGGGCGCAGTACGCCCGGCTCGCTGACGACCTGGCCGATCAGGCTGTTGACCAGCGTCGACTTGCCGGCGCCGGTGGACCCGCCGACGACCGCGAGGACCGGCGCTTCGAGCTGCACGAGGCGCGGGAGAACGTAGTCGTCGAGCTGGTCGAGCATCGCCTTCCGCTGCTGGCGGGCCTCGTCGGCTCCCACCACGTCGAGCGGAAGCTTGCTGTCGGCAAGCGCCCCGCGCAGCTTCATCAGCGCGGTGATCAAGGCCATCGCCGCCTGCTGCTCGGCCGCCTTCGCCGCCAACTCCTCCGCCGAAAGCACAACCTCCGGCTCGGCCTCGGCGGCGTCGTCGCCGGACTCGCCCTCATCGGAGTCGGCGTCGTCCTCAGTCGAGTCGGCGTCGTCCTCGGCCGAGTCGGCGTCGCCCTCTGGCGAGTCGACGTCGTCGGCCTGCGGCTTCTCGCCGGACTCGTCTACAGCCTCAGCCTGTTCGCTCGCAGGCTGAGCCTCCGAGCCGGCATCGGTGGTCGACTCCTCCACAGACTCATCCGCAACTGATGCAACAGCTTCAGCCTTATCCCCCGCGACCTCTTCACTCGCAGGCTCGTCCGCTGCAGAAGTTTCAGCCGGAGTCTCGTCGGCAGGCTTGTCCGCCTTCGCCGGCTCCTCGACGGTTGCCGGCTCTTCGACGGCGGTCGGCTCTTCGACGGCGGTCGGCTCGTCAACAGCGTCAGGCTCGTCCATCGCGACGGCGGCAGGCTCGTCCGTCGCGACGGCGGCTGGCTCTTCAACAGCCTCTACCGGCTCAGGCTCGTCCTCGGGCTCGTCCGTCGCCTCTGCGGCTTCTTCAAACTCAGCGGTTGCCGGGGCGACAGCTTCCTCGGAGTCGTCCTCGGCCTCGCCCGTCGGCTCTTCGCTGTCCGGCGTCGTCGGCTCGTCGGATGCGTCGACGGCAGGCGTCTCCTCGGCAACCGACTCCTGCACCTCGGCAACCGGCGTCTCGGCCTCGTCGCCGGGAGCAACCTCTTCGGTTGCCGGCTCTTCGGCAACTACCGCGGACTTCTTCGCGGCGGCCTTCTTCGCCGACTTCTTCGGCTTCTCCTCCGGTACGTCGGCCGCGACCGTCTGCGGGTCGACCATCCGCGCGGACTCCGGGACCTCGCCGCCCTTGGGCAGACCGATGATGATCTCGCCGTACTCCAACGGGAAACCGTCCGGCGACTCTTCCGGCTCGTACGTCACGCCGACCGCCGGACGGTCGTCCTCGGAGTCCTCGTCTTCAGCGGCCGACTCGGACTCGTCCTCGTCCTTCGACTCGGGCTCGTCACCTTCCGCCGGCTCGTCTGCGGAAGACGCAGCATCCTCCGACGCAGACTCAGCAGCCGCATCCGGTGCCGCCTTGGCAGACGCCTCTGTCGACTCGTCGGCGTCAGACTTCGGCTCCGCAGCAGCCGGCGCATCGGCGGCATCCGCCGTCGCCTCAGCATCCGGCGTCGCCTCGACAGCAGGCTTCGGCGTCGGCTCGTCCGCGGCCGGCTCCGGCGTCGACTCAGCGGCAGGCTTCGACTCAACGGCGGGCTTCGGCTCGACGGCAGGCGTCGGCTCGGGCTCGACCGGGTCGGTCTTGCGTCGGCGGCGGCGCCAGAAGCCCTTGCCCTTGGCACCGGTGTCGGTCGTCATCCGGGCAGGCTCCGCCTGGTCCGGAACCTGCGGCTCATCCGAGCGCTCCGAACCCTCACCAGCTGCTGACCTGATGTCAGCCACGGTGTCCGTCCACGAGCACAGAGTGCCCGGTCGGACAGCGCAGAAGCAAAGTCATCTTCATCCCGTGTGGCGGCGTGGACGGGGGGCAAGTCACTGCGACGGTGGATAGGGACCGTATCCTCCCGGCGGTCCCGGGTTTCCAGTGGGTCCCGGTGGGTAACCGGGCCGGCCCGCTGGGTAGCCGGGTTGGCCGGTCGGATACCCCGGCTGACCGTCCGGATAACCACCCGGCTGATGTCCTCCAGGAACCCCCGGACCACCGCCCTGCTCCGGTCCCCGGGGCGTGTCCTGCGGCTGGTACGGCGTCCCGTTCGGCTGCGTCCCACCCTGGTACCCAGGCCCATTCTGCTGCTGAGGCCCGCCCGGATACGCCGGCTGCTGAGGAGCACCCGGATACGCCGGCCCACCCTGCTGCGGCCCGCCGTACCCAGGCCCTCCCGGATACCCCGGCGCGCCCTGCTGCTGCCCAGGCGCAGGCGCACCGCCGTACGGCGGCACCGCCGGCCCGGCGGGTGCGAACGCCGGGACCGCGGTGGCGAACGCAGGCATCGGCGGGAACGGAACAGAAGGCCTGCGGGCCCGCAACTCGTCGAGCAGCTTCTTCTCGGTGGACAGCGCGTCCGCGCCGATCACCTGCCGGACGATCTTGTCGCGCAGGTACGCGAGCTCGGTCGCGGTGTGCTGGAACGCCTTCGCGGCGACCTCGGCCTCGGGGCCGTACCGCTTCGCGTTCTGGCGCAGCGCCTTGCGGCCGCGCAGCGTCGCGATCAGCGGGACGTCCTGGCCGTTCAGCCAGCCGAAGCGCACGTAGTCGTACAGCCGGGACGCGATCATCTGTCCCTCGCGCGAACGCATCACCAGGGCGAAGACCAGCATCGCGAGGAACAGCGGCACCATCAGGAACAGGTAGACGGTCAGGAAGCCGCTCCCGCCGGCCCAGCTCGCGCCGCCGTTCCACAGTCCGTGCAGCAGCACGGCGCTCAGGTAGCCGACCACGGGCGCGAGGAAGCGGACCGCCGTACTGCGGTGCCTGACCGCGATCCCGATGCCGATCGCCGTGAACGAGGTGAAGAGTGGATGCGCGAACGGCGAGAGCCCGCCGCGCAGGATGAACAGCCCGAGCACGCCCTTCACGCCGGCCGCGTTGCCGCCCTCCTCGGAGAGCTGGTCGAAGATCCGGCCGAAGTACAGGATGTTCTCGGTGAAGGCGAACCCGATGCCGACCATGCCGGCGTACACGAGTCCGTCGATGATCCCGTCGAACTCCTTCTTCCGCACCAGCGCCAGCAGCAGGATCACCGAGCCCTTGGCGAACTCCTCGACCGGCGGCGCCACGAAGACCGCGGCCCGGCTGCCGCCGCTGGTCGTCTCGTGCAGCAGGTCCGCGGCGCGGGTGTTGATGAAGATCGCGGCCAGGGTCGCGATGAACGCGCCCCAGCAGAGCGCGAAGACCAGGTACTTGAGCGGCTCCGGTTCGTAGCGGTCCAGCCACAGGTACAGCGGGATGATGACCAGGATCGGGACGAACGCGAGTCCCATCCCCCAGGCGAAGCCGGTCGAGCCGACCGACTTGGCCACGATGCCGAAGATCAGCAGCCCGGCGATCGCGAACACGACCGCGATCACGATGCCGATCAGCAGGCCGCGGTTGCGCCGCTGACCCGGGACCGGGTGCGGTCCCAGCGTGTTCGGCTGCGGGTACGGCGCGCCGACCGAGCCGCTCGCCACCGGTTGCGGCGCGTCGGCAGGGCCTCCTGAGGGGTAACTCATGCCCGCAGCCTAGTTGGAGTCCCGTCGGCACGGCAGAACCGGCCACTCGGCGTTACCGGGATGGAACGACAGGCGTGTACTTCTCCACCCGCTGTCCCGTACGCCGTACGCCCCGTCACGCCGCACCGGGGAACCCACGAGCGTGATCGACCCCCGATCTGAGACACTCTTCCCCGTGCCACCGGCACATGCGCCCGTAGCTCAGCTGGATAGAGCGTCGGACTTCTAATCCGTTGGTCGCAGGTTCGAATCCTGCCGGGCGCGCCAGCTGTGAGCGGGCGTATGCCCGTTTTGGCATACTGCGCCGCCGGGCCGTGGGGCCCGTTTGTGGAATAGACCGCTCCAGGCGCAACCTCCACCTCATCGCAACATCTGGCGGTTCGCCCGCATCGTGCTGATTAGCCGAGGTCTCGGCGTCAGCGTTATGGGGGCACCACATGAACAAACGATTGGCTCCTGCCTGCCCGCAGTACAAAGCCGTTGCCTCGGACAACAAGCCTGCCGGGGGAAGTCACTGGCCGGCGCGCCACCACAAACGGAGCGCGGCCGCCGTCGCCGCCCTGGCCGTGCTCGTCTCGATGCTCAGCGCCGGGACCGCCAACTCCGCCGTCCAAGAGGCCGTCGTTCCGCCACCAGCGGCTCCAGCGCCGACCAGCCGAGGCGTCACCTGCAACACGACCCCGGCCGCTGACCTCGGGGCGTGCATCAGCCGCATGCTGACGGACCCGAACGGCGCCTACTCGCCCGAGCACGTCCACACCACCGCCGAGAAGGAACCGGTGCGCGCCACCCGGCAGGCCGCCGCGGCTGCGACCGCCGGGTCGTGGTCGGTGGTCGCCGACTGCACCGTCAACGACTACAAGGTCAATCCGATCCACGCCAGCATGCTGAAGTCCGGCAAGATCCTGATGACCGCCGGATCGGGCAACAGCAGGACGTTCTTCGATCAGAAGGTCTTCAAGACCTGGCTGTGGGATCCCACCACCCCGGGGACATGTCCCCAGGAGATCCCCATGCCGGCCGGGATCGACCTGTTCTGTTCAGGTCACTCGCACCTGCCTGACGGCCGGGTGCTGTTCTTCGGCGGCACCGGCCGCTACGCCGGCGGCGGCCTGTACTACACGGGGATCCGCGAGTCCTACGCGTTCGACGAGGCCACCCTCACGTTCACGTCCACCGGCTTGATGAGCGTCGCCCGCTGGTACCCGAACGGTCCGGTCAACGCCGTCGGCAACCCCGTCGTCGTCAGCGGGCTGGACGCGAACGGCAAGGTCACCGCGACCAACGAGCTCTTCAACGCCACCACCGGCGCCTGGAGCAAGCTGCCCGGCAGCCGGATCTTCCCCCTGTACGCCGGAATGGTGCTCAGGAAGAACGGCACCCTGTGCTACTTCGGCGCGAACATGGGCGGCCGCGCGGGCGCCGTACCGGGATGCTGGAACTGGACCACCAACGCGTACTACCCGATCCCCGGACTGATCTACCCGGACTGCCGGGACCAGGCCTCGACGCTGCTCCTCCACCCCGCTCAGGCACAGAAGGTGATGCTCATCGGCGGCGGCTGCGGAGTCGGCACCACCGGGACCACCGCCACCGTCGACCTGAACGCGGCGAGCCACAAGTTCACCACCGGCCCGTACCTCGGCTTCGCCGCCATGCACAGCTGCGCGACGATCCTGCCCGACCGCTCCGCGTTCGTTGCCGGCGGCGCCGACCACAACACGAAACCACGCTTGCAAGCAGCGCGGCTCCCGGCCGGCGCCACCGCCTGGGAACAGCTCGCCAGTCCCACCGTGCCCCGCATGTACCACAGTTCCTGCATGCTGCTGGCGGACGGCTCGGTCCTCACCATGGGCACCACCGCACCACCCGGGGACCTGGTCGAGACCCGCTTCGAGATCTACAAGCCGTGGTACCTCCAGGCCGGCGTGACCCGTCCGACCATCACCAACGTCGCCGCGACCCTGAAGCTCGGCGGCACCTACGGGGTCGACTTCGCCGGCCCCGCGTCAGTCACCGGTGCCTCGCTGCAACGCCTGACCTCCGTCACCCACTCGTCAGACCCGAACCAGCGCTCGGTGGAGGTCCCGGTCGTCGCGACGACCACCTGGACCCGCAAACACCTCACCATCGAAGCCAACCGCGGCATCCTCCCGCCGGGCCTGTACCTGCTGACTCTCCGCGACTGGCGCAACATCCCGTCGAAGTCCCTCGTGGTCCGCATCGTCGAGAACACCCCGGTGGCCTCCGCGGGCTCCCCGTCCGCCGCCGTCCCCTGTTGCTGCTGCTGACCCTCGATGCCGGCCGCGATGCCTTGACGGCGTCGCGGTCGGCGTTACGTGCTAGTCGGCTGGCAGGCGTACGTCGACGACCTCGCCGTCGCCTTGGACGCCGATGACCGCGACCAGGCGCTTCGGCTGTTCATGAGGTTGGCCGGTTCCTCCGAGGAGGACATCGCGGGTGCCGAAGCGTCTCCGTTCTGGCCGGGGCTGGTGAGGCTCGCGCCAACGCTGCCGTACGCCGCCTGCATCGGCGAGGGTCCGCCGCCCGCGGATCAGCAGTCGTCGATCCTTTTCAGCGCATGCACAGGCCGTTACAGGGAGCAACGGCCACCGCTCCGGCGAGGCCGTAGGGCTGGGCGGCACGACGCCGAGGTCTGCGGAAAACGCCCCCGAACTCAGGGTGCCGCGCGACCGCCGGAGACGCGAAGCATGGTTTAGGCGCATACTTGAGGTCTGATGGAGCCTTCTCGCGCGACGACGCGTCGTCACCTGTCCACGAGTCCCTTCAAGCCCAGGGAACCCAAGCCGATCAAGACCTTCGAGGAGGGCGACCGGGTCTCCCACGACAAGGAGGGGATGGGCCGGATCAGCGCCGTCGAGGGAACGCACGCGGTGGTGGTCGACCTGGGCGGCGGCAAGCTGCTGCGGGTGCTCGCCCCCTTCGACAAGCTGCACGTGCTCTGACCTGACCTCCGGCTGACCGGCCTTCCGTGGAAGGCCGGCGCCGACGTCAGCGTGCCCCGGTGACGACGAGCATCTCGCACGGGCCGACGAACCCGGCCCCGGTCTCGAACTGCGCGAGCTGCTCGGTGATCTCCTGCCACGCCTCCTCCCGCCCGACGTCGTCGAGCCGGGACAGCATCTGGTGCAGCGCCCCGAAGGACTCGCGCTCGAAGCGCACACAGTCCGCGGCCGTGGCCATCCGGACCGGTGACTCGACCGTCGTGACGGTGACGTCCCGGAACCCCGCGTCGGTGAACGCCTGCTCGGCGACGCCCGGCGCCCCGAGGCTGAACGGGCCGGGTTGTCCGGGCAGCGGCGGCGGCAGTTCGGCCCTCCGGCGGATGATGCCGACGGGGATCGAGAAGAAGCCGTTCCGGTCCGGCGTGGAGTAGACCACCGCGGACAGCCTTCCCCCTGGCCGCAGCGCCCGGTGGATGCCGCGCAGTGCGGCCTGCTGGTCCGGGAAGTAGATCAGCCCGACCCGCGAGATCGCCGCGTCGAAGCTGCCTTCCGCCAGCACCGACAGATCCTCACCGTCGGCCTCGAGCGTCTCCACAGAAACGCCGGCCTCGGCCGCCACCACAGCGGCGTACGCGAGAATCGCCGGCGAGATGTCGGTCGCCAGGACGCGACCGCCCGGGCCGGCCAGTCGCGCGGCAGCGATGGTCTGCCCGCCCGCGCCGGCCGCGACGTCGAGCACCCGATCGTCCTCGCCGATGCGAGCCGCCTCCAGCATGGTCGCGGTGGCCGAACCGAGCCAGTCCTCGATCGCCGGCCCCCACCGGTGCCACGCCTCGGCGGCGTCCTCCCACTGCGCCCGCGTGGTCCGCTTGAACACGATCGGGTCGGATGCGACGGTCATGATGTCCCCCTTGGTGGTTGAGGGCTTCAGCCCACCAGCAACCACGCACCCGTCCTAGTACAGGTTCTGGACCTCGGTGGTACAAACCCTGGACCGAGCGCACAATGAGCCATGCGCGAGTACGCCCAGTACTGCCCGGTGGCACTGGCCAGCGCTGTGCTCGCCGACCGGTGGATGCCGCTGATCGTGCGCGAGCTCGTCCTCGGCAGCCGCCGGTTCAACGACATCGACCGCGGCCTGCCGGGCATCTCCCGCACGCTGCTCAAGCAGCGCCTCGAGCACCTGGCACGCAAGGGCGTGCTGGACCGCGTCCCCGTCGCCCGCGGCCACGAGTACCAGCTCACGCCCGCCGGCCGCGACCTCGAGCCGGTGATCATGGCGATAGGCGAGTGGGCCGTACGGTGGATGTTCACCGAGCCGGAGCCGCGCGAGGTCGACCCGGTCACGCTGACCTGGTGGATGTCACGCCGCATCGACGAGCAGGAGCTCCCGGGGCAGCGGGTGAACATCGAGTTCGACTACCGCGGCGACGACCCGACCCGGATCTGGCTGGTCCTCGACCAGCGCGAGGCCTCGGTCTGCACCGAGCACCCCGGCTTCAGCTCCGACGTCGTGATCACCACCGAGCCGGTGGCGCTGATGCGCGTCTTCGCGGGCATCGTCACGCTCGCCCAGGCCACCGCGGAGGGCAGCGTCATACTGACCGGGCCACCCCGGCTGCTTCGCGCGCTGCCGACCTGGTTTCTGTGGAGCCCGTTCGCCCCCGCCGTACGCGCTAGGTGTGATGTCCAGGGAGGTTGGTCAGTCGGGTGATGGGTGGCTGGCCTCCGATGGCGCTGTGGGGTCGGTGGTGATTGTAGAAGTGCAGCCAG